>JBEKIL010000009.1:0-161304 GCA_050011775.1 Bacteroidota bacterium | reverse complement strand
GGTGCCTGTTTTCTTTCTGTCACTTTCGATATATCGTCCCGTCTTCGTTTTGTGGAGGACTCTGACATGTTCTTTCAGAAGCACGGGGCTTTTCAAAAAGAAAGTGACACCATTAACACCGTTCTTTCATAACAGCTATTTTGGACAGGTCTGATATTGAACAATTACTTAATGAAAATTAGGAGAATTCCACATTTTTCACATTTTATCTCTATTTCCTTGACTTTTAATAAGCTTTTCGTTAAAATCCTCCTGCCTTCCTAAGTTTCCTTCAATCAATGTATATGTAAAGTTACTAATATCTAATATTTTCCATGAATTTGTCGATAATATCATATGATACGTATGAAAATTTAGTTTGCGAAATCCCGTATGCTTTTAATGATAATTCATTTTCGTATGGGTTTTCACCAAGACCGCCAATTATCGTACTAGCCGTCAACTCATTCCCTTCGATAATCGACGTCATGACACATAGTAGGTGAAGGATCTCTTTATGAGTACGATCTTACATTGTGGCATGTACCAGCACCCTGCAACTCACAGCAGCAGTAATTGCTATCAGATTTATTCGTTTTTCCGAAAGACGCACTGCTTGGTTTTAGTTCGCCTTATTGGAGGATACGTTTTTTATAACACGATTTCGACGCCTTTAACAAGACTCCTAAGAAGAGGATAGGATATGAATATCACTAACCAGTTTGTATTATTCCCGATCGACGATGGGAAATATTACAGCCCAGCTGAGGGGAGATTCATGAATCAAGAAGATGCTATCGCAACGCGCTCGCACTTCTTCAGCGCTGTCGTCCATAGGTAATTTTGCAGGAAGCAGACGGTATGACAATCGAACGACTTATCGAAATAATTCAAGCAATGGGTACCGAAGAGACATGAACATGAATGATAGGAAAACGAAGAACGAACTGATTGCAGAGCTGGAATCTGTTCATAGGAAAGTGAAGAAGCTGGAAACTCTGCTGAAGAAACGTAAGCACACTGAACAGTACATCACCGAGCGCAACCGGGAAGCGGAGAACTTGAGATGCCTGGCGATTATAGTGAGAGACTCAAATGATGCAATTATAATACAGGATTTTGAGGGCCGAATCACCGCATGGAACCACGGTGCTGAACTGATGTTTGGCTACGGCGAGGAAGAGGCACTTCAGATGAATATTGAGCGCCTAACTCCCCCCAATAGAGAAGCAGAGCGGAAGGAGTTTACCCGCCGGCTGAGAGCGGGCGAAGCTATCACCTCACTTGAGACCCAGCGGGTGACCAGAGACAACCGCATTCTAGATATCTGGCTCACTGTGACGAAACTAGTGGACGATACCGGAAAACCGATTGGTATTGCCTCCACAGAGCGCAACATCACCGAGCGCAAGCTCGCTGAATCCCAAAGGGAGGCTACGCTCCAGGCGAGCAAGCAGGAAGCGGAAAACTTGAGACGCCTGGCGATTATAGTGAGAGACTCAAACGATGCAATTATAATACAGGATTTTGAGGGCCGAATCACCGCATGGAACCACGGTGCTGAACTGATGTATGGTTATAGCGAAGAAGAGGCGCTGCAGATAAGTATTTGGCACCTAACACCCTCCGATAAAGAGGCAGAGCAAAAGGATTTTAACCACCGGCTGTTATCGGGTGAAAAGATTTCCTCGTTTGAGACCCAACGGTTGACCAAAGACGGGCGTTTACTCGATGTATGGATGACAGTAACGAAACTGGTGGACAATACTGGCAAAATAATTGCTATTGCCTCCACAGAGCGCGATATCACCGAGCGCAAGCAGGCTGAAAAAGCACTCCAGGAATCTCTAGAAGATCTGAAACGTTCCAACACCGAGCTTGAGCAGTTTGCCTACGTCGCCTCACACGATCTTCAAGAACCGCTGCGCATGGTATCTAGTTTTACACAGCTACTTGAGAAGCGATACAAAGACAAACTCGATAAGGACGCCGATGATTTCATCAATTTTGCCGTCGATGGAGCAAACCGGATGCAGCGATTAATCAACGACCTCCTTGATTATTCCCGTGTGACAACACGAGGAAAGAAGTTTGAACGGATCGATGTCGGCTCAATCGTCGGTCAAGTGTTTGCAAATCTCCAAAACAGAATTGAAGAGTCGCATGCGATCATCACGCAGGACGATCTCCCCGTGGTCGAAGCGGATGAATCGCAGATGGTTCGATTATTTCAGAACTTGATCGAGAATGCGCTCAAGTTCAGAAGAGACGCACCTCCCCATGCGCATATTTCAGTAAATAAGGAGGGGGCTTATTATGTTTTTGCAGTAAGCGACAACGGCATAGGCATAGATTCGCAGTATGCTGACAGAATTTTCCAAATTTTCCAGCGCTTAAATACGTCACAGGAGTATCCTGGAACCGGTATCGGATTAGCCATCTGTAAGCGTATTGTTGAAAGACACGGAGGTAAGATTTGGTTTGAATCAGAAGTTGGAAATGGTTCAAAGTTCTTTTTCACAATTCCCGTGAAATAAGGAGTTAAACCGTGGTAAAGTTGATCGAGAATTTTTTAGCTCACAATTGTCAAGCTGCCATCACATTAAAGGGACGATCATGATGAATACCGAAAACTTGGGCAAACCAATCGAGATTCTCTTAGTCGAAGACAATCCAGGCGACGCTCGACTTGCGCTGGAATCATTTAAGGAAAGCAAAATCCGCAACGCTCTCCATTGGGTACAGGATGGCGTCGAAGCATTGGCATTTATGCGTAGGCAAGGAAGATATACAAATGAGCCGAGACCTGATGTGATTCTGCTTGACCTGAATATGCCTAAAATGGATGGCCGTAGGGTGCTTGCTGAAATCAAATCTGATGACGATCTGAAGCGAATTCCCGTGGTAATCTTAACGATATCGAAGTCGGAAGAAGATATTCTAAAAACGTACAATCTCCATGCAAATTGCTATATCACCAAACCGCTCGATCTTGATCAGTTCATGAAAGTCATTCGGTCAATAGAAGATTTCTGGTTGACGATTGTGCGACTTCCCAGAGGGTAGAAGCTATGAATGTGAATGAAAATTCAATCCGTGCTTTGCTGATCGAAGATAATCCCGGTGATGCGCGCCTCATTGAAGAGATACTCCGGCAAGCAAAAGGACGAAGATTCGTCGTTGACAATTATAATAACCTTACTGACGGACTCAAGGCTCTCATGAAGGGTAATTACGATGTATTACTTCTGGATCTTTCTTTGCCGGATAGTAGGGGATTCGATACGTTCTTAAAAACATATGCTCGAAAACCACAAATTCCCATCATCATTCTCACCGGTACGGACGATGAAGAGCTGGCGATAAGATCTGTTCAGGTAGGAGCCCAGGATTATCTGATAAAGGGACAGATCGACGGCTCGCTTCTTTCAAGATCGATCTCGTACGCGATCGAACGGGCAGGTTTGTTGAAGACGGTACAACAAGAATTAAGCGAACGGAAGGTCATTGAAAAAACATTGCGCAAGACAAATCGAGCCTTGCGGATGTTAAGTGAATGCAATGAAATCATAGTCCGGACAACTGAAGAACAGGTCTTCGCAGAAAAAATATGTCGTGCAATTGTTGAAATGGGGAAGCATCTATTTGCATGGATCGCTTTTATCGATCAAGAAGATGGCCGGTCAATTCGGCCAGTCGCATCGGCTGGTTTAGAGCAGGACCAGTTTCCGGAATCAGCTTCTGCCTCTTTCAAGCAGGACCGCGGAAGCCTTCTGAGCAAAGCACTTGCCTCAGGCAAAGATGTTATCTGTAACGATATTATGATTGACGAGCATTATTCTCATTTACGAACTGAAGCTAATAGAATAGGATATCGTTCTTTCGCGGTACTTCCAATGGCTGCCAATCTGAAAAACCTGGGAGTATTGCAGATATACTCGAAAGAGCCGGATATGTTCGACCATGAAGAGATGAAACTTCTCAACGAGTTAAAAGAAGATATCGCTTATGCGATCGTAGCAATCAGGACGGAGAAAGAACGCTTGCGCTCTGAACAACAGCTGCGAGAAAGCAATACACTGAATAAGTCGCTGCTTCGTGCGATACCCTCAGGAATAAATATCGTGGCTGAGGATGGAACGCTTCTTTTTATGAATCAATGGCTGAGAAATGCCGTGGGAGAGGATGCACTTGGCAGGAATTGCTGGAGTGTATATAATGATGACAAAACCCAGTGCCCCGAGTGTCCACTTAAAAAAGGCATCGGGCTTGGAAACAGCGGCGTCGTGACGACGCGTGGAATCTTCAAGGGAAAAACATACCAGATAAACTTTACCGGTATGCTGTTCAACGGAAAGAAATCAATACTTGAAGTATTCACAGACGTCACCGAATACGAGCGCGCACAGGCAAAAATCCAGGAACAATACTCGACCCTGAAGGGCATTATAGAAAGCACCAAAAGCCCGATATTCTCGGTCGACACAAATTATTGTTACACCAGTTACAATAGAAATCACGCGGCGGTTATGAAAGCGCTGTATGGAGTGGATATCGAGATTGGTAAAAGCATCCTGGAATATCAAACTGTCGATGAGGATCGGAGAATAGCGAAGCAAAATCTCGATCGTACACTTAACGGCGAGCATGTCATAGAGGAGGCATATTCTGGTAAAGATGCCTTATCGCGTCGATATTTTGAAGTATCCTATAATCCAATCCGGGATGAAAACGGCACCATAATCGGAGCGGCGGCCATGGCGCGTGATCTGACCGAACGCAAACAGGCAGAAGAAGCCTTAAACCAGGAGCGGAGTCTTATACTTGCCCTCATGGACAACATGCCTGACTCCATTTACTTTAAGGATATCGACAGCCGCTTTATCAGAATCAATAAGGCCCTGGCTCAGCGATTTGGACTGAGCGATCCTGCACAGGCAGTTAATAAGACAGACTTCGATTTCTTCATGCCGGAGCATGCCCAACCGGCCTACAATGACGAACAGGAAATAATAAAATCCGGCCAGCCTATAGTAGGAAAAGAAGAAAAGGAGACCTGGTCTGATGGCGGGGAATCGTGGGCCTCTACGACTAAGGTTCCTCTCCGCGATCAGGAGGGTAGGATCACCGGGACGTTTGGGATTTCCAGGGACATCACAGAGTCTAAACGGGCGGAAAAAGCTCTCGAGGAACAGTCTCTATACTTAAAACAATTATTTGAGAGCTCGCCCGCAGGAACGGTGATGCTCGATACCAAATTTTCGATACTCAATATAAATCAAGCATTTGTCGACCTCTTCCAATTTTCACTCGACGAAATTAAAAGCAAACATATCGATGCAATCATTGTGCCCGAAAACAAAATGGAAGAAGCACATGACCTTTCACATCAGGTTGTTGAGAGAGGTACATTACAAATGTTCGAGACGGCAAGAAAACGAAAAGACGGAACAATGGTTGAAGTTCTTATCTCCGGTCATCCCATTATACTTAAAAACCAGAACATAGGTTTTTATTTTATGTATGTCGATATTTCCCGCCAAAAACGTCTCCAGGAGCAGCTAATTCAGGCACAAAAGATGGAGAGTCTCGGAACCCTCGCAGGGGGCATGGCACATGACTTCAATAATATACTCAGTATAATGATGGGACACGCATCCCTGATTGAAATAGTCCATAATGATCCCGTACGATTGAAAGGAAGTCTTGACAATATCGTAAAAGCAGGAGAACGGGGTGCTTCGCTGGTTCGCCAGATGCTTACATTCGCACGAAAAGATGAAGTAGAATTTAAACCGATATCGATAAACAATTCGATTAAAGAAATTGATAAGCTATTCCGTGAAACATTCCCAAAGACGATGACCCTATCCTGCTCGCTGTCCGAGAAACTTCCAATGATCAATGCCGATTCGACTCAGATCCATCAGGTTCTACTCAATCTCTGTATCAATGCACGAGATGCGATGGACGGTGTCGGAACACTCACAATAACTAACGGACTCGAATCGGGCGAGACATTACGCAATCACTTTCCAGCCGCAGTCGCCGAAAAATATATCTCAATAGAATTACGTGATACCGGCACCGGCATGGATGAAACAACACTCCAGCACATTTTTGAACCTTTCTTCACAACGAAGAGCCCGGAGAAAGGTACAGGGCTCGGCCTCGCTGTCGTCTTCGGTATCGTGGAGAATCATGAAGGATTCATCGGTGTCCAGAGTAAACCCGGACGTGGCACATCGTTCAATCTATTTTTCCCTGTCAAACCGGTATTATCGGCAGTACCCGGCAAGGAAAAAGAATCACACAGAGAGGTCCCTGGAGGTACGGAGACTATCCTCGTTATTGAGGATGAAGAACTCTTGAGAGAATTAATTCATATCAACCTTTTACAGAAAGGGTACAAAGTCTTGACTGCTTCGGACGGTGAAGAAGGAATAGAGATATATAAACTCAATCAAGATACGATCGGACTTGTGCTGTCCGATTTGGGAATGCCGAAACTCACAGGACATGAGGTATTAAAAAAATTGAAAAAGATTAATCCTTCACTGAAATTCATACTCGCAAGCGGATTCAATGACAAGATAGAAAAATCTGAAATAACCAAAGACGGGGCAAATGAGATTGTACAAAAACCATACAATACAAACGATCTTCTGAGAACAATACGGCGTGTGTTGGACGAATAGAAAAAGAATGCGCCGCTAAATAGAAAAATCTAAAGCTGTTTCAACTCGACATACATAATTCGTAAATCCACCTTCTTACCCCGACTTCTTATTCGGTGGCCTCGACGTTCCGACCCGCTGAAAGCGGGGCGGACGCTCGGCCACCCGGCTGTATGAAAATCGTGGTGGCCTCGATACTTGCCCTGAATCCGCCGGAGGCGAATCGAAGGGTGGCTGTCGAAATGGCGTTTTAACTCGACCACCTGGCCGTATGAAAATCGTGGTGGCCTCGATATTCACCCTGAGTCCGCCGGAGGCGAATCGAAGGGTGGCTGTCAAGAATGGTTCGACAAGCTCACCACAAGTGGTTCGACTCACCCTTCACTACGCTTGCCCCGAGTTCACCGAGGGGTTCAGGGTTCGCTCGACGAAGTAGTCCTTTAGGGCACCACAAGCTCGGCCACCTGGCTGTTGATATTTTAGTTCCTTCACAATTCCACCTTCTCCCCCCACCTTCCGCCTCCATCCGCCTCTGTCCC
The DNA here is from genome assembly GCA_050011775.1 of Bacteroidota bacterium. Lineage (GTDB taxonomy): Bacteria > Bacteroidota > Ignavibacteria > UBA10030 > CAVZMI01 > CAVZMI01. The sequence goes on along the minus strand of JBEKIL010000009.1, from coordinate 154,109 downwards.
GTACCGAGGGTACGGGATGAGCAACGGGGTTTTATGGCCAGAGATCTAGAAATACATCAACAGTCCTAACAAAACAAATTGCCATCTTAGGACACCCCATAGGGGCAGCGGAAAGAATTCACCATCAAAAAAAACAAACAGCCATTTCAGGATGCCCCGTAGGGGCAGCGGAAAGCAAACAGCCATTTCAGGATGCCCCGTAGGGGCAGCGGAAAGAATTCGCCATCAAAAAAAACAAACAGCCATTTCAGGATGCCCCGTAGGGGCAGCGGAAAGAATTCGCCATCAAAAAAACAAACAGCCATTTCAGGATGCCCCGTAGGGGCAGCCTGTTTGTAGCATTATAAACAGCAATCAAAATTGTAGCACCGTAGGTGCGACCTATGTAATGGCTGTTTTGTTCATTAAATCTGTTTTGTTATAGGTCGCTCCTAACGGAGCTCGACTATTCTTCTTCTGTATTATTTTCTACAAGTAGGCCGTCCCCCGACGGTCTTGCGACTCGTCGGGATCGTAGACCTACGGGACTAAGGAAAGTTATGTCTCATTGATCATTGTCAACCATAAAGTAGACTGCCATTTGGCATTATCATTGGCAGATTTCGGCGGGTAGATCACAATTCATAATTTACTCCCCCCTCTTGCATTTTAAAAAGTTATTTGGTATTCTCTCCTCGCCTACCAAAAGATCCCGGCTATTATAAATGAAATCACCCATGAGAGAAGAAGAATGACGACTACCCAATCGAAGTTTCGCCGAGAAATTATTGTACTTTTAGCTATTCTTTCACTTCCCCACTCTGTCGAAGTTGTCGAGAAAATATAAGCGTGATTATGTTTATAAAACTGGCAAAGCAAATAATACATAACCACTGCCATAGGCAGTAGGTTTCTGCATTGCACTAAAAATCTGTCCTGTAAAGAGGTTAGAAAAAGTGGAAATTGTTTAATCTTCTGCATATCTTACCCAATACAAGAATCTTTCACACGTGTTTCTGATAGTTGCTAAAACTATGTGTAAATATCTTGCGCGCCACGTAATTTTTTTTACCGGTATTTTCCTGGCAGTCGTTGCAACAAGCTTCGGAAAAACAATCGTATTTTTTGAGAAGGACTTCTCCCCTGTCGAGAACGGTGCTATCAGTCGCACTGCGCTAGAGCGTGCATTTGCATCTTTGAATCCTCACTTTGTCAATCTTGCTGATCTGCAGAAGAGTGATGCGCTCGCAGAAGGTGATCTGCTAATACTTCCTTACGGGTCGGCATTTCCTGCAGATGCCTGGGAAACGATACGCAATCACCTGAACCATGGCAATCTGCTCGTGCTGGGCGGCCGGCCTTTCTTTGTCCCGGTTTATCGCGATAGTACCGGCTGGCGGGTCGGACAACCACAGAACAGCTACGCCCGATCTCTCGGCATTGAGCATTCCTATGCTGTACCGCAGCATGGACCATGGAGTCTTCAGTGGGATGAAGACGCTCCCTGGTTTCACGACCTCGCTCTGAATCCACGCCGCGTTTTCGTAAATGCAGGATATGGAGAAAGGTATCGGGGTCTTGGATTTCTTGTCGATGCTGACGGCAATCGCCTTGCTGCTCCTGTCGTTGCCGAAGATCTGACGGGCTATGCTCTTCCACCGCGGCGGCGTGTTTATCTAAGCTTCGACTCTGAACCGGCTTTCTGGGATTCCGACACAGGAATTGAGTTGTTACGTAAGGCTGCCATATATGCGTCTTGCGGAGGCATTCGACTCTGGCTCAATCTGCAACAGCTTACACTGGATTCAGGTGAACACGTGTCGGGGACAATAGATGTGCTGCGATCCAGAGAACCCGGACAATTGACTCTTGAATTGATGTCCGGCTCGAATGTTCTTGCTGCGAGAACGATTACCTGCGGCACTTTAATACACGAAGAGATCGGACTCACACAGCCGTTAAACAATCCCGGACTATATAAACTGCGTGCTACTTTATCCATCGGCGATACACTGTTTGAGCGATATACGTCCGGAGTATGCGTGCGCGATTCCGCACTGCTGCGATCAGGCAAACATCTGGAAGCCGGGCGCGATTACTTCCGGCTCGGCGGAAAACCGTATCTGATGGCGGGAGCAAATTATTTTTGCACCGATCCTTACACGACGGGTTTCTTCGCTATCGGCAGCCTCGGTGGGAATGTATGGGTCTGGGAACGGGACTTTGCCGAGATGGAACGGCAAGGCCTGACCATCGTTCGCACGGGAATCTGGATCAATCGGGGATATACCCTGGACGTAGTCAGCGGTGCAGCGGATGAACGTCTGTTGCGGGCCATAGAAGCCTACCTTTGCACAGCAGCACGTCATAATATACAAGTCATTTTCACTTTCTTTGCTTTTGAGCCCCAAACAGAAATGCAACAGGGGCCGGGTCAGGAAGGAAACCGTTTGGGACCGGGATCCAACCCGTACCTTGATCCAGTGTCGATTGAAGTTCAGATTGCCTACGTCCGTTCGATCGCCGCCCGTTTTCGGGATATACCATTTCTGAGTTTCGATCTCATCAACGAACCCAATTTCTCAAATCCCAAGCGTCTCTGGAGCGGTAATTCACCAAACGGAGATCCAATTGAATTAGCTGCGTGGCAGCGCTGGCTTAAAAAACGCTATGTTACAATCGACAGGCTTGCGCAGGCATGGCGTACATCACCTGCTGACCTGGGCACTTTTGACAGAGTGCCTCTGCCGGCCTTTGCGGACATGGGGCCGGCACGTTACGGCAATCCGCGAATCGTACGTGCAGTCGACTATAACCTTTTTGCACAGGATGCCTTTCGACAGTGGGCCGATACTATTATACAAGCAATTCGAAGCACGGGTGCTCAGCAGGCAATCACAATCGGTCAGGATGAAGGGGGTATATCGGATCGTGTACTCAATCAGTTCTGGGCAGATTCTCCGGTAAGTTATACGGTGAATCATAGCTGGTGGCGCGATGATGCACTTCTGTGGAGCTCGGTAGCGGCAAAGACTCTGAACAAACCAAACATTATCGGTGAAACAGGTCTGCAACCTGTATGGTCCATGGACGGCTCATGGCGTTTAGATGACTTGCAGGGAATGCCGCTTCTTGAACGGAAATTAGCGTTGAGCTTCGCCAATGCGAACGCGGGCGTTCTGCACTGGGATTGGACACACAGTGATACTTATGGCCTGATGCGGCGCGATGGTTCGCAAAAACAATGGATGGATGTCCTCAAGGGCATAGCTTCCTTTGCCCGCGATGCACAAGCATACACGACAGAAGCGCGGCTGCCCGACATTGCATTGGTGCTTCCGCAATCGCTACAACTCTCCATGTTTGGCGGCTGGGGGGTTGCGGCACAGCAAAACGCTGTACGTGCACTATATCATCACGCTCGGGCGACAGCGTTCGTGATTGGTGAGTATCAGTTGTCACGAATGACCGACGCTAAATTAATCATCGTTCCCGCGCCCTGGGTGTTTCATCAGGAGGCATGGGATCTGCTCATGAGCAAGGTAAAGTCCGGGGCGACGCTGCTTATTTCAGGGAGAATCGATGCCGACGAGCACTGGTTCCCGGTTCCTGAACGTACACGCGAATGGAATACTGAATATACCTCGGCGGCGTTGACCACCCGGGAAGCGGTAGTGAATTGGCCTGGGGGCACAGCGCGTTTGAGTTATTCAGGCGATAAGACAACCTATATCGAACGGGGTGTCCTTGGCAGCGGCCGGACATTCCTCGACATCCCGCATGGCAAGGGACGGATACTCTACTTTGCTCTACCGCTCGAGCTTGCAGATCAACTAAATGAAATCGGGCGCATTTACAAATATGCTATGGAACGTGCAGGAGTGAGTACTACCTACGAAACCTCTTGTGGAGATCCCGGCATTTTGATCTGCCCGACACAATTACCGGAAGCGACACTATATGTTCTGACTTCCGAAAGTACGAGCACCACCCCGGTTGAGTTTCGAGACAGGATGAGCGGCACACATTTCCACGTCAACCTCGCCCCTGGAAGAGCGGCGCTGATGCTTATAGGTAGGGATGGACGTATCCTCGCATCCTATAATGCCCGATAAATGGATTGTATCAGACCAGTGCTATCCAAAATAAATTAATACTTGTCAAAGAACCGGTGAAAACATGAAGTATTGGACATTGTGATGCCAGCATTGCATAGAAGGCCCCGGTATGCTGTCCAAAACATGGTAGAGAGAATCATTCAAGAATGAAAATATGATTAATGATCTGCCTTGAGAAATATCTCACCCCTTCAGGGTTTTTTTGATGTCCATTCTTTTAAGATTCAAGGGGCTACGCCCCTTGCGGACATATCCCACCCCGCCTGAATCCCGATAGAATCGGGATGATGGTACTTTAGTGTTGGGGTTGTTTTAAAGGCATATCCATACTGCGAAATTCAAAAATTACATTGCATTCAGACCCTGTCACTAAAGTGCTGTCGTCCCACATCGTATGTGGGACTCTCGAAGGGTCGGATACTCCGGCTTGGGATGAAATCCCAAGAAATGTTAAAAGAAAGTTACTTCTGCACCCTGTAGGGGTGCGATATCTATTTTGGGCAAGTCTGGTATCAGACATTCTTTAAAAAAAGAAGAAAATGCTGATTCGGTGAAGCAAAAATACATATAGGAGGAAAGGGCGATGCAAACTGAACCCACTCCGACTTACGACGATAATATTCACACCAGTCTTGTTATTCTTCAAGAGGTTTTTAATAATTATCATCCGCGCAATTTTGCAATACGTTTCTGGGATGGTACGACGTGGGATCCTGAGTACAGACAACAGGCACTCTTCGCACTAATTCTTCAGCACCCCGGTTCGCTGCGGAGAATGTTCCTCCATATAAATGAAGTGACCCTTGGCGAGGCATATGTCTATAATGACTTTGATATTGAAGGCGATATCGAAGCGGCATTGACAATGGCTGATTATCTTCTCGGCATGCAATTAAGTCTGGCAAAAAAAATTCATCTGGGCAGACTCCTCTACAAGCTCCCTGCAGAAGGAAAGCCTCGCATTGGCCGACAGGCTGCGGCATTAAGGGGTTCCCTTCATTCCAGAGAGCGCGACCGTCAAGCTGTTACGTACCATTACAACGTATCGAACGATTTTTTCGCGTTATGGCTGGATAAACGGATGGTCTATTCGTGCGCATATTTTATTTCACCCGAAGAAGATCTTGATATCGCACAAGAGCGGAAGCTCGATTATATATGCCGAAAGATGAGATTACATCGCGGCGAGAGACTTCTCGACATCGGCTGCGGTTGGGGCGGACTGATTATCCATGCTGCAAAAAAATATGGCGTCGAAGCTCTGGGCATTACTTTGAGCGAACCACAGGCCCGGCTGGCAAACGAGCTTATCCGCCGTGAGGGATTAGCACATCGATGCCGTGTAGAAGTCCGTGATTATCGCGATATCGGGGAACCGGACACTTACGATAAGATTGTGAGCGTGGGAATGTTTGAACATGTAGGCGAGTCGATGCTTCCGGAATATTTCGACAGAGCACGGCGTTTACTCAGACAGGGCGGTGTATTTCTCAACCACGGAATTGCATATGGACCGAATCAACCGGCAAAGAAGGCGGCATCGTTTTCCGATCGTTACATTTTTCCCGACGGCGAATTATTGCCGATCAACACCACATTGTGTATTGCCGAGAAATGCGGCTTCGAGGTACGAGATGTTGAAAGCATGCGGGAGCACTACATGCATACGCTTCGTCATTGGCGCCGGCGTCTGGAAGCGCATCATGAAGAGGCGGTGAAACTTACTGACGAACCGACCTATCGTATCTGGCGGCTAAACCATGCAGGCTCGGCTCATGGATTTAAGACAGGACAGCTTTCTATCTACCAGTCACTTCTGGTAAAATCCGGCAGGGATGAAAGCAATCTCCCATTGACTCGCGCCGATTGGTATAGTTAAAATAGGAACTCTCATTATAGAGGATCAACACCATGAAGTCAAATAACCCCTTAATTAGAAATCCCATCTTTCCATTCATATGGATCGGTATTTCAATATTACTTCTGATTGCCGATTATTTCGCAGGACCGTTCATCCAATTCCCTATCTCTTTTTTAATACCGGTTGCTTTAGCATCCTGGTATAACGGCCGGTGGTGGGGACTCACGTTTGCATTAATCATGCCTCTGGTCCGCTTCTATTTCAACATAGCACTCTGGACAATCCCATGGACCACGGTCGAAGCCGGTCTTAATGCCCTGATCAGAATCACGGTCCTTTCTGCATTTTCACTTGTTATTGACCGTACTGCAAATCAAACACGCAAGCTGTCAAAGGAAGTTAACATGCTGGAGGGATTGTTGCCCATCTGCTCTTTTTGCAAGAAGATACGTGACGAAAACAATGAGTGGCAGCCGATGGAAAAGTACATCTCAGCTCATAGCACGGTGGCTTTTTCCCACGGTCTCTGCCCCGATTGCCTGCAGGAGCATTATCGAGATCTAGCCAGGGAAAAGGGGTAGTATTTTTTAAAAATCTATTCTGGGAAACGAAAGACGCTTCAGGGTAGGACCACATTAGCACTTCTCATCGCTTTATTTTTAAACAATATAACGAATGCATAATGGATCCAAACAAACGGACCCTATGCCAGTACTATATACCTAAGACTTAATAATGTAATCGAAAACCCATGCATCTAATGGCATGTGGTTTTAAAATGCTCTTTACGACCTCTCCTATAAAATGTATCTGCATCCCCGTGATAACGAGTCAGATCACATACGCAGATTTTGTGATAGACGACATACCCGGTTATTATAATTATCTACAATATTCATACATCCAGATAGATGGGGGAGTCCTAATATGCTTACCGTACCATTCGATGTTAATGATGCGAAGCTCCGGCATTCTTTTCTCACAGAGATATTACCCGACTGTATAAACGACCTCGAGGAAAATGCACAACCCCTATGGGGAAAAATGTCAGCACAGCACATGGTGGAACATCTTATCTGGACTTTCGAATTATCAACAGGAAAATATTACGTTCCATACGACACTCCGGAGAACTACATTGCACGGGTGAAAGATTTCCTATATAACAACAGGGCGACACCGCATGATTTTAAAAATCCTTTGCTGGGCGAAGAACCACCTTCCCTTCTGTACGCGGATCTTGTAGAAGCGAAAACGGGATTCCTGGAAGAGTTGACCAGATACATCAATCATTTCCGAACACAGCCGGAGGCAATCCATACTCACCCGCTATTCGGTCCGGTCGGAGCAGAGGAGTGGCAGCGAATAAATTTCAAGCATTGCTATCACCACCTGCTCCAGTTTGGTCTTATAAACGAATCGGAGAAAGAATAATAAACGCATTTGATTTTTTTCCTAACTTCATCATGACAGATAAAATACGGCTGATTGCTTTAACAATTCTTTTGGTATCGGTTTCCGGTATGACATTTTCACAGGGATTGAGTCCTGTGATATCGACTCAACCGGGCACGATTGTGGATGTCGGCGAGGAAGTCTTTTTCAGTGCCGACAGCACAACATACCAGGGAGACGTAACGCTCCTGAGAAAAGCGCGGTATGAGTGGGACTTTGGCGATGGATACTCGTTCAGATTCGGATTCCCCTACTACTACACCGCATGTTCGGGGCTGGGATCTGTTCATTACTTCATGCAACCCGGGACATTCGCCGTGAAACTGATCGTTTCGGTGTACACCGATTTCGCCGGTGAAGGAAATCCGACAGGACCTCCAATCGCGAAAGATTCCGTTACGAAATTCATCACCGTGACGGGTGAAGCGCCGATGACGGGCTTCGAACTCCTCCATGCCCCGTTCCATGTGCGTCTGGCACAATATCTCTATGCAGTAATTCCTCCATCCTGCCAGGGAAATCAAACCACACTTCGTGTGACACTGGCGGGACCGGGAGAACAATCAACAATACTTTTTTCGAAATCCGTTTTAACCTCCGAGGAAATAATTCTGCTCGATCAGAAACAACTTGCCCAGGGCGACTATGTGGTGATTGCAGAACTCCTCGATGCGGACGGTCAGCGACTACCCGGAGGCTTATGGCGCGATAAATTTTCCAAACGATACCCGGGCATACCGCAGGTCGGCATCGACGAAAATAATGCTATTCGTGTGAACGGACAACTTTTCTTTCCGATTATGACCTACATGACCGACAACGATAATGTCCAGAAATATCTCGACTCGTCATCGATCAATTCACTGCATACCGAGGGTTGGTATCCTTCGCACAGCGTTTCGACGTGGACGGACTATCTCAATAAGGCTGCGGCTAAAGGACTGATGTGCATCGGTCCGACTCGCGGCGATTATGACTGGGGAGAAGTCGAACCACGCCGTCAGGAATTCAACCACGACATCAACAGGATGGCGGAATATATAAGGGCAAACCGCGATAGTCCGGCGCTGTTGATGTGGAGCTGGGAAGACGAACCGAATCTGGGAGGTTGGCCGCAAAAAGCCTATCAGCCCGTGTTAGCTGCATGGCAGTACGTCAGTCATCGTGAGGATCCCCAACATCCACATTACAATGAACTGGCCTGCTACGATTGGTTGAAGTATTATGGAACGGGTCTGCGACTGTACGATTATCTCCAGAGTGATAAATTTTTCGGAGGAAAGAAATGGACCGAGGATGTCATCGGCGGCGATATTTACCCGATCCAATACCGGCTGCATCCGACACTGAATTACACCGACATGGGTCCGTATTCTGCCTACCTCGACGCTCTGGATCGAATGCAGACGAACAATAAAAAACTTGTGCCCTGTATCCCGGCGCTGCAGGTGTGTGAAGAGACCGAGGGTGACAACACACCGCCGGTTACGGCAGAACAGGTGTACCTCGAAGCATGGATGAACGTCATCCACGGCGCTAAGGGAATCAACTGGTTCCCCTACTTTGTATACAGCTCGATACGATGGCCCGCCATGAAAAAATTCGCCGATCAGATGGAGATACTGGCTCCAGTTGTTCTTAGTCCCGAACCCTCGCGCACCGCTTCCGATGATGCAAATATTCCGCTTAAACGAGTCGACTTGATGATACGCGAGAGTGGAACCGATGTCTATATTTTCGCCGCCCGCATTACGGAACCCGATCCGATCACCGGTGCAAATTATACCGGCATCGAACCCGAGCTGATACAAGTCAACGTATCGGTAAGCAACCTCGTCGGTACCATGGAGGCGGATATCATCGATGAGAGCAGGACCATTCCCGTGGTGGACGGCCAATTTCAGGATATATTTGGGAAAAATGCCGTGCACATTTATCGCATCAATACCGTTCCAACCCAAATGAGCGGAAACAGCGGTAATATTCCATTCGAGTACACACTCGGCCAGAATTATCCTAATCCCTTTAATCCGTCGACAACCATACGATTCGGCCTTCCGGCTCCTTCTTTCGTGACGTTAAAAATTTTCGATGTCACGGGCAGAGAAGTGACGACCGTCGTATCGGAAGAACTCCAGACAGGCTATTTCTCGCGCCAGTGGAATGCGGAGGGTATTTCGAGCGGCATTTATTTCTATAGATTGTCCGCTTTATCGACGGCACCGGCCGGTAATCGCAGTATGGAATCCAGATCTTACACGAAAACGATGAGGCTGGTAGTCGTAAAATGATTTAAATGGAATGCATCATGAAACCAGACACTGTTAAAACGGATATGAGTCTAATGACTCTGTTAACGATAGCGTTATTTTTACCATTCACTCTAATAGCCGGCCCTATCATAGCCGACCATACATGTACAAAGATAAGCGAGATACCGCTACAATATATTTCCCAGGCTAAATCCGCTCTTCACATTGCATACGGACACACTTCTCATGGCAGTCAACTCATTGATGGAATGAGCAGCCTAGTAGCTTTCATGAACGGCTTAGGATATCCTCAAAATCTCTATGCCTTCAACAACGGGGGAACAAATGGCGCGTTGGATCTCAAAGACGGACCTTTCAGCGGAGCAAGCGATCTCGGAAACCCTAATCGCACAGCATGGGAAGCCTCAACAAGGACTTATTTAAATGCACATCCGGAGATCAATGTAATTATCTGGTCATGGTGTGGCCAGGTGGATGGAACGGAATCAGATATAAACCTCTATTTGAACCTTATGTCTGGGTTGGAACATGATTATCCTAATATAAAGTTTGTTTACATGACAGGTCATTTAAACGGGACGGGGACTTCGGGGAATGTCAATCTTCGCAATCAACAGATTAGAAATTACTGTACCGGCAATAATAAAATATTATTTGATTTTGCCGATATTGAGAGCTATGATCCTGACGGCCAGATTAATTACATGCAGCTTTCGGCCAATGATAATTGTGATTATGACAGTAACGGCGACCACAACCTTGACGCCAACTGGGCTACAATATGGCAGAATTCCCATACTGTAAACGTTGACTGGTATAACTGCTCTTCTGCTCACAGCCAGCCGCTCAATGCCAATAGGAAAGCATATGCAGCGTGGTGGTTATGGGCGCGGCTTGCAGGCTGGGATGGAAATTCCGGCTACACAGATACAGCGTCATCCTCGATGCAGAAATATGAATTTGTTTTAAGTGCGAATTATCCGAATCCGTTTAATCCGAATACCACCTTCAGATTTTCGATTCCACAACCAGGATTTGTTACGCTGAAGATATTCGATCCGTGTGGAACACTCATCACAACGCTGGTGTCAACACAATTCGATGCCGGGACGTATCACACAGTATGGGATGCATCGGGATTTGCGAGCGGCGTGTATTTCTATCGACTCGAATCGGGCAATCTTATGGAGACTAAAAAACTTGTACTCCTTCGATAATATACTGAAATAGTCCAGAGCATAGTTTAAAGTTGAAGGTTGGGAGGTTCGAAGGTTTATAGCCAATGGGATAGGTCGTTAATATTGATTTTTTAACTTTTCCATTGTTATTTTGCCACTTTCTTGCTTTTTATTGAGCTCCTTTATACACTGCCACTGCCTCCCGATACTCTTGACTCCTTAAATACCAAAAGGGGCTTTTTTCTTATTTTTAAAGTCCTTGACCCTAAATATCGTAATCTATCCCGAGAAAATGCCGATAATACATTAGAACGAGATATTCGCTGTATCGAGTTCTTGATACTACATTATCGATAGGTGATTATTAGTGATCACCAACGAGAAAAAGTCCAAGGCCTCAGCACGCATTATGTGATTTCCCGATAATAACCGGTGAATCCTTCTGCTCTGGATGGTTACGGAAGAACGGCCATAACACCGTCACCCGCAATCAATCGTGTTTTTATATTTGGTGGGATTTGAGGAAAAATTACGACGGAAAATAAATTTGTTTCGGATAAGCAAATTCAAAGCGCGGCTTTTGGTATTAGCTTTGTGCATCATAAATGCGGGATAGGAAAAATAACCTCTTGCCTAAGCGTAGCGGGCTGGTTGATGAAGAAAAAGGTGCTGGTAGTAGATTTGGTCAATTCACACGACTACCATCGGAAGGATTCTCCAAAGCTATACTAGAACCGAATGCGAAACACCTCCGCGTTATTCGTGTTGAAGGTGTTAGCTGGAGCGACTGGAGAAATCAAGACCGAGTCGTGAACGATCTCTCAAAAATGGTAATTGCATTATAATACTTTTGAAGAGTTGGAAGTTCGAAAATATAATATACATAGCTTGTTCTATTCAACCGTAGGTAGCTTGGAAAGATGTTCGCCATGAAAAATCCTGACCAAAGAAAATCGAACCGGGTACATATTTCTCCTGATTTTTGTCCACGTCTCTTGTGATATGATCTCAGTGTCTCGAACAGGACTCCTAATAGGAGGACTCGATATATGAAGAATGATAGGAAAACGAAGAACGAACTGATTGAAAAACGGGAATCTGTTCGTACAAAAGTGAAGAAGCTGGAAACGCTGCTGAAGAAACGTAAGCACAGTGAACAGGATATCACCGAGCGCAAGCAGGCGGAGGAAACTTTGAAAGCTCAGTATGCATTGCTAGATGCTTTGATTAATAGCGCAAGCGATATCTTTATTTTCTCATTGGACAAAAATTACTGCTATACCACATTTAATGAAAAGCATCGTAAGGAAATGAAACGAGTATGGAATGCTGACATTAAAATTGGAATGAATCTGCTTGAATGTATGCGGATACCTGAATTACGTATACTTGCAAAACAAAGCATGGATCGTGCGTTAAAGGGAGAAGCCTTTTCGGAAATGCAACATCAACCAGAGCCGGATATTTATTATGAGTTCAGTTGGAATCCGATACATCAAAATGAAGAAATTGTTGGAGTTACAGCTTTCATAAGAGACCTCACCGAGCACAAGCGGGCTGAGGAGGCTTTACGGGAAAGCGAAGAAAAACACAAGGCCTTAATCGAGATGACCGACACAGGGTATCTCATTCTAGATTCCCAAGGCAGAGTCATCGACGCCAATAAAGAATATATCCGGCTCACAGGCTACGATACGCTGGATGAGATCCTCGGCCGAAGCGTGGTTGAATGGACAGCCCCACATGACCTGGAGCGAAATGCCACCGAAGTGAAGAAGTGTGCCGAGCAGGGTTATGTCAGAAATCTTGAAATCGAATACATAAACCGTAGTGAACAAATTACTCCCATTGAGATCAACGCGACAGTAGTAGGCAGCGGAGAATCCATCAGGATCCTTTCGCTGTGCCGCGACATCACCGAGCGTAAGCAGGCGGAGGAAGCATTGAGTAAGGAACGGAATCTAGTGAGGGCACTCATGGATAACGTTCCTGATAACATCTACTTCAAGGATGCCGATAGCTGCTTTATTACAATTAGTAAGGCGCTGGCTGAAAAATTTAACCTCAGCGAACGTGCGCAATCCATGGGTAAGACAGACTTTGACTTTTTCACGGAGGAACACGCCCGGCCAGCGTTCGAGGCTGAGCAGACGATCATCCGAACAGGCCAACCCATTGTGGGTATCGAAGAAAAGGAGACGTGGCCCGACGGTCGAGAGACGTGGGTTTCAACAACCAAGATGCCTCTGCGCGACAAGGAGGGCAACATCATCGGTACATTCGGCATCTCGCGTGATATCACCGATCGCAAGCGGGCAGAGGAAGCCCTGCGGAAAAGTGAGGAACTCTACCACTCTCTTATTTCTGCATCTCCTGAAGCCATCATGATCATAAGAACGGATGGAAAGATTTCCTATGTATCGCCCAGGGGGCTGGAAATGTATGGGTACGAAGATGGATCTGAAGTCATCGAGCACTTACCGATTGAGTGGATATTTCCCGAAGACCATCAGAAAGCAATGGTTAATATTGCGGGTGCATTTGATGGAAATTTTGTACCGAACGATCAATATCGAATGCGTAGAAAAGACGGTTCAGAATTTATTGGAGAAATCAATTCAGCTCTCTTGTTCGATACAGAAAAGAAGCCAACCGGATTGATGGTAGTTATTCAAGACATCACCGAGCGCAAACAAACGGAGGAAACACGGGAGCAGGAACGTGTACTTCTTAAAACGCTGATTGATCATTTACCGAACTCCGTTTTTGTGAAGAATAAGGAATACAAGAAAACGGTCGTCAATACGGCCCATCTGAAACGTGTTGGGGTCACGCTCGGCCGTAAAGAGCCGCTGACCGAGGCCGATCTTCTCGGAAAGACTGATTTTGAGGTTTATCCAAAGGAGCTTGCAGAAGAATATTTTGCCGAGGATCAAAGGATTATCAGAGATGGGGAAACAATATTAGGAAGGCAACAGTGTTCGGTTGACTCAAATGGCCAACAGCGGTGGGAACTTATTTCCAAAATATCACTGCGGGACAAGGAAGGGTCACTCCTCGGTATGGTCGGAATCGCTCTAGACATAACCGAGCGCATACAAGCAGAGGAAAAGCTGAAAGAGAGCGAAACCCGCTATCGCCTCATTTCCAATGTGGTTTCCGATTATGTATTTTCAACAAATGTAGGAACAGACGGCAGGCTTATCCCGGAATGGGTCGCCGGAGCGTTTGAAGCGATGACCGGATACACATTCGAAGAATATGCATCCATTGGCGGTTGGCGCGCAACTGTTCATCCGGATGACTACGCTATCGATGATCGTGACATGGAAAAACTGCGCTCGAACCAACAGGTTGTGACAGAACTGCGCACGATTATGAAAAGCGGCAAGGTAGTCTGGGTGCGGGTGTATGCTCATCCTGTATGGGACGAAAAAAGGAATACATTGGCCGGGATTTACGGCGCTGTGCAAAATATCTCCGAACAAAAACGCGTGGAAACCGAATTGCGCACGAGAGAAACGCAGTTGGCGACCGCTTCAAAGATTGCCCGTATGGGCTACTGGGAATACGATGTCGATAAAGATCTTTTTATATTTAACGACCACTTTTATAATATCTTCCGCACAACAGCAGAACAAGTCGGTGGATATGCAATGTCATCCGCTCAATATGCCCAGCGATTCGTTCATCCTGATGATCTATCCGTGGTTGGTACCGAGATTCAGAAAGCACTGGAAACAACAGATCCCAATTTCTCGCGGGATCTAGAGCATCGAATTATTTATGCAGATGGAAGTATCGGCCATATATCCGTCCGTATCTTTGTCATCAAAGACAATAAGGGCCGCACGATAAGGACTTATGGCGTAAACCAAGATATCACGGCACGAAAGCAGGCAGAGGAGGCATTGCGTGTGAGTGAGGAACGCTTCCGATCTCTGTACGAGAACAGTACCGTCGGTATCTATAGAACAACACCGGATGGTAAAATTCTACTGGCAAATCCTGCTCTGATCAATATGCTTGGTTATTCATCGTTAGAAGAATTTGCAGCCAAAGATATCCAGAGAGAAGGACTTGATCATTCATATGATCGTTCTCGATTCATCAAGAGTGTAGAAAGCAGGGGTGAGGTGAAAGGCCTGGAGTCCTGTTGGGTTAAGCGGGATGGGACAAGGGTTTTTATTCGAGAGAATTCACACGCAATTCGAGATTCTCAAGGAAAGACACTGTACTATGACGGAATCATCGAAGATATCACGGAACAAAAGCATACCGAAGAATCTTTGATGCGATTAAATCAGGCGGTTGCAGCATCGGGTGAAGTAATTTTCATGACCGACCGTAGCGGAATTATAACATTTGCGAATGCGGCATTCGCTCAACTCTACGGTTACGAACCGAATGAAGTAATCGGTAAGGTGACTCCGCGCATCCTGAAATCAGGTGTACAACAACGTGAAAAGTACACAGCTTTCTGGCATACCCTTCTGAGCAGACAGATCGTGAAGGAAGAATGGATTAATCGGACGAAAGACGATCGTCTCCTTAATATCGAGATTACCGCTAACCCAATTCTAGATTCTCAGGGAAAAATCGTCGGATTTCTGTGTATTCAGCGCGATGTCACGGAGCAGCGAAATCTCGAAAAAGAAATACATCAGGCGCAAAAATTAGAAAGCCTTGGAACTCTTGCCAGCGGTATTGCACACGACTTCAACAACATCCTCGGTATTATCATGGGACATTCATCGATAATATCGATCTCTCATAGTGATCCTCAAAGGCTGAAAGCGAGTCTTGCTGCGATTGACAAGGCGTCGGAGCGCGGTGCATCATTGGTCCGGCAGATGCTCACATTTGCCCGCAAGAGCGATGTGGAATTCACTCCGATTCAAATAAATGATTCCGTCAAAGAAATCGAAAAACTCTTCCACGAGACGTTCCCAAAGACGATGACTTTCGTGTGCCGCTTATCTGAAAGTCTCCCTCTCATTACTGCCGATTCAACACAGCTTCATCAGGTATTACTCAATCTCTGTGTCAACGCCCGCGATGCGATGTCGGGGGCCGGAACACTCACAATTTCAACCGGAATTATTACCGGTGAATCTTTACGTTCCCGCTTTATCGACGCAACGTTCGAACAATATGTTTCCATCAAGGTGGATGACACGGGTGTCGGTATGGATGAGGCAACTATTCAGCGTATCTTCGATCCCTTCTTCACAACAAAGGAAGTCGGAAAAGGTACAGGGCTGGGCCTGGCGGTTGTCTTCGGTATTGTAGAAAGTCATGAAGGATTCATCGATGTCCAGAGCAAGGTCGGACAAGGCACAACATTCTCTCTTTACTTTCCTGTAAAAGAATTACAATCGGCGATGAGCATCGATCGTGAAAAAGAGGTAAAGAAGAATGTTACCGGCGGTACAGAAACCATCCTGGTTGTCGAAGATGAGGAATTATTGAGAGAGTTGATTCATATCAGCCTTGAAGGAAACGGCTATACTGTCCTGACGGCTTCAGACGGTGACGAAGCAATCGAATTATACAAGCAGAACCAACAGAAAATCGCACTGGTACTCTCTGATCTTGGATTACCTATTTTGAGCGGGCGAGAAATTCTTAAAAAGTTGAAGGCACATAACCCGGCAATCAAATTCATCATGGCTACAGGTTACACCGATCCGGGTGAAAGATCGGAAATATTCAGAGATGGGGCAAAAGAAATTGTACAAAAGCCGTACAATATGAATGATCTTCTGAATAAAATACGCGATGTATTAGATGCATAAAATACGATGTGCTTTTAACCCGGGATCTTGTGCCTGATATATTACAGAAATATCATCAGCCATTCTAATTACTGCGACCCGGTTCCTCCACTTTCTTGCTTTTTTAGAAGCCTTTTCGTATCATACCTTTGCCTGCCTGAAACTCCCGACGTATCTGATGCCGGAAAAGCTTTTTCTGAAAATGCCGAGAAGAATATAAGGAAAAGAAATGTCCATTAAAAAGATTTTGAAATTTGGCGGTTCATCGGTTGCTACTCCCGAGCGAATACGCGATGTTGCATCAATTATTCTCAGTAATGCAAAGAAAGAACGCGTTGCTATAGTTGTGTCTGCATTCGGTGGAGTGACAGATCAATTACTGGAATGCGCCCGCCTGGCAGAAGCAGGCGACAGGAAATTTCATTCGATCTACCAAAAGCTGGCTGAACGGCATTCAAAAACACTGAGCGTTCTTCATAACGCTCTTCCGCCAAAACGTATCGCATTAGAACTCCAGGTCATGCTCGCGGAACTACGCGATGTGCTTCAGGGGATTTATATGCTTCATCATTGTTCTCCGCGTACGCTTGATTTGACGGCTAGTTTCGGAGAACGCCTGTCGGCGCTAATAATTACCTCCTTTATACAGCGATCACGACCTGCGCGAAATATCGATGCACGCGAGTTTGTGAAAACCGACGATCAATTCACACGAGCAGGTATTCTGTTCGATAAAACCAACCGGGCGATCAGAACATATTTCCAACACCTATTCGCCGGTTCCGGGAAACGGTTGATTCCCGTCATTACCGGATTCATCGGTTCGACCGAAGACGGCCTCACGACCACGATCGGCAGAAACGGATCCGATTATTCGGCAGTAATTATCGGGGCGGCACTTGACGTGTCTTTGATAGAAATCTGGACCGATGTCGATGGTATCCTTAGTGCCGATCCGCGTGTAGTTTCCAACGCGTCTGTTCTGCCGTCGCTATCGTATGAAGAAGCGATGGAACTATCCTACTTTGGGGCAAGAGTGCTTCATTCATCATCGATCGCCCCCGCTGTGGCAAAACGTATTCCAATCATTATAAAGAATTCGTTAAATCCATCCGCTGCCGGAACCCTCATTTCTCGCCGCGTGGATCGATCGGAAAAAGTTGCAAAGGGAATTACAGCTATCGACGAATGCACTCTCGTCACATTGCGCGGAATGAGCATGGTCGGTGTTCCTGGAGTTGCAGAACGGTTATTTCGTGCACTTGCATCACACGGTGTAAATACCATTTTGATATCACAAGCGTCGTCGGAACACACAATATGTTTCGCCATTAACAGTAAAGACGTCACAACAGCGAAGAAAGCCGTTGCAAAAGAGTTTCACTATGAGCTGAAATCCAGACTGACTTCACTCGATGATAAACCCGGCCAGACGATCGTCGCTATTGTGGGAGACGGAATGAAGGGCACTCCCGGCGTTTCCGGAAAAGTATTCCAGGCGCTGGGACGTAACAACATCAATATTTCCGCAATTGCACAAGGAGCGTCGGAACGAAACATTTCTTTCGTTATCGATGAACAGCAGAAATACCGTGCATTGAACGTTATTCACGAAGCTTTCTTTGAACCGACGAAAAAGCTTGGAGTGATTCTGATCGGTCCGGGAAATATCGGCGGCACTCTTCTGAAACAGATCCAGCAACAGCAATCATATCTTCATTCGCAGGGATTTGATGTCCATGTATGCGGAATTGTCGATATCGACCGATTCGTTCTCTCTTCGACAGGAATCGATCTGAAGAAATGGAAGGAGGCCTTCAACAACTCGCCCTATCGGACCGAGCGTTCGGAATTACTGCGGCAGCTTGCATCACTCCAGCTGACAAATGCCGTTGTTGTTGATTGCACGGCAAGTTCCGAGATTGTCGACATGTATGAGGATTTTGTCCGGCTGAACATGCACATTATAACGCCGAACAAGCGGGCGAATGTACTTCCGTGGCGGCGATATAAACAGCTGACCGAATTAATGAAGAACCGTCAGAAATATTTCCTGTATGAAACAAACGTCGGGGCAGGTTTGCCAATCATATCCACACTAAAGGATTTGATCGCGAGCGGCGATGAAATCGTAAAAATTGAAGGAATGTTTTCCGGAACGCTGAGTCACCTCTTCAATCATTACGACGGCGTGCGCCCGTTCAGTGCATTCGTTCGGGAAGCTCTTGAACTTGGCTACACCGAGCCGGACCCGCGCGAGGATTTGTCGGGAGGCGATGTCGCCCGGAAGCTGTTGATTCTCGCCCGTCAAATCGGATTGAAAATGGATATGAAGCACGTTAAGGTCGAAAATCTGGTTCCTCAATCGTTACGGGGAGGATCTTTGCCGAAAGATTTCTTCCAACGATATGCCAGACATGATGACGCGATGAAACGCCTTTTCGAGACAGCACACAACCATGGTTCGGTGCTGCGGTATGTCGGTGTGCTGCAAGGACGGACAGCATTCGCAGGCATCAGGGAAATTCCGGCCAATCATCTTTTTGCTACGACAAAAGGGAGCGATAACATCATTGCGTTCACCACCCACCGCTACTCGCAAACACCACTGGTTGTCCAGGGTCCAGGCGCCGGTGCAGACGTAACAGCGATGGGGGTCTTTTCCGATCTTCTGAAATTATTGCATTATTTACCCCAGTAAAAGGAGTATATTCATTGAGCAGGAAATATGTCATCGTCGTACCTGATGGAGCCGCCGATAAACCGCTGCCGGTGTTCGATGGAAAAACGGTGCTTGAAGCCGCAGAGAAACCGAACATGGATGCAATTGCCATTAATGGCAGACAGGGTTTGTGCCACACAGTCCCCCCTTCTCTTCAGGCTGGCAGCGATGTGGCAATGATGGCGGTGCTCGGCTACGATCCGGTGAAATATTACAGCGGCAGAGCACCAATAGAGGCTGTCGCACAGGGTATTGACGTCACAGAAGACGACTGGATATTTCGCTGCAATCTGGTAACGATTATCGATGAGAAGATGGCCGACCACAGTGCGGGGCATATCTCAAGCGAAGATGGTAAGATATTAATAGAGGAGCTCAATAAAGCATTCGGCAGTAAACAGGTAAGATTCTACCCGGGAGTCGGATACCGGCACCTGATGATAGTAAAAGGATATGATTATACGAAACTCCATACGCAACCGCCGCATGATATGATCGGCAAGAAAATAATCAGCATACTGCCGCGGGGGAAAAATTCAGAGTTTCCTATCACTCTCATAATAAAGAGTCGAGAACTTTTCAAGAATCATGAAATTAACCGAACACGCAGAGATCTCGGAAAGAATGAAGTAAGCTCGATCTGGCTCTGGGGCCAGGGCAAAAAATCCAGAATGGAACCATTCGAAAAGAAATATGGATTGAAGGGAGCGGCTATAACAGCGGTCGACCTCGTTAAAGGATTGGCGAAGCTGATAGGCTTTGAATGGATAAAGGTAGAAGGTGCGACAGGATATATAGACACCAATTATAGGGCCAAGGGGCTTGCGGCGATAGAGGCGATCGGGAAATACGATATCGTCCTCGTGCACGTGGAAGCACCGGATGAAGCGGGGCATGCCGGCGATGCAGCCATAAAGAAAAAAGCTGTGGAAGAAATCGACAAGCATATCATCGGACCGGTAATGGAGGAGCTCAAGAATTACAAAAGCTGGCGAATACTTGTGATGCCGGACCATCCGACCTCGGTACTATCCCGGGGGCACTCCGGTGAACCGGTACCATTTGCCATGGCCGGAGAAGGAATCACGGGTAATGAACATCTCCCCTTCGGTGAGACAAATGCCGCACGGACGGGCATTATCTTTAACAACGGCTATGAGCTGATGGAGTTCTTCCTAAAAAAATAAGAGATAAACTACTCCTTCAGGATTGCCGCCAGTTCATCGAGTGATGGATTGATCTGACGCGGTGGATTTGAATAGCGATGATTCGGTTCACGATCATGATATTTCGCAATCGCATCTGGATCTTTCAGAATATGGCCTGTCAGGAGTCCGACAACGGTCTCTGATTTTTTAATCACACCGTTTGCGACCAGTTTCTGTACGCCGGCAATGGTTGCGCATGAAGCCGGCTCGGCTCCAATACCCGAGGAATCGACGATTCCTTTGGCATCGAGAATTTCCTCGTCGGTCACCTGCTCGGAAATTCCGTCGGTCCAGCGGAGTGTCCGAACGGCTTTCTCGTAATTCACCGGATTCCCGATCTTAATTGCCGTCGCAATAGTAGAAGCTTTTACAGTTTGCAGCGATTCGAAATTGCGTTTGAACGCACTATAGAATGGATTTGCACCTGCAGCCTGTATCACCGCAAAGCGCGGCATACGATCGATAAGTCCGAGCTCCTTTGCTTCATAAAACGCTTTCCCGAATGCACTTGTATTTCCAAGATTCCCGCCGGGAAGGACGATCCAATCCGGAACCTCCCAGTGGAGTTGTTGAAGTGTTTCCCACATAATTGTTTTTTGGCCCTCAAGGCGAAACGGATTGATTGAATTCAGGGGGTAGGCTTTAAGTGATGCTTCCGCTTCCTGAATCAACCGCATACAATCATCGAAATCGCCGCGCACCATGAGAGTCTTTGCTCCATAGGCAAGTGCCTGAGCGACTTTACCGATGGCGACATCCCCATGTGGGATAAGCACGATTCCTACCAAACCGCCTTCAGAAGCATATGAAGCGAGCGATGCAGAAGTATTTCCAGTCGATGCACATACGACGGCGGGTCTTTCGAGGCTTTTTGCCTTTGTCACAGCAACTGTCATTCCCCGGTCTTTGAACGAGCCGGTTGGATTTTCTCCCTCGTGTTTCAGAAATAATTTTTCGAGGCCGGTCCATTTGCTAATCTTTTTATTTCTATAGAGCCGTGTATTTCCCTCGGATTTCGTGACTATCGCTTCATCGGCGACTTCGGGCATTACAAGCTCGCGAAACCGCCATACTCCACTCGATAACGGGGCATCAACCAAGCCCAAACGATCGTCGAACATATCACGAGAGACCATCGATTTCATCATTCCCAGATCGTGTACTGCATCCAGAAGATGGCCGCAGCTACAGCTGAAACGGATTTCGTCAATGTCGTAAATTGCATTACACTGAACGCATTGAAGCCAGGAGATATTCATTCTTTTCGACATAGTAAAATGGAATTGTTGAATCAATGATAATCTATCTATTTAAAATAAGAAAAAAAGGAGGATAGTCAATAAAAAAATCAATTGCCAACATGACTTTGCGTCCTCTGCGCTAAAATGCACTAGAGAAGTCCTTTGTGTTCTCTGTGTTTATATTTTATCCTTGATAAAAAGAAAACCACAGAGGACACGGAGGAGAAGACAAGGACACAGAGTCTAAAATGTCCCAAATTTCAATATAATCGTACCGGTTGCATTGCTCAGTTCTTTATTTGTTAATCCGCAGGTATTAACACCGCTTACAAAACGATAACTTGCTCCAAGACCGATCCTGAAAAAGCTTGTTATATTCATTTCAACGCTTACGGCAGGCTCGAGCACAAAGACGGCATCCCAGTTATGATCGTTCCAGTCATAAAGACTGTCACGGTACTCTACTCCGCCACCAGCAATCATAAGTTCGATTGTATAATGTATCAACTTGTCGGAATTACCTATAACTTCCAAGAACAAACCGCCATATCCAAAGCCAAGGTATGCCGGCTGGCCATTGATTGTGATATCTTTAACACGCACATCATTCGCAAGTCCATACCCCCCACCACCCAGAACATACGTATGATTAATGATCCATCCACCGCGTCCGCCGACGAACACGCCGGTCGTTCCCAACATTGGACCTATTTTGACCTCCGGCCCGCCAAAACCTCCGCTGTGGAATTCCTCTCCTATCAGAGTTTCTTCCTGTGCCAGAACCGGGATGGTGAGTAAAACGATTGCAAGCATAAAAATGAAAGATTTCATAGACCTCCTTGTGATATTGTGGTTTAAAAAAAAGTATGGTTATTCTAAATGCAGGCTATGTTAATGATACGAATTTTTGAAAATAAAAGTTACAATTTTTTTATTGTGTTGTAAATTAATAAAAATGTATTATCTTGAAAGTAACACAACAAAAACCTCGGAGGTCATTTTATTCATGAGCATAAGCAGACTTGCCCAATCCATTGTTGAGTCGCCGACCCTTCGGCTCAACCAGGAGGCGCGGATACTCAAAGAGAAAGGTGAAGCTGTCGTTCATCTTGGGGCCGGAGAGCCGAAAAACAAAGCCCCGATGCACGCAATATCGAGTGCCATCGAGAAATTGAATACTGGCGAGGTGAAGTACGCCCCTTCGGACGGCTTACCTTCCTTAAAAAAGGCCATTATTCAGTACACCGAAAGGAACTACGGAAGAACGGTCGAGCCGTCAAATATAATTGTCTCCGATGGTGCCAAACAATCCGTATTCAATTTGCTCTATGCTCTTATCGATCCGGGACAGGAGGTCATTATTTTGGCCCCTTACTGGGTGAGCTATCCGGAAATGGTAAAAATGGTCAACGGTGTCCCAGTGATCGTTACACCGGCAGACGGAAGCTTCTGCCCAAAATTGTCGGATATTGAGAAGGCTGTTACTCCAGCGACTCGTTTAATTATCGTGAACAGTCCTAACAATCCATCTGGAGCTGTCTTTCCTGATGAATTTATCGGACAGATTGTTGAATACTGTGAACGAAAAAATATCTATCTCGTCATGGATGACATTTATCATAAACTTGTTTTTGACGGGAAGAAGATCGCACCTGTATACAACTTTACGAAAAAGGATGTCGAATCAACAAATGTCATTGTCGTTAATGGAATTTCCAAGACATATGGAATGACAGGATTCCGGGTAGGCTGGGTCGTCTCCAACCGCAGGCTTGTCAAGGTTATGGCGAATATACAGGGACAAATCACAACATGCAATTCTCCGATATGTCAAGCTGCCGCCGAAGCGGCATTAAACGGCGACCAGAGCTGCGTCGATAATCTCATATCTACGCTCGAGAAAAACCGTGATATTGTTATGAAGGGATTACTATCGATTCCCGGAATTAAAATGGTGAAACCGGAAGGAACCTTCTACTGTTTGCCCGATTTCAGCGCTTACAATAAGGATTCGATGGCAATGGGAGAATTTTTATTGAAAAAAGCCCTTGTGGTTACCGTGCCCGGGAAAGATTTCGGAGCGGAAGGCCACCTGAGAATTAGTTATGCCGGAGCAGCCGGTGAAGTTGCCGAAGGAATGTCCCGAATCAAGTGGGCATTAGACCCGAATTCACCACGGGAGATCAAAATAGGTAATCGCACGGTAGTTCGCGATTGGTAGATTCTCTCCGATCCTGAAAAAACGATACACCAATATTATTTTTTCATTATTTAATAATGACAATTCCATCATACATAAGAAATGAAAAAGCAATAGCCTGGATAAAAGAAATTGCTGCACTTGTAAAACCGGACGAAGTATACTGGTGCGACGGCTCGCAGGCCGAATATGATGATTTGTGTCAACGGCTCGTAAATGCGGGGACGTTTTTAAAATTAAATGAACAGAAAAGGCCCAATAGTTTCCTAGCCCGGTCGGATATCAATGATGTGGCACGCGTGGAAGATCGCACATTTATTTGCAGTGTGAAGAAAAGCGACGCCGGCCCTACAAATAACTGGGTTGATCCACGTGAGATGAAGGCGACGCTTAAAAAGCTATTTGACGGTTGTATGCGGGGACGTACGCTCTATGTCATTCCATTCAGCATGGGACCGCTTGGATCACATATTGCTCATATAGGCATTGAGCTGACGGACTCTCCTTATGTTGTGGTCAATATGCGCATTATGACTCGCATGGGCAAAGCCGTATGGGATGTACTGAGCGATCATGGTGAATTTGTTCCATGTATTCATTCGGTAGGAATGCCACTGGAACCGGGCCAAAAGGATGTTCCATGGCCGTGCAACAAAGAAAAATATATTGTTCATTACCCGGAGGAACATGCCATTTGGTCGTTTGGAAGCGGTTACGGCGGCAATGCCTTGCTTGGCAAAAAATGTTTTGCTCTTCGTATCGCCTCCACTATGGCTCGCGATCAAGGCTGGATGGCCGAGCATATGCTCATTGTCGGACTTGAATCTCCGCAGGGTCAGAAGACATATGTGGCAGCCGCATTTCCAAGTTCCTGCGGGAAGACAAACCTTGCTATGCTTATTCCACCCGATACCTTTAAGGGATGGAAAGTCACAACTGTCGGCGATGATATTGCATGGATTAAACCGGGAAGCGATGGCTGGCTCTACGCTATTAATCCTGAATACGGCTACTTTGGCGTAGCACCGGGTACTTCCGAAAAGTCCAATCCAAACGCTATGGCGACTATTAAAAAGAATACAATCTTTACTAACGTTGCACTCACTCCCGATGGCGATATCTGGTGGGAGGGTATGACAAAGACGCCGCCGCCCGAGTTAATCGACTGGACCGGACAACCATGGACACCGGATTGCGGACGTAAAGCGGCGCATCCAAATGCACGCTTCACAACTCCGGCAAGCCAATGTCCTTCTCTCGATCCCGACTGGGAAAACCCTAACGGCGTACAAATTAAGGCATTTATCTTCGGTGGGCGCCGAAGCGATACAATACCGTTGGTCGTTCAATCGACTAATTGGGCACACGGCGTATATCTTGCTGCAACCATGGGTTCCGAAACGACAACAGCAGCAGCGGGCAAAGTGGGACAGGTACGCCGCGATCCATTTGCGATGCTGCCGTTCTGTGGTTATCACATGGCTGATTACATTAACTACTGGTTGACGATGGGAAAGCGTATCGCTTATCCACCGCAAATCTTTGGAGTCAACTGGTTTCATGTCGATGAAAACGGCAATTTTATATGGCCGGGCTATATAGAAAATATGCGTGTTATGAAATGGATTGTCGATCGTATGAATGGATGTGCAAGTGATTCGGAAAGTCCGCTCGGCTGGATGCCCCGGTATGAAGACATTGATTGGAAGGGACTGGAATTTTCAAAAGATCAATTTAACGATTTGATGAATGTAGATAAAGAATTGTGGAGAAAAGAAATCCAGCTCCATGATGAACTCTTCAAGAGCCTTTACGATAAACTGCCGGAAGAACTAAGTTCGATTCGTGAGATGCTTATTTCTAATTTACGATGTGAATAAATAATTCATACATGAGAGGATTGTAACTCAAGGGGCGATGCAGGGTTTTCTGCATCGCCTTTTTTTATTGTGATATAAATTACTCATCGAAGTGATTCGCAGCGATAATCTTAAACACCGGGTTTCAGTATCAATCCTTTGTTGCGATGCCCGTTCATTTTAACTACGATCGGCTTATCAAACCGCAGATGCCGGGTGAACTCTTTCTCTTCACAGATCGGCTGACTCAACAGCCAATCCCAGTCGATGAACCCCTGCCCCACCCGCGGATGAACCGTAAAATATCCGACCATGAATGACGTGATGTTCTGGAAAAAGTGCGAACCCTGCGACGGCGTTACATCCATGTCTTTGAATCCCGATTCAACTATAGCTTTTGCGCCCGAAACATTATCGTACTTAATCGGAATACCAAGCCATGGATCGAGCGTTCCCCACCGGCCGACGCCGATGATTAAATAAGGCCGATTCTCCCAGATGAGCTTTTCATTAAATCGACTTACCTCAACGGCAACCTCACGGCTACGGCCCCGGTCGAATTTATGGTAATCCACGACTATAATATCATACAGATCATTGATGACGCCGTTGCCCAACACATGACTGCTCTGGCAGATAATTTTTTCCTGCTCGACGTCTTCAACGTTGAGTTCTTCGAGCTCGCGGTTTATGACAAGGGGTCGTACCTGTAGCAATCCGAATTCTCTCCCCAGACGCGGAACCGACGTCATATTGACAGCAAATTCCAGCTCTACCGGCGCACCCATTCCCCAGCTACCGAGATTCAGGAGAAGTTCAATTATGTTCGGCAGTGGAAAGATACGCTGTCGCAGGATCGGCGCAAACGTGACAATCCGCCGGCCCGGACGCGATAATCCATCGTAGACGGCGTCGTTCTCTGATGAGTATGTAGAGCCGACATACGTCAATGTTCCATCCTGTTCGGAAACGGAGAGATTATATTGTTTTAAAAGCATATCGTGAGTCTCACTGACATCGAGGGGTTTTCCGTTCAACTCAAGTGCATAGAACTGGCTCTGGCTATAGTGTAGCGCCTCTTCCGCTGAAAAGAGTTGAAATAGGTGAGTGGGATACTTCGGACAGAACCGGACGGTTATTCCTCCCTCAACAATGGTCTTTCCCAATCCCAATGCGACAGAGGCGATACCATCGATCGGTGTTTGCGGCGCTATCGGATAAAAATTATATGAACGTGCAACACCCGCAAAATCGGGATAAAAGCGGTTCTCATGCGGGTTCCCGACCATCTTTTGAACAATGACCGCCATTTTTTCTTCTTCAAGGCGGTATGAAGTGACTTTCATATAATCTTTTGCGCTCCGATAGAAAGTCGATGCATAGACCCGCTTGATAGTAGAAATAAGATCGTTCAACCGGTCCTGAGAATTCTCCAGATTATTCGGAATCATATACGTTGCATAAACGCCGGCAAACGGATGGTACTGTGAATCTTCGAGCAGACTCGATGAACGGACTGCAAGTGGTACGCGGATAAGATCTATGAACGCCGAGAGCGCATGGAGAACATCGGGCGGAAACCAGGGCGCCTCCACAAATCGTCTTGTGATTTCTTCATCGTTCGTGGCGCTGAGGGCAAACTCCCGCAGATTATTTTCCTCGATGAACTGATCGAAAATATCCGTAGCAAGGACAACCGCCGGCGGGATCATAATTTTTATACCGGGGAATCGGTTGCGAATATCAAAGCTGTGGAGAAGCCGGTTAAAAAAGCCCAGCCCGCGTGCTTTTCCGCCCAGCGATCCGCTGCCTATGCGGGCGAAGCTCGTGTAAGGGTCGAACGTTTCTTTCGTGAAATCGGTGATCTGGCCGCGCTGACGTATATGGCGATAACGACGCAGCCATGATACAAGGTCCTCACGCATGGCCGTAATCGATGGATACTCCGAGGCTTTCTGCGGCCGCAGCCGGTGGGCAAGCCAGAATTCTGTCCGTGCCTTCAGCCAGTTGGAAAAATGATTCCGTTCAGCGTGGTAGTAGATGCTTTCATCGGGGACAATCCTCAGCTGCGCTTCGAGCGATCGCAGATCCGTCGCCCGGCCGACTTCTTTTCCATCCGGCATTCGGAAAATGAAATCGCCAAAACCGAAATTCTGTATCATAAACCTGCGGAGCTCATTAAGAAGCGTCGGCGAATCTTTCAGGATGAACGATGCACCCATCGTTTTCGCAATCGATTCCTTCGACGGGTCGTTCGACTGGAGCAAAATCGGTATATCGGAGAGCCGCGCCTTCACATTCTTCGCAAATTCTATCCCGGCGGTCGGATCATGAACACCGTTGCGCATGAAGTCGATATCCGATATGACACCAAGTATATTTTCCTCGTATTTTTCGAAATATGACCATGCTTCCTCGTAGGTCGTACAGAGAAGAATTTTAGGCCTTGCCCGCATGCGGAGATATTTATGCGAGAGATTTACACCCTCCGAAATCAACCGCTGCGACTGCGTCACGATCTCAGTATAAATAATCGGAAGATATGAAGAGTAAAATTTTACATTATCTTCGATGATGATTATTGATTGAACACCGATGAGACGGGTATCTTCCTCGACGTTCAAACGGTCTTCAACATATTTAATAATTCCGATAAGGATTCGATAATCACCCTGCCAGATAAAAATACGCTCGAAGACCGAAATATCGTGCGAGGCAATGAGTTCGGCCTCTTCTCGATTATCGTACGCAAGCAGGACAATCGGAATGTTCAGACCCGATTCACGAACCATTTTTGCGAACCTAACAGGATGGACATCTTCGATGTGCAGTGTTGCAATAATCAAATCGAAGCGGTTTCCCTGACTTGCCAATTCAATTGCTTCGCGCCCGGTGCCAACATGGGTAAATTCCGGGGTATGGCTCAGATCAAGCCCTTGATATTCTTTTCGAATGAGCTCATAGAGTCTTCCGTCTTCTTCGAAAATATATGAGTCATATAGACTGGATACAAGGAGGATATCCCTGATCCGGTAGCGCATAAGGCTCTGGAATCCCTGATAACTAGCGCTATCGGTGACATCCAGATTCTTACCGCCAAATGGCGGATGAGATTTAGTCAGCTGATCGGCCATAATTGTCACACAAGTCCCTGGTCCATCATCGCGTTTGCAACTTTAAGAAAACCGCCGATGTTTGCACCATTGACATAATTCCCCGGTGTGCCGAAGCGTTCTGCAGTTTCAACGCATGTCTGATGAATATTTTTCATGATTTCTTGGAGACGTCGGTCAACTTCCTCTTTCGGCCAGGGCAGCCGCATGCTATTCTGTGACATTTCGAGTCCCGAGGTTGCCACACCGCCTGCATTCGAAGCTTTTCCGGGTGAAAAAAGGATGCCGGCCTGCTGGAATATCTTTACTCCACGCAATGTGGTCGGCATGTTAGCACCTTCACAAACGCAGATGCATCCATTATTCACCAGCTCTTGTGCATCGTTCTCATCGAGTTCATTCTGTATTGCACACGGCATAGCGACATCAACTTTAATTCCCCACGGATTCTTGCCGGGGAAGAAATCGACCTTGAACTTTTTTGCATAATCCTGAACCTGATCCTTCGCGCTTGCACGCATTTCGAGCATGTAGTCGATCTTTTCTCCCTTCACCCCGTCTTTATCATAGATGAATCCATCCGGACCGGAGAGTGTGACGACTTTGCCGCCAAGCTGGTTAATTTTTTGAACAGCACCCCAGGCCACATTGCCGAATCCCGACACTGCCACAACCCGTCCTTCTATTGTCTGGCCTCGGGTTTTCAACATCTCCTCTGCGAAATAGACTGCTCCATAGCCGGTCGCTTCGGGTCGTATAAGCGACCCACCCCAGTTCAACCCTTTTCCTGTTAGCACACCTGAAAATTCACGCGTCAACCGCTTATATTGTCCAAATAGATATCCGATCTCACGTCCACCGACGCCGATATCTCCTGCCGGAACATCTATATCCGGACCGATATGACGGAACAGCTCCGTCATGAAACTCTGACAGAATCGCATCACTTCGTTTTCGCTTTTTCCCTTCGGATCAAAATCCGATCCCCCCTTTCCCCCACCCATTGGAAGAGAGGTAAGACTGTTCTTAAAAACCTGTTCGAATGCCAGGAACTTCAGGATACTCAGGTTTACAGAGGGGTGGAAGCGCAGGCCTCCCTTGTACGGCCCAATGGCGCTGTTCATCTGAATTCTAAAGCCGCGATTGATGTGAACCTCACCCTGGTCATCAAGCCATGGGACACGGAAAATGACAACGCGTTCCGGTTCGACCATCCGTTCCAATATTTTTGCAGCACGATATTCTGGATGGCGTTCCAAGACAAGATCAAGCGACTCGGCAACCTCCTGGACTGCCTGATAAAATTCCTGTTCTCCCGGGTTTTTCGCTCTGACCTCATTCATCAGCTTCTCAACATATTCAGACATAAGAAAATCTCCCATAAACGACGTTAATAAATTTAAATATAGAGAAGAAACGCTTATACTTCAAGATCTCTTCGAGTCAGGAAAAGGGCTTTCATTCGGAGATTTTGTGCAAAGCTTTTACTGGTGATTCCAGCAGGCCTGGTTTTTCCACTCTTTCTTATATTGGAATTACAATATAAGACATGTGAATAGGCAGATATTCATTGGGATGGTACTGTATAAGAGGGTGAGCGAATCGTTATTCTTCTCGCCTATTCAGTTAGTGGTTTCGCCCTGAGTGAGTTCCGTTCGATTTTTGACTTTATTTCCTATAGACGAAGTGTTGGATTTTCCGTCTAACCCGGATATTATGCGCGGCGGAGGACCGACGTCCCGACTGCGTCGGGATTATCCCGACAATTTTCCCTTCATATATTGAGCTGGCGGTCGGATTTGGACCGACGACCTGCGGTTTATCCCGTCCCGACTACGTCGGGACGGGACTGCTCTACCGCTGAGCTGAAGGTGGGATTTGAACCCACGACCTGCGGTTTACGAAACCGCTGCTCTACCGCTGAGCTACTTCAGCAATCGATAATAGGTTTATTAATATACAAAAAATTGAAACTCTTGGCAATATAAAAAAGCCGGCATATACTTTGCATGCCGGCTTTTGGAAGCGGATTTGTAAAATATTTTACATTCCGTTCAAAAAGTATGTTACGATTTTCAGGAGTTTGGTATTGTTCAGGATGTCTTGGTTATGGTAATCAGTCCAGAGATACTTACCGCCGTTAGGGTTGGGGTTCGGATAGCATTCCACGATGACACCGACCTCAGGATTGGTCCCTTTGATTACTCCATAGGTATGCGAAACCGGAGCTGGTGGTAGATCCGAAAATTTTTGATAACCTGAAAGATGGCGTGAATCCTCCGATTGTGTCCAATCGAGGAACGTGCCAACGGCTTTCTGCAGGTTATTATCGACGATTTTCAACGTATCTGTCAAGGCATCACCCTGGTAATCTCTGTGGGTGAAGTATGGCGGCCAGATAAATTGCAGGATGTAGTAGTTATAATGTCCACCATAGATTTTTCCTCCGCCGGTAACATAGCGACCATAGACACGAGCAAGAAGCGGATATTGATACTCATCGCCGCCGTTGCAATCAGAGAAGACAAGCTTGTATTGTTTCAGATATTGCAACAACTTAGTCGAATCAATGGCTGCCGAATCGCGCAACGCATCGACGCTTATTGAATCAAATGTCGTATAGCCGATAGCATGCAACACATCTTCGAGTTTTTCGGCGCTCGCCAGAACGACAAGTACTTTTCCTAAACTAGTATTCTGATGCACTTGAATTGGTGTCGTCACGATTGTCGGAGTCGAAGAGGCTGCAACAGTCACGTTCAGCGTTCCCTCAAATACAGTCCCGAATTTTGCAATCAATGTTTGCTGCCCGGCTGGAGATTGAATCGTGGCTTTTCCCGTGGAGTCCGTCAGCGACGTGAATTTTGGATCTTCAAATGGTGGATTTAAGAGCGTCAGTGTCGCTCCGCCCAGAGGGTATCCCTGCGGATCGAGAACCTTTGCGGTCACCGGGTATGTAGGAATATCTGTATCCGGTCCCGTCGATGATGATTTCTTACAGCCGCCAACCATAAGAGCAATAATCAGCATCGGCACAACAAACCATCGAAAGCGTTTGAATGAATTATTCATACGTATCCTCCTATCCTTTATTTATGAATATTGTACTGTGAATACTAATGTTCAAGTTCTTCCTTCGCATCCCGGGTCATCAGTTCTTCTACCGCGACATGAGGATTTTTCCCTTCGAACAACATCTTATGGACTTCAAAAAAAATAGGCATTCCCACTTTATACTTCTGTGATAACTCGGTGGTTGAACGCGCAGTTTCGACACCTTCGGCAATCATTACCATTTCTTTCAATACGTCATCCAGCCGCCGTCCTTTGCCAATTTGCTCCCCTACAAAGCGGTTTCGGCTGTGCCTGCTCATGCATGTTACAAACAGATCGCCCACACCGCTCAGTCCCGAAAACGTATGAGGATTTGCTCCCATTGCGACGCCCAACCGCGTTATCTCTGCAATTCCGCGTGTCATGAGGGCAGCTTTTGTGTTGTCACCGTAACCCGCTCCATCTGAAATACCGGCGGCAATAGCAATGACATTTTTCAGCGCTCCGCCAAGTTCCACACCCCGAAGATCTGTATTGGTATAGACGCGAAATGTTCGGTTCATAAAAAATTGTTGAATCGATTTCGCAACCTGACCATTGGTGGCTGCCGCAACGACAGCAGTGGGAATATTCCTGCTCACTTCTTCAGCATGACTGGGACCTGACAGCGTCGCAACCCGATTCGGTGCGGCTGTCGGTATCACTTCGATAAGAACCTCGGACATGGTTTTTAAAGAGTGATGTTCGATCCCTTTGGCTACGTGGACAATCAGCGTCTTTGAAAAATCAATACCAGCTGCCTGAGTGGCGACGGAACGAAGAAATTGAGTCGGAACGGCAAAGACGACCATATCTTTATTGGCTGCCGCCTCGACAAAATCCGTTGTCACCAAAATCTCTTCAGGAATTTTTATTCCCGGCAGGAATGATAAATTTTCGTGATGATTTGTAATCTCATCTGCATATTCCTGGGAGTAAGTCCATAATCGCACGGTATGACCGTTTTTCCAGAGGAGAACCGAAAGGGCAGTCCCCCAACTTCCTGCTCCAATTACCGCAACATTCATACGAAATTCACTTTATGAAATACCTTCTCCACCGTCCGACATGGATCAGGATGATATTCGGTTTCCTTTTTTGTAAGAATTACGGAAATGCGTGAGTCTACTTTCGGTTCCTTCGACCAGTCTCTTGATATTGGCACGGTGTGTAAAGATGACGAGAAGTGAAATACCGATGATAAAAACGATGAGTGTATGATATCCCGCAATTTCGACGTTGAAAATATTTACCCGCACCACCATGGTAAGCGGGAATGCGACTGCAGCAGATAGTGAGCCGAGAGAGACGTAGCGTGATGCGACGAATACGATCGTGAAAATGATTAGTGAGACCAATACTTCAATGGGTGCGATGCCAATCATCATACCGCCCGCTGTGGCAATCCCTTTACCGCCCTTGAATCCTGCAAAGGCAGTCCAGATATGTCCTAAAACGGCGGCTGAACCCGCAATAATTTGCAGTACTGTAAAATCTTCGAACGGTGTTCTATTATTGAAGGGGAGTGCTGAATCAAAATACAATCGTGCGATAATACTGGTAGCAATAAAACCTTTAAGGATATCGAATAGGATGACGAGAATGCCGGTTTTCCAACCGAAGACACGAATAATATTGGTTCCCCCTGCATTACCGCTCCCGAACTTTCTAATGTCAATGCCGCTCTTAATTTTACTTACAATTATGCTGGTTGGAATCGATCCAACCATATAACTCAACACAATCATCATACCAAGCGCGAGCATTACATCCTCTTCGAATATGCCATCTGAGTAATATTATTAATAAAGATAGAGAGACCAAAAGAAAAAATCAAGGTCTTTTTCCCTACGCTATCGCTGTAAATTCTCCTGTTTTCGACGTAAAAATAAGCGCTCTGCCAGTTCAAGATCATCCGGTGTTGTTATTTTAATATTATCGGAACATCCGGGGATAATCTTTACCTTCGCTCCCAGCCGCTCTACAAGTTGCGCATCGTCGGTGCCATAGAATGAATCGTTGTGTGCTTTTACAGCCGCCTCAAGAAATACCTCCCATTGAAACGCCTGTGGAGTCTGAACCGCCCAGATGGCTGCACGATCCAATGTCGCATCATAAAATATTCCATCACCCGAAATTTTGATTGTATCGTTCGGTTGGACACCTATGACGGCAGCACCGTATTTTTCAGCACCCTCAGCAACCGCAAGGATTTCACTCTGGCGTATAAAAGGACGAACAGCATCGTGAATCATCACGATATCGTCTGACAAATGAGAAAGCGCCTGCAGTCCGTTAAACACCGAGTCCTGCCGATGTACGCCTCCAGGGATCACATCTTTGACTTTTAAAATATTCCATTGTTGAACATATTCCTTCACACTAGCAATGGAGGTCAGAGAAGTCACGACAACAATATGCCGCACCCTTTCGCATTCCTGAAACACACGAAGCGTATGGACAAGAATGGGAACGCCAGCAAGCAGCATAAATTGTTTGTTAACGTTCCCACCCATTCGTTTCCCCGCCCCGGCGGCGGGGATAATGACAGATATATTTTTCATTATATTAGAGAACCATCATTGCATCGCCATAACTATAAAATCTATATCCTTTTTTCACGGCAATTTTGTATGCCTTTACAACGAAATCACGATTTGCAAATGCACTCACCAGCATAAGCAGGGTCGATTCCGGCATATGAAAATTCGTGATCAGGCGGTCGACAATTTTGAAATCATACGGTGGATAGATGAACTTGTCGGTCCAGCCTCTTGTCGGTTTTACATGACCATCGCTGGTAACGCTCGATTCAAGGGCACGAACACAACTTGTTCCTACCACGTAGACTGTCCCTTTATTATCGATTGTCCTGTTTATGATGGTGGATGTCTCTGGGGATATTTCATAGTACTCGGAATCCATTTTATGCTTTGTTAGATCTTCCACCTCGACATTTCGGAACGTCCCTAGTCCGACATGGAGAATCAGCGGGACGACACGAGCATCTTTTTTCTTCAACTGATTCAACAGTCGTTTGGTAAAATGGAGTCCGGCTGTCGGGGCGGCAACCGCACCGACAACGCGGGCAAATACGGTCTGGTAGGTTTCTTTATCTTTCTCGGTCGGCTCGCGCCTGATGTAATAAGGCAACGGCGTTTGTCCGATCCGATCGATCAATCTAAAAAAATCGCCTTTATAATTAAACCGTACGGTTCGTCCCCGCGACGTAGTATTGTCGATCACTTCGCACCAGAGTCTCCCGTTATCAAAAAATATTTTATTGCCGATTCGAACTTTTCGGGCAGGATCAACGATCACATCCCAGATACTTTCTTCGATATTAAGTTCACGCAGAAGAAACACTTCAATCTTTGCATTCGTTTTTTCTTTCCTGCCAAAAAGACGGGCAGGGAACACCCGGGTTTCATTGACCACCAGACAATCCCCCTTCTTAAAATATCTGGTGATTTCATGAAATCGAAGCTCGGTAATCGACTCATCCGCCCTGTTCAGAACCATCAATCGTGAGTGATCCCGCGGGTTTGCCGGATACTTAGCGATGAGATTCCGTGGCAATGGGTATTTAAAATCCGAAAGCTTCATGGAGATACTCTCCTGTTTTGTACAATGTACATCTTATCTTATTTTCTCCGTGCCTTTTTCACTTGTCTGCGCACCACTGCCTTCTTCATTTTTTTCACCGGTGTAATATCTTTCAAGGCAGCGCGAGCGGCTGCCAGGCGCGCAATGGGTACACGGAACGGCGAGCAGCTTACATAATTCTGTTTTATTTTATGACAGAATTCAATACTCGCCGGATCACCTCCATGTTCGCCGCAAATACCGACCTTAAGATCCGGACGAACAGAACGTCCTTTCTTCAAGGCGATCTCCATTAACTGACCGACACCGACGGTATCGAGTGAATCAAACGGATCCTTCGCATAGATTTCCATTCCCACGTATGGAATAAGAAATCGTGCCGCATCATCACGGCTCACACCGAGAGTAGTCTGTGTTAAATCGTTTGTACCGAAACTGAAAAATTCCGCAACACCCGCAATTTCATCGGCAGTCAGTGCACCACGCGGAATTTCGATCATTGTTCCGACAAGGTATTTGAACTTGACCTTCTTCTCAGCCATCACTTCTGCTGCAACGCGCCGGACAATCAGTTCCTGATTCTTTAATTCCTTCACATTGCCGACAAGCGGAATCATCACCTCGGGTTCCACCTTTTTACCGCGTGCAATGACATTTGCCGAGGCTTCGAAGATGGCGCGAGCCTGCATTTCTGTGATCTCCGGATAAATGATACCAAGACGGCATCCGCGGAAACCAAGCATCGGGTTAAACTCGTGCAATTCCTCAACACGCTGGTGTACTTTCTCATACGGAACATTCATCTGCAATGCGAGTTCACGCTGTGCTTTCTCTTCATGTGGGACAAATTCATGCAATGGCGGATCGATAGTGCGGATTGTAACCGGACGCCCGTCCATTACCTCAAAAATTCCCTCGAAATCCACACGCTGCAGCGGCAATAATTTGGCAAGCGCGGTTTTGCGCTGCTCGGGCGTATCCGCGAGAATCATCTCGCGCATCGGTTCAATCTTACCCTCACCGAAGAACATATGCTCCGTGCGGCAGAGGCCGATACCCTCGGCGCCGAACGCAACGGCATTGGCCGCTTGATCGGGCTGATCGGCATTCGTACGAATTTTGAGCTTACGATATTTGTCGGCCCACGACATGATTTTTGCATACTGCTGATAGATAGAAGCCTGAGCGGGTATCAACGATTTTTCAATGAGAACCTGGATTACCTCCGAATTCTTCGTTTGTACCTGACCGAGGATTACTTCGCCCTTCGAGCCATCCAATGAAATATAATCGCCTTCTTTCACAGCTTCCTTGCGGCCGGCGATTTTCATAATATGTTTCGAATAATCGATCTCGAGAACTGAACAGCCTGCAACGCATACTTTTCCCATTTGACGTGCAACGAGTGCGGCATGCGACGTCATACCGCCGCGTGCGGTGAGAATACCTTCGGCTGCATTCATTCCTTTGATATCTTCGGGTGAAGTTTCGATACGGACGAGGATTACTTTCTCACCGCGCGATTTCCATTCTTCGGCGTCGGGCGCATTGAACACAACGCGGCCGTATGCAGCACCCGGACCGGCGTTCAATCCTACAGCGATCAGACGACCGGAGTTTATTGCCTCTTCTTTCTGCTTCTGATCGAAAACAGGACGGAGGAGCTGATTCAATTGATCTGGTTCGATTCGACGAAGAGCCTCTTTATCGTCGATGAGTTTATCGCCAACCATGTCGACCGCAATCTTGATTGCTGCAAATGCCGTTCGTTTGCCGACACGGCATTGAAGCATGTACAATTTTCCCTGCTGAATTGTAAATTCTATATCCATCATGTCCTTATAATGCTTTTCAAGAGCCTGACGGATTTTTTCAAGTTGATCATAGATCTTTGGATTTTCAACAGCCAGTTTCGCAATCGGCAGAGGCGTTCGTATTCCGGCCACGACGTCTTCACCCTGTGCGTTCATCAAAAATTCGCCATAGAAAACATTCTCGCCAGTTGAAGCATCGCGTGTGAATGCTACACCTGTCCCGGAGTCGTCACCCATGTTACCGAATACCATCGACTGCACATTGACGGCCGTACCCCATGACGCCGGGATATCGTACATTTTCCGATATGCGACGGCACGTTCGTTCATCCACGACCCAAAAACCGCACCGACAGCTCCCCACAACTGTTTCATCGGATTTTCAGGGAAATCATGTCCGGTACGTTCCTTGATCGCCTTTTTAAATTCTGCAACGAGCTCTTTAAGATCGTCAGCCGTAAATTCGGTATCGAGTTTGATGCCGCGGGCATTTTTCTTTGCTTCAAGAATTTCTTCGAACGGATCGATTTCATCTTTATGCTGCGGTTTCAAACCCAGAACGACATCACCGTACATCGATACGAAACGGCGATATGAATCATAAGCAAAACGCGGATTCCCGGTTTTCTCAATCAATCCTTCGACCGTTCGATCGTTCAAACCGAGGTTCAGAATAGTATCCATCATGCCGGGCATTGAAGCACGTGCGCCAGAACGAACGGAGACGAGAAGCGGGTTCTTCGGGTCGCCAAATTTCGCCCCCATTTCCTTTTCGACTTTCTTCAAAGCCGCAACAACATCCTTCTGTAAAGACTTCGGATATGATCTCTTATTCGAGTAGTAGTATGTGCATACTTCGGTCGTCATTGTAAATCCCGGCGGGACGGGGAGACCGATATTCACCATCTCGGCAAGGTTTGCACCTTTTCCTCCGAGTAGATTCTTCATAACCGCTTTACCTTCCGCCTTCTTCCCTCCAAAAAAGTAAACATACTTATGTGCCATGTTTTCAAATCCTTCCTTAAATCAGTAAGACGTGCTTTATTTTTTTCTTCATCAATGAATTACTAAACTTGATCTGTCAATGCGCCAGTGCATACTGCCGGGCGGCATCCAGAAACCCATCACGCACACCCATCGAGAATGTATTCTCCACCGCCAGACGCTCAGGATGCCATTGAACAAGCAGCAAAAAATTTTCGCGTTCCACTGCTGATTCCAGCGCTTCGATCACACCATCGTTGGACCATGCCGTGCTGCGAAGCTCTTTGCCCACACGGCCGACTGCTTGATGATGTGAGCTATTGACAACTCCCTGTGTTGCCCGGACACAGGCCTGTAACCGTGAACCGGGTTCTACGACGATCCGATGCATCCGATCCCTACTTTCCACCTGCTCCCCATTACTCAGTTGAGACGGGTCGCCCGAATCATTGATTATCCCGTGTTCCTTCTTCCCGAATTTCATCAGATCGAGAATAATATCTCCACCATGATGTATGTTGACAACCTGCAACCCCCGGCAAATACCGAGCAGCGGAATATCCCGCCTGACTAACCGTTCTATGATCTTGAGCTCAAACTCGTCCCGGTATTCATCAACTTCCTTCGGATCGAGTTCTTCAACAGCATCCGGTTTACCAAAAAACTTTGGATGAATATCACCGCCGCCGGTCAGCAACACCCCATCACATCGATCCACTTCACCGTAATTGTGCAATGCCGCGGAAAGCTTTATGATCTGCATTTGCCGGGTCGATGTTTCAAGCCAGCGTGTATAGTTCTCGAACTTTGCACCGCAGTCCGTCACTCCGATCACTATACTCTCCGGATTGACGTTCATTGCATCACCTTCCGCAGCCTCGACCAGAGAAGGTCTTCCCCTTCGACGTATCTCACAGCCATTTCAACGGCCACCAGCGGCACTTCTGCTTTGAATCCCTTCATTAACGACCCCGATAACCGCACTGCATCCTTCTCGGTTGTAAAAATCATCTCCACTCCCTGAGCATACGCAAGTTCGACGATTTTTTTTATATCACTCGCCGTGTAATAGTGATGATCGGCAAATTGAACTGCCGATACAATCGAAACTCCAAGCTCACCGAGTGTCCGATAGAATGTCTCCGGTGATCCGATGCCGCAGAACGCAATACACTGTCGTCCACGGGCCTGATCGACATTCATGGCAATGTTATTGATCATGTCATGCAACATTATTGGAACATAGCGGCACACCACGACCGAAGCGTCAGAGTACCTATGCAGACATGCCCGGATTTTTTCCAGGTCGATCCCCTCCTGCCATTTTGTAAGAATAAATATATCAACTCTTTCCAGCGACCGTAGAGGTTCCCGCCGCATCCCGGCAGGAAGAATACGGGTCTCGTCCGGCAACATATTAGCATCAACGACGACACAATCGCAATTGCGATAAAGCGCCCGATGCTGAAACCCGTCATCCATCAGAATCACATCGGGTTTCCATTGTCGTACAATCATCCGGCTCACCCGAACCCTCCTTGTATCTACTGCAATCATTGCTGCCGGAACTTTTTTAGCAAGTTCGACAGGCTCATCCCCTCCCTGCACAGCATCAGCAAGGATGGCATTGCCGTTACTGACTATCACCGGACCCGCTGATTTTCGTCTGTAGCCGCGGCTTACAATCGCAACGCGCTTCCCTTCTTTGCACAACTGTGAAGCAATCAATCCAACCAGCGGTGTTTTTCCGGTACCCCCAACCGTGATATTTCCAATCGAGATTACCGGTACTCCGACATCGACTGATCGTAGAAACTCATGATCATAGAGCCAGTTTCGCAACATGATGATGAGACTGTACAACAACGAAATCGGAATCAGTGCCCCGCTCAGCCAACGGCGTTCGGCAGTTCGCTCATTAAAAACAAGCGGACGGGCAGAGACAAGCTTCCGCGTCAGAATGATTTTCACGTCACGACTGCCATTGCTTATCGATTATTGACCACCCCTATTTTATTTCAACCCCGGTTAAGCTGAAAATTAATGAGTGTTTCAGCAACTCTTCCCGCCGCCCCTGGAACACCGAGTTTTCCCTTGACTTTCGCAAGTTCACTTT
This sequence comes from Bacteroidota bacterium, assembly GCA_050011775.1. Classification (GTDB taxonomy): domain Bacteria; phylum Bacteroidota; class Ignavibacteria; order UBA10030; family CAVZMI01; genus CAVZMI01. The sequence goes on along the minus strand of JBEKIL010000009.1, from coordinate 113,512 downwards.
TTATCTCAGCGGCGAGGAGTGGTTTATCAAAAAACTGATTTATATTAAACGCAATTGCTTCAGCATTCGCTTCGTGCTGGATAAGTTCCGGAACAATCCTTTTACCGGCAACGATATTCACAAGTCCGATGCTTTTCACCGACACCAATAAGCGGCCGATAAAATACGAAATCCGTGAAGCTTTGTACACAACCACCATCGGTGTTTCGAAACACGCGGTCTCGAGGGTCGCCGTCCCGGATGTCACAATTGCCGCATCCGAATATTTCATCAACTCGTATGTTTTGTCTTCCACCAATCGTGCGTCCGGTAAGCGACGTAGAAAATTCCGATAACATTCAGCCGGCAGATTCGGGGCCTTGCTCACTGCAACCTGGATATTGTGATGCTCGCGTATCAATTGCACCGCATCCAGCATCACCGGAAGCATTCGTTCGATTTCTTGTGTGCGGCTTCCGGGAAACAGCCCCAGTAATTTATCCCCGTTATCGAATCTTTGTTCTAAAAAAAATTCAGCACGCGTCAATCTCACACGCATAACATCGAGCAGAGGATGACCCACAAACTCCGCGGGGATACGTTCATTCTCGTATAACTCCTTCTCAAAAGGGAAAACAACGAGCATTTTATCAATTACATGCTTCATTTTCTTCAATCTTCTTTTGCCCCAAGCCCACACCTGCGGACTGATATAATAAACCGCCGGAATTCCATGATTCTTCACTCTCCGGGCAAATCGCAGGTTAAATCCGGGATAGTCGATTAAGAGGACAATGTCCGGCCGCCGCGAGACAAGATATCCCTCAAGACTTTTCTCGACCTGACGGATGAACGGTAAATGTTTCACAACCTCAGCGAATCCCATGAAAGAGAGGTCATTCGCATTGTATATTAGTTCCATTCCCGCATTTTTCATCCTGTCACCGCCGATTCCGTATAGATCGATATCCGGGAGACGGCGGCGGAGTTCATCGACAACCCCCGCACCATGAAGATCGCCCGATGGATCACCCGCAACAATAAGAACACGATTGATCATGCCCCGCCTCGTAGGAGCCCGATCAAAATAAGCAGGAGCGTAATGAGAGCAACTGCCTGAAGGGTTCTTCGCTCCGATTGAAGCCCGCGCTGTATATCCGCAGATTGCCCTTTTTGTTGTTCCGACACCCAGGGGACAAACCGTGGAATAAACCGTGGAACATTTCTCATATACTCGGTATATTCTTCCCCAAAATTCTGCGCAAGGTATTCCTCCTCGCTCGAAACAATCATCAGATATTGAAACACGAAGTACACGAAAGCGATGATAAGCAGCCAGGGCAACAGTGTGTTTGCCATAATGCCGATACCACAATACAGTATAATATTTCCGAGATAGAGCGGATTACGGACATATGCAAACGGTCCGCCCACGATCAGCCGACTCGCTCCGACTGTTCCTGTCGTTCGTGTTTCGCTTCCTGCAATGGAGACTCCCCAGAACCGTAAGGTTTCACCAAAGAGTGCAAGAGAGAATCCTCCGAGAAGGCTCCCAAGTGTCGGATGTGCCCATAGAACCATAACAACCAGAAAAGGGATCGGCGTGTAGCTTCTGTAAGTAAATAGTACCTTCCGGAGATCCATGATATTATCCTTGTACAAAGACATCGCGCCTGCACACTTCAGCTTCCCATCGTTTTTTTAAACGTTTCCGGCCGAGCAATTCTGTGAGACGATTTATCACTTCACGGAATGTTCTATACTCGAAATAAGTAATATTTTCTTCCTGGCAATATTTCACAAGCTCTTCTTTTGCGAACACGATATCCGCATACCGTACAGGACAGCGATCGGAGATTCCATCACCCACATAGACGATAATATCATCATCACCCGACAGCGTCAGCATATGATTCCGTTTGCAGTTTGCACAGCGATCACATTCGCTGTCGGTAAATGGGAATTGCGGCTCAACCAGCAACTCGTCCGAATCACGTCTGATTGAATATACAAGGTGGTTCGAAAAGAAAGGGACATCCTTCAATTCGAATCGCGCAAGGATCCGCTCGATATAAAAATCGAATCCATCGCTCAGGATCCAACAATCGATCTTTCGCTCACGACAGAATTCAACAAATTCCCTGAAATGCGGATCAATTGCTTGTTTCCGGACAAACTCCTCAAAAGTTGCCAGTGTCAGCCCGTGCAGTGCTGCAAACTCTCTATTGTAACACTCGCGAGGAGTAATAATCCCTTTATAGAGATTCTCAATGATCTTCGGGATTTCCTCGTTTCCGAATGTCTCAAAAAATCTTCTGCCGACGTCATTGACCGCCACCGTACCGTCAAAATCACAAAAAATCTTCAACGAATGTGCCATTTTATTCTGCTGAAACCGTCGCTCCTTCTTTAAATCGAACCGATACAAGTTTCGACACGCCTTCTTCTTCCATTGTTACACCGTACATGGCGTTTGCCGATTCCATTGTCCTTTTATTGTGCGTTACGATAATGAACTGTGTGTTATCGCTGAACCGCCTGATAATGCGCACGAATCGATCGATATTTGAATCATCCAGCGGTGCATCCACTTCATCGAGAATGCAGAAAGGACTCGGCTTCACCAGATAAATCGCGAATAACAAGGCGATAGCCGTCAGCGTCTTTTCACCGCCGGAAAGCAGGTCAATCGAAGTCGGCCGTTTCCCTCTCGGTTTCGCAGTGATTTCAATCCTTGCTTCGAGCGGATCGATATGATCTTCAAGCTTCAGATCGCATTCATCGCCTTCTTCAAATAATCCTTTAAAAATGGCAATGAAATTTTCCCTAATCTGTGCAAAGGTATCGTTAAATTTTTGTTGCGCCGTGGCATTGATCTCTTCGATTGTATTGAGCAGTGTTTTCTCAGCTTCCCACAGATCGCTCCGCTGGGCTTCAAGAAATTCGAAACGTTCTTTTTCCGTCGTATATTCTTCAAATGCAGCGAAGTTGACAGAGCCGAGCGAGCGGAGTCTGTCTTTCAATGTGCGTATGTCGTCATTCACACCGGTAAAATCGAACTGTTTTTCTTCCGTATAGATTTTCAAGATGAGATCGACTTCCAGCTCCTGCTTAGCCCGTTGAACCAGATGTTCGGCCTTCATTATCAGTTCTGAAATCTTCATTTCCAGTTCGTGTGTACTATTCATCGATGAATCATGCAGTTGCCGCTCATCCCGGATTTTCATTTGGAGGGAATGAATTTCATCCTTTTTTGCGATGTACTCACGCTGGACATTGTCACGCTTGCCTTCACCGGCTTCAAATTCGGCTTTCAGATCCTTAAGAATACGCAGATTCTCTTCCTGTTCGGTTTCCCTTTTTTGAATCTCTTTTCTGGCGAGGTCGATATCATTATTACGCTTTTCAAGCGTTATTTGAATATCGTTCATTGTTTCATCGGCATGTTCGCTCTCGCGCGTCAGGTTACGCTCTTCGCCTCTAAGTGTTGCAATCTGAACGCTGAGATCGTTAACAATTTTTGAATGCCTGTCCCAGTCCGCTTCCAGTTTTTCAAGCTCACTTTGTGCAACACCAAGATTTCGTTCGGCCTCCGATCGTTCGTTCTCCAGCTGATCGATCAACGGAGTAAATTCCGAAAGAGGAGCTTCTATAGTCGCGATCTCCTGTTGAAGCTTATCACACTCTTCTTCATTGCGCCGGATCGAATCGCCGGCACGTTTTTTTTCAAACTCTACCTGGGCAATCCGCATCTCGACCGCCGTCATCTCTTTCTCAATATTCTTTACTTCGCCGACATTCGAAGATGTGTCGATTTCGTTTTGCTGTCGTTGTTTCTCTTCGATCGAAGTCTGCGTCTCGCCAAGTTTTTTCTGAAGTGCGCTAAGTTCGCGCTGCAACTCCTTGACCTGTGATTTCGTTCCAATTAACCCGCCTTCGTCCTGACGAAGACTTCCTCCTTTGACGACACCATCGTGACTGATTACTTCGCCACCGAGGGTCGCACACGCAGCAATGCTGCTGCCGGTGGATTGATTGAGACAGGCTTTTGCAACGTCAATATTTTCGACAAGAACGATCCCTTCGAGGAGATAGTGAAGGAGATTATAATATTGCAGATCGCATGTGATCACATCGGCAAGCCAGCCATAGACTCCCTGATGATCGGGAAGCACTTTCTGCAATTTTACGGCCGGAATCCTGTCGAGGCAGATGAACGTCGCCTTCCCTTGCCTGACTTGCTTCAGCATATGGATTCCGCGATATGCATCCTCAACCGAATTCACTACGAGAAAATGTGTACTATTGCCGAGGGCGGCCTCCACAGCGATGCGGTAACGCTCATCGGTTGTAATCGTATCACCAAGAGTTATTTGATTTGCCGGGGTCCATTCCGCCGATGTCAGCAGATACTTCGCACCGTCGGTCATTCCCTCATGCCGTTCAATCAGACCCTGGAGGAATTCGATACGCGACGTTTTCCTGTCGATCTGCGCCCGCAATTCCAATTCGGAATTACGAAGCTCATCAATTTCATTTTTGAGCTGTTGGCGGAGATTTTCAATGCTGCTCAACCGGACCTGCGCACCTGCATATTGTTTCCGGAGCTCGCGATCTTCATTGCTCAATCGTCCGACAAGCTCATTTTTTTCTTTTATATCTTCTTTATAATAGGTACTTTCTTCCTGAAGATGTTCGACGCGGCCCCTAATATTCTCGATTCGGGATTTCAGCCTTTCCTGTTCCCCCTTCTTTTCGCTAATCCGATGTACATATTCAATGGCCCGGTCCTGAACGGCTTTTACCTCGGTTTTCTTTCTCAGAAGTTTTTCTTCGAAACGGTTAAGTTCTTCTTTTCGTTTTGTATAGTCAACCTCTCTGCCATTGAGCTCTTGATGCACCGCCTCTCGTTTCCTGTGAGTTTCCCGTTTTTCATCGATGAGGCGAACCCGTTGATTCGTCAGATCTATCTTTTCCTGTTCGTACCGGGCAATATTTGCAGTTAGAGATTTCACCTGCTCGGCGGCGACTAGATTCCGCTGCTCGACATTTCGAATGCGTTCAAGTTGCAGTGAAAGCCCGCGCTGAGCATCGATAAGTTTCGATTCAAGAGCGACAAGTTCACCCTGCAGAACCTCGTGGAGAGCCTCCTGACGTGAAAGTTCTTCGTCAATACGATTTTTATCATCAAGAGCAATCGTAAGTTTTTCCTGCAGGGGTTTTGTGAATGCGATGAGCTGAGCATACTCATGCTCGAAAAGATCGATTTCAAGGGATCTTAACCGTGCGGCGATCCCATTATATTGTTCCGCTTTCTTTGCCTGGCGTTCAAGGGAGTTGACCGCCTTCTGGACTTCTTTGACAATATCATTGACGCGGAGTAAATCCTGTTGCACACTCTCCAGTTTTCTGTAGGCTGCTTTCCGCCGCTGTTTATATTTTGTAACGCCGGCCGCTTCTTCGAATAGTTTCCGCCGTTCTTCGGTTTTATCGCTAAGAATCACCTCTATCATTTTCAGCTCGATGACCGAATAGGCATCGGCCCCCATACCTGTGTCCATAAATAGATCGATTATATCTTTGAGTCGGCATGGGGTCATATTAATAAGATATTCGCTCTCGCCGGACCTGAACAATCTTCGCGATATTGTTATTTCTGAATATTCAGTCGGTAATATACCCTTTGTGTTTTCTATTGAGAGCGAGACCTCGGACATTCCAAGCGGCTTGCGATTGCGTGTTCCGTTAAAAATTACATCTTCCATTTTATCGCTTCGCAGCGTCGTAACTTTTTGTTCACCCAATGCCCAGCGTATTGCGTCCACAACATTCGTTTTACCACAACCATTCGGACCGACAATAGCTGTGATTCCTGCATCGAATCGCATCGCGGTCTTGTTGGCAAACGATTTGAATCCGACGATTTCGAGTTTCGAGAGATACATCGAATCCGTTCCTTAATGAGCGTGTTGCAACATGGTGACAAAAAATTTATAATATGCGATCGTCGATTGTGTAAAGTCGTAATACGCAAGCATACCCCCGCTGACGAGAATCATCACGACTACGCCGATACTATAAACCTTTCCGGCGGAAATATCATAAATAATCGAGATCGATTTCAACAATCGTACAATCACCCAGAGTAAAATAATCGTCAGGAATATGAGCACCGGGAGCACAAAGGTATCGTTCTCCAGAACACGATAGAGAAACATCGCGACCAGTACAAGTAGTAACATAGGTAACGTCGACCACACAGTGATGGAAAATGCATGATAAAAAAATATTCTCTGTTTTGTAAAGAGCTGCAATCCGAAAACGATCATGATTAAAAAAAGGTACTTACACAACATGCCGGCCGTTAATACAATAATGCATTGCCATGGGCTCCACACGAGAGAGCTAATGGACGCTTTGAGTGAATCCCATACGATAAAATGTGTGAGTACATAATCAAGCACCTTACTGTTCCTGAAATGGTACAGTACACTAGATGTCACAATCGCAATTGTTACGGCAATAAAGAAGGCAAGAATAATTGTCTGGAGCGGCGAAAGAAATCGTTGATCACGTATATCGGCAAAAAAGTTATACGGCCGAAGCAATGATCGGTTGATATTTTCATGGAAGCGCCTGTTGCTGTTATAGAAATATGCAACCGTCAGGAGAAGAATCATCCCGACAATCAGAAAGATCATTGGTGAGATTTCACTGTAATTCCCTATTGGAAGAGCGGAAATTTTTTCTCCGTTCAACAGCGCCTTAAATACTTCAAATGCTATTCGCTTTTCCCGATACGCGTTCACCAACCCCATTGTATAGAGATACCGGTCGTGAGAATCGACCGTCATTAGTGGACGGTCGCCACGCCAGTCTGCAAAGGTCCAGGCCGTACTGCCGGCAATTCCGGCATCCTGGATTATTTTGTAATTAAGTTGAAAATATCTGGCCTGCGATTCGAGCGACATCGGATCGCTGTATCCGTTGTGATTTTCAGGTTCGACCTCTTTTCCATATCGAGTGACAATAATCGGTTGACGAGGATGCATTTTTTTCCATTGCTGCAATGCACTGCGAAATTCCTTTGTCTCCGAACCGGTCCAGTTGAAACCAGCAAGATCCACGAAAGAACAACACGTATCGTTGGTAAGCATGCTCGTGGCAACATAGGTGAATTGTGAATCGAGAGTCTTAGCCAATGTATGAAGTGAAAAAACAAACTGCTGGTTCCGGGGATCCGAAGAATCAAATACGTCGGCAAGTCCCCATGCAATAACCGATGGATGATTCCGGTCCCGCTCGATCATTTCCCGAAGCATTGTGCGGGCTTCCTCCTGCACATATTCTTTTGCAAGAATTTCTGCCGGAACGTCCCAGACGGGGAGATCTTCCATTAAAAATATTCCGTACCGATCGCAGAGATTGACAACGTATGGGTGCGGACTTGAGTTGGCGACACGGATGAGATTTGCACCGAGACTCTTAATCAACGCGATATCTCTTTCAATTGCATCATATGTCATCGCGCTGCCATAATGAGGATCATCTTCCCGCCATATAACACCTTTTAGAGTAAGACTGGAGCCGTTTAAATAAAGCTCGTTCCCTTCTTTAACCACCCGCCGAATACCGATATTCTCATCAAATTCATCGACAATCTCACCATCTTTTGTTATATACAATTTTGTTACATAAAGGTCGGGTACCGAGGGAGACCATAATCTTGGATTTTGAAGGATAAGAGAGAATTCGGAAGTCGTAGTTTTTCGATATGCCGGCTGCACCGGGATGAAACCGGAGCGGGCGACAATATTTCCTGTTTGTCGATCGACGATTTCAGAATATACCATAAAGTGAGACAGCGAAAGTATATCCGTTGCTGTCTGTCCACCACGCTGAGGTTCATTATAATTATTCTCAATGCGGGCTTTAAACGATATCGTTGCACTCAGAAGATTTTCAGCGAGTGCCGATCGTATCTCGATATCCCCTGCCCACACGCGGGGAGTGACAAGGATGAAGATGTCGCGTGTTATGCCTCCATAGGTCCTCCATCCCCATATTTGCTGACGCAATGGAAGAGTATTCTTCGCGTTTAACGTGTTATTCACTACTACACGGATGGAGTTTTCACTCCCTACCTGTATCAAATTATCAGGAATCGGGAAAGAGAAGGACGTCGATCCACCGACATGCCGGCCGACAAACGATCCGTTGAGATACACCTCTGCATTATAGTTTATACCATAGCATACAAGTGTGAATGCGGCATTTCCAACCAAATCTGATGAAACGTTGAAAGAGCGGACGAATGTCACCTTCCCTTGAAAATCATAGGCACTTGGCACACGAACATCATCCCACTTTTCGTCATCAAGAGTGTATTTCCACACGCCTGAAAGATCGAGTTTTATGCGCTTCGGCGTATCAATATACGTACCGATTCCAGTTCCTCGATATGTAGGCTCCCCATTTTCTAGAAAACGCTGCTGTGAGAGGGAAATACCGCTGATGCCAAGAAAAACGATGATTGAGATATGAAATGATTGCAGGAATTTATACATCGAGAAAGCTTAATTGTTCAGAAAAGTGCTAATAATCAGGACATGACCCCCTAACTTAAAGGAATATAACAAAAAAAGGTAGGGAAAGCAATGCAAAATTGTTAGTTGTGAAAAATTGGGGGATATGTAGCCGCCAGGATGCTTCTTCTCAATCCTGGCGGTCATTCTGTCCTAAGTCTGTAAAAATGGCGTTTACATCCTATCTACAATAGTGCGGCAGATACAATAGCTGTAAACGAATCGACACGTAGACACGCACCTCCGACGAGCGCACCATCAATATCTGATTGTGTGAGGAGGTCTTTCGCGTTTTCCGGCTTCACACTTCCACCATATTGGATTATAAGCTTTTCAGAGATCAAGGACGTATATAATTCCGACACTAACACCCGGATCAATTGATGTACTTCATTTGCCTGCTGAGGCGTAGCGGTTTTTCCTGTCCCTATTGCCCAGACAGGTTCATACGCAATAATCACATTTGCAAGCTGATCGGCAGTCAATCCGGCAAGAACTCCTTTCATTTGTTCCGTGACAACCTGTGTTGTCACGCCCCTTTCACGCTGTTCAAGTGTTTCTCCTACACAAATAATCGGTTTCAAACCCTCCGCCAGGGCCTTTCTAGCTTTTGTATTGATAAACCCATCTGTTTCCTTGAAGTATTGACGTCGCTCAGAGTGTCCAAGGATGACGTATTCTACTCCTATTGATGTGAGCATTTTTGGTGAGATTTCTCCTGTATATGCTCCTTCCGTTTCCGGATACATATTCTGTGCACCCAAGTGAATTCTTGTATTTGCAATCAATCCTTTCGCGACGGTGAGCGATGTAAACGGCGGCGCGATGATTACATTGACTTTTTCTGTTAACGGCGCGAGGGAGGCCCTTAATCCGTTAATGAGTTCGGTCGTTTCCTGAATATTCTTATACATTTTCCAATTTCCAGCAATAACTTTCTTTCTCATATTTCTCCTTCATTGATTCTTGTCAATTTTAGAACATTACTGTTTCATCCCTGCGAGTTTCCGCTGCAATATCTCATTGACTATTTTAGGATTCGCTTTCCCTTTTGTCGCCTTCATTGTCTCGCCGACAAAGAATCCGAACACCTGTTGTTTCCCTCCCAGATATTTCTCGACCTGCTCCTTATTATCCGATAGAATGCGATCAATAACGAGCTCGATGGATCCGGCATCAGAAATCTGGGTGAGCCCCTTTTTCTGAACAATTGTCAAAGGATCACCGCCCGTCATAATCATCTCTTCGAATACCTCTTTTGCTATCTTGCCGCTGATCGTTCCATTCACAATCAGATTTATCATTTTCCCCATTGATATAGGAGAAACGGAAAAATCACGAATCGCGATCTGCCGGTCTTTAACCACACGCATCACTTCCGTCATCACCCAGTTCGATACGAGCTTTATATTTTCATTCAACTTGACTGTCAGCACTTCGACTGCATCCTCAAAATAGTCAGCGGTTCCCTTTTCCACGGTAAGTACATCCGCATCATATTCGGGTAATCCGTACATACGTACATAACGGTCGCGCCGAACCCAGGGCATTTCGGGCAGACTTTTCCGGACACTAGCAATCCACGGTTCATCAACAAGAATCGGAACGAGATCGGGGTCAGGGAAGTACCTGTAATCATGGGCCTGTTCTTTGCTACGCATCGCTATTGCCACATTCTGATCAGCATCCCAGAGCAGGGTTTCCTGGATGATCATCCCACCTTCCTCAAGAACCTCGATCTGCCGATTGATTTCATATTCGAGTGCACGTTCGACATTCCTGAAGGAGTTCATATTCTTTACTTCCACCTTCGTACCGAATTTTTCCGCACCCTTCAGTCGAACCGAAACATTCGCATCGCATCGCAGACTCCCCTCCTCCATATTCCCATCACAGATACCAAGATATGTCACGATCTGTTTGATAATTGTCAAATACTGATATGCTTCTTTCGGCGTTCGGATATCCGGCTCACTTACAATCTCGATCAGGGGCACACCACATCGATTGACGTCAACGAGCGTGTCTATATCCAGATCGTGGATCGATTTTCCCGCATCCTCTTCCATATGGATACGCGTAATGCCGATATTTTTTTTCACTCCTTTTTCAGTCTCGATCTCAATCCAGCCGTTCTGACAAATCGGTTCTTCAAATTGCGAGATCTGATATCCCTTTGGGAGATCCGGATAGAAATAGTTCTTTCTTGCAAAGATCGATCTGGGGGCTATTCGACAATTCGTTGACAGTCCCATGCGGATAACATATTCGGCATGATTGTGGTTGAGTACCGGAAGCACACCCGGATGGCCGAGACAGACAGGACAGGTATTTGAATTCGGGTCATTGCCGAACTGTGTAGTACATGAGCAAAATGCTTTGCTCCTAGTCAGGAGCTGGGCATGCACCTCAAGACCAATGACCGGTTCATATTTTGCGTTCATCGAGTGTCTCGATTCAAAAATAACTTTATGAGATTATAGCATTTGATTTCGCTTTTTCCGGCATATTTGAGCATAAAGTATCCTCTGATATAATAAAGTTATTTTTGGTACTCGACACTAGCAACCTTTTTTCTCTCTTAAGAGCTAATTGCCGCCGTTACTTTTCGAGCCGCATCCTCGAGTGTTGTGGCAACGATCAAATTCAGACCTGATGCCGCGAGTATGCTGCGTGCCTCGACGGCATTCGTTCCTTCAAGCCGAACCACTACCGGGATGCCAAATCGAACCTGTCTAGCCGCTTCGATAACACCCTTGGCTACCCTATCGCAGCGGACAATTCCGCCAAAAATGTTTATTAAAATCGCTTTCACATTTGCATCGGAGAGGATAATCCGGAATCCTTCCGCCACCGTCTCGACATTCGCACCGCCGCCGACATCGAGGAAATTTGCTGGTTCTCCTCCTGCAAGTTTGATGATATCCATAGTCGCCATGGCGAGTCCTGCACCATTTACCATACAGCCGACATTACCATCGAGTTTGACATAGTTCAAATTCGATTTCGATGCTTCGACTTCGAGCGGATCTTCTTCATCCAAATCGCGAAGCCGGGCAAAATCCGGATGACGACCAAGCGCACTGTCATCGAAATTTATTTTTGCATCTAATGCCAGCACTTTCCCGTTATCAGTGACAACGAGAGGATTGATTTCTGCCAGTGAAGCATCAGTCCCTTCATACGCTTTATAGAGTGCCATCAGAAATCTTACGCCCAACCTTAGCGCTTCGCCCGTCAGACCGAGTCCGAATGCAAGTATCTGTGCCTGAAATCGTTGAAACCCGACGGCAGGATCGACATACTCTTCTAATATCTTTTCAGGAATCTCGGCCGCCACTTTTTCAATCTCCACTCCTCCTTCGGTGGAAGCCATCACCACATTCCGGGCGCGCTGACGATCAAGTGTGATGCCGACATAGAGTTCGCGTGCAATCGAGATTCCCTGCTCAATGAGAAGACGTTTGACAATTTTTCCTTCGGGGCCTGTTTGATGTGTCACTAGGCTCATTCCGATCATCTGTGTTGCAAGCTGCCGAACTTCCTCGATAGTCTTTGCAATTTTGACACCGCCTCCCTTTCCCCTCCCACCGGCATGAATTTGTGCCTTCACGACCCACACAGAGCCTCCAAGGGACTCAGCTACTCTGACTGCCTCATCGGGAGAAAAAGCCACGCCGCCTTCTGGCACCGCAACATCATATCGCTTCAGAATTTCTTTTCCCTGATATTCATGAATCTTCATAACATCTCCCTCACGACATCCCGGTATCTAACGGTCTCCGACTCACATCGCTTATTTCACTTTTTCCGCAATGGATTTACCCTGAAGGTAGAGAAGCAGATAATCGCGTCCGCCCGCTTTTGAATCTGTTCCTGACATATTAAATCCGCCGAACGGGTGTGCCCCCACCATTGCTCCGGTGATCTTACGATTTATATAGAAATTTCCGACATGGACGATATCTTTTGCTTTTTCTATCTTCTTTCTGTTGCGTGTAAAAATCCCGCCGGTGAGGCCAAATTCAGTATTATTGGCAATTGCAAGTGCCTCGTCGAAATTTTTTGCTTTAATTACCGCAAGGACGGGGCCGAATATTTCCTCCTGCGCTATTGTTGCTTTCGGATCGACATCAGCAATCACTGTCGGTTCAATGAAATATCCATCACCGGGTACCTCCCCTCCACCCGTAATCAGGCGTCCTCCCTCCGCGAGCCCGATGCGAATGTACTTCAGTATATTTTCCTTCGCAGATTTGTTGATAACAGGACCCATGTAATTCGAAAAATCTTTTGCATCGCCTACTTTAATCGTCTCTATCTGCTTTTTCAGTTGTTCAATAAATTCATCATATATCTTCTCAACGACGATTGCACGCGAACAAGCCGAACATTTCTGCCCCTGGAATCCAAATGCAGAGACAATTGTCGCCGCAACGGCTTCATCAAGATCCGCCTGATCGTCGATAATCATCGAGTCCTTACCGCCCATTTCGGCCACGACTCGTTTCAGCCAGATCTGCCCTGGCTGCACTCTTGCTGCAAGTTCATTTATGCGGATGCCGACTTCTTTTGATCCGGTGAAGGAGATGAAACGGATTTTCGGATGTGCCACAAGCGTATCACCGACCGTTGCCCCCGGGCCTGTCACGAAATTCACCACTCCCTCCGGCAATTTAATTTCATCGAGAATTTCCATGAGTCGCCACCCGGTCAGAGGCGAATCGGATGAAGGTTTCAGAATCACCGTATTCCCGGTGACAACGGCAGCCATCGTCATTCCCGTCAGAATTGCCAGTGGAAAATTCCATGGCGGGACGATCAACCCCACCCCGAGCGGAACATATATGAGTTCATCGCGCTCACCTTTGAGCTGCACGACAGGTTGTTTGGCTCCATAGCGGAGCGTCTCGCGGCCATAGAACTCAAGAAAATCAATTGCTTCCGATGTGTCGGCTTCGGCCTCGGGCCATGTCTTGCCAACTTCGAGAGTCATTGTCGCATTGATTTCAAACCTTCGACGCTGCATTACTTTTGCGGCTTTGAAGAGGTACGCAGCCCGTTTGCGGTAATCAACCCAGCGCCATGTTTCAAAAGCGTTCAATGCGACATTCAGCGCTTTTAGAGCTTCCTCTCGATCCCCTTTTTGAAAAACCCCTACGACCTGGCTGGGATTAGACGGATTATATGATGTTAGTTTCGCATCGAGAATGACCTGTTCATTCCCTATGATTATTGGATATTCCCTGTTAAATTCCGATTCGATCTTCGCGATCGCTTTCTCCATCCTGGACCGATTTTCTTTTTTTGACCAATCGGTATATATCTTGTTCTTAAACTGCTGCCGTGCCATATCGGTCTCCATCGAAAAACAAATAGAAGCAATAATTAAAAATCGCGTGGCAGAGGTTCGAACCAGCCAATGAATATATTTTGAACGTCAGCCCGTCCGAGCAGCTGATAACGCCATAAGAACGGCACCATACCCGGGCGATACCAATGCGGGTTGTATCTGAACGTTCGGCAAAGATCCGGATATTTTTTCTCGAACAATTTTTGAGTACAGGTTGTCACCCGAGAGCAGTCCGCCGAGGAGGACGGTATGAATTTTTTGGGTGGAATTGAGTTTCGAGCTTAAGACGCGGACATGTTCTTCGATTTCAACAGCCCCGCGCTGAAGAATTTTCTCGGCCACCCGATCCCCTTCCCGGGCTGCTTCGATTACATCCGGAGCGAGTGATGCTATATCGATTGTTTTATTATACACTGCGGCGATGATTGCTTCGACGTTTTCGAGCTGGTGTTTGCCGGCAATCAAATCTGTGAGTATTGTTGATTCTCCCCGTCCGTCATACTGCCGTAAAACGGCGATAAGAGCTTCCTGACCCAGGAAATAACCGCCCCCTTCATCGCCAAGGGTACGCCCCCAGCCGCCGACTCGATGAATAGTGCCATCATTGTCTTTTCCGGCCGCGATAGATCCAGTCCCCACTATCATAACTATTCCGGTAGCCCCACGGAAAGCTCCTTCGAGCGCGATTCGTGCATCACTTTCAACAATGATTTTATTGAGTTTAAGACGGCGGGAACGTGCAACCTTTTTTACTCCTTCCGCCACACGATCCTGGTCAGGCAACCGGCCGGCTCCGGCTAATCCCATTACGATAACCGCGACCATATCCGTCGCACAACCGGCTTTTGTGCAGCAGGTCTTTATTAGTTTCACCAGAGTTTTTGCGGCAACTTCAACACCGATGATGTGGAAGTTTGATGGTCCACCAACTTCTTCCGATAACACATCACCTGATTCGTCGGCCAGAAGCGCTACTGTTTTTGTCCCGCCCCCGTCAATTCCTATAACTAAGTTTGCACTTTTTATATTATTCATCATACCCTTTTTGTTCAAATCATTGAAATTTACCCAAAAATGGCGAGAGAATCAATTATTTCAAAGCTCCTAGAATACCATCATGAACTTTTGGGCGAACTTCGGCAATTTTCTCATTTTCCCGCGTAGGAAATACTCTATTTGTAAGAAGAACTATTATAACGCCGCAGTGTGGATCGACGACCACGGATGTTCCTGTAAAGCCCGCGTGAATGAAAGCTTTGTTCGATAGGAGTTCTCCGGCCCATGAACGCTGCGGCTTTTTTGTATCCCAACCGAGAGCACGAGTGCTTTTCTGTGATTGTCTATGGATGAATTGCTCGACTGTCGCCTTTCGTATAAAACGTTTTCCTCCATATTCTCCACCATTTCGAATCATTTCAAGAATAATGGCCAGATCAGATGCCGTCGAAAACAGACCGGCATGACCGGAGACACCTCCAAGAATAGCCGCATTCTCATCATGAACCTGGCCGCGTATAGCCTTCCCTGATTTTTCCCTTAATGTATCGATCTCAGTGGGGGCAATCCTCGAAATCAAATTTGCCGGTGGATTATACATCGTTGTCCACATACCCAGCGGTCGGAAAAATACCGAATCGACATACCTGTCAAGCGTCGTTGCACATACCTTTTCGATAATTTTTCCGAGCACGATAAAACCAAAATCGCTGTAGATAGTTGAATCTCCGGTTGCTGCGACAAGCGGTAAGGCAAAAATCGAATCAAGAAGGCATTTTGGATCATGACAATTCCGATAGAATGGTTTCCAGGCGGGAAGTCCACTATTATGGAGAAGAAGATTTTGAATCGTGATTTTACTCTTCCCATTCTTTCCAAAATCAGGAAGATACTTAACGACCCGATCTTTCAATCTCAACTTCCGTTCATCGATCAAACGCATACAGGCATTCGTCGTTGCAATCACTTTTGTGAGCGAAGCTATATCAAATATGGTGTTCGTGTCGACCTTTTCTACATTCGCTCCATATTCAAGATGACCGTATGCTTTATGATGAACGATCATACCGTCTTTAGCAACCAGAAGTACGGCTCCGGGAAAAGCTGAATCTCTGACTGCCTTACACATGATTGTATCGACCAATGCCAGTTTTTTACCATTAATGCCCGCCTTGTTGGGATTCAACCAGCGTAGAACATGCTTTTTAGGTTGAGGTGGATTTTCAGAATTAAGGACTCCACCCGACGAACTCCAACAAATTCCCATCAACA
Source organism: Bacteroidota bacterium (assembly GCA_050011775.1). Lineage (GTDB taxonomy): Bacteria > Bacteroidota > Ignavibacteria > UBA10030 > CAVZMI01 > CAVZMI01. The sequence goes on along the minus strand of JBEKIL010000009.1, from coordinate 97,327 downwards.
GCAAGGTGACAAGAATGAATCGATAACACATAGAAAATTTTTCCACTCCTCATCTAAAAATTATTCAGTTTTTCTCTTCCAGCGGTAAAAAGAATATGGTCGCCAGTCCGGGAACTGCAACCAGAAAACTCATTAAGAAATAATCTTGATATCCCATCCATGATTGGAGATACCCGCTCACTACGCCCGGGATAAGCATCCCTGCGGCCATAAACGCCGTTGTAATGGCATAATGCGAGGCACGATATTCCGGCAGGACAGTCCGCATCAGGAAAATCGTATATGCAGAGACGCCCATTCCATACGAGAATTGTTCGAATGAATTAGCAATATAGACCCATGACATCGAAGGGCGGGTGATGGCCAGAAGCCAGTAGATTACAATTGCACAATTCTGAAGCAGTGCGGTTGGCCACATCCAGTGTTTCAACCCATGCCGTGATACAAGATATCCGCCTAGAATTCCTCCAACGAGGAGAAATATCACTCCGACTGTACCATAGAGAATTCCAATATCGGCCGTGGATATCCCCATTCCGCCTTTATAAGCGGAATCCATCAAGAATGGAGGAGCCATCTTAAGCATAAAAGCATCACCGAGACGAAAGATCAACACATATGTCACGATCCAGCTGATGTGTTCCTGTGCAAAATATGTTTTAAACGCATTAAAGAATTGATATCGGTTGCCGGCAGACGCATTTTGTTTTATCCCGCCTGGGGGGTATGGCAGATACCGGGTCTGGAAAATATAAATGATGAGGAAAATAAAAGCCGATAGTCCAAATGCCACCGCCCATCCGAATTGAACGGGATGAAATGAGAACATCCGGTCTATAAAAGGGAGCTTGACGTATTGATAAATCTTTTCTCCGGCATCATTCAAACCGGCAACATAACCATCGGCAATAAAGCCGGCAAGGAAAATGAGTACACCATTCCCTACAAGCCACGATATTTTATAGGCGGTCGTACGAAATCCGGAATATAATGCCTGTTCATCCTTGTTCAATGCATCGAGATAAAAGCCATCGATAGCAATATCGTGAGTGGCAGATACAAAAGCGATCAATGCAAAACAGACAATCGAAACGGTAATAACCGATGTTTTGAGAGTTCCAAGGGCAACAGCGAGAAAGAGTCCGATACATATAATCTCGGCACCAAGAATCCAACGTCGCTTAGTGGAATATAAATCGACTACAGGACCCCACAGACCTTTGAGTGCCCACGGAAGGTAGAGGAAACTCGTCAGTCCGATAAATTGATTGCTCGCTCCGAGAGCTTTAAAGAAGACAATCGACGTCTGGTTGACGATCGTAAAGGGAAATCCTTCAGCAAAGTACAGGACAGAAACCCAGAGGCCGGCTATCCGATCTTTTTGAATGATTTCTGAACTATTATTCCGCAACCCGCTCATTTCATTTCTTTCGTTAATAAAGTTTCCGTATCGCCGCGCCGAGATAATAGTGCTGAAGGATTTTTTCTGCATTCACTCCATGCATAGCCATTACCGCCGCACCGATCTGGCACAAGCCGACGCCGTGTCCCCATCCTGCTCCATGGAAAATAAATCTCTGCGGAATATTTTTTGCACCGTGTACTATTTCAACAGCGAACGCCGAACTCTTGAGATGAGTTTTCGAAAGCCAACGGCGTATTTCAAGCTCTTTACCCACGATGATAGTGTGTTTCGTTCCGCATATCCGCAATTGAATGATTCGTCCTGAGGAGCCGCGCCGTATCGGCATAATATCCATCACCGTACCGAAATCGATTCCTGATTTTTCAAGAAGGATATTTTCGAGTTCCTCGCGTTCGTAGCCCACTCGCCATCGGTAAAAATCCTTTGTTTCCTGATCAAACGAAGGAAGAATATTTCTGAGGATCGATTCATCGTTTGTATGGCAATACGCCTCCGGCGTCGACAATATCCATTGGGTCGATTCTTTCTCGGTCTTCAGCGGAATGCGATTCAACGATGAATCATTCACACTGACCAGATATGGAACCGGAATATCTTCCCATGTATTCTCAAAATTTTCTGTCCACCCGCCGCAGGATTTCGAATACCGTGCATCGCAGATTTTTCCATCGTACACGAGAAACTTCCCCCGTGTCTTCTGAACGGCGGCAAGAACCGATTCCGATCGAATATGGCCAAGACCGTGATAACGCTGACAGTGATCGTTCGCACATACATCGTAATCGAGATGATCTTCACGTCCATACCAGCGCGTGATTTCCCCCTCTTTTTGTATCGTACATAGAGCCGCCGGTCCGGTCATACTCCTCCCCTTCTCAATCACCGCTACGAGCCAGCTTCGCGAGATCACGGCATGAGCCTGTAAAAATTCGGAGGGTGCCGATGAGCTCATTTCGGACGAAATGACACTTGCCAGATATTGCTCAAGCGGAATCTCGTTGATGACTATCAGAGTACCATCGGGTTGATTAAGAAAGAGAAAATTTCCGTCGAAAACCTGATCTTCCCTTCTTTCCCAGTGAAATTTTTGCCCGATCATCATATCGTGAATACGACAGCGCGATCCGGACTCTGCTCGACACCTTATCTCATTACCACGGGCGTACGGCTTCCCCATCCTATCGATGATAACAGCCAATCCGTGATCATTACGGACCTCATAACTTCCTTCAAGGGTAAACTCATTGTTCACTTCAAATTTGCCCTCGAATGTCCCACGGACGACGGATGCATGTTCGAGAAGTCCGACTTTTATGATCGGTTCGTTCATATTTTTTCGATGTACTTTTTAATGATGTCAGTCGAAACACCGACTTCAAGATAGATCGACTCAATCAGATTTGCCTCGATGCCTCGATAGTCCTTTTCAATCGGTGTGATGATAAATCCGCCCATATCGACGGCGGCCGGGCTTATCACGACACGCTCATTTTTGAAATACACTGAAGGGCGATGCTTCCTGCGCGGGAAAACCACAATGCTCCATTTCCTGTCCTGATATAGACCGAGTATGTTCATCATCGGCTCTTCGGGATCGTTACCCGGCTCTTGCATGATATTTTCTAATTGACGTATCATATGTGCACAATTTTTCAGATCGTTCGATTCGATCAAAATCACTCCGCGGCCGTAATCCTCGATGGTGGAAAAAGTAACACCGTTTACCGTTCTTAAAGGTAGTCTTTTTGATATATCCATGATATCACGTTCAATCGGTATTACACCTGAAGAACAGGCCTGAAAGTGCATATGATCGGGGGCCGAAGCACCACATCGAGGTCCATTATAAAAAAGTGTCAGAGCCGGACTGAGCGCAGCGGTCAGAGTCAGAAAATCATCGACAAAGGGATTAAATGCCTGCGTCATATGCTCTATGTACGCAACTGTAAAATGCTGCTGAAAAATGGGGATAGGATTACCGAGAATCAGAAATTTTTCCTCATAGAGAATTCCTTTTTGTTCTTCAGGGAGATTTTTGGAACAGAGGAAACACTCCCGTCCGCGAATCGACTGTTCATCAAGTTTTGCTCCGGTACTGATAATTCGTTTTGGATTATATTGCACGCGAACCGAAAAACCCTTGCACACAATTTCACGGGTCGTACTGCTTTTCAGTGCGTTCCACCCTTCATGCAACAACGGCCACGACGATTTTTGTTCATCCAACAATGCTGCACAGAGCTCGGGGAGTGTACTGAACGATGTGCCGGCAGAAGGATATGATGCGAAAATTTTCTCGTAGATCAAGGAGATAGAATTATTATGATGATACGCTATCGTTTATTATTTTGGGTTCCACTGACACGCGATGCTGTTTCCGGAGGAATGACGCGATATCCGATGCGATTCACAACTTTCGTTTTCCCTATTAATAATGGTGACTCTTCGATGAATTCGAAGCCGAGTTTCTTGTACCACGAAAACACTGTGATATTATCTGATATCACACCCAGCCACACCCTATCGATCCCATATTGACGGGCTTTGCGTTCCGCGATTTCAAGCAGCTTTTGTCCTAATCCGGTTCCCTGATAAATCGGTAGAACATAGAGAGATGAAATATAAAACCGATTTTTATCCTTTTTATATTCCGTGCATGTAAATCCGGCAACTACTTCATCGATTTCGACGATATATCCTGTTATGTCCGGATTTTTAAAGAGTTCGGTGAGTGCCGTGATACTGTATTCTATATCAAAATAGGCGCGCAGATCGGCCTCCGGGATAAACGACGCATAAGTCGCAACGCAGGTTTCCCATGTAACATGGCGTACCGCCTGTATGTCGCGCACCTCCAATTGTCGGACAACGATGTTCATCGTGATCTTCCTTTATTCTTGCATTAAATTGCATTTTTGCCGGGCAAGGATTTCCGTCGAACGAATTGTATCCTTGTAATAATCATTTCTATTGATATTGTCAACACCTATCTCTGTATCGCTGTTCCCTTCCCAGCGGCGGCAGAGATAGAGAGGCTCGTAAATTCTTTCAATTATATATTGCCGTGAAATGGCAAGGCCGGCGGCATAGTCTTCGCCGTAACTGACGTTCGGAAACCGCAATGCCCGGACCACACCGGTATAAAAAGCACGTGGTGCTCCGAGTCCATTGACCCGGAGTGCGTTGTTATGGCCGTTTTCAGGAGTCCATTCACGATGATCTATAATCCCCGGTGGGATATCTTCGAGGTGAAAATTCACAAGCCTGTATGAACCGATCACCATAGCAACCCTTTTCTGATGAAGAACATCGAGAATCATCTGCAGGGTGTTCTCGGATGCGTATAGATCATCTGAGTCCAACTGGATTGCGTGTCTACCACATGAAGCCAATGAAATCGCCTCATTCCAGCATCCGCCGATACCTAGATCCATCTGTTGCGGAATATGATGAATAATCCGTTGATTTTCGACGGCAATCTCATGCACTATAGCCGATGTCGAATCAGTCGAGTGGTTATCAACAACAATAATATTCCATGGAACGGCAAGCTTCTGTGAAAGTGCGCTTTGGAGAGCATCAGCGATTGTTTTTTCACGGTTACGCACTGGAATAATTACGCTGGCTTCAACCGGGAAAATGCCGGTACCCCCGCAATGTTTGAGCGTCGACGGTTCGATAAAAGCACCTATGCGCCTGAGATACGCGGTAAAAACTTCCTCCATTTCGATCTGGCTTTCACAGTTTCGTGAATCGACATAATCAAACATTTTTTCATCCGGTATTCTTGTGTCACTCTCGTCCATTGTATAAAGATATTCGGGGAGATGGACGATCGGTGAGTCGATAGATACTTTCAAACGGAGATCATACAAACCGGCGGCGACTGTATCGAGTAATGAGCCATGATTGATAAAAGCCCGGCGAATTGCTTCTATGGAGAAAAAAAGCAAATTACCAAAATTGAATTCGTCACGGACGCTCCCGAGCTGGTAATCGATAAGAGGATGATGGAGAATGGTCCCATCCTTGATTTCATTATAATCTCCATATATAAGGCCAGCACGGGTATTCTCGGCCGTGGCAAACAATTGTTCGAGTGAAAACTGACCGAGTGTGACCTTGTCAGAACGCAATATAAAGATAAGGTATTGCGTTGAGATTTTACTGAGAAGTTGTGTGAGTACTTTCCTCGAAGTAAGGGAATCACACGCAAATCCTCGGGTTTTAGGATGCGAAGCGCGGTAATCACCCCGATGGAGAATGATGATCTCTGCAACGAGCGGAGAATTACTCCATTGCTGGAGCGTTGAACCTGAAGATACTTCCGGCGAATATGGAAGGACAACGGTTATTTTTTCCATCGTGTCGGCAGACTTTGCAGTTTTATAGTAACCGGTGTTCCCGGGCTTGCTGTGTCAATTCATCGCGAAATTTCGGATGTGCAATATTTATGAGTGCCTGTACGCGCTCGCGAATATTCTTCCCATGAAGATATGCAATTCCGTATTCGGTAATAACATAGTGGACATCAGCGCGCGTTGTTACCACACCGGCTCCCGGTTTTAACGAGATTACGATGCGCGAAACTGTATCGTTCTTTGTTGCCGAAGGCATAGCAATGATGGGTTTGCCTCCCTTCGAATACGCAGCGCCGCGGATGAAATCGAGCTGTCCGCCAAATCCACTGTAAATTCTATGGCCGATGGAATCGGAGCATACCTGTCCGGTAATATCGACCTCGATCGCCGAGTTGATTGCCACCATTTTTTCGTTCTGAGCGATAATGAAAGGATCGTTTGTGTAGTTGCAGGGATGGATTTCAAACAGCGGATTATTATCGACGAAGTCATAAAGTGATTTGGAACCGTAAATGAATGTTCCGATGACCTTGCCGGCATGTTTTGTTTTTCGAGAATTGGTGATGACCCCCTTTTCGATCATTTCGACAATTCCGTCGGAGACCATTTCTGTATGAACACCCAGATCGCGTTTATCACCTAGTGCCGCCAGCACTGCATCCGATATTCCGCCGATTCCCATTTGCATTGTCGAACCATCCTCGACCAATCCCGCTATATGCCGGCCGATTTGCTGCTCGACCTCGGAAAATCCTTTTTTATGGAGTTCCGGAAGCTCTCGTGTGCACTCGACTATTTTATGAACATGCGAGACGTGTATAAATGAATCGCCGAGTGTACGCGGCATTCTCTCATTTACTTGGGCAACGACGATCTTTGCACTCTCAACGGCAGCTTTTGATGCAACACATTCCACACCAAGACTCATAAAGCCGTGCTCATCCGGCGGTGTAACATGAACGAGCGCAACATCAAGAGGAATAAGCCGCTGTGTGAATAGAGACGGGATTTCATAAAGAAAGACAGGAACATAATCTGCTCTTCCTTCACCAATAGCAGGACGATCGGCGGGTCCCACAAATAAAGAATTATGCCGGAAATGCGAATCCATTCCCGGCTGCGACAGCGGATCTTCACCGACCATTAGCAGATGGTTAACCTGTACCGACTGCAGCTCATCTTTCCGTTTCGCAAGAGCCTGGAGAAATTCAAACGGGGTCGCCGCGTTTCCGCTCAGGAAGATACGGTTGCCGCTTTTCACGGATTGAACAGCTTCCTCGATTGCGACAACTTTTCCTTTATAACTCTCAATCCAGTTCATATTATAAGGCTTCGAGAATATGTTTTGTTGGGAGTTGATAGAACGATGCGATATGACTATTCGTACATATCCCGTTATGTATACATACACCGGCAGCAAGTCCACGATTATCACGGAGTGCTTCGGTTATCCCCTTTTTCGCAATTTCCAGAACGAAGGGAAGTAGCGCATTTGTAAGCGCATATGTTGCCGACCGTGCCACACTTGCCGCGATATTCGGGACGCAATAATGTATAACATGGTGTCTCACGAAAACCGGATTGTCGTGTGTCGTCGGGCGGCTTGTCTCAATACATCCCCCCTGATCGATCGATACGTCGATGATCACCGCTCCTCGCTTCATTGTCTTCACCATTTCTTCAGTTACCAGATGCGGTGTTCGTTCACCCTTCACCATGACCGCACCAATCAATACATCGGCGAATTGGACTCCGCGTTCAATTGCGTACTGGTTGGCAATCGCCGTCGTGATACGGTGTTGGAAAATCGTTTCAAAACGCCGGAGTCGATTCACATCTTTATCCACAACAATGACCTGTGCCCCCATTCCGAGGGCGGCATGTGTTGCAGCCTGACCTACCGTGCCGGCACCGAGAATCACCACAGCCGCAGGCGGTACGCCCGCAATACCACCGAGGAGTATTCCGCGCCCATCATTTCCGCTTTCAAGAAATCGCGCGGCAATCGGAATTACCATCTGACCGGCAATTTCGCTCATACTGGTCAATACCGGCAGCGATCCGTCATTGTCTTCGATCAATTCATATCCAATTGCGGTAATCTTTTTTTCAAGGAGTTTCTCGGTCACCCGTCTGCCCGCAACAGGAAGATTCAATGAGGAGAGAATGACTTCACCCGCATTCAGCTTTTCGATATCCTCCACCGTCGGCGGAGTAATTTTCAATACGATATTCGAACGGCCGTACACCTCTTCGGCAGAGTATACAATATTTCCGCCGACCTCAAGATAGTCTGTATCCGAAAAACGTGCACGTTCTCCCGCCCCTTTCTCGAAATAGACGGTGTGCCCTTCTCTGACAAGCGACTGGACCGCGGCCGGTGTCAAAACAACACGACGTTCGCGAAGCGGATTCTCTTTTGCAATACCGATGTTCATGGCTGTTTCCTTGCTATTGAAAAAACGAAATATAAAGCGCCAAGAGATTTATGATTTTTGACCTGTCCGCCGAATACTGACGATGTCGGTAGAAGGCGGATTGATGATTGATGAATAGAAATGGCCATTTCTGTTTGTAATGGATAAATCACACTGATGGAATTTCGTCGGTGAAAATTCATATAAAGATTTTTAACTTTATAAAAGAGTAAGAGTATTTCTGACACTTTCTTTTTGAAAAGAAAGTGTCAGAAAGAAAACCGGCACCTAAAGGTACTGCGCACTGGTAATAAAATCTAAGTTCGTTAATATGCGCTGACAAAATCGCAACCCGCATGAGATGGCCTCCAGCACACACTGTTGAGATGGCACATTCGAGTCCGTCGATCTCGGCCTTTAATCTAAGAAATATTCAGTCGATAGTTTTTATAAGCCTCGATCGAAACGCACGAAATTGCGCCTACACACGGCTCCCCTTCTTCCCGCTACACGCCAGCGATTTTATCGTCAAGAAATTATTTATTATGGAAATAACCATGTTTTCTTTGACCCCAATTTATAAATCGAAATACCTATACCTTAAGTAATATATTTGAGGGGATTATCAACTAATAATAATATATTTTGGACAGCACTGAGAAATCGTCAATCATCAATTCAAAGAGCTTTTCTCACCAGTGTATGTCTCCTTGTGCCGCCCGCAATGTGTTTTTCATCAGCATTGCGATAGTCATGGGTCCCACACCGCCGGGCGATGGCGTTATTTTCGATGCAACCCTGCTTGCCGATTCAAAATGCACGTCGCCCACAAGTCTGTAGCCTTTGGGCGAGGAGGGATCGTCAACGCGGTTCGTTCCGACATCGATTACGACGGCCCCCTGCTTTATCATATCGCCTGTAATCATCTCGGCTTTACCGATTGCAGCGATGAGAATATCCGCCTGTAACGTATAGTATGCTAAATCCGTCGCGGCACTGTGGCATATAGTTACGATTGCATTCGCTCCTGCAGCCTTTTGAAGTAAAATATTGGCTACAGGTTTCCCGACGATGTTGCTCCGTCCGACAACAACCACATGTTTACCGCTCGTTTGAACATTAGAACGGATGAGAAGCTCCTGCACACCCCATGGTGTGCACGGACGAAATGTATCCTGACCGATCACCAACCGTCCCAGATTGATGGGATGGAATCCATCGACATCTTTTCTATAATCAATGGCCGCTATGACACTGTGCTCGTGTATATGTTTCGGGAGCGGTACCTGGACAAGAATTCCGTGTATTTTTGGGTCTTGATTAAAATTATTAATCAACTGCAGAAGACGTTCTTCGGTGGTCGATTCAGCGAGATGCTCGGTGACGGAATAAAACCCGCATCCTTCGCAAGCCTTTCCTTTCATCCGCACATACGACTGGGATGCAGGATTGTCGCCGACGAGAATGAAAGCCAATCCGGGAACAATACCACGCTGGGACTTGAGAACCTCTGCCGCAGCAGTTACTTCTCGTCGAATCGTTTCAGCTATTTTTTTTCCGTCGATAAGTTCTGCCTGCATAGCTTATCCTTCTGATCAGTATTCCGGGAAAATGATGCGCTCGATCTGAAGTGCTTTCCCGCTTTCTATGTCTACTTGCACATAGACAGCACAGAACCGCACATCATGCGATGCCATCTCGAATTTATAGGGGGTTTGATGAATAAAACGCCGTAATGCAATTTCTTTTTTTAATCCGATCACGGAGTCGTAAGGACCTGTCATTCCCGAGTCCGTCTGATATGCCATTCCATTTGGAAAAATATGGGCATCGGCCGTCGGGATATGAGTGTGCGTTCCGATCATTGCACTCACCCGGCCGTCAAGATACCATGCCATTGCCATTTTCTCAGCGGTCGCTTCGGCATGGAAATCGACGAAAATGACTTTTGTCTCTTCATGAATTTTGTTGATCGCCCAATCGGCGGTTTTAAAAGGACAGTCGATCGGCTGCATGTACGTCCGACCCTGAAGATGAAGAACACCGACTTTCCCCTTTTCGTTCAGATCGTACACAACATAACCGTTGCCGCCGTTTTCACGCGGGTAATTCAGGGGCCGTAGAACGTTCCGGTCCTTGGCTATCAGCTGACGCGCCTGCCATCGATCCCACAGATGATTGCCGGTTGTAATGACATGGACGCCGAGATCGTATAATTGTTTTGCCTGCTCTTCCGAGAGTCCTTTCCCTTCGAAGATGTTTTCACCGTTGGCAATGGTAAAGTCGATATGGTATTTGTCCTGGAATCCTTTCAGTAGTTTCGTTGTGATTTCAAGACCGGGCGTTCCGACGATATCCCCGACAAAGAGGATATTAAGAGTAGTGGACAAGGAAACCTGCTTTCTAAGAAAATGTGTACTGAATATAGCTAAAAGAGGGGAAAAATGAAAGATAGAGGTAAAAAATAGGTTAAGGTAAAGGTCATGTGTAAGGTTGAAGGTTGAAGGTTGGTAGGTTCTGTAGATTTCACGAATATTTTCTACTACGGTTCTGCATGCTTACTTGCTATGAAAACGCATTCTTCCTCATCAAGACTGAACCTATTTTTATGGCCGCCAAAGTCCTCAGCTTCAGTTATCCATTTGAAAACATTTACCTTGAAGCCGGATTGTTCGAGTCTACCCCTGTAATCCTTTGCATAAATTCTTACATGATTCCATTGACCGAAGGCTTCTTCTCTACCTGCTGCAGTTGTTATCGAAAAATCTTCATAGGTATTCTCCAACGATAATGAAAAAGGTACCTGCAGGATTGCCCAACCTCCTGGTTTCAGGGTACGATAGAACTCGGACATAGCCTTGCGATCATCGATTATATGTTCCAGAACATGGTTACAGATGATTGCATCAAAAGAATTATGAGGAAATTGAATATTCGTTATATCCATCCTGACCATGACGTTTTTCGAATGGAGATCTGCGGTCAGATAGTCTACAGCGGCTTGATTCCGTAATTTATCCTCCACGCATGCTTCAGGAGCTATGTGTAGTATCTTTTGAGGCTTCTTAAAAATATCTGTTTTATGCAAAAGAAAAAGATACAAAAGTCGCTCCCTATTATTGGAACCACAAACAGGGCAGCGTACATTCGGATGATAACCGCCCCCGACAATTCTTTTCTCCTTGAATACGGGAAACCTGAAACCAGACGGGAGAAATATCCTTAGAAAGGAATTGCAGAACGGGCATTCATACCTGAATCCAAAGTAATATATCCTATCATATATTGATCTAAGTCTCGGCTGCGACTTGACTGGAACCAGTCCTTTTATAAATGCCTTCATTGTGTCTTTTATCATTCCCTCCTTTTTAGCACAATCGGCTGCTATTTAATTATTTTCTATTTCACATTAAAAGACACCCGAATCGATTCCCTTACATCTTTTTGATGGATGGTCAATTCCAGAATCGGGCCGGCCATAGGACGGGGTCTGCTGCCTGCGCCAATAAAGGGCATAACTTCTTCCTGAAGTTCTGTCAGGGTGATCAGTTTCAATCCATCCGATGAATTAGGTTCCAGCTTTTCCCCATTCACCTTGATGTCTTCCGGTTTATTGTTTTCAGGCAAGTTAAATCGAATAACCCAGTCCCGTGAAGAAATCGCGCCGTTATAACTCCCTTGTTTCCTGTCGATCACAAGCTGTATACCTTCCTCGCTTCTGGTCAGACTCACCGGCGTTTTACAGAAAGCACCTTTCTGATATTCGGGCGATAAACCATCATCCTCGTACAGTACGCGGGTAGTACCGGCAGTTTTTTCCGTCGGAATAAAAGCATCTATAATTATCCTATTCCAGGGATGTTCCATTGTATACTGCATCTGCGGTAAGGAAAAAATAATACCACCAATCCGGACATAGATCGGGCATTTCCATAAGATGGGATTCAATACGATCGTCTCCGGACCTTGCAGTATTTTTCCTGTCCAGATATCCTGCCAGTTTCCGGGTGGAATCCAGACATTGAAGACCTGTTCAACATCGACAGTCTGTATTGCCTGGAAGTGCGCACCACCCATACTTTCAAAAAATTCAATCTTAATGGAATAGGAGCGACCAGGTTCTAAATCTTTTGTTATCGGATAATCGGTGGCAGCCTGATCGTGCCAGGCATCAACGACAAGGCTATCGTCTATCCACACACGTACTCCATCATCTGAGATCACTTTCAATTTCGACATTCCTCCTTTTTTCGGAGCATGGATTGTCCCTGTCCAACGTACCGAGAAATGATCGGGAGGAATCCGGGGATCCGGACTTCCAGTCCCCCAGACAAAATTCAATACGGAATCGACGCGGATAAAAACCGGTTTCCCTTTTAAATCCTGATTATCGAAGTACTCACCCATAAGCCCCGGTTTTCCATCAAGGGTCTGAAAAAAATCAGATGGCATGGGAATGTCTTTTGTTTTACTGAGTGCGAAAGGAGCGATCAGTAAATCTTCTCCAAAGAAAAACTGCTTGTCCCGTCTGGCCTCAGGTTCATCGGGCCATTCCAGATCGCAGCGGCGCATGATGGGTGTGCCATCCTCGAATGCACGGCGGGCCGCTGCATAAAGCGTGGGTAATAATCGATACCTCAGCCGTATGTATTCTGAAGCAATGCGTTCGGCCTCTTCTCCGTATTCCCAGGGGTAGCGTGTTAATCCGCGTGTGCAATGGAGACGCGTAATCGGTGAAAAAACTCCGTACTGAATCCACCGCACATACTGATCCGGTTCCGGATTACCACCCGTATGCCCTCCGAGGTCTTCATTGACGTATGGCATCAAACGGGATGTACCGCTGTTGACCCCGTTGGCCACACCCATTTCCAGATATTCCCAGCGTGATTTTTGGTCGCCGGTCCACCAGATAGGATAACGATGAGAGGCCGGATGTGATGGTATATTCCAGAATCCGTTGTCGATACCGTCGACATTCGACATGATCATGGGACGTCTGTCCGGATGATACTTCTGTGTGATGTCATGATAGAGACGCATACCCCAGACCTCTTTGCTGATGCCCGGCATCGGTTCATGGAGTCCGGTGAACCAGTTCCGGTCATACCACCAGACATCGATGCCCTTATCGAACAGACTTGTGAGTCCATTCCATCGATAGTAAAATTCTTTAGGATCTAATGCTGTTTTTTCTTGTGCTTCCGGGTGGTCGTTGTACATAAGACGAACATCCATCTCGTGCGCTCTGTCGATAAACCTTTTCATATCCGGAAACAATGTATCGTTTACCGTATAACCATGAGAAGCACCGAGTCGCCAGTCGGTATCAACAACGAACATATCGAGCGGTATTTGTTTCTTTCGATATGTTTCGATCGTTTGAAGCGCAGTCTCTTCGGAATAGGGATGGTAACGACTGTCCCATAGACCGAAAGCAAAAAGTGGCGGCATGGGAATCGGACCCGTGAGTTTCAGGAAATCGCTCCTGAAACGGCTGTACTGCCCCTTCTCAAGAAGAAAAACATAAACATCCTGTGCATCGTTTGTCGTGTCCCATCCGGAAGTGGAATGATCCTTGAATTTTTCCGGCGTTGGTGTTGCACCCCATTCAGGTGGTATCAATCTAGGATTATCGGGGAGGATCCAAAATTGATCACTACTGACAGGGCCCGGGAAAAAACTAGAAGGCGGCATACCTTTGAATTGATATTGAGTCTTCCCATTCTTCGACCGGATGAGAATCCCATCCAGCGACCGACAATTGGCCGGCAATTCAACAAGGAACTTCGAAGTTGTGAGGATCGTCCTATTCTCCTCTTTTTGAACATCGATCGATCCGCCTGACCAGCTCCTGTCGACCACGGTAAATGTGTTTCGATCTTCGAATCCTATCGGTCCTTTCTGTTCGATTCTAATGAGATTATCGGACAGGGCCTGAATCCGGATGTCCCCCACGACCGCTTCACCCGATCGAGCCGAAACCGGGGTCATGAGAGTAATTACACCAATAGAGAAAAGAGCGAGAAAAGAATATTTAATTAGATTCACCATGACAACCATCCCTCTTGTACCAGCATCATCATTTGACGGAATACCGCATGATTGGTCTCGTCTCCGACCGGCGTGCAATCTCTACGAATCCGGTTTTCTTGAATGAAGAGTATAAACCGGTATAGACGAAAACATCGGCAGTTTTCTTCTTCGGAGCAATCGGATATGCTTCGACAATTTTCGCACCTTTTTTCTTCGCAAACTGAAGTGCCGCTTTTATCAGCAGTTTAAGATATCCTTGCCGACGAAATCCCCTCCTGATAAAAAAGCAGACAATAGACCAGACGGCTTTTTCATCGACCCGCTCTAAAACACGTGAACGTTCAAGCAAAGTATAATCTTCTCTCGGACCGACGGAGCACCAGGCAACCGGCTTGCCATTCATATAGGCGATAATTCCCGGAACGCCTCCATTATCTACTATCTTTTTAACGGCACGTTTATTTCCTGCGCCTTTTTGTTTCTCGAACTGAGATCGCCGCAGCCTCCACCACATGCACCAGCATCCACCGCACGCGCCGTTCGATCCGAATAGGTCTACGAAGTTATCCCATGTTTTGGGGGTAAGGGGTTTAAAAGTAAATTCTTTATTCATTGGAGTTGCCCTCCTGTTACTGCACGCAATGTAGGTCGAGCAGACTTGTGGTGCACTAAAGTACGGCTTCGCCGAGCTTGCCGAACCACTGCTCGACCTATAATTGTATATGCTCAAGCCGCACCCGTTTCATCAACCGCTCTACATCCTTAATATTGATGCAGCCCGGAATTTTCGACAGCACGTTCGCAGCACCGCATGCTACTCCCCACCTTATCATTTCGCTGTATGGCAACTTCTTCTTTATCCCATAGACAAATCCCGCAAGTAATGCATCGCCCGATCCTACTGCTTTCCGATTTGCGTATTCAGGGCCCAAATCTACACTTACCTTCATCGCAGCATTCTCATTTTCTTTTAGTACAATAACACCATCCGCGCCGAGCGTTACCGCTGCATACGAAATACCCTTCTTCACCAACACATTCATTCGATTAAGCATAACTTGCTCATCATCACGACTACTTACACCAAAGGTTGTCTGAAACTCAGCACGATTAAGCTTGATCATTTGCGGGTTTGCTGCGATCGCTTCAAGTAGCGGTATTCCGGATGTATCCAGCACCGCAAAAGCCCCTTTTGCAACACAAAGCTCAGTGAAATCACCGTACACTCCATCGTTTGCACCAGGCGGGAGACTTCCACAAAAAACAACTATGTCGTTTTTATTAATCTCATTTTTTAGTTTCCGCCTTATACGCGAGATGATCGCGTCATTAACCTGATACCCTTTTGAGCGGATATGTGTTGCAGCTCCATTCTGTTTCTGTATAACGGTTGTATTCCTACGGGTTGATCCTTCTGTATAGACGAAACTTGTTTGTATTCGCCGTGATGCGACGGAGGCAAAGTCTTTTTTCGACTTTTTGCCGACGATTCCCATAGCCAGAACCCTCTCGCCCAACGCTGCAAGCACACGCGAGACATTGATTCCTTTCCCTGCTGCAATTCTGGTATACGATTCTGCATCGAGTAGGGCATTATCGGCAAATTGCGGGACTTCAATTATAACATCGATTGAAGTATTTAAGGTAACTGTAATAATTTTTTGAGACATGATATTTATGGCGCTCGCCGTTTGCCCTTGGTGTGATAGATCAACTTACCGACAGCCGTGATTGGAACGACGCTTGTATAGTTTAATATGTTCTTACTTCACACGGAGATTATCCGGATTAAAAGCAATCCCGGCTCTTTTATAGTAACACACTTTTGCATAATCGACAAAGGTTTTATACGGTTCTCCTTTGCAGGCGCCGCTTAGAATATTTTGAGCGCAGACGACCTGTTCATCGATAAATTCCTTATCAATAGGTTCACCATGACCTGAAAGAACGGTATTGAACTCTCCCGAACGCCGCTGTAATTTTTGTAGAATCATTAAATAGGATTCGACCGGAATACATCCATCCATAAAAAGCCATACAACGGTATTGTTGTTATCTCCCGTAAACAGCAGTTTATCCTCAGCATCCAACAAACAAATACTTCCTTTTGTATGAGCCGGTACCTCGATCACCTCAAGTTTCCTTTTCCCGAGATCGAAAATAAAACCTTCCTTTACAGGCAATAGGTCAGGCACACCGACATTTTCAAAATCCCTCACCAACAACGGAGCGAGTTGGGGTGAGTCATTTTCGACTTTCTCAACCGCTCCTCTATGATAATCTTCGTCGCAATAAGATTTAATCATCTCAAATTCCAGGGGGTGAGCATATACCTCTTTAAACTGGTAATCGCTTCCACAATGATCGAGATGGCCGTGTGTATTGACGACAATGACAGGTAGTGCGGTGATGGATTTAATACATCCGGACAAATCAGCCACGCCTGTTCCTGCATCGATTAATAAGGCTTTATCCCTGCCTTCAACAAGATACATGTTATCACTGCCGTGATCGTCAATGCGCCACACTTTGTCTGCAATTTGTTTTACTTTAAACCAGGATTCGGTTTTAGTCTGGCTGTATAACGTATATTGAACCAACGACGTCACAATAGCACAGAGAAATATGAAATAAATAACATTTAAAAAATATTTCATACAGTTTCTCTTTCCAATACAAATTACTTTTCTACACACTCGTAATACTAAAATACCGAGGAAGTGAACTCATACTGTAAACAAAATGTAATCATTATGACACCTATTTTCCAGCCGCCTCAAAAACTTTATTCCACATATTGACTGAAACCGACCGGATGTCACTTCGGCTCGAGAGGTGTAATTAAATCTCGGATCGCATTTCAACCATTGGCTGATGCACTCCCGGTGTAAAAAATAACCTTGAATTGAGCGATATATTTTTTCTCTGACGTGTCTAGTTTTCGGGCAAATTCCTTACGGGAGGTTATTGAACGGCTTAAATGCCTGACTGCCCGCTTAATATCAATTAATCAGTCGATTAAAATCTATGAGTCCAGGTCAAACTAGCAAGGCTCTCTTTAAAAGAGTTCGTTTGAGTTCCTCTGGCATTTGTATAACGCAGACTTAAACTTACTGCATCGCTCATCCATATTGGATAACTGCTCTGGAGCTGGATACTAATATTTTTTGCTTCCTGTCCGCTGTTCGCTGAGATCGAAATATTGTTATTTAATTTTCCATCAAATACACGGTAGTTCAGGCCGCCGCCAAATGTCATAAGATTTGTTTTTGTCTCTCCTGTTTTTGTTCCCGTAAAACCGACAAACGGACTGACACTCAGATCTGCACTCAATGCACTTGATATATTTACCATCAAGTTCGTTGATCCGGTATTATATCCAGCCCTTAAAATATTGCCGTCATTCGAGTTCTGATATGCACCGGATAACGTCAGTGTATTGCTTATCGTACCTAAAGTAAAAAAGAATGAAACATTTGCCATATATGAAGCGATTTTATTGTCAATTTTCATGGTATCGTTCGTTGCGTCGTTTCCGAGGATGTCAGATCTGTAGACCAGCATAACATACATGATGGCGCTCGGACGGAGTCCCAGATTTGCCGTGAGCGAAGATCGGTTGGTTGTATATAACTTCTGCTTCACAAGATTATCGGATGAATTATCATAGTTGCCTGTGAGGACGACGGCACCGTCGAGAAATTGTGTCATTAAACCAAAGTTAACACCCTGTCGGTCATTGATTTGAGAAGCCAATCCGAGCGAGGTATAACTCGTTCCAATGCGGGTAAATCCCGCATGGATATTCAACACGCGGAAATTCAGTGAAAGTTGTGTCTTAAGAGCATAATCTGCCGAAGTGCTAAGCCGTATGTGGTACAATGAGTTCAGTGATTTGAATGCCTTTAATTTCAACGAAGAACTATCGGAAATACCTGCTGCATTCATATCACTTGTATATAGGCTACCGGCTGCTTCGCCACTAAATTTCACCATCCCGTCGAACACCGAAAAACCGGTGCTGATTCCCGCAACGAGATTTTCTTGCGGAGTGGTGACAAAAGCATCATTTTCTGTAGTGGCATAAAGAGAGTCAATGACATTGGTACTATCCTTTTTATAAAGCGAATCGATATTCTGTGGGGGTGGTAATGAACTGCCGATATCCCAGGCACGAACGACATTGATATCAAAAAAATCCCCGCCTTCACGGCCTATTCCAAGCTTCATCCCGGCAATAACCCGGTCGAAGGATGCGTCAACAACATTTCCTTCAACGGCCCGTTTCGTCATCCCCCCGACAGCCATAAACCGGAGCAATCCGGGGTACAATTCGAGACCACCACCCCGAATTGGGACACCGTTCATTGTCAGTTCCGAAAGTTGCAAACCAAAATCACCGGCGTGTGCACGCCCCCATGACCATTCAGGATGGACCGCGATCTGATTCATCGACTGACGTGCCGCATTTCCTTCCGTAGAAAACAAAAGATCGAAATTAAAAGTAAGTGTGTTGAATATTGAAATGGTCGGACGGAAAAATATTCTCCCGGTAGCCGACGGCCTCCGTTTTTCGATCCCCGACACGCCGTAGAGTTCTCCATATGTTCCAACATCACCGTAGAAAGAAAATGCTTTCTGAAGCAGCGAAGAAGAATCGGTCGTCTGCGCGGTGGGTTGTAGTTGGTTCGATGTACGATCTGAAATAACCTGATCGGTCTTATTTTGTCCGTACACGATTGCACGGACACAGATGCAAAAGAACAGGATCATGAACCAGTATGATATTCTCGTCTGATGCACAAGCGCATCCTCTTTCCGGTTATTATTATGGACGAATCGTAATTTCTTTGCTCGGAATACTCTCACGGCCGTTTTTCCACACTGTTGTTATAATATAAAAATACAATGTTCCACTTTTGACTTTATCATCGAGATATTCAAGTTTGTTCGGTTTGACAGTTGCAATGACGGCTTCTTTCCCTCCAAGCTGAGATCTGTGAATTTTATATGATGCAATATTAGGATGAACCACAGCTCCCCACTGAATGAAAACACCATCTGATCTTACCTCGGCTTGAACAGCAACCGGCGCTAACGGTAATTCAATTCCAACAACAATACGCTCGACGGCGCTCAGCTTGCTTTTTCCTTTAAAATAATCGACAGACTGGACCGCATATTCGTATGTATGGCCTTCCTCTATGCTCTTATCTATATAATAATTTTGAGTATAGGGAAGAAGTGAATCTACAATTTTTACAAATTCTTTCTTCTTCAATTCCTTATCATTACTTTCACGGCGGAGAACAAAATATCCTGCAATACTTATATCTATGGCTTTCATATCCAGCCAGTGCAGACGCACACATCTTCCGTCCAACTCAGCAGTAAATCTTAACGGCATGATGGGCTCTGTTGGTATCAAGGGCCTTACAGATATTTTCTCTGAGAAACTTCCCAAAACATGACTTCTACTTTCGGCTTTTACAGCATATACATAAGATATACTCCCGACAAGCGAGCGGCTTGTATCGATATAAGTCATCCCTTTTTTGTTATATGGAATTAACCGTGATATCTGCTCTAAAGAATCGCTCCATCCTCTTCCGCGAAATACATAAAATCCGATTACATCCTCAGAACTCATGTCCCATTGAAGACGTACACCCTTAGTAATCCCTTCTCCGCGCAGATCCTGCGGCGGCAAAGGCTTATCAGCACTTCTGTAGTATCCGAGTATTTTCACCGTCGCTCCAGATTCTTCGTCAAACGGACTTTTCATAGTCATATAGTAATAATAGCGTTTCATTGCTTTGACTGACTGATCGATGTACTCTGTATCCCTGGGTGCAACGGACACAAGCAGATGGTATCCGGTATCCCAATCCTCGCTCCGATATATCAGAAGGTTTTTAACCGCCTCAGGCTCATCCAACTTCCATCGCAGACGGAGTCCGCCTAAAGTATCGAGACTTTCTGCCCGCAATCGTTCAGGAAGCTTAATTGAAGAAATAGGTGTCGAAGCAACAGTAACCGTATCGGACGGCAATCCGACATTACCAAAGGCATCGTGAGGGACGATATAATATGAATAATTTTGTAGCCCCAGGAACGACTCATCCTGAATAACATACAAAAATGAACCTTTTTCTCTAATAAAAAATCTCTTCGGCATAATCCGATGAAACTCTGATTGCAGTCCGTCGTTGCGGTAAATAGAAAAACCCGCCGGCGACCTGCCGTATCCGATTTTCCACCTGACTTCAATTTTATATCGATCGACAGTTTTACGACTCGACTTCACTGAGGCAAACTGAACTTTCTCGGGAAACGATATCGGTGCCGAAATCGCAACTGTTCCCACTTTTCTTTCTTGTGTAAGAGTGGAAACACGATATTCATATTGTGCCCCTTTCTCAGCGGTCGTATCTACGTACATGACACCCAACGCTATTCGTATTTGGAGAACGGAACTCCACATGTGTAACGAATCAATTCTATGCAATTTGTTAATTTTTTCCCATAAGAGAGATATCGGCGCTTCATTCTCTGAAAGCGGGTCCGGAACCAGATTTGCGCTTTCACGAAAGCGATTTATGAAATCATTTTCCGATGAAGGGCCTTCGAGATCTATCAATTGAGACCATTTATTCTCCTGCTTTTTCTTTCTTTCAATTCTATATCCAATTTTCCCGTTAACCGGTGAAAGTGTTGAAGCGACATCCTTTCCGGCATGAATGAAAATTCCCCGCGCCCCACCCATGGCAATGCTTTTCTCCGGCTGCTGAGCAAAAGCGCACGAAACTCCTATCAGTATCCAGAAAACGAATGGATATGTTATTGTTTTCATTGTTAATTCTCTCTTTCTATTTCCGATGTCTACTTCAAATATGGTGAGATCGAACAACCATCGCTACCAATATGTGCGCTCAGACCGATATATTTACATCCCCCCCATGAATCAGTATCACAGGTCGACCAGCTGCAATCGGAATCACAAATCCCCCACCCCACAGTGACTGAACCGCACAACCCTATCGAAGCATCACCGTCCATCGACCAATCTCCATTCGTCGAAATCTGCCCGTCGAATGATAAATCAACCGGTACCGAAACATTAATATAGGCACAAGCAATAACGATTGAGGCACCCAACTGTGCGTAAGCTTGTCCGAAGATATCAGCTCCGATACCAAATGTCGCTCCGTGTCCGAATATAACACTCAACCGCAGATCGGCTCCAATCTGAACCCCCGCTTCTGCATCGACGACGACAAGATTAACGCCAATAACAGGAATTTTTGGCAGTGCCAATGCTCCCTCGGTATATATTCCACTTATCACATTCGGGAAAATTGCTGGGAAACTTCCTTTATTTTGATATACCCATGAATAATTTGCAAAAACACTTCTGATGTGTTCTGTCATTTCATAATTACCTATTATCAACCCCGCCCACCCCTCGAATCCGGCAACTCTTACATGTGCACCACTAAGAAAATACCAGCCGCCGTCGTCAATCAGAATCTCAGCCGAGCCGGCCGCATACATTGATCCAAAATCAATTCCCTGCGAAAAATCCACGCTCCCGATTAGTCGGTGATTAGCGAAATCATACGTCAGAGTTATTTTGCCGAATGGTATTGGGAAATCACTTATGCCGACTTTTTGATCATTGGCGATTATCTCATTAGATACTGTAAATTTCATTCGGCTGTTAGCACCGTTTGCACCTGTGAGATCACCCTCAAAGTAAAAATTATTCCAATGACCCGACGTAACAAACATGTTACCCACGACCCCTGTAAATTTTGAGGTACCGGTCGAGGAGATGTTCAATGATTGACCCGGATCGACCCAAAGCGATGTCGAATCGACAGTACGATAAAAATGCATCGCAAAATTAAATTTACTCTCTTCAGAAATATTCCCCTTGGCCAAAAATCCTTTCTGATCAAGAGATTGCATTGAAGCATCTCCGGGAATCGTGATTTTAACGTCATTTACATCGAACTCAATTCGTGTCGGAATAAATAGAAAAGCGATACTATGATCAGGATTCCTTGTGTACGTAATAGACGTGTACAGTTCGCCTAAATTTGGAATATGTAAATCCATGTTCCCCTGAATAACGATATGGTCCTCATACTCGACTACTTGAAGTGGTTTAAATGAAGCTACAGTATATAATGTCACAGCCGGTGCTTTCTGATTTGCTGTAATACCGGTTTCTCCATTGCTTAACACATAGAAATCACCTATTGAAATAATATCGCCGGCATTCATACCCGGAAGCGAATTAATTCTGGCGCATTCCTCTGTACCCGATTTCGGTACTACCATAATAGACCAGTGTCCCTGTTTATCAATTCCTATAGACTGGTTATATACAAAGAATGGATTACCGGTTATCGTCATCGGAACAAATCCTGCGAGCTTCATATTACTAAAATCGAACTGTAAACTACCTGTTTCTAATTTTGTCGGAGAAATCGGAAAATCATTTATGATTGGAATATCTACCACTCCTGTTTTTAATGTATCATTATGGAGAACCAAACCATAATCATTAAAAGACCAATTCTTGCTCATCAATTTCCATTTTTCAATTTGAATAGAAATTGCATCTCCTTTTGGATTGCATTGCACATTGGTAGGAGTTATAGATACAATACCTATATCAAGATTAAGGTCAGACGGTGAAATAGTGGGAATATTTGTATGGAGATGTGTAGCGAGTTTCAATACTCCATTAGTAACAAACGATGCATTGGGATCAGCAACCGCGCTTGTATCAAACGTATAAAGTGTATAGCGGAGCGGGTTCCCGTTGATATCGACAACATTGAAACCATCCGGAACATTCGCAAGATCCGATTCCGAAGCCGCCACAACAGGCACATTCATCCGTTCGTTTGCACTTGAAGTCCCGGGGAGCATCAACACAACACTATCATGTGAAAACGATACTGCCCCTCCGGTCTGGAACGAGCCCGCATAAATTGCAACCTTCCCCCGGATGATTCCCGATCCGGTATTATTTACATATTCTACCTGGAGCGTACCGCTTTGGCCTGTAACGGTGCCGTTAAATGATTGCATAATTGTATCAATCTCGAGTATGCTAACATCCACTGGAACAACACCTGATGCTGGTTTAGCAATTGGTATGTTTATACTATCACGTTTATTACTCGGTTCTATGGCGATATTACAAAATTGAAGAAACTTACTTGAATCAATCCTGAATTGATTATTCGACGGCAGGTGAATAAACTGACCCCATATGGAAACCTTTTCTCCTTCCTGCTTGAGCTGTGTAACCTCGATGGGGATGCCAAGCAACCGATCGATATCCATGTCCTTATAGACTGATAATAGAAATCGTAATGAATCAATAGACCTAAAATTATAAATAATTGCCGCTGTTGAATACTGAGGGTTAATTAATAGCTGCTGCTGCTGCTGCGGCTGCTGATTTGTTTTAATTTCTCTCAGAATTCCTCCTTGTATCGAACCGATGCCTTTAGAATATATTCCAAATCCTGTATCAGTAACGACAACACGTTCGGAATCACCTATAGTAAAAGAACCGCCCTTTGCTGCGGAAAATGTATGATTCCCGAGTGGAACATTTCGAAGAATAAACGATCCATCGGCATCTGTAAAGGTCTCAATTTTAGCAACCTCATTATTTGTCTGACTCTCCATATATACATGCGCGCCTTCTACAGGCTGTCTGTTCTTACCAACGTAGACCTTTCCGATCACACGCCCGGCTATAGGAAGAGTCACTGTAACCTTTCGCCAGGTCTTTGAACACGAATCGGTCAACGCCACAAATTGTGTTTCAAGATCGCGATCCGGTGGTCCTTTCACCTGAATAGTAAATTCCCTGGCATCGCTTTCAAAAACAAAATACGCAATCCCAGTTAAATCAGTAGTTTTCGAAACATTATTGAGACCCAGAAAATCAACTTGTGCACCTTCAAGTGCAAAAGAGGCCGTGTCATCATATACTTTTGGTATTGTTTTAACAATAACCTGGAATCTATGAAGTTTTTTATAGATGATAAGTTTCCCGACATTTTGATTTTCCTGCGTCACATTAATAGTTGTGTCAGTATCTAGATATTTGCTTCCTGCGGTTATATGGATTATTTGCTTTCCTTTAGGTGACGGAAGATGAAATTCATACTTTGGACATTTGGAAATTAGAGGCTGGCTAACTACCGCAGTTCCAATTTTCGTTTGCCCTAATTGGGCAGCTCCTGAAGTAACTGCAGGTTCAGTCTTGGTTTGTCCTAATTGAGTAGCTCCTGACGTAACTACAGGTCCAATATTTGTTTGCCCTAATTGGGCAGCTCCTGAAGTAACTGCAGGTCCAATCTTGGTTTGTCCTAATTGGGCAGCTCCTGAAGTAACTGTAGTTCCAACTTCTGTTGCTCCAACTTTTATATTTTTTATTTGCTGAGAACATTCTGTCTCTACTTCAGTGCCTCCAACAATTCCAACATAAGCATCAACCGGGATACCTGATTCATCAATTATTTCCCCATAAATACTTCCTGCGGGATCGATTGATAATAATGGTATATCAAATTTGCGCCCCAACGGCATCCGTGGTACAGTATCAATTTCTTTATCCTCAAAACCATAAAGACTAATAGTTAATTTTCGGTCGGGTCCGTTAGGATTCGCTGGAAGATTACCTAATTTTACATAACCGTTAATATCTGTTAAGCCACACTTAATAATTTTTACTGGCTCATCGGGATTGAAAAAATTATTGAGAACAACAATATCCTTCATTTCAACATATGCACCAGATGCCGGTTTCCCACCATCACTCCTAATGACTGTCGCAGAAACATACGGCGGAAGCGGTTTAAGTTTACAGATCAATGTGTCTATGTATGTATTCTGGTTATATTCATCATTGAAAACAGCATGTTCTCCATGACAATCAAATTTTATAAACCTATAGGTTGTATCATAATTTATCATTTCCTTTGGATTTGGTTCTAATAATAGTAAATATTCATCTTGTGTATTATTCTTATCATTTTTAACAAGACCAGCAAACATGATCCAATGACATGTATCGGTTTCTATTTTTGCAATAACGTCAAATGTAATATTACCGTACACCATTGTGGTGACGTGATCATTATAATCGGGGCACTCATCTTCGGGCACAGTCGGCGGACGCTTCGTACGAAGTAGGTACACATACAAAAACGGTATGGGATCGTCTGTGATGCCATCCCTGGTCGCAAGGTATAACTGAAATGTCCGCACCTGGCAGCAGAGGGTGCCAAAATCCTGTGAATCCAATGGTTTGAGTACAATATCGGAGTTTGGACTGCAATAGTAGGGATTATCGATCATCACGCGTATGATACGTTTGCAATTTGCAATGCCTGGTCCAACACACCCAAAAGTCCCTAAGTTGTCAAAAAAGCCGTAGGGGACCATCATAGAGAAATGCACGGTACCTGAGGAATCACTTGTTGCTACTCCAAGTTCCATATTTGCATCGGGAAAATCGGCTGATGTACTAACGCTTTCCGTCCCATCAGTAAGAACCACAACGTATTTGAGAACCAGCCGTGCCCGGACACCTGCAAGTGGTTTGCAAATAGGAACCATCATTGTCGGAAGGTGTACATTCAAGGGTTGATTTGCCGGCTGTAGGTTAGGGGTTATATTCGATGGTTGATTTGGTGACTTTTGAATTTGTAATGTATTCGAGGGTTGATTTGCCGGCTGTAGGTTAGGGGTTATATTCGATGGCTGATTTGTTGACTTTTGAATCTGTAATGTATTCGAGGGTTGATTTGCCGGCTGTAGGTTAGGGGTTATATTCGATGGCTGATTTGTCGACTTTTGAATCTGTGCTGTATTCGAGGGACTTGTTTGCTGTTGGTTTGTGGGTTGAGACAACTGTAGATTATTCGATTGTTGAATTATTGCAGGACATAAAAAACTATAGGTCAAATGCCCGGTTACATTACTTGAAATGTATTTCAGACTAATTTTGACTTTACCGGTCTGGTAATTTTTCACCTCATCGGTAAATATTGAATTGTCATTGTAAGATATATTCAAATTCTGATTTGGCTGCCCGCTATACATTACCGTTAATGAATCGACATAGTCAATCTGGGACATTCCCGGAGCTTTGATAAAGACAAGATATTCATCTCCGGGTATTTTATTCTGAACAAGATACGAAAACAGAACCTGCCCATTTCTGACAGAATCCTTTGCAATTAACGTCCGTGATCCCCACATTGGACGAGGTTTGAGATTAAGGTCGCCAATGTCTTGCGGAGCGGCTGAGAAAACTTTTTTCTGATATAGATATGCAATTGCTCCACTTGGTATTGTGTTGTTTGATTGTCCTGCAATCCCTACTTGCACAACCAGATCCCATCTGCGGGCTTGAGCGATTATCGTACCGACATCGATATTAGAACCGGTGTTAAACGGTACATTATAGTCTGGACTGCGATAATAAGCATTATGAACAATAACTCGTACTACCCGGTATAAATCGCCTTTCACAGCTCCACGATTTGGAATTTGAATTGAAGTATCCTTACTGATTCGAGGGATACCTTGCGGTGCACTGAGGGAAAATGAAAAGCCGCCATTCCCATTCGTGGTCGTTGTAGCGATTTCCTTCCCAACATCGGTTGTTGAGGCAGGCAGCTGTGATTTTTGAAGAATAACCGGGAGTTCTCCTTTTGGATAAAAAACATATTCAATATTCAGCGAAATCAACGTATTCGCCAAGGCCTGCCTGGGCCGAGTGGAACCGGGCCATTCATATTGGAGGGTCCCATGCACGGACGTCGACGTTACATAAAAAGGCTTGGCAATGATAATTAATGGAGTACTTTTCTTATATATAAAGATCCAGATTTCACTCCTCCCCTGATTTGCCGCTGCAGGCTGGCCGTTTGCATCAATCGCCTGAACCTGCCACACATATGTTTTTCCCGATTCGAAAGGAAGAGCATCCGATGGATACACAATCAATGTTGGACCGGTAAGAATACGTTCATATTGAGGCACATTAGCTGTAAGTGCTTTAACCGGCAGCTGCCCGGAGAGTATTTCACAAATACGGATTACATATCGGACATTCACACCCGGCGGCGTAATAACCGGCGTCCATTGGAACGTAGGCGTGGCAAAAACAACAGTATCATTATTTTGCGGCATCACAAGCTGAGGTTGATCCGGTAATGAAATGGAAAACTGTTCACATTGTCTTGTGAGAATGTTTCCGTTTTCGTCAAGAACAGAAATGCATAACGTATAATCATCTTCGGGCAATCGTCCGGTTTGTCTTACGACTGACGGTATTTTTCCTGCGAAGGAAGATTCTTCAATTTTGAGTATGTCTGTATTTCGATAAACACGGCTTTGCGGCCCGGGAGGCATTAATATGGTATTGCCTTTGACCGTCGCAATATTACCATACTTCTTTCCCGTTACAACACCCTGGAAAGTTACTGTGACTGACGATTTCCCGGTATAATTCACCATAAACATTAGAATACGCGGATCGCTCTGCCAGGCTGAAAGATACGGGGATGGATTTGGAGTTATAATTAACGTCGAACTCCACGAAGAATTTTGGGCATTGCTACGATATCCTATCGTGAGCAGGACGTAGAAAATGATAATTGTTTTTACGGTGCAGCGTATAATAGTTTTCATGGCAGCCAACACCAGCCTTGTAATGATTCAGTTGTTTTCAAATAGTTAAGAATTATTCGATGTCCTTACTTCTAGTCAATCGTCGGTATTTTTTAACATCATCCAGAAAATCAACACACAAATCCGGGATGATATCCTGGGGAGGAATCTATTTTTATTTTACCTCAATTCCAGTGATCATTTCGGACAGAGCCCTCAGCCATACACCGCAATTCCAAATCCCTGCATAGTGATTCGTAGCGCTGACGCCGATAGTTAAAGAAATAATAGTTCCAGTACACGGTCCATTAGTTGGAACTCATTAAGCAATACAATTGGTTTGTATTAGTGAATATGAAAACCATCAGCACAAAAATCCGAAAAATATTTTTAATTAAACCTATCCTGAAAAACCAAAAATGGAATTTCTCGAGTGGCCTTTAAGAAGTATGTGTGTTTATACTATCTATATTTTCTTCACGAATATTATTTCGCCTAAAAAATATAGACGAATAGTTCGTCGGTGTATGTTAGTAGAACGTAAGTAGTAACGATAAAAGAAGCAAGTTAAATTCTGTAAAAGTAGTCAGAGTTGGTGATTCACTCTATCCATAAAAATTTACTTTTTATCGTAGATTTAAATCACCTGGGGTATTTCCATTCTCCATCTTCCTGGTTGTTAGTTACCCTTACCTTATCAATATTATTTTTTTCGTTTCGGTAAATGAACCGACTTGACGCCTGTAGAAATAGAAGCTTCGAGGTGTATATCACTCGCTGTCAAACGACTGATCCGGCAACCGTTTCAGATTACGGACAAACCTCTCGAGATTGAATTCAGTCCTGGACTTTAAAATGAAATAACTTTCGGCTGCGATTGCGGATGCGATAAGGAGCTTTGCATCATCCTCGCTTAATCCTTCCTCCCGCAGTCGTTCAAGCGTCTCCCGGGTTTCCGGTGGATTATTATTGCGCAATTGGCTCTCGACCGCATCAAGATAAACGGATTTCAACTGCAGATTGTATTTCATAATAGGCTTCTATGGGTTCTGTCAGCGTATGTTAATTCCTTCAATCCTTATTTATTATGATAGTATTAACTTTGCGAGGAATCCATACTTTCATTTCATTGATGCCTCTGTTGTTCCAAAAACAGTACGGGATTGCAGTAAATTTATATTTAACACCCTCAATGGAAAAACTATCTGACGCGGCCTTATATATAACGGCTTCACCGGTTATCGTACTAACTCCACTAAATTTATCAGTACTAAATGAGGTCGACAATTCTGCGTTGTCCGGGAGAATCATATTTTCAATCTGGCTATCGTTATCAATACCCTCCAGACAATAAACAAGAGGTCCACGCTCAAGAGCAATCTTTCCCCTATCGTTAGAAACTTCATTGTTTGCCGATACTCTATGAATATTCATCGGCAGCACGTATTCAATAATATCACCCTGTTCCCATTCGCGTTTCATTGCTGCATAACCGTTTTCGGTTCTATATTCAGCATCTTTGCCATTCACCTTAATTGAAAATGTTTCTTTAATGGGCGAAATGTAAGAGTATAAATTACCCGGGACAGGTTGGTTACGAATCCATCCGGGAATACGGAGATTTACGGTAAAGAAAGCTTTCTTTGTCGGATTCACCTTTATTTTGACGGCACCATCCCACGGATAGCGGGTTTCCTGACTGATTTCAACCGGAATACTACCGTTGAGCTTGATGTTCGCAGAACTGCCAATAAATAGATTTACATAAAGATCGTTTTGCTTCTGCGCGTAGACATAACCGGGAATCGATGGAAGGAAACGGCATATATTTGTCGGACAGCAGGAACAATCGAACCAGGGCTGACGGGTTAGTGCTCCCTGGTTAAATTTGAAGTCAGCATCGCATGCCAGCGGATTCACATAGAAAAATGTTTTACCATCTAATCCTACACCTGAGATTACATTGTTATAAAGACTTCGTTCCAGTACGTCAATGTATTTTGAATCGCCGTGTAAAAGAAACATACGGTAATTCCAATAGACATTAGCTATTGCAGCACACGTTTCATTGTATGCGGTAAGGTTGGGTAATTCATAGTTTTCTCCAAAGCGTTCGCCGTCGGGTACTGCGCCGATACCGCCGGTAATGTAAAACTTTTTCGAAACCATATTATCCCAAATTCTATCGATTGCCCGAATGTAGTCCTTATTTCCGGTCAATGCGGCTACATCGGCAACACCCGAATAGAAATATCCGGCCCTCACAGCATGACCTACAGCTTCATCCTGTTGGTTTATAGGTTTATGGTCCTGGAAGTAAGATCGCTTGGGGTCGATCTTTTTGCCGCGGCAATCGATAAAAAATTTGGCAAGGTCAAGATATTTTTTTTCACCTGTAATGCGATAAAGCCGTACCAGGCCCATTTCAACGATTTCGTGTCCGGGGGCATCATTTCGTTTCCCGGGACCAAAGACAGTATTCAACAAGTCCGCATTCTTAAGTGCTATGTTTAAAAGGTTCCGTTTTCCTGTAGCCATATAATGGGCTGCTGCAGCTTCAAACAAATGACCGGAGTTATAAAGCTCATGGCTTGACATCGACTCTTTCACCCAACGCTCTTTGCCCGCCCATTCGTGCGGGTTCTGGGGGTCTATTGTTCGGGCAGTATATAAATATCCATCGGGTTCCTGTGCTTGTGCTATAATGCCGATGAGGCTATCTACGTATTTATCGAGAGCAGGGTCGGGATGGACAGCCATTGAAAACGAAGCGCCTTCGATAATTTTATATATATCCGTATCGTCGAAAGGAAAAGTGGTGAGAAATTTGCCGCTCTTTTTCGAAGCAAGGATAAAATTCTTAACCCGTCCAGTTTCTTCACATTTTCTGAATGATACAGGAATAGTAACAGTACGATTGATTTCGATACGCGGCAGCCAGAATTGGTCGTTGATTGTCACTTGATGAAATGGAACTCCTTGAAAATTATAATCAGGGCTTGTTTGCGCAAAAATGTTTCCCTGAGCGCAGGTTAGCAGTAAAAGAACGCTTGTAAGTCTTATGTAGTATTTTTTATTCATGATTAAGAATCCTTTCGGTACAGTGCTGTCCAAAATAAATTAACACTTATTGAAGAACCGGTGAAAACATGAAGTATTGGACATGGTATAAAGAATCATTCAAGAATGAAAATATAATTAATGATCCGCCTTGAAAAATATCTCACCCCTTCAGGGTTTTTGATGTCCATTCCCATAAGATTCAAGGGGCTACGCCCCTTGCGGACATATCCCACCCCCCCTGAATCCCGATAGAATCGGGATGATGGCACTTTAGTGTTGGGGTGGTCTTAAAGGCAGATTCAAAATACTAAATTCAGAAATCACGTTGCATTTAGACCCTGTCACTAAAGTGCTGTCGTCCCACATCGTATGTGGGACTCTCGAAGGGTCGGATACTACAACTTGGGATGTAATCCCAAGAAATGTCAAAAGAAAATTACTTCTGCACCCTGTAGGGGTGCGATATCTATTTTGGACAGGTCTGTTTATTAATGATGAAAATCCTTTTTGTGCTGTTAGATGCAGTATCCATCTCTTTAATAATCCATATTAATACTTTTTATCTTTAAATAATGTATTTCCTTTTACCAGCCATGAAATACCGAACGCTAATAATGCAATAGATTCGAGTATTAATACCGGGTATATTTTCGATATTGGTGTGTCCCTCAAGAATAGTGTATACATAATCATACAGAGTATTGTCAGGATCATAACGAAACCGCAAAAACGGTATATAATATTTCTTCGCCTTTTTTCCTTACTAAGACCACCCGGTTCACGCTTTGTGAAGAGGTACATCGAATTGAATGACAATGAAAGAAAAAATAATGCGCCAAAAGTCAAATGGATATACTCGGATATATTATCATCGATAAGAAACATCCCTACCTTAACAACTTTCCCGCAATACATTGAAGTCGGGAAAAATATTATTCCCAGCGCAAATATTCCACTCATGTTTGCAACAACATCATCAATTTTTTCATAACCTTTATACGATATTAGAAATAGAGAAACTCCACAGAGTATTCCAACAAAAACATCATGCATATTGGTATAATAATAACCACTTATCGATCCTTGTACACCAAGTCCATTTTGTAGAAATCCCCCTACTACGACTATAATAGGCAAGGCTGTTCCCAGAATACCTATTAATCTTCGCATCGTTAAGTATGAGATTATTAGATTTTTGCTTTGAATCATTGACATATTAGCATCCTCGGTAAATTACATGCCGTGTAGTTTCTCGATATTTTTGCTAAATATTGTTTATAGAATTGTCCGTAACTTTTAAATTCCTGCGGACATTGCGTAAATCGTTTTGTAAGCGCGCCGTTGTTCCTTCGTTTAACTGCGCTACTGCAGTGTTTTCCATTTCCCGGATACTGAAGATAGCATCAGCCAGGGCTCAATCACAATATTAATCAGAACATGGGCAAATATACATGGCCCCAGATTCCTTCCGCCCAATAGGTATATCGCTGCCAGTAAAGCGCCAAGAACTGCCGTTGAGGACATCGCTGGAATTGCAAACTTGAACTCGCGTCTTGCGAGTAACCAGGCGGCATGAGCCATGCCGAACAGGACTCCAGACGATACAATTTGGATTACCGGTCCGAAGCCACCATACATCAGACTATCCATGAGCCAACGTCGGAACACAGCTTCTTCGACAATACCGCCGACGACTGCAGATACGATACCCAGAAGTTTGAACAGAGAAATCTCGCGCTGCATGCTCGCAACAAATGGAATCACTCTGAAGGTGTAAACTATATATCCGACTGCTACAATGATCGCCAGTACCCAAATTGTCAAAGGGGCAAATGAATCTCTGGCAAAACCGAGGTTCTGAAGTACGGGGATATTGTATCCTATTAGGACCATCGCCAGTGGGCTGAACATTATAATTGATGCCGCAGCTAAGATCCATCCTGTCTTTCTTCGATCATTGACCATGGAGAATTGTTACCTCCTGTGTAGAATTGTGGCTGAAATTATATTATCCCGATTGTCCCGAGGCTATTCGTGCTTATGAATTAGATAGCTATTCGCATCAGTTCTGGACATCATATTCTCACTAAAGCACTCATAGCCCTTTAAATCGCGTAAAGCGTCAATAATATTTTCAAATTTCTTCAAGCATGACCTGAATATAAATGGGCCAAAACTGACTCGATTAATGCCAATTTCCTGTAGGACTGGAAGCGGCGCGGCATTGGGTGCAGCAAGGACGTTTATGGGAGAATTGATACGATCTCGCAGTTCTTTCAGTGTATCAATATCCCCCGGGCCCATGGGGTAGATACAGTCTGCTCCAGCTTCAGAATATGCCTTTGCTCTCACGACTGCCTCTTCTATTTTGGACTCCCGGGTCGGAAAAGAGTTCGATATAAAACTATCGACCCTTGCATTGATCACCAGATGCAAGCCTTGACGGGCGGAGACTTCTCTGATTTTCGCTATTCGTCCACTTTGTTCTTCAATTGATCGTAGAGCACCACCTTCTTCAAGACTGTCCTCTATGTTTATACCGACAACTCCTGAGTCGATCACTTGTAGTATGGTTTCCTCCAACTGTGAAATGGTTTGCGCATAACCGGACTCAATATCGGCAGTGACCGGAACATCGACACTGCTTGCAATGCGTGTAATAATATTCATGAGTGTCGAAAGCCTAATCTTTTCACCATCCTCATAGCCAAGAGATGCTGAAACAGCCGCACTTGCCGTTGCGACAGCCGGGTATCCTTTGGCTTCCAGAATCCGGGCACCGATCGGGTTCCAAATGTTAGGCAGAATCAACAGCCTGCCGTTTGTGTGTAAGGAGAGTAATATTTCTGCTTTTTTCCTCTGTGTCGCATTGATCATTTCTAATCCTCCGGGTGAGTAAGAAAAATGCGTTAAGCTGCCTTTCGGTTAATGTCGTGTGTAGTTACGCAGTACCATTTTATTGTTATTATCATTTTCCAAAGTTGCCAATAATCAAATAACCTAATTCTTTACGCAGCGAACAGAATAACCATTTTTCCCACTGTCGATGTTTCTGCTGCTCACATAGCTGTCATTGTAGTGCACGGACCAGTACCAGACATAGTCCACAAAGATCGTACTAAGCCCGGTAGAGCTCCACCAGTAACCGTCACTCCCAACGCTGCCCATCGCTCCATTTTCGTCACGGCCGCCACCCGGAAGGGCTGTGAAACCACTTTCATTGCTTGCACCTGTATTTGGAGTTATCCAATGTGCTGTTCTGGTTTCTTTCATTTTTCCGCCTGCTACACTATCTCCTCCAAGATAAGTTATTAATGTTATCCAATCTGCATTGGTGGGAACGTGCCATCCTTTGGGACATATGTTTCTACTGTCAGAAACCGCATACCAATTATACAATCTGCCATACGTTGCAATAGTATCGCTGTTTCGGGTGTTATTATAATTACAATATGCCCCCGTGCTTAATCTTGTCCACGCCGTATTGTCGGTCACTTCGGGTATGTCTTCGCCATTGCGGTAGTGCGTGGTACGCAAGTTTTCTGCCATCCATGTTTGTGTACCAATGGTGATGGTTTCATACTCATTTCCGTCCTGGTCGGTCATGGTTTCGTAGGTTTTACCTAGGTTAAATGCTGCGGTAGTTTTGCCGTTTGTGTCATCACCACCATTTTTGCATCCATTAAACAGTACTGCGGCAACCGCAAACATACAAACTGCAATACTTATTTTTTTAAGGCTGTTCATAATCGTACTGCTTGAACACAGTTGGTCGATCTCTCGATCCAGCTCTTTCAGTGTATCAATATATGCCTTTGCTCTCACGACAGCCTGCCGTTTGTATGCTAAAATTTCTGCTTTTTTCATCTCTGTTGCCTTGATCATTTCTAATCCTCCGGGTGAGAAAGAAGAATGCATTGGGCTGACTTTCGGTTAACGTGTGCAGGCATTACGCTGTACTTATGCGAATGATTAATGATCCATTCGATGTGAGCAAAAGTGTGGAGCGAGCACAACTGATTTCGTTTTTCAAGATTTAACATCGACATTACTAAATAAGCAAGGATCGTTATGCCTGCTGTTAGCCGAAGTTGGGTGTGAAAATTCATTTAGAAATCGCCCTTTTTGATCGCGTGCGTTGTTGAGTTAAATTACTCTCAAACTCATCAAGTACATGAGGGAATACTTGACCACCTTCCTTCAGGGGAATGCTAGCATTCCAGACGGCCTCGAAGTATTCCTGAAAACACCTCGTGACATCTTCACTCCTTATAAGAATTGATCTATCAATCCCATCGGGTCGAATAGTTTTGAACAGCACAGTAAGCCGTTCATCCACGATATGAACCGCCATGAGAGGGGTCGTCAAAGTATGTGTCTGCAACCAACGCATATGGTAATTGGGACAATCCTTAAAATCATCGAGAAGTTTATGAACCCATTTGAGTTTATCCATCGAATTGATCGTAACAACTCTACGAAAATTTAGATCTCGGTGTCTGCATATGATTTTTTTAATTTCAGAGAAATACGTAATCATTTCTGGGGCAGCTAGTGCCGCTGGTGATTCGGAGATCATCATGGTGTCGATTCGTTGTTTTGCATGTTTGGTATGATATCTAAGTGTGGCAAAGAGTTCACCAAGGTTTTCGATGATCTCAAAGGTGATATCACTGCCAAGTTCCCTGAGCATTCGAATGCTGATAAATCCCTGAAAAATGATAAAAGCTATGAGTAACTCAAGAATTAAATCTGACACTTCCATATGTACCCACGCTGGAAAAATGTAACGCATTAGCAGTATAAGTGCAGAGACAGAGACTAGAACTGCTAATGAAACCTCGAACTTTATCTCTTTCTTACCTTTTATTTTCATTTGAATTCTCCCGGTTGAATCAACTAAGTCGCACACTAAATTTTCACCTAACGTGTGCAGGCACTACGTAGTCCCGTTTGTTACTATTAACAATTCATTTTTCTGTTACAAACTGGATGTAGCGAGCACAACTATTTTCTATCAAAAAATTGAGCATCGTAATGCCTGCTCGCCTCAATCGTTGTTTACAGTGATACTTCGAGTAAATTGGATTCAACTTCCTTGAACAAATCGTCCAGTGATTCTTGAATCTTGATTGTCTCAGCGATTGCAGTAACGACGTTCACATACGTGGCGATCTCCTCAGAAGAGAGTGTCCTGCCCTTGCGGTCTTTCAGCCACTTCTCTGCGACTTGATAACCCCCGATGTGGTATTCCCAAACTTCAGATGGGACACCTGCAAAATATTTGTCAGGGTTGATGTAAACACGTTTCTTCTTTTCATCAAATGCTACTTTAATGACTTGCAAGTCACTAGAGCCTTCGCACTTGGCAATAGGTTTAGCAAGCTTGGCTGATTTGAGCAAGTGTAGATCGACGAGCTGAGCACCTTTTAGAGCGACCTTCTGGAAGAGCTTGGAATCCTTGGTAAACGGAACACGAGGGAAATCGGTTTTCAAGAACTCAGCATACTTCTTGCGATAGGCGTTGGAATAAAGAACTGCATACACGTAGTTGAAAATGTATTCGGGAGTTGGCGGTTGCTTATGAGTCGATGAAAGTGCGGTGAGCAGCTTTGGCGCAAGATTAGGCAAGCGGTCGCCGGATTCTTGGTGAGAAAAGAGATCGTGCTTGTCTATGTCGGGATAAACATATAACGGGAAACAATAGTCGACGGTCTTTAGGGAAACTGTGACATGGTCAATCATTTTCTCGGAAATAAATACGTGACTCCAAGGGATCTTTGTCTCCAAGCGTTTGGGAGTCACCAAGCACACATTGGGCTGGAAAAGGTGTCGCATGACCTCTTGACGTCCCCAATCGACCATAGTGGGGGTGTAGTAGATTCTTCGATAGTCGAAGGGACGGTACAGAATGTCTGAAAAATAAGTGTTCCAGTTTGGATCCTCGGCCAATTTCTTTCTCGCCTTACTGAGCTTCCAACCTCTTGTGTCATCCAAGGAAAAGGTCTGCTTGATTACCGTGTCATCGAGTGTCAAGTTCCTGAATTGCATTATTCTGTTTCTGATTAGATCATCAGAAAAGTCGATGACGAACCGGTCTCTTGCTGTTACAATCCCATTCACGGATATAGTGAAAAGATCGGTTACGAGAGGATATTGTTCGTAAGACTGCCTGTGCGTCTCCTTCTTTGGGACAAAGAAATAGTAAGGCGATGAGGGAGAAAGCTCGGTGTGGGTTGCAGTCTTAAAATCATTGGAGCTCAAGGAGTAGTACTTGTGGTCTCTGAGACCCCAAAGTTCTCTGTGGAAAACTCTGCATCTGCTTGAGTGTGTCTTGTGCTTTACAAACAAAGCAATTGCGACACCCTGTTGAATGTCGAACACGTTTTCATCCTTGGAGCCATCAGGAGCTTTCTCTTTCTTCAGTGAGTTACCGTGAAGATCAAGGATGTAGATTTCATCGAAAGAGTTCATCAGAGATTGCCGCATACCTCGGAACGTGGGATTATCAAGATATGCGTGATTAGTAATGAAGCCGACTATGCCCTCTCCGATTTGGTCAATCTTCCATTGCGCGAATCGGATAAACTTGACGTAATCGTCTTGAAGCCAGTGCTTGCGCTCGCCGAACCAGTCCCCGTCGATAACCTTGTAATACTCGATCAGCTCGCCGATCCAGGTCTTGAGCCGCACTCTCATTTTCTTGCTTGCTTTCGCTTCCTTGGGCAGAAGCTGATAGAAAGTCCTGCCGTTTTCCTGTTTAGTGCGAATCGTATAACCCTTGGTGTACTTTTGCCCCTTCTTCACTTCAACTTGTCGTTCACTTACGTTCGCAGAGATACCGGAATAGGGGGGATTTCCAAGAATGACAAGGATAGGTTTCTCTTTCTTGATCTTGCCAGCTAAGTGCGACTCTTCGGAGAGTGAAGCCATTCCGGGAAGAGATGTCTGGGCAAGTTCTTCCATTTCGAGCGTGTTGGTTAGATAAAACTGAAAGCGTTCATCGCCGGAAAGCTTGTGTCCGAGTTCCTCCAAGAGATAACCCATTTTCAGATGTCCAGCTGCGTAAGGAGCCATCATTAGCTCGAAGGCAAAGAAGTGTTGGAGAATGTGGTCTTCGATGTACTTCGCCTTTGAGCCTTCGCCATACTTGGAAACAAACTTTTGCACTGCAATCTTGGCAGCTTCGGCAAGGAAGGTAAGTGTTCCGGCAGCGGGATCGAGGACAGTTACAGAATGAGTAGCAAATCCGTCTTGCCGTGAGAAGGACTCTTTCAGAATGATATCCAGAGAGCGAACGATATAAGAGACTACTGGCTCAGGCGTGTAGTAAACACCACGACGCTCTCGTTCCTCTGGGTTGTACTCTGCAAGAAATGTCTCGTAGAAATGAAAAATTGGATCACTTCCTTTGCCTTCCTTGAAATACTGATGAAGGATTTTCTTGACATCCGCGACGGCGAGAACCTCGGCTATGTCGTCAACCGTGGCTTCAAGTTGCTCTGGCGGACTGAGAGAAATGAAGCTAAAAATCTCACGCAAGATTCCAATGGTTTTAGGAATGAGGTCATAGGCAAGCTTGCGGTTGAATACGCTGTTTGCCCGTGTTCGTGCGGCGAAAAGACCGTAGGTAATCGTCTGAGCGTATAGATCGGCAAACTCGTCAGGCTTTAGATTAGCGATGAGGTGTGTCTGGAATGCCTCATAAAAACCGAGAATCTTCTTGGCTCCCTCGCTCCGTGCCTCCCGAATTTCCTCCTTGATAACTTCATCTCTGAGAAATCGAGTGCGGGTGGCAAGCTCGTAAGCCAGACTTTCAGCAGTAAACTTGGTGGGGAGTGAAAACTGAAAGAACTTTTCTAAGAGAGCCATGAATTCGGTGGTGTGCTCGGCAGGTGGAATCGTCTTGAGTTTTGCTGGAATGTAAGGACGAGCAAGAAGAACATTGTCAACACACTGGCCATGGCGATACAAACGGAACTCGTAGAAGTTTGTCAGGATCAGATTGGGAAACGTAGAAATGTACCGTTTGAGCTGCTCGGTAGTTTCAATTTCGTCAAGATTAGCATTCGGCGGCTTTGCCTCAACATAGCCAACTTGAGAATGCTTGCCATCCCAAACTCGGAAATCTGGATTGCCTGCCTCCGTCTTCTTGGGAAGAACAGTAACTTGAACTTTCTTGTGTCTCTTGGTCTCAGAGAAAGATTCAAGGAGTTCCGCAAGGGCAGAATAATAGGATTCCTCACGGGCATCGCCACGTTTGGTGATGGATGCTACTTTCTTTATGTACGTTTCAATCATTCTCTATCCTCAATGGGATTGAAGAAAATCAGAACGGGCAATTGCATATAACGTTTGCAGCAAGCACGCCACTCCGCACCGCCGATAGCGGATAAGTAATTTTATCTTCAGTCGCAGTGCGGGGTTGGGCGAGTTCTTTTGCTTCAGCAAAATTTTTATTCAACCTGACACCACCAAATGAATGAGCGTCGTGCTTGCTACTGTTAAGAGCTGTTGCCGCACCTATTCGGCTTCCTCTGTGTATTCATCCAACACTGTATCTGACAGATGTGCCAAGTGCTTTTGTTTTGCGATTTCTTCCACACTATCATATGATATGAAAGTGCATCGCTCCGATAAGGGTGCCTGATCCAGAAGCGAAAACACTGGTCGGAGTAATTCTTGAAAAACCTTTTCCCTACGTGCGTGCGGAGCGACAATGTGGAGTTTAATGTTCATGTTTGGCTGCAACGCAAGTAAATCAGCCATGCGGAGGATGCCCGAATAAATCGATGTTGTATGTTCGACCTCAAACGCGCGAACGATTGATCGGCCACTTAGCCAAAGCATGTCAATTTGCTCGATTGTCTTTATCGTTGCCTCGTCGTAGTTCAAGGGTAGGGTCTCTAGCACCGGTCGGGCTTCCGATCTCCACTCTGTGAACACAGAATTCCGGTCACTTTTGGGAATCCAAATCTTGAAACCCATCTGAGCTCCAATGTTTGCGAGTAGGGCTTGGATCCGTATAGACTCTCGAACCTCTGGCTGAGGATGAATCTGTGGTGGAGAGACAAACTCTTGGTCCTTTGGCACTGAAACTGTTACAAGTTTGTCGAGACGGTGCGCCTTGTGAGTTACGAGTCTCTCATATTCCTCGTCGTCGATGGGGTACGTTCGACCATCCCTGAGTTGAGCAACGATCAGTTCTTCAAGAAAACCACCATCGACATCGCTTATAGGGTTAAGGCTACAACGAAATTTGCCTGTCCAATGCGGGTTGGATCGCTCCAGCCCTCTGGTAAAGGAAAGTTGATTCCACACTTGCTCATCATGAATTGGCACCGCCTTCTCTTTTGGTAGCCAAGCGATACTCTTTACTTTGAATCGGATGATGAATGGATCATCCTTGGGATAGAAAATCGGCGAATCGTCCTTATAGAATTCACTTTGCACTTCAAGTACGCCGATCCAGCGAGATAGCTTTGTCATGTAACACAAGAGCTTGTCTCCCGGCTTGATCTTGCTGGCGGCGTTCTGTTGCCGCTCCCGGAAACCAGACACCGATCTCTGTGATTTGCTGAAAGCTTCGTACGTTTCGGGTGAAAACAGATCCAGGTAATATGCCAAGTTTGGATTCCTCAGTTATGTTCAATAGTGTATGTGGCAATGGCGCATGACTTTTCGCACAACAACGCCGTTTATTTTGTTGCTACAAACGACCAATTCTCTCACAGCAAAAGCAATGAAGCGATAACAACTATCCTTTTTCAATAAACGGATTGACGTTGTTGGATGTTTTAGGCGAAGCCCAATTGCCAATTTCACTGCAGTCATAATACCTTCCGCAACACATCCACCCCAAGCCAAAATGCCGCCGCGCCAGAGGGCACGATCTTGGTGTTGCTGAACTGTTTTACTTCATTCATTTCGTCATCCGTCTGGGCAAAATGCACGCGAGCAATACCCGGTTCAGAAGAGCTAAAGGACAACGCATTAAGAGTCTCATATTCAATATTTAGATGGAATCGCTGGCCGTGTTCAGGATTTGATGAATGAAATTCATGCCAATCGGGAGTACGAATCAGAAGCAACGTACAAATCTCAGGTCTCAAATTTAGAAGATCAACGGCAATGCCGGTTAAGAATACTTGGGCTTTATTCCGCTTGATCAATTCAAGCAGGAAAGTGAGTCGCATGTCACCGTAGAAATAGTGTGAGTCATCTTCTTTTTCCTCCGGCTCAGGCCTATCGAATATTTCCTCCAGGTACTCTCGGTAGATATTATGAGTTACGCTAAATTCGTCGTCCAAATAGGACGTCGCTGGTTGAAACATGAACGAAGGAACAGTATCATAATAGCCAGCATAGACAGCTACCCCAGTTGGAGATCGTTTTTTCACCCAGAGGCAAATCGAGTCTCTGTAGTTGAATGCCACAAGGGTGCATATGCCGATCGCTGCGCTCCTATGCTGCCCGCTTCTCAATGGTTGTGTATCCAGGCTGTGCAACTTCGTCCTGAGCGGAAGGTATTTCTCAAACCTTGTGTAGTAACTTGCAGCGGAGCCCCTGAGCTTATGCGAGTTCGAGAGTAACTCCCACTCAAGGGAGTCACAGGTATCCAGAGCCTGAAAGTACTTTCCAAGCTGGCAATACAATCCGAAAGTTGGTTCGATACATATTTCTTTCATTGTGAAAGTGAAACGATCCTTTAATGGTCTACCCGCAGCTTGAGTGATTTTTCTGAAAGTTTCATTCTTTGTTTTCAATTTGTCTGTCTTGATATAGGGGTCTAGATTCAGCAATACTGCATCTGGTTTCATATAGAGTGCTTCGGGTGCTGGGTAGATCGCCACTGGATAGAACTTACCACAACGATTCAGAATCGGCTCCGCTGCATATTTCCATTGTAGATATTCATAGAGGTGGGGATTCTGAAGGGCAGTCTGGGCGAGCAATATCTTTGTTTGAGCTCGGTCACGATGTCTGGTCTCGCGGAAGCGCTTGGCTAGGTTGTATGAATCCTTGAGGAGTTGATAAACAAGACTGCCGGAGATAGGATCGCTCATATACAATCATAGCAATTGGGTTTCGTCTAACTCGCGTAACAACGCAATAACACTAAGTATTCCCGATAAATAGAGATAGTGTTTTTATTTCTTTTGACTGTCGTACATCTTCGTCGTATCTCGAGAGGTACTGCGAAGAGTATAAGAAGAGCGGGGGTAAAAAGCAAGTATGGGGGGAGTGTGTCCCTTTCTTTCTGGAAAGTCCCGCAGCCTTATCAGGCTTAATCAAAGTCTTCTTGGAGGCAAGGACGGGACGATATATCGAAAGGGACAGAAAGTCCCGCTTTCCATGAACGGAAAGCGGGAGACAAAATCTCCGCCAAAGGCGGATCCCCGCCAGCCTAGACTGATCTATAAAGGCGGGCTGGCGCCTCACCGTATTAGATAGCTTGGCGGAGTAAACGCACGAAATGGCGCCCACACACACCATCCCATCTTCCCGCTGCTCGCCTCGCTTCGTCCGCCTCGGCGAGACGTGCTCGGCGAAGCGGGCGCTCCTGCGATTTTGTCCTCGAGGATTTTTTTACTAGCCAAAAAGCATTATAGAAACATCTTCTCCACAATACCAAACTCATTAGTTTATTATTTCATCTACTTTTTACTCTTGATTCAGACTTAAGATATTCAAATAGCAACGAAGAGAAATAATCAACTCCTGCCTCTATACATTTTTCGTCTACAGTAAAATCAGGAGAATGAGGCATTGCAATTATGCCTTTTGAATAATCCGAGGCTCCTAAAAAGAAATATACACCCGGAACTTTCTCTTGGAAAAATGCGAAATCGTCATTGTTGA
Organism: Bacteroidota bacterium; assembly: GCA_050011775.1. GTDB lineage: Bacteria > Bacteroidota > Ignavibacteria > UBA10030 > CAVZMI01 > CAVZMI01. Next base: position 54,446 of record JBEKIL010000009.1, on the reverse strand, counting down.
ACGGGCTAACTCCATAGATGTGCTGAACGACGCCTTTGCCATATACGGACTGAATTATGTTAACAGATTTTTCCGTGAGTTTTGGATCATTATAAACGGTATGATTTTCCTGCAAGAATGATATGGACTTTATATATCGCCTCCATTTAGAGTCGTTAAACTGTTTTTGGACCTTGGCCAATGCATTTTTAAACAAGCGTTCTTCAGACCCTGTTAATAGGGCGTCAATGATAAAAGTACTATCGGTTTTATCAATTTTAAAATTGCGATCAACAACCAAATATTTTGCATATATGCTCTTTGGACTACTTAAGCCGATATTCGGGTCTGCTATTGAAGCCATATCGTAATACTTACTATTATCGGAGACTGTGCTGAGTTCTCTGATGAATTGTCTGCAATCTTTTTCTGCTTCATCGATGTTGATACGTCCACCAAGTTCTATTCGCATAACTTTTTCACGAAAATACACTTCATTCGATTTTACAGCGATGAGCCCTTCCGGCAAAGGAGCAACATGAAGGGAAAAAACGGCTTCAGGCTTCACGAGAGAAAATATTCCTCCTTCTATCATTTTATTTGCTCCGGAAAAATCCTCTTCTGCGGGTTGAAAGATAAATACAATCGTGCCTGTTAAATCATTTTTTATTGAATGTAATACTTCAGCTATTCCAAATCCAATGGTAGTGTGAATATCATGTCCGCAGATGTGCCTTACACCTGCGGTTTTGGAAGGAAATTCTACCGGATCAGGAAAAATGCTCTTAAAAGCGTCTATATCCGCCCGCCATGCAATAACAGGTCCATGCTTTTTCCCTTTGAGGATACCGATTAGACCGTGCCCTCCAATATCCGATTTTACTTCCATACCCAAAGAAAGAAGTTTTTCTTTAATCTTTTCTGCAGTCCTTATTTCCTGGCCGGCGAGTTCCGGATGTTGGTGCAGATCTCTTCTAAAGCTCACTAATGAATCAAAAAGAGAACGAGTTTTGGTTTGAATCAGTTTGTGTATGTCAGTTGTTGACTGATTATCTTGTGAATAAACTATTGACCCAAACGATAATGTTAAAACTGTAAAAGATAACACTAATGCTATAATGGTCTTATTCATTCTTTTTCCTTTCTGGAGTTTATATCTTCCAGAACGATAAATCGACTTAAATGTTTCACCGCAATGTTGAATATTTCAATAAAGGAGAAAACTCGGAATACCAATCAAATGCCCGCTAACTCGCCTAACAATGCAATGGCGCGTAGCGGTATTGCCGCGGAGCGGTCTCGCCTCGCTGAGTCCACCTCGTCGAGACTCGGCGAGACGGGCTCAGCGTAGCAGTCCTTTAGGACGGCGAAGCAGGACTGTTTTTGTATTTATATCTCCGGTTATATAACTCCCCTTGCCATCCCGTACCCTCGGTACGGGACAGAGGCGGGGGAATATATATGGGCCTATGGCCCAGCAACGCGTTTGAAGTGGCTTCCTTCGCACGCTGTTACGATGGCAACCGTAAATCCGTCGATGTCGGCCTTATTATATGTGTCGCAAAATAATGCACTACTTATTTGACATTATGTCAATAATGACATATATTGAACGTGCATGAAAAGTCATGATAAACCGATCGTTTGGTTACACGGCGAGATAAAAACTCCGCCGTTATCGAGCGCTGCTCGTATTGAGGCCGGGTATTTATTACGACAGCTACAAATGGGTATTCATCTGACATTACCCCATTCGCGACCGATGCCTGGAATAGGAGTACGGTGTCATGAACTGCGAATAAATGATCGAGAAAAAATCTGGCGTATTATATATCGAATTGATCCGGATGCAATTGTGATATTTGAAGTATTTGAGAAGCGAACACAGCGCACTCCGAAAAGCGTTATTGATAATTGTAAGCGTAGAATGCGATTGTATGATAACTAGTGCCCCTACAACTAATTAAGAATACAAATATAGGGGCACAGTACCGTTAATGATTAAAAGGAATACAAATGAAAGATATAAAAAATGAATACGGAAAAGATGTCCTGCATCATAGATCTAAATATTCATATGATATGGTACTAAAAATGGAGTACAACCATGAATAATAATAAGAAAAAACGTCTCGAAAATAAAGGCTGGGTGATTGGAGATGCAAAAGAATTCTTGAACCTTTCACCGGAAGAAGTTGCTTATGTCGAGTTGAAATTATTGCTTGGTAGAAATCTCCAGAGTACCCGCCGGCAGAAAAAAATAACACAAGAAAAACTCGCAAAGATGATAAAATCCAGCCAGTCAAGAGTAGCGAAAATGGAATCGGGCGATCCATCGGTTTCGTTGGATTTGCTTATTCGTTCTTTGTTGACTCTTGGAGCATCGCGAAGAACACTTTCCCGTATGATGGTATAATCCACCCAACACTCATATCTTCTAACGGCGCAAATGTCTGCAGGCACTACTCCGCCGTTTTGAGAATTACAAAATGAAAAATTCACCATGAGCGAAATGGCGGGACGTCCCACGTTTCGTGCTCTTTACGTCCCACGATTTCGTGTTCTTTACGTCCTACGTTCTGTGTAGGACTGTGGGGCCCGGTGGGATTGACGGAAGACGAGCACTGTTTTTTAGCATTATAGCGTTTTTATTTCTTTTTCTTATGACTATTCAGGCTATCTAAAACACTTATAGCAATTGGCTTCAAAGCCTCGTGTGTACTCCAAGCTTCTGAATAAATAGATACTTGAGCTATGTTCTTGGATTCAATTTTAGGTTTCCATATATAGTAATGTTTTGAAATGTTATCCAGTGCTTTTTGAACAGCTTCTATTCCCCAACCAACCGCTAATATTTCATATAAATATCTTGCACAATTTGATTTATCTAATGCAGAGGCAAATGGAGCGTTAGATGGAGAATTATAATTAGCAAATTGTATTTCACTTGGTGGCTCTTTTAATCCTCTAAAGCTTTTTTTATATTTTACAGCGCTCCCTATAAGAAAAACAACACTTCCATATATTTCTGCTCCAGCATACTGGTAAAAACCCTGTCCCAATGTAGTGTAATTCCCCCCTTGTGCATCTCCAGAGATATCGACTATAATTCTTTTATTATGTTCAACGCCATCTTCATTTATTATTATTCCGGCTAATTCAAAAACTCCCTTGGCGTTGCCGATCAGACGATATTCAACATTCGATTTTTTAAGATCGCCCGATTTCCTTATAATAAGATCAATAGTTTCAAAATTATTTAAAATAGTTTTAACTGAGTCAGCATATATACTTTCGGGGTACATTTTTAAAAAATGTCTATATGCCGGGATTATATTTAACTCTTTTGCTTGATGAAAATATAATTTTTCTAATGTTGACATCGCCTCTGCTGTGAATCTTCCGGCAGAGTGTTCTTTGATAAATTTTATATATGCTTCGGGTGTGTTTTCTTTTTTTGCCTTTTCCCAAAAATCTTCAACATCAACACATTGCATATATAAAACGCATAAGAGCAATAGTACCAATCTGTTCATTTTATTTTGGTCGCAGTTCTTCTCTTAATTTTACGTAAAAATCTATTTTTTCACCAGCTCCACACGGCGGTTTTTTGCCCTGCCCTCTTCAGTGCTGTTGTCGGCAATCGCGAATCCGTCGATCCCTAAGAGACAGAACTCCTCTTAGTCCCATAGGTCTACGATCCCGACGGGTCGCAAGGCCGTCGGGGGATGGCCTACTTGTAGAAAATCATACAGAAGAAGAATATTCAAGCTCCGTCAGGAGCGACCTATTAAAAAACAGATTGTATGGACAAAACATTAATTGCATAGGTCGCACCTACGGTACTACAGTTTTGATTGCTGTTTAGAGTGCTACAAATAGACCTCACCCAAAAAACGGGTGCACGTTGGCCCCTACCGGGGTGTCCTGAAATGGCAATATCTAGCTCCCTCGCTATTTAGCACAAACTTCAGCAGGACTAACCTGCCCGTCATCTTAGCAAAACAAGCCCCGCTGGAAAGCAGCGGGATTACTTGAGCAACAGTAACTTCTTTGTCTCAATATAACTACCAGCTTCGAGTCTATAATAATAAACTCCACTTGCAAAACCTGATGCATTCCATTCTGTTGTATAAGTACCTGCATTCATCTGTTGCGAAAAAAGCTGGTCAACTTTTTGTCCAAGAGTATTGTAAATATTTAAAGTAACATGTGTAGGTTTTGGGATTGTGAATTGTATCATTGTACTTGGATTGAATGGATTCGGGTAGTTTTGCGCAAGTATGAATTGTATTGGTGTTTCATTTGTCACTTGTCGGACTGATGTAGTCATTTCATTGATCGGTCTCTTCCACACGCCGCCGCCCCATGTCCCGGCAAAAAGATTTCCCGATAAGTCGCAAGCAAGGGTCCTGATAAAAGTATTCGTCAAGCCTGCACTGACTTCAGTCCAACTTGTGCCGCTGTTGTTCGAAAGAAAGACGCCGCCGCCATCAGTTCCCGCAAAGATATTCGTGTCGCTCGTGGCAATAGCTCGGACATTAAAACTCGTTAAGCCTATATTGACTTCAGTCCAGCTTGCGCCGTTGTTGGTCGATAGAAAAACACCGCTGCCATTAGTTCCAGCAAAGAGATTTCCCGACAAGTCGGGAGCAAGAGCCTGGACATAATTATTCATCAAGCCTGTACTGACTTCAGTCCAACTCGCGCCATTGTTGGTCGAGAGAAAAACACCGCTTGATGTCCCCGCAAAAAGATTTGTGCCTTTTGTGGCAAGAGCCAAGGCATTGGTATTTGTCAAGCCTTCATTCACCTGAGTCCAGCTTGTGCCGTTGTTAGTTGAAAGAAAGATGCCGCCATCGGTTCCTGCAAATAGATTCGTATCGATCGCAGCAAGAGTCTGGACATACATATCCGTCAATCCTGTATTGACTTTATTCCAGCTTGTGCCGTTGTTGGTCGATAGAAAGATGCCGTACGTAGTTCCGGCAAATAGATTCGTGCCGATCGTCGCAAGAGCCGGGACATAAGTATTCGTTAAACCTGTATTGACTTGAGTCCAGCTTGTGCCGTTGTTGGTCGATAGAAAAACACCGCCGCCATTAGTTCCGGCAAAGAGATTTCCCGACCCCGACGAGTCGGGGGGAACAAGAGAATACACAACAGTAGACGTCAAGCCTGTATTGACTTTATTCCAGTTTGTGCCATTGTTGGTCGATAGAAAAACGCCGTCCCAAGTCCCGGCAAAGATATTCGTACCGATCGTGGCAAGAGACTGGACATAAGTATTCGTCAAGCCTGTATTGACTGGATCCCAGCTTGTGCCGTTATTTGTCGAAAGAAAAATGCCATCAGAAGTCCCGGCAAAGAGATTCGTGCCGCTTATAGTAATATCGTCAATAAAAAGATTTGTTAAGTCTGCATTTACTTCAGTCCAGTTCGCACCGTTGTCGGTTGAAAGGAAGACGCCGCCATTAGTAGCGGCAAATATATTCGTGCCGCTTATGGCAAGAGCATGGACATAAGTATTAGTCAAGCCTGTACTGACTTCGGTCCAGTTTGTGCCGTTGTTGGTTGAAAGAAAGATGCCACCCGAAGTCCCGGCAAAGAGATTCGTGCCGCTTGTGTCAAGAGTCAAAACATTAAGATTCGTCAAGCCTGTATTGACTTGAGTCCAGCTTGTGCCGTTGTTGGTCGAAAGAAAAACACCGCCCCAGGTCCCGGCAAATAGATTCGTACCGATCGTGGCAAGAGTGTGGACGTAAGTATTCGTCAAGCCCGTATTGACTTGAGTCCAGTCTGTGCCGTTGGTGGTCGAAAGAAAGACGCCATCAGAAGTCCCGGCAAAGAAATTTGTGCCGCTCGCGGCAAGAGCGTTAACAAAAGGACTCGTCAAGCCTGAACTGATTTTAGTCCAGCTTGTGCCATTGTTGGTCGAAAGGAAGACGCCGCCGCCATTAGTCCCGGCAATGAGATTTGTGCCGCTTGTAGCAAAGCAGTTAATGAATCCACCATATGGACCGTTGGTTTGAACCCATTGAGCTAGAATTGCCTGCTTGGGCAGCAGCCAAATCAGGCAAGCTACCAAAATGAATCTGATGAATTTAATCATGATAGGTCTCCTTCTCATATTTTTCGCTTAAGAGTTATGGCGTATAACATTCGTAACAACGCAAAACCGCGTAGCAGTTTCGCCTCGTAGAGCCGTAGGCCCATGCCCGCTCCGCCTCGCGGAGCGAGGCAAGCCTGTCCTCATGCCAATCGGAAACAATCGGGGTAGCGTTTTAATTTCTTCTGACTGTGACAGGTTAAGTATATAAAATCGTACATCTTAATCGCATCTCGAGAGGTACTGCGAAGAGTATAAGAAGAGGGCGGGTAAAAAGCAAGTAAGGTGGTAGTAATGCGCTATCTAACACACTCCGGCCGTGCAGCTGTCGTTCAATGGAAACAGATACAGAGTCGTGCCTTTGTTAGCGTGCCCGCTTATATAGGTAATCGTTCCTTCAACGATGACCATCTCCTTTTTTGATTGTCTTTTGGATTCGGGCCTGAGGAGTTCGTACAATTCAGTTATTTGCCATTTAGCTTATGTGGACCCGTGAAAACATAAATAACGGCAAGGAAGAGAGGGACAACCACTACGATTACGAAAACGGCACCACCAATCGTAGACAGCGCGTTGATCTCCTTCGTTTCGACACGCTCGATCCGTTCATTTGGAATTCTACCGCTGAAAACTGAATCTTTACCGTCGACACTCTGAATTCCCGCGCACCATAATCCAGGGGGTTGATCCGGAGTCACTATGATGTAATCCCCGTACAGAAAATAAATATCCGTACTATCCGGAAGATAGCACATAAGGTACTTATCGGTACCGATCCCCATTACCCTGAGGGAATCGATGGATGAACGCTGCAGCATGCCGACAAATTCTCTATGTTCGCTTAAATGGAATCGATGCTTCCGTTTTCCGGAACCGAATATGAAGTCGGCCGACTCGGTTGTATAGATATGGTGATAAGGTTGACATTTGATAACTGCGCCATCGATAAGAGTTACTAAAATATCATTTCCCGGCGGAACTCTGTGATTAAGTAAATCTTCCCGTGTGAGAGGAGAATATGCATAACAGCCGTAAAACAAAATAGAACAACAGAGGAATAATATGAATGTCTTTTTCATAATACCTTGACTCCTTTCAGACATGATAGATTACCAAAGACTTTGTACTTCGTGCAGAGGATTTATGCTATGCGGACAACCGGTACATAATATTTAGATAAACAGTCGTTGCGACCCGCGACATATAAAAGACTAATTTTCAAAGCGGGTTTGAGTAAAGTGGATCATAATTGTTTCTCCTTTCATGTTTGAATACTTTTAATTTCAAGATATACAACCCACGGAAGAGAGTTGTCATAACGTTGTCAAAATGATGTCATAAAATGTTGGAGGGGTAGCAATTGCGCAACTCGTGCAATAACGCAATCCATACCGATACCTATTTTGATGTATGCACAGGTGAATTTCGGGAACAATCGGGATAGCGTTTTTATTTCTTTTGACTGTGAACGGTTAAGTATATCCAATCATATGTCGTTATCGTATCTCGAGAGGCACTGCGATGAGTATAAGAAGAGCAGGAGAGAAAAGCAAATGCGTGGGGGCTCTGGAACCCTTCTCTAAAGAGAGGGGCTTTAGGCTTTATGGGGTTTTTACGCAGGCAACCTCCCTTTCACATTGACCGCGGTGAACGGACCTTTTTCGGCAATCAGACTGCGCGCGGCGTCTACCTGTCCCCATGTGTTCCATAAGAGCACTCCGCGAACTCGCTGTTCATTCAGATAATAAATGATTCCTTCGCGGTACGGTTCTTTCCAATCCTCGACCATCTCATATCGCGAATCGAGCTCGCCGATCGCCTCGTACCCCAATTCAAAAAGATCGGAATAAAAAAACGGGAGATGGTGATATCGGACGGTATCACCGGCCATATTCCTTCCTGCATATTCGCCCATGACAATTGCGTTGTCTTCGTGCTCGAGTCGGATATGTTTATTCAGTGCGGGATTATAGAAATTAGCGACGTCGCCCGCGGCATAAATATCGGGCTGACTGGTCTGCAGAAATTCGTTTACGATGATTCCGCCCCCCACAGCCAATCCGGCGGCTTGGGCCAGTTCGATATTCGGTTGGATACCGATTCCTGCAACGACTCCGTCAGCTTTGATAATCTTTCCACTCGTCGTCGTGAGAACATATTTATTATATTCTTTCCCGATATTAACGACGCCGTCGCCGGAAAGTACTTCGATGTTTTTTGTTTCATAGAGCGTGTTCAGGTACTGCGAAAGCGCGGACGGGAACAGACGGGATCCTATTCCCTCCTCCGGAAATATCATCGTGACCGATCGACCGTTCATTGCGAGAGCAGCAGCTATTTCCGAGCCGATAAATCCTCCACCGATGACGACAAAGTCCTTTCTTTCAGCCGCCAGCTTTCTCAGCGAGTAATAATCGTCGAGTGTCCGGAAATAGATTATCCCATCGATATTCCATGGTAAACGGCGCACCGTTCCTCCGGTCGCCATGAGAAGTTTTTTGTATGAATAAACTAATCCCAGATCGTCAATCGCGGTATGACTCTTCGGGTCGATTTTTGTCACCGCCCTTGATGTAAAAATATCGACATTCTCTTTCGGAGTCCTGAGCCAGATTTTTTCTATGGGCTCATCTTTCCAGAGCGCTTTTGAAAGAGGAGGACGTTTATACGGAAGATGCTTTTCGTTGGAGAGAATTCCGATCGGATTTGAGCGGTCTGTTTGCCGTATTCCACGGATTGCTGCATCTGCCGTCATTCCACCGCCCACAATAAGATACTGGTAGTCAGGCATGATATATATCCTTCAAAAATAATAATAGCCGTTGGATTTCTTTATTTGCATACACAACAATAGTGTAAGAGGGATTGTTCCTTGTTCTGGATGAACGAGCTTTTCCCATTTATAACACACAATTCGAAATTCATAATTCTGCCGTCGTTTGTGCCAAATGACAACGGGATTATATAGCCGGAGATTTAAATACAAAAACAATCCTAAAAAAACAAATTGCCCTCGGAGGATGCCCCGTAGGGGCAGCCTATTTGTAGCACTTTCAATGGCGATTAAAACTCGTAGCACCGTAGGTGCGACCTATTCAATCGTTTTTTGTCCATTTAACCTGTTGTGTGATAGGTCGCTCCTAACGGAGCTTAAATATTTTTTCTGTATGATTTTCTACAAATAGGCCGTCTCCCGACGGTCTTGCGACCCGTCGGGATCGTAGACCTACGGGACTAAGGAAAATTCTTTTCCATGGATTACTTTCAATTCAAAACAGACTACCATCCGGCATTATCTAAGGCGGGATTTGAAATTCCCTATAGAGCTGTAGGCACAATTCCGCCTACGTCCGCCTTCGCTGCGCTCTGGAGGATAGACCGGCGGACTTCCGCCTTCGCTCCGCTCCGGCGGATGAATCGGCGGTCTACGACCCGTAGGGACAGGTCACCATTCACAATCTATAACAACGCCCCACCCGACCCTAGCCGAGTGGGGCGCGTTCCCCCTTGAGAAATGCCGTGGTCGAGCTGTTACGGCTCCTCAAGTTTCTCCATTTGTTTTCTCATTTCCTGTAGTTCTTTTTCAAGCTGGCGCAAACGCTTTTCAAGGTCCTGCCGCGACCGTATCGATTTTATTTCCGCCGCTTTTCGATAGCCGTCTTTCATAAAACTGCCGATCTGCACCGATTGATCGCCGGCGAGAACAACTCCCCGCTGCCGCGGCATCATCACCATCCGGATCGAATCGGGCATCTGGATGTGCCATATCATTCCGGAATCTACCGGGTGCGGCTTCAACATTCTTGCATTTCCGGATGGATGCGGCGCCGAAAGAGGCTGCGTCATTACAATATTATTCATCACGACCGTCATTCTATCCGGCATGACGCCAAGCTGCCTGTTGATCTCGATGCGCAGCGTCATAGAATCGGGAAGAGATTTCAGCATTCGCTCGGCTTGTTGGACGGCTGCATTGAAATCCTGATATTCACCATCCAATTTTTTCATCTTCCCATCGAGACCCCGGCTATCTGCATAATACTGCCGAAGCGATGAATCGACTCGTTTATTAAATACCTTATCCCGAAATGCCTGATGACGTTTCAGATTCTCAATAATATCTGCTGCGCGCTCGGGTGAATGTTTCGCTAACAATTCATAGTGTCTCCGCACCTCATTGTTCACCTGTTCGCAGCGAACTGCAAAACTATCGGAAAACTGTTTTGTCACGTTTTTAACAAACAAAGTATCGGGCGTGATTATAACAAACTGGCGCGATGGTCCTTTCTTTCCGAAATTAATAATCACCGTATCGGTCATCGGCGAATCGAGCGCTTCCAGATTTAATTTCACCGGTGCATTTGCAGAAACGAGCATCCCCGCAAAATTCTTTCGCTGAGGGCGGGAGAGTGTTTTAGCAATATCGACCATTAGTACTTTATTCATCGCCCATACATCTGCATTGATTGCCATGAACTGCGAATCGGCTTCCTGCGATACGAGCATGCTGTTTTCGAGACGACTGCGATAGGTTTGCAGGAGTGAATCGATTGCAATCGACTGCGACCTGTCAAGCCCGAGCCGCTTTATAAGAGCTGCTGTGGTCATCTTCGCCTGCTGCGGCGTTGCATTCTCGGCTTCGACAAAATGTCCGTGCGACGGCTGATCACCGAACTGCAGCATCTTCCCATTCGCTTTGTCTACCGGCAGCGATCCGGTCATCGCAAAATTGAAGACATCGTCGTTCGAGAGCATGCTGGCAAGCGTGCTCACTTTTCCGCTTAACATATTCTGTTCGTACCAATCGCGTATCTGCGACGTTTGCGTATCGACGTACTGCACGATCGACTCTTTTTGGTATACAAGAGTGAAAATGATGATGAGTAGGGCGGCAATACCGGCACCTAATGTCACAGGCAGCCACTTCCGCTGGAACGGAAAAAACGATTCCTTCGGGTGAAGCTGTTCATCCTCTATCCGTGCCGAAAGCTTTGTCCAGAAATATTGCGACTGCCCGACCGGTTCTTTTGCCGCGACGATTCCCTGCACTCGGCGCATGCGTAGCAGCTCGCGCTTCCATGCCGGGTTATGCTGAATCTGCTCTTCGACAATTCGGCGTTCTTCCGGCGTTGCTTCATTGTCGATATAGGCAGAGAGAAGCTGCTCTGTTTTTTTATCAATATGCGATTTCATACCTCCTCCTCCACATACGGCTGTAAAAGCTGCTTCAGCCGAACGCGGGCTCGTGCAAGCCGCGACTTGACTGTCCCGACTCCGCACTGTAATACTTCCGCGATCTCTTCGTATCGCAGTCCTTCAACTTCTTTCAAGAGAACAATTGTACGATGAGATTCGGATAATTGTCGTAATGCCGCATTTAAAGCTTCATTGACGAGTATACGCTCCGTCCGATCCGTCGATTCCGATTCTACAGGATGATCCCTTTCCTGCAGCGACTCCAGCCTGAACATTCTGCGTACCTTGCTGCGCCTGATCTCGTCCCGACAGCGGTTCACAGTAACGCGATAGAGCCAGGTGGCAAAAGAGGACTGATAACGAAAATTCGGGAGCGATTGATATACTTTGATAAACACATCCTGTGCAAGATCGTCGACGATCTGCGTGTATCCCAGAATCGAATAGATCAGATTGCGCACACGTTCCTGATGACGCTGGACCAGATGCATGAAGGCGTCGGATTTTCCATCGAGGAAATCGCGGATCAGGCGCTCGTCGATCTTGGCGTCGTTCTCCCCCCGCGCCGCTTTGGCCTGTGTACCACGCGTTTCTCCGGGGGATTCAGTCATTGGATTCTGTAATGAGTGCATCCAGACTTTAACTTATTTAGTGCAAACGAACGAGTGCCACTACAACTATTTCTTATTATTAAAAAAGTGGCACAGTACACGCTCCAATATATAATCACATAAAATTATTTTGAAATTATAGTTGGAGCGGTATTAGTTGCGATGGTACAATGTAATAGACGAATGAGCGGCTAAAATGTTCCGGAAATTGCTATAAATATGAACCACGGAGGACACAAAATAGAGAATCCCTTTACCTCCACCTCTTCCTTTACCTCTTCCTTTACCTAATTCTTTACCTTTTTCTCAAAATCTTCTCTAAACCGCTTCACAAAGCTCTGTACCGGCCATGCCGCAGCATCTCCAAGTGCGCAGATGGTATTTCCCTCTATATTATTTGCAACATCGACAAGGAGATCGATATCGGCTGTTGTTGCGTCTCCGACTTCGATGCGCTTTAGTATTTTCAGCATCCATCCGGTTCCTTCGCGGCAGGGCGTGCATTGTCCGCACGATTCATGATAATAAAATTTCGCAATGCGCGTGAGTGCCTTCACGATATCGGTATCTTCGTCCATCACGATCACACCGGCTGTCCCGATTGACGAGCCTGCGGTTTTCAGGGAGTCGGCATCCATTCGAACACCCTCGATCTGATCGCCGCGAAGAACCATTGTCGATGAGCCGCCCGGAATCACTGCTTTAATCTTTTTATTCCCTCGTACGCCTCCAGCCACACTGTAAATCAATTCGGTCAGCAGCACTCCTGTCGGAAGTTCGTACACGCCCGGTTTGTTTACATGTCCACTGATTCCGTATAGAAGCGGGCCCGGATGTTTCGGCGCGCCGATTGCAGTGTACCATTCGGCGCCCCGGTTGATGATGATCGGCACGTTTGCGATCGTCTCGACGTTGTTGATCGTTGTGGGACATCCCCATAATCCGTTCTGAGCCGGGAAAGGTGGCTTCACTCGCGGGTATCCCCGGTCTCCCTCGATCGAATTCATCAATGCCGACTCTTCACCGCAGATGTACGCTCCGGCTCCTCTATGTACATAAAAATCTGTACTGAAATTACCTCCCAGAATATTTTTCCCTATGTATCCTTTCGCGTATGCATCGGCGATGGCTTTCTCTATCAGCTTAATCCATTTGACATATTCTCCGCGGATATAGAGATATGCCGTTGCAATCCCCATCGCGTAGCATGCGATGATTGTTCCTTCGATCAACAGATGCGGATTGAATTCGAATATCTGCCGGTCTTTGAAAGTGCCCGGCTCGCTCTCGTCGCCGTTGACACAGAGATATTTCGGTTTCGTGGAATTCTTCGGCATGAATGTCCATTTCAATCCTGTAGGGAAGCATGCACCTCCCCGGCCGCGGAGATTCGATTTTTTGACCTCCTCCGTCACATCCTCGGGCTTCATGGTTAATGCCTTGCGGAGTGCCGAATAGCCTCCATGTTGTTCATAGATATCAATCTGATGGAAATTCGGTATGTCCGGTAATATCAGTTTTTCCACTATTATCTGATGTGATTGAAATTATATCATTTCATCGACGCAATTATTGCATCGATCTTATCGAACGTTAAATCCTCATAATAATCATCATTGACCTGCATCATCGGTGCAGTACCGCACGAACCGAGGCATTCGACCTCGCTGAGTGTGAAAAGTCCGTCCGGACTTGTCTCGCCCTTCTTGCATCCTGTTTTCTTCGAAACGTATTCCATGATCGTTTCGCTACCGAGAAGCTGACAGGAAATATTTGTACAGACCTGTATATGATATTTGCCGATCTTCTTTGTATTAAACATCGTGTAGAATGTGACGACGCCGAGAATATGGGCCAATGGAAGTCCGAGGAGCCCTCCTACATATCTCATCGTTTCTTCCGAGATCCATCCCTCCTGCTCATGTGCTATCCAAAGTACAGGCAGAAGCGCAGCCTGCGCAGTCGGGTAGCGTTTCCGGATCTCTTCAACCTTATTAAGATTTTCTTGTGTAAGCATTTATCGTATTATAGTTGATAAATCCATGTCGATCTTAGTGGGCTTATTAATTTGATATAGCTGATTCAAAAAATATAACACCATACCCTCATACATGGCGATGAATGGTGCTGTGCTCCCTCCTCATAACCGAAAGTAATAATAGGAGCACTGACACAGAGCACACAAAGTCTGATACATTGACAACCTACAAAGGACACAGAGTCTGGGGCTTAATAATACAAATTACTTTTGTAATTTTTCATTCTCGCCCTCAGCGATCCTTCGAAGCTCTGCACCAGCGGAGCGTAGGTGGAGAGTCGAAGAGTTTACATCAACCTTAAACCTTCAACTTTTAACCTTCAACTATCAACCATCATCTCCAATTTTCAACCTTAAACCTTAAACCTTCAACCTTCAACCTTAAACCTATTTATCCGCATCTCCCATCACCGGATCGAGACTGCCGATGACTGCGACGATATCCGATATCATTGCCCCTTTGAGAACAATCGGAATCGACTGGATATTAACAAACGACGGCGACCGAATTTTCATCCGCCATGGATACCCGCTTCCATTACTATAGATATAGAAACCAAGTTCGCCTTTCGGTGCTTCAAACGGCTGATAGATTTCACCGACCGGCGGATTGATACCGAAATTCACTAGCATGAAATCATGGATCAGCTCTTCCATTTTTGTGTATATGCGTTCTTTCTGTGGAAGAACGCGCTTCGGCTTGTCGTAGGCCAGGATAGGTCCTTTCGGCAGCTTATCGAGCGCCTGATATATAATCCGGACACTCTCTTTCATCTCACGAACGCGGACGTGATATCGTGCAAGTGCGTCTCCTCCTTCGACCGTTATCACGTCAAAATCGAGTTGATCATAGACGAGATAAGGCTCATCGCGCCGCACATCATTAGCCACACCGGCGCCGCGTAGATTTGGTCCGGTCAATCCGATCGCAATTGCATCTTCCTTCGAAATCACTCCGACACCATCACAGCGATCGATAAAAATTCTATTCTTATTCAAAAGGCCTGTACATTCATCAAGTTTCGCCGGAAATTGATCGAGGAACGATCGTAAAGCTGCGATACATTCATCCGTCAGATCCTGCATCACGCCGCCGATACGGGCGTAGCTGCTCGTGAATCGGGCGCCGGTAAGTATATCAAGGATATCCAGGAGCTTTTCGCGCTCACGGAATGTCCAGAGCAAAATAGTTACTGCCCCGACATCCAGACCCATGGATCCGACTGCAACCAGATGCGATGCGATACGGGCCATTTCCGATACGATAACGCGGATATATTGTGCACGGGGCGGAGCTTCGATGCCGGCCAACTTTTCGACAGCTAGTGTATAGGCAACGTTATTAGATAAAGGCGAGAGATAATCAAGACGGTCGGTATGCGGAATAAATTCGTGATACGTTGTGTTCTCGGCAATCTTTTCGTATCCGCGATGAAGATACCCCAGATCGGGCACAGCCTTTATCACCGTTTCCCCATCCAGCCGCAGGAGCAGACGTAAGACGCCGTGCGTTGCCGGATGCTGCGGCCCCATATTCAATACCATGGCATTTTCGAGTGTATCATCGAAGATGACACTGGTATCCTGGTTTTCAAGGGCAGCGAGAATTTTACTCCGGTACGTACTTTGTTGTTCCATACGGAATTATTTCTTAGGAAGAGGAATCGAATCGGGAATGCCCATCAGAGGGAAATCCTTCCGCAGCGGGAAATATTCAAAATCCTCGGGCATATATATCCGGCGCAAATCAGGATGACCCGTAAAGTTTATGCCGAACATATCATATGCTTCCCGCTCATGAAAATTTGCCGCAGACCAGATGCTGGTAACCGTCGGGACATTCAGGTCTTTCTCGTCAACCGGGACTTTCAACCGGATACGTCGGCGTGTTGCCAGAGAATACAGGTTATACGCAACAAAAAACCTGTCAATGGGCGTGTTCATATCGAGTCCGAAAAGGTCGCGTAATGCATCGAACGAGCATTCATTCTTTAAAAACTCGCATACCTGAATGATGTCGCTTTTGCGGATCACCATCGTCAGTTCGCCCCGATATATATTCGAAGAGATGACCGAGGAAGGAAACTTCGCAGTAACTCCCTTAAGTATTTCGTCGTATGTCATTTAACCAACCTTTTCATCGATATGCACCGGTTTTCTGGGTCCGGTCTCCCCTTCCGCAATTTTTTTCTGCAGCATCAATAAGGCATTCATTAAATTCTCAGGACGCGGCGGGCAGCCGGCGACGTAGACGTCAACAGGAAGAAACTGATCAATCCCCTGAACAACCGCGTATGATCGAAACATTCCGCCTGATGACGCGCACGCTCCCATCGAGATTACCCATTTCGGATCGGGCATCTGATCGTAAATCTTTTTTACAACCCTGGCCATTTTGTATGTGACGGTTCCCGCAACAATCATCACGTCGCACTGCCTGGGTGAAAAACGCATCACTTCCGATCCAAATCGTGACAGGTCGAACCGCGGATCAACCACCGCCATCATTTCGATGGCACAGCAGGAGATACCCATCGGCATCGGCCATAGCGAATTCTTTCGCGCCCAGGCGAGCAGTGCATCCAGACGGGTTGTGAGGAATCCATTCTTCAACGGATCGTGTCCTTCTAATCCCATCGCAACGCACCTTTCCTCAATATATAATAATATCCCACAAGAAGGATCAGTATAAAAATGAACATTTCAACAAAACCAAAAAGACCTAGAAGCCTGAAATTTACAGCCCATGGATAGAGAAAGATTACTTCAATATCAAAAACGATAAAGAGCATGGCGACCATGTAATACTTCACCGACATTCGTTCCTTCGTTGTTCCGACCGGTTCCATTCCGCTTTCGTATGTGGAATATTTTTCTTCGGTCGGGCGCTTCGGTCCAAAAAGCATACTTGCATTGGAGAAAATAAGCGCCATCAGTACTCCAACACCGAGCATGATCATAATGGGAATATAGCTCTCAAGCATTCGTACCTCTACTCTCCAAACAATAATTTAGTATTCAAGGTTGCACAACATATCAACCATACAATTAAATACTTCTAAAAAGTTATTAAAAAAACGATCAAAAGTCAATGAGGAAGAGTAAAGGTAAAGTAAAAGGTAAAGGTAAAGTATTGATGTTTAGGTCAAGACGTAAAAAAAGCCGACCTCTGAATGGGAGATCGGCTTTTTGAAAGAATATATGTTGAGGGTTAGAACAAATATCGAACACCGAGCTGCATTTGCCATCGCGAGCTCAATTGCGATGTCTGGTACGGATCCGGAGCATGTTTAAAACTGTAAGTCGCCTTTTGGGTGGCTGCATCAAGGCCTTCGAACCGTACTAGGAGATCGCTTTGATTCGGCACATACTTGATGTACCCCCAATCATGGTTCAGAAGATTCAAGACATTTAAAATATCAAGAGTGATCTGCAGATTGTGCTTTTCGATGGTCGGGATATCCTGTGTGATACGCAGGTCAAGATATTTTGACCATGGTGTACGTGCGCCGTTGCGCTGCATGATTTGACCGCGATGGTCTTTCAGATAATCATCGTTATTTATGTATGAATCAAGCTGATCCCAGATTTGATCGGTCGTGCGGATATCGCTCGAGCCGCTTTTTACCAGGATGATATCGTTCTTATCTTTCGGTATATAAAAAAGATCGTTGCTGGTCTGACCATCCGCATTGACATCGCCATCAACACAGTATGAGAATGGATCACCGGATTGGGCATTGAAGAACAATCCAATGGTTGTTGCAAATCTTTCCAGGTACTCAAACCGATAAGAAAGCGATGCAATAATGTGATGACGTACATCATAGTTCGACGGGGCGAGACCCGGATCGTTCGGATTTCCTGCCGTCGGGTTGTAACGCCACTGCGAAATTGCCTGGCTTGAAACAACACTGTTCTCGTCTTCAGCCTTATTATAAGTGTAGGCAGCATCGAAGAACAAACCATCGGAGAACTGGCGCTGAATATGTGCCGTGAGATTATACTGGTATCCCCTGTTCGTATTCTTCATATAAATGACGTTTGTGAACGATTTGTTGATCTGACCGGCGGTCGTATTACGGCCGGTGAAGGTCCCATAAATCGGACGTCCATCACCCGCCAGGGTACCGAGTTGTGAGCCGAGATTGATATCCTGATACATTACATCATTCAAAACCTTCGAATAGATTCCTTCCAGCGTTCCGGTGAAACCATACGGAAGTTGCCGGTCAACGGCCACATCATATCTAAGGAGCTGCGGCATCTTGTAATTAGGATCGGTCAAATCAACCTCGGTCGTTGATTGTGGAACAAGATAAGGACTCGAACCGGGCTTTGGCTGATTCAGCGGATCCGCTACAAAAAGCGGTGTCTTTGTTGTACCGGAGACATCCAGACGTCCGAAATCAACACCTGTATTTCCATACTGGTTCGAGATCCAGACATACGGCGTTCGCCCTGAGAAAACTCCGATGCCGCCGCGTACCTGCGTCGTGCGGTCTCCCATGGCATCCCAGTTAAAACCCAACCGCGGTGAAAAGAGAATATTACCGCTCGGCACTTTATCGGTGCTCACACCGAGACTGCTGAAGGTAGAATCAACAGTGTGATTGTACGATGGTTTATCGGGGAATGTCGGAATATCGATACGGAGACCGATATTGAGTTTCAGGTTCGGAATGACCGTCCATTCATCCTGTGCATAGAAACCAAATTGGTTAATTCCGAATTGTGCGGCAGGTTGTTGAACCCCGGGCTTTATGGAGTAACTGTATTGATAGCGTGATGGATTGTTCCCCATTATGAAATCGTTTAATGAATTAAAGATATATCTGCCATAGAAATCACGGATGTAAAGGTTGGTAAAACTGAATAACTCATTGTGAGTGCCTACGGTAAACACATGATCGCCCACAAAGTATGTGAAGTTGTCCGTCAGCTCGAAGATGTTCTGATCCAGCTTGTTGGCCGGGGAATACTCTTCAGAACCGATTGTGACCGACGAACTACCGACGATTGTAATCTGAACCGATGGGAACGCTGCACCCGGAGTCGTTCGACGATCCCGGATACTTGTATATCCGAGAATTAACTCATTCGACATCGTATTACCAAAGGAGCTTGTCAGCTGAGCAACCGTCTGGTTCGTGGTGCTCTTGAAGACATAGTCGCTGTTTCCGAGGAAAAAGCTGGTAAGGGTACGAGACATATTATCGTTCCATGCATCGACGTAATTATGACGTACCGTCAGACGATGTTGATCGGAAATGTTGTAATCCATGCGAATGAAAATTTTATTGCTTTCCTGCTTTGCCGCAAACTGATCGTAACCGCCGGCATTATAGCCATACTGCGTCATCAAAAAGTTATAAAGCTTCGCCACAGAGTCGGCCGGCATCGCGGAAACATTTGAACCGCTGATACCCGGCCCACCGAGAACGACATCAACCGGCTGATTTTTACGCGTGATCTCACCATTTAGAAGGAAGAACAACCGATTCTCCAGAATAGGTCCACCGAGACGAATTGCACCCTGATACTCGCTGAATGTACCGTATTTTATTTTATTTGCATCAGGACTCGTCCCAACCCAATTCTGATTCCGTCCGGTGAAGAACACCGAACCGGTTATGGTATTGGTTCCACTGCGTGTAATCGCGTTCACACCGCCGCCCGTGAATCCCGCCTGGCGTACATCGTATGGCGCGATGACGACCTGGAATTCCTGGATTGCATCGAGACTGATCGGCGTCGTTCCTGCCTGACCGCCCGGCGTCCCGCTCGATGCAAGACCGAACAAGTCGTTGTTCACTGCACCATCGATCTGGATGTTATTATAGCGATTGGGGCGGCTCGCTGCACTGTTCCCGACGAACTGCGGTGTGAATTTCATAAAATCGGTAAAGCTTCTTGCGATCGTCGGAAACGATTCGATTTGAAATTCCGATACATGCGTTTCTGCACCGGTCCGTGAAGCGCTCATCAATGCATTTCGTTCGCCGATAACCTCCATCCCTGAAAGAACAACAGCTTCCTCTATCATCGAAAAATCTATGCGAAGATTTTGACTCAACTCGAGAGTAATCCCATCCTTCTTTTGTTCTTTGTATCCAATCAGCGTAACAGTTATACTATACGGACCGCCGACACGTAGATTCTGCAGGTTGTATCTTCCATCCTCGCGACTGCTTGTACCGTACGTCGAACCCGACGGTTCATGAATTCCTATAATTGTTGCCCCTGCAACAGGATTTCCCGACTTATCGGTCACCGTTCCATTGACAGCTGCAGTCGTAACGCCTTGAGCAAAAGACTCATTCGTCATACATAAAAGAATGAGTGCCACACCAGAGATGAAGAGTAGGGCTGTCATCACCAGAAATACAACCAATTTGTAAATGGTTGACTTCATAGGGACCTCCTCACATTAAGCTTATACAACCAGGTTGATCGGAATTGACTCTTATTCCAGAATAACACCCGACGCCACGCGGTGCTGATAAGAATTTTGGATTGATATTAAAAGAAGAAGAGATGAAATGTCTATTACAATATAATCTGGACACGACCATTCCTCCAAAAAAATCGTGAAGAATATTCTTGAAAGGAAGGCAATTCGATTTCGGCGAAGTGTACAAAGAATAGTTATCGAATGCAAGAAAAAATTATTTTTGCGGCCACACTCTCTCATGATGATCTTTAATGTCATTCACACGCCGTGCCAGAATGAATAAAAGATCCGATAACCGATTCATATATGGGATGATTGTAGCTGTTATTTTTTCACTTCGGGAGAGCCGGACAATAAGCCGTTCTGCGCGGCGGCACACCGTTCGAGCAAAATGAAGCTCCGCGGCAGGCCGTACGCCTTCCGGAAGGATGAATGATCGCAATTCAACGAGATGTTCTCCCATTGTATCGATATATTTTTCAAGCACTTCCGTCCGACGCGGTTTAAGTCGTGGAACACTCGGCTTTTTCCCTTTTTGATATCGAGCAGCCAGATCGGCTCCTATTACGAAAAGGTCATTCTGAATTTTCCCTATAATTTCTTCAATTTCTTCAGGAAGTTCCTGAGATCGGATAATCCCAAGGAGTGAATTAAGCTCGTCAATGGTCCCGATCGCCTCGACCCGAAGCGTGTCTTTCGGAACGCGTTCTCCGCCGAACAGCGATGTCTCCCCCCTGTCTCCGGTTTTTGTATAGATTTTCGTAGCCATAAGGTCTATTTTTCACTCCTCTTCTTTTTTCCGAATCCCGCCTGCAAGTGAGAGAGCTCTTCCATGAAAAACAGGGAAGTCTTAATACCGCCGTAAAAATTCTCAAGATTAAGGAATTCATTCGGAGAGTGCGAATTTTCATCCGGTAACCCAAAACCAAGTAAAACCGTCGAGATCCCTAGAATTTCTTCAAATTGTACCACGATCGGAATCGACCCGCCTTCACGCTGATACAACGGGTCCTTTCCGAATGCCTTCTTGAGAGCTACTATTGCCGCTCGGACTCCGGGACTTTCAATCGGCGTGATCGCAGGTTTTCCACCATGGATAGATTTGACAACAACCGTAGTGGACCTTGGAGCAATCTTTTTTATATGTTTCTCAAATAGTTTTGCTATTCTATCGGGATCCTGGTCGGGTACCAGCCGCATACTGATCTTTGCTGCTGCCTTTGATGGAATTACCGTCTTAGCTCCGTCGCCGGTGAACCCTCCCCAAATACCGTTACATTCGAGTGTAGGACGCGCCCATAACCGCTCGAGAGTCGTATAACCCTTCTCCCCGTACAGCTGTTTTACTCCAAGATCATTTGCATAATCTTTTTCCTTAAACGGTAATTTTTTAAAGGCTGCGCGTTCCTTCTTTGAAAGCGAACGGACATCATCGTAGAATCCAGGAATGGTGACCCGCCCTTTTTTATCATGGAGTGAAGCAATTATTTCCGAGAGTGCCTGAATCGGATTATGAACCGATCCGCCGAACGATCCCGAATGAAGATCCCGGTTCGGTCCCGTCAATTCAACCTCCATATAGGTCAGACCGCGCAGGCCATAACATATCGAAGGGACTCCTCTGGCAAACATTGCCGAATCGGAAATCAATACAATATCGGCGGCAAGTAAGTCGCTGTTCTTTTTCACAAAAATTTCAAGATTCGGACTTCCAATTTCCTCTTCTCCTTCGATTAGAAATTTTATATTTATTGGAAGACTGCCGGCATTTTTGAAGTATGCCTCGATCGCTTTGAGATGTATAAATATCTGACCCTTATCATCAGCAGTACCGCGCGCATAAAGATTTCCTTCCCGAACCGTGGCTTCAAAGGGTGGACTTGTCCACAGCTCGATTGGATCGACCGGTTGAACGTCATAATGTCCATAAATCAGAACTGTCGGTTTCCCATCTGCATGCAGCCAATCACCATACACGATGGGATGTTTTTCCGTAGGGATGACCTGGACATGTTCAATGCCCAGACCTTGCAGATGATTGGCTAACCACTGCGCACACCGCTGGATATCGCCGGTATTTTCAGGATTCGTACTGATACTTGGAATAGCAATGAGCTCTTTCAGCTCATCCATATATCGATTCTTATTGACTTCGATGAACTCAAGGAAGGGATTCATACCACACACTCCTAATCTCTCTCAAAATAAAATACTAGTATGATTTGATTCCAAAATATAAGAAACCACTCCCCTATTTGCAAGAAAGAGTATTTCTCTAAACGGAAAAGCTCTTTACCAGGTGAATTTCCGTTGCTTGATTGTGGTACCCTTTTTGTTTACCTTTTACTCATTATGGAGAAATTCAGAGGAAAAATGAATTCATGAAGAATCTTATCGACGGCACGACTATCCTGCTCCCTCTTCTATACACATTCACAGTCTGGATATATGCACGGGCTTTTTTCACAAATGCCGCATCACTCGAGCCTGTAAAAAGAGGTTTCCTTCTGATTACTCTTTGTATTCATCTGGCATATCTTCTGTTGCGTACAGTTGTTTTTGGGCATCCTCCAATTACTACTGTATTCGAAATCATGTCGGTAATCTCGTTTTCGGTTTCTGTAGCATATCTGTATCTTGAAATGCGGACGCGGGTACGGGGAACCGGAACCTTCATCATCGTTCTAGCGTTGTTTTTTCAAGTTGTCTCATCGATTTTCATCAAAGATCTTTATGAAGTGAAACCGGTGTTGCGCAGTACCCTGCTTGGTTTTCATGTGTCAACCGCGTTACTTGGTCTTACAGCTTTTGCAATTTCGGCTGTATATGGTTCGCTTTATTTAATGCTGTATCACGATATTAAAGCGAACCGGTTCGGTGTAATCTATAAACGTCTTCCAAGTCTTGAAATTCTTACAACACTTAGTTTTAAATCGACAATTTTTGGTTTTATTCTCCTGACGACTGCAATAACCATCGGTTTCATATGGTTGCCAAGAGCCTTTCAGAGTTTTTCATACACCGATCCGAAACTAATCGGAACCTTTCTGATATGGGCACTTTATGGAATAGGTCTGCTCGCAAAAAAAATCGGCGGATTGCATGGAAGGCGGTTAATGATCCTGGCAATTACAGGGTTTGTGATTGCTTTTTTTTCGATGACAATTATAAATATGTTCTTTAGCAGCTTTCATAACTTCTATTGAAATAAGGGCTTAAATACTCTCAATGAACCTCATAGCAGTCGGCCTCAATCACCGAACAGCACCGATTGAGATCCGGGAACGGCTGTTTTTCACGGACGATGAAATACAAAAATCGTTGGCGGAGTTGACAGAATCCATGCTCAATGAAGCCGTCCTCTTTTCTACGTGTAATCGAACCGAACTTTATGGGCTGACCGGCGAAAATGTTTTAAATGGCGACACAATTGTTGAGTACCTCATAAGGACCAAAAATGCGTCCGACGTTGCATTACCGGTACATTTCTATACCTTTTTTTCCTGCGGAGCAGTACATCATCTATTCAAGATGACTTCCGGAGCAGACTCTATGGTCATCGGTGATATACAGATTCTCGGCCAGGTCAAAGACGCATATGCCCTCGCCAGAAAGACGCAAACGACCGGTATCATTACACACAAATTATTCGAAAACGCATTCCATGTTGGAAAACGCGTGCGGACTGAAACAGAACTCTGCGAAGGGGCGATTTCAATCAGCTACGCGGCAGTCGAGCTTGCAGGAAAAATTTTTGACGATCTTGGGAAAAAACGGGCACTCTTAATCGGCGCCGGTGAAACCGGAGAACTTACCGCCAAACATCTTATCGGACGAGGCATCGGCAGTCTTGTCGTGGTGAATCGAACCCGGAGTAAAGCCGAGGAAATTGTATCACAACTAGGCGGAAGCGTTGTGGATTTTGAGTCAATCTCGAGCGAGCTTACAAACATCGATATTATCATCAGTAGTATTTCGACACCCGGCTTCGTCATGCGTGAAGTAGATCTCCGCCGTGTAATGAGAGAACGCTCTAATGACCCGCTTTTCATCATCGATATCGGCATGCCCCGTAATATAGACCCGGCAGCGAAAAAGATCGAGAATGTGTTCCTGTACGATATCGACACGTTGAATCGAATGATAGATCAAAATCTCGATAAACGAAAAACTGAAATTCCAAAAGTCAACCGGATTATTTTTGAAGAGTTATCGTCGTTTCATCGATGGTTTGATTCACTGCAGGTAAGTCCGACAATTCAACAACTTCACGAGGTGATCGAATCAATAAGAAGCGACGAAGTGCAAAAACATATAAACCGCTTCGCCGAGTCGGACAGAAAACTGGTTGAACTACTGACAAAGCGAATTGTCAATAAAATACTCCATACACCTGTAATCAATTTAAGGAACGGAAACGGCGCTTCCGACGAGGAAATATTGAAAAAAATCAGTACGATAAGGCATCTTTTCGGATTGGAACATAAATCGCATGATACCTGACCGACTTGTCATCGGAACACGTGGAAGCGATCTAGCCCTCTGGCAGGCACAATGGGTCCAGGGCGAACTACGCAGGAATATTCCATCGTTAGCGGTCAATCTTAGTATCATCAAAACAACCGGCGATAAAATTCTCGATTCACCTCTATCGAAAATCGGAGACAAAGGACTTTTCACCCGGGAAATCGAACATGCATTGCTTAAGAAACATATTGATATTGCCGTACACAGTCTAAAAGACATGCCGACACAAACACCGGATGGATTATCAATCGGCGCCATAACGGAACGGGAAGACGTCAGGGATTCGTTCATTCCGCATCCTGCGAAGCACTATCGATCGTTCAATGATTTGCCGTACAGTGCAACAATTGCCACAGGCAGCCTTCGACGAAAGTGCCAACTTCTCCATCGTCGTGCAGATCTTCAAATCATCGACATCCGGGGAAATATTCAAACTCGTTTCAATAAGCTTGCACGATCCACCTGGGATGGCATGCTGCTCGCCTATGCGGGCATCCACCGCCTTGGGATGGATGCCGCTATCGGCTTTCTCCTTGAGCCGGACGAAATGCTTCCCGCTCCCGGACAGGGAACACTGGGTATCGAGATACGGACGGAAGATGAACAAACACAGCGGTATGTCGAAACGTTAAATCATATTCCCACAGCTCGGGCCGCTTTGAGTGAGCGAGCCCTTCTGCGGCATCTGGAAGGAGGTTGTCAGATTCCTATCGGTGCCTTCGGTCTGGTCAGAGACGGTATTCTTACCCTCAATGCAATGGTCGGTTCACTGGATGGCACAAAGCTCATTCGTGATTCCGCATCGGGAAGCGATGATGATCCTGAAACTCTCGGCCGCCAGCTTGCAGAGAAACTTCTTCGCGAGGGAGCCGACGTAATTTTACGGGATATTCGCACCAGTGGTGCGACATTGTGATCGTTCATGGTAATCACACACAAAATATCGGACATCACACAAACATCCCCTTTGCGGGGAAAAACAATTTTGGTCACACGTGCTGTTCATCAGGCAGAGGATTTCAGCACCGCCCTCCGTTCACTGGGGGCAGATGTTTTGGAATTTCCGACAATACGGATATGCGATCCCGAATCATGGGATGATCTGGATCGATGCATCAAAAACATCGCCGGATATCATGGAATTATTTTCACAAGTGTAAATGCAGTCGAGAAATTCTTTCAGCGTGTCGATGCCGATACACGGTTGGTCCTTAAGGAAAAAATACTCTGCGCTGTCGGGTCAAAGACGCGGGAAGCATTGAGGGCTCAGCGTTTCACTGTAGCGATAATCCCGGAACGTTTTACAGCAGAAGAACTTGTCGCTGCGCTGAAATCGACGAATGTCGATGGAAAACGATTTCTTCTACCCAGAAGCAACAAGGGGGGGAATACGATTCATGATAGTCTGGCGCATTACGGCGCGGTCGTTGAAGAGTGCATCGCTTATAAAACCGAATACGCCGATCCATCAGCAGCCGATTTTATTCGTAAAATGCTGGAAAACCGGAATATTCACATGATTACATTTTTTAGTCCGTCGAGTGTCGAAGGCTTTTTTCATTCGATGCGGCAGGCATTTCCGGAGAATGAATCTCTAACCGCTATTCTGCGGGGAATTCACACAGCTGTGATTGGTACGGTAACAGCTGAAGCCCTTCAGACGGAGGGAATACGACCGACAATAATTCCGGCACGCTCGACCAGCGAGGCTCTTATAGATTCGATCGTACGCTTATACACATCATAATATCAGAAGACGAAATGCAGAACGATATTTTTCTTCAGGCATGTAGGCGACTTCATGTCCACCGCACACCGGTCTGGATCATGCGTCAGGCCGGCCGCTATCTTCCGGAATACCGTGCGATTCGCTCAAAAGTGAATTTCCTGACGATGTGCACGACACCTGAGCTTGCAGCGGAAGTCACTCTTCAGCCTGTCGATACCCTTGGGGTAGATGCAGCAATAATATTTTCCGATATTCTCGTTCTCCCGCAGGCAATGGGAATGAAACTTATCGTTGAAGAAGGGAAAGGTGGACCCCGATTTTCGGAACCTCTGAGGACCGCAGCGGATATCCAAAAATTAATCGTTCCTGATCCTTGCCAAAAACTCGGGTACGTCATGGACACCATTCGCCTTGCACGGAAAGCGCTTAACGGCCGGGTACCCCTGATCGGTTTTGTCGGATCACCATGGACACTGGCTAACTATATGATCGAAGGGAGAGGTACGAAGGATTTCCTATCGATCAAAACGATGATGTATTCTCAGCCTTCGATACTTCATGCACTCCTCGATAAAATCGCGCAATCGGCGATTCAATTTTGTGAAGCGCAAATTCAGGCTGGCGCTCAGGCAATCCAGATTTTCGATACGTGGGGTGGAATTCTCACCCCGGATGATTTCAAGGAATTTTCGTTGCGTTATATTGAACATATCGTCCGATCCATTAAAAAACCGGATGTCCCGGTAATCGTGTTCTGCAAAGGGGCGGGATTTTCACTTAAAGACATTGCGGAAATCGGTACCGACGTTGTCGGACTCGATTGGACTATTGATATTGGGAATGCACGGACGATAGTGGAGGGGAAAGTCGCTCTCCAGGGAAACCTGGATCCGGCACTACTCTACGCGCCACCTGAAAAGATCCGTGAAGGAGTAAAAATTATCCTGGCAAAATACGGAAAAGGTGAAGGGCACATTTGTAACCTGGGGCACGGTATTCATCCCGATACCCCGGTCGAACACGTAAAAGCATTCGTTCTGGCCGTGAAAGAAGAAAGCGTTCCATATCATTCATATTAAATCTTTGGAGTATTTAAATGCAAGAATCAAACACAAGAGCACAATTGTCATCGCATACGATCCTGATTATCGATGATGAAGAGATGATCCGAGATCTCGCACGCGAAATACTTGAGATGGAGGGATATAAAATCTTGTGCGCACATGATGGAATTGAAGGAATTTCTATTTTCAAGGATAGTAAGGAAAAAATAGATTGCATTATTCTCGATTTGACGATGCCCCGTATGAGCGGACGAGAGACATTTCTTAAGCTCAGAAAAATCAATAGCGATGTGAACATTATACTTTCGACCGGACACAGCAAGGATGAGACCGCCCAGGAAATCATTGCACTGGGAGTTCAGGGTGTTGTTCAGAAACCATATAAAATCGAAGAGTTAATACAGGTCGTTCAAAAAATACTGAACGAATAAGGGGAAGACAAAAACCAATGGGGCGGCAATTTCAATCAATTGATATCGGAGTACTCCGGAAATACGATCGACCGGGTCCGCGCTATACAAGTTATCCTACAGCACCGGTTTTCAGCAACGATTTTGGTCCCGACAAATTTCAAGAGGAAATTGTCCGCACAAACGCCGATGGAATAAATTCCGATATATCGCTCTATATACACTTTCCCTTCTGTGATACACTATGTTATTTTTGCGGCTGCACAATGCTGGTAACGCACAGCCGTGAGCGTATTAAAGAATACAACGAGAAGGTGAAAAAAGAAATATCGCTGGTTCGGCCTCTGATATCGTCCAGACGTCGTGTTACTCAACTCCATTGGGGAGGCGGAACCCCGTCCTACCTCGATCCCGATGACATCATCGATATGAATTCGTTCATTCGGAAAAATTTTATTTTTACGGATGATATTGAAGCATGTGTTGAAATTGATCCGCGGGGACTCACCTTCGAGCACATGAAGTCATTGCGTGATGGCGGATTTAACCGTGTAAGCATGGGCGTGCAGGATTTTAATGAAAAAGTCCAGCAGGCGGTCAATCGAATTCAACCCGAAAAAATGACACGGACAACAATCGAATGGTGCCGGAAACTCGGATTCTCGAGTATCAATCTTGATCTGATCTACGGACTCCCCTTCCAGTCACTCCGGTCGTTCGAGAAAACCATCAATAAAATCATCGATATTTCACCCGACCGGATTGCTGTGTTTAACTATGCTTATGTCCCATGGCTGAAGCCGCACATGAAATTGATACATCCGGAGGATCTCCCGGCACCGGAGACAAAACTACAGATACTCAAAATGACCATCGAGAAACTCACCGATGCGGGATACAGGTATATAGGAATGGATCATTTCGCAAAACCGAGCGATGAGCTCGCTGCTGCACAGAAGAATAAGACTCTCTACAGAAATTTTCAGGGATATTCGACCAAAGCGGGGACAGATGTATATGCCTTCGGCATGTCGTCGATTTCCCAATTTACCGACATCTATGCACAAAATGTCAAGACGCTCCCTGAATATTATCGCAGGATCGCCAGTGGAATGCTTGCAACAAATGTCGGTTACCGCATGTCTTCAGATGATCATATTCGGAAATATGTTATTAACCGATTGATGTGTGACTTTGAACTCGATAAAAGGGATGTTGAGCGCCGGTTCGACATCAAGTTCGATTCATATTTCGCAGACGGAATCGATCAACTTACCGATTTTCTCGTCGAGGGATGTATCACGAATACACCCGATACGATTACCGTCCGTGATATGGGCCGGTTTATTATTCGAAACATCGCAATGTGTTTTGATGCATACCTTGAAAAAATGACGAAAGAACATCCACTCTTTTCACGAACAGTGTAATTGTGAAAATAGAACCCACAACACGAATCGGAATCGTCTTGCTTCAACTTGGCGGGCCGGATTCACTCCAGGCAGTTGAACCTTTCCTGTTCAATCTCTTCAGCGATCCGGATATCATCAATTTTCCCCTCGGTTCCCTTCTCCGAAAACCGCTTGCACGTTTAATTTCAAAAAAACGTGCTCCCCTCATTGCCGGACATTACCAGAAAATCGGCGGCCGGTCGCCGATCAATGAAATAACGATACGGCAGGCCGCGGCTCTCGAGAATATTCTCAATAAGACTTTTCCTGCGCGAGTGTACATCGCAATGCGTTACTGGAAACCGTCAACAAGTGAAGTCGTTGACGCCCTCAACCGTGAGAATATCCGGCGAGTACTGCTTCTTCCTCTCTATCCTCAATATTCTGCATCGACAACTGGATCAGGCGTCAATGAATGGAATAGAATCGTCCATGCATCAGGAACTTTTTTCGAAACAGAAATAATTCAAGATTATTTTCAACACCCGGTATATATCCGGAGTATAGTCGAAAGAATCAACGAGGCACTCCTCCGGTTTCCAGAGAAATCACGATCGAGGGTTCACTTGATATTTAGTGCACATGGAACGCCGCTCAAACTTGTGAAACAGGGCGATCCGTATAAAGACCAGATAGAAAAAACAGTTACCGCTGTAATGACAATGGGAAAATACGATTTGAAATATGACCTGGGTTTTCAGAGCCGTGTCGGCCCGCAGGAATGGATTTCTCCTTTTACCGCCGACGTGGTCCAGCGGCTAGGAAATAAAGGTGCGAAAAATCTTCTCGTAATTCCCGTCGCCTTCGTATCGGATCATATTGAAACGCTCTACGAGCTGAATATTGAAGTGCGAGAGATCGGAAGGAAAAATGGAATTGAACAATTTGAAGTCACCGAAGGACTTAACACTTCTCCAGCTTTCATCGAAGCACTTGCGGAACTTGTCAGATCTCATATAGAACAACCATCAATACTATCCCAATAATAGTAGATGAGTACTTTTCATGATGTTGTGGTTATCGGCGGAGGAATTTCAGGGCTTGCGACAGCCTGGTGGCTTCACAAGCAGGGAATCGATGTGGTTGTGCTTGAAAAGAATTCTACTCCGGGCGGCACCATGCAAACGGTCGCTGAAAATGGATGGATGGTGGAAACAGGACCGAACAGTGCGCTAGAGACAACTCCGCTTTTTGCAAAGCTTTTCAGCGAACTCGGCATCGAGTCCGAAATTCTGTATGCAAATCCTGAAGCGGACAACCGTTACATTCTTCGCAACGGCACACTTCGCTCTCTTCCGATGTCGCCGATGGCGTTTTTAAAGACTGATTTATTCTCACTTCAGGGAAAGCTGCGACTCTTCAAAGAACCGTTCATCGGCAGAGCGACGGATGAAGAAACTATAGCGGAATTCGTCGAACGCCGTCTAGGCCGGGAATTCCTGGAATATGCAATTAATCCATTTATCGCAGGTGTCTTCGCGGGCAATCCCGAACAATTGAGTGTCCGTATCGCGTTACCAAAACTCTATGCTCTCGAAGAAAATTACGGTGGATTAATCAAAGGAATGATCCGAGGCCATAAGGAACGAAGGTTGAGAGCCGAAATATCAAAAGACAGGGCACGCATGTTTTCATTCAAAAGAGGCATGGAAACTTTGCCGTGCACAATCGCACAAAGACTCGGAAGCCGCTTCATGCCCCTGAGTCATGTCCAGAAAGTCACGGCTGCATCAGTCGATACCGTGCCCCGGTTCCATATCGAGTATCAAACCTATGATGGAGGAATCGGGAATATTCAATGCTCGGCAGTCATTCTTTCGGTGCCATCTTCTGCCGCTGCAGAATTGCTGAGAGAAATCTCTCCTGAAACAGCGCAGCTCCTGTATACTATTTACTATCCGCCGGTCGCCGAGATTTTTCTGGGATATCGAAAAGAACATATTCCACGAATCCTTGATGGGTTTGGATTTCTTGTCCCGACAAAAGAAGAGCGGAAGATCCTCGGCACAATCTGGACTTCGGCGATTTTTCCCGGCCGGACACCTGAAGGTTTTGAGGCTCTCACAACTTTTGTAGGCGGTTCACGACAGCCCGAGATCCTCGACGTTGATGATGCTGCACTTCTCGGGATTGTCCGGGACGAATTACACTCCATCATGGACGTAGAAGCGGCACCGGCATTTATACGGGTCCATCAATGGAAACATGCAATTCCTCAGTACAATCTGGGCTATCAGAACGTTCTCGACGCAATTGACGTTCTAGAAAGAAACGTTCCTGGTTTATTCATTTGCAGTAATTACCGGGGTGGAATTTCAGTAAGCGACTGCATCATCAACGCAGACAGCACTTCGGCACGTGTTGCGCTATCCATCATGGCATCGACCTGAGCCTGAACTCAGGAATAGCCGCGCAGAAAGTTATTGTTCGGTAGAGATTTTTTACATATATTTATGATTTAGTTATTGATTCGGTAAATAGGAAGTTCGAATGGAACATTTCAAAGACAGCATGCTGCAATTGATAACCGAGACTTCGACGAACTTACCGGCTGATGTCCGCCATGCCATCGCCAGGGCAATTGATTCGGAAATCCCCAATACACGTTCTTCCATGGCGCTTGGAACCATTGCCGTAAATATTGATATGGCCTGTGAAAATATGAGTCCTATTTGTCAGGATACCGGTTGGCCCACTTTTTATATACAGGCACCCGGTGGTGCCAATTTCATCCAGATGAAGAACCTAACACGAGAGGCGGTCGTCGAGGCTACGGGACAGGGAAAACTCCGTCAAAACGCTGTCGATTCGCTCACGGGTAAAAACAGCGGAGATAATCTTGGTCCCGGAACACCCACATTTCATTTCGACCAGTGGGAAAATAAAAACGAGATTGAAGTAAAACTTCTTTTGAAAGGTGGAGGCTGCGAAAATAAAAGCATCCAGTACTCACTACCGACGGAACTTCCGAACCTTGGGAAGGCCGGCCGCAATCTTGACGGCATACGGAAATGCCTTATGCATGCTGTATGGCAGGCTCAGGGACATGGATGCAGTATCGGCGTCATCGGCGCAAGTATCGGAGGCGACCGCGTCACCGGTTACGAAACAGCAAAACAGCAGCTCTTTCGTACGCTCGACGACGTTAATCCCGATCCTGAACTGGCCAGGCTGGAAGATTACGTGATGACTGAGGCCAACAAGCTCGGAATTGGAACAATGGGATTTGGCGGTTCAGTGACGATCATAGGCTGTAAGGTAGCGTCAATTTATCGGCTTCCAGCAAGTTTCTTCGTCTCTGTTGTATATGATTGCTGGGCGTTCCGGAGACTCGGAGTCATACTCGATGTTCAAACCGGTACAATCAAACGCTGGCTCTATCGCGAGGAAGCCCCGATTAAAACAATGGCACAACAAAAAGGGATTCCTCTGACAGGACGGGAAATCGTGATCACCACGCCGTTAACAGAAGAGGTTGTACACTCACTCAAAGTCGGCGACATCATTCTTCTTAACGGCGCTGTCCACACTGGCCGTGATGCACTTCATTCGTATCTCGTAGAGCACGATTCTCCGGTTGATTTGCACGGAGCCGCATTGTACCATTGCGGACCGGTCGCACTCAAAGATGCAGCGGGAAAATGGACGATAAAGGCGGCGGGACCGACGACCAGCAGCCGTGAAGAACCATATCAAGCCGAGGTGATTCGTAAGTTCGGCATTCGGGCAGTGATCGGGAAAGGCGGAATGGGAGCGAAAACCCTGGCGGCTATGAAAGAGTACGGGGCTGTCTATCTGAATGCGATTGGGGGAGCAGCACAGTATTATGCCAAGTGCATTCCCAGTGTCGAAGGAGTTGATTTCCTTGAATTCGGAATCCCCGAGGCCATGTGGCATATGACGGTGAAGGATTTTGCCGCCATTGTCACAATGGACGCCCATGGAAACAGTCTTCATGCGGACATCGAACAGGCTTCTGCAATAGAATTGAGCAAGTATGCACAATCTGCATTCTAAGAGGAGAGACGACCGACTCGTATTCTATTCCTTTTTTGAACAATAAATTCCAGTCTGAATAATTTTGGAAAGGAAAATTTTCATGAGCGCAGATACACTAAAGATTATTGACAATCGAAACGGGAAGCAATATGAGATTCCGGTCCACGATGGATCCATCCGTGCGATCGATTTCCGCCAGATCAAGATCTCTGAAGACGATTTTGGACTGTTGGTATACGACCCTGCGTTCATGAATACGGCTGCCTGCAAGAGCAGCATCACATTCATCGATGGGGAAAAAGGGATACTTCGTTATCGCGGTTACCCAATTGAGCAACTTGCAGAGAAAAGCACATATCTTGAAACTGCATACCTTCTCATCTACGGCGAGCTTCCAACAGCGTCACAGCTGGATGAATGGGAGAAGGACATCAAACTTCATACGCTCATGAACGAGAATGTGAAGAAATTCCTCGACGGTTTCCACTACAATGCTCATCCGATGGGAATGCTTATCAGCACGCTTGCAGCTCTTTCGACGTTTTACCCCGATGCGAAAAATATTACTGATCCCGAAGTTCTCAGACTCTCAACATATCGCCTCATTGGAAAGGTTCCGACTGTCTCCGCGTTCGCTTATCGGCACTTGCGCGGATTCCATTATTCATATCCTGATGATGATCTCAATTATATCGAGAATTTCCTGAACATGCTTTTTAAGATGACGGAACTTAAATATAAACCGAATCCGGTTCTTGTAAAAGCACTCGATACCCTCTTCATTTTGCATGCTGACCACGAACAGAATTGCAGCACGAATGCAATGCGCAATATCGGAAGCTCGCGTGTCGATCCATATTCTGCGATCGCTTCAGCAACCGCAGCCCTCTCCGGGCCTGTCCACGGTGGCGCCAACGAAGAAGTGATCAAAATGCTCACCGGAATCGGCTCGAAAGAAAAAGTACCCGCCTTTATTAAAGAAGTGAAAGAGGGAAAAGGAAAACTGATGGGCTTCGGCCATCGGGTATATAAGAATTACGATCCGCGCGCGAAAATAATTAAGAAACTGGCTTATGAAGTTTTTGAAGTAACAGGGAAAAATCCATTGCTCGACATTGCACTCGAGCTGGAACGGATCGGCCTCGAAGATGACTACTTTATCAAACGAAAACTCTACCCCAATATTGACTTCTACTCAGGCCTATTTTATCAGTCGATGGGATTGCCGGCGTCGATGTTCACAGTGCTGTTTGCAATCAGCCGCACATCGGGATGGATCGCCCAGTGGCTTGAAATGCTGCATGATCCTGAGCAAAAAATTGCACGTCCGCGTCAGCTCTATCTCGGAATGGATAAACGCGAGTATGTCCCTATACAAAAACGGGGGTAGAAATATCCACGCACTGATGGCATCACTATAAATTATACTGTAAGCTGAAACGCTTTGATATTCAGCGGTGGTTCATGATATTGGTCTTTCAAGAGGAATGATTCCGATGAAAACTGGACTTCACACCGGATATCCAACAACGCGACTACGCCGCTTGCGCATGTCCCCGGTAATCCGTACGATGATACGCGAGACCGAAATCTCTCCTTCCGATTTTATCTATCCCCTATTCGTCTGCCCGGGAACAAGGGTAAAAAGAGAAGTCGGCTCAATGCCCGGTGTCTATCAGATGTCGATCGACACAATCGTACACGAATGCACCGAGGTTCACTCTCTCGGAATCCCTGCCGTTATCCTCTTTGGTATCCCGGGAAGAAAAGATGAGGTGGGATCGGAAGCCTATGATGACCGCGGCATCATCCAACAAGCCATCCGGGCAATTAAACACGATGTTCCTGATATATATATCATAACCGATGTCTGCCTCTGCGAATACACTTCGCATGGACACTGTGGTATTGTCCGCAGTAACGAAATTGTCAATGATGAAACCCTTACTCTTCTTGCAAAGCAATCGCTCAGTCACGCCCAGGCCGGCGCCGATATGGTTGCCCCATCGGATATGATGGACGGACGGGTGGGCGCGATCAGGAAAATCCTCGACGAGAATGGATTCCTCAATCTACCAATTATGGCGTATTCGGCAAAATACGCTTCGGGTTTTTACGGACCGTTTCGCGAAGCCGCCGAGAGCACTCCGAAATTCGGCGATAGGCGGTCGCACCAGATGGATCCGGCCAACAGCGATGAGGCAATCCGTGAAGTTGCACTCGACATTCGGGAAGGAGCCGACATCGTGATGGTGAAACCAGCGCTTTCTTATCTCGACATCATCCGCCGTGTCAAAGATGAATTTCGGATGCCCACAGCCGCCTACAATGTCAGCGGCGAATATTCAATGATCAAAGCTGCAGCTAAGCTCGGCTGGATTGATGAAGAACGTGTAATGATGGAAGTGCTGACCTCAATCAAACGGGCCGGGGCAGATCTGATACTGACGTACTTTGCAAAAGATGCATCCCGAATACTCAAGAAATAATCTGAAGCGGAATGAAAACACAAACATCTGATGCATTATTCAACCGGGCACAGGATCTTATTCCCGGCGGTGTGAATTCTCCGGTGCGGGCCTTCAAATCGGTCGGACGCAATCCTCTCTTCATCCAAAAAGCCCGTGGATCTAAAATCTGGGATGTCGACGCAAATGAATACATCGACTACGTCGGTTCATGGGGACCAATGATTCTCGGTCATGCTCATCCAACCATCATCGATGCAGTAAAACGTGCGGCAGAACTCGGGACCAGTTTTGGTGCGCCGACCGAACTCGAGATACAGCTTGCCGAACGAATAACCACATGCATGCCGTGGGTGGAGATGGTTCGGATGGTAAATTCGGGCACCGAAGCGACGATGAGCGCGATTCGTCTTGCCCGTGCCTATACCGGACGTGATAAAATAATCAAGTTCGAGGGATGTTATCATGGACACGGAGATTCGTTTCTGATTAGGGCGGGTTCCGGTGCGATGACACTCGGTGTTCCCGACAGCCCCGGAGTTCCGATGGCAATAGCATCAGGTACATTGACGGCGCGATATAATGATCTCACATCGGTAGAGACACTCATTCAGCAAAATCACGATCAAATCGCCGCCATCATTATAGAACCTGTTGCAGGGAATATGGGGTGTGTTCCACCGCGCCGGGGTTTCCTGCAGGGGCTAAGGAATATTTGCACACAACACGGAATTGTATTCATCATCGATGAAGTCATGACAGGATTTCGTGTCGCTCTCGGCGGTGCCGAAGAACTTTACGGCGTATATGGAGACCTTGTAACGCTCGGAAAAATTATCGGCGGCGGTCTTCCAGTCGGTGCATATGGCGGAAAATCGGAAATTATGCAGATGGTTGCACCTGCCGGACCGATGTATCAGGCGGGAACGCTTTCGGGCAATCCGCTCGCAATGACCGCAGGGAATGCAATGCTTTCGTTACTCGAGAATGATCCGTCGATCTACCAACAATTAGAGAACCGTGCTTGTGCGCTCGGTAAAGGAATTCAACATATTATTGACACCCTGGAGCTTCCAATCAGATTTAACCGGGTTGGCTCAATGTTCACAATATTTTTCACATCGAATGAGGTAGTAGATTACGAATCGGCAAAGACATCGGATGTGAAGAAATTTTCATCGTTCTTCAACACAATGCTCGAGCAGGGTATCTATCTCGCGCCTTCTCAATTTGAAGCTGCTTTTATTTCGGCCGCACACACCGAGGAGGATATTGAAAAAACGATACAGGCTGCGTCAAAAGCGCTTGAGTAACAAAACACGTGTACACAAATACGGGCCGCTGTCATAATACGAACGCCATCTCGATTGATCGGGATGGCGTCGTTTTTTAACAATCTGATTGACTTTTATTTTGCCAGCGCTCTAGATATTGTCGCAAGCAGATCGTGGAAATCGTACGGTTTGCTTGCAAAGTCGCTTGCGCCGAGTTTCAGCGATTGGATCGCATTTTGCATGTCACCGAACGCGGTCAGCATGATGACCTTCGTTTCGGGGTGGTGCATCTTTACAAATTTGAGCACCTCGAAACCGTCTACATGAGGCATTTTGATATCGAGCAAGACGACATCAAAATTCTCTTTTTTCACCATGTCGATCGCGATATCGCCATCGGCAGCCTCCTTCACTTTGAATCCCTCGTTCGTAAGCTCACCCGCAAGGGTTGATCGGAGGGCTTCCTCGTCATCGACGAGCAAGACGCTGGTTTGTTCTTTCATAGAGTCTCGCGCTGTTTCCATACGTTTCGTATTGTATAGTTTTCCATAGTTAATGAGACTTTACACAAAATGACCGCTACTAGGGAGTACCAACAGTACCAGTTAGATAATAACCGATACTGCCCCGTGGGGTCGCAATCTTAATTTTTACATATCCTGCCCACAGCATATGTGTTCCCCCGGGAGTCCCATCCTCTACTGATATTTGAAAATGAGTTAAACCCCATCCTCTTCCTAATGCATCCGGAAGCCCACCGTCGGGGAAATTATCTCCTACTTTTACTTTAAAAGTTGTATTTTGGGGTGTTTCAAATCCTATCTCCGTTCCCAGTGTTGTTCCTCCAGTACACACATTCCCGTTTCCATCCGTTACATCAAACTCAAACGTCTGTGATCCCCCTGCCGGGACAGCAATTGTTGTCGGATTCATATTAGTAATCCTTGGGAAATCCGTGGTAAAAAGATGAAGGCCCCACACCTGGATCTGATTACCATCGGCGTCGACTGTAGCGGCGAATACTTTATGATATCCGGCACCCAGATATCCAATTCCAACGATTGTCGTATCGAAGAAGGGATCCGGATTCCCGGAAATAAGCTCGGTCTGTGCAATCCCATCTTTATCAGTAAATGCAGTATTGTTCGGAATGATTCCTGCAGTCGTCCGGAAATACACAGCTGTTGCCGGACGTACCGGATTGGAATATCTATCACCAACAACTGCAACGACACCCGTTCTGACGTTTATAATATCGTATGCCTGTGTATTTAATCTTAAAAAGCCAATTGAAAAATGATCATAGTCAGGCAGTCCACCAGAAATCTGCAGTTGAACCGGTAATGATCGAACGTATGAACCTGTTATGGTTGTTAATTCTGCAAGGATTTGAATCGGGCCTGCTTTCAACCCTGCTACTACATTCGTTTTTACACGACCTGTCTGCGGATCAGTATCAACTTCCTGAGGCGACAGATACGCACCCTGAGGTGCATATGAGAAACTGAATTTCACGTGTGCCTGATGATTTTGATTCACCGGATTTCCAAGGGAATCGCGGACCTCAAATGTAATCTCCGAACTCTGCGGTCCTGCAGCCTCGTCCACAGAAAGAAGTGTATTCGAAGCCGAGATAAATTGTATGACACGAGCTTCACCACCGGTAATAGCGGGCCCGGTGAATGTGAATCGGAGTGAATCGGCAATCGGTACACCGTTCTCCCCGACAACGGAAGCAGTAACGGTTGCGAAACCATTTCTAGGCGGTGGAGGATTTCCTGAACGCCAGTCGACACTCACAATTCCATTTCCATCGGTATATCCCGTTCCTTCGATAATTCCTGCCGTCGTTGAAAAATACACCGATGTATTTAATTGAACGGGATTGCCATATTTATCGCCAACCTGTACTTTTATAGTACCGATAATCGTTCCGGGCTTCGGCCAATCGATATTCGATACAACATTAGAAGTTATCGAGAAGTGGTACGGGTTTGGCGCTCCGCCGGAGATCGTTACCGTGACCTGTGATGAACGAATAATTGCCGTCCCCACCTGCACCTGAGCACTTATTTGAATGACACCGGCTTTGGTACCTGCATTAATTGTAGTTTTAACTTTCCCGGCGGTATCGGTTTCTGCCGATACTGGTGTAAGAAATTCGCCACCATTTACACCGCCCTGGATTGAAAAATCCACTGTCACTTTATTACTGAGACCAACCGGGACACCGGTTGAATCGCGGATTTCAAAAATTATATCGGCCGATTCATTTGTACCGGCTCCACGAACGCTTAATTGTTGTCGACTTATAGAAATAAGGCTTATGCTCGCGGCACCCGGACGGTGCGGTAATACGATCTTCCCAAATTCAAAATGGAGTATATCTGAAATCTGGACGCCGTTCTCGCCGATCGTATTCGCCGTGATATATGCCTGTCCATCTTCGGACGGAGGAGGATTTCCACCCGACCACGTCACGGACACTTTTCCTTTGTCATCAGTTTTTGCCGTTCCTTCGATAACTCCTGCACTCGCAGAGAAATAGACAGGCGTACCGGGTCTGACCGGATTTCCAAATTTATCACCGACCTGAACATTGATCGTACCAATTACTGTTCCCGCCTGCGGCCATACAACATTCACCGGGATATCCGACGACAGTGTAAAGTGCGCTGCATCGGGTAATCCACCGACGATCGATACCGAGACCGGGGAGGATTTGATCTGACGTGTTCCGACGATCGCTTCTGCGATTACCTGTAATACTCCCGGTTTGGTTCCGGCTCCAAGGGTTACTTTGACCTGACCGGAGCTGTCGGTATCCTTGCTGTGCGGGGATACGAATTCGCCTCCATTCGGACCACCCTGGATGCTGAACGTGACGGTGGTTTTATTCTCCATATTAACCGGAACTCCACTCGAGTCGCGTACCTCGAATATCAGCTGGGAAGATTCGTTTGCACCTGTTCCTTTCACGCTGATATTGTCCACAGAGGTCGAAATCAGCACGATGCTGGTTGCTGGTCCGGATTTACGGGCCGAACCGGTGAACACAAACATCAAAGAATCAGTAATTGCCACACCGTTTTCACCGACAACCGACGCTTTCACAAATGCCGAACCATTATTCTGTGGCGGTGGGTTTCCAGAATACCAATTCACATTCACAATTCCAGTCTCATCGGTATAACCGGTACCCTGAATAACCCCTGCTGTTGCTGAAAAATAAACCGATGTATTCTGCTGAACCGGATTGCTGTATATATCGCCGATCTGTACCTTGATCGTACCGACTACTGTTCCCGCCTGCGGCCAATCGATATTCGATATAACATTTGAAGTCATCGAGAAGTGGTACCGATCGGGCGCTCCGCCGGAGATCGTTACCGTGACCTGTGATGAACGAACGACTGCCGTCCCTACCTGCACCAGAGCGCTTATTTGAATGACACCGGCTTTTGTTCCGGAATTCAGCGTCGTCTTTACACGTCCGACTGTATCCGTTTCTACCGATACCGGTGTCAGGTATTCGCCACCATTCAATCCGCCCTGAAGTGAAAAGATAACTGTCACTCTGTTACTCAGGCCGATCGGTACTCCAGAGGAATCACGAACCTCGAAAATGATATCGGCCGACTCGTTCGTTCCGGCACCGCGAACACTCAATTGTTGTCGACTTATAGAAACAAGACTTATACTCGCAGCACCCGGACGGTGCGGTAATACGACCTTTCCAAATTCAAAACGTAAGGTATCTGAAATAATAACGCCTTTTTCTCCGATCGTACTGGCTGTCACATACGCCCGACCGTCCGATGACGGCGGTGGATTTCCACCCGACCATGTTACGGACACTTTTCCTTTGTCGTCGGTTTTCGCCGTTCCCTCGATGACTCCCGCACTTGCTGAGAAATACACGGGCGTCCCGGGTCTGGCAGGGTTGCCAAATTTATCACCAACCTGAACATTGATCTGCCCTATCGGATCACCTGTTGCCAACCAGACGAGATTTGTCGAAATATTCGACGACAATGTAAAGTGTGTTGCTTCTGGCAGCCCGCCGACAATCGATACGGAGACCGGAGATGATTGAATCTGACGCGCACCAACGATTGCCTGTGCGACCAGCTGCAGTACTCCCGGTTTTGTTCCTGAACCAAGCGTTACTTTAACTTGACCTGAGCTGTCGGTTACTAGAGAGCTTGGAGAAACAAATTCGCCGCCGTTTGGACCACCTTGAATAGCGAAGGTAACCGTTACTTTATGATCCGGATCGACTGCTATACCGCTCGAGTCGCGCACTTCGAAAATAAGCTGGGATGATTCATTTGCACCGGTCCCTTTTACACTGATATTATCAACAGATGTTGAGATCAACACGATGCTTGCTGCGGGTCCGGACTTCCGGACCGGTACGGTAGTAGTTTTAATGGTGATATCCTGGCTGATCTGCCGCTGTGGGAATACAGTAACCTCCAATGTATCCGATGTCCCCACGCCTTCTTTTGAAGCAATTAACTTCGCTGTGTAAACAACTGTGGTTGTGATTTTAAAACCATAATAGCCGGCGGTATCCGTGCGTGTTGCAACCGGATTTTCGACGTAGAATGAGACAATCGCATCATAAACGGGCTCCTTTGTATCGGCGCGTGTTACTTTTCCGGTGATGATAAACTCATTCTCTTTCGGTCCTGTGGTTTCTGTTGGCGTGGTTTTCTTCTCACAACCGTAGAAATACAACATTGTGAACGCAAGAAATAGAACAACAAAGAACTGCTTTTTCATGGCAAAGTTCCTTTTAATAATTTACACTCTATGCTTAACTTACTGGTCGCGTTTTTTATTCTTAACATCCTGCCGGTATCCCTTGAGCGTTTCCTGGATCAAATTTTCATTCGTTCCTTTCGTTGTTACGCGATCCTGAAGTGACGGTACGAGTTCAGCCCTGATGATCATGACGAGTTCTTTTCGTGTTGTTAGAACGCGATCATACCCGAAGAGGTACCGCAAGCCGAACACCCACCATGGGAGATCTTTCAAGATCGGAATACCGAGTCGGGTTGTCGATTCTTCGTTATTATATAATCCTCCGATGACCGTTTCTTCGCCATCGAGAAGCAGGACTTTTGTTTTTGCCTGTGTTTTATCCAGAACCGGCGGGCTGATTGACGTTAGTGCACTCCTCTGGACATCGACCGTCATACTGATGAAGTCGATACCTTGTTGATTAATAATCGTTGGAGTCACTTCAATGATCGTTCCGGCCTGGAAGAATTGAGTCGTTAAATTACCGGCAAAGTCTCTCTGATATACGCCGAACTCAGTGCCGATCTGCATTCTTCCCACCTGTCCTGAACGGACGACCACTTGCGGCCTTGCAATCACTTCCCCGGTTTTGTTTTGTTCGAAAAATTGAATGGCGGCATTCAAATCAAGTGCGAGCTTTTCAGATTTCGGCTCGATCGTAATCTCAAAAACCTCTTGTTGTGAGAGCTGATTATTTGTCGTCATCGAACCGCCGAGGTTGACGTTTTCACCCCTGTAGAATCTCCAATTGATACCCGATTCATTCAGTTTTTCGATATCGAGTTCAAAAAATACAGCGGAGATATTGACTTCGCGAGTTCGCAGAGTCGGGATTTCTTCGCCTACAACCGCTCCCCCCTTTGGTGTCGAGAGAATGCGGATATAGTCGGCTGCTTCATCATACCAGATCGAATTTGTCCGGAGTATCAACTCCAACGCTTCTTTCCAGTACATTCCCGTGATATCCACACCGATGGCGGTTGTTCGTTTTTCAGGATCAATAATAATTTTACCCGCAAACTTCTTGCTGACCTCCGAGATCACGGTAAGCGCTTTATCGAACGGCATGGTCCGTGATATCGTCACGATCTCATCGGGCGAAATATATCCTTTCGATATGCGCTGCATCTCTGTCGGTGATTGTGCGAGGGCTGTGAATCCAGTCCCGAACACTACAGTAAAAACGCACAAAACCAGAATTGTTCTCATTGTATCCTCATTTCGTTGTGGATGATTCAAAACGAATACGGAGCTCATACTGTTCTACGATACCGGCTTTATTCAACGTGAATTCGACTT
The DNA here is from genome assembly GCA_050011775.1 of Bacteroidota bacterium. GTDB lineage: Bacteria > Bacteroidota > Ignavibacteria > UBA10030 > CAVZMI01 > CAVZMI01. Next base: position 11,029 of record JBEKIL010000009.1, on the reverse strand, counting down.
TCCCCTGCTCGGGGTAAATCCTCGAGACGTATCCAAGATACACCTCATCACCTTCCGTTAATGATCGCATGACACCGTTCTGATCAAGGATAAAAACTTTTCCAGGAATAATCGCCTTCAAGTCGGATCGTTCTACTTCAATCAGACCACGAGTATTCGGCGGGAGATCTGCGGCAATTGCCGCGAGGAACGGATTCCCCGACGGAGGTGTGGCAATCGTGTCACGCCATCCGATCGACGATGCTAATTCCGGCAATGTGGTAAAAAAAGCATAAAGTTCTATCTCAAATACCACAACCGTAGTTGCCACCTCATCTTCTTTTTCCTTAACCGCGCTTCCTTTCAGGGTAATCGAATTAATTTTATAGAGACGTCGACCATTCTCGATATACCAGAGGAATCGATAAAGGTTTTCAAACGAGCCCTCACCTTTCAGACTATAGATATTATATCCATAGTTCGTTTTGTTTTGCACGCCTGTGTATATCATGTCCATTTTGACAAAACCACTCAGGTCCATGATTCGATTGAGATAGGCGTATGTTTGAGAAGTTGCATCGTATGTCGGAATATCTTTACTCCGACCGCTCCAACGTTTTTCCATGTCATTTAGTTGAAGTGATGCTTCATTATACCTATTGACGAGGTCGGGTGTGTTTTGAAGCTGAACATCCAGCTGTTTCATACTTTTTGTGATTGCCGATGCTTGCCGGGGATAGTGGAACCCCAGAAGGTATATTCCAACAGCCAGGATGATAAGCAACATCACGCCTAACACTAATGTGTTCCGTAGTGCGTATGACAACGCTGGACTCCTTCTAAAATGAGTTGGTTGTGTTATTTAGCCGGCTTCGGAACTTCGATCTCAAATTCGTATACAATTTTTTCCCGGATTTTTTGAACAGTCACCTTTCTCAACACTGCCTGTTCTCCAAACAGGCTCACTATCCGTGGAATCCGGGCCCGATAGACCGAGAATCCACTCACAACAGTCCCGCCCGCCGGTGTGCTACGAAAGCTTGTAATCCACGACGAGCTGATATCATCCACGCCATTGGCAATGCCCGAAACGCTTTTTGCCCAACGATCGCTCCCCGGTACCAATGAATCGAACAGTGCCAACGATTTTGTGTATTGCTGCATTTGCGCCTGGATACTATCGATTTGTGTCTGCATCCGTTGATTCTCCAATAACTGCGCCTGTTTTACTTTAAAGGCTTCACGGAGCCCTCCAATCTCGCGGATTTTCTCGGCAACATTCGACGTAAGAAAGAGGGTTAAGAGAAATATCAATACAAGTACGACGAGTCCATGCCACGCAACCTTGAATACTTTCTGCTCTTCCTTTATTGTCTTGGGAAGAAGATCTACAGAATAGAGCAGCTTGTTTGTCGGATCGAGAACTCCCCACGCTGTCGCAATAGGAATCGAGAATTCTGCGATCTTCATCTCGATATCTCCAAGATCCCCCCCACCTTCAAATGTGGATATCTCGAGATTCGATAACCTGATCGGTTCCACCTCAATATCGGCGAATTGTGGACCCAGCATTGCTTTTAAATCGACTTCACCATAATGGCCCGCGAGGATGATTCGGTGTATATGCGGTATCGCAAGATTATCCTGCTCCAGGAGAATACGGCTATAGAGCGTATTTTGGAGCATGGGCGATTCAAAGCCTTCGCCGATCACCGGCGCGAAATGCAAGAAATGTGTTCCGCGTAAGAAAATGATTCGGCTGAATTCCACACCGACATATACGAGTATCGATATTTCATCTTCGGAAAAATAATAATTCAAGCGGATGAGATTAATCAGCGCGATATCGGCACTCCCGATCGTAGGAATCTTTGGGATTCGCCCGCCGAGGAATGTTTTAATTTCCTTGAAGATACTTATAAGCTGAAGACCGTCTTCACGAACAATGGCTACAATGTTATTTTCTTCCGTCTTGAAATACGATACGGCTTCCCGATCCGGTTTGATTGACCGGAGATTTTGAAGATCTTCAATAATTCGTGTCTTGAGTTTCTCTCCCTTCAGACCGCCGTCGCTTTCAAGAGTATGATAGAAGATGACCGGTTCGGAAATGCTGTACGAGAGCTGGTATTTTTGCCGTGGATATTCGCTCAACAGACCGAGGACCACCGATGCGTTTGAATCTGCCCCACGATCCTCAAGCGCTCCTTCGGTGATGGTCGTAGCAGAGAGATTGAATGCATCTTCAGCATCACCCCCCAGACCTCCGGTGCCTTCGAGCATCTGCTCTTCTTCAAGTCTCCGGACAAGCGTCACTTTCTTCAGATCTCGAAGGAACACTCTTTTCCCTGCACGCGAGAGATGCGCTAATTTCACATCCAGTCCATCAACGAATACACCTAATGCAACTTTACCCTGTCCTGAAAGAGAGACCATTCATGGAACCTTTCGATAATGGTTGTTTACTCAGTCGTGCCAGTGATTGAAAGAAGTTGTTGCATACGACGCTTATTGTTTGCAAAATTCATTGCATTTTCAAGCGAGATCTTTTTCATCATATAGAGTCTCTTCAGATCCTGTTCGAGGGTTATCATTCCCATCTCGCTCGATTCCGATATCATCTGATAAATCTCGCCGGTATTATTATTCTTGATTGCCGCGCGAACGGATGGGGTTCCGAGCAATACTTCTTTTGCTAAAATTCGTTTACCATCCAGACTCGAAACAAGCTTTTGCGAGATTACACACCGTAAGACATCGGCTAATCGGAATCTAACTCGTTCCTGCTCAATTGGTGGAACCTCTCCGATGATTCGATCGATGCTCTCGACGGCCGACGCAGTATGCAGCGTGGAGAATACTTTGTGTCCGCTGTCGGTGATTTCAAGAGCCGTCAAAATCGTCTCGGGATCGCGCATCTCACCGATCATGATGATATCCGGATCCTGACGGAGCGCCTGAACGGCTCCTTCTTTGAACGACATCACATCGCGTCCCACCTCGCGGTGCCTGATGATACACCGATCGGAATTGTGAACATACTCGATCGGCGCACCGATGATCACAACATGCGCATCGGTCGCATGATTATTCGCATCAATGATACTATCGAGAGTAGAGCTTTTTCCTGATCCCGTAATTCCCGTGACCAGGGTTAAACCCTCTTTTGAATGAACAAGGCTCAGTACCTTCGTTACGTTTGGATGCAATTCGAGATTTTTATACGGTCGTACTGCTGCATTGATCATTCGCATATTCAATGCCAGCTGATCGAGATCGAAATATGCATCGGCACGAAATCGATGCATCGTCTCCCCTTCCATAATGAAATATGAGAAGTCGAGATTTCGATTCTCGTAAAGAAATTGGCGCTGTCGCTCCATGATAATATTCTGAATCAGCGCGCTGATTTCTTCAGGGCGGTATTTCCCCAGCGTTTGATCGGGCTTCTTTAGACCATATGTCCTATACCAAACATATCCCTGCGAGCCATAACCTCCCATGTCGATATCTGATGCGCCAGTTTGCAGCATTTTAAGGAGGAAACCGTCGAGGGATCTCTTACAAAGCGTTTTATCTTCTTGCGATAGCTGGGCAACAAGATCGCCAATTACCATCTGACGTTCAACGCCATATGCCGTCTCAGGAATTTGCGCGAGCGTTTGTTGTAAAATTTGGCGGACTTGTTCCATTTAGAAATGGTTACATGGTTTTTATTAAAGTTCTACTTTCCGTCGCCCGATATAGTTCTTTTAATAATAGCATTTTGTGCTAAATATATATTATTTGTTAATAAAAGTCAAATCCTTATTCCCACCATTGAGTTATATGGAATATTGGAAGCATTGGGAAATAGGGCGGACGAGTACGTCTAAGTCTTGGATCAAACGTATAGTGCTTTTTAAAGCCCGTTACTATTGAACCCCCGCTAAATGTCCCTACCGCACCACGTGTATCCTGTATGACCCCGCCCCACAATCGAACTGAGTTATCGCCGCTGACAGTCCTATGGTCCCAATTAGCCGCGTAAAATGATCCTGTTCTCGCCATTATTGTTCCCATTATATCAACACCATCGCTGTTGTTTGCTGTGTTGTCAGTAATGATGACGTCGTTATCGGCGCAAAGACCAAGTAAGTTTCCATTATACGGATCTGTATATGGATAAGTGCCCTGATGATTATACACTAAGTTATCATCAATATATACATTACCCCCTGACCCCGATTTATTCAAAGCGACTATAGTTAGTCTGAGGTCCTTTCCCGACGTCGTTGTCCCTACTGTCCCCTTTATATGAATATCGCCGCCATTTGATACAATGAGACCGCTCGATGCGACCGAATCAACTTTTATTGTAATTTCAGTGCCACCAGACGATGTTTTAACTTTCATAGTGCCATTAGCCTGCAAGTTGATATATAAATCTGTAGTTTTCACATATGATCCGGTTCCCATATTCGCGATAGCCTCATCGAAGGAAAGGGGTAAATCAATATGGACACCATCTTCGTGTGTTCCATTAAATTGAGGGTTACTGCTAGATGGATTCTTATAAATTCCCCCCCACGTGGTTACTCTCCCCCAGAAACAGGGATCCCCCGAGACAGACAGGGCATCATTTGTATGCAGATTTCCGTTGTCCGGATAATATTGATACCCCATGGTATCTTGCGACATCCAGTATATTCTACTCGTCCCAGCGAATCCTGTTTCCGCGTCTGTAAAATATGCATATCGTGAAAAGGATTGATTTTGTAATTCAACGCATGAATATTGACTATAGGAACGCCTGGCATCCCTATCATAGTATGATACCAATGAATAAATAGCGGCTGTATCTGTTCGCGGCCGTACTAAAGTTATTCTGTAATTATATTTTTCGCCATTAATCATCACAGAATCATTTAGAAGCACACCGGCAGTAACCCATTGTAGCCGATCGAATCGACCAAGAGCTACTTCCAGACCGGCTGTTCGAAGTGAGTATGACTGCGCCCAGTTTAAATATCTCAAAAAATTTGTCGTCGCATCAGTAGCTCGCGAAGTGATACTCACTCGGATCACTGCGAGCACAAACGATAAACCGAGAACCATAATCAAAGAAGCTTTTCCCATGACAAACCCCTCCTTACTGCGTTAAATTTCGAGCGATCAAACGTGATTCACGCCAGATCGCCGATCGCTTTTTATAACCCATCGAGTCCGCCTCAAACATTGATTTTGTAAGAAACTGACTCTGGACCTTCACTGCAATTCGTATTAGGCGAACCTTTGCCCTATCGTTAAACGAGAGAGGGACAGGTATTGAATCTCCCGCGCTATTAAGAAAAGTTAATTTGAATTGAACCAATCCCACACTCCATGCTTGAGCGGGTTGATTATTTTCTTTCCTCATCAAGTATCTGTCGTCTTTATTCGGTGTAGATAATACAGAACCTCCAAGCCAGTATGTTATTGTATCGAGAGTCCTTGGAACGTTTATTGTATCATGATGAATATCCGAACAATATTTAATTTTGCTTGTATCTCCCTCAAGGAGGATGTTCTGCATAAAAAAATTTCCATTTTGAGAGATTGTAGCTCCATATCCGATCTTCCGAAAATCATCCTCTACAATCTCAATTACATTACGCAGATTTTCCTGCACAGAAAGATCCTCAACAAAATACGATCTGTTCTCAATTCCCACGGCACTGATTCGCAGTATCGATAGTATGAGAATACCTCCAACGATCGATGAACCTATAAGATCCAACATCACTGACATAATATCACCTCCATCTCCAATAACTGAACACTTGCGTTAATGTTATTGTATCGGGTTTCAAATTGCCAGCAACCTGTGGCCAGACCCGTACCGTCACTCGCTTTGCCCATTGCTTTCCTGCAGTTGTATCTCCCCATGGATTACTCGGGCTCACATAACTCACTCTTGTCAGGATATTATATTTATCACCTGTCTGGGTTGAATCAGTATACAGATATCCATTGTAATCATCGATATCATTAAAGAGCGTGTCTCCATGTCCCGTCTCTCCAGATTCCCACTTCAATTGTGCACTAAAAGAACTGCTATCAGTTACCAGCGGGCCAACAGTAGTATCATTTGCAACCTTCGTGAAATCATCGAATGCGAGCCTACCAGCCTTTTGGAGTTGCGATGTAGCGAACGATATAGAAACAAGATTCGACTTCGTTCGAACAATCGTCTCTGTATTGTCTACATAGGTTCTATTCATCGAAAGAATTATGGTAGATAGCAAAAATACCGCCAATACCGTTAACATCATTTGTCCTGTTCCCATAATCTACCCTCCCCTCCAAAAAGTGAATATTAATCTACCGTTGTAGTACCGAGCACTTCCTCGAGTGTTGTGACTCCTTCTATCATCCGTTCGAATCCTGCGCGGCGCAGGTTCCACATCCCGTCGATTTCCGCCTGGTTTCGGATAGATTCTTCGTCAACTTCTTCACCCGAACGAATAATAATGTTACGTATATCTTTGGTGAAATAGAGAGCTTCCTGAATTGCCGCCCGACCCTTCCATCCAGCATTACACTTCTCACACCCGACAGGCTCATGAAAATTCGCCCGTTCGATCATATCATCATTAAATCCGATCGTCCTGAACGGTTCCCAATCAATATCATCACGATTCATCGGCCGCTTGCAAAACGGACAGAGCGTTCGGAGAAGCCGCTGTGCAATAATAATATTGATCGCATAAGCAATGAGGAACGGTTCCACACCCATTTTATACAAACGCGCAACTGCACTGGGAGCGTCATTTGTGTGAAGCGTGGAAAACGTCAGGTGACCGGTATTCGCCAGTTTGATCGCTGTCTCTGCCGTGATCTTATCGCGCATCTCACCAACCAACACAATATCAGGGTCGTGACGAAGAATACCTCTGATCGCGAGTTCAAAGTCCATTTTCGGGCCAATTTTCAACTGCCGGGCCCCTTTGATTATATACTCAACAGGATCTTCCACCGTCAGGACATTGACCGTTGGATCGATGACTTGATACAATGCTGCAATCAACGTGGTGGATTTTCCACATCCTGTTGGTCCGGTCAGGATCACCATTCCCTGCGGTTTATTAATTGCCTCGTGGAAGAATTTTTTTGTCGGTCCCTGAAGTCCTAGTTTTTCGATATCTGTAATGACTTTTCGATCATCCAGAACTCGTATGACGACGCTTTCATATTTATGTTTAAACTCGGTGGTTACAATAGGAAGGATCGAGACACGGAACCGGATATTATGGCCGTCGACCGAGCGCTGTATGAATCCGTCCTGCGCCATCTCGCGCTCAAACCGGTCGATATTCCGGGACCGGTCTTTGACAACGGCGAGAACTGCTTCAGGCATAGTCCCTTCCTGACAATGCCACAGCTTTAAGTTGCCATCGATTCTGAATAAGAAATCGGTTCGATTGCCTTCCTTCGCCACAATGTGCACATCGCTTGCTCCCTGACGGACCGCCTCAACCAGACATCCTTCGATCAAATTCACCAGCGCGCTTTTTGTGATTTCAGCTTGAAGAGATTCTTCATCAAGAGCTTCTTCTTCTTTTGCCGTATCGATGCTGATATCGCTTGTCTCGAGGAGTTTGAGAAACTCGTTTTGTGCTGGAACAACCTGTTCGAGAAGGTTCTGAAGATCTTTAAGCCGGCAGTAGGCTACTTCGTACTTCTTGACGCCAAAATTCCTGACGATCATCGGTATGTTTCGGTCAGTCGGGTCGGCTGCAATAATAATCAGCTTATCAGGCTGTCGCTCGTCGAAACGGAGCGGTAACATTTTTGTTTGGACGATAAGTTCACGGGCAGTATCGGGAAGCGCTTCGATCATTTTCCTGATCTGTACGACCCGGTCTTTATCGACATTCTCATCGGCGAGGTAGATCTCGCGAAATGCATATAAGTTAGCCACTTCGCGAAATACCGCATCATGGTCCGCTCCAAAATCCGTTACAAGTATCTGGCCAAGATTCCGACGATTCTTCTTGTCTTCGCCATCCTTAATCCGGAGCGACTTTTCGAGCGTCTCATAATCGATCACACCCTTCTTCAGAAGTGTATAACCGATTTTATCAGTAATATCTATCTCTGCCATTGTTGCGCCTACACAAGCGGTCTATCGACACGATGGATTTCCTGATTGGACCCCATCCCTGTTGTTCCCGCTTTCGGTCTGACTGTGGCGGTCTCGGATGATACCAGAGTCAAGGCTGTCAAAACGACCATAATTAACATCGAGACGGAGAGTTGAATGAACTCAATTGCATTTTTTAATTTATATGATGTTTCTTTCTCGTAATATTCTGCCAGTTGTAGCGCCGTATGTTTTACTGTTCCCGTCTCAGCGCCCGAGTGAAAACGTGATAACGCGGTTTTTGTAAACACAGCCGTTGCTTCAAATGCTTCCGTAAGATTTGTTCCCTTTTCAATCATCAAAGGAATGGCTATCGATTTGATTTGATGTTCCATATACTTATTGCCGCATGCCTCAGCCGCCATTTTTATGACGTCGATATTTTCCCCCGAGCCACTGTACAAAGCATAAAACACACGGCAGAAGATTTCTATGCTCTGTTTATGGAGAAGTGGGCCCATCACCGGTATTCGGATGACATATCGATCGAGAATAAATCGTCCCTTATCGGTACTAAAGAAACGAGCCGCGATGATGACCGGTGCAACCATTATAATAATCAGAAAGATGATGTTCTCAGTAATAAAATCACTCATTTTGAGCGTTGCTTTCGTCATCGGCGGAAGATCGATCTTGAATCTCACAAACAACTCAGCCGTCGCCGGGAACACATATCCTACATAAAAAACTACGGCAAGAAAAAGCACAAAGAGTGTGACGAGGGGCATAATTAGCGCGCTTTTTAAATTCTTTTTAAAATCCTGCTGGCGCTCAAGGAATTTTGCCGCGCTGTCATAAATCTCGGCCATGTTTCCACTTTTAGAGGCCAGTCCCAACATGTTCGCCGTAAATTTCCCGAGTACGTTTTCATATTTCTTAAACACAAGTTCGCTATCGCGCCCCTGCTTCAGCTCCTGGTTGATGTCACGGATAGTGTCCCGAAGAGTTTTATTCTGGACATCATTAATCAACAGTTGCATGATCTCGTTAAAGGGAAGCTTCTGACGCATCAAGTCAGCGCTAACGCGAACAAATGTAATAATCTCTGACGCCGGAGGTTTTGGTTTAAAATCCAACAACTTCCTATTGACGCTCAGTACTTTATATCCCATTTTTTGGAGAGCGTCCCGCACTTCCTCTTTTGTGAAGGCTTTCTGTTCACCGGTGATTGCTTTCTCATCTCCCCGACGCACACGATAGAGAAATGTCGATCGACCGACGACACGGATAATTCTGAATCTTTTTTCTTTAGCGAGAGCCTGCGCTCTCTGCTTTGCAAGGCCGAGTGAATCTGCATTGATGATACCGCTCACCGGCCGCTCTGCCGGTGTCAGCCCCTCTATCCTGAATTCAGGCATTGCCGTACCCCTTTACAGTGAGAGAACATTTCCAGCGAAAGTTATCGGATTTCTTTGATAATGTCAAGTTAATAGGTCACATAAAAGCACGGGGAAAAGAAAAAAGGGGAGTCTTTTTTAAGACTCCCCTCCCGTCAAGTTTCATCGCAATTTTCGTTATTTTTCAGTTAAATCCAAGGCTTTCATCGACATACATTGTATCCGGATGAACAACAAGATTCAATGTAACCAGGTTAGTATTATCATTACCAATCTCACGTCCGTACCCTTTGATTTTGACCTCTAAAGGGTCTGCAGTAACATAATACATACCATTATCGTTTTCCGCCTCTTTTCTTGAGATCTTGAAGCCGGTGAAGCTTCGATCCCCTCCTCCAAGAGCATGTGGCTTTCTAAAATACTGCTGGGCTTTCGCGCCAAGATGATTCAGATCGCTCCATACTGCATCGCGGTTCTGACCTGCGGCATTCGTCTGAAAAATGGTTATTCCAACTGCTACTGCGATGCCTGTTATAATCACCCCGACTAATATAAGGAGTAACTGTTGTTGTCCCACGACTTTACCCTACAGTTATAATTTAAAAAAGCCCTTAGTTCGTTTGAGCCGTGCTAGTAATGGAATCAGGAGCTACGGTCATCACCATAACGACGGGTGATGTATTGTTGTCTCCTATTTCCGTCCCAGTCCCAGTGAGTACGATTTGACCCGCGCTGATTGAAGTAACTACATAAGAACCATTTGGATTTTTCGCTTCTTTTGGAGCAAGTTCGAAGCCGGTGCCTTTTGCACCACCCTTTGTGAAATCGCCTCCACCGCCGCCGAGTGATATCGGACGACGATAGTGCTGCTGTGCACGAGCTGCGATATTTGTCATATCACCAACCAGTGCATCGCGGTTCGCCGAAACGGCATTCGTCTTAAACATGGTGATGCCGACCGCAACGGCGATACCCACAATGATCACTCCAAGAATGATCAATAGAAGTTGTTGTTGTCCCATAGTATTAACCTCCTAATGTGAAAATGAATTAATTATTGTGATAAGTAGTTTGTGAATTTCTAAAAAAATGGGGTTTTAGCCTCATGAATTATATTTTTTCATACTATAAATACGTGCAACTGATATGCCAATTTACCAAATGGGGCTAAATTCGTGAAAAACAGTATTTTTATAAGAGGTAATAGAAAAAACGGTAATAATTACTTTTTCTATGGTGTCACCTTTACCGATTTATAGATAGGTGGGCCCTGTAAAGCTCGAATCTTGACAAAGATAGTCGGGACTGCTCGCACTACCTTCCTTCGACTCGTACTACCTTCGGTAGTACTCACTCAGGACAAGTCGGTAGTACTCGCTGCCTACGACCCACAGATTATTAGCTCAGGAGAGAATGAATATCAATAGGTTTATGTGGGCCCTGTAGGGCTCGAACCTACGACCCGCAGATTATGAGTCTGCTGCTCTAACCAACTGAGCTAAGGGCCCATGATACGTAATTTCAATAGAAAAGTAGGGTAAGATACCTA
>JBEKIL010000008.1:5000-164211 GCA_050011775.1 Bacteroidota bacterium | reverse complement strand
TTTTCTTTCTGTCACTTTCGATATATCGTCCCGTCTTCGTTTTGTGGAGGACTCTGACATGTTCTTTCAGAAGCACGGGGCTTTTCAAAAAGAAAGTGACACCATTAACACTGTTCTTTGATAAAGCTATTTTGGACAAGTCTAAATCAATATATACGTTTGATGGTGAATTACAAACACAATCTTATTCCTCCTTCGAGAATTGCGCCATCGCAAGGAAAAGAAATTGAAATAAAAGAAGACTGCGAGACACTATTCAAAAAATTTTCATTAAACGCGGACGTGACACTAAAGTACTGTCATCCCACACGCAGAATGGCGTGATGACTGAGTCCGCGGCTACCGTCACACGATAAAAAAATGGTTTAGGGGTCAAAAAGGGGGAACCATCCCAAAGTTTTACGCAAAGGCTTTTAAGTTATTACCTACAGATGGCGGATCTGATCTGCGTACCGACGACTGACAATAAGCTCGGTTTCTTTCTTGTCTTTGAGCTTCACTTTATATCGTCCGGCAAACCACTTGACAAGCTCACGAATGAACTTCACATTGACGATGACGGCGCGATGAATGCGGATGAAATTGGACTTGTCCAGCTTGACCTCGAGATCGGTAATTGTTTCATCGATCATATACTCCCGGTCTGATGTATGGAGGAACGTGTATTTATCCTTCGCCTCAAAATAAACAACATCTGAAAGATCGATAAGAAGTATCTTTTCTCCGATTTTTACTTTCATACGCTGCAGCGATGGCGATACGAGCTGCGACAACATGCGTTCAATGTTCTCGTTAAATTGAAGCTTTGAGCTGTCGAAAAGCTGTCGAAGTTTTTCCACTGCCTTGTCGAGACGTTTTTGTTCTATCGGTTTCAACAGATAATCGACCGAGTTCTCTTCAAACGCTTTCAGCGCATATTCATTGTAGGCCGTGACAAAAACGATAAAGGGCTTCGTCCGTAACCGGCGAACGACTTCAAATCCATCGTATCCCGGCATCTGAACGTCCAGAAAAATCACCTCAGGCCGCAGGGTGGATATTTTATCAACAGCTTCTTCACCATTTTGCGCTTCAGCGATAATTTCCATTTCCGGCTGGTATTTCCGGAGCAGCTTCCTCAAGCGCTTCCTGGCAAGTTCTTCATCGTCCACAATTATCGCGCGAATATGCATGGCGGGCCTTAATAAATGGGGATTGAGATATGTAAGTGCGTGTTTCCATCGTGAAACACGTTCAAGGTCGCCTTATTCCCGTAGAGCAGTTTTAAACGCTCCCTGATACTTTTCAATCCGAAGCCTGTTTCACCGGCTTCAGCCGTAAAACCTTTTCCGGAATCAGTCACTATAATATGGCATTCTTCATCAATCTGCTTTGCTTCGACACGGATCGTGCCTCCCTGCACTTCTAATGCAATACCGTGCTTAATGCTGTTCTCCACCAACGGTTGAATAAGAAGCGCCGGTACGTCGATGTTGTTTAGCCGGTCATCGCTTATGATTTCGAATTCCAGCCTGTTCCCGAACCGGATTTTTTCAATCTGAAGATACAAGCGAACGATTTCCAATTCCTCGGAAAGTTTAACGGTACTGTTTACCGTGCTCTGTAAAGTATACCGAAATAGTCCCGATAGTTTCTCGACCGTCTCTTCTGCCGCCGCCGGATTTTCGGAGATGAGGCTGGCAATAGAGTTGAGAGTGTTGAAAAGGAAATGCGGATTGACCTTGGCTTGCAGCGCTTCTAATTCTGCCTCCGTTTTGAGACGCATGAGTTTCTCTTCCTGAATCTCCTTCTCCTTCAGCTTTTCAGCCATACGCTGTACCTTACCCCGGAGTGTTAAATAGAGGAAAGCAATACCTCCGAAAATTGTCGCAAGAAGCAGATTAAAAAGAAGAAGTCGGAAATGATCTTGCATATCAAGATTCATTTTCAATATTATGGTTCCGATCTCGGTACCGACCAACCCTCCTATTAAAAAGAGAACGAACAGAGCGCCGGTTCTGGGAATCAGAGAAAGCAGTTTAAGCCGGTGTAAAAAAATGTGAATGAGGATTGAAATTGAAATACCGATGCAGAACGAAAAAACAAACGAGTCGTATACGTAGATGACCCAATGAGATGGGTCCATAAACGTCAATGCGGATGCCACAATTACTGTGCTGACCAAACAAACCACTGCTATCCGGGTTAAATCTTTCTTGGTCATAGTTGAACTCCGATTCCAAGGTTCAATGCAGTTGTTGTAAATAGTGAGCCAAATTCCGAGCCGTCTCTTCCCAGATATGCAGTGTAACGCACATAGAGAGAACAATTCTCTGAAACTCTCCGCGTAACACTCGGGACCAAGACAGTGCTCATGTCGTTCGCATTCATGAAACAGATCGCTTCAAAGCTCCAGCTTTCTGTTGAATAGAATCCACGCGCGAAGAAATAATCCCTCATTGTTCCGCGTGGTGAGAATGTTTTGAGCGACCAGAGCAGGTTCAGACGTGAAGGCTCAACCATCTCCGGCGGAACGATGATCGTCCCTTTCTGGATTGCATCCTGAAATTTAACAAAATTCATCCATCTATTCCATTCCTGCGAACTCAATCCTTCGGCATTGTGGTAATATTCTAAAGCCAGATTCACGCCGTTATTGAATGTATATTGTCCGCCAAACAACGCCTTGTAAAAAATCCGTTTGGAATTATCATAAAGTGTCATGTATGGATCAGAAATAAAAATCTGCTTCTCATTATCAGTCGTTATGATCCGATGGTACTGATATGATGAACCCGTTTTTACGAGGCATTCACCGTGCAGCTCTAACTGATCCCCAATAACATAAGAGAAATTTGCGCCACATTCGAGTCTGTCGGATTGTTTGTAATACCCGATGAGGGAAATGTCAAAGCCGCTCAGGAAGGTGTTAGCCCGGATTGCGTACTCGTTAGTACCCCAATACAGTGTGGAGTTTACCACCCGGGCATCGTTCAAATAGACAAATGTCAGCGAACTTTTTTCGTGATACGCGGTCAGGGATAGGAGCGTTCTGCCGTCGTTTTGATTGAGCCTGTCTGATGGATCGGAAGGAGAACGTTGCGGCTCGACTACGCCGGTGGGATTGAACGCATATCCTGTCCCCCACTTAAGAATATTTTTCCCGATAAGAAGGTTTATCTCATCGGTAACAGAAATATCCGCCGAAAGTTCACGGATTCTATAATCGTATTCCGGCTTGCTTAAATTGTTCGTGACGGCAGTAAACCCCAACGAGCCAGAAAACACACTATACCCAAGAGAGAGAGATGCAGTTCCCATTTGCCCAAACGTTGGCTGCGGCAGTATTCGATTATCGTAGTTCAGCGGAGTCGTTGTATTTATCTTGTTGTACGTTCCTTCATCCACAAACGAAAAACCGGTTTGCAGAGGTTGAGCGTGGATCGCAGGCACAGCGAAAAGGACCGTATGCCATACGATCATCAAGTGTAATAACCGGGTCATCGAAGTTTTTCCAGATAATCTTTGTTGAAATACTTTGCCGGAATGTCGCGTTGTGTATATCCGGTAAATGTCATAATCGTTGTTCTTCCTTCGCGAAGCGCATCGAGAATCGTCATCTGCGAAAGAAGGACTCTGTCGGAAATAAGTCTGTACTTGTCGTAAATAATAGTCTTGTAATGTTTCCCCGAGGTTAAATAGATTTCCGCTTTCTTTGGCCAGAGATTTTCTTTTGCGACCCAGTACTCGATTCTCTGATAAGTCGCGCCTTCCCGTTTCGCCATCAATTCAAGCATGTAGCAGGAAACTCCATCTATAACCTGCTCACGTTTGAGCGTTGCAGCATAATCATCCGCGTACCGTGTGCGGGCCACGTCGCCATTCGAAGCATTACCCATCAGCCGTTGCAAAGGAGTAATCCGGATCGGTTTCCGTGTGTTAGGCATGTAAATCCACATGGCATCATCGAGCATAAGAAGGTATTGACCCTTGACATCGGCATTCAGGAACTTCACCAGCGTCTTATCGGCTCCTTTCATGGACACCTCGAAACTCCCTTCGTCCTTTAATTCCTCATCCACATAGTTTTTGATGCTTGTGATGACCGTGTAAGATTCCCATCCATTCCGGCTTAGATCGGACTGGTGCAGAATCTCTTCTGCCGTCGGTGTATCTTTTCTGCGTTCGATCGATTGTTCCATCTGAGCAGAAGCTATTTTAATTGCGAGGAGCATTACCACGCACAATGCTAAACTAATAAATTTATGTCTCATCTGATTTATCCTTTTCACAATCATATATGTCCGAGAGCATCGACTATCTTCATGCGGGATGCTTTGAGAGCAGGAAAGATTGTCGACAAGACGGTCGTTGCCATAATAAGCAGGAACACTCCCGCAAAGATCTGGGGTACAAGGTCGACGAATAACGGATAGCCATTCGTGAATCCGGGAGGCGGCGGCATAGTGAGTCCGGAATAATTGATCAGAAGTGATAACCCGAGCGCAATGATCAATCCAAGCCCGCCTCCGAGAATTCCGATGAGTAATCCTTCATAGAGGAAGTTTACAAGCAGCCGTACACGGGATGTGCCGACGGCAAGCTGGGTTCCAATTTCTTTCGTCCGTTCGAATATGGACATCATCATTGTGTTCGAACTGCTCAACACGACAATAACAAAGATAATCACCCCAAGGAATACAAAGATGGAATCGTACAGACGGACAACCGCTCTATAGAATGTCGCAAGTTCGTCCCACCTTCTTGAAACCGTATTTGGCAGGAGTTTGTCGAGAACCGAAGCGACCTCCTGTGTCTTTTCGGTTTCATCCAGAACGACGACCAGTTTCGAAACTTTTTGTGTGACGAGAAGCTGTTGCGCAGTATGAAGATCCACCATAAGCGCACGTTCATCATATTCCGGGATTCCTGTCGAGTAAATGCCCGCAACCTTTACATCCATTGCGTTCAACGCACCTTTTGATGTTGTCGTCATGAGAGTGAGATAGTCCCCAACTTTTGCTTTGAGAGTTTTCGCTAGTCCGCGTGCCACAATCACTTCCGACTCGGCTTCGTTTTGCAGATTCTCTCCCAGGAATTTCCCGGTATCGACGTTAAGGGCAAATCCGGTAAGCTTGTTCTCTTTCTCCGGCTCCACACCGCGGCCAAGAAATACAGCCGACTTGTCGCCGTTCGAAAGGAGACCTGAGAATTCTATCCGTGCCATAGTGAATCGAACATGATTCTGTGTGAGTATGATCTTCTTGAGATCCTCTACATTATCCAGTCCGTACTGGAGCGGTTTTTCCTCTTCTGCTTGAAAGAAGTCCTTGTGATAAATTTGAATATGTCCAAGCTGACCGCGGATGGTGCTTTCACGAAGTCCCCTGAAGGTAAACGAAATGAATCCGCCGGCAAGAATGAGAGCTGCGGCACCGAACACGAGAACCAACCCCGTGATTACGGTCCTTCGCCGGTTACGAAATACATTTTTGAATGCAAGTCTGATAAATTTTAACATTTTTTATTTCTCCTTGTTAGGCTTATGCCTCAACAATCTCGCCGTCATGAAGCCGTATCACGCGCATTGCATATCTCACGACAACTGGATCGTGTGTGGAAAACAGGAATGTCACATTGTCTTCTTCATTCAATGTACGCATCAGATCAAGGATCTCGGCGGCTGTTACAGAATCGATATTCGCAGTTGGTTCATCTGCAAGAACGAGCTGCGGATTATTTACAAGAGCACGCGCGATTGCCACTCGCTGCCGCTGACCGCCGGAAAGCTCATTGGGCTTATGATGGCGGTGTTCCCAGAGCCTGACTTCCCGCAGAATGCGCTCAACCAGCGTTCTTCGTTCTGCCGAACTCTTTGCGGTCAGGAGGAGAGGATATTCCACATTCTCATACGCCGTTAACACCGGAATAAGATTAAATGTCTGAAAAATGAATCCGACTTTTTCGAGACGAAGTTTGTGATGGTTCGAACGGCCGTTATACGTGATTCTGGCGCCATCAAAAAACACTTCCCCGCTTGTTGGAGAATCGATGAATCCGAGAAGGTTCAGCAGTGTGGTTTTTCCACTCCCCGATGGACCGCATATCGTGGCGAACTCGCCTCGATCCATTTTCATCGTAACGTTGTGGAGTGCCGGAACGATCACTTTGCCGAGTTCGTAGTGCTTCACAATAGCTTCTGTTTGTACGAGAGCATTCACAATGTGTACCTCCTAGACGGTTATATGAGTTCTTTCAATTCTTCCCTTGCTTTTACCGCCATCCAAGATTCCGGGGCGAGGGAAAGGGACTTTTGAAGCAGCTCTTTCGCTTTCTTGGTCTGATTATCACGCTTATATGCGATGCCGGCCCAAAGACAGATTGTCGATTGAAGCTTCACATCGAAGTATGAGAATTCACGGCAGTTCAATAAATAGTCGAAGTCTTTCAGCGCGATCGATAGCCTCTTGAACATTGAAGGCAATTGTAAGCTGTTGATTCCTCTGACCATCCGAACCGTTACGTTCGTCGGCGCCAACTCGACTGCTTTATCCATCTCATCTATCCCTTTGTCCACGCGGCTCATCTTTGTAAAGGGCCACCATGCATCCCGCGCTCGCATTGTCCAGAGGCTTCCGCGGTACGCTAGCGCCACTCCGTTTGCCGGTTCAAGCTCCAGGGCTTTATCAAGATAGGTCATCCCTTTTTCGACAGCCTCCTTATTTCCATCCGCACCCTGATCGTGATACACCTTGCCAAGTTGAACAAGCGTATTGACGTCGTTCGGATTTTGGCTCAGTTTAGTTTCAAGGTCCTGGATTGTTCCTTGTGCGATGGCTGTGCTCATTAAGAACCATCCGAGCATGATGGAAAATATTATTCTGTTTTTCATGGTGATGCTCCTATTAAAGAAGATGCGTTGGTGACCTACGCTGGATAAAATAGTATTGATTGCGGGAGTAAAACAGAATAAACCGATGGAAGGACGAAAGAGGGGGATGAAATTCACAACAGGGCGATAAAAAGATACAATTACGTCTCATTCAACGCAGGCTGACACTAAAGTGCTGTCATCCCACACAGACCGTAGTATAACTGAGCCTGCGCCTACCGCCAAAATGTGAAAAAAATGACATAGGCGGTAGTCGCACCCTCGGAGTTCGGCCTTTAGCCTGAACTCCTGTACTTTAGTATTTAGGGTGCGTATAAATGAATCAACAAGTAAAAGCTATTCTACGCGGGCATGCACTAATGAAACTTATATAAATGGAAGATTTATATGATTTGTCGTATATTTTACGGATATCTTTTGGAAAATCGTTTCGTCTGTAAAGAGAAAATGAAATGCCGAAACAAGAGAAAAATATTTTGGTTTTCAACTGTGGAAGCTCGTCATTGACCTATAAGGTTTTTAATGTTAAGAATCCAAAAGCAATTGAGCGGATATTTTCCGGGAAAGCCCATCGGGTGGGTGTGACAGGTACGGAGCCCTCGTTTGTAGAGACATGGATGAATGGAAAAGTTGAAAAAAAGATAATTCCCATGAAGGATCATGCAGAAGCTGCGGCGGTAATCCTGGAAGATGTAAAAAATGACCATATTCCCATTCACTATGTAGGCCATAGATTCGTTCATGGCGGCGATCATTTTCAAAGAACGGTATTTCTCTCAAATGATAATATGAAACTATTGAAAATGTGTTTATCGTTGGCACCTCTGCATAATCCAAGTTCGTTCAGTGTAATACTTGAGTGCAAACGTTCGCTGCCGCAAGTTCAACAATATGTAACATTCGATAGTGCTTTTCATTCTTCCATCCCTCCTGTTGCTTTTACATACGGATTATCAAAGAAGATTGTTAAAAAATTTGGCTTTCGTAAATATGGATTTCATGGACTTTCCTATTCATATGTATCGAAAGAAGTGGCCCGCTTTCTTCACACGCCGTTGGAAAAGATGAAGATTGTTGCATGCCATCTTGGTACCGGTGGTTCGAGTGTAGCAGCAATCAAAGAAGGTCATTCCATTGACACATCTATGGGGTATACTCCGCTTCCCGGTTTGATGATGAGCACGCGTTCCGGAGATGTCGATCCGATGCTCGCGCTCTATTTAATGGCTACCTACGGTTATAGGGCTGAAGAACTCAATGATATTCTGAATCGGAAAAGTGGTTTCCTCGGCATTTCATCTTTCTCCAGTGACATCAGAGATATTATTAAACGTATCGATGAGAAGTCGGAAAATCAGTCGGAACTCGCTTTGAAGATGTATGTCCACAGGCTGAAGAAATATATTGGAAGCTACATCGCTGCACTCGGCGGGATCGACGTTTTAGCCTTCACCGACGATATAGGTGTTAATAGCTGGCAGGTGAGAGAAAGAGTCTGCCGTGATATGGAATGGTGCGGAATAGAATTGGACGAGACTGCCAATCGCAAAGCTGCGAAAGACAAAATATCCGTATTGAATTCAAAAAAGAGGCAAGTCAAGATACTTACCGTTCCGACGGAAGAAGAACTCGTTATATGTTGGGAAGGAATAAATCTGATAGGTGATAACCATGATGCTGCTGTTTGATCCGGATCCTCCTTTCGTTCGCCGGTACTCGTTCGAAAGAAATGTGTCCGTGGAACATACTCAGAGATACACACCTGAATGGTTCAGGAATGAATCTGACAGCATGAAATCGAAAAAAGTGGAAGCCATTGGTTATCTCTTGTACCACGGCGGCGAGGAAATAACTGAACCGTCGAAATTATTATCACAAGCATACCTGAGCAAGGTGGAAAATTGTGTCCGTTTTCTCCCCGATCAAAATGAGATGACCTTACGTATTGCCCGATACTGGATGAAGGAATTCCCTGAAATTCCACACGTTCTTCTATGCGATACTGCACTTTTTGCACATCTTCCTGCAGAAGCAAGCACATATGCAATTCCATATCAACTGCGCGAAGATGGCATACGCCGGTATGGAGGAGATGGATTGTGCCATCAATGGGGATGGGAACAAATCTGCGGGTTGAAGACGAAATCGTACAAAAGAGCGGTCAGTATCCATTTAGGTAATCAAACGAATATTGCTGCTTTAAAGAATGGGAAGGCAGTTGAAACCACTATTGGATTTACCCCGATTGAAGGAATCATTTCGTCCAACGGCTGCGGAGACATCGATACGGCTATTGTACTGCAGCTTATTTCCGCCGGCATGTCGTTGGAGGAAATCAATCAGACATTATCGAGAGATGGGGGATTTACCGGACTATCAGATAAACGATGTAAATTAATTGATATATTAAAACAAAATAATAGTGACCAAAATAATTTTATTCGAGAGCTATTCAGTTATCAAATATTGAAATACATTGGAGCTTTCATCTCGGTGCTCGGTGGGGTTGATGCCATTGTGTTTATCTGCGATTATGTGGATGAATCGAATGAGTTGATTGAGGAGATATGCCGTTCGCTGGATTTTCTTCACCTGAAAAAGAGAGAAAAAGTAAAAGCTTCTCATAGTTATTGGATTTTCACCGGCAACAATTCGGAGGTGGATGTTTTTTGTTTTAAATATGATAAATTGAAAATACTGGAAAAAAAGCTAATAAACTTAATTACTAAGGAGTTATAATTATGACACCGGAAAAAAGATTCCTTGTGGATGTCGGCATGAACAATTTGCCGTTTCCCATTCGAGTTGCATCAAGAATCCATCCAGACGGTCAATTCACGATTGCCAACATATCGATCAATGCCCACATTATGCATATGTTCGAAGCCCAATGGATCGATAAATTTATTCACATTCTACACCAGCACAGGGAAATCATCGGCACGAAAACATTACGCACCAACATCATGGATTACGTGAGAGAATTCGACAAGGCGCCTGTGAAGGTCGATTTTGAATATCCCTTCTTCATCGAAAAACGGACACCCGTATCCAAAGAAAAGTGTCTGGTAAGATATCTCTGCAAATATTCTGCTAAGGCATCTGCCGTTCAGGAGCCCAAAATTTTATTTACCATCGATATTCCGATAATCACGACGTATCCCAAATCGTCGATTATACTTACGGAAAGACCGTTCGGTCAATTGAGTATTGTTTCCATTACGGTAGAATCCAAAGAGGAAGTATATCCGGAAGATATCGTCGAAATAGTCGATAAACATGCGTTATCACCTGTGTACTCATATCTTACTCCGGAAGACCAGGATTATGTTATCCGTACGATACACCAGGGTGACAAGTCAAGCGTAATCACAGTTGATGAGATCAAGGACGAGTTGGCTCACGATCGCAAGATAGACTGGTACTCTGTTCGCTCCAGTAATTTCGGCATGCTTCATTCCTATAGCACTGTAATTGCAACGGAAAAGAGCAGTTGGATTCCTTTTAGTGATCTTAGTGAAGAGCTTGATCGAGAAGGAGGATTATTATAGAGGTTAAGGAAATACCGGGAATATATATAATATTCTACGGGATCAACTTTGCGCCGGAGATAATGTCAAATTCTCGCCAAAATAATAGAAACCAACAACTTACACACGGGAATTTTATCAAATGAAGAATATCAAGGAAATCGCCTCGCAACTTCATATCTCCGAAAACGATCTCATTCTCTACGGCAATTACAAAGCCAAGGTCCCATTGAAATATATTGACGTCGACAAATACAATAAAAGTAATTTGATTCTAGTGTCCGCCATCTCTCCGACACCTGCAGGCGAAGGAAAAACGACTATCTCGATCGGCTTGACTCAAGGTATGAACAGAATCGGGAAACAAACAACCGTCGTCTTGAGAGAACCTTCGCTTGGTCCCGTCTTCGGGATAAAAGGAGGCGCAACGGGCAGCGGGCATGCTCAGGTGGTCCCGATGGAAGATATCAATCTTCATTTCACGGGAGATTTTTCAGCAGTTGAAAAAGCGCACAATCTGCTCGCTGCATTAATCGATAATAATATTCAGAATAAAAAGAATAATCTGGGAATCGATCCTCGCACAGTTCATTGGAAAAGAGTCATGGATATGAACGATCGTTCTTTGAGGAAGATTATTGTCGGGCTTGGAGGAACTCTCTCCGGAGTGCCCCGCGAAACAGGATTTGATATTACGGCGGCTTCCGAGGTTATGGCCATACTCTGCCTTGCAGAGAACCTTACCGATTTGAAAAAGAAGCTGGGAAATATTTTTGTCGGATTTACATATGACCGGAATCCGATTTATGCCCGCGATTTAAAAGCAAGCGGCGCCATGACCGCACTGTTAAGAGACACGATCATGCCCAACCTTGTTCAGACGATCGAGGGGAATCCCGCAATTATTCACGGCGGCCCTTTTGCAAATATCGCTCAGGGGACGAACAGCGTCGTCGCGACAAAAATGGGGCTGTCTCTTTCGGACTATGTCGTGACCGAGGCCGGATTTGCATTTGATTTAGGAGCAGAGAAGTTTTTCGACATCAAATGCGGCTATTCAGGATTATCGCCAAAAGCAGTTGTTCTTGTCGCAACACTAAGAGCATTGAAATATCATGGCGGCGCCGATTTGAAATCCGTTAATCAGCCAAACAAAGAAGCGCTGAAAAAAGGTTTAGGAAACCTGGAGAAGCATATTGAAAACATTCTTGCGTTTGGCATTCACCCTGCAGTTGCCATAAATAAATTCACAACAGACACAATTGATGAAATTGAAATATTAAAAGACCGGTGTAAAGAGCTCGGGGTTCCTGCATCTGTTGCAGATGTCTGGGGAAAAGGTGGCGAGGGTTCGATGGAGCTTGCAGAGATAGTTTGCGACATTGCACAAAATTGTAAAAATAAATATAAACCGACA
The DNA here is from genome assembly GCA_050011775.1 of Bacteroidota bacterium. Taxonomy (GTDB): domain Bacteria; phylum Bacteroidota; class Ignavibacteria; order UBA10030; family CAVZMI01; genus CAVZMI01. The sequence continues at coordinate 152,393 of JBEKIL010000008.1, read as the reverse complement.
TACGACTGGAATTGGGATATTCCAAAAAAAGTAGAGACCATCGCAAAAAATATCTACGGAGCAAAAGCAGTTGAATTTACAGCTAAAGCCAAAGATGATTTAGAAAAGATACGGAAACTCGGTTTGGATAAACTTCCCGTGTGTATGGCCAAAACTCAAAATTCGTTTTCCGATAATCCCAAACTACTTGGAAGGCCCGAAAATTTCTTGATAACAGTGAGAGAAATCGAAGTTGCTGCAGGCGCAGGTTTTGTAATTCCGATCACGGGTGAAATAATGCGCATGCCGGGACTCCCTATTAATCCGGCTGCCGAAAACATCGACGTCGATGATCAGGGAAATATTACGGGACTATTTTAAACAAGCTCTTGCCGATGTCTCGATAGGTACTCGACACAAGTTGGGATCTTCCTTTAATGTGTGTAGCGGGGGCTCGCTCTTTCGATGAGTCACAACTCCACTTCTGAAAATCTTCAAAATGGCTCTGGAGTAGAACGATGACCACTCAGTAACTCCATATTTACCTCGTTTTTTCTTCCAATTTTTTGTCTGAATGATCTAGGCATACAGTTACTGTTTGCACATCTTTTTAACATCTTGTTTAAGCTGGTCTAAATCAGCCCGGTCGAAATAGCGGCCGCGCAGGAATACACTTTCGATCTGATCGACATTTCGAATATCCTCCAGTGGATTTGACCGCAACAAAATGAACGAAGCCGTTTTCCCTTCAGCAATAGAGCCAAGACGATCGTTCACTCACATGAACTTTGCAGGGATAATAGTAGCACTGCGTAATATTTCCGCTGGAAAAATGCCCGCTTCCTGCCATAATGCCATCTCTTCATGTACAGAATATCCCGGAATAACTCCTGGGAAGAGCAAGTCTGTTCCAACCATGAGAGGTATGCCGCTCATGTGCATCTCTTTAACGATTTCCTTCATCGGAGATAAAAGATTTGGGACTATTTCATTCACCGGTTGTTTGCTCCAAAGTGCTTTCCACATTCCCTTCATCATTGATGATGTATATTCCAGCATTGGATAACTGCCGGAGAATATCTCCTTAAGGTGCGCGCCGTGTTTGAACACGATAAGAGTTGGGCAGACATGCATACCGGTTGCACTGATTCTTTTCAGTACCTCACGGAATTCTTCCCTCTTGACCTCGTTTAATCTTAGGAAGTACGGGACATCCGTTCCCATCCCTCCGGTGCCAGATTCACCGGTTCACCAAGCAATTTCGCTATGATCTTCCCAAAGCCAAAAGGGTGCTCCGAACTTCTTAATCCCGCATTCGCCGCGTCTTCAATGTAAACCGACTCAGGTATATGGCCAACCGGTTTGACACCAAGTTTATTGACTTCGTCTGCAATTGCCAGAAATACATCTCTCTCCAAACCACTGTACACTTTGATCTGATCCACTCCGGCTGCAACCTGTTTGCGCACTGCCTCCCTTCCCTCTTCGGGTGTTCTGCACGGAATGGAAATCTGAGAAATAAGGGGTGGATTGCCGTCGAGGATGGATCCTGTTACTATCATTTCCGGACCAAGGATTTCCCTGATCTTCAGTTTGTCACGCAGCGCAAGTGCTTCATTCGTGGAATTGCCCATGTCCCGGACGAAGAGAACACCATTTACAATCATCATTGGTCCATATGTGACCTGATCATAGTAATGAACATGCGCGTCAATCAGACCCGGTACCAAGAATAGTCCAGCGCCATTAATGATCCGCGCCTCTTTGGGTGAGTCGATGTGTGATTGCTTCGAGATTTGTTTAATCTTTTCTCCGGAGACAGTAACTGTACAGTTTTCCTGAAGAGTTCCTTTTTCAACATCCACGATCGTGACATCGTTGATAATAATGATCGACGGCGCTGTGGCTCTTTCTGGTTGAATGCAGAAACTGGTGAGATAATGGAAGCAAATACGATAAAAGCAAGAACCAACGTAAAGTTTTTCATGAGTGATATCCTAAACAATAGTTTATAATTTTTACTTAATAAGTTATTTTTTGATGACTGAAATAATGTTTTTAAGAAATCTGAAAGCAATCAAAACCGTAAATACCAAAAGAAAGGCGGTCATTGCTTGCTCGATATTTAAGCCGGGGATTTTGGTAAAATCAGCTCCGACGGGGCTGTTCCAGACAAATTGTAGTAAAAGCAATATGATCGCAGTTTTGATTAGCTCTATCCAGCGGGATTGGCTGATGAAGCGCGCTGCATAACCAACGACTTCACACACGAGCATGGCGAGAAAAAGAGCGGAATAATAGAAAGAGGCACTCGGGCCAAACATTGGGATAGGATGAGCAGCATCGTTCATAGAAGCGAAAAATATCGTCCCATGCCGGATAAAGAAATAAAGAAAAGAACCAAAAACGAGTATCAGGAAAACCAGAAAAGCGACCTTAGGCGTTTTCAATTTTTTCCGGCTTGCCGGCAATGAGAAAAATTTCGGCCAGGGAATACGAATCTCTTTTTTGCTCTGAGTGACGAAGTAAAGGAAAATTATAACGAGCCCTATGTCATAGACAAAAGCCGTCGGTAAATAAAATATAATCTGCCACCCATCCATCTTTGGAATATACAGGAAAGGGAAACTCAACATACTGATATTCGTCAGATATGCGAAAAGGGCCATAGTAGAGTGACATAGAAAGAGAATTCCTGTATAGAGAAAAAGATACCGTTTAAAGATCGGAGAGATGATTTCGACACCCTCAATATACTTTGCCGCGACCTGCTGGGGGCGGCCGTAGGTGGAGATGATTTTGCCGACAGTCTCTTCGGTGACCCTACCGAATTCCACTTCCGCTTTTTCGAGGATATGACTTTTAATTTCCGACAGGATGTCGTCTGCACCATCTCTAACGGCCAGGTGGTGGCCAATCTCACGGAGATAATCTTCAAGATTTTGATACATGGTAACTCACTTTCATTATTTTTTTAAGAGTATCGTGTTGTTCATTCCAGATGGAAAGCGCTTTTTCTCGGACCGACCGTCCCTGGACGGATATGATATAAAATTTCTTCGGTCTCTCCGCACTGATATCCCATTCGCTTTTAACCCAGCCATTCTTTTCGAACCGGCGAAGAATAGGATAGAGTGTGCTTTCTTCCACGGTATAACCGTGCTGTTGGAAGAACTGTATCATTTTATATCCGTACAATTTATTCTCGAGAGCAACGAGAACCAGGATTTGCAGGAAACCCCGGTTCATTTCGATCTCAAGATTGGTAATATCTAATTCCATTTCTTTCTCCTATCTATCATACTATACGATACAAGATACTGTATGTTGCACAGTATGTCAAGGAATGAATACTATATTAGAAATTTATTCTATAACTAGCCGCAAAGGATTAATGGAAGTTTTACTGAAATGTGAAAAAAGCTTCAGAAAGTGACCTGATATTCTATATTGTTGTAAAATATTAGCTTACCAGGGCGATACTTTCCTGTCAGCAAAAAGTCAAGCGAACCAATAAGTTCAGACCCGATCCCCTCCAACCTGACTACACAAACCTGGGCAAGGATTACCGCAAGTCCGGCTATGACCGCGGACATCTTCTATCTGCATCAGGTTTTTCTGTACTACATGCTCGGCTGTGGTAACGTAGTCTCTCTATCCGGTTGCATAACATATCGCTGACTCTTGAAGAAGTATGTCTGAATTTTTTTCTTTTTCCGATTTTTTCGCATTTTACGCGATAACCAGAGGCGTGTACTCCAGATTTATTATCATTCAGTTAATTTTGTTCAGTCGCAGAGCTTGACATTCATCCCATCACTACCTATTTTATGCTCGTCCTATACCATTGCACTCTTGTTTAAGCATATTTTAGGTAATCCTTTTTCGCAAGACCCTTCCACAATAATATAGAAGGAGCGCAAGCATGCGGTTTGAGTTCTCGGATACAATCGCCGGATACATAACCAGGTTCGAAAAGGAAAAGAAAGTATTCGGTTTAAGAACAACGGATGGACGGGAATTCCCTGTCAAGCTAACCGCCAACACATTTGCCCGCAGACTGCGCAACCTCGACGAACCATATTTTGATTGCACGGCACAGATACCCGACCTGCTGATTCCCGGTCAATACCTGTTCGCCTACGGCATTTACTATCCGGAAAAAGGGGGTCATGTTTTTGAAGCCAAGACCATAGATTTTCCCGACAGCAGGGTCGGTAGATACAGGTTCGAAGAACCGGATTGGTGGATTAAACAGGCGACAAGCATCGCCGATTTCTTCATCAAAGCCCAGTTCCTGGGTAAAGAGATCGATTACCATAATTACCGAACTTTCCTAAGCTTGAGCGGAGAACGCAAAGGCGATTTCCGACAGGAAACAGATACCATCTCCCGCCTCATTTACGGTTTTGCTTCCGCATTTCTTCTTACAGGCGAAGACCGCTTCCTGGAAGCAGCTGAAAAGGGTGTTCTATACCTGCGGGAACACATGCGTTTCTACGATTACGACGAAAATATTATCTACTGGTATCACGGCATAGACGTCAGGGGCGATAAGGAACACAAGATCTTCGCCTCAGAATTCGGGGACGACTGGGATGCCATTCCAATGTACGAGCAGATTTATGCATTGGCCGGGCCCACCCAGACTTATAGAATAAATGGCGATCCTTCCATCATGAAGGATATCAAAATGACGATCGACCTATTCGACCGTTTCTTCCTGGATAAAAAAGGGGAAGGTTATTTCTCTCATATTGATCCTATCACGCTGGATCCCCACAGTGAAAGTCTTGGCATCAACAAAGCGCGCAAGAACTGGAACTCGATAGGCGATCATGCCCCGGCCTATCTTATCAATCTCTTCCTCGCAACAGGCGATCAGAAGTATAAGGATTTCCTTGCTTATACTGCCGACTGTATCGTCAAATATTTCCCCGATTACGAGAACAGCCCATTCGTCAATGAACGTTTCTTCGAGAACTGGAGCCACGACCTGACATGGCGTTGGCAACAGAACCAGGGTGTTGTCGGCCACAACCTCAAGATCGCATGGAACCTGATGAGGATAAACAGTCTGAAGCCGGATGCGCGATATGTTGACCTGGCCAAGAAGATAGGCGCTGTGATGCCTACGGTCGGCATGGACAGACAACGAGGCGGCTGGTACGATGTAATGGAGCGTACGTTAAAAGAAGGTGATGAATCATATCGCTTCTCCTGGCATGACCGCAAGGCCTGGTGGCAGCAGGAACAGGGAATACTGGCCTATCAGATTCTGTACGGAGTCCTGAAAGACCAGGAATATTTAAGATTAGCCCGTGAGTCCTCTTCATTCTATAACACTTTCTTCCTGGATCATGACGATGGTTCAGTTTATTTCAATGTGCTGAATAACGGCTTGCCTTACCTAATGGGAAACGAACGGCTGAAGGGCAGCCACTCAATGAGTGGCTACCACTCCATCGAGCTTTGTTACCTGGCGCAGGTGTACACCAACTTTCTGAATACCAAGCAGCCGCTTGATCTGTATTTCAAGCCGATGACCAACGGGTTTGGCAATGACGTACTCAGGGTCCAGCCCGATATCCTGCCGCCGGGCATTGTCCGCATCTCTGAAGTCTGGATCGACGGCAATCCCTGGACAAAATTCAATGCCGACAATTTGTCGGTGGAATTGCCAAACCTCACATATAGGCCGAAGATAAAAGTCCGACTGGTACCAACATGGTAACGGAGGAGGATAAAATGGAGATTAATACTAAAATAGAGCAAAATATCACAGTCATAGAGGTCAGCGGCAACTTGGATGGAAATACTGCTCCTGTTGCCCAGGAAAAAATAATGCCTCTATTAATATCCGGGTGCCGTCTGGTTTTCGATATGGGGAAATGCAATTATATTTCCAGCGCGGGGTTAAGGCTGCTGTTGGTTATCGCCAAACAACTGGACAGAGTCGGCGGAACGGGCGCTTATGCGGCTTTAACCCAGGAAACGAATGACGTGATGAAAATAACCGGCTTCGACAACATGTTCATCAGCTATCCTACAGTGACTGAAGCTGTGAAATCTTTCGGGAAGATTTAAACATGCTCAGAGTAGATAACTATCCCACCCATAAATACAAGGATTTCGGGTTGAGGCACGGCAAGCCGTTGCCTTTCGGCGCCAGCCTAGTGCCTGGCGGTGTGAATTTTTCCGTTTTCTCCCGCCACGCGGCTTCCTGCGAACTGATGCTTTTCAAAAAACGCGAACCCGAGCCCTACGCTGTGATCCCTTTTCCAGATGAATTCAGGATAGGAAATGTCTTCTCTATTATAGTATTCGATCTGGAGGTGGAAGAGATAGAATATGGCTTCAAAATGGACGGGCCGTTCAATCCCGAGGAAGGCCACCGGTTTGACTGTACTAAAATACTGATGGATCCTTATGCCAAAGTAATCAGTGGCAGAGATGTCTGGGGGCATGACCCTGACTGGCAGAACGTGTATCAGCACCGTGCCCGCATTATCCTGGATGATTTCGACTGGGGAAATGATCGTCCTCTAGAAATACCGACTGAAGATTTAATCATCTATGAAATGCATGTTCGCAGTTTTACCAAGCATCCATCTTCCGGAGTGAAATACTCAGGGACATTTGCCGCTATCCGGGAAAAAATTTTTTACCTCAAAGGACTTGGTATCAACTGCGTGGAATTGATGCCGGTACACGAGTTCGACGAATTTGAGAATTCTCGCCTATCCCCCGTGAACGGTGAACGGCTGATGAATTACTGGGGTTACAGTAATGTAGGTTTCTTTGCACCCAAGGCAGGCTACGCGGCTACAGGGAAATTTGGTATGCAGGTGGACGAACTGAAAGCTCTGATCAAAGACCTGCATGGAAACGGTATAGAGGTTATCCTGGACGTGGTGTTCAATCACACGGCGGAAGGTGACGAACGAGGGCCGTATATTTCCTACCGCGGTATAGACAATAAGACTTACTACATGCTTACACCGGAAGGATATTATTACAATTTCAGCGGCTGCGGCAACACCCTGAATTGTAACAATCCCATTGTACGCAACATGATCCTTGATTGCCTGCGTTACTGGGCAGCCGAATACCACGTGGATGGATTCAGGTTTGATCTTGCCTCCATCCTGGGACGAGCTCAGGACGGATCACCGATGCATAATCCTCCTTTACTGGAGACACTGGCTTTTGATCCGGTTCTCGGAAAATGCAAATTGATCGCTGAAGCCTGGGATGCCGGCGGATTGTACCAGGTCGGTTCCTTCCCCGCTTGGGGACGTTGGATGGAGTGGAATGGCAAATATCGTGACGACGTGAGAAAATTCTTGAAAGGCGAGAGCGGATTGGTTGGCGCCGTCAGCCAATGTATCCAGGGCTCACCGGAACTTTACCGATGGCGCGGGACTACCGCCTCGGTCAATTTCATCACCTGCCATGACGGCTTCACACTGATGGATTTGGTCTCATACAATTATAAGCACAATGAGGCCAACGGGGAGAACAATAACGACGGCAGCAATGACAATAACAGCTGGCACTGTGGTTGGGAAGGACCCAGCACCAATCCCGCAGTGAATTCACTACGAAGAAAGCAGATCAAGAACGCGATTAGTATACTTATGCTCAGCCAGGGTGTACCGATGATCCTATCGGGAGACGAGATCGGTAATACCCAGTTCGGCAACAACAATGCCTATTGCCAGGACAACGAGATTTCCTGGATTGATTGGACGCTGGTGGAAAAGAATGCCGAGCTCCTGAACTTTTTCAAGAAGATAATCGCCTTCAGGAACGCCCATCCAATCCTGCGCAACGGATTGCATTTCCAGAATGGAGATTACATGGGCACAGGATATCCGGATATTTCCTGGCATGGTCTGAAGGCATGGCAGGCGGATTGGTCACCTTACAGCAGGATACTGGCGTTTATGCTATGCGGCGCATATGCAAAACAGGGCCAAGTCAATGACGATTTTATTTACGTTGCCATGAACATGCACTGGGAAATGCATGGGTTTGAACTTCCGGGACTGCCCACCGGCAAGAGCTGGCGAATTTTTGCCAATACCGATATGCAGCCTCCAGATGACATCTGGTCCCTTGGTATAGAGAAGGAGTTAGAAGATCAAAAAGAGATCCTGCTAGGTCCGCGTTCAGTTGTAATAACTGTAGGCAAATAACATAAGTTAGTTGAAAAAAATCAATTGACATAAATAGGAGGAACAGTGGAATCTAAAATAGATGTCACATGCCAGAATTATATAGCCCGTATCAAGCTTACAGGTCGTGTCGACGCGAGTAACGCGACTGTCTTATCAGAAGAACTGAAGAAATTGGTAGGGCAGCCGCTTAAACAAATCGTCTTCATGGTCAATGAATTAGAATATATTTCCAGCGCTGGATTGCGTGCCATTATTTTTGCCAAACAGAAGATTGGTGAAAATTCACAAGTATTTTTAATTGCTCCCCAACCGTCCGTATTGGAAGTGATTAAAATGAGTGGCTTTGATACTTTCGTGACCATACAGGATTCATTCAATGATTGAATTATGAAAATCTTAACCTTGCCAGCGAAAATGGAGCATCTAGAAACCTTAATCGGGTTTGTCCTGTCCGCAGCCGAGCAGCTCAATTTTGATCGGAAGGTGCAGAACCAGGTGCGGCTAGCGACTGAGGAAATTCTGGTCAATGTTATTTCTTATGCTTACCCCGGGCAGAATGGAGAAGTCACTGTATCGGCTGACCAGACCTCCGGGCGGGAAGGTTTACGTGTAGAAATTAGCGACGCGGGAACACCTTTTAACCCTCTATCTAAACCGACCCCGGATCTGACTATTCCCATAAAGGATCGGCAGATCGGCGGACTGGGAATTTTCTTATTGCGAGAGACAATGAATGAAGTTTCATATCGCCGGGAAAACGGAAGGAACATCCTGACTTTCATCAAATACCGCGAGCAGGAATCTTTATGACAAAATCCAGATTAAGAACCAACATGGTCATCTGGCTGTGGGGAATTTCAGCCCTGATATTCACGGCACTGATGGTTACCCAGTTTATCATTAATAAGAACCGGATGGAAATGGACCTAAAGGACAATGCCATAAATCTGGCGAGGTATTACGGCAAACGGATCGATCTCGTCTTTGCTCGCGCAGCCATGATCCCGGTAATGGTAGCTTCTCGTATGGAAACTGATTCCCAATGGGAGAACAGGGAATCCATAAAAAGATACTTGAAAAGAACAGTGGAAATGAATCCTTCCATCTATGGCGCTGCCATTGCACTTGAAACTGATAGTAAAGCCGGCAGTCGGAAACCATTTAGCCCTTATTATTTCTACAACCGGGGACAGCTGGATTACAGGGACCTGAGCAAGGATGACTATAAATACTGGCAATGGGAGTGGTTCAGCCAACCAAAAGCATTGGGGAAACCTCTTTGGACCGATGCATACTTCGATAAGGGCGGTGGCAATGTGTTGATGGTAACCTATTCCTATCCTTTCTATCACGGGAAGCGGTTCGAAGGCATAGCGACGGTAGATATCTCACTTGATAGCATCGTCCAGGATATCGAAAAACTAAAAGTGCTGGAAACCGGCTACGGCTTTATGCTCAGCCCGAAAGGCGATTTCCTTTCATTTCCCGATAAGGACAAGATAGGCAAAGAGAATATCACCACGCTAGTGCCAACACTGGCTGAAGAAATGACATCTCTATCGACTCTTCCTTCGGGTCACTGGATCTTCACCGAGGACCTGGATCCTTTAAGAAAAGAACTGAGCTGGATTATTCTGAGGCCGGTCAGGCAAGAGAACACCATAGTAGGCGCAATAGGTTTCGTTTATCCGGCAAGTGAAGTGCTCGGATCGATTTTAGATCTCCAGTATAAAACATTCTTCATGGGCGTTATTGGCCTGATCATTCTTTTGGTGGTTATCATCATTATTGCCAATTCCATTTCCCGTCCTATCGTCAATCTGTCAAAAGTTGTGGATAAAGTAGCGAACGGGGATCTGGAAAATAAAATAGAGGTGACTGCGAAGAATTTGGAAGTTACGACCCTGCAAAACGGCTTCAACAAGATGTTGAGCGACCTGAAACTGTTCATTAAAAATTTGCGAGAAACCACGGCCGTAAAAGAACGCATCGAAAGCGAACTGAAGATCGCCAATCAGATACAGACCAGTATGTTACCACGGATATTCCCACCTTTTCCCAACCGCAAGGACGTGGATATCTTTGCTATTATGGACCCGGCTAAGGAAGTGGGCGGAGATTTCTACGATTTCTTCCTGATCGGCGAGAACAAACTTTGTTTCCTCGTTGGGGATGTTTCCGGCAAAGGCGTACCTGCTGCTCTGTTTATGATGATCAACAAGGTACTGCTGAAGAATGAGGGGTTGGGTGGAAGCTCTCCCGATCAGATCCTATTCAAGGTCAATAATATCATCAGCGAAGATAATGAAGAGCTGATGTTCGTAACGATATTCTGCGCTATCCTGGACCTCGTGACCGGCGAAGTTCAGATTTCAAATGCCGGCCATAATCCTCCCCTGATAGGATCGGTGGAATCGGGTTTCGAATATATAAAGGTGGATAAAAATTTCGTCCTGGGTGTTAAGCCCAACATTAACTTTACCTTGAACAAGACAATAATGAAACAAGGGGATACTTTTTTCCTGTACACGGACGGCGTGACTGAAGCCATGAACCCGGAAGCGAAGCTGTTCACCGAAACAAGATTGCAGCAGTCTCTTGCCACGACGAAGGACCATGGTGTGGAAGGGCTTATTCAAAGTGTCAGAAAGGATATAACTGAGTTTGCGCAGGGAGCGGAGCAGTCGGATGATATTACCATGTTAGCTGTGAAATATTACGGGAAATGCTAAACGGAAAGAACTTTTATATTCCTCCAAGAAAAAATTGTTCAGGTATCATTGATAAATTATATTTTAAACATTTATTGAAGTGAAGGAGAATATGAGTACACAAGAAGTTGTAGAAAAATATTTCGAATATGCTAATAATGGTGATTGGGAAAGCTGGCTTGATCTATTTGCCGATAATATCGTTTTAATCGAGCCTATCGGAACGATAGAAGGTATCGCCACTTTAAGGAGCGGTATTGAGGGAATAAAAAAAGGATACAAGAGATTCCAGAATCATTTGCTTGAACTGTTTATTAATGGGAACCGGGCGGCAGCTTTGACTCGCATCGAAGCAATTACAGCAAGCGGCATTTCTATTGATCTTAAGGCAGTGAATACATACACCATTGAAAACGATAGAATAGTATATCAGGAAAATATTTTTGATTCGATAAAGATCAAACCGTTTTTAGAACAGAATATTGATCAAGCACAATAGCGTTGAGACATGAAATAACGAAGGGAAGGTTTCACACACTGCTATTCCGATTTCATCCCGCCCCTTCCAGAAATTGGTTCTCGCCGTTCAAGAGATAAGCAAATGCGAGCCGTAGCCTATGCGTGCATGAATTGCCCTCGTAGAATTCAACCTTGACTTGATAGTTGATGGTGATGGAAGAAATCCTGTGCTGTTGGGACAAGATAGAATGCAACAGCGGCTACGAACAAAGATTTCGCCGCCACCATGCTTACAAATGAAACTCCAATGGCTAACAGATAGATAAACGGTCCAGTCAAAATACGGCGATGGAAAGAACGGATGAGCTGGGGTTGGATGCTTTCACACATAAGGTGGCGGTTCTTTGATGCGTAAAACCAGATCAAATCAAGAAGTACTCCTCCTACGATTAAGTTGACAGCATATGCGATGACCGACAATTGTGCTTCGCCGTAGCGCACGACTAATGTTGTGGGATAAGGAATTGTTGCCACGCTCATCAGGAAGAAGATATTCAGCCAGAGGAGTGTACGATCGTGGCGAATGATGTGAGTGAAAACGTTGTTATGGCCGATCCAGTAGACCCCCAGGATGATGAAGCTGACGATGAGAGTCACAAGATCAGGCAGAACCTTCAAGAGCGCCTGTGGGAGGTCTTGTATTACTCGATCGGCAGATATGTCGGGGATCCTGATTGAAAAAGCCATAACAGTCATTACGATGGCGAAGACTCCATCGCTCATCGCGTTGAGACGCTGATTGTTGACCGCACTAAGGGCACGTTTCGCCTTGTGGCGTGTTTCAGTCCCTCGATCTTCTTTGTGGGATGCAAGTTTTTCGCGTTGCGTTTTCATCAAGATGTACCTCAGACCAATGGTGGGGGATTATTTTGGTCAACGTATCCTTGATTGATCTCAACAATATTTCCTTCCGGGTCAGCGATCCAAACGCCGCGCCAGCCCGGGATGAAATCATCAAAGTTAAGTGGTCCCAGCATGATCTTGACAACGGCCTCTAACTCGGCCAGCTTGGCATCAACATTGTCCACTTCGAAAGCTATGTGGCGTAGGCCGGGATAGGGATGCCCGTCATTATGGGGTAGAGGAGTGGGTGAGTCTGCCTTGGCTTTGAAAAGCTCAAGGTAGACGCTCCCTGATTTGAGGAAAAGGATTTGGTCGTCGGCGCCTAGCGGGATTAGGCGCGCCCGCTTGAAACCAAAATACTTAGTGTAGAATCGTTCTATCGTAGCGGGATCCTTGCACGTGATCCCTATGTGGGTAAAATTCGTAAAACCCATTTACGCTTTCTCCTTTATATCCTTACTGTCCTGGCCGGCTTTCTCTACATCAGTTTCTTGAAATTGATCTTGGGATTACCAATTGCCAGAGCGCCATAGATCACGTGATTTTCTGTAATGGTAGCTTTCTCTTTTTGGACAAAAATAGCCTCCGGGTATACCTACGCACAATTGTCATAGTGTTTACATTTATCTGTGTCGATGTTTACTCTGGACATGATTTTAGTGCTGCTCGCTGACCAGCATATCAATGATCCTGCGCGCAAATATGTGACAATGACCACCGGTCCTTGCTGTGACCAAATCACCGTCCACAACAAGATCCTCGTTAACATACTCTGCTCCGTATGCTAATGCGTCTCCATAAAGGTTATTATGGCATACTAACTTTCTGCCCTTCACAACCTCTCTGATTGGTGCTGTAAGCCATAAACCATGGCAGATAATGCCTTTGATTATTGACTTTTGTTCAAATGCTCTTTTCAAGAACTCGGCGGCAGGTGGTATCGTATTTATATCTTCAGTATATCTTAATCTGTCAGATACTAATCCTGAAGGAACAATGATTGCAGAATAAGACAGCAATTCTTCATCGCTCATGTTTTCGAAACTTTCATGGCATTCAAAAGGAGAGTGTTCTTCGTGCCCTTTGAAAGTGATAGATGGCTGTCCCCATAATCGCGTTAAAAAGTGCAGTTCAATTCCTTCTTCGGGGAAAATGTGCTGGTAATAGAAGATTTCCTTTTCATAGAAATCACTTTCAATTAAAACTCCTATTTTCTTTTGTCGTGCGCTCATAGTGGCAGTCAGGATTATTCTAAAAATTGCTTAATCAAAGTAGAACCTCCAGAATATTTTGCCGAATTTCAAAGCTTCGCCGAGCCTTCATGATATTCAAATCTATCAACAACATATTTAATAATAACTGGCTTATCGTTCGAAAGCTTCATTTTCCAGGTCTGGTATGCATCTGCAATAATTCTTTCGCTTTTTGCGGCAGGCGGATTCCAAACGCTCGCCTCCCATTGCACTATTACTTTTACTTCTGCAGAGTCGCCATCAATTACAGCTTTTACTTCTTTAACGGTATGGACTTCATCAAAAAAAAGTCTAATGACACGCTGAAACCAGCCTTCAAAACCTGCCCATTTGTAAACCGTGGCTTCAGGAAACACCATTTCGAGTTCTTCGTTGGCGAGCAGAGGTAAAAATTCTACCATAGGCCTGTGGACATCCAGCATTTTGTACCAGTCCTCTGCAAACTTATGGATCATTTCATTCGAAAGCATAATTATACTCCTTATAAATTAGCTCGACCTGCTGCCTTACGTACTTCTTATCGTGAACTCTTGCTGCAGCCTCGCTGCCTTGAACGATAAGATTTGTCGGTTCATCTCAAGGGCTGCATATTGACCTACTCTCATTATCGCCAACATAATTGAGCGTTGTATTGACATCGCTTTTTATTAAGGCACCGAACCATTTTTGGGCTGTATCTTGCAGCAACAGTTCCGTAAGAATTCCTTACGTAGTATTATGTCTTTGATTTTATAAGTCTCACAAGAGGATGTTCGCTACCGAAAATATCGTTGGCGATATCGACGGGCAGTTTACCGTCGTGTCCTTTCAAGTCAAGTCTGGCTCCGGCATTTACCAATATTTCGGCACAATCGCTGAAGCCGTGCCAGAGCGCGTCGTGCAGCGGCGTATATCCGTTGGTCATGCCTTGAAAATCGAGATTGATCCCGGGTTGCTCTGCCAGCAGTCTGGTAATATCGGCAAAGCCGTTATAAGTCGCTTTGTGCAAAGGGACGGCTCCAAAGGTCGGCTCGATAGCGTTGATATCGGCTCCCGCATTAATGAGTTCGGCTGCTATAGCCATATATCCCTGCCGGCAGGCAACGAGCAACGGAGTATGAAAATCATTGAATCCGCCCAGGGATGGATAACGTTCATCGACGTTCACGCCTCCTTTAATCAATCTCTGTACGGTTTCGAGGTCGTTCTGAAAGACAGCCGCCATAAGTTTTTGATCGTGTATTCTATCATCGTCGTCTTTTTGCCGTTTTTGCAGAAGCTCGTCTGCTTTAATAAGCTTATCTTTGCCGTGAACGTTCACTTTCAACGCGTATTGAAAATGATCGAGCAAGGAGAAGCCGTAGTGCGTCTTCACGTTGAGGCTGGCTCCTTTTTCCAATAAATATTCCACTATGTCGGGCCACTTGAACCAAAGTGCCTCGATCAGCGGAGTGTGTCCGGTCGAAGTTGCTACGGCATCGATGAAAGCGCCCGCGTCCGCCAAAAGACGGACGACATCCAAAGAACCGGCCTGGCAGGCTTTATGGAGAGCCGTTGAACCGGCTTTGCTGTCTGTATCGAAAATATTCGCGCCGGCGCCGATCAGTTCTTTCACCATCTCCGGATTTCCCAAACCTGCAGCCAGCATCAAAGCCGAAAGACCTGATTGACCGTCTCTGACATTCGGATTAAAATTTCTTTTTAACAGGTCCACGACTTCAATCGTATTACTCGACTTAATCGCTTCCAGTAGTACGTCGGAATTTTTTTTCTCCTCGAGGGTATTATTTATTTTGATAAGTGAATCCATTGGTTACCTTTTTCCCGGCCCTATAATCCAATGTTCTTTTACCACGAGAGAAAAATTATATTTCATCTCGAGGAACTGTTCCATATCTGGTTCTACCAGGTTTTTATATTCGGGAGAATTCAAAGCATTCCGAAGGGATTGAACGTCGTCGAACCAAAGCTGTGAAGCGCCGTCGAACCTCGATTCTCCGATGGTATAATAACCATCGCGGGTGTGGCATTGCATATATCGTCTGAGCCTGGGTAATTTCAGGACGTTTAGACCGTGGGTGTTTAAAAAATATTTTCTGAAATTATCGAGATGCATGCCCTCTTTTCGTTTATGTAAAATGAGCAGCTTAATCCAAGTCGGATTATTACTTAATGCCGGCCCTTCCAGGACCAGATGTGCATCGGTATCGATCACAACAGTTTTCCAGAAGGCGGCCCAGTTCGGCTCGTCAAGTCTGGCACCCTGTAAAAATTCCTCCGACTGTAATGAGGCCAACTGTTCTTCATCGTTTTCGAGCCATATCTCCGCAACACCGTTCCACAAAGGGATTTCGTCATTAAAAGGAACTGTTGTATCGATGAGATATTTTTTTATTTGATGAATTTTACTCGCATAGCGTACGGCATGTACTTCAACCCAGTAGCGTTGAAATTCTTCAACGGTCATACCTGGTTTTGCATCTGCAAAAATTAATTGATGTATCATAGGGTTTCTCTGGTTTATGTTGTTTAATCCGATACGACCAGATCAATGAGAAAAGGATTATCGTCCGATAACATGCGATCAATGGCAGGTTCGATCTCGTCATATTTTTCCACTCTGACGGCGTTTACGCCCATAGCCTGACCGATCAAGTCGAATCGCAACGGCGGATGGGAGAGATCAAAACTGAGCGGGAATTGATGCGGTATAACGTTCCTTTCTTTCCAGTAAGCGTCGATGTTCAGCTGGAGTAATCGATACGAGCTGTTGTTGCAAACAATGTACTTTGCTCCGATCGAATGGCGCACGCCGGTCCACAATGCCTGAATGGTGTACATCGACCCGCCGTCGCCGGTAAATCCGATAACGGTTTTTTCCGGATGTGCGAGTTTGAGACCCATTGCTCCCGGGATGCCGACACCCAACGAACCGCCGCGCGTAACAAAATACCGACCCGGTTTCCTGGGCGGTATATATCTGGTGAGAGCGGGGGAGTTTGTCAACGCTTCATCGAAGATAAGCGTATCGGTGGGAATCTTCGCGGAGAGCAGTTCGGCAAACCGGAACATGGCGAGCGAGTCTGTACTCCTTCTCGTCCGATCCGCTTCCTTCTCGGTATTTATTCTTTGCGATTTTTTCTTCGAAATGTCTTCCCGTCTTTTTGCCGCCGTCTCTTGTTGCTGCCGGTTCATCCCCGCTTCAATCGCATCGTGAAGAGCCTTCAACGTCAGCTTCGGATCGCATACCGCGGCGATATCGACCGGATGATTTTTAGCAATTTCGTAGGCGTTTAAATCAAAATGGATGACCTTGGCTTTCTCTGCAAAAATATTTCCCAATTCCGGAAAAACTTCCGGGAGCATATATGTGCCGACCAAGAGATTTACATCCCCCTTTTGTGTGATCGGCAGACTACTGCTGCCGAACATGTGGCCGGTGGCGCCTTGATACAGGGGATGAGTAAAATCCATATTCAGATCACCGGCATCGACTGCGTACACTTCCGCACCGAGCAATTCGGCGAGCTTCGTCAACTCTTCCTGGGCGCCGGAGTATGCAATTCCATCGCCGACAAATATCATCGGCGCGACCGCCTCCAAGAGGAATTCCGCTGCCCGTCGAATGATGGGTATGTCCGGGACTACGCGCGTGGAAGGAATCGTCGTCGGAAGCACATCTTCATGATTTATTTCTTCGAGGATATCCATGGGCAAGCAAACATAGACCGGTCCCATCGGCGGTGTTCCGGCAATCTTGACGGCGCGCCGGACAGTCCGAAGGAGGGAACTTGAATCGGTCACCATGGTCGCGTATTTTGTGACCGGTTTCATCATTCCTACCAGATCGGCGGCCATTTGGGCGTCCATGTTTGCATACCTAATTCCGGCATCGCCACCGACAACGACGAGCGGGGAATGTCCGCGCATCGCCTGGTACAGCGCACCGACCGCATTTCCGATTCCCGGCGAACTGTGCAGCTGAACAAGCGCAGGTTTTTGAGTGGCACGAGCATAGCCGTCCGCTATGAGTACCGCGACACTTTCCTGAAGAGTCAGAATATATTTAAGCTGCGGATATTCTCCGAGAGCATCAAGAAAACCCTGTTCTACGGTACCGGGATTGCCGAACATATATTTGCAATCGTCGGCGATAAACTGCTCCAGCACTTTATATTTGCCGCATTTACCAGCCATACCGTTTCAAGCCTTTGTCCAGAACGGCAACAAATACTTTGCCGAATTCGTGAGAACATTGCAGAGAGCGCGCTGTGATGAACGGATAATCGACTATGACGGACGTTTCTTTTCCAAAATTTCCGTGAAATTGACCGGTGGGTCCAACAGCGTCGGAAAGGATGTACTCCAGAACATATGGAGGCGGTCCCATATTAAAATCAGTATGCAGGAATCCCGTGCCATCGTGATAATCATACTCGATACAATGCCCTGTAACGTGTTTACCGTTGATAATACTTTTCCTTTCATTAAAATCTCTTGCGAAAACAAGCGAGGCGACACCATAACAAATCGCACCGATAGGTTTATCGCTACGATAAAATCCTAAAATTAATTCGTGTAGTTTTTGATTATTTACCAAATCTACAATCGGCCCGCTGCCGCCGACAATAAATAATGCTTCATACTCTTCTATAAGTTTTGCAACGGAATCTTTCACTTTTGAATAATATTTCTCCAGCTCGCGCAAGAAATTAATATGTGAATAATAGGGCCTTTCGGGAATATAGTCGGACATATTTTTGCAGTTTGATAGACGATTCGTAGCCTCAAATTCTTTAACCATTTTTTCAGCAAGAGGTGTAGTAACACAAACACCAAGTGGAGGATCGACGTATGTCTGGTCGTAACTCGGAGGAAGTGCTTCAGCTTTTTTGCCGTTCGGAGTCATGAATTCAACTTGATGTCCGGCGGCTTCCAGTTTTGAAAGAGGCCCGACTAATTCGATTCCCCAGTAGCCATATTCAGATAGAATAGCGAGTACCTTTTTCATCGGTCAAGTCCTTTTTTAGGTATAACAAGTACTGCTGATTACCGAAAATAATATGGAACATTATGCATAATTGCAAGCATGGAATGCGGCGCATTACACATAAAAAACCTGTTCCTTTTTGGAATCCGGAGGCCTTTCCAGACCTATTACTATGTAATAAAAAAATCCCATGGCTTATGCCAGAGGATTTTTTTGCGCGCTTTGTGCGTCCCGCCGTTTTCTCAGGCGGGATAGCGGGGGCCCGCTCTTTCGACGAGTCACAACTTCCCTTTGGAAAATCTTTGAAATGGCCTTGGAGTAGAACAATGACTACTCCAAAACTCCGTCCATGGCGATATGTAGATGAATTTGATGAATAATAAACTCCCTTTCCTCCTAAAATTAATATAAATTTGTGGAGTCTATTTCCAGTAATCTGAAAAAGAAAGTTCTATGTAGGGTTCATATTCACTGCTATTCCATGTAGTGGAAGCATATGAACTCTGTCCGGTGACTTTTCCGTCTTTGTCTTTGGCCACTTTGCTTCCGGAAATCACAGTCATTTTTGATTGAACCCCACTCCCTTTAAACTTATATGTTACACCATTTGCAAAATAAGGGGGATTTTGCATATATGAGTCGAGTGGTATATTGTTCCCGGCAAGTTGCTCGGTTTCCGTATAAGTCGTAAGGTCATAGAAAGCATAACTGGCGCTTTCTTGGGCAGAAAAACTTAACATTGTTTTTCCATCCTGCGAAACTGTTCCTGTAAATTGTAAAGTTCTGCTACCTGATTTTGCCCCCTGAAAAATAGCATCCTGGAAAGTGCCATTAGCCGTAAAGGTGGTTCCATTCCAAACAAGAGGAATTTCCGTTGAAAGGTTTTCATTGTTTGCCATGTACATCATTAGTCCGTATGAAGCGCCTGATGCAGCTAAATGGTCTCCATATAAAGTAACATCGGCAGTTGTGCATTTATGTAAAAGGTCTATTATGTTAACCTGATTGTCATTGACTTTTTTTGTGTCAGAATTCAAAACAATTCCGCCAAATTCTATTTGAGCTTTAATAAGGTCATCTTTCTTTAATGTTACTGATGAAGCAATATTCTTTGCTTCAAAAAAACCATTTTTGGCATCGAACTGCGCATTTATTTTTGTGCCGTTAACAAATAATGAAACCGGGCCGGTATAAATATTATTTAAATCAAACAATCCAGAATATTCGTCGTCGGCCGAAGGGATTGTGTACGTTATGTTCCCCCGTACGACTCCATCACTGTCAGTTTTAGCTTCGGTAATTTCCACCTTTAATGCCGGGATAAAAAGACGTATTACATTGGCGCCCGCTTCAACAATATTAGGTATAAGCAAACTTGCCTGCGACTCAACGCATTCTTTGTCTATATACGGCTGACCGCGATAGTTTCCTGATAGAAATGTATAAGGATGTTTGTCTTTGCACATCATAATATCTTTTCCGTCATAGTTCTTAACATAAGCCCACTGGTCACTTCTATACTCGGCTTCAGAGATTGAAGGGAGCATATAAGGATTATCAGGACGAATAACCTGCTTGAATTTACTTGTAGCTATTGTCTGGTTGGTCGGTATCCTGCCGTTTGTAAAAAAAGCCATTTTTTCAAAAATGGTTTCAAAGATATTTGTATTTCCTACTTCCGTTTTAAGAGTAGAGTTTGGCGGATAGGACGAACCGGTAAATTGTGTAAGGTCTATTGTCCCGGCAAGATCTTCGTAAGGGTCCGGGTCTCCAAAAACATTGATCCCGGAAATCTGGGCTGCCGGAGGATGGCTGTCATTTCTCACATGAGGCGGGCACCCCATATCTGCAATCAGATGTAGAGTTTCGCCAAGCGACCGGTAGGCAATAGCCATATATCTATTCCGTTCAGAAGGGAGAGCCTGCTGCAGGGCTTTTACCACACTTTCTTTTGCCTGTGGCCAGTTATACCTGTTGCTCGATAAAGAAGCCCAGGTCTTGGCATCGCGAGATTTATAAATGATTAGAGGAGCCAAAAAAGTTTCTACATAAGTTGCCCTGTCGGTCAGGTTTTTCTTTCCCCCATCAATTCCCACGGGGTCATAAAAATGGCATAAACACGCCGGTCCCCACGGTTCATCTTCCATCCACCCCCCTGCTCTGATCCATTCCATAGGGGTAAACGTGGCATTATATTCATCCGCTTCAGAATATGAGAGATAATATTCTCCAGTATTCAATGCAGGCCCAACCAGCTTTGGCGCTTTGTCATTATTCAGATTGAATTCATAATACTTAAATTTTGCGGCATCTTTAATAAAAGAATTGTTAGTGGCTTTGTTAACAAATTCATTCACTATCATTGCGTTAATAAACGGGTGCGATTTAAGATGCATATAGCCGCTGAAAATAATGATCATAAAAACATAAGCAAACATCCCGGTAATAAAACCAATAATTTTTTTCTTTTTCATTTTTTTGGGCTCCTAAAATCTCATTAATTTCCAGGAATCATCAGCTTGGCGGGCAAATGCAACTGTAAAGGTCTCTCCATCCTTCTGAAACGAAAACTCGGCATACTGTTCGCTATAGGTATCCAGCTTCCTGGTTTTCATTGCATTCCCTATCGCAATGAGAACTTCTTTGCTGATTTTACCAAGATCGTCTTTGTAGAGAGTTTTGGAGTCTTCAGTAAGAATATTGGTAACCTGTTGCGGGTCTCCTGTAATAAAAGCGTTTTCGGCCGTCTTGGCGCCGTCATTAATTTTTGTTACATCTACTGATGAAGGGGGAAGAGTGTTGTCAACAGGATTGCTACTTTTGTTGCAGCTGCCGAAGTATTGAATTACTGCGATAAAGAAAAAACCGAATAAAAAGTACATAAAATAACCGGAGTGGCGTCTGAGGAAAAACATCGGATTTTTTTTCATACCAACCTCAAATATTTGTTTGGATGTTGCCCCGGCTTACGTCGAAATTCCCGGGGTGATTCTTACCTGATATATAAGTTATGTAATTATTTCTCTTTATCAACTCTTTTCACTATTTTTTATTGTTCAAGTACGGTCACCAATACACTCATCAATCTCAGTTCTTTGGCTCTTCAAAATTTTTTCTCTGCCTGCAATAGTGATCTATCCATCCACCGTTGAATCTGATTTTTATTGCTCCATCACCGAACATTCCGCATGCCATATTATAGAGAATGCGGAATTGCGGAATTTCGTCGTCCTGCCTTCCCTCAGCCCCCTCGATACCCTTCGACACCCTTCGACAAGCTCAGGGTCCGCTCAGGGTTCACTTGGGGCATGCAAGCTCGGGATGAGTCGGCAGGCCTCCTCAACTTGAACAAATCTTAACCTATTGCCACATAACAAAAAATCCCCCACTTTACGACAGAGGATTTTTTTAGCGCGTTTGGTGCGTCCCGCTGCTCTTCAGCGGGATATCGGGGGCCCGCACTTTCTCAAAGCCACAATCCCCCCCCGAAAATCTTCGAAATGCGTTTGGAGTGAGCCCATCAATATTCCAGGATTCCTTGTTTCCTTTCCCTCTTTTCTATTCTTGCCCACCAGTAGGTATCATCTGATACTATTTGAGTAAGACAAGTTTTTTCGTCTGTGTATAAGAGCCAGCCTGTAATCGATAAAAATAAACACAGGTGAATGGTACAAAATCGACCCTTAATAATCAAACGATAAGCTATGCAGTAAATTTCTGAAGATTAGGAACGGATGTATAGAGCATAGAAATGAAAAGTTCCAACCACTTTCTTGACCCGCGTTCGTACCGTTTCACGGGACTTCGGCGAGAAGGCGAGATACTCCTGTACTTCGGGGCGGACAGGCCCGCTTTGCTTCTTTATTATCCGATAATCGAGAGTAATATATTCGATTACTTATCACTACTTGCCTTTGATTAATCACCAACGTATCTTACTGTAACTTGTTTTGCCGCCCTACGTATTCCGAGTTGAGTTGTATATTTTATTATGAAAATAATCAGACAGTTAAGAACACATGGGATAGGAAAAGGACGACGGATCGGCATCATATTCATGCTTGTCGCCCTCCTGCCGGCTCTTTTTTACACCGGTTTTGAATTAAGCTCCCTGAGCTCGACTGAACAACTGATACAATCCATATATTCAAAACAGCTCGATGTTATTCTATTTTCAATCAATCAGTACGCACTGGATGTAGCCCAGAACTGGACTGGTGAGATCAATACGCTTCTCATCACCTCAAAACCTTCAGGGGTGGATTCGGCGACACGGATTTTTCTGAATAGACGGGAAGCAGTCGAAGGCGTTTTCTATTCGGATTCCACAGGGCACTCTATCTCTCTCGTGGAATTCGATGCTAAGGAAAATACCAGGGCTCATGAACAGATTCCCATTTCCTCTTTGCAGAATCAATCGGCGACCATCGAAAAACTGATGCGGTATGCATCATCCGGTTATCACAAAATCGAGCCTGTCATCATCGGGGATACTGCCTCAGGGGGAGGTCTGATGCTGATGTTCGTAACAACTTCTCAATTCCCCGAGCGGAGAATAGCCGGGTTTGTGACCAATCCACATACTTTTCTGACGGAGGTCCTTCAAACAAAACTTGCTCAAACGGCTGAGGAGGAATTTCTGATCGCGGTCTACGACCGGCGGAACGGACAGATCGTCTATTCGACATCCCCCGTCGAACTTTCAGAGCTTCGCGAAACGAAAGACCTCTGGCTTTTCCCGGGCTACAGCATCGGCATCAAACTGCAGGGAACCAGCGTAGAAGATATCGTACGGGCGAGGTCCGAACGAAATCTTATACTCATCGGACTCCTCGATATTCTTCTTATCGTGGCTGCCTGGCTCATGTATCGCGCATTGAAAAAAGAAATGGAGCTCATCAGACTAAAAGGTGATTTTGTGTCGAATGTCTCGCACGAATTGCGGACACCGCTGTCGCTTATCCGTATGTTTGCGGAAACACTCTCACTGAAACGCGTACGGACGGAAAAGAAAAAACACGAATACTACGACACTATTCTGAGTGAAAGCGAACGGCTGACCCATCTCATTAACAATATTCTTAACTTTTCCAGAATGGAAGCGGGGAAGAAAGAATATCACTTTGAGCCTCTCTCGCTTAATGAAGTCGTCAACGGCGTCATGAAGTCGTACGCATCCCATCTGGATCACGAAGGATTTAAGTTGGACATGCAGCTTGCCGTTACTTCGCCCCTCATCGAGGTTGATCGTGAAGCCGCGGCCGAGGCGTTCATCAATATTCTGGACAACGCTGTGAAATATTCTTCCGGCGAAAAGTACGTGCGCATCTCTACGGGTCAAAAAGAAAGTATGATTTACGTTGAGGTGGAGGATCATGGTATAGGAATCGATAAGCATCACCATCAGAAAATCTTTGAAACGTTCTATCGGGTCTCGACCGGACTGACCCCCAATGTCAAGGGGAGCGGACTCGGCCTTTCCCTTGTCCGCCACATAATGGATGCTCACGGGGGAACGATAGAAATGGATAGTACACCGGGTAAAGGAAGCACCTTCAGGCTTCTGTTTCCAATTGTGCACCGGCTTGAATCACAGCTCAAAGGATAAACATCATGGCGCGTATACTTGTTATTGAAGATGAACCCCAGATGCAACGCGGTCTGCGCGACAACCTTGAATTCGAGGGACATCAGGTTAGTGTCTGTGGAGACGGCATAAGCGGATATGCGGCACTGCTCCGCGAAAAATACGATCTTGTCATCCTCGATATCATGCTACCCCAAATGTTGGGTTTCGACGCACTGTATAAAGCACGCGAGAAGGGCATCCGGACACCCATCCTTGTATTGACGGCGAAAGGTGAAGAGGCCGATAAAGTACTCGGTCTCGAACTGGGGGCCGACGATTACGTTACCAAACCGTTCAGCGTTCGCGAACTCATCGCAAGGATAAACGCCCTCCTGCGCCGCGTTGGACCGGGGGGCACTGGCGATTTAATGATGACACTCGGAGATGTCTCTGTCAATTTCACGGCATATACCTGTTCGAAGGCTGGAAAAGAATTCTCAATGACGCCGAAAGAGTTCGAAATCCTGAAGTTCCTCTGGCAGCACCGGAACGAGGCCGTTACCAGAGACGCGCTTCTGACAAATGTCTGGGGGTATGATGAATCGATCACAACACGGACTATCGATAATTTCATACTGAAAATACGTCAAAAAATCGAGGACGATCCGACTAATCCTAAAGTCATCATTACTATATACGGAACGGGATATAAACTGATCGCCTGATTCTGTGACAAAATTTTACAATTCCTTACTTTTTCATGACATCTTTTTCCCCCCGCAGGCGTAGTACAGGTAGAGATAACAAAAAAGTACACAACAACCAAACAGGGGGACATCATGAAAACGAAACACTTAGTACTTGTTGCTTTGTTAGGACTGGCGACAACCGGTATTTTACAGGCACAATTTTTTTACCCTGTACTGAAAAATTATTCTGCCGCTGATATGAAACGGCTGGATAAAGCGTATGCAAGTTCATTGAGCTATCCGAATAACAACATTGTTGAAGCGGCTCTCGCTTTGGTAACGATGATTAAGCTCGATGTTCCTGCCAATAAATTTTCGTTAATCGAGGATAAAATCGGCGATCTTGTTATCAAGGGTGAAACGCCGGTCATCCGTTTTAAGGCATATCTGGCGGAAATGGTCTTCACCGATCCAGACATGTTCCGGGAAGAAGCCGTGCGGCACTATGAGAACACGGATGCATTATTCAGCGCCCTTGCCGAGAGAATAACTAAAACATTATTAAGCTCCAATTGAGCCAGCGGAGACATTATGAAAAAGGAACAAAAGGCGATGTTCAATCCACTGATTTTCTCCGTACTCGGAATCACCGTTTTCCTGTCTTTGGTCCATGTTTCGTTCGCAACCGCGGGATCGGGGTCATCTGAAGAATGGAGGACAGTACTCGATCTCCGCGGACAGTGGAAATTCGAACTCGGTGACGATAACAAGCG
Source organism: Bacteroidota bacterium (assembly GCA_050011775.1). Classification (GTDB taxonomy): domain Bacteria; phylum Bacteroidota; class Ignavibacteria; order UBA10030; family CAVZMI01; genus CAVZMI01. The sequence continues at coordinate 126,905 of JBEKIL010000008.1, read as the reverse complement.
TGCAAATATCGATTTTAATGATTCGAAATGGGAAGAGATTTTCGTGCCGTCTCCGTGGGAAGACGAGGGATATCCCGGATACGATGGATACGCGTGGTATCGCAAACATTTCAAGCTGCCGGCAGGAACCGAAAAAAAAGCACTCTTCCTGCGTCTTGGCTGCGTGGACGATGCGGCAGAAATTTTTTTAAACGGAGTACTCATCGGAATCTCCGGCAGTCTCCCTCCGGATTTCAAGACTGCATACAACGTTGACATAATTCTCTCCGTGCCTCAAAATACTATTAACTTTTCTGGAGATAACGTTATTGCCGTTCGTGTCTATGACGATCAGCTGGCAGGCGGTATCGTGCAGGGGAAGATCGGGTTGTATGAACCTAAGGATTATGTCGCTCCGGAAATAATACTCGCCGGAAAATGGCGGTTTAGTAAGGGTGATTCGGAAAAATGGGCCGATCCCTACTTCGACGATAGCTCATGGGACCAGATTTTTGTTCCGGCATTCTGGGAAGCGCAGGGATATCCAAAGTACGACGGTATGGGATGGTACAGGCTTCATTTTAGGATTCCTGCAGACCTTGCTCAGGAAACGCTGGTGCTTCTTCTCGGGCGGATAGATGATCTTGATGAGACCTATGTCAATGGAGAAGAAATCGGTCACACAGGATGGATCAAGTCCAATCCGTGGAAAAGTCATTACGACAACGAATACCGTGAACTGCGCGCTTATACAATACCGGCCGGACTATTGAAGGCAGGCACGGATAATATCATTGCCGTTCGTGTTTACGACAGAGGCTATTGGGGGGGTATCTACGAGGGGCCGATCGGTATCATGACACGCTCCAGGTATCGGGAGTGGCGAAATCATCAACCCTGGAAGGATGATTTCAAAGAAAGTCCATGGAAAATATTTGAGAGGTTATTTGAATGATTAAGATAGTAATCCATTCGCTTTAGTATTCTGATTAATCTCCGGGAGAAAAAACAGGCCGAATACTTTTCAGGTTCGGCCTTTTTTTATAATGGATTAGAATTTTATGTTCTGAATTCATTTAAGATTTCCTAACCGCTACGGAATACCATTTGAAGCAGGCGGGCGATGTTAGAATTTAGGATTTTGTGTTGTGACTCCCCCTCGATCCCCCTCAGAGATGGGGACGCTCGGATGCGAGGAAGCAAAAAAAAGGCCTCCAATACAAGGAGGCTGTTTGTAGCGGGGGTAGGACTTTCCGCCTACGGCGGATACAACCTTTGGGTTATGAGCCCAACCTGTCCGCCGAAGTCATGTCCTTCATGACATAGGCGGACGAGCTACTCCCGCTTCGCCTCCGGCGAAGCGGGACTCCCTGCCTGCCGAAGTGCCTTTGGCACGCAGGCAGGCACCCCGCGATATTCACCTTCGCCCATTCTCTACCAGTACCACTCTTGAGCCACTTCTCATGTTTCATAGCCTCTGCCCTTGTTGAAAATTCTTTCGAATAAATAATACGCCAGTTTTTCCCCTTCTTAGTATAGTGCGTCGTTTTCATGAAATGGCGTTCAATTCGGAGATCAAGATTAGCTGTGTGACCAGTGTAGTGATATCCTTCATCACTAATGAGAACGTATGTATAAAATGGCATAAAAAAACCTCCCTTACCTGGGAGGCTTTTCTTGTAGCGGGGGTAGGACTTGAACCTACAACCTTTGGGTTATGAGCCCAACGAGCTACCAATTGCTCCACCCCGCGGTATATAGAATTTTATTCGCTGATGAGCTTAAATACCAATTGTTGAGTCCTGCCCAGACTCCGTCTGGGTAGGGCGAAATCCCGACGTTGTTTGTCGGGGCTTCACCCCGCGATGTATATCAATCTAATGTACTGCAAAAAGGCTCAAAAGTCAAATTGCCTTTCCCCAATCCAAATCGTTGATAATAAAACTATAACGCGACCATACATTGCATTTGAAACCGTAATTTTGTAAACTCCCGAATATCGTTTGAACATCAACCTATGAAAACATTTTCTCTTCACTTTATCACTATCGTTTTCCTGTCCTTACTGCCGCTTTATTACCTCTGGAATATTGAGCCGCAGGAGAGAATAGTCAGACAACTTGAAATCCACGATTCTACAGTTAACACCGGTTTCCTACAGGTCGGTGAAGAGCTGACGTACGAAGCCAGCTGGTGGTTCATTAAATTAGGCGCTATTCGCACGAAGGTGCTGAGTGAACAGACAAAGAATGGAGACAAATCGTACGCCTGTATTGCATATATCAATTCTTACTCAGGCATTCCATTCGTAAACCTTCATGCTATTTTCCAATCTGTCCTGGATAACGAGTGCTATTCGCAATCTTTCGTCCAGCGTGAGCAAGAAGGAACAAGCTGGGAAGTTCTCCGGTACAGATATGAGAGGCAGAAAAATATAATTTTCATCGACGAAGGCATAACTGAAAATGATACCAGCGATATCCAAATCCAGAAAATAGATACGGCAGCAATTGATATAAAGACGCAGGATGGTTTATCGCTACTCTATTTCGCGCGTGCAAATGTAAAAAGTGAGAAGCCGTTTACGGTGCCGACAATGATCAGGCACAACCAGGGCACTACCGTTCTAAATTTTCCAGGAAAAAACACAAGCGTCGAAATCGATGCTGTTCAATATCCCATAGATGTCATCGAATTCGACGGCGATGCAAAGTTCAACGGTATTTTTGGATTCAACGGTTCTTTTAAAGGCTGGTTCAGCAACGATGGCGCACAAATACCCATAAAAGCAAAAACCAGTGTGATTATCGGTTCTATTACGATCGAGCTTATCCAATGGACACGGCCGGGCTGGAAACCGCCAAGGGCTGTGGAATAATCCAATGTAGAATTTTGAATGATGAATGGTGAGCGTTTAATCTGGGTGTTGCAGGTTGAGATACACTGGCGAGAGATCCAAAGAAAGGGGTGTGTGATATGAAGGCAGGGATATTTTTTACAGGATCAGGACCTCTGGTCATACTGACTTCGTATGATTCCTACACCAATCCCAATCTCGCGAAGAAACTGGCAACAAAAGGAATAAAGAAATTTATTGCATACGAAATCTCAGAGGACGCCGCTAAGGAAAAATATGGCCTGCACTTTATTGTAACCATGAGTGACCTGAAACAAGAGGATGATCTGCGTGTCCTTGACTATGACGGGCACCACATCTTCAATATCTTCTCACTGAAAGAACTGGGAAACCCCATATTCTACGAACCCGGTCACCCGTAATCAAACCGGCGGAAAAATTTTCCGTCAGTACGAATAGGAGCTGATGAAATGAATTATTGCCGGACTATCGTCGGTATTCTCGCCGGAGTATTATCTTTATCCGTGGGGATCTGTTTTTCCCAACAAGACACCACTCTGCAGAAACCACAGCAGCTGATGCTGATCGATGGGAGCGAGCTCATCGGGAATGTTATCTCCGAAGATTCAACCTCGGTCAACTTCAAAACGTTGAGTAATGTTACAATGGTGATTTCGAGAAGTCAGGTAAAATCAATTAAAGCCCTTCAGGGATCCGTCGTTAACGGGACATATGTCAGAGACGATCCGAACAATACGCGCCTGTTTTTTGCTCCAACTGCACGATCACTGAAATCCGGACAGGGGTATTTTTCGGATTACGAGTTGTTTTTCCCATTTCTTGCTATCGGGGTCACTGATTTTCTTACTCTCGCCGGCGGTATTTCGATTTTTCCTGGGTTGAATGGCCAGCTCATTTATCTCGCTCCCAAAATTACGCCAATCCAACTCGAGAAATTCAACCTTGCGGGAGGAGTACTCTATATTACTACCACAAGCGGCGGTGACGGTGTCGGCATTATTTATAGCGTCGGATCGTATGGCAATCAAAATGCATCACTGACTGCCGGTCTCGGCTGGGGATTCTACGGAAGTAAAATCGCCGACAAACCAATCGTTATGCTCGGAGGCGAACTACGTATCTCGAATAGCTGCAAATTCATAACAGAAAATTGGATACCGCCAAATTCAGACATCGCTATTATTTCTTTCGGATTACGTTTCTTCGGTGAAAACCTGGCTGCCGATCTTGGGTTTATTCGACCCACAGTCTCAGGGGGTAGCGGCTTCCCATTTATCCCCTGGCTCGGATTTGCATATAATTTTGGGACACCGAAGTAGATTAAGAACGAGAATGAGGCCAAGAAAAATCTATGATTAATATCCAATTTCTCATAGGAAAATCACAATGAAACCAAAGTACTTGATTTCAATTATTACCGTCCTGTTTCTCTCGTTCTTTTCACAGACGATATCTCAGAATGTGATCATCGTTGTGCTCGACGGTGCACGCTACTCTGAAACATTCGGCTCGGACAGCACCTACATCAGGAATATTTGGACAAAACTCAGACCGGCTGGAACAATATTCACGAATTATCGAAACGACGGAGTGACTTCTACAATTCCGGGACATTCATCGATCGAGACAGGCACGTGGCAAACCATCGATAATCTGGGAAACAAACGACCTACAATGCCTACAATTTTTGAATACTATCGTAAAACAACAGGATCCAAAAAATCCAAGAATTATGTGATTGCAGGAAAAAAGAAACTTAAAGTCCTCACTTATAGTACTTATACCGGTTATGGCCGGAAACTGAAGGCTACTTTCTCATTCGCTGAAGGAGATCCAGCTGTGCTCGACTCGGTTATGTTTCATATGGAAACCAATCATCCGAAACTTATGGTGATAAATTTCCCCGATATCGATGCGGCAGGACATACCGGAGAGTGGAAGGGTTATCTGAAAGCCATCGTCCGCGCCGATTCTCTGGTGTATGTGCTCTGGCAGAAAATTCAATCGAATCCATTCTATGAAGGAAAAACCACTCTAATCGTGACCAATGATCATGGAAGACATGACGATGCGCATGGAGGATTCGAAAACCACGGAGACGGCTGCGAAGGATGCCGGCACATCATGCTTCTCATGGCCGGAAGAAATATTCCGTCGGGTTTTGTAGATACCACGAATGCAACGCAAATAGATATCGCTCCGACAACCGGCGAACTCCTTGGCTTCCCAACACCGCTCGCCGTCGGAAAAAGTCTTTTACAGGGAAGATCTATCCCCAAAAAATAGGTGTGGAGCTTCTAAATGCATAAACCAAAAATCATCAATCATAAATCCATAAAGCCATCTCCTCAGTGGTAATTCTCCCAACATTACTGTACCTTTATTATATTGTTACCATGTACCACCATTAACGGACAAACTCTCTTTTGACGTTATCAAAAATAAAGATTTTAGATAAATTAATTTTCTATTCGATTTGTTTTTTTGCTGTTACTCTGACAAACTCGATCTTCCTCAATCAAATCGGCTATTTCGGCGCTCTGATCCTTGCCGTCATTCGCACTACATTCAGTCAGAAACGATTCGAAAAAACAGGCATGGAATGGGCATTCCTTTTTTTTATTGCCGCCGAGGCTCTGTCCACTATATTCTCTGCTCAACCCGCTTCATCGGCAATAATCATGGCGAAACGAATTATGCTGATCCCTATCATCTATACTCTTTTGTATACCACAGAGGATATCGAGACTGTAAAGATAATTTTCAAGATTTATCTAGTCGGAGCGGTACTGACAGCCGTCGCATATCTCGTCGTTGCCCGTGAACACCTTGTCCAGAACCTTTATATGCTACACGTCAACGGACCCTCCCCTTTCAGCCATGTGATGACTGCCGGGGGTTTACTGGCAATGCTGGTAGTAATCCTCTTTTCCTTTGCTGTTAATGAAAAGATAAGCCGCCTTCACCGCTGGTTGATTACTATTGCTTTGCTCATCGCGGTTGTCGCTTTAATCGCAACTTATACGCGTGCTGCCTGGCTTGGATCAGCTGCAGGCATGATTGCCGTCTCGATGTTCAAAAAAAAATGGGCCGCACTTGCTGCCATTGTGTTTGTTGTTGCCGGAGGTGCTTTTTTGGTGAAGGAAAAAAGCGATGTTTACATTTATCGGATTTCCGACAGGGGGGTCCGTCAGAGCGATATCATTTCTACAAAGGGAACCGTATATCAGGTGACGCCCGCCGACAGCGTTGTACTGATCAGTGATTACAAAGAAGGTATCCTCCTCATCGGAAAGAATGGCAGCCGTTCCAATGTCCATCTGCCTGCTCCCGTCGTTTCATGTCTTTGGTGGCGAGACAACATCTATATCGCTTCATTAATCGATTCACGATTGGTGATGCTGTACAGAAAAGGACCTTCGGAGTTCGTCATTGAAAATGTATTTTCATCACCGGGGCTTCTCCGTTCTACCGTTACAGCCAATGGTTTGCTCTATACGCTCGACAAGGACAGCGGTGTCACTGTCTATCGGGATCCTATGAGACTGGAAGATATTTATCGCTGTCCCAGGGCTGCCGGTTTTCAAAATATGTATGTGAGTGAACGCTATTTGACACTCTCCTCGTTCGATGATACTGTCAGCCTTTATTCGCTCTCTCAAGGAATTCCCGATCGCGAAATATTCCGCAACCATTTGAATTCACCGGTTGCTTCAGCGTTTACCGTTAATAAAAATCTCTACATCGGCACTATTCAAACACTCGAACACTATCGAATCGATTCGACAACCGTAACTCTTCTCGAAAAACATGATAGCCTTGGAGGCATCATCGGTTGCGCAACAAATGGCAGGACAATCGTTCTGGCAGGAATTCCCGGCCTTGTTATATCTTCTGCCGAAGAGAGTGCTTATTTTAAGGTCTGCCAAAAAATTCCATTAGAATATGTGCCGAGAAAAGTAAGTGTGAACGGTGAAAACATCTACCTGATCGACCGTCAACGGAACAGGCTGTTAAGCGTCGCCAGCGCCGATTATCCGACAAACTATCAGCGTCTCCGAATGTGGGAAACCGGTCTGAGAATTTTTCAGGCGCATCCCCTGTTCGGAATCGGCGATATGGATGTCGCCACCACTTATGCCCAATACAAGCAGCCATACGAGAAGGAAAATTTCGGCCATTTGCATAACAATTACATTCAGTTCCTTGTCATTTTCGGTATTGTCGGTACACTGGCGGTTCTTTACCTACTCGGAAAAACGCTTCTTACCGAGATACAAATATTCCGGTCGATACGACAAGAAAATGTACTTTCCACTATTGTACTCGGGGCTGCCGGCAGTACGATCGCTTTTCTTTTCAACGGACTGGGGGAATGGAACTTCGGCGATCAGGAGTCGATGACCATGATCTGGTTTCTGCTTGGCGTGAGTCTGGCGGTACGAAAGTTTACGGCGCCTAAAGAAGCCGATTGAGGTCAACCCTTCGACTCCCCGCCTCCGTCCGCCACCAGCGGACTGCGGCGGGTCGCTCGACGAAGTAGTCCCCTTCAACAAGCTCAGGATAAACTCTAGGGCAGGGCAAGGATCGAGGTTGAGGCGAATTGACAGCGAGAAAAATTACTGACCATTTAATCCTTGAATATTCCTAGACATTTCTTTAAGTTGGATAATTCATTGAAGGGAATCAAGTATATGAAGAAATCTTATATCTTTCTGTCATTAGGTCTATTTTCACTATCACTGAGTATTATTATAGAACGATTTGGTGGAGAATTATTCAATACAAATTTCATTGTGGGATTTTTGACAGGATTATCACTGGTTTTTAATTTTACATTTTTGTTATTGGTGGGAAAAGAACGGCAAATGCAATGATTACTTCACGAGTTCTTTAACTGCATTTTCCATTTCGAAAAATAACACAGCGGAGGACACAACGTGTCTCGCCAGAAAGCGGAACATATTGTACTAAGCTAATTTAATGCTGCCCTATACAATCCTCTCCAGCGGCACCTGAAACAGCCTGATCCGATCATCCGGCTTTAAGATTCCCTTGTTCGCCTCTTCAATCTCTACAATGAGTTTATCTAGTGTGGACTTTTCAGGCAGCGCTATCATCAGAACCGCATTCATGCCGGGAAAGCTCCGTGTACCGAGGTGCGGTTCCGTTTCGTGTCCTTTTCCTTTTACATGCTCCCAGCAAGTATAGTAATCGATGCCGGTGCGGGTGAGGATGCTCATGATGCGGTCCTCATACACTTCATTGCAGATAACATATACAATCTTCATAGCTCTTCTCCGTAGCCGATAATAGTAATCAGAGTATTCAATAGCCAGGATGCCGAGTAGTCCTGCCCCGTTCTATGGGGCAGGGCGCCCTTCGACTCATTCGCTCAGGGTAAATATCGAGGCATCATTGCAGATGACGTAAACAATTTTCATGCGGATACTCTCTCCAATTTCTACTCCGTTTCCTCTTCTTATTCTTTGTGTACTCTGTGGCAGTGACCCTACAACTATTCATATTAATAAATGGGGCACAGCACCTTAAATCGTCTTTTATCCCCATGGTGTTATATTTTAGAAAAGATAACCACAGAGATCACGAGAATCATTATAAAAATACCATATGCAGAGGACACAGAGTTTTAATGGTTTTTAAATTTATCTTTTCAATTTCCTTCTCACAAATTCAACCACCCAATATACAAAACCGAATACCCGTTTGAACGATATATCGTCAATGACAGAATATACAACAGGCACAACAAAGAGCGTTAAAAGTGTTGAAGTTATCAACCCGCCGATCACCGCCTGTCCCATCGGTGAACGAAACTCGCTTCCCTCACTAACACCGAATGCCACCGGCACCATACCGAAAATCATGGCAAAGGTCGTCATTAAAATCGGACGGAGCCGCGTGGCGCCTGCGCGAATCAGCGCGTCGGTCCTCTCGTGCCCGCGGTCGCGGAGCACGTTGGCATAGTCCACCAATAAAATACCGTTCTTTGTCACCAATCCCATCAACATGATAACCCCGATCATCGACATCATCGAAAGCGCGCTCCCGAAGACGAGCAGTCCGAGAACAGCCCCGATTAACGCCATCGGAAGGGCCAGCATGATCGCGAACGGGTATGAAAAGCTTTCGAATTGCGCAGCCAGCACGATATACACGAACACAATCGCCAGCATAAGCGACAGGAAAATATTGCCGAACGATTCGGCCTGCATCTGCCCCTGACCTACGACGCCGACAGAATATCCGGACGGAATATTAAGTTCAGCCGTTCGTTTCTGTATATCTCCGAGCACATCGCCCAGGAGACGTTTCGAAAGATATGCATCGATACGGATTTCCCGCTGACGGTCAAACCGGTTGATTTTCGACGGCCCCGATCCTTGCCGTATGTCTGCGACATAACTTACCGGTATTAATAATTTCTGTCCAGGAGTTCCATCTTTATTACTCTTGATCGTGAGATTATTGACATCTTCAAACGATGTCCTGTCTTCTTTTGCCAGCCGAACACGCACATCGTATTGCTCATCACCTTCCTGATATTTCGTAGCAACGAATCCATCGACCATCGCTCGGGCGGTAGTGGCAATGAGTCCAACATTAACGCCGAGATCCGAAGCCTTCTCACGGTCGATGCGGATACGGACTTCGGGTTTTGATATCTCGAGGCTGTTTTCGATATCCACGGCTCCAGGAGTCGTGCGGACAATGCGTTCAACCCTGTCGGCAATACCTTTAATCGTTGAGAAATCGTCGCCGCGGACGCTCATTATCACAGGTTTTTGATTACCACCAACCGTTGCCGTCGGCCCGAATCCCAGGTTTGCACCCGGGATATTGCTCAGCTGCGATCTCAGGTCATCCATAATCCGCTCAACGCCCCGCTGACGCTTATTTTTCTTCACCAGTTTCACAAGTATATTTCCCTTCGTCACAGGATCGTTCCCTGCTCCGATTGTCGTCAACACCGTTATAACTTCAGGCTGTTTCTGTACAACCCTCTCAATTGACGCACAGATGTCGCTCGTCTGTTCCAGAGAACTGCCGGGCGCTGCATTGATGCTGATGTTGAACTCGCCCTGATCGGATGTCGGGAAAAAGGATGTGCCCAGGAATCTGATGAGCACGAAACTGAATAGAAAAACACCTATCGATCCGAAAATCACGGTTTTGCGATGTGTAAGCGACCATGCGATGGCTTTTCTGTACCGGTGGCTCAATATCTCGAAGAAATGATTGAAATAATAAAGCGCTCTCCTGAGAATTGAACCCTCATTGGTCAATTTTTCATCCGCTTCGCTGAGCCAGCGGGAGGAGAGCATCGGCGTCAGCGTAAAAGCGACGAACAACGACACGAGTACTGCAACCGAGACTGTAATGCCGAACTGATAGAAAAATCGTCCGACAATACCTGGTGTAAAAGCGATCGGGATGAACACCGCAACGATAGTGAACGTCGTTGCCATGACGGCAAGTCCGATCTCACTCGTTGCCACCTTTGCAGCTTCCATCGGTGTTGCGCCCTGCTGCATGTGCCGGTAAATATTTTCGATAACGACAATTGCATCGTCGATGAGTAATCCGACAGCAAGCGAGAGTGCCAGCAGAGAAATCATATTCAACGTAAAGTTCAACGCATACATAATGATAAAACTGGCGATGATCGATGTTGGAAGGGCGATCGCGCTGATGATCGTCGATCGCAGGTTTGCGAGGAAGAGGTACACCACGATGACTGCCAGCAGTCCTCCGTACAGAATATCGAACAACACGTCGCGCACCGCGTCTCGAATGAATACGCTGTTATCTCGTGCAATGGTGACCTGAAGATCGCGGGGAAGAGTTCTCTGGATTCGAGCAATTTCTTTCAGTATTTCGTCTGCGACACGGACGGTATTGCTGCCGGATTGCTTCAAAATATTCAATCCGACGGCACTCCTGCCATTGACGCGCGTAAGGCTCACCTGTTCCTTCACACCATCAACAACTTGCGCCACGTCTGAAAGATGGACAACCCTTCCACCCGGAGTAGCAACAATCACCATGTTGAAATCATCGACATTCGTATATTTTCCCATGGTGCGGAGTAACAGCTGCCGCTGCCCCTGAACCAGATTGCCGGCGGGGACTTCGACATTCGATGAGGAGACATTCTGTATAACGTCCTGAATCGAGAGGTTATACGACTGCAGCCGTGCAGCATCGACGTCAACCTGAATTTCACGTTCGGCACCGCCGACGAGGTCGACCCGGCCGACTCCCGGAACATTTTCCAGCCGTTTCTTAATCTCATTTTTCGTGAATGTGGTAATTTCTTTTCCGGACCGCTCACCACCCGACACCGAGAGCGTGAATATCGGTACACTAGCGGGATCGATACGCTGGATGATCGGATCCTGGATGTCCGTCGGGAGATCCGACCGGATTGCGGCTATTTTTTCGCGCACATCCTGCGCTGCCTGTTTTCCTTCGACTTCCAGTTTGAACTGGATGATGATAATGGATACACCTTCCTGCGAAATCGACGTTATATGGTCGATACCACCGATGGTGTTGACCGCATCCTCGATTTTCTTCGTTACATCGGTCTCAATCTGTTCGGGACCTGCACCGGGGAGGACGGTCGTAGCTGTCACATACGGAAAATCGATATCGGGGATAAGATCGATATTCAGTTTTATAAATGAAAAAATTCCAAGCACGATCAGTGCAAGGATCATCATCGTCGCAAAGACCGGGCGTTCTATAGAGACATCAGCAAGTTTCATGAGTCGTGCTCACTTTCTATCGTTCTAACATTTAATTTGATCGATTTGCGATACTGACATATCCGCTATCTCGCACGGTCGTCGCCCCAGTCGTCACCACAGTATCGTTCTCAACCAACCCCTTTACTATCTCCGAATACTTGTCGTTAGAAACACCTACCTGAACAGTCTGCTGGAAGGAACGTCCGCTGCGGACAACAAATACTCGGTTAGTGACACCATCACTTTGAATTGCAGCGTTCGGAATAACGAGAGTCTTTACCCGTGGAGAAACCTGTACTATCACCTTGCTGTACATGCCCGGTTTAAACCATTTATCTTTTGTATTTGGGAATATCGCTTTGATTTCGAATGTACGCGACTTGACGTCGGCGGATTTCGAAAGCTGAACAATCCGCCCTTCGACCACTGCATCGGACTTTGATTCCGTATATACCTGAACCTTTTGACCGATCGCGAGATTCGTGACATCTGTTTCGCTAATGTTGAAGGTCACTTTTAATCGGGTGATCTTTGCTATCGTCGCTAGTAACGCTCCGGGTACTGCAAGATCACCGACGCTGACATTAATAGCTGTTACGACTCCGGAAATCGGAGTCGTCAGCTCAACCGCACCCCGTGCTGCGTCGAAGTTTGCTTTAGCGACATCGTATTGGGTCTGGGTTCCATCCAATGCCTGGAGCGAGATAGCACCTTCGTTATAGAGAGATTTCATACGCTCAAGCGTTTTTTCGGCATTTTTATAACCCGCTTCGGCCTGATAGTACTGTGATGTCACGCCACTCTTATCGAGCAAAAGTACGACAGTACCCGCCCCGGCCGCTTCACCGACATGTACCTTGATGCCTGTAATGCGTTCTGAGATTTTTGCTACAATATTGGCCTGCTCCTCCCCTTCGAGTGTGCCGGAAAAGGTCTTATTGGCAGAAACATTCTGTCGCGTAACCGGAGCGATTTCCACCGGGATGACATTACTGCCGGAAGCTGCCGAACTGGTTTGCGGTTTGTCTTTTGTGCCCGATCCACATCCGATCAATGTAAAAAACAAAATCATTACGATGACCCATTGGAGGGCTTTATCAAGGTGATGGACGGTAGTCATTAATTCTCCTTTAGCTCTTCTGTTATATTAAACACTTTGACGATTTTTCATACTCTGTGTTCTCTCTTTTTCAACTTTGCGAACTCTGTGGCAGTGACCCTATAACTATTCTTATTAATAAATGGGGCACAGCACCTTAAATCGTCTTTTATCCTTGTGGTGTTATGTTTTAGAAAAGAGAACCACAGAGGACACTGAGAACTTTTCAGCGTCGATCCAGCACAAAGGTCTACGACCTGTAAGGACACAGAGTTTAAAACCTATCATTGAGAAATCCCGACTGCATATTGCCATTCGGCTTTTGCTACAAGATAATCATAGATTGCCTGCGCGTAATTTGTTTGTGCCCGTGTCATTGCCACCTGAGCATCAAGCAGCTCGAGCTGTGTCCCGACTCCGCTATTGAAGCGGGTCTGTGCGATACTAACGGCTTTCTGTGCCTGATCGATGTTTTTCTCCTGTCCGGAGATCCGCTTTTTCGCTTCGGCCATTTTCAATTCTGCCGATTGGATCTGAATTTTTAATCCTTCCTCGGCCTTCATTCGCGTATAATAAATCTTTTCCTTTTCGATCTCCGCCTGTTGAACGCGGTTGGAGGTTTTCAGACCGTCAAATATCGGGAAAGAAAGCGTTAGTCCGACATTAAGCATTTTCGCCCAGAGATAGTTGTTGAATTGGAACGTATTATCCTGTGCCTGCCACGAGTAGCCACCGACGAGATTCAGAGTAGGGAAATAACCCGCCTGCTCTATTCTGATATTCTTCTCAAGAAGAGATTCCTGAAGCGACAATTGAAGGACCAAAGGATTTGTGGTAAGTGCATTCCGTCTTGCTTCAATCATTGCGGTTTCCGGAAGTTCTTCAAAGGTAAAATCACCCTGGAGAACGACATCCTGTTCTATGGGGATTGCCACAAGATTTTTTAGCGCGTTGATAGCCAGAGCCAGATTATTTTCGGCCGAGATAAGGAGCGGTTCGGTATTGGCAAGCTGTACTTCGGCACGAAGCAGATCGAATTCAGCGGCTGTCCCGTTACGATATTGTGCCCTAACATTTTCAACGTTCGCCTTAACGACGTCGAGTCCCTGGCGATTCGCTTCTACAAGCTTCTGAGCAAGCAAAACGAGGTAAAACGATTTCCTTACATCGCGAATGACTGCCTGGCTTACGGATTGATAGGATTGCTCCATAAATTCGCGGTAGGTATTGGCAATCTGTAGCGCTACTCCGATCCTTCGGCTGAAGAGCGGCTGTGTTAACGATGCACTCATCGCATATGCGTTTGTCGATCCGATTTCGAATGCCATTGTTTTATCGGTCGGATTAATCGGATTATTTGGTGGAATGAAGAGTACGGGCTTTTGGATATTCCGTGTATAGACTCCGCTGATTGAAAGCTGGGGCAGTGCACCGGCCCACGCTTCGCCAACCTGCGCATCGGCTTTGAACCGGTCCTGTTCAGCGATAAGGACATCCCGGTTTTGTTGAAGCGCAAGCGAGATCGCTTTATCGAGAGTCAGGACGACAGATCCTTGAGACCGCGCCGATTCCTGCCCGACTGCACTCACAGACGGAAGTATGCAGAGCACGAAAGGTGTAAAAATTGTGATAAAAAATTTTGCTCCTGGTTTCATCATGGTTTTATCCTTTACGATTCGGTTCCGCTGCGCCATCGAAAAAAACGGAAACAATGAGAGCGGCGGCAGTATCAACGTCGTCGTTTTGAAACTGAAATTGATTTTCGAGATAATTGAGACAATACGAACGCAGCATCCCGTCGAAAAGCGAGATAAGCTCCCGGGCATCGACCGGTCTGATCTTCCCCGCGCTGATTTCTTCCTCGATTGGATGGATGATTAATTCCTGTATTTTTTTTGTGCGTTCATGGAAATGTTTTAAATTCTCCTTGAACTCCGGAGAATTTGCGCGATGGAATTCCTGAAATATCAACCGGAAGAGATCGGCGTTTGAACGGGCATGCGAGATCATTGCACTGGCGTAGGCGGTCAACTTTTCCCGGGCGTGTCCAGAAACAGCGATAGCCGACTGCACAAGCTCGAACATCTCATCGACGAGACTATTGATAATCCCGTTGAAAAGCTCTTCTTTGCTGCTGAAATAATTGTAAATAGTCCCCTTACCAAATTCCGCATGGTGGGCGATTTCTTCAAGTGTGGTATCGTGATATCCTTTACGGATGAAAAGTTCACGGGCTGCCTTCAAGATTTCCTGCTGCCTGGCAAATTTCTCCCGCTCTTTACGCGAGAGCGCCTGACTGCTGTTTAATTGCTCCATTGAAGCCCTATGTTTAAAATCTATATGAAAATATGATTGATGACTATAAGGTCATATTTTGACTAACCAGTCGTAATATAGATGAATATTAGTTCAAGGTCAAGACCAGCCGGTCATTCTATACGTATAAACCGAAAAAAATGCCCTAAAATTCCAAAAAGGGCATTAATATTATCGGCCTAAAATACCAACTTCTTAAGTGGGAATCTTGAATTTTTGTTCAGGTCGAAGATTTCCGGTTTGTCAAAAAAAGTGTAAGCCCGCCGGCAATCATCACAAGTCCCCACCAGATATCCGGGCGAAGCTCGGCAAGAACAGTTTTTTGTGTCTCCGGGGATACAAGACCTGTAATAAATATTATCACACCCATGCTGATCAGAATGAGTCCGACGAGATACCAGATGGATTTCATTTGTGGTTGTTCCGAGGTCATAATATAATTCCTTTTTTTATTACCAGAAATACACATTGAGCAGAATGAATATCACCAGAGAAACAATTCCAATAAATTCCGGCTTTTTATACAATGGAATCGGTCCGGTTGCCGTTTCGGGAGTGAGCCCTTTCACCAACCCCACGAGTTCGCTCTCCGGTTTCTTTTCAGTGAAAAGACTAATAACGATCGTCACAATGAAGCAGATGCACCATGCCCACCAAGCACGCCAGAAATTCACCGCCATCTCACTCGATACTGATGACAAAGTGATCAGACTCGCTGAAATCCAATTAAACTTTGCCGCGAGGAACAACGTAAATGATGAGCCCATTCCTGCAATTAATCCCCAGAATGCTCCTTTCGGTGTTATCCATTTGACGAACATTCCCAGAAGCATAGTGGCAAACAATGGTGCATTAACCCACGAGAAAATTGCCTGCATATAATCCATAATGCTCGGGAAACTCCGTGCCCAATAGGCGGTCCCAATACTGATGATGATCCCGACAATCGTTGCCGCTCTTCCCATCCAAACAAGATGTACATCCGAAGCTTTTTTGTTGATAACGGAGTGATAGATATCGTATGTCCAGACTGTATTGAACGCGCTGATATTGCCTGCCTGACCAGCCATAAATCCTGCCAGCAGTGCCGTGACTCCAAGTCCCAACAATCCCGTTGGATAGTATCGTGCAATCAATAAAGGAAGGGCAGAATCATAATTGAGCTTCCCTCCATCCTGTAGTAATGCAAATCCACTTTTTGGATCATTCGAGAGAATGAGAGCAATCAAACCCGGAATAATCACGAGGAATGGAACACACATTTTGAAAAAGGAAGCAAGAATCGGTGTCAATCGGGCTGTCCGTAGATCTTTTGCAGTGAAGGCACGCTGAACGACAAGAAAATCGGTTGTCCAGTATCCGAATGATAGCACAAATCCAAGGCCCAGAACAATACCGCCCCATGAAATCAACATTCCATTTTTACTCGGATCGGCTGATGTTGACCAGAGCGTATTATACGCCTCTGGAATCCTGTGGAATACCTCTTTGAGACTCCCGATTTCGACAATGCCCAACATCGCAACCAGAAAAAGGCCGAACCATATAAGAAAGAATTGTACGATCTCGGTGAAGATTGCCGACATTAGGCCGCTTAGCCCGACATAGCAGGCGACCGTGGCTGCCGACATCCACATGCAGATATCCCAATTCCATCCAAGAAATGTGTGAAGAACGAGAGCCATCGCATACAGGTTGATGCCGGAAACCAGGAGGGTCATCACCGCGAATGCAATCCCGTTGAGAACGCGCGTTTTCTCGTCGAATCGGAGTTTCAAATAACCGGGGATTGATTTAATCTTGCTACTATAATAAAAAGGCATCATATAAATTCCGAGGAACAGCATTGCAGGGACGGCGCCTATCCAATAAAAATGGGCTACGTACATTCCGTACTTGTATGTATTTCCGGTCATTCCGAGAAGTTCGAGTGCCCCGAGATTGGCCGAGAGGAATGCAAGTCCGGCCACCCATGCGCTGTTTTTTCGTCCTGCAAGAAAGAAATCATTTTCACTCCGTGTGAATTTCTTCAGGTAGAATCCGATTCCAAGCACAAATCCGAAATATACGGCAATGATGAGCCAATCGGCTATGGTCAGGTGTATTGCCTCCATGGGGCAGGTTCCCTTTCTTCAGGTTGTGAATGTTAGCGTTAACATGCGGTAAAATACATCAAAGAGGATTAAGAAGCAAGAGAATTACGTCCGAATATGGTGCGGCAGTGTTAAGGGTATTTCAAGTGAAAATTCTACGAAGCCACGGTATACGCCGTTATGATACCATGGAGATTGATATATTAATTTTTTCACACTGTTTTTTTCAATGGTATATGCATTCGTATTCCCGGCAGCGAGCAATTCCTTTAATCGGGTTCGTGCCGGTTCGGGGTGGCAATCGAGCATGTTCTTTCCAATTAGCCCCGCTCCGCCATCCTTTTCGAATGCCTTTATTGACCGGTCGTTCATTTCGACGATGATTCCCTCCCGATCACAGATAGTAATTTTTCCGGGAAATTCTTTCACCCATTCATACATAAGATATTCTCCAAACTAGGTGATGGGGCAGAAATAAACTGACATCTTATAAATAGTAATATAGAGGTGAATATATTATGAATCAAGCACTTTGCGGAGAGCTGTGAACAGCTGGCTCATATCGTATGGTTTCTGTACAAATCCCATAACCCCTTCATTGAGAATTTCCTGCGCATGTCCATCCTGGCTGTACCCGCTTGAGAGAAGGACTTTTACTTTCGGATTGATTTCTTTCATTTCACGGTATGTTTCCAATCCTCCTTTTTGAGGCATGACCATATCGAGGACAACAGCATGAATCCGGGTGTAGAGTTGTGCATAGAGCCGTATCGCATCATCGCCATCTTTGGCTGTGACAACCGAGTATCCCTGTTCTTCCAGAACCTCGCGGGTAAAGTCGCGAATCACCTCTTCATCATCTACCAGAAGAATGACTTCGGACCCCTTCTTGATAGCAGCAGAATCATCGGCTAACCCTTCCTGCACTGCCGTACCGCTGATATAAGAGAAGTAGAGATGGAAAACACTTCCCCTTCCAAGTTCACTGTGCACGTCGAGGTAACCATCATGATTGCGAACGATGCCATAGACCATTGAGAGTCCCAGTCCGCTCCCTTTTCCCTTCTCTTTGGTCGTGAAGAAGGGTTCGAAAATATGTTTTTGCGTCTCCTCATCCATCCCTATTCCCGTGTCTTCGACGGTAATGTGAACATATTGCTCTGATTCGGAATTGATATGCAATTGCACGAATTCGTCATTCACATCCACAAGCCTGCTTCTTACCATCAGGGTGCCACCTCCAGGCATTGCATCTCGGGCGTTGACGCAGAGATTCAGAAGGGCCTGTTCAAGTTGTCCGGCATCGGCCTCAACTGTCAGCGGGACAGCTGACAGATCGAGATGGACCGAGATTCGTTTATCGAAACTACGTTCTAGAAGTGTTATAGTATCACGGATTACATCGTTACAATCGATTTTTTCGGTGGAATATTTCCCGCGTCGTGCAAATCCGAGTAACTGCCGCGTCAATTCCGATGCACGCTGAGCTGATCGCTCGATAGTATCAAGGTAGCTGAAAATCGGGCTTTCGGATGCTACTTTTGTTTTCGCGAACGAGGCATAGCCAAGAATGCCGCCAAGCAGGTTATTGAAATCGTGGGCAATACCGCTGGCAAGTGTCCCGACCGCTTCCATTTTCTGAGCCTGGACCAACTGCCGCTGCAAATTGACACGTTCGGAGATATCTTCGAAAATGAACACGACCTGACGCATGCACCGCAAATCATCAAAGACGGCGAACATCCGTATTTCAACCGTAATCGGCGACTTCAAGAACTGAAGCGTCGGCGGAAGAATTTCCGGTCGAATCTCTATCGGGCCAACTGCACAGCTCTCGCCTGCAAATGCCTTCTCAACTTTTGGCATCAATCCCAACCGGTGGATCAGTCCATCGTCGTGCAATACATTATAATGGAATTCAAGAATTTCCCTGTGCGGGATATTGAGCATCTTAAGAAAAGTCTGGTTGACGCGAATCAGGGTCCCATCATCCTTGAATACCTCAATCCCGAACGGCGTTTGTTCGATGACGCTTGACAGTAATCCCTCGGTTTCCTGCAAATTGCTTTCCAGCGCACGCTCCTGAGAGATATCCCGATTGACGTTGACAAAGCCGATGATGCTCCCATCACTTCCCCTGAGTGTCGAGGCCGCAGCATTAACATGAACGACTTTGCCTTCTTTTGTGTACTGCCGGATCTTACCTCTCCAACCGCCATGATAAATCATGGCACTCAGGACATCATCTGGTGTTACATCGATATATTCATTATGGATAAGGTGGTACATGTTTTTACCGAGAACCTCGGACGCCTTCCAGCCATAGAGACGTTCCGCACCATTATTCCATCCGCGGATGTTCCAATTGGCATCTGCCGAGATTATTGCATCGTTAATGTTTGTTAGAACATTCGCCTGATATCTAATTTCCTCGAATAATAGCGCGTTTTCAAATACAGCAGTGAGCTCATCAGCAAGTATCTGGAGAAAGACTCCATCTTCATCCGTGAAAGCATCGATAGTGGTCTGTTGTATATCGAGGACGCCGATAACTCCATGATGTGTTCGCATGGGTATGCAAAGCTCAGAGCGGGTTCCGGTCATCATGCCGGGAATCCACCGTTCATCAAGATGTACATCATTGACAAGTACAATACTGTTTTTTTGTGCACACGCTCCAATGAGTCCCTGTCCCATTTTCAGTACAAAATCTTCCGGTGGTTTATGAAAATTCTTTCCGTGTCCGGTATGAAAGTGGATTATATTAGATGCGGATCGGATCAGGAATATTGTTGTAGTATCATAACCAAACGATTCGCAAACCATTCTCACTGCTTTACGCATCAATTCGTGGGGATCGAGAATACCCATCCATTCGCGTGCAAGCGTTCGGACCGATTCCATCCTGAGTGAACGGGATTTCTCACGATGATACCAGATTACGTTATCAATTGCATTTGCAGTATGACGGCAGACCATCAGCAGGAATTGAATGTCTTCCTGATGGAATCGTCCCGTGTGCTTTATATCGTCCACCCGAAGCATTCCCAGAATCTGATCTTTCGAGACTATCGGTAACGCCAGCGTCGAGCGCAGACCGAGCCGCATTGTTTTCTCATAATCGAGCTCTGGATACTGACGACAATTATCAATGAGGATCGGGACCATGTCGTTAAGAATCTCTTCGAACAGGAGTGTCGACTCAGATGACGAGCCATCGGCAAAAACTTCTCCGTTCATTGATTGCCGATCAAACGATGAGCTGAAAGCCTCACGCGGGTAACGGTTGGCAAGTCGAATAACCACCCGATCGATATTCATTATTTCTTTCAGTACCCGGTCGATAAGATTGTACATATCGTCGAGTGTGCGTGCAGAACTTATTTCACTTGAGAGAATATTCAGCACGTATAGTTCTCTATTCCGGCGAACGAGTTCACGTTCAGTTGTCTTCTGTTCGGTAATGTCGATAAGTATTCCCTGTAATGCCGGTTGCCCTTGATACCGAGTTCGACTTACACGCGTTTCTACATCAAACCGTTTCCCATTTTTATGCAAACCTGTGAAGGTATGATGAAATGAATTTTCCCCACTTTGAAGAAATTCCGATATGCCGGTAAGAAAGCGTTCCTGTTCCTCCGGAACAATTACGATAAGAGGAAACCGCACACCTATAATTTCGTCCAGCGTATAGCCAAAGAGCTTCACCATATACTCGTTGGCATAAACAATCCGATCATCCTTCATAATATAGAAGCCGACGGGGACATCGCTAAGCAGTTTATGTTCCTGAACTCCGGATGACGAAAGTACCAGTGGCAGCAAAATACTGCGTCCAACTTCAATCATCATATCACATAGACGAATTTCTTCTTCGGAGAAGGACTGCATCCGGATCCGACCGAGAAGAAGGAACCCTACGAATACGCCGCTCGTCCCAAGCGGAACGAGAACACCCGCCGTGCAACCGGAATTGTGAAGGATTTCTGTATAACTTTTCAGGTGTGCGGTTTCTTCGGGAAGTGAAATCGTCTGGAATGATTTGAATATTTCAACAGACTCACTGATCGGTTGAATATCCTTGTACCATCGTTCAGTACAACTTACAATACATGCACGCTTGGAAGTATTATCATAGGCATAAAGAGCCCCTTCATCGACTGGGACGGCTTCAAATATACTCTCATAAAACGCTTGCAGCGCTTCTTCAATCGTCCCCGCGTGCCCTACCTTTTCCCGCACCGATCGCAGGGCATTCGTTTGACTTCGTGCGGTTGTACCCTGTGTTTGATCCATATGTACAGTACCGGAGTCTAGACGGTCGACCTGAATAATCACATAAGGGTTGGAATTCTTTAAATTTATTATCGACAACGAAGAACGTTTTCTTTAGATATATTAAAATATTTTTACGAGTTTCACACCACTGGAGATGCTGTCGGAAATGTGGCATAAACCTAATTATATCAATAACTTACAGTAACTATCTGGAGAATATAAGTCAAACTCGTTAATGTGGGGAGGTCCTGGACCCTAATTGGGCATAAACGATCTGACCATCGATAATTGTCATTTCCACCTCGGTCGTGAGGATATCCCTTTCCGGAATTGTCATTATATCCTTCGAAAGAATTGTAAGGTCGGCAAGCTTTCCCGCTTCGACGCTCCCTTTTATATCTTCCTGGAATGCCGCATAGGCACCCCACAGGGTGAACGATCGGAGGGCTTCTTTTCTGGTCATTCGTTGATGTGCATACCAGCCCCCCTCAAACTGTCCGGTGTCAACTATCCCGGCTGATGACATTTGAAATCCCGCCGCAACGTCTTTCCATGAAGAAGGGATGCCATCGGAATCCTGTCGAGTGATTGCGGCATAGAATCCAAGAAGTGGATTCGGACTCTCGACAGGCGAATCAGAGCCCCCTGCAATTTTAACACCTGTATCGAGGAGTGACCGCCATGCATAGGCTCCACGGATTCGTTTCGGACCGAGGCGTGCCTCTGCCCATCGCATATCCGAAGTGCAATGGGAAGGCTGCATGCTTGGAATGACGCCGAGCGCGGCAAAACGCGGTATATCTTTTTCATCAAGAACCTGCGCATGCTCGTCACGAAAGCGGGCCTGCTTTGCTTTTTCAGGAAAAGTATTGAATGCTTCCTCATATGCATCCAATAGAATCGCATTCCCACGATCCCCTATTGCGTGCGTTACGAGCTGAAAATCATACTGAAGAGCTTCTTTTGCTATCGCCGTGAGAGTTGCGCTTCTCTCGACTGTCAGTCCTCTTGTCGTGAGATCGTCGCTGTAGGGTTCTACGAGAGCCGCTCCCCTCGAGCCAAGCGCCCCATCAACATACATTTTGATTGCCCGGACTGCCAATCGATGGTTTCCATAGTCATGTTCCGGCCCTATTTTTTTATATTCCTCCCAGGTTTCACCAGGACCGTCGATCGCTGCATAGATCCTAAATGGAAAAGAATTTGCATCAATCAATTTTTTATAGAGCCGAATCATTTGCGACGTCACACCCATGTCGTGTATTTCCGTCAGCCCGTACCGTACACATGTTTGCATGGCCAGTTGTATCGCTTCCGTTATTTCATCATCTGTTGGCGGCGGAAGAACAGATTCTACGAGCCGAATCGCATTGTCGATGAAAATTCCTGTTGGTTCTCCTTTTCTATTTCTTACTATGGTTCCGCCTTCCGGCTCCTCTGTATCGCGTGTAATACCTGCGAGGTTGAGGACTTTCGAATTCACCCACACCGCGTGGCCATCAACCCGTAGAAGATATACAGGTGTTTCCGGAGCCACTTTATCAAGCATTTCTACGGTCGGGAATTGTTTTACAGTCCAATTATTCTGGTCCCATCCACGGCCCCGAACCCAACGGTCGATCCCTTTCTTCTTGATTTGCTCATAAACCAGTGATCCGATCTCTTCGGGCGATTGAGTGCCTACGAGATTCAAGGTCATCAGCGCAGTCCCGATCCCTACAAAGTGAGCGTGTGAATCGATGAAGCCGGGGTATACGGCTTTCCCTTTTAGATCGATAGTTGTTTCCGATCGATATTTCTTTGTAATATCCTTCGTCGTCCCAACGGCAACGATAGTATGCTCCTTGATCGCAACTGCTTCAGCGATGGTATTGTCAGAATCGACGGTATAGACCATTCCGTTTGTCAGAATAAGATCAACCCTCGTTTGTGAATTCATAAGAATCAAAAAAAGTGAAATGAGAAATACAGTAATGAACAGGATTAAAAGGCGGCGCGGGGTCATGAAAGAGCCTGCAGATTATTATTGGAATGATTCATATTAATGGATAATTTCGTCAAATGAAAGTTCTGCCAGGTATGAGCTAGTAGTGCCTTAAACCCCAATTTTGTGTCTTCTTAATATTGATATCTAGCAATATTTTCGTTAGGTTTCTCAGTACACTAAAGAGGAAGCATTATGTCAACAGACCATTTCCCTGAACTTGTAGCAATTGTCCGCAAACTCCGGAAGGATTGTCCGTGGGATCGACAGCAAACCCATGAATCGATTCGTCACCACCTGATCGAAGAGACATACGAAATTATTGAATCAATTGATAACACCGATTGGAATGCTCTATGTGAAGAATTAGGAGATGTGCTTCTCCACGTGATTCTCCATTCGGTTATTGCAGAAGAAAAAAGTGAATTCCATCTTGAGGATGTTATCGAAGGAATAAACGCAAAGCTTATCCGGCGGCATCCGCACGTATTTGGCGATACTAATGTAAGTGGAGCAGAGGAAGTGAAACAAAACTGGGAAAAGCTCAAAATGATCGAAGGACGCAAGTCGCATCTCGACGGCGTACCGAAAGAACTCCCCGCATTACTACGCGCACAACGGCTTCAAGAACGTGCGGCCAAGGTCGGTTTTGATTGGGAACATCGGAGCGACGTGTGGAAGAAGGTCGATGAAGAAGTGAAGGAATTTCATGCCGCCCTTGAAGCAGACGATCTTGAAAAGGCACAGGAGGAGTTCGGCGACTTGCTTTTTTCACTCGTGAATTACGCAAGATTTTTAAAAATCAATCCGGAATTATCGCTGAGAAAAACCACCGATAAATTCATTAAAAGGTTCAAACACATCGAACAGAAATTAAAAGAACAGGGAAAAGACATCCAGAACGTTTCGCTGGCCGAGATGGATATGCTGTGGAATGAGGCGAAAGATTTATAGCTTCTGTAGTACCTCGTTAAATACTCTATCCGTTGAAATCTTCTCCATGCAATCGAACTTTTTAATGGGGCATCGCTGTCCTCCATGGATACTGCAGGGCCGGCATGGAAGTCCTAAGGTCTCCACTACTTTATCCGATTCACCGTAAGGAGAAAATCCGAATGCCGGAACAGTCGCTCCAAAAATTGCAATGACCGGAGTACGCATCGCCACCGCCAGATGCATCGGTGCGGTATCGTTCGTGACAAGGACCCGTGCCCTTTGTAGAAGCGCTGCAGATTGGAGAAGCGTCAACCGACCGGCGGTAACAAGGGAGGGGCATTCCGTTCCGACCATGTCGGAGCGGGATACGATCTCCCTGCAAAGGGCTGCGTCTTCATTCCCACCAACCAACACCGACACGACACCCTTCCCGTTCAGCATTCGTATGAGCTGTCCATATCTATCCGCCGGCCAGCGTTTTGTAGCCCAGACAGAACCGGGAGCGATGGCAACAAAAGGGGAATTCGACCGTATTCCCCACTCTGTAAGAATGTGTGTAATATATTCTTTATCACTGGTCGAAGGGTAGAGCGACGGCAATTCCTTTCCGGTAATAGGAATACCTATATCCCGCAGCAGTGTCTGATTCCGCTCTATCTCATGTATATCCGAACGGTACGGTATGACGTGTGTCATAAGGAACGCACCTGCACTCTTATCAAAACCGATACGCAGTGGTATCCTCGCAATTGCCGGGATAAGTGCACTTCGGAATGAACGGTGAGGTATTAGGGCGGCGGTGTATTCCTTTGACTTAAGTATCCGCACCATGCTAAGAATCCCCCGAATACCCCGGTCGGTATGCCGCTTATCATAGACAATTACATTTCTGATTGCAGGGTGGGACTGAAATATTTCAGCGGTTCTGGGAATTGTAATGACATCAATCGAAATATCGGGATACGAATTCTTGATTCGTTGGATCATCGGGAGTGTAAGAACTGCATCACCGATAAACGCGGTCTGGACAACGATAATGGAACTCAGGGTCATCATTTCGATTCGGGGTTGACCGTTTCTTCGGATGCATGGCTCAGCGCATATTCTGTATGTTTCCAACGTTTATGGAGCCAGAGCCATTGCCCGGGGTATTCACGTATATATCGTTCAAGAACTTTGACGTGCCGTTTAGTCAGTTCATGGATATTCTCTTCCGTTGCTTCATGCAAATCCGTTGTCGATAACTCCTCGAATACCAACTCGTATGTATTATTCTTTTGACGGATCAGAAATGCCATAACGATTGGAGCACCGGATCGGAGTGCAAACACCGCGGGTCCTTCGAAGGTCGCCGCGGGTCGGCCGAAAAAATCTATATAGATCCGCTCACGCGGTGCACTCTGGTCGGCAAGCATTAACACCCCCTGCCCCTGATGCAGGGCTCTCAGAGTCTCCTGGACAGATCGTTCCATCGCAACAATTCTGTTCCCACACAGACTCCGGTACTTGTTCAGGAGAGCATTGACGAGAGGGTTGCGTTGATTCTGAGCGATTATTAATGACGGGGAATTAAACAATGTGCAGATTGAAAATGCAAATAGTTCCCAATTCCCAAAATGTCCTGAGATCATGATGTATCCTTTGCCGCGGTTCCGTATCTCCTGAAACACTTCGCCATTCCGGACTTTTACCACATGAAGAAGAACGCTATGGTTCATGCGAGGTAACCAGAACATTTCGATAAAGTTGATCGCAAAATTACAATATGCTTCGAGGGCGATCCCATCGAGCTCTTCCATAGTTTTTTCGGGAAATGCAGCCCGGAGATTTTGGTATGTTATTTCGCGTCGTATTTTTATTGTGGTATAGATGAATTCCCCCAGACGCCGTCCAAAGCGCTGAGCGACCCTGAGAGGAAGGAGCCGGACGATCACACCCAGTGCGGCGAAGGCACCAAATTCAATGACATCGCGTGACGAATATTTCATTATAAAATACGGATATATGAATGAAGAAACGAACGATAAAATGTACGAAAAAAGGGGGGGACAATCAATCAAGAGCAGATAAAAGTAAACCCTTCGACTCCCCCTCGACTTGCTCACTCCGTTCGCTCGCTCGGGGTCGCTCAGGGCAAGAAGTTTATCCCGAGCGAGCACTTCTCGAATTCTTGTCCCGAGCTTGTCGAGGGATTGGAGAAGTGCGAGTCGAGGGGAGAAAGGAAAAAGTTTATTTCACATAAAAATGCCGCTTCGAGATCAAGTTCTGCCAGGTTCGAGACGGAATGAGTCGAAGGAAGTAAAGATAATATAAATCAAGATTCAAGTGAAGACGATCGATAATGTTCGTGGTGAGGGAATACAGACGGGAATGCAATCCATAGAATCAGCGAGATCGCCACTGTTACCAGACCGGTTAGAAAGATATTTTGTAATGAGGAAGAAAAAGCTTCGAGGATTATATTGAGTTCGTTCCCATGTATATATTTTCCGAGTTGTACACCGAGGAGTTCCTGCGGATTACCCAGCTTCGACCGCAAAAGGGGGGGGAGATTTTTCAAAACGCCTGCTGCTTCCAGAACGCGTATATGGAGTTGAACGGAATTCATTAATGCCGCACCCATCATGCTTACGCCAATAGCACCACCGATGGTCCGCCCCAGCATATGCGTCGATGTCGCAACACCGATGTCCGATGGACCCACAGAGTTCTGTACTGCGGTAAGAAGGACCGGAGTTTGTATCCCCATTCCGATTCCAACGGCAAGTGCTACACATTCAATCATAAACATTGAACTTTCGGCTGTCAGTTGTGAAGCTAAAACCAATCCACCCCCCATTATTAAAATACCGAAGAGTATAATTCTTTTTTCCCCGAATCTATGTACAATCTGACCGCTTCCAATGCTGGCCGAAGACCAACCGAGCGATGTCCCCATAATGGCAAAACCTGCATCCATCGGGGTTCCTCCTTTTATCGCTTGAACAAACAAAGGAAGAAATGCAGTGACCCCGAAAATAGCAAACCCGCTCAGGAAACCGCAGATATTGGCAAGCGTGAAAACTCTCTGCCGGAATAATTGAAGGGGAAGGAGCGGATCACGGATACTTCGTTCTGTCCGGAAAAAAAAAGTCATCATGAGGAGAAAGATGATTATCATGATAACGACATTCCATGCAAGGATTGACTCGCCTTTTCCAATCTGAGTAAATGCAATCAACAGAACGAGAATTGCCGCTGTAAGACTGAAGGCACCGCGATAATCAATTTGCCTCCGTTCAATATGCCGTTGTTCCCGGAAGACCGATGCAAGCAGCAGCATCGAAAGAAGTCCGAATGGAAGATTCACATAAAACACCCATCTCCAACCCAGCTGTGAGACAATTAGGCTCCCCAGTATAGGCCCGACAACACTGGAAATGCCCCACACAGACGATATATATCCCATTGCACGTGCACGGTGTTGAGGCGAATACAGGCTTGCGATGATCGCCATCGAAACTATTCCACCTCCGCCGGCGCCGATACCCTGGATCGTTCTAAAAACCACGAGCTGCCACATTGCACCCGAAAGACCACTCAAACCGGAGCCCAATAAAAATAATGCGGCTGCCCAGAAGAACATCCGTTTTTTCCCGAAGAGGTCGGAGAATCTTCCGAACAGCGGCATACAGACCGCCATCGCAAGCATATAGGCAGAAAACACCCAGCTATAGAAATGAAGACCGCCGAGATCGGCAACAACCGTCGGCATCGCGGTCCCTACAACTGTCACATCAAGTCCACCGAGAAAACTACCAATCATGACGGCCAGAACGATCAACGGGCGATGGCGGCGATTTTCAATCTCAATGTCAAAAGGGGGATGTATTCTCTGTCGAAGCATCATCTGCAACACTATTTCATTTGAAGCAGATATTTTTCAGCCGACGGGCAATAGATATGTAGCGGACACCCGGAACAATTCGGTTTGCGGGCGTTACATATCCGGCGGCCATGGAGTATCAAAGCGTTACTGAAGAAATACCAATAACTTTTTGGAATAAGATCCATTAAATCCTGTTCAATCTTCGGAGCATCTGATTCCTTTGTGAAACCAAGTCTTTCCGCCAGTCGTGCGACATGTGTGTCGACTACAATTCCTTCAACGATGCCGAAGGCGCCGCCAAGCACACAATTTGCGGTTTTACGTCCGACCCCGGCAAGTGTTACCAGATCTTCCATGCGATTCGGGACTTTCCCCCCGAACCGCTCGATAATCCCTTTGCAGCATTCAATGATGTTCTTTGCCTTATTCTTATAAAATCCTGTCGACCGAATATCTTCTTCCAGAACAGCCTGATTTATTTTTGCATAATCCTGTACCGTCCTGTATTTTTTAAAAAGATCCTTTGTAACTATATTGACCCGCACATCGGTGCATTGTGCCGAGAGAATCGTTGCGATAAGCAGTTCCAGTGGAGATTGGAACGTCAACTCGGTCATAGCTTCAGGATATGATTTCATAAGCAGGGAGACAATCTTTTTCGCCCGGCTTCTTTTTTCTTCAGGTGATTCTTTTTTAACAGTTTTTATCTTTCCCATACAAGACCGGTCGAATTTAAGATATTATTATATAACGTTGCTAGTGGGCCATTCCAGCTTCACTTTGGAATGATCGCCTCAGGAGTGCAAAATGAAGTATCAACAACGATGCTCAGGTCACCATCGGCTGTCGATCTTCCAGCCAGCGTGTCCGTCGGATGATATTCGAACTGCTGACTGATGTTATACAGGACAAACTGCTCCGGTTTACCTTTTATGCCAATCTCATGCCGGCTATCCAGGATCTGCAGCACCTCAGGGATCGGAATATCATCGGGGACATTCGTGCTTACAACTTCACCCGATTTACTCTTACAGACATGAATTTTAATAACGCCCACTTATACCTCCCGCGGATTCTCTTGAAATGCGAAGGTATTATACCCCATTTCACCAATAATCTGCGACGATGCCTACATCACCGAATATCTTTGCCCGGCATGCTGCCCGTTCATCTGCTGAAAATTTCTTTTCACGCATTAACTTCCTTTCGGACAGCGATGGCTCTGCAAGATTATCAGCTCCTTCAACAATCCGAACCTTACACCATCCGCATGCACCCTCCCCTCCGCACGATTGTCTAATCGGGATACCAGACCGATTCGCAGCAGCTATCAACGTTGCACCGGAAGCGATTTTTTTTCGCTTGTTCAATCGTATGAAACTCACAACAGGCATATTACCGGACCCGTAGAGCTCCGAATACCTGTGAGACAATCAAACGCAATTTCTTCTCGGCTGTCTCGTATCCATCGGTTTTAAATTCCATTTCCTGGAAAATGCCATCTTTATAATCATTCATTACACGGAGACTGCCGAACGACGTATGCGCCGTTACACGCAGTCCAATCCCCTTCGGAAGTGAGATACGTGTGTCTCCAAATACAGTGTGAACCCGGAGCAGCTGTTCGCCCGGTGCCAATTCAATCGAGTTTGCATCGATCTCGACTTCTCCGAAAACAGTGCTGATACTTCCTCCCTGAAAATTCTTCGAAGTCAGGATGAGATTCACCTCTCCAAATGTGTTTTCCTCGGATATCCGATCGGATATGTTTGACGAAAAACTATGAGACGATGTATGAGCCTCGCTCCCGCCGGTCCCTGTTCCCGCATCACCTACCCCGGAGGTAGAGGTCGAGATACCTTCGTACATATCACTTCTCCGAAGGAGAAGACTCAACCCGATGATGACGAGAATAACAGGCCAATAAGTATGAATGAGATCGCCGACTTGGGCATATCCAAGATTATCAAGGAGGAAAAGAACTCCGATGGTTATAAGAATGATTCCTCCTAAATATGGATGACGGTGACGCGAATGATGGTGATGTGACATAGATACTCCTTATAATCTTATGTGATTACTTATGTTGAAGTGCCACTAGTACCGTTCCAACTATCATTTTATAGGTTGAAGCGTATACTATGCCCTTTTTTTTTAGTAAAAAACGGTTGTAAGGGCACCAGTATTATCAACGAAAACCTTTCAGGAAAGTTACAAAGTCTTTTCGCCGTTTTGTATTCGCAACATCCTTCTTTTCAAGCCATCCTTTGCGTGCAATCCCCACACCATAGGCAATATCATCAAGACCTTCGAGGGAGTGCGCATCTGGAGTAATTACAATCGGGACATGCTTTTCTTTTGCATACCGGCATAGACGCCAGTCAAGATCCAACCGCATTGGATGCGAATTAATTTCGATGGCTTTCCCATAATCGGATGCCGCATTAACGATGTCGATCATGTTGACCGGGTACGGTTCAC
The DNA here is from genome assembly GCA_050011775.1 of Bacteroidota bacterium. Classification (GTDB taxonomy): domain Bacteria; phylum Bacteroidota; class Ignavibacteria; order UBA10030; family CAVZMI01; genus CAVZMI01. The sequence continues at coordinate 96,219 of JBEKIL010000008.1, read as the reverse complement.
GGGAGAGAAGGAGCCTTCCCGTGGGATGTCCGAGAATTGTCGCGTATTTGTTTTTTAATCCTTTGATAATACGAGCGGTCATATCCTTTTCCGTCATTTTAAATTTACTATGAACAGACACCACGACATAATCGAATGATTCCAGAATTCTATCGGGATAGTCGAGACTACCATCCGCAAGAATATCGACCTCCGATCCTTTTAATAGAACAAATTTTTTGAAAATAGAATTCAATTCGTCGATTTCTTTCCACTGTTTCTTTACTCGATCAATCGTCAAGCCCTGTGCATACGCAGCGGAGACGCTATGATCGGCGATGCCAAGGTATTCCCACCCCTTTGCCTGAGCGGCTGCACTCATCTGAACCATCGTATTGACGCCATCACTGTAGATCGTATGGACGTGCAGCGTTCCACGTATATCATCTTCTTCGACCAGCTGCGGTATCGCCCGACGGGCAGCAGCATCCACTTCACCGAGATTTTCACGCAGTTCGGGCGGTATGTATTGCAGCTTCAGTTTCTCAAATACTTCCTCTTCCGATTTGCAGAGAATACTCTTCTTGGATTCTCCCCGGAAGAGGCCATATTCATTCATCCGTATGTCCGCCTTTTTCGCAAGCGATCGCATCGCCACATTGTGTTCTTTACTGCCCGTGAAATATTGAAGTGCGAAAGGAAATTCCTTTTCGGACACAATCCGTACATCAGCCTGAATCCCGGATTTCAGACGGACACTCGATTTCGTTTCACCATGTGCAAGGACGGTGTCGACTTCCCCGTAATTAACAAATGCCTGCATGATCTTCGGTGCATCGGATTCCCTGGCTGCTACAAGGATATCGATATCCCGGATGATTTCTTTCTTTCGCCTTAAACTGCCGGCAACTTCTATCCTTTTAATACCTCCGATTTTTTTCAGGTAGACAATAATTTTTTCGGCCTCCATTCGAGCAACCGGATATAGAAAGGCCTCGGCGTGTTTTTTAAGCTGTTCAATCCCCTCCAGAATCGACAATTGTATTTTCTCTCCAAAACCATCCAGAGACGCAATGCGATGTTCCTTGGCCGCCGCTGCGAGTTCGTCGATAGTAGATATTTTTAGCCTGTCATGGAGTGTCTTGATCCGTTTCGGACCAAGACCGGGAATGCCGAGCATTTCAACAAGTCCCGGAGGAAGCGATTTTTTTAATTCCTCGTAATATACCAGCCTTCCTGCCGCCACAAGTTCCGTGATTTTTTCCGTCAATGCTTCACCAATTCCTTTGATTGTTGCAAGTTCACCCGAAGTGATAAGAACATCGATTTCTTTTGTTAATCCGCTGATCGTTCGTGCCGCATTATGATAGGCGCGGGCCTTGAAGGGATTCTCCCCCTTCAACTCAAGCAGAGTTCCAATTTCATCAAGAATTTCGGCCACCTGTTTTTTATTCATAGTATAACCAGGAGATTATTCTGCGTGCGTATTTGATTCATGATGATACGAATCAGGGAGTGAATCTTCATAGTGTCCCGCAAAATTACGGAGGGCTTCTTCGATCGGGGCTATTTCGGTGAATTGCATGAGATAGAGTCGCAGCTTCGCACCGTTGTATAATCCTTTCAGATATCCGCCGTAATGTTTCCGCATTTCAATCGCGCCGTACCTTTCGCCTTTGTATGAAACACTGAGATGTAAATGTTCGAGCGCCAGGCTTATTCGTTCGTGTACAGTCGGTTCGGGCAACAGCTCGTGTGTCGCACAATAATGTTTTGCCTGCTTAAAAATCCAGGGGTTGTCGATAGCTCCCTGACCGATCATTACGGCATCGGCACCGACTTCTCGAAGAACATGCTCGACACGCTGCGGTGTATCGATGCCTCCATTGGCAATGATCGGGATTGAAACATTTTTCTTCACTTCCTGAATCCAATTCCAGTCCGGTTCGCCTTTGTGTCCTTGCGAGCGTGTACGGCAGTGAATTGTCAGCGCACAGATTCCCGCATCCTGGAGCATTTTTGCCACATCCACAATATGAATCGAGTCGGCATCCCACCCCAGACGGGTTTTTAGCGTTACCGGCAATGAGACCGATTGAAGAACTTCACGAGCGATAGCTTCCATTCGTGGCAAGTCGCGCAGGAGGCCGGCACCTGCTCCACGTCCGGCTATATCTTTCACCCAGCATCCGGCATTGATATCGATAAAATCTGGTTTGGCGTCTTCGGCAATCCGCGCCGCTCCGACCATCGAACCGATTTCATTCCCATAAATTTGAATAGCAACCGGGCGCTCTTCATCACAGAGATCGAGTTTCTGCTGAGTCTTTTTTCGTGAGCGTACCAACCCTTCCGAATTGACAAATTCCGTATATACAATATCTGCGCCCATCCTTTTACAGATCAAGCGGAACGGAAGATCGGTCACATCCTCCATCGGTGCCAGAAGAATTCCCTCATTAATATGTGTCGAACCTATCAGCATGATATCACTCGGCTTTTATTCTACGCCGATGTTGAATTCCGAAACCCAGGAATGAAGCGACTGTCATAAACATAGCAGCGGTGAAAAATGGCCATTGATGACCAAGCCTGTCGTAGGTCAATCCTCCCCATGCGGGACCGAGAACCCGTCCGAGACTTGAAAACGACTGTGAAATTCCAAGCATCGATCCATGCTCACGCGGATCACTCTCCTGTGTTATGAGACTTGGAATGATCGGATTGCACATACCCGTTCCAGAGCTTAAAAATATTACCGCACCTGCCAGCATCACTGTGGTCGATGAAAAAGCAAGAAGTGTAAAACCGACCACCATAGACATACAACCGACTAAAAGAAGACGGCGTTCCCCAAATACTTTCGTCAGTCTTCCTATAAATCCTCCCTGCATTACTGCTGTGATCAATCCCATGAATGCAAAGAGATATCCGTTCTCCGATGCCGAGAGCTGCATGACCTGTCCTGTAAACAGTGGAAGCGTACCATAAGTATTCGCATAGGAAAACGTTGTGATAAAAAACAGGATAAGAAGAACACCGAGGTACGGTTTGAAAAGAGCATGGAAAAGCACTTTTCGGGAAACAGTCCGCATCGCCTTGACGCTTCGATGTTCCGGTGAAAGAGATTCGGGTAAACGGAAATAAGCCAGGATCGCATTTCCAAGACATAGTACCGCCGCAAATAATGCAGGAATATCAAACCTCACTCCGCCTTCGGCAGAGAGACCAATTACAACGCTTTGACCATCGAGCCATCGTGCAAATCCTTCGAACACTCCGTTGCGAAGCATACTTGAGATGTGCCCGAGTACAAGCCCCGGCTCACTGAGAATACCGCCGATGACAGGACCAAAGATAAATCCGAGACCAAATGCTGCACCGATCAACCCCATTCCCTTCGCCCGATTTTCGGATGTCGTCACATCGGCAATGTATGCCTGTGCGGTCGAGACAGTCGCACCTGCAATTCCGGCAAAAACACGAGAAATGATAAGGACGACTAATGAACGAGCAAATCCGTATATAAGGTATGAGATTGCCGATGCGACAAGACTCCATAGTATAACCGGACGGCGACCGATACGGTCAGAGACTCTGCCCCATACCGGCATGAAAAAAAATTGCATCAATGAGAATGATGCAACAATCACTCCGATAATGAGCGGACTCGCACCGAAGGTCCGGGCATACAGCGGTAGCACCGGCAGAACAATTCCGAATCCGACCAGATCTACAAAAATTGTTGTGAAGATAATAAAAAGTGGAGATTTCCTCATTGCCACACAACACCGGGTGCTAACTCAACGACATGTGATTGAAGATCACCCCGTAATGCATTCCGATATTCCGCCGGCGTTCCGGTCATCGTGGTAAAAGTCCCGTAATCCATCGGTACGTAATAGCGTGCAAGAATAAACTCGCTTGCTTTGGCTGCTTCCTTTGGCCCCATCGTTTCGAGTCCGCCTATCGGAAGTATCGCAACATCAGGCTTATAATACTCACCGATTAACCGCATATCACCGAATAGGCCCGTATCCCCCGTATAATAAATTGTAAAGCCATTTTCGAGCTGCACAACAAATCCGGCTGCAGCTCCTCCCGCCAGTACTTTCCCGCCGACGATAATTCCGGAACTGTGCATCGCGGGGACCATATGAATCTTGATTCCTTCGAATTCATACGTTCCGCCGATATCCATTGGAAGGAGGTTATTGATTCCCTGGTCGGCAAGATATAGTCCGATTTCAGACACACAAACGACTTTTGCACCGGTAATTTTCTGTAAATCGATCGTGTTCCCGATATGATCATCGTGACCACTGGTTATCAGGATAAGGTTCGCTTTGGCTATTGTGTGTATCCCGGCCGGGGCTTTTGGATTTTGAAGCCAGGGATCGATCAGAATGACCTTTCCCTTGGGCGATTCAATGCGGAATGCCGAATGGCCGAGCCATTGGATCTTCACTCCATTATTCAATTTTGTCCCGGGTGGATTACTGCACTGCATACTTACCATCACCATCATGATCACAACGATGAATAAAACATATTTACGCATAGATCCTCCTTGGCAGATTACACCAATTTTGAGATGATGGCTTCAGTCATCTCATGTGTTCCGACAAACGACTGCGGATTAATATCACGTGTGACGGCTTTCCCTTCCTTGAGAACTGTTGCTACCGCCAGCTCGATACTTTTGGCTGCTTTCTCTTCTTCAAGATGCCTGAGCATCATCGCTGCGGCAAGTATGACGGCGCACGGATTCGCTATATTCAATCCGGCGATATCCGGTGCACTGCCATGGACAGCCTCAAAAATCGCGGTGGTATACCCGATATTTGCTCCGGGTGCCATTCCCAGACCGCCGACGAGTCCGGAAGCAAGATCCGAGAGGATGTCCCCGAAGAGATTTGTTGTGACGATGACATCGAATTGATACGGATTCATCACCATCTGCATGGCCATATTGTCGATGATCCTATCATTGGTTTCAATATCGGGATATTCGCGGGCGATTTTCTTTCCAACCTCGAGGAAAAGTCCGCCTGTGTATTTTAAAATATTTGCCTTATGAACGATAGTAACTTTTTTCCGTCCGTTTTTCTTTGCGTACTCGAACGCTGCGCGGAGAATCCGTTCGGAGCCGGTCTTAGTCACGATACCTATTGTCTCTGCTGCACTTCTCTGCGGATCGATGTAATGCTCGATTCCTGCATAGAATTCCTCCGTGTTTTCTCTCACGGTTACCAGATCGATATTCTCATAATGACTTCTGACACCCTGAAACGAGCGGCAAGGACGAAGATTAATATAGAGATCGAATTCTTTACGCAATGCAACATTCACCGAGCGGAAACCTGAACCGACGGGAGTAGTCAATGGTCCTTTCAGGGCCACTTTATTACGAAGAATTGAATCTATAACCTGTTGAGGAAGAGGATCTTTGTACTTCTCAATCGCCGACATTCCGGCTTCAACTTTCTCCCACTCGATTTTCACACCTGTTGCTTCCGCTACACGGATGGCAGATGAGGTAATGTCGGGGCCTATACCATCGCCGGGAATAAGCGTGATCCGATGCACGAACCTCCTTTTTCACAGGTATAATAAGCAAGAAATACTCACTCAATATACGAAAAACGACTGGGAGAAACAACGAGAAGAGAGAGATGATTTTCCATGAAAGTCAAGGTTGGAAAGATCTCACCTCAATATCTTTGTGATGAACGGGGCTTTCTTAGGAAAGGCGTTGCACCTATGCTATTACAGCTCGGCGCACAGAGGGTTGATGAAATGGAGTACTTTCCCGATTATCGTTGTTCTTTATCCGGTTGATTCTGCTGGTTGATTTCCTGGCGCAGTCTACGGACCGATTCCTCGAGCTGGGTCGCCCGATCCTGTATTCGCTTCTTCAATCCGTCGTAAATTTTTTTTATTTCTTCCTCACTGCGTTTCCGATCTGTAACTTCCTGCCGGAGTTTGAGAACCGATCCATCAAGTTGGATCGTCCGATCACGCAGCTGTTCCAATTCTTCGTTCGCTTTTTTAAACTCTTCCTCTTCCCGCTTACGATTGGTGATATCACGAAAATTCCAGATCCGGCCGTAGTACTTCCAATCCGGACCAAATACCGGCGCAGAGCTATGTTCGAAAACACTCCCATCGTTTAGCTTAAGCTCATCGAAGCTTTTTTCATCAAGATGCTCATTAAGATAATTTATTCGGGTGAGCAGTTCATCGGGTTTTGCCAATTTACTCAATACCGGTTTGAATACATTGTCGTCGTACATCGAGACCATGGCAGCTGTTGGGATTTTCCACATGTCGACGAATCGTTTATTGCAGGAGATCATTTTGCCTTCTTTATCCACAACAAGAACTCCATCCTGAAATAATTCTTGCTGTGCCTTGAGCATGGCATTTGCAAATTGAAGCTCTTCATCTGTTTGTGTACGTTCTGCAAGTGATAATCGTAGATCGGCATCGACTTTGGCGAATTTCGATGTAGTATCTGTCAACTGTTCTTTCAGGTACTTGTTAGCTTCAAGAAGACCTTTCCCAAGATGGTTAATCATAATATGCATGTTGACCCGGGCGAGCAGCTCTTCGGATGGTATCGGTTTAACCAGGTAGTCCACAGCGCCTAGGGCATAAGCTTTCTCTTTATCAAAAGCTTCGACCGAATCCGAAACCAATATTATCGGAATAGCGCGCGTTGTTTCCTGTGCTTTGAACTCCCGGAAGATTTCAGACACGTCGGTTCCGTTCATTTTTGTATCAAGGAGAATCAGGTCAAGCATCTCGACTCCGGGTTGCTGAAGTGCTTCCTCCCCGTTTGTCGTAAGAGAGACCATATATCCTTCTTTTTTTAACGCTGCCAGCGCATCGGTAACACTTTCAGGTGCATCATCCACCACTAAAATCATTCCCTTATCTTCGACTACTTTTTTCATAATTCTCCATCGTTTACCCGGTACATGAAATCGAGAATTGTTTGTGAATAATCCAGATGGAAGAAGGTTTTTTTACTTTCCGGATCATCATCTATTGACTATTATCGAGCATTTCCCATAAAAACTTTAACCCTGAAAATCAAAATTCTTTCGGAAAAACAGGCTAATTTTTTGACTATGGGTATCCTCAACCGGCGGCTTTACGACAATTAGGCAAAATACATTCTTGAGGGGGGATAAGAATAGCGAAATCATGGGATTACGGGGCATGGAACCGCCTGTTTTGATAGATACCATCCCTGGGATAGGTCGGGTGGTATACCAATTCCCCCGGATGGGGCCGGGATGGTTGCACTTAAAAATTAAGGATTATGCAGCATACTGGGTGCTGAAGATCTTATTTTTGTTTCAATTGTTTATAGAACGATTGCAAAATAAAAAATGCTTCTTTCTTGACACCCCGGTTCGAAATGAGACCCTTACGATTCCAGAAATCTTGTATATCGGGAAGAGGCCGCCGCGGCGATCGAAAGTCGGTGAGAATCCACGGACTCATCCCCCGTAGAAACGGAATAGAATGCAACATTTCAAGCTGAAATTTGTACAATGCCGACTGGTAATCTTCCGTCCAGCGTGTATCGGGAGTATCGTGATAACCCTGAAGCGCATCGCCACCGAATTCAGAGATTACAAGCGGCTTCTCGTAGAGTGCCCTCCATTTCTTCTGCGGAATCTCTTCCGGTGTACCGCTGTACCATCCGAAGTATTCATTCGCACCGATGATATCAAGCTCACTACACAGCGGATCGTCAATGATAATATTGGAACCATTGGAAGTTAATTCTGTCGCTGCACTTATCAATCGTGTCGGATCGAGTGATCTTGCTTTCACTATCAGCTTTTTTAAGAAGCTAAGCCTTTCAGGAGAACGTGGAGTTTCATTGGCCACCGACCAGATGATAATAGAAGCCCGGTTTTTATCGCGTCCGATCATCTCGGTGAGCTGCTGTTCAGCAAGCCGGTATGTCTCAGGATTTTTCCATAGTATTGTCCAGTACACCGGGATCTCGGACCAGATCAGCAACCCCATTTTCTCGGCCTCACGGATCGTATGTTCATTATGAGGATAGTGGGCAAGACGAACGAAATTGCATCCGAGCTCTTTTGCCCAACCGAGAAGTGTTCGGGCGTCTTCCGTTGTGGTTGCACGTCCGCCTCGGAACGGTGCCTCTTCATGAATCGATATCCCCCTGAGGAAGATTGGTGCCCCATTTAATAATATCTCGGTCCCGCGCGTTCCGATTCGCCTGAAACCGATCCGATCGACAACGGAATCGGTTTCAGCGGTGACGTGGACTTCATAGAGCTTCGGATTATCGGGAGACCAACAGGTACATCGTGCAGGAAAACGAAACGCGGCTCTCCCCTGTTGATCCGACGTGCAAGTGTATTGAATCCCGGCTTCCGGAATTGTAATGATCACACGTTGGCTCAGCATCACTCCATGTAATTCAATCCATCCGGCAACGGTATCCGGTGAATCCGGGGCGAGCTGTATGAAATAGTCGCGGATAAATGTCGAAGGGACATCGACAAGCTGAACGTCTCTTGTCAAACCGCCGTAATTCCACCAGTCGGTGTTGAGCGTCGGTACTCCTTCGCGGTGCCGGCTGTTATCGACTTTCACAACAATGAAGTTATCCTTCGCACGAACGCGGTCGGTTATTTCAAAACAGAACGGAGTAAAACCGCCTCGATGCTCTCCGATTTTTTCTCCGTTGAGATAGACGATCGCTTCATAATTCGCGGCGCCAAAATTAAGAAAAAGCTTCCTGGATGAATCGACAGCGTAGTCGAACGAGCGTTTATACCAGACGGTGCCTTCATAGAGAAAGAGAATTTCGCGCTGTGAATTCCAATCACCCGGGACATTCAACTGCGGGGATTTGTCAAAGTCATACTCGATAAGATCTCGCTTCGTCGCCGGCTTCTGATTCCTGAAATATCCATCATCTCTCGGCTCATAGCGATAGCTGTAATAACCGTTCTCGTACGGATCGATTATCGCCTGCCATGGGCCGTTCAGTGTGGTGGCCGCTCTCCATTCGATGTTTTGAATAAGGAACTGGGCGTGACCGGATTCCAGAAAAATAAGGGTAACGATGAAGAGTAGTTTCAGTTTCATTGTGAAGAATTGAATTATATTATCGTAGCAGCATCATTGGATTTATTTTCTAGAGTTTTTACCCGGCTCCAAAAGTGAGGAGATAAAACCCGGGGGGAACTCGAACGAATCGGGTTGGCGTATCATGCAATCGATATACCCTTTGGGTATCGCGTACGGCTGTCCCCACCAACTCGAATTTCCCTATATACTCAGGGCATCTTTTATTTTTTTTAGTAAAACGAAAAATCCATCAGCTTTATATACTTCCCACACTTTTGAAACGCTGGATTTTGACTCCCTCCATTTCGATAATCCATTTCTCAGTATTACTTGAAAGTGCGGAGGGCACACGCCACCCGTATATCCATCGATCATCCTTATGAAGTCCGGATCGTGTATTTTCCCATAATAAAATTTTAATTCTGCATCACGCTTGTCTTCCGACCAGTTTTTTCTTAGAGGATACGGAAATTTCAACGCCGTCACCTTCATCGTGGTTGAACATTGGCCCGGATTTGCCGAGACAAATTTACGCCACATGTAAACATCCGTTGCGATATCTTTACCGGGAGTGGTGACCCAACCTTCGTCCAACTCAGCGTAGCATTGCCTGGTGTGTCCCCCAAACGATAAAGGAAAATAGTCATGTCCCTTGAGCAATTTTCTTCTATTTTTCTTCTTTGTTAAATCAAACCAACCAACACTGATCGGGAAGTGGAACTCTTCGATCATATTCTCCGGCACGAGTACACATGTCGGAAGAGAATGGGTAAACCGGTATTTGAAGAGCGAATTTTCGAGCTCCTGGACGTGATCTGGAAGCCATAGGTCATCATGACTGCAGTAAAAAATATTTTTCCCGGTAGTCTGTTTAATGACGATATCCCGGTAAGGTTCTCCGGTTTGTGGCGATTTTGGAAATGTAAAAATCTTGATACGATGGTCTTCCTTTTCCATGGATTTAAAAAAAGAGACCATATGGTCCGGCGACCCATCACAAATGATGCAGATTTCGATGTCGGCGACCGTCTGATCACGGACACTTCTTATTGCCCATTGGGCAAATTTAGCGTCCCCGAAGGTCGGTATGATTACTGTCGCTCTTGTTTCCATAGAGCATGAGCTTAAATAATGTTGGGGTAAGCGAAATGATCAGGGGTATCTTCGATGTATTCGACCGCCTTGGTATAGTCCCCAAGCTGTATCAACTTTTGGATATAGTCGCTGAACACCGGCGGTCTGTGTTTTGTACCCTGGAAGCGATAATTATCGCTGTTAATTTTATTGAGCCGATCGATTCTCTGAGGATGCCATAAAAAATCATCTTCGAGATATTCGTTAAGATTCAATAATTCGGAATCCTCTTCGTACTTCGACTCGGGCCCGGCATAATTCACGCCGTTCGCACCAATCTGGATCAGGAAGAAAGAACCATGGAGTTTCTCAAAATAGAGGGGCCTGGTATCATATCGCTCGTAGGGAATTTGTATGTTTGCATCTTTCGGTGCTATTTTTTCCAGGTGTTCGATTGCCTCTATGACGCCCGTCTGATTTGCCTGTACAGGGTATTTCTGATCCCAATCGATGCAATATGGATGAAAGTACAACCAGTCTATTCCGGCAGAGAGTGCCTGCAGCCCGACCGGTTCATACCGATGGTTCCATTCAGTCCGTGTCAATATCGAAGCCCCGATTTCCAGCTTACTCCCTTCCTTTTCGATCCGGTCGCGAAGTCCCTGGATTTTTTGCAGTGTGGTCCTGAAATGCACCGATTCGCCGTCCTGCCAATCATACATCGATATTCGAATTGAAGTACCATATTCCATCAGGGCGTCCTGGACCTCGGGTTTGTGGATGTTGGCTCCGTTCGAAATGACGGCAATTTCCCTGAACCCCTTTTCCCTCGCCGTCCGCAATACCTTCGGAAAGTGTGGCACGATGGTCGATTCCCCGCCGGAAAGGACTATACCGGGAGTATGAGGACCCAGGATACTGAATAACCTGTCGATAAAAGGGATCTGCAATGTAAGACTCGGTCTTCGTGAACCGGAGTATGGACATCCCGAACACGAACGTGTGCAGAGCTGGGTCAAGTCCATTTCCATCGTCGTAGGATAAATTTGTTCACCCCGCAGATAGGATTCTATTCTATGGTGATCCTGCTTTACTTTCGACGGACCAAATATTTTAAATTGACTGTCTTTCATGGAATCTCTTTAATTCGATATATCGTGGATCAATGTTTGAGGCCGGCACTTTTCCTCAGAAGTAATATCGCTTCGGTTACCTCTTTTGCATCTTGAAGACCACACCGGGGCCTGGGACCGCCACTCAAATATTCTACAAATTCTTTTAATTCCAGGTAGAGAGGAAACGTCGTATCGATCGATATCTTTTCTTCGCCCCTCTCATCTCTAATTTTAATATGATCGTCATACGCGTTATACAGCCCCGCCGACCCTTTTTTCCCCTGGATACTAACGCCGCTTATTTTTTCATAGTGCCGGCCGCTGGTGGAAATAACTACGGTCGGCCTGTCACCTATCATGGCTGAAAAACTGACAGGCAATCCATCTTCGTTCATGCAAACCTTGATCGCCCGAACCTTGTCTGGAATATACCCTAGAAGATGTTTGACGATGGTCAGATCGTGCACGACTTGCGTCCAGAAAACATCTCCGCAATGAAAATCGTCAACCCATGCATGCCGGGTCACCGATAGTACCTCTAATTCCCCTATCCTTCCCGATTGAACGACAGATCGCAATGCTTCAATGCCCGGATGATAATGCCATTTATGCATGGCAAAGATATAGTCCGATCCGCCTGAGATATATAAAAGATCGAAATCCTCGAGAGATAAACAGAGCGTTTTTTCGGCGAATATCGGTTTCTTAAATTTTAAGAGACGGACGGATTCTTTCGTCAGATCCGGGATGGGAACCGCCACCACATATCCATCACAAGCAGGTAGATCATCTATCGAAGAAAAAGCTTTCATGGCTCCGTTTCCGGAAGCCCGCATTCTTGCCTTAGAATCAATATCGACGACGTAGACGGCACAATGTAGTCGGAGCAAATCCCGCAAAATATTTGTGCCCCAATTTCCACACCCGACAAGTCCGATCAGCTTCATTTTTTAAAATACCATTGCAAAGTCTTAAATGCAATAGGCAATTTTACGGTTCAATTCCAATGTGACTTTGCGCACCGACACATATCGATAATTTTATTTCTTTTTAATTATACTCTCTGTTGTGAGGTGCATTACATTATATGACTGGGGGGAATTCATCTATGAATATCACTACGTCAGCATTCATTGCATCCTGGCTAGCCGCCTTCTGCATGACTTCAGCACAATCCATTCCCGTCAATTTTACTATCAACACATCGAAAGACACTCTCAGAATCTCACCGTACATTTACGGGACAAACGGTCGGTCGGATGACAATGATCTGAATATCACCGCCCGGCGCCCTGTAGGAGACAGACTAACAGGTTACAACCGGGAGAACAACTTGTTGCCTCATCTACCACGACGGATTCATTCGACCGCAATATTCTGCCGTCAAAGTTTATTCTCGAACAGAATTTCCCGCATCCGTTTAATCCAGCCACGACAATCAGATATTTGATCTCAGGCGTCACACCGAGCCATGTTTCCCTGCAGGTCTACGACATCATGGGAAGATTTGTAGAAACACTGATAGACAAACAAGAAAATCCTGGCTTTCACACAATAATGTGGAACGCTTCAGGTCTGGCAAGCGGCGTGTATTATTACCGGCTGAGTATGGGTGTTTCGGTACAGACACGGGCGATGGTGCTGGTGAAATGATTGAAATACCTGACATATTAATTGCAAAAAATATCTCTAAATACAATGTTTGGATCTTATTGTAAGTGTAGGATATCAAGATGTTAATGAACTGTAATCAGAATATTTCATAAGAAATAAATTCTTCAAGTCTCTTCTTTGGCGGTGTCTCAGGCCATTGATCGGGTATTCCTACAGGAGTAATGCATACTCTTGTATAAGTATCTGGTATGTTGAACACTTCTTTTGTCACGCTGGCAGGTATAGCATCGGTGATGAATACTGTCCCATATCCCAGTGCTCGTGCCGCAAGCATTAAATATCCTGCAGCCAGTGGACCGTCCCAATGGTTATAATCCGGATACATTGAATTATTATCGGTCAAAACAATAATATAAACAGGCGCAGAACAATAATTATCAAACACAGTTTTAATCCTTTGTTTAAATTGCTCCATTGTTTCTTTCTTATTGCTACTTTTATCAAATCTGTCCAAAGCTCCTTTAATGCAGGCATCTTTCATCTGATTAATTCTATTTTTATCCCGGATCACCAGGAATTTCCAGGGTTGTTGATTCTGTCTCTGCAGATGAGTTGTTGGACCATATACGGCACCACACCAAAAAAGGATCGGTCTACTTCACTGACACGTTCCGCAGCTATCGCTCCTTGAAACGATTTGGAAAACATCATACCATTAGCCATGGGAAGAAATTCCCCAGGACGAAGAATCATATCAATGGTATCGAAGGGTTTTGGTCGTTTGCAAAACATGTGCTTTATAACTATCGTGGTGTTTCAAAATATCATTTTCCGATGTATCTTAAAGAGATCGAGTACCGATTTAATCATCGATCAGACAATCTTTTGAAACTCTTCACCAAGATCTATTTTGGTTACGTTTCTACCTAATTACCTTATTTTTTTGTTTTATTATCCCTAATTAATTTCAATGTATATTCTAATGCGTAATCCCTATCATTAAGCAAATCATCCAATGCCGGCGTTACATTGTAATCCGGTAATACGCCTTTCACAGTATCATTATTATTCCCTGGCATATAAATTTTTGAAAGGCTTGTGTAACAAGTCAATTTTGTATTTGGTAAGGTAAATCTGTTTAAGTCTCCATCACTCAATAACGGTTGTCCGGACTCTTCTCCAACAATTGCTGCATTATTGTACCACTTTGCAGCTGCAGGAAAACACGTGCCTGTAGAATAAGACAATGGACCTGTTAAAATATATACTTTTCCTGTGAACCGATCGGAACGAGGATTATGTGGAGTATAGTCCTGAATAAAATAGCCATCTTTGATGTATCCTTCCGATTTTTTATCTTCGATAAAATCTTTAGTGAGCGTGCTTATCCTGGTCATTTTTTTTAGGAACAAACAATATGGATTGCCGGCAAAGTATGACATCAAAGAATCTGCAACGTCGGTTACTCCACCTCCCCCGAGATTATCAATTATTAAATATTTTATTAGTTCTGCATTAATGAGGTCGAATGCTGAATTAAAAAAATGGAGGAATTGTTTTGAAGGTTTAAAACCTCTCTTAAAAATGTATGCTATGTCATTGTCATAAAAACGCAGCTCTAAATCTGGTTTTGAAGGTTCCTGAAAGTCACTCCATTTTGCGCCATTGACTTTGTATTCTGTCCCATTGATTGCGAGAGTAAATTCGGAAAAAGCGCCGTACACAAGTGAATAAAAAGTGTGAAAATCTTTTTCAAGTGACTTAGTTTTATAAGATTCTTTTTCTCCTGGTACATATCTTATCAGATTTTTAATTAAGCTGCTTGCAGGGATACTATTTATCTTCTCAACAACCATCCCTTTTGAAATTGCCTTATTGCCGGAAAGATTTTCTTTTACATACATCAAATTGTTGTAGATAACAATTTTAAAGGGTAAAAGTGGATTATCCACTTTGGGATATATTTCGCCGTTATATGCTAGAGTTGTATGTCCATCTATTGAAATAATTGGCTGCATAATTCTGAATAAATCCAATGAGGACATTGGCTTATTAATTGTCTTCCTTATGCTGTCAATTTTACTTTGGATGTTATTTTCTTGATAGTAATTTAAAAATGTTGGATGGTAATCCTTCATCTTAGAAATCAATGTATCGATATCTGCTTTTATCAATGACGGCACATAAAGTTGAACAGTATCTTTCTGTGCAAAAAGGAATATTGGAATCATCAGAATTAAAAGGATAAATAATTTTTTCATTGTTTGTACCTCTTTATGATTTCTATTTTTAAATCAGGATCACTCATATCGCAGTGCCTCCACCGGATTCGCCAGAGCAGCTTTGATTGCCTGCACGCCCACGGTAATCCATGCGACGACCAATGTGATTAACCCCGCGCCGATGAAATACCAAACCCGCAAATCAATTCTGTAAGCAAAGCTGTCCAGCCAGTGTTTGGTGATGAAATAGCTTACCGGTAAAGAAATGAACAGGGATGCTAAAACAATTTTAGTAAAGTCGCTCGTCAAAAGAGTGATGATGCCAAACTCACTTGAACCTAATACTTTTCGTATGCCGACTTCCTTGCGTCTTCTTTCGGCAGAGAAAGCGGCCAGGCCAAACAGACCCAGACAGGAAATAATGATGGCAAGTCCGGCGAAGTATCTGGATAAGACTGCAACCCGCATTTCCGATGCATATAAAGCCTGGTATTCATCATCCAGAAATTTGAATTCAAGGGGCAGACCGTGTTTGTATTCTTTATAAAATTTTTCAAGACGTTCAATGGTTGCTCGTTCCGTCACAGCTTTGAGTTTAACCATAATTTGGGAAGCGGATTGGTCCATGGTAAAATTAAAGAAAAGCGGTTTAGCGCTGGATTGATAGAGCGATTCGAAATTGAAATCTTTCGTTACACCAATGATTTGCCTGTTCTCGCCCCATAAATTGACATTTTTTCCAACAGGATTCTTCAGTCCCATTTGTTTGATAGCCGTTTCATTAAAGATAATGGTTGACTTTTCTGCTCCAAAATCCCTCGAAAAAGTCCGACCTTCTTTCATTTCAATGCCAAGAGTTTCGATAAAGTCATAGCCGACATTTAAATTGGCGAAGGATGTTTGATCATCGGGGCTTTTCCCTTCCCAATAAACGCCGGTGGTTGAACCATGTTCTTTTGATATAAGATGTCCGAAATTGGTGGCATTGACCACTCCAGGTATGTTTTTTATTCTGAGCATAAAATCATCGAAGTTTTTTCCAGATTTTGCATTATTTTCAATATTGATTTCACCTTTTTCAAAATAGATGATATGGTCCCTGTTAAATCCCAGGTTTTTCGTTTGAATCAATTGCATCTGTTTGTATATCACCAAAACCGATACGATTAATATCACCGATATGGAAAATTGAAGAATGACCAATCCTTTTCGTGTCCAGAGTTCACCTTTTGAAGTATTCATTTTCCCTTTCAATATGGTTGCCGGATTGAATCCCGAAAGGTAAATCGCCGGATAGCTGCCTGAGATAAGGCCTGTAAACAGGGTGATTCCCAAAACAGATAAAATAAGATTTAAATTGAAAACGATGCCAAGATGTTTCCCTGTAATCGCGTTGTATTGCGGAAGCAGCAACTCGGCAAGCAGAAGTGCAATCGTAAGGGATAAAAACGAAATGAACATTGCTTCTCCCATATATTGAAACATGAGCGTTACCCTGTTTGCTCCGATTGTCTTTTTTACACCGACCTCTTTCATTCGCTTCATGGCATTTGCTGTAGTCAGGTTCATAAAATTAAAGCAAGCGATGAACAAGATAAAAAGTGCGATGATGGAAAAGAGTCGGACATAAACGACCCTTCCTCCCGTTGGGACACCATTTTCGTATTTTCCAAAAAGATATTTATCTGAATATCTCTGAATAAAGAAAGTGCTCCGGTTAAATGTTTTTATATCCGCAGCCAATTTCTGGTTGAAGTGCTTGATGTTTGTCCCTTCTCTTAAAGTAATAAATGTTGATGGATAGCTGTTGCTCCAAAGATACAAATCCGGTTTTTTATCTAAGAACACTTGGTAATTCAATAAAATATCAAATTGAGCTGATGAATTGGATGGCAGATTTTTAAAAATCCCGGATATCCAATAATGTCCATCGGTTCCCTGCTGATTCCATTCAACCGTTTTTCCGATGATATTCTCTGTCGTATTGAATAATTTTTGCGCCAATGCTTCGGAAATGACAATGGCTTTTTTATCTGACAGTACCTGATTTCGATTTCCTTGCAGCAAATCATAAGAAAAAACATTAAAATAATCCTTGCTCACAAAGAGTCCGCTGGCTTTGAACTTTATATCATTGTTCGCAAGTATTCCTCTCTGATTTAAAAAAGAAACAGGGATCACAGAAACGGCATGTTCAACCTCCGGCATTTCCTTTGCCAATGCTTCGGCTAACGGGCCAGGGGTCGGATTGAGTGTCATAATGCCGTTGGGAGTGGGTATATTTTGCATCACTTGATACAAGTGTTTATCGTTTTTATGAAACTTGTCTATGTGTAGTTCATCATTCACCCATAAGTAAATAAGTAAGGCACAGGCCAATCCAGTAGAAAGGCCGATTAGATTGATGAAAAACGAACTTTTGTTTCGTTTAAAATTTCTTAACAAAATAAGTAAATTATGCCATAGCATGATTTTTTTCCTTCTGATCAATTGCTAGAATCAGGATTCACTGGAATCTTGATTTGACATTCACACATGAAACTTACCCTTCATGTTCTCGGTTACAATATGCCCATCAAATAAATGAACGACCCTGTTCCCGTATTCAGCGTAGGCCGGAGAGTGGGTGACCATGATGATGGTCGCGCGGGCTTCATTTAATTTGGAAAGCAGTTCCATGACCCCTTCTCCGTGTATTGAATCGAGATTTCAGGTCGCCTGTCATCTTTATATTTTCCATCATTGGGTTATTCATACCTCAGACAATTAACCGGATTTGCCGTCGCCGCCCGAATGGCCTGCCGATTGACTGTCAACAGCGCAATCCCCAACGCCATGGCAACTGAGGCTGCACAGTTTTCTCTTGAGATTTGACAATTCCTCTCACTTCTTGTCTTTTGAGAATTTCCAGGTCCCTTCTATTACAACTTTTCTACCTGCACACTGATCATCTACAGTTTTGAAAATCAGTTCATCCCCTTTAACTGTAATTTTGTACTTGCCTTCAACTGCACAACCATTGGAGGCGGGAAACGTGAGAACTTCATTATCACAACGATACCTAATAGGGTCTGAACTCGGGTTCATTGTACTTCCGAATATGAAAGTGCTGTCGCGCTTAAAGATCAGTGTAAAAGTAGCTGGGGGATTTGTGGAGGTTTTGCTCCAAGTACGATCTAGCAGGTTTGCGGGAACCCCTTTCTCATGTGAGCAAGCGCCACTAACTAATAGCGCCACAAATATCAACGTTAAAATGTTTTTCATGATTGTCTCCTTTTTGTTTGTTAGTGTTTATAAAAAAATATTGAATTATCTTTACTCGTATCTCAAGGATTGAACAGGATTTGCTGTCGCCGCCTTCACCGCCTGCCAGCTCACAGTCAACAATGCAATTGCCAAAGCAACCAGTCCTGATAGCAAAAACAACCAGATAGCTAAATTGATCCGGTAAGCGAAATTCTGGAGCCATTTGTTCATGGCGTACCAGGCTATTGGCCATGCGATGAGATTAGCCAGCAACACCCATTTCAACACCTCTCGAGTCAACATCAAGATGAGACTGGCGACTGGAGCTCCCAAAACCTTACGTATGCCTATCTCCTTGGTCCGAGTTTCGGCATGAAAAGTCACCAGGCCGAATAAGCCCATACAAGCAATTGCCACGGCAATGATACTAAAGAAGCACAATATTCCTTGAAGCCGTTGTTCAGTGCGATATAGAGAGTTGAAGTTCTCATCTAGGAAGGAATACTCAAATGGTGCGGCCGGAGCATACTCCTTCCATTTTTTTTCAATGATACTGACAGCATCGTGGATATTGGTAGACCTGATGCGCAACAAAATCCAGTCTCCGAACGCCCCAAGGTGGATAGCCAATGGCTTAATCCCCCCACGCAGCGATTCGTAATTGAAATCCTTGATGACGCCAAGCACTTGAAGTCTCAGATTATTTCTGCACACAATAGTCTTTCCAACAGCCTTTGTCCATCCCAACTCTCGAACTGCAGATTCATTCAGCAAGACGCAGTTTTGATCTGCCCCAAAGTCCGGCGAAAAGCTCCGTCCCGCCACCAATTCCAGTCCCAGTGTACGGGTGAAATCATAGTCCGCATCCAAGTTTCGGAAGAGATGAGCCTCAGAACTGCCTTCCGAGAGATACACAGTCGAGCTTTCTAAGTTTCCTGTAAAGGGAACTCGCGTTGCGATGCTTGCACTGACAACTGCAGCTTGACCCATTACATCGGATTTGAAAGCCTTCCAACCACCGGATATTCGATTCCCCACATTGGAAATGACCAGCACATGCTCCTTGTCAAAGCCGACGTCATGGGTAAGCAGATATGTGATTTGCTGGCTAATCATTAGTGTACAGATTATTAATCCAATTGATGCAGCAAATTGAAAAACGACCAGGATATTCCGAGCGCTTCTCTTCCCAACGATTTTTTGATCACCTTTCCCCAGTATCGCGACGGGCCTCATCGAAGCAAGATAAAATGCGGGATAGAGTCCTGCCAACAGTCCTATAACAACAGGAATTCCCGTAGAAGCCAACAAAGCCCAAGGTAATCCGATGAAGGCATATGAAAGCGAGCCTCCTAATAACGATCCAAATGGTTGGCGCAACAGCTCAGTCACCAACAAGGCAAGCGACATGGAAAGGAAAGCAAGAGTAATCGACTCGAATAAGAATTGGCCTATCAGCCGTGCCTTTCCGCTGCCAACCGCCTTCCGAATTCCAATCTCTTTGGAACGCATGGTTGAACAGGCTGTTGAAAGGTTGATGAAATTCATACAAGCAATGAGTACCACCAACCCAGCGATGACGGAAAGAATATAGACGTATTTGATGTCACTGTTGCTTTCAATCTCATCCTCTAAGTGAGAATGCAAGTGGATATCCACGAGCGGCTGAAGGTGAACCTTGTATGCATTTCCCTGCTGCTCAAATTCTTCGAAGGAACGTCCTGTAGCCGCGAGGATGACGGAACCAACATGCTTTCTTATCATTTCAGGAAACTTTGCTTCCAGATCCTGGCTGGAGACCCCCTCCTTCAATTTGACGTAGGTCAGCAAGTAATTATCTCCCCAGTCCGTTGCTCTACTGGTAATGCTGGGATCAGAAGACATTGGCAGCAGAATGTTAAAATGAAAGTGAGAGTTCTGAGGAGGATTCTTAGCAATGCCGGCTATTTTGAATGGATGGTTTTCGACCTCGAAGCTTTTACCAATGGCTTGTGAAGTTCCGAAATATTTCCTACAGGTCTCTTCAGTGAGTACGGCAGAGGCAGGTGCAGCAAGCACCGATCGAACGTCCCCTTCGCTTAGCTTAAAGTTGAACATCGAGAAGAAATTATCATCGACGAAGAGTACCTGTTTTTCCACAAAGTTCTGGTTCCCGACTCTCACGGAGACAATCGGCAGCCGATTGATTCGGGTGGCTTGCTCTACTTCAGGGAATTCATTTACAAGCGTTGATGCCATCGGGCGGACACTTCTTGCTATGTGGAGATCCTTGCCTCCGATACGGCCTGTCATACAAATCCGAAAAATGCGATCAGCGCCGACATGGAATCGGTCAAAACTCAGCTCGTTGGTAACATACAACATGATCAACTGGGAACAAGTCATCCCAATCGCTAACCCAAAGATATTGATGGAATAAAACATTTTATGGCGGAACAAATTTCTAACTGCCATTTTCAAATAATTCTTAAACATGAAACTTCCCTTTCATATTTTCGGTCACGATGTGCCCGTCAAACAAGTGGACGACCCGGTTGCCGTATTCGGCATACGCCGGAGAATGGGTGACCATGATGATGGTCGTGCCGGCTTCATTCAATTTGGACAACATTTCCATCACTTCTTCCCCGTGAGCCGAGTCAAGGTTGCCGGTGGGTTCATCTGCTAAAATGAGCTTCGGGTTGCCCACAAGCGCCCGTGCCACGGCCACACGTTGCTGCTGTCCGCCGGAGAGCTGCTGCGGAAAATGACCTTTTCTGTGCATGATCTGCATTTTTTCCATCGCCTCACGGACTCGCTTTTTCCGGTCGGATGGCGATGCCTTTTGGTAAAGGAGCGGAAGCTCGATGTTTTCGAAGACCGTCAATTCGTCAATGAGATTAAAGCTCTGGAACACAAAGCCAATGTTGTGCTTCCGTATATGAGCTCTCTGCCTCTCGGAATATCCGGATACCTCCTCGTCGAAAAAACGATATTCTCCCTCTGTCGGACTGTCGAGCATGCCGATCAGGTTAAGCAATGTGGATTTGCCGCAGCCCGATGGTCCCATGATGGAAACGAACTCACCCTTTTTCACTTCGAAATTCACGTTGTTCAGGGCGGTGGTTTCCACTTCCTCCGTCGTATAGATTTTTTTAAGATTTTTGGTTTTTATCATTGTGAGTATTCCTTAAGTTTGTACTTATTTGAGAATCAATTTTTCCGTTTCACCGTAATTCTCATACGATGAAGTAATGATCTTCTCACCCGCTTCCAGCCCTTCCAGCAACTCATAGTATTGAGGATTTTGCCTGCCGATTTTTATTGTCCGTTTCACTGCAGTGCTGCCCGATTTATCAAGGACGAAAATCCATTGTCCCCCCGTTGTCTGGTAAAATCCACCTGCCTCCACCAGCAATGCATCACTCATTCCGCCTAATTCTAATTTGATATGCAGCGTTTGTCCTCTCCGTATACCCTTCGGCGCATCACCAATAAAATGCATGTCTGCCTGAAATTTACCATCGGTAACCTGGACGAACACTTTGGTAATCTTCAGCTTGTATGTCCGATCATCAAAAGTACATTCACCGGTCTGGCCTTCCCGTACACGCGCGATATAATGCTCGTCGATATCGATCCGGACTTTGTACGCTTCCGTATTATCTATCTGTCCGATGTTTTGTCCGGGCACAATCGATTTTCCGATTTCTGCATTCAACGCCGTCAGCTGACCATTAATGGGTGCCCGGACCATTAAATTTGAAAACTGATCTTCGATCAATTTCATATTCTTCTGGAACTGTTTTACCGTAATTTCTAATTGCTTTATCTGTTCTTCCCGCGAAAGCGAGTCCAATGTATATGATCGCAGAGAAAGATCACGACTTTGAACAAGACATTCATATTGATCGCGGCTATTCTCAAATTCATTTTTAGGAATCAGATCCTTCTCAAAGAGCTTCTTATTCATCTCATAGATACGCCTCTGATTTAGAATCTGAACATTCAGATTCAGGATTTGGGTCTGAAGGTTCAGCCTGTTCTGTTCTAATGCTAACTTGAAAGTCCTGAGATTATTTTCCTGCTGGACAACCTGGGATTGGTTGTAAATCGTCTGCAGCGTGAGATTAATATTTTCAAGTTTTATGATACGGTCCCCCGCTTTAAGAACTGCGCCTTCTTCAACATATTTTTGAATTACCCTTCCCCCTTCGACAACATCAAGGAAAAAGGTTTCTATCGGAAGGACCACACCTGTCACGGGGATATAATCATGAAAAGTCCCGCGGGCGACAGTCGATATGGTTATTTTTTCTTTTTCTACATTGAGTCTTCTACTATGATCACCGAATAATATATTGATGAGAAAAAAAATAACGAGAGCCGAGGGGATTCCGATCATCGCGATGCGTCTCAAGGTCCATTTTTTCTTTTGAAGAGGCCGATCCATCGTATTCATATTCATTTCATTTTCCTTTTACAGAAGACACACCATCTATTTAAGCAACGATTGTGCCAGAGTGATTTCAACGCAATTCTCGGTTTTTCGACTATTGATTCTATCCGGTTTCGTTACACCGGTGTACGGAAACGGACAGTTTTTGTTGACAATAGCCTCATTATTAATGATATTTCAGACGGTATCATTTTTGTAGTTTGTATCCCTGGATATGAATAAAAATCGAAGAATTCTCAATTTCTGACAGAAGATTGTAATGAAGCAACCTCTTGGAACCGTCCTCGTTGTGGATGACAATGAAGACGTTCTTACAGCCGCAAAATTGCTCCTGAAACAGGTCCCCTATTTTGTGCTGACCGAAAAAAATCCGGCAGCTCTTCCGGGCATACTGAAGAACGAGACTATCGATGTCATATTACTCGATATGAACTTCACGCGCGATGTCACAAGCGGCGTCGAAGGATTTCACTGGCTGCAAAAGATCCTTGAAATTGACCCCTCCTCAATCGTTATCCTCATCACATCTTACGGCGATATTGAAACTGCGGTTCGGGCAGTAAAGGCCGGTGCGATTGATTTCGTACTGAAACCATGGCAGAACGAAAAACTGCTGGGCACACTTTCGTCCGCGATGCAGCTCCGGGGCTCACGATCCAGAGTCCGGCAACTTGAGGTACGCCAGCGGCATCTGAGCGAAGCCATGGATCAACCTTTTCATGATATGATCGGCACGAGTCCGGCCATGCAAATGATTTTTCAAACAATCGAAAAGGTGGCCGGAACTGATGCCAACATTCTGATCCTGGGAGAAAACGGCACCGGCAAGGAACTTGTCGCGCGTGCCATCCATCGCCGGTCAAAAAGAGTCGAGGGTGTGTTCATCGGTGTCGACATCGGTGCAGTTCCGGAAGCCCTGTTCGAGAGCGAACTCTTCGGCCATGTTAAGGGAGCGTTTACCGACGCACAGGCCGATCGGGCCGGTAAATTCGAGGCGGCTTCCGGCGGTACGCTTTTTCTGGATGAGATCGGAAATTTGCCCCTCCCGCTGCAGGCGAAGATGCTCCGTGTTCTGGAAACCCGGCAGGTTATCCGTGTGGGATCCAACAAACCGATTCCCTTCGATATCCGTCTTATCTGTGCTACAAACAAACAGGTTCACGAAGGGATTACCCAAGACATATTCCGGCAGGATTTTCTCTACCGGATCAACACGGTTGAAATACATCTTCCGCCGCTCCGCGAGCGCCGAGGAGATATCCCGCTTCTGATCGACTTTTTCATCGGCCTGTATTCCCGGAAATATGATAAGCCGATTCAGTGTGTGGATAAGCAAACCTATCGCCAATTCGAACAGTATCCATGGCCCGGCAATGTGAGGGAATTACGGCATATGATAGAACGTGCCGTGATTTTACACGAAGGTCAGTCATATCTGCCTTCGGATTTTGCTCTCGCGTATCCTGTAAGCAATTCCGACCGGATAATATTCGATGGTCTCAACCTTGAAGAAGCGGAAAAAATGCTTCTACGGAAGGCACTAATTATGCATCAAGGAAATGTCACAAAAGCTGCCGAAGCATTAGGAATTACACGCACATCGCTTTATCGCAGGATGGAAAAATATGATTTATAGCCGCCTTCGTTGGCATTATGCAATCCGAATGCTCCTCATTCTGATAACAGTGGGATACCTGGTATACTTGATTCCTCTATTTGGCATTTCAGTCCTTACCCTCTTGATTTTGTGTCTTCTAATCTTTCAAATTTTTCAATTGTTGCATATTATTGAGCGGCCACAGCGTGACATGGTCCGTTTTTTCCAGGCCATTGAGTATTCTGATTTTTCTCAAACGTTTTCATTCTCATCAAAGGATAAATCCCTCCAACCCCTGAGAACCGCATTTGACCGTGTGATTGAGGCATTTCAAAAGACCAGATCCGAAAAGGAGGCTCATTTTCGTTATCTCCAGACGATCGTCCAGCACATCGGTGTAGGCATCATCGTGTTTAAAGAAGACGGGAAAATCGACCTCGTCAATCCATTGGCGAAAAAGATCCTGGGCATGCCGCAGCTAAAACATATCGACCAATTACGCATCCTCGAACGGAACCTGCCGACTCGCGTACGTCAACTTGAATCGGGTGAAAGAACTCAGATCCAGATTCAGAAATCCGAATCCGGAGATACCGCGATGTTGTCTCTTTATGCGACCCGCTTTATTCTTCAGAATGAACCGCTCACATTGATCTCGGTTCAGAACATCCAGAGCGAATTGGAGGAAAAAGAATTGGAGGCATGGCAGAATCTAATCCGGGTTCTGACGCATGAAATTATGAATTCGATTACTCCGATTGCTTCACTGGCATCTACTGCAAATCGTCTTTTAGGAAACGCTTCCACAGATCTAGAAAAATATCCTGAGATACGGGAATCAGTCCAGGATGTATCACAGGCAATTACCACAATTGAATCCCGAAGTCAGGGGCTTTTAAAGTTCGTAGAATCTTACCGAAAACTCACTCGCATTCCTAAACCGGAATTCGAGATCGTCCCCATCCGGGAGCTTTTCAACCGTGTGGTACCTCTTATGCAAACCAAATTTGATGAAAGAGGCATTCGGTTTACACAGTCCATCGAACCGGAAACGCTTGAAATCACCGCGGATCTCAATCTGGTCGAACAGGTGCTTATCAATCTACTGCAGAATGCTCTGGATTGGGCCGGTACAAAACCGGATGGAGAAGCCTTACTCAGTGCGGGTATGGGAAATGCGGGTCGTCCGATAGTCCAGATCATCGACAATGGTCCCGGCATACAGAAGGAAGCTTTGGAAAAAATATTCATTCCGTTTTTTACAACGAAACCGGACGGTTCGGGCATCGGACTCAGTCTTTCACGCCAGATCATGCAGCTGCATCATGGATCTATCTCGGTTATTTCAGAACCTGGTCGGAATACGGTATTTACTTTGAAGTTCTGAATCGGTTACTCATGGTCGTCAGACTTCAACCGACGAAGTCGGGCTAATGATCCTCTGGCTCAGAGGTCATCTCGATATGGCTGCTTAAAAAAATCTTTTTGACTCGATGACCCGGCAATTCATAAGCCAGGTTCCTGAGCTCGGGGCAAGCATCGAGGGAACCGACGTCAAATGCAAAGGGGGTTTTATGGAAACGAGGAAAATAAAGAAGATCTTCAAAAGCCAGCCTTTTCTTGAAGGAGCGGGTGTACGGCTTAAACGGGCGATGGGAAATAAAGAAGTACCTCAATTCGATCCCTTCCTTCTTCTGGATGATTTTCGGTCCGATCATCCGGATGATTACATCAGAGGATTCCCGTGGCATCCTCACCGTGGAATTGAGACGATCACGTACGTGCTCAAAGGAACCGTAGAACACAAAGACAGCATGGGAAACAGCGGGGTCATTTCTCCGGGTGATGTTCAATGGATGACGGCCGGAAGCGGTATTATTCATCAGGAAATGCCAAAGGGAGATAAGCAGGGCGCAATGTACGGGTTTCAACTCTGGGCAAATCTTCCGGCTTCCCGCAAAATGATGGATCCGCGATACCGTGAAGTAAAACAATCGGATATTCCGGAAGTGGTTCTGGAAAACGGTACAAAGATAAAACTCGTATGCGGTTCCTACAAGAATACGGCGGGACCCGTGAAGGATATCGTCGTAGATCCCGAGTATCTCGATATTTCCGTGCCGGCACACTCGGAATTTATTCATGCAACTAAAAAAGGATATACCGTTTTCGCATATGTGATCGAAGGAGAGGGATTCCTTTGTGAAGAAAGGGATTCGTACGCTTCCAACGGAAATCTTGTGTTGTTTGATGACGGCGATCAAATAGTCGTTCAGACAGAAGGCCGTTCCATCGGATTTCTCCTGATATCCGGAAAACCGATAGGCGAATCCATCGCATGGTACGGACCTGTAGTCATGAATACAGAAGAAGAACTTGAAACTGCTTTCCGGGAATACCGGAACAATACATTTGTAAAGTACGGGAAATCTTAATAACAGCCATCATTGCATATAACGCAGTTTACAAGATCCCGAAACAAGTTCGGGATGACGAAGTGTGTGGGGGCTCGATGCACACAGCCTCTCTTCAAATCACAGCACTCACGCTTTCACAAATACACCCGTGTACACCCATCCCGAATACGAAAGATATGGAATATCGAATCGGTGCACTAATCGTTCGAGAGCCAGCTCAGCATTATCGAGCCATCGCGTGGGGATAAAAGGAAGCCTCCGGAGAATACGGAATTCAAAACCATACGTCATAGCGTCAACCCGGTGAAAGCCCTTGCTGTCGAGTATTCTAAAAATCCTAAGTGACGTTAGCTAGTGCCCCTACAATTAATTACCGCGAAGCGGTACTGTTTTTCCGTATACAAACGAAGGGGCACAGTACCATCAAAGTTTAAAAAACAATCATATAATTGGATGGGTGCTAGACTTCACTCGACCGAGTCGTCCATTGACACAGCGAAGTAGTATTTTAGGACGCCCCAGGTGAAGTGCTGCCCTTAATGCTGAATCCGGTCGAAAAATCCAGAATGGAAATTTATTAATCTTCTGCAATAGAAAACACTATTTTTTCTTTCGAAGCCATAAATAAAACAATACCAGAGACCCCCAAAAATAAAGCGAAGTTATTGCCCATCCGGTCGCGAATGGAAGCGTCCAGAATGAATAGAACTCGGCGGCCTGATACTTCGCATAGGTACTGGATACATTAAGAGTAATATCTTTTAATGCCAGGATAATAAATCCAACCAGGACAAGTAATGAGATATAGCTTATTCGTACCAGTTTTTCCTTGCCTTTTTTTATCAGCTTCATCGCGACGATTAAACCGAGGTAGGTCGGTATAACGGCAACTGCCAATAAAACATATGAAAATGCCGCCCTTACAGGAGAATCCAATATATGATCGACCCATTCCCACATAAAATTGGTTTCCCATGCAGGCCAACCGGAAAAATAATACCCGGGAGTCGGAGCAATAAATATTGCGCCGTACATCAGCACAACTACTTTCAAAAAAGTAATTTTCTCCTTATTGTCACTTTTTATCAAATCTTTTCCTGCTTCCGCAAGAACCATTCCAGCCATCATTGAAACGGGGATATCCATTGCTAACATGTTGTCCTCCTTGATAAGTTACACTAAATTTTACTGCTCACTTTTTTGAACCAGTATACAGCGAACAGAGTCGTAATGACAAGATAGCTCATTATCGCTAACCAACCGTAAAAAAATGGGGGCTGCCAGAATGAATATCCCATATTTGCATCGATTTCAATCTGGGTTCCCACTTTCCACCAGACGCCCCAACGGAGTAAAAAAGGTAAAAAGGTAAGCACACAACCGATAATGAGACCATAGACTACAAGTTTATCTTTATTTCTCCGGTATAAATGATGTGCTAACATGAACCCTATGTTTCCAAGAAGCATCATAGCGATTAAAAAGCCGATATAAAATCCTGCAACCAGAGGATGATTGGCAGGATTTTCTATCCAACCTGAAATATACATTACTTCCCAGGCAGGCCATCCTATCAAAAGAAATAATCCTACGGGTGAAAAGCCGCAAGATAGATAAAGATTCAATGGACCCAATAGTTTGTTTTTGAAGATGTCGGGTTCATTTTTCAAATATTTCTTTGAGGATAAAGCTAATAACTGTCCCATAGTGAATGCCGCGGGTAAATCTACTTGAACCATGGTATGCTCCCTATATTTATATATTGTCCGGATATATTATTTATTCTACTTGAAAAAAATTCTATCCAATTTCGTTCTTCATCGATCGTCATTGGCTTGATCCTTAATCCCTTCTCAGGTTCTCGGCTTAATCTTTTCATTTTATCGATACCCGAAGGATTATAGGGAAGGAATGAATATTTATGAATCCTGTATGATCTGAATAATTCGGCGATAAGAGACAGATTCTCTTTTGTCGCGGTATAATCGGGAATTAGAGGGATTCTCGGTACTATGTCGATACCAAGATCAATCAGTTTTTTGAAATTATCCAGGATAATATCATTCGATTTCCCGGTATATTTTATGTGTTGTGCCGGGTCCACGATTTTTATATCGTAAAGGAAAAGATCTATAAGAGAAGATAATTTGTCTTTAAATTCTTCGAATTGAAAATAACCGCAGGTCTCAACGGCAATATGGATATTTTCTCTTTTCAATAGTTTGCATACGCTTGAAAGATAGTCGATAAATAGCAACGGTTCACCGCCGGTGAAGGTAACCCCGCCTGAAGAGGATTGATAAAAAACCCGGTCACGAAGAATCATTTTCACAAGTTCTTCAGGCGATATATATTGTCCGATTTGCAATCTTGCCATCGAGTAGCAACCGCTCGTGCAATTTCCACAGTTGATGCATTTATCTCTATAATAAATCGTATCAGGTTTTATGTTCTGAGATTCCGGATTTTGACACCACACACATCTTAACTGACATCCTTTCATAAAAACAACCGTTCGGATGCCGGGTCCATCGACAAAGGATCCATGAACGATATCAAATATTAAGGGTTTCATAATCAATTCAGATTCCGAAAATCACTTTCAGATGTTTTGCCATGTAACCGAATTTCATCAAATAATTCAAATTGCCGTTATAGCTGAGCTTATTTTCAAGCACGAAAGAAAATACATCGGGATCTTCCGCCATCAGGAATTCCCATAACGCTTTACCATCCTTAAAGATCACGGTCACATTGGTATCTTTTATTTCATTTCCCTTTATTATCATTTTGTTATCATTGAATATTGCGGACGTGGTGATTTTCCCGTCTGCACTTCTAAAAGCGTATCGAGCCTTAAAACCCACAATATTTCTACGGTAATTGTTATCGACCAGGAGAACAAGTCGTATGATTTTGAGCAATAGCTCAAGGAAATCATCCATTATTTCGCTTTCTATATTCCGGATGACTTTGTTTATTTTTTTTATCAACCGTTTCAATACTACTCTCCGGAAGAAGTTCGCCATCTGTGTAATGAGTTTTCGAAATAGATTTTGCATTCTCATTGACCTCCTTCATCCGAATTGTTCAAAGGTTCGGCTTTTCCCGAAAAGAGACTGTATTGCGTACGGGTGATCAATTCATGTTTCATGGCTTCATTTAAATCTTTGAAGTATGCTGAGTATCCGGAAACTCTGACTATTAATTCGGGATATTTATCAGGGTGTTTCTGGGCATCCCGCAGCGTTTCATAGGTCTGGATATTGTATTGAACCTGCATCCCTCCGAGTGAAAAATAACTTTCAAGCATATCGGCGAAACGTTCCAGGTACGATGTTCCATCGTCCGAATGCAGTTGGGGTGTGTATTTCATGTTCAATGCAACACCTCCCGGGATGAATTTGCTGCCCAGCTCAGCAACAGATTTATATA
This sequence comes from Bacteroidota bacterium, assembly GCA_050011775.1. Lineage (GTDB taxonomy): Bacteria > Bacteroidota > Ignavibacteria > UBA10030 > CAVZMI01 > CAVZMI01. The sequence goes on along the minus strand of JBEKIL010000008.1, from coordinate 65,956 downwards.
CTCCGGTCAGATCCCTGGCACATTGCGACGCAGGGGTTATACCACTTGAGAATACCTCATAATTTTTCCTGCCGTTTGGAAGAGTTCTACCGATTTTACCAAGACCCGCATGATTTGTCATCGTCCAAAACGCCGGTCTGTATTTACCGCCGCGATAATTTGTATGCCCCTGATAAAGATCGTACAGAAAACGGATCAGGCGTTGAGAATTCTTCACGGCAATCGGATGTTCTGCAATCGAATCGTCCATACCGAACTTTGGAACAAAATTCTTGATATAATCATGGATTCTTTCATAATATTCGAAATTTTTATCGACAGCATCCATCAGTTGAGTCATCGTTGCTACGTTTTTCAAATAGACCATATCTTCAATGGCGTTTAAGGAATCGCAAACATCTGCAAAACCAACGTGTGTCACACCCGAAGAGTTATACATAGCCCCGCCGAAGATCAAGTCCTTTCCTTTTTCCATGGGACCTTCAAAAAAGCAGGAAAGAAGCGGCGTCGGCAGTAGTTTCTGATGGGCTTTACCCAGCTCTTCGTTCAACCCGATCGCCATTTCAATTAGCGACTTTAACTGTGTTTCAAATGCCGTTTGAAATTCTTCGAAAGTTTTGAAGTCTTCCGGCCTGCCTGTTTGAGGACCGACTTGTAGATCGCCCGTGATGTACGGACGTTTTCCATTAAAGAGAGTCATGTCCATCGCTGCCGTGAGGTTCAACAATATCGACGATGTAGACATATATTCCCTACCGGCGCTGCCTAACTCGACACATCCGACAATCGCGTAATCCCGCGCATGATCAGTTCTAACGCCTTGATTTTCCAAAGAGATTATATTGGCCGTATCGTTATAAAAAGCGGGTATCGCCTTTGTATTTATTATGACGCGGATTACTCTATCACGATATTTTTTATCGTTTATTTTATTATGATAACGGGCATTAACATTCGGATCTTTAATTACGAGAAGCTCAGTTATTTTAAGCATCAGATATGTTAAATCATTTACGGCATCGTTTCCATCTTTATCAATTCCTCCAAGGGTTACCGCCGGCACAGATCCTGCACCGCCAAACATTTTCTCAGCGCTTTCCGGAACAAGATTGGTATTATCTGAAATTTTTAACCACAGACAACCGATAAGGGTCAATGCATCCTTGACGTCAATTCGATTTTGCTCAAGATCTTTCTTGAAATAGGGGTAAAGAACCTGATCTAGTCTACCGGGGCTCATTGCCATGTTAACGTTTTCTGCCAGGATCCCGACATGACACAGCCACAGACCATTTATCGCTTCTCGAAAGGTTTCAGCAGGCCGGGCAGGAACTTTTGCACAAATTTTGGCCATTTCGAGAAAATTCTTTCTTTCCTCCTCGGTTGATGATTTGACCGATAATTCCAATGATTTTTTCGACAGATTTTGTGCATAATTTATAATTCCCTGCATTGCTATTTGCACGGCTTCATAGAATATAATCTTTTCTTGTACTTCCGGATCCGACTTTTTTGTTCTTAATTCTTCCACTTTTTGTTTTGCTTCTTCAATAATGGCAATCAATCCTTTACTTAAAGCTTTCTCATAATAAGGAACGGTATGTGAAATTACGGTCGATTTACCTGCCATAAAAAACGCAATTTTTTCCATCAGCTTTAGAGCTTTGAGTTCAGATCTATTTTCTTGAATAAGTTTTTCCCTTGTCACCTCAAGGATTGTTCGATCCATCCAGAAGGGAAATACATCATAATTTAATAGGTTAGCTTCCTCTTCTGTCAGAAGTTGAGGATTTGTTTTTCGTGTGCTGATTGTGTCGAGCTCGGGCCATATACTTATGCCGAGTAGTTCGGGATAAACAGGCGCTCCGATTTCTTTTGAAGTCGATGAACCTCCTATAAGATTTTCATTATGAAAAACAGGCTCTCTTTTACTAAGGTAGCAATTGATCGCCTTCGCCCTTGTGATTTCCACCGGTTCATCGGGATAATCAGGATTTCTCATGTAATCTGTAATAAGTTTTGCTCTTTCGATGCACACAGCCGTTTTAGCTCTTAGATACCGGGACTTCAGCCTCGATAATAAGGGAAGATCGTTCAGATTGTATCCGGATAGATCGGGGTCCTGTTCAATTTCCTTGATTAAGATATTCGCCATTTTATCTCCATTATTACCTGCGTCTTATTGTTATTGTAAATGCGGTTTAATGAGCCTAACCGATACCAACTGATGAAAATCCTTTTCCCGACTCATAAAAGAATATTTCTGCACCGCAAAATTTCGGTACATTATGTACGTTAATCTCGTTCAACCAACCACCCGTATTGAACATTTTAAATGAGGTACCTTTAGGTAACTCAGGTAATTCAATGGATAGAGCTTCTGGCGAGTTCCACGGAATAGGCTGGTGTGTATGCCCGAATATCATTTTTGTCGGCAGAGGAATATCTACACCATATTTATCTTTTATCTCACTTATTTCATAAACGGTCGAATTGTAAAAATTTTTAAAACGCTCTTGAACTGCCGGATCTTTCATAAATTCCGTCCTGTATCTGGTATCTTTCATGTTTGATAAAGCCTTTAAAATCGCATTTTTGGCAAAATAATAACCTATTGGGACGATGAACTTCCCAATTCCCTTTAGATGGGTTTTGATCTCGGTTTCCAGACGGTCCAAATATGTTTTTACTCTTTGGACATTTCTATCTTTCAGTTCGTGTTCGAGCTTTTGAACGACTTTCGTCAGCGGGCCTGCTTGTCCGAGAGCAGAACAACTCATCTGGCTCAACGGAAAATTGATTGCAACCCATTCCTGCATGTCAAGAAGTTTTTGATCTTTGACATCAAGATCGCCGTCGATTATTTTCAATGCCCATTCTCCCATAACGGACCAGAACGGCTCAAGATATTGCCCATGCGTGATAAGTATTGTTTCCTCTTCGGTTATAAAATAAATATTCGGGTAAACAAAATTGAATGGTAGATCAGGGTCTGTGATCCCGTCAAGGAACAGTCCTGCATATTTAGGCTGACCGGCTATTGTTTTTGCACTGACGTTATGAATAGTAAATCCGTTGATTAAAGATTTTGCTCTATCATCTATTATACCGGGTACGGACATTCTGAATTGTCTTGGGAGTTTATGATTTTGGATACGGTTTAAAATATTCGCCTGATATTCCACCGTATTCCAGATATCAAAGTCATGGTTACCGGGAACATAAATGATTTCTTTCGTTATGTTATCATTCTTCAGCTCCTGGAAAAAATGTTTTCCTATTTCATACGATTCATAATAACAACAGACGGAAAAATCAAATATGTCTCCCAGTAATATAAGGTAATCCAACGGGTCGTTTCCAAACCGTCCTTTGATTGTTTTTGTGAATTCTTCATATTTACTTCCGACGTAAATATCTCCCGATAGTTGATCCTTAAAAGCCATCGCCGACTTCGCATCCCCCAGATGAATATCTGAAGTTATTGCAATTTTCATGAATGACCTCGCAAACAGATTGACTAGGTTATTATATGTTAAACGCCGGTGATCTATGCGCGGGATTGTAGCTGCGCATTTTATGCTGCGTGAATAAACCTAAATATAATGCCAAATATTACGAACGTACGCGGATTAAAGCAAGGCTTTTCTCATTTACAATCTTCATTTTTCTCCTTATTGCTGATAGTGTGATCGAACCACTTGTGGTGAGCACCACGGAATGGTGCGAGCAGTCCTTTAGTATGGTGCACTAAAGTACTGCTTCGCCGCACTAAAGTACTACACTGAGCACGCCGGAGGCGTGCCGAAGGGTACGGCTTCCGCCTCCATCCGCTTTCCGCCTGCACTCTGTTCCGGCGGACAAGTCGACGGATTCCGGCGCCTGCCTGCCGTAGTACCCGCCTTCGCTGAAGCCTTCGGCCCGGGGCGAAGGCCTCCGGCACACAGGCTCGCCTAAGCCCTTCGGGCGTCGGCGAGCAGGCAAGGACAGGTCGCCGAGTCTAATCGAACAACTTTGCCATTTCACACTGACTACCCCAAAAACCGTTAAAAATCACAAGAAAACCTTAAATCTCGAAGTATTTATTTCGGAATGAAACGAATCAACCTCGGATATTCCAAAAGATACGGCCTTGATATCCTAAGATATCCATTTTCTACGTTCGATAATAATCTCGAATTATTTTGTAACTTTTTTACTTCTGATGGTGACAAATTAACACGGAGGAGACTTCACGACATAAATAGTACACACACTTTGTGAAAAAAGCGCTCGATTCGATATAGGCTTCCTCGTCCGGTAAGAAAAAAGTAAGCCGAAAGTCAATCAACTGATTCTATTCTGAATCAACCTCCGATCCATAATCGATCATGGTCGGATTTACCACGTATTCTTTCTGTCGGAAAGAACACGGGGCAATTGTCGGACGAAGGAAGCAATAAAAATCGGAAAGGGTATCATTCATTAACATTACTATTCACAAATAAAAGGAGGTAAAATTATGGATGTACCGACTAAAGGTGGTAAGCCTTCCCCTAACTCTTACAATATCGAAATTCCAATTGATGCATCGGGAATTGAAGGATTCAAACCCGAACAACAATTGAAGGTCTTGCTTGTTCAATCGAACGATAAAATCCTGGCTTCCGGGATCGTGAAACTTGACACGCAGGGAAAAGGAATTGTGTCGTTCGGGGTATCAGAAAAACCGAAAACTCTCCGGGCGGTGATCGGACCAGAATCGGCAGATGACGATGAGTTACTCGGCATGCAGACGCTCAACGTCGCCATTAATACTCGCCGGCTTGTTGAGGCAAAAGAATTGAGAATTCCCGTTATAATCATCCCCCCCTATTACTGGCATTGGTGGTTAATATGGTGCCGTACATTTACCATACACGGACGCGTTTTATGCGGAGACGGAAAACCGGTCCCGGGAGCGAAAGTCTGTGCCTACGACATCGATGCATGGTGGTGGTGGGTGAGCAAACAAAATGTCGGATGTGCGACAACAAGCGTTGACGGCTCATTTGAAATCAAGTTCAGATGGTGCTGCGGCTGGTATCCCTGGTGGTGGTGGAGACACCGCTTCTGGGAACTTGAACCGCTGCTGGTCAATCATATCATTCCGGAATTGCAGAAAATACCGCTACCGCACCCGATCCCCATTCCGGATCCGGCGCCGGATATCAGCGTATTCAAACCACTCCTTGGAGAAGATGAGTTTGCAAATCTGCAAATCACTCCGCCAATTGAACAGACGAAAAAATTTCTCGCCTCCGGAAGAGAACCGTCTGAAACGGTTGGAAAAATTCCTGTCGAACCGTCATTCCTTGAAGCCGTACGTGATAAATTGCTCAAAAAAATTCCTGCTGTTCCTGCGCTGGAACGCCTTAGACTATGGCCGTGGTGGCCGTGGCATCCATGGTGGGATTGCACGCCGGATATTATTTTCCGTGTGACACAGGATTGCGAATTGCCGGGGACGGCGATCGTTGAAGAAAACATCGGCGACACGCGGTGGAATATTCCTACGACACTCGATGTAACACTTGTCGCTAACGATAAAGCTTGCTGTCTCGGCCAGGGGGATGACCCGGATGGATCGTGTGTCGTTATCACGAACGTCTGCTGGGATTCGATCAACAACATCGGCGGTAATGCCGGTGCGTCGGCGACACCTGCCGGATACCAAAATCCCGGAATTGTCTCGTCGTACGGCGATCGTCCGTATGGCGGTAATGTGCTCATTCAGGGGCAGGTCGGGAACGATGTCGATTACTACCAGTTTGAATTCTCACACGATAATGGTGTGACGTGGAACGATCTGCCGGCTTCAAACGTCGGAGATATTCCTCGTAAATATTATATCCCATCGACCACTACATTCGTGAGTGTTCCATTCCTTACTACGATTGACGGAAAACTTGTGTTCGAAAGCCGTCAATACTATGAGGCTACTCATAACCCGCTTGCATGGAATGTGACGCAATTCTGGATGGCGGATAATTATTTGTCTCTGATGAACTGGCTGACGGAGAATCCGTTTCTGAACGGTCTCTACCAACTCCGGATGAAAGGTTACAGTCTTATCGGCGGTCATCTGGCTAATCCATTAATCCTTCCGATTTGCAGCACGCCTGACCTGAATAACCTTGTGTTACGAATCGATAACAGGATTATGGGCGCAGGGAGCGGTCATCCGGCAAGCACGCCCGATCATCCGTGCGGCGGTGGAACCGTCCACTACTGCACCATGGAACCGGATACGAACTTCATAGCGGTGAAGATCATTCATGCTGACGGGACAGAATCGAATGTTAACGCTTGTTCAACGACGAGCATTAACAATTCCGATATTTTGCAGATCGACTTCTTTGCATATGATCCTGAGGGTCACCTGGCGTACTTCACACTCGATGCAACTTACGATGTGAATCTCGTAAAACATGTTCTCGGGCTCGCCGGTATGACGATGGCACCGCTGGGGGGTGCTCCGGTCCCCGCTGCCGTTCAGGTAGGTCCGACCTACGCAGATGCACTTACGGCAGGAGCAGCCTCACCGATCTGGAAAGGTGGCGCGATTCGTTTGCGTGTTCCTGCTCATCATGTATTCCCGGAATCATGCTGCTACCAGCTTGAACTACGTGCTCATAAACGGACGATCGTTCATTGCGATCACAGCCTGTGGAATCATACAAACTACAGCGAATATAGTTTTATGATCACAGTATGAACATCAATCACGATCCTGCCGTCTGCTCAGGACGGCAGGATATTTTTATTGGAGACGAAAATGAATCTATATTGGTTGATGCTCGGAATCCTCTGCGTATGGCGAATCACACACTTATTGAATAAAGAAGACGGCCCGTGGGACATCTTTTTCCGCTTTCGTCAGAGTGTAGGTAACGGGTTCTGGGGAAATCTGCTGGATTGTTTTTATTGTTTGAGCATGTGGGTATCTTTACCCTTCGGACTCTGGATTGGAAATGCCTGGGATGAAAAAATTTTATTATGGCTCTCGCTCTCAGCAGGAGCAATTATTATCGAACGTGTGACTCATCATGAGCAAGACAATATTACACCACAATATTTTGAAGACAAGGAGAAATAATCATGTCGTGTTGCGGGCAGAAGCGAACTGCAGAACAAACCGGACTGTCATATCACATACATAATACTTTTCAGACAAATACATTCCCACCACAGGCAACTGAAAAAAAAATTGCAGTCTGTTTTGAATACATCGGAAGAACCGGTTTGACCGTTATGGGCACGGTATCAGGAAAGCGCTACCGCTTCGATCGCACCGGAAGTCTTATCTGTGTGGATCCGAAAGACAGACCGTCACTTAGTGCCATTCCACAACTACGGGAAATTCGGAGGTAATATTTATTTGCTGCATCGTTTTGTCATCGTACTCCATTCATTCCACTCAATCCTATAAATTCCTCTCAACCTTTACCTCTACCTCTACCTTTAACTATTTACTCCCATAGATTTCTATCCAGTGTACGATACTGAATCGCTTCACTAATATGCTCCGGTCGAAAAAATAATACTTTTCGCTCAGAGTCATACTTATTTGAGTTTCTGGAAATTTCCCTTAGTAAATGAGATTTGCCATAACCTCCGGGGGCATGGATTAACAGTACCTGTTTCCCGGCAGAGGTTATAAAATTTTGAAATTCAAGAATGTAGTTAGTAAACCTTGAAATATCGAGGTAAGAAAATTCTGTAATGTTTTTTCAATCTCAGTGAAATAAATATCAGCAGGGATAAAAGCGGATATCTGGGGATTGTCAAAAAAGTAATAGCGAATAAACGGTTCCCTGATAATTCGTTGTGACAATTGTTCCCGATACCATATCTTTAGACTTTTAAGTTTCGTTCTTTCTACTAGCTTTTCCAATTCATCAACTTGATCAATTTTAAGTTCTGCATTGGTGGCAATTCGAAGATGCTCCACATTGTTTTTTTCTGCTTTCTTAATTTCTCCTATTTCATCTGCTCCACCAAGCAGCTCGCCTTTTAACCAATCAACGGCAGCTTTATATTCTTTTGTAGTAGATTTTGACTGTATAGAAAACAATCCCACAATACCTTCCGGAGGATATTTTCCGCTATACCGTCCATCCCAGCCACCGTCCGCTCCTATGTAAGGATTAGAAGGTTGGAAAAAACCAGAATCATTAATTTCAGAACAAAAGAGGGCGTTTACCAAACGTTGAAATTTTTGCCAGTGATCAATTTTTGACCAATCTAATCCCATACCTAGTACCATTCCTTGTACATTAGATACTCAGTCAGTTTGAGATTTATTTTTACTATTTCCTATCATTTAATTCACGTTCTAGCTTTTCCCTTTGTTCAACAAAAAAATTTCCTATTGGAGTGAGGTTTACGAGTCTTACTAAATCCTGACCAATCAAGTCTGGACCTGGATCAAAGAATCCCCCTCCTTCCAAAGCAAGATATCCATGGTCACGGAGATAATAGAATTCTCTCCTGTTAATCTCTTCATATTGCGACTGATAGATATATTCACCCCCATAACGTTTCTTTAAATATAAATCTTGTAACTTTTTAAATATTGGTTCAGACATAGAGAAGATCACAAGTTGATTGACAATCTCCTGTTGTTCCAGAAGCCTTCGTTCATGTTCCAGTATATCTTCTTTCACTTGATTGAGTTGTTTTAAATTACCTTGATAAAGACCTAGATCCCTCACCGCTCCACGAATCCTAGTACAAGCAGGTCCAATTGCTGATGCCATATTCTTATTATTATTCGGCCATTCATATGACAAAAAAATAAGGCCACTTAAATCAGATAATAATTTGAGATTGGTTTTAGCCTGACAAAGGACGAAGGAACGTGACTTTCCAAGACGTCCCATAAATAATCCAAGTTCGAATATGACATTGTCACGGGGAGCAGATCCTTTATTTCCCCGACTTAATATTTTGTCATCTGGGCTAAAAACGAAAACAGAAAAGTCAAACCTCTCGACTGCATTTAAAAGTACTTCCAATGAAAATGTACCGGGAGTAAATGGCAATTCATTCCATACGGTACCTACAGCAACGTCACTCAATTGGTCTTGTACAGCTCGTGCAAATTCAAGAGCCTCTTTAGACGAACCGATGAAAATCGATGGCTTGATCATATAATTTTCCCATAACTGGTTTGATTATTCATATAATGAGTAAAGATCTAGATCAAAAATCGAGATAATCCCTATGAAAGTCAAGATATCATCCGAATGTGTCCTTTCCAACTAATTGAATAAATATTTAATTTTTTCCCTTTTAATTCTTTGTAATGACCTAATATGATAAATTCCTTTTTATCTCTCTCGATACTCACTCCCACAAATTCCTCCAAACCTTCACCTCTACCTCTGCCTCTACCTTTAATTATTTACTCCCATAGATTTCTATCCAGCGTCCTATATTGTATCGCTTCACTGATATGCTCCGGCCGAATTGAATCTGACCCGGCAAGATCGGCTATCGTCCGTGAGACTTTGAGTATCCGGTCATACGCCCGCGCCGAGAGTCCAAGCTTTGTAATCGCCATCTTCATTAGCTCTTCACCCGCCGAATCAATCGGACAGAACTCGCGGATGTCTTTTGAAACCATTACGGCGTTGGAAAACATACCGGCACGGTTTGCGAAGCGCTTTAACTGCCGGTCTCTTGCCACTACTACCCGCTTTCTAATTGAAGCCGAGTTCTCGCCCGACTGCTTCATAGACAATTCTTTATACTTCACAGCAGGGACTTCGATATGAATGTCGATTCGATCGAGCAACGGCCCCGAGATTTTCGCCATGTATTTTTGAATCTTGTATGAACCGCATGTGCATTCTTTGGTCGGATCGGTTGAAAAACCGCAGGGACAGGGATTCATTGCACAGACAAGCATGAAACTTGCAGGGAAATCTACCGACATCTTCGAGCGGCTGATGCATACATGTCCGTCCTCGATCGGCTGGCGCAACACTTCAAGTACGTTCCTCGCAAACTCCGGTAACTCATCAAGAAACAGCACACCGTGATGAGCGAGCGATATCTCTCCCGGCCTTGGGATCGATCCGCCGCCGACAAGTGCACTGTCGGATATCGTATGGTGCGGCGAGCGGAACGGCCGTTCGGTTACCAGCGCCGTATCCGGCGGCAGTAATCCGGCCACAGAATGAATCTTCGTCGTTTCCACAGCTTCTTCGAACGTCAGTGGCGGTAAGATCGACGGCAGCCGTTTTGCGAGCATCGTTTTGCCCGAGCCGGGAGGTCCGATCATAATCACATTATGTCCGCCGGCCGCGGCCACCTCGAGTGCCCGCTTCACGTTTTCCTGTCCGCGCACATCGCTGAAATCCTGTGTGTATTTCTGATCGACCGAAAATATTTCGTCGATCGAGACCTGAAACGGTTTGAGCATCCGATGCTCGCCGTTTAAGAAATCGACCACTTCGAGGAGCGACGACATCGGATAGACTTCAAGTCCCTGAATCATCGCGGCTTCTTTTGCATTCTCACGCGGTACGATGATCTTCGGTTTTCCGCGGCGGCGGGTTTCCAGTGCAATCGGAAGTGCACCATGAACCGGCCGGAGCGTTCCATCAAGTGCAAGCTCGCCGAGCATTACAACGTCGGAAAGGATCTCTGCCTCGAGCTGCTGCGTTGCGGCAAGGACTCCGATAGCAATAGGTAGATCGAACGCCGATCCTTCTTTTTTCAAATCGGCGGGCGCCATATTAACGGTAATTCGGTGATGGGGAAACTGGTAGCCGGAGTTTTTAATTGCGGCGGTCACCCGCTCGCGGCTCTCTTTGACGGCATTGTCGGGGAGTCCGACGAGAAAGAAATTACGCAGGGCCTTTTCGATGTGGGTTTCGATTTCAATAAGGAATGCATTGATACCGAACGTAGCACCGCTGAGAGTCTGTGAAAGCATGGGAGGATCCTCCGATTGATGATGTATTATCTCACCCTTTCAGGGTTATGACGTTTATATTTATTCAGATTCAAGGGGCTGCGCCCCTTGTTGAAATATCTCACCCCTTCGTGGTGTCTATTAGCATGGCATGATATCTGATAGAGTATTCAAGATAGATTTGTAACACCACCGTGATTAGCGACCCTGAAAGGGTCCAATAATTCAACTTGGGATGAAATCCCAAGGAATATACATGATACATACACCCTCAGCACCCTGTAAGGGTGCGATAACTCTCCTCGTATTGTGTCAGTTAATCCCAGACATATTGCTCGTTATATGAGATCAAATTCTCTTTGAGGAATTCAACGTATTCTTCTTTAAATGTCTTCTTCCTATGATGGTCCTCTTGATTCTGAATATAACGCTTCACTTTCTCTATCGATGATTCACTCACCGAGAAGACACCGTATCCTGCCTGCCAGGAGAAATTCCTGAGGTGTGTGTCCTTGGTTTTTAACCATTTTGACGATTCGATTTTTAATCCTTTCAAGAGGTCAGATATTGATATTATTCTGTTTAAAAGGCAAAGAATGTGAATATGCTCGGTCCATCCGCCTACAATTATCGCGGGACATCTCAATGCTTTGCACGTACCTCCTAGATATGCATGCAATTCATCCCGGATCGAAGGATTTGTAAATTCATGAGTCCGGTTCTTTGTTGAGAACACGATATGTATTGCTACCTTACTGAGAGATTGTGGCATAAGTATTATCTCACCCTTTCAGGGTTCTTATTTTTTAAGTTTCTGCTCAAGGGGCTGCGCCCCTTGTTGAAATATCTCACCCCTTCGGGGTGTGAAAATAACAAATTCTTGGTCTTCAATGCTCATATCAACCGTCTGAAGAGGATAGCGTCGATACCGAATGTGGAACCGCTGAGAGTCTGTGAAAGCATGGGAGGATCCTTTATTGGTTAGAAATGATCTTTGTCCTCCGTGTCCTTACAGGTCGTAGACCTTTGTGCTTGATTGCAATCTGAATGTTCTCTGTGATCTCTGTGTCGGTGACCCTTCTACTATTCTTAAAATTAAGGGTCACAGCACCATCTATTGTCTTTTATCTCTGTGGTGTTTTCTTTTTATCTATGATAAAAATATAATACCACATCGGTAGAAAAAGCTATATGTGGTACTGTGCTCCCTTTTTAGGATCAGAATTAATCATAGGAGCACTGACACGGAGAACACAGAGGCCTACGGTCCGTGGGGATCCGCAAAGGTCGCGGAGGTTCATATATATATGTCAGATCAAAAGGATATTAGGTTACAAAAAACAATGGATCAGATTCGATTTTTTGGGGAGTGACAACGGATAGATACTCTTACCGGTTCTTTCTGAGGAATTCCAGATGGTCTCGCAGCTCGTCAGCAGGCTTCAGCAGTTTGTCTTTTCCAAAAATCGCTTCCTTAGGATCGTAGAAAGAAAGCTCGTAATCTTTGCTCATAACGATTGCCTCTTCCGGGCAGACCTCTTCACAGAAGCCGCAGAAAATGCATCGCAGCATATTGATTTCAAAGAGGACCGGATATCGTTCTTTCTCAAGCTCTGTTTCTGATGCCTGAACCTCGATAGCAAGAGCCGGACAAACTCTTGCGCATAATCCGCACGCAACACATCGCTCGACCCCCTGCTCTTCCACCAGTACCGGTCGTCCCCGATACGACGAAGGCGGAATCCAGACCTCTTCCGGATATTCCCGCGTGAACTTCGGCTTAAATATCTGCCTGAGCGTTACAAGAAGTCCTTTGAGAATTTCAGGAGCATACATCCGCTGTAAGAATGTAAAATCTTTTTTCCGTACGATTTTTATGTTATCAGCCATCACAGTTTCCGTTCAAATCAATAAAAGTACAATACCCGTCACTATGATATTCGCTATAGAAAGTGGAAGCATCATCTTCCACCCCATATTCATCAACTGATCATACCTGAAGCGCGGAATTGTCCACCGCACCCAGATATAAAAGAATATCATAAAAACAATCTTAGCCCCCAATGTGAAGAACTGAATGATCGTTGTTACAAATGGGGAAAATCCGAACGTCTGCAAATACGGGAATTGCCACCCTCCGAGGTACAGAGTGGACACGAGCGACGCAGACACGACCATATTCATATACTCGCTGAGGTAGAACGAGCCGAATCGCATTCCGCTGTATTCTGTCAGATATCCGCCGACAAGTTCCGGTTCGGCTTCCGGAAGATCAAAAGGCAGCCGATTCGTCTCAGCGAATGAGGCAACCAGAAATGTAATAAAGCCGATCGGCTGCAGCACAATATTCCAGTGCCAGCCTGATTGAGCCTTCACGATTCCGTCGAGCTGCAGTGTTCCGGCCACCATGACAACGCCGATGACGGACAGTCCCATAGACAACTCATAACTGATCATCTGTGCAGAGGACCGCAGTCCGCCCAGCAGTGAATATTTGCTCCCCGACGACCAACCGCTCAATGTAATGCCATAGACACCCATCGACGTCAGAGCTAGAATATAAAGTACGCCGATATTGACATCGGCAATCTGCAGCTTAACGTCGTAGCCGAAGATTGTAATACGATCGCCAAACGGAATAACCGCAAATGTTGTGAGTGCAACCGTGAGAGAGATAACCGGGGCAAGATTATGGATGAACCTGTTTGACGCTTTCGGAACAATATCTTCCTTGATGAATAACTTCATCACATCGGCAATCGGCTGAAGCAGCCCCTGCCATCCTACCCGGTTTGGGCCGAGTCTGTTCTGGATTGCCGCACTAATGCGCCGTTCTGCAAGGGTCGTATAGGCAACCGTCAGCAGCAAAACGATCAGGATGAAGACGATCTTGATGAATGTAATAATGAAGAATTCCATCGACTTTTATTAAACTAAATGGCTGTTTTTAAGGAAAAAGTGAATCCTTCGACCGGCTCAGGACGAGAATTAAAAAAGTTTATCCCGAGCGAGCACTTCTCGATTTTGCGGAAGTGCGAGTCGAGGGAGAAAAAGTGTTGAAGGGAAAATGCAAAAGATATAATTTCTCTGAGAATCACTTCACACTTTTTACTTTATAATTTTTCCTTTTTAATTAATACCGGCCATAAAATCTTGATCCCTGCTGATTTCTCACCGTTGCAACGACGCGCCTTGAGTTCCGATGGCCTGATATGTCAGTCCTTTGAACGCAGGGATTGTTGATGCCAGTTCATCAAACACTTCTTCTGCAGAGCCGAATTTAAACTTCGCTCCCATCAATGAGGCGATGCTCGAAATGATCCGCCATGTAGGTCGTGCATCAAGCTTCACCGATTTCCCCCATTTATCAAACTGAGTTCCAAATTTATCGAGCCGGCTCAAGGCAAATCCGTCGAGAGTGCGATCAAGCTCTAGCGTTGCAACTGCCGGTCTGATTCGCTGAACGCGCCGATTAAAGTTCGTATACGTACCGTTACATTCGGCATATGTTGAACAGGGAACAACGATGTCGGCGATGCGTGTCGTTTCGTTTTCGTTTATCGCATGGACTATGAGCAGATCGAGCTTGGCAAGAATCTCTGTCACCCCCGGAAGCGCAGCAATATTATGATCGAGCAAATATAGGGCGCGGATTTTCCCTTCGTTAATCGCTCCCAGTATTCCCTTAAAATCCAATCCGTCCGGTAGAGGTTTGACGCCGACTTCCAGAGCTCCAGTCGTATTCGGCGTCTTATCGGCACGAATCAGAAGAGCATCTTCATCGCCGTCACGGCGCTCACGCACAAAATCGAGGTATTTCGTCCCCATGACGTCGCGCATGAACTTCACAAAAATATAATTATCCTCGTTGGTGGCATATGGCGAGCCGATACCGGCAATCTCGGGACCTTTATATGTTCTCAATTCCGATCCAATCCGAGCGATGGCTTCGTCCCAGCTGACATCGACAAAATCACCCTGCCGGCGAAACCTGGAAGCCTTTAACCTAGTCTCTGAATTGATGTGCTTGAACGTATTCAATCGCCCATGGTCGCACATCCAATGGCCATTAACCGCTTCATTATACCGCGGAGTGAGGCGGAGAATTTCATTATTGCGGACCCATATGTTCATGCTGCATCCGCGCGCACAGCCGGTGCAGATTGAATCTGTGTTCGATAATTCCCACACACGAGCCTTAAAACGAAAGTCCCGGCTCGTAAGCGCCCCAACAGGGCACAATTCTATAACATTCATCGAGTAGGGATGATCGAGCTGCTCGCCGGGGAATGTCACAATTCTCGTCCGGTCGCCTCGTTGAACAAACTGCAATTGATGCTTACCTACAATCTCATCGCAGAATCTGATGCATCGGGAACAGAGAATGCAACGCTCGGAATCGAACATGACATTCGGTCCGATCGGAACTCGTTTTGGCTTGTGAACCTTATCTTCATCGAACCGGCTGATACCGGTGCTGTATTTATACGAATAATCCTGCAGTTTACATTCGCCGGCTTCGTCACAAATCGGACAATCGAGGGGATGGTTGATAAGCAGAAACTCCATTACCGCTTCCCGTGCCTTGACTGCTTTGTCCGACATGGTCCTGACGACCATTCCATCGGCAACCTGCATTGCACAGGCTATGGCGAGTTTCGGCATTTTCTCGATTTCCACCAGACACATGCGGCAGTTTCCCGATATCGATAGTTTGGGATGCCAGCAAAAATGAGGTATCACAATTCCATTTTCCTGTGCGGCCTGAATTACAGTACGCCCATTTTCCACCTTAAATTCTTTATCGTCAATTATGATTTTTACCATCGCGTTACATACCGTTCGTGGAACTCTTTAAGTTTTACAATGAAAGTTTCAATTTCCTCAACCGGCGGCAGGAAGGTCGTGCGGAAATGGAGAGTTCCGGGGAGATGACCGAAACCTGAACCGGGTATAACACAAATCCCTGTTTCTTCTAAAAGTGTCAGACAATATTCTGTATCTCTTTTTTCTTCATAAACATAACGCTCTTCCGGCGTCATTGAATCGGGATACACTCCTTTTTCCACCGGTAGTGTAAACCGTACAAAAGCATACATTGCTCCATGAGGCAGCGCGATCGACATTCCTTTTATCAAGTTGATTCCCTGTGTAAGAATTTGAGCCTTTTTCTTCAGGGAATCAAGTACTATTTGACGTTCCCGTTGATACAAATTATAACTTTCTTCGCCGGGCTGGGGAGGCGCAACCATGACGTAGGTTGCAAATTGTCCCGGAAGGTTTGCACACAGGCTGATTGAAAAAAACTTCTCAAACTGTGCCACGACGTCGTTGGGGATATTCCGGAACTCGATATAGCCACCCCTGTGTCCGCATTCACCCAAGAAACCTTTTGAGACCGAATTATAGCTGAATAAAGAGATACCTGTCTCGTGCATATCATTCATGACTTTTGCGAACGAATAAAACTTACTGCCCTGGTCGTATACATTATCCTGATATACCTCATCGGCGAGTATTGAAAGCTTATGACGGCGCGCGAAATTAACCACCATTGCGATATTTTCGTACGAAAGAACAGCACCGGTTGGATTCCCCGGATTTATCACCACGATGGCGACCGGATGGATCCCATCACGCTGCGCTTCTGCAATACGTTCTTCCACAACACGCTCGCTTAGCTGCCAGTGGTTCGCTTCATCGAGGATGTACCCAATTTGTTTTCCACCGTGCAATTCAATTGTCGCACTATAAAGTGGATATTGTGGTATGGGTATCATCAATCCATCATGTTCACTTTTCTGAAGAGCGAGGATTACTGCCTGGGCTGCCTTGCTTGCGCCATCGGTAAGGATGATATGTTCTTTATCCGCAGTAACTCCATCGCGGCGTTGGATGAACTCGGCAATTGCCTCGCGTATAAATGGAATCCCCATGCTCTGGGAATACGCTCCTGTGCCGAAAGGATATCGCGCAAACATTGTCCGCACTTTTTCGACCACATCAGACGGAAAGAGACTTTTTCCCTGGGGAGTGTCAAGAAGTTCAGGGTATTCCACAAGGCTGAGAATCTGTCGCAGGTATGTTATGGGGCGTTGTTTCAGTGCCTGCGGATTTCCAATATTGCAGTAGATGATCTTTTTCCCCTGCTCTTCGAGCTGTTGCGCACGACTGACTATGGGTCCCCGGACCGCATATTGGGCTTTCAACAACCGTTCGCTGATATTATTAACAGTAAGCATAGTCTTTTTTATCGCCGTTCGTCACGCAGGCTGAATGACGACAGTTGAGAATTCTTTATCTTTAAATATCCTGCAGGCAAGACGATGAAGTTTTTCCGGTGTTACCGCATCGAGCTCTCGAATAAGTGATTCCAATGACGGTACGTAACCGAAATATAACTCGTTCGTACCCAGTCTCATCATTCGATTCGACATTCCCTCGAGCCCGAGTAAAATGTTCCCCTTCATCTGGGCTTTGGCCCTTCCAATTTCTTTGGTGGATACCGGTTTGACCCGGAGTGCGCTGAGTTCCCTTCGGATCAAATCCATGCTTGTCTTTACGTTTCGTTTATCTGTCTCGAGATAAATACCGAACGAACCTGTATCGGCCAGCAGGTTGATAAACGAATAAATAGAGTATGCGACTCCACGCTTTTCACGGATTTTCTGGTAGAGCCGCGAGCTCATACCATCCCCAAGAATCGTATTAAGAACGATCAGCGGATACCGGTACGGACTTTTAATGCCTTCGGTAATTCTGCCGAGGCACACGTGTGCCTGACTGATCGGTTTGACATATTCCGAATGATCCACCCGATGGTAATTCATCTGTGATCGTCGCCGCTTTGCTTTTCCTAGACGGGCCGATCGAAATTTCTTTTCGACAAGATCAATAAATTTCTCGTGATTGACTTTACCCGCAGCTGCAACGACCATATTCCCGGCTGTGTAATGTCGATCCACGAACGAGAGGAGTCCGTTTCGCGAGAACGATGCAACGTTTTCCGCATTCCCGATTACCGGAAATGAAAGCGGATACGGCTGGTAGAGGTTTCTCTCGAAATAATCAAAGATGACATCATCGGGCGTGTCTTCGACGTCTTTCAATTCCTCGAGAATAACAAGCCGTTCTTTCTCGACTCCACGTACCGGAAATGCTGGGAAAAGGACCAGGTCAGCCAGGACATCCACCGCTAATGGCGTATACTCATCCATCACCCGCGCATAAAAGCAGGTATGTTCCTTCCCCGTAAAAGCGTTGAGATAGCCTCCTATGGATTCAAGAGACCGGGCAATCTCGGCTCCACGGCGATGGATCGTTCCTTTAAATACAGCGTGCTCAAGAAAATGAGCAATCCCGTTATTCCTTGTGTCTTCGTCTCTCGATCCCACATCGATCCAAACACCGATGGAGACTGAATGGATATTCGGAACCTCTTCGGTGACGACCCGGAGCCCGTTTGTAAGAACAGTCTTCCGTATTATAGAAGCCGACTCCCTGTACTGCAATCGGGAAGCACCATAATGGGAAGAGGACGATATAGGATCACTCACGTACAATCTCATATTTATTATAAAAATATACCAACTTTAGTGCCGAGAGTCAAGAAATGGAAATCGACCGCACACATATAAAATAAAAAACCCTCCTTGATCATTGCAGGAGGGTTCTATCGCTTTGTCATTCATCTTTTTATTTATTTGCCTTATAGAATTCCTCCATGAATTTTGCCAGAAGCTCTATCGATTCTATCGGACAGGCGTTGTACACCGAGGCGCGTATGCCGCCGACAGAACGATGACCTTTCAGTCCGAGCATTTTTTTTGCCTTCGCCTCACTCACAAATTTATCTTCAAGCTCCGGCGTCGGAAGATTCCATGTAATATTCATCAATGAACGATCTTCCTTCACTACGATGGTCCCTTTGTAAAAATCGGAATGCACATCAATGACGTCATAGATCATTCTGGCTTTTTTCTCGTTTCGTATTTGGAGTGCTTCAACACCACCCTCTTTTATTATCCATTTCAAGGTTTTTCCTAGAACGTAAACGGCATAGACAGGCGGCGTATTATAGACCGATTGTTTCTCAACATGGATTTTGTACTTCAGCATAGACGGGATATTATCCTTTGCCTTTTCTTCCATCCATTTCTTCTTAATAACAACCATCACGACGCCGGCAGGACCGATATTTTTTTGGGCACCGGCATATATCAAGCTGAATTTACTAAAATCAATTTTCCGGCTTAACATATCCGACGACATATCGGCCACAAGAGGAAGGCTACCCACATCCGGTATGGTCTTCCACTCCGAGCCATAGATCGTGTTGTTGGTTGTGATGTGAACATAATCGGCATCCTTTGAGAACGTGATGTTCTTTGGGATTTGATTAAATTTTGTTTCTTTTGAAGAAGCGGCTTCTACAACCTCTCCAAAGAGTTTTGCTTCCTTTGCCGCCTTCGTCGCCCACTCGCCGGTAATGACATAGTCCGCTTTCTTATGCATGAAATTCATCGGAACCATGGCAAACTGTAGACTCGCACCACCACTGAGAAAGATCACAGAATACTCATCAGGCGAGAGTCCCATGATGGCGAGTGCATCTTTCTGGGCATCGAGAATAACAGCATCAAATTCCTTTGAACGGTGACTGACCTCGAGAATTGAAACCCCGAGATTCGCAAAGTCCATGATCGCATCCCGCGATTCTTCGAGGACTGAGTACGGAAGAACTGCCGGGCCGGCAAAAAAATTGTGTGAACGTGTCGCCATAAAATTTACTCCTGAGTGATAAGGGGCCGGGACTTAAAAAGTGTTACAGTTAATTAATAATACTCCTTTTTTTTGAAAAAAGCTACTCTCCCCCTGCTATCCCGGACAAATATTGATGTGAAATCAGTTGCTCATCACAGAAATTTTTCATATTTTATTAATTATATAGTTCATTCAGACTAATTATTCAACTCTTATTTTCCTTGAGGTAAACTATGAAAATCCTCATCACCGACGGCATATCACCTGAAGGGGCGAAAATCCTTACTGATGCGGGCTATGAAGTCGTTCAGAAAAAACTCACACCGGAAGAACTCGTCGCTCAGATAGGAGTGTATGATTGTATTATTGTTCGCTCGGCAACAAAGGTTACGAAGGAAGTCATCGAGGCAGGCAAGAATCTAAAAGTAATCGCACGTGGCGGTGTCGGCGTAGATAATATCGATGTGAAGACCGCAGAACAACGAGGAATTCCCGTGCTGAATACCCCGGGTGCTTCGGCGGTCTCGGTTGCGGAGCTTGCTATCGGCCATATGCTGGCAATCAGCCGTTTTCTCCATGTCAGTACAATGGACATGCGTCAGGGGAAATGGCCCAAGAAGGAATACTCGAACGGTATCGAGTTATACAAAAAAACACTCGGAATTCTTGGACTCGGCAATATCGGAAAAGAAGTTGCCCGGCGTGCTCTCGGTATGGGAATGCAGGTTCTCGCCTATGATCCACCATTCACGGCGATGGATTTCTTCGTCGAGATCACTACAAAAGAGCGGCTGTTGAAAAATTCCGACTTCATCACGCTCCATCTCCCATACGATAAACAGCATGGACCGGCAATAGGAAAAGCGGAATTCGACCAGATGAAAAAGGGAGTGATCCTGATAAATTGCGCCCGTGGCGGCGTCGTTGATGAGGCGGCTCTACTCGACGCACTCAATAGCGGAAAAGTTGCCGGTGCTGCACTCGATGTCTTCATCAATGAACCACCGACCGAAGCCCAACATGCGCTGATCAATCATCCGCGCGTCAGTGTCTCACCTCATATTGGCGGTCAGACAATCGAGGCACAGGATCGCATCGGGACAGAGATCGCGCTCAAAGTTATAAAAACACTTACACCGGAAAAAGTATAGCCCATATTTGAGACCTTCATGGCCACACTGCGACCATTCATCGCATATCGACCAAGACCTGAATTCGCCGCCGAGGTCGCGGCAAGACCCTATGATGTTCTTGACTCCGATGAGGCCCGTGAAGAAGTGAAAGGGCATCCGTACTCGTTTTTACATGTCGGAAAACCCGAAGTCGATCTCGATCCTTCAATTAATCTACACGATCCGCGTGTTTACGAAAAAGGAAAAGAGAATCTTCAAAAACTTATTCATGATGGTATCCTTATCCCCGATACCGCTCCATGTCTGTACGTCTATGCCCAGACAATGAACGGCCGCACCCAGTATGGAATTGTCGGATGCGCATCGGTCGAGGAATACTGGAACGGCACGATCAAGAAACACGAGCTAACACGGAAGGACAAGGAAGAAGACCGCTGTAATCATGTGCGCGTGACGAATTCACACAGCGGACCCATTTTCCTCATCTATCCGGATGACACACCGATTAACGAGATCGTGGCAAGAACCGTTACACATCCCCCCGTCAACGATCACGCCGCCGTCGATGGCATCCGTCATCAATCGTGGGTGATCGATGATCAGAAGGATATCACTGCACTTACTAATCGTTTTGCAGCAGCTCCTCATCTCTATATTGCCGATGGGCACCACCGCTCAGCGGCGGCATCAACTGTCGGACGCGAACGGAAAGCCGCAAATCCACATCACCACGGCGATGAGGAATATAATTTTTTCCTGGCGGTGGCATTCCCTGCGAGTCAGTTAAGGATTATGGATTATAATCGGCTGGTAAAAGACCTCAACGGACTTACATCGGATCAATTTTTCACACGATGCAAAGAACACTTTACGGTTCAACCCGCATCCGAACAGGTGCATCCCGGAAAGAAAGGCGATATCGGCGTGTATTTAGAAAAGAAATGGTACACATTGAGCGCATCTCCATCAATCAGCAATAATCCTGATTCGGTCCTCCGGCTTGACGTCTCTGTTCTGCAGTATTATCTACTTGATCCGATCCTCGGCATCAAAGATCCGAGGACGGACAAACGGATTGATTTCGTGGGGGGAATCCGGGGCCTAAGCGAGCTCGAGCGGCGTGTGGATTCGGGCGAAATGGCAATTGCATTCACTCTGCATCCGACATCGATTCACGAGCTGATCTCAATCGCCGATGCAGGAAAAATCATGCCGCCAAAATCGACATGGTTCGAGCCGAAATTACGGGATGGATTATTCGTGCATCTTCTTGATTAGGGATTGCATATACCTTTTCATTATCATAGCGCCCACTTTAATTCTGAGAGGTAGCCTGGGAAAGTATGAAGAAAAGTAATTCGGGGTTTTGTGGATTCGAGTTATTACAATGAACAGAGAATGATCATTTATATTCAATGAAGCGCATTATTACCTTTTCTTAAATAACCCTTTCAACGCACCTTCTATCTTTTCTTTTCCTGCATCTAATTGTTTCTTCTTCTCTTGATCGATGCGTGCTTCCAGTTCTTTTTTCTTTGAATCAACTAACGCGAGTTTTTCATTAACTATGTTTTCATATCCATTTATACGCGACATAATCTCGCCTTTTTTCTGATTGAATACTTTTTCTAACTCCTGTCGTTTCTCATTGATTTTCTCGTTCACCTTTTGCCGGATATCATTTTCGATCCGTGCGATTTCATCTCCGATAACTTTCTTAGTCCGTCCCGCTAATTGTTCATCGAGATCGGTGGACAATGCGACATCGAAATTATCTGCCGTTTTCCATAGCCGCACCTTGACTTCAAAACCCTGAATTGCAGCGAGAACATCGCGTACGATTCGTTCGACATCGGTTTGTGGAGCACGTTCGAATGTAATTGCCGCATCACTGAAGTCAATCCGCGCATGGGAATCGAAATTATCTCCGGGTACATCGACCTCGGCATCAATTTTTGCCGACGCCCGGGCAATTTTTGAGGGGAGAAAGTCGGACCTCCCTATAGTAAATGATCCTACCGGAACTCCGGAAAGAACTGCTGAATAGTGATCGTGCGATATTTCCGATCGGCGATCCAACATTGCATCAAACATTAAAGATGTGTGCCCTCCTCTGTTTGCTTCAAGTGCGATAGTCAACGGTGCACCGACTACCCGTTGATCTGTCGTTATATTGTTCACTTCACCATGGCCATAGTAATATTCCGGATCCTGTTGTTGATCGGTTCCCCCGGAAATTAATATTTTTTTGATCCAGAATTTCGGATAACTGCGATCTGTGGCAAACCGGATATTCTGTCCTTTCATACGTGGCGGACTTTCATTTTCTGTTTCAGGAGAAGACTTTGGCATTTTCGACTTAATCAAGTCCACCCATGACAGATAATAATTTGCATCGGATAGAATTTTTTCCCCTAGCAGGAGTTTCGCTATCCCTTGCATGCTGAAATCCGGAAGTTTGGCCAATCTTTTCACCCGTTCATAATCCGCTTTTGCCAGATCGTCAATCATCCCTACCGAATTAGTTAATGAAGTAATTTCATTAGTGATGGCTGTCCGCTGTGTAGTAAAAACCTCGTTCAGATCATTAACGTTTTTGTAAGACGAATTGACATTCGCAATCGCCGTGGCGATACTTTCGATTGTTTTCAGTTCGTTAATATTAATTGCCTTGATGTTCGCTTCGATTTCAGAAATCTTTTGCTTTGATTTTTCAACGTCGGCCAGTGTAGCTTCCCATTGTTTGCCCGCTGTTTCAACCTGTTTTTTTAGCGTATCGATATGCTGTATTGATCGGAACGAATGAACATCAAGGAGACTATCGATCTTCAATTCCTTTTTTAATTTTGACAGATCGAATACCGGAGCTTGCGATATCTCTCTTGTCAGAACTGAGGATACCTGATTTGTTAATGAAGGAGACGACGGTGGCGGTGACGGAGGTTTTGGTATCGACCCGTCGGTGGTCCGCTTTGTACCGATGATAAGATTGTTCACCTCCATGGTTTCAATGATGTATTTATTCCGGAGGAGTTGTCCCATATCCAGAGCCGCGCGAACCTTCCCCGTTTCAAAAATATTCTTCCACGGGTCGTGTGAATTGGCTACTTGAAGCCGGTTGAATTCGAATGCAAGCGGGAATAGCGACACACGGAAGCCGTCGATTTCAACCTTTGCGCCGACAATCGCCTCTCCAGCCGATTCCAATCCCGATTCGATCCAGCGATCGACAAACAAATAGACAATGATGCCCAGGAGAAGTACCGGAACCAGGATGAAATAGACGAATTTTTTTCTCACGGTTAAGGTCCTAAATCTCTAATTTTAGTGTACCAGCGAACCAAAACGCTTCGATTAATTGTCTGGTATATTTTCCATTTCTCAACTTTGGATCCCACATGACTCCTATACGCTACAACAAAACGCTTCATTCCCATATGAATCGGGAAAAAAAGGATGAGAGCGCTGACAAAACTTCCGAGGACGACAGTATTATAGAAACGGGTAAGCGGGGCAATGGGTACATTATATAGAGTCGTCCACATTCCTTTAAGTGCATCAATGTTTACTAGCAGCGCATATCCCAATCGGTGGAACAGCGGATCGAGCAGATATGCAAATAGAGAAAAGAGAGTGAATGAAAAAAGTGCCGAGGATAGATTCACATCAAGGACAAGGATAATCAGCCAGATAAGAATCCCCTGGAGCGTGAATGAAGGAGATAATCCGATAATTGCACCGAGAGCAAACCCGCCTGCAATCTGGTTTGGTGTTTGCCCTGCGCGAAGGATTTTTATGAAATCCCTGATGATTTTAAGCCAGAACATTTTTCCCTCTTAATACTCTGTGAATATCGATGATTTTGTACATCTGGGATGATTATATCCTCTTATTTCAAAAGAAAGAAAAAACCTCCAGGCCACTGTATAGAGGAAACGTGCTCAGAAGCTATGTTGAACAACGATAATCTTATCTCATTTCCGGTGGAGGAATTGCCACCTCACTCACTCCCCATGTCATATTGGGATCTTCACCCATTTCGAACACCACTGTTGCACCCTGGAGAATTTCGTTATGAGTAACATACAGCCGGTTGAGTTGATTGCCGTTTAAAGTTGCCGACTGTATGTATTTGCTTGTGTTCGATACATTCTTGGCTGTTACTGTAAAAGGTTTCCCTCCTCCTGTTTCGATCAGTACATTCTCAAAATACGGACTCCCTATGATATAAGCGCCTTCTACAGGATTCACCGGATAGAAGCCGATCGCACTGAAGACATACCATGCGGAGAGTTGTCCGCAGTCATCATTTCCACATAATCCTTCAGGTGTATCCTGATACAGACTATCGAGAATATTGCGAATGCGCGATTGCGTTTTCCACGGCATGCCGGCATAATCGTACAGATATGCAATATGGTGACACGGCGCGGTTCCGTGTGCATACAAACCGAGCAAACCGGTAATTTCAGGCGATGGATTATCGCCTGTAATTGTTGGTTCTTGGTCGAACAGCTCATCGAGTTTTTCAACGAACCGTTCCTGACCACCCATTAATCCTATCAACCCACGAATATCATGCGGGACAAACCACGTGTATTGCCATGCCGTGGCGGACGTATAATCGTCATTACGACTGGCAGAGAATCGTGGGTCAAATGGATCTTTCCACGAACCGTCGGAAAGCTTTGGCCGCATAAACCCAGATCCACGATCATAAATATTCTTGTAATACCCGGCCCGCTTGAGAAATTCCGAATAATCATCTACGTTCCCTAGAACTTTTGCCAACTGTGCTATGCACCAGTCATCGAAGGCAAAATCTAATGTTTTAGATACCGACTCGATTTCTTTATCGGCCGGTATGAAACCATTTTTGATATATAGATCCAGATCGGACTCGGATCGTGTCGCTTTTTGTTTCAACATCGCGTACGCTTCCTCAATATTGAATGAACGGATGCCTTTGAGATACGCATCCGCAATGACAGGAGCCGTGTAATTTTCACTTGCTCCGTGTATTTCATTCCCGAACAAAGGCCATGAAGGTAATGTACCTGCTTCTCGACAGAAGGCGAGAAGCGACTGGATCATATCGCCAACCTTGTCTTTTTGCAGTATCGTCAAAAGAGGATGTTCTGCGCGGTATGTATCCCAGAGCGAAAAGGTCGAGTAGTGTGTGTATTCCCGTGCGATATGGATAGTACCATCTGCTCCACGATAATTCCCATCGATATCAGAATCGATGACCGGCGCAAGCATTGTATGATAAAGTGCTGTATAGAAGATACGCTTTGCTACGAGATCCAGTGTTTCGATTTTTATTTTACTAAGCTCTTTCGACCACCTTACCTTTGCTGCTTCCCGGATTGCGTCGAAATCCCATTTAGGGACTTCTCTATCCAGATTTTTCAATGCTCCTTCATTACTGACAAAGGAAAGCCCAACTTTGATTATAAGCGGATCACCCGGTGATGTGCTGTACTTGAATACACCCTTTACATTCCGACCTGTCAGCGAGCGGTTCCCGATGCCGAGTGTACGTCCGACACCTAGTGCAAATTTCTTAAACGGTTTCGAAAATTTTGCGACAAAAAAAACTTTTTGATCGTTCGCATATCCAGTCGAGAATCTGTATCCGCTGACTACGCTGTCATTATCTACATTCATTCGTGTTTCAGTCGGTTGATCACTATTGATCGAAAATCCAAGATCTATTAACACCACGGAATTATCGCTGCGAGGGAATGTATAGCGATGAACTCCGCACCGTTGTGTAGCGGTTAATTCCACATTAACATTATAATCGGTCAAGAGAACCCGATAATATCCCGGCGACGCTTCTTCATTTTGATGAGAGAAATGCGAGCGAAGATCCCGTCTTGGAAAATCAATGACATCCGCGTCAAATGAAACAACACCGACCGACGGCATAAAAAGAATATCATAGAGCTCGCCAAAATTTGTCCCGCTCAAATGCGTATGACTGAACCCAGCAATCACCGAATCACGATAATAATATCCAGAACACCAATCCGGGCCACTTCGACCGTTATCAGGACTCAACTGTACCATTCCGAATGGGACTGTTGCCCCGGGGTACGTATGACCCTGAACAGAAGTCCCTATCATCGGATCGACGTAAGTAACCGGATCTTCACTCCCAAGCCGCTGGCTATACGAAACACCGAGAACACACTGCGATACTAATCCTAGTACACCCATCATCAATACAAGAAAACCTATTTTTTTGAATAATGTGTTCATCGTGTACTTCCTTATCATAAAAACAATCACTGTAATGAAGACCGCTTCCTTCAATTTCCAGTTGATCCAGGTGCAGAGTGGGCAGATGTTAAATGCCTGTTTTTCACGCTTATCTTGAATTTACTAACTGTTTCAATCTCAATCAACTACATACCTCGTATCATCGAGAATCCCGGTAAAGATTTGGAAATTTCCACGGAACCGAAAAAGTCACATTTCCCCTCAAAATAGCCGGATTTGCAGAAAGTTATATCTATTTCGCTCGTCAGTATATCTGTTCCCATGACTATTCTTCATTGTCCAGATAACGTAATGCATAAGCGTAGGCACCAATAGAAACGGCTATACTCGTGCCAAGACGTGTTGTCCCGACTCCGATTCTTTGCAGCGGATCATACGCGATGGTTTTCACCGTTCCGGGAACTCTAATAGTCCGCTCGTCAACACGGATAAACGCGTTAAGTTCTTCCGGGTTGTTAAGATTGAATGCCTGTGTTTCAAGTCGTCGGACGCTCCCTCCATTCACCTGGTCAAAGCGGCTGTTGAGCTCTGCAACAACTTTTGGCATAAAAAGTTCGGCAGCACCGGCAAGTCCTCCTCCGATGACAATAATCCCATCGACCAGAGTGATAGCGTTGGCAAGGGCATCGCCAACTACTTCGCCCATCATGTGGAATGCTTCCCTTGCAGCTGCCATATTCCCTTCCGCTTCCCCTCTCGCTATTCGAAAAAGTTGTTTCGGTTCAGGTACCGATTCCTCGGGGACACCCACAGCCAATGCATAGAACCTTTTCACACCGCGGATGGAGGCACCCTCCTCGGCATTGAGATTCTTCTCAAATTTATTGCGCATGAGCCAGATTTCGCCCGCCGCCGAATTATCACCGACGACCAGATTTCCATCAATTACAATTCCTCCTCCGAAACCGGTACCTAGTGTTATACCAAAGAGATTCCAAAAACGCTTTGAGCTTCCAGCATTTTCAAGTAATCGATTCACTTCCGGTAGAAGGCCGGCAATCGCCTCACCAAATACAAACAGGTTACCATCATTATTAATAAAAACCGGCAGAGAAAATTTCTCTTCTAGGAAAGATCCCAACGCAACTCCCCCCCGGAATGCCGGGAGATTGCCGAGATCACCAATGATCCCTCTTGGATAATCTGCCGGGCCGGGAAATGCGAAACTGATCGCGACAGGATCTTCCTTGAGAATATCCCGCACCTGTGTGAAACCATGCGTGATGGTTTTAAGACACAGCTCAAGATTATCGGCATTGGAAGGAAAGGTAATCGGTGTAACTATTTCTTTATTAGACTGGATCGCAGAGAATACAAAATTTGTTCCTCCTGCATCCAGCGTCATCACAATACGTTCATCACTTTCGTACTGTCTCATGAACGTTCCTTAAATTATGCCCGCCTGGGTGATCTCAACGATACAATGGTAATATAGACGAGAGCAGACAACGGTACAATAAATCCCGCAACGACATTAACCGCATCAGCGACCGCTCCCATCAGAAGAGGAAGTATGGCACCACCAACAATCGCGGTGACCATCAGTCCTGATAATTCATTGGTGCGTTCCGGCATTGCATCAACTGTAATTGAAAATACCAGCGGGAAGATATTTGCAAAACCGAGCCCGATGACAAACATACTGATAACAGCGATGCTTTGAATACCGGTGAAGAGACCGAGGATACCGATGACCGATAGAAGCGATGTAATGATAAAGAATCGTTGTGGTGAGAGTTTGTCCAATATGATGGATCCGAGAAATCTTCCGGTCATCAAAGCCAAGAAAAAGAGCCCTGTCCCGAGAATACCGAGTGTCGAGATATCGACTCCGAATGTTTTTTCCAGATAGAGCGGGATACCAGCACTCATGCACACTTCTGCTCCGACATAGACAAAAATTGCTATGACCATCATAAGAACGAATTTATTTTTTAAAAGCGCAAAACAGGATGAAAAGCTGGCTGGAGGCGCATTCTCCTTCTTCTGTTCCTCCACTTTCATGGTCGACACAAAAAGAATTGTAATAAAAATTGCTATGCTGTAAATCGGAAAAAGGATTTCCCAACTGCTTGCGAACCATGCTGCCGCCAGCGCCGGAATAACCGGCCCCGAGAGTGAACCGATGGCTTTGATAAATTGCCCGAGCGACAGATTGCGTGAATATTTTCCCGGTGGCGAGACATCGCGCATAATCGGATTTCCGGCAACCTGGAGTATTGTAGCGCCGGCACCTAACAGGAGTACCGTCAGAAGAAACAGCGCATATGACGAAAGTCCAAAAATCGGGATGAGAAGTCCGAGCAACGCAACGGTTAAACCGGATAGAAGAATGAACTTCTTCCCCTTCTTATCCTGCACCAGACCCATCGGTACAGAGAGAATGCCAAACATAATGAACCCCATGAATGCAATGAACTGGGCTTCGATGTTCGTGAGGTGAAAATTATTCTTTGCTAAGCCGACAAAGGGACCGACAGCATCGCCGAATCCCATGACGAGAAAAGCGAGAAACACCGGCAGTGTCCTAGATTTCATAGAGCCTCCGGATAGTTATCGACTACTCTGGGAATGTACAAAGCAGGTAATCACAAATAAGATAACAGAAATCATGATAGAAACAAAGAGTACGTGGGAGTCTACTTGTGCAGGTTATACGACAGGAAAAAACTATTTATTTTCAAATAACTTTTTGAGTTTTGGTGTGATAACAAGTCTGCAATAGGGGGCCTCAGGATTGACCTTGTAGTAATCCTGATGATAGTTTTCTGCGGGGTAGAAGTTGGTCAGCGAGAGTATCTCCGTCATTATCGGGTCATGAAAATTCTTCTGAACATCATCTTTTATCTTTTCTGCGAGATATTTCTGACTTTCATCGTGATAGAAAATAACCGAACGGTACTGCGTCCCGATGTCTGCACCCTGCCGATTAAGAGTAGTCGGGTCATGACATTCCCAGAAAATGTGAAGCAACCGTTCATAACTTATTTTGGCCGGATTATATGTAATTTGGACTACTTCAGCATGACCTGTTTTTCCTGTGCAGACCTCCTCATAACTGGGATTCGGAACCGTGCCACCTGAATATCCGGACACAACGGATTTTATACCATCAAGCCGTTCAAAAATGGCTTCAGTACACCAAAAGCACCCGGCACCAAAAGTCGCCTTTTCTGATTTTGACATCTCGTCTTTTCCCAAATAAATCATCTATAAAAGCAGTATACCTGTTATGGATGGAATGAAACCCGAAGAGTATCCCTCCTCCTGTTACACCTTTATAACCCTGATATCGAGGAAGAGGTTCCATCTTCGATGATTGCATAGCGATCAGAATTATTTTTATCATTGATACTTCACTCATTACAGACAAAAGAGAAATTACTATTATTGGGGGAATTCTTATCTTCCGATTCTCTGCATCTGAGCCATCGGATAGCGTTCACCCGCAGCTACTCCCTGTGGAAATGCCTGATTTAATTTCCGTATCTCATCGGGCGTAAGAGAGATTCCCACAGCCTGGATATTTTCACGAAGGAACTTTTTTCTTTTTGTTCCTGGGATTGGTATGATATCCTGGCCCTGGGCAAGACACCACGCCAGAGCCAGCTGAGAAGGTAGACACTTCTTCTCAATGGCAAACTTCTCAAGGGTTTCCACAATTTCTAGATTTTTCTTCAAATTCTCTTCCTGAAATCGCGGTGAACGCTTCCTGAAATCCCCTTCGACAAGATCCAATACCGTCTTTATTTTACCTGTCAGGAATCCGCGCCCGAGCGGACTATACGGAACAAATCCTATCCCAAGTTCTCTGCATACAGGTAGTATCTCGGACTCAACATCGCGCGTCCAGAGTGAATACTCCGTCTGTAATGCCGTAATCGGATGTACCGCGTGTGCCTGCCGAATTGTGGCCGGGCCGGCTTCCGAAAGACCGATAAAACGCACCTTTCCTTCCTGCACCAACTCTGCCATTGCTCCAACCGTCTCTTCGATGGGTGTATCAGGATCGACACGATGCTGATAATACAGATCGATTGTATCTATCCCAAGACGGTGTAGGCTTGCCTCGCATGCTCTCTTGACGTACACGGGTTTCCCGCTTATCCCTATATAACTCCCGTCCGCACCGCGGACATTTCCAAACTTCGTAGCAATGAACAATGAATCTCGTTTCCCATGAATTGCTTTACCCAATAATTCTTCGTTATGTCCGATACCATACATATCGGCAGTATCGAAAAAAGTAATCCCGAGATCGATCGCTTCATGTATCGTCGAGATCGATTCATTATCATTCCGTGGTCCGTAGAATTCCGACATTCCCATACACCCCAGTCCAATAGCGGATATGGAGGGACCGTTTTTCCCTAATTGACGCTGCAGCATTGTAAGTCCTTTCTCAAAAAAAACTGAAAATTTTCCGTATTTTTTAAACCTTACTCTAATAACGTAAAAAAGAAGTGATAGGTTCTAAGAGTTATAAAATTGTATGATAAAATAAAGACAAAAAAGCCTCCGCAGCTGCATGGGAGGCTTTCGTATACTCTATCATTTGTCCGATGACAAATCGGAATTATGCTTTGTTGGCGCTTCCTAGAACGTTGATAATTTTGTGTTTGTACAATTCTTTCAGTTGATCACGGGCAGGTCCGAGATATTTGCGCGGATCGAATTCTGCAGGATTGTCAACCATGGCCTTCCGGACTGCTGCCGTCATAGCCAGACGCCCGTCTGAATCGATGTTGATTTTACACACGGCCGAAGCTGCAGCCCGGCGTAGTTGTTCTTCCGGAATACCGACGGCATCTTTCAGCTTTCCACCGTTGCTGTTGATGATTCTTACAAGCTCTGCAGGGACAGAAGACGCTCCGTGCAACACAATCGGAAAACCGGGAATCCTTTTTTCACATTCTTCAAGAATATCAAAACGGAGTGGCGGCGGAATAAGCACACCGTCTGCCGTCCTGGTACACTGCTCGGGTTTGAATTTGTTCGCACCGTGAGATGTTCCGATAGAGATCGCAAGCGAATCGACTCCGGTCTTCTTCACAAAATCTTCCACTTCTTCCGGTTTCGTATAGTGCGTTACAGCGCTGGAAACCGCGTCTTCAATACCGGCCAGAACTCCCAGCTCGCCTTCCACAGAAACATCGAATTTGTGAGCGTATTCGGCCACCTGTCTCGTAAGCTCTACATTCTTGTCGTACGGGTGGTGCGATCCGTCGATCATCACGGAAGAGAATCCCGATTCAATGCACGATTTACACAATTCGAAGGTATCGCCATGATCAAGATGCAGAACTATCGGAATGGGATACCCCAACTCTTTTGCATAATCGACAGCCCCTTTTGCCAGGTGCTTCAGGAGTATTTGATTGGCATATTTACGGGCGCCACTCGATACCTGAAGAATAACCGGCGATTTCGTTTCTACGCACGCGCCTATAATTGCCTGCAACTGCTCAAGGTTATTGAAATTGAAAGCCGGAATAGCGTACCCGCCTTTTATAGCTTTCTGAAAAAGGGCTTTAGAATTTACTAATCCCAGATCTTTATAATGAACCATGACTCTTCACAATTATATTGATAGAAAATGATTTACTCTGAAATATAATGAAAAAAGAAGAATATGACAAGTTCGGGTCGGAATATCGACGATTTAAGCCACCGTTTTCAAACGCCTCTTCAGAACCAATGTTTCATTATTAATTTTTTACACCTTCCACCCTGTAAAAAACAGCACGAGGTTCTTCTAACATAAAAAGGGGCCTCAATCCCTTATGCGTATTAGTCGTATCTAAAAGATCCTTAAGCTCAGACCTTGTTGAAGATTCGTATTGACCAAAATACAGGTAATCTACTTTATCCTGTTTAAGTTTATCGATGAACTGATCATATGTCGGGGCAGCAGGAAGTGCGTGAAAATCGAAGCCTGTCAGATATGCCAGTGCCGGTTTTCTTAATGCTAATATCTTATCCTGATGATCCCCGAGGATCATACTATTCACCTTGATACTCACCTGCTTGCCAACGGATGCAATATCTGCATCGCTCTGGATAAGAATATAATTCTGACTGAATGACAGGGTGAATGTCCAGAGAAAAAGAGCAACAACGATTGTTGCGATTATTTCTTTCGGCCAGAGTCGTGAGAGAGCCCATCGACCTATAAAAATTGTTTTAAAAGCTAGGGTGAGATATAGTGGTATGAGAAATAGAGAAAACCTCTCGCTGTAAAAAACCACGAGAAGCGTCAGGAATAAAGCAGCATTGATGATGATATAAAAAATTTCGTATCGTGAAGGTTTTGCCGCCACTACTGTTAGAAGAATCCCGAATAAGATAAAAGCACCGATTTGCCATCCGACGAGGAGCGACATATCGTCACAAAAATGATTATAAATGTTGTTGACAATCGTCCTGCTGAACACCAATGGATCTTTTTTGAACACAGAGAGCATTGAATCGAATTCTTTATCTCTCTTATACCAGTATCCCTCCCAATCGAGTGTCGATTTATGATACATTTCGTATCCGACATTAAGATAGTTCTGGTTGTAAAAAAAATCCCCCTTTTCCTTATAGCAGTACAATCCCCATGGTGTTATCGTGAGAAGATACATTGAAAGAAATATGAGCGCGGCAAAAATTCGTTTCTTCATCGTATAAGTATAAAGGAAAACGATCGCCAGTACACCGATCAAGAGAAAAATCCCGTTGTATCGTGTAAGATATGCAATACCGGAGAATAAGCCTGCAAGGCCGGAATTAAGAAATGGGCGAGATTCTATTCCTTGAAGAAGAAAAAATAAGGCACATACGGCAAGTCCATTAAAGAACATGTCGGTGCCCGCAGAATAGGTGTACTGAACAAATGATGGATTAATCAGGAGAAAGAGTACCACAACCATCGCGAATATATGACTGAAAATTTTTCTGATAATCTGCAATGAAAGGAAAATGACTACACCCGACGAGATTACCGAAATTATAATTCCTGTGTAAAAAAAATCCCTGAAGATGAGCGAAAGAGAAGCTAGAACTATCGTATATGCAGGCCCTTTGAATGGATCTATAGGGAGATGACCTTTTAGAATTTGTCGTGCCTCCGGTACAAATGACCCAAAGAAATCTGTTCCCACGCCAAAGTCACTGACTCGTTGAAACGACAGACTGATGATCATCATTACCCCACAATACAAGAGAGGAATAATTATTGCGAGGTTTTTATTACAGAGTAATTTAGCCAGGGGGGTAGATGGAGTTAGAATATCCAACTCAGGATCTGAGGTATATTGATACTCTCTCATATGATCCCTCTCCCGAAAAGATGTTTGGATAGAAAATGCCTTTCCCGCATCTCGAAATAAATATCTATTGCTTTCCTCCCCCTGTCAATCTATGATAATATCGGAAGGTTATATCCCGAATTCAATATTTAAATATGAAGGGAGGAATTATGGTACATCTGGATAATCTATCCCTCAGCTACGATATTCTAGCAACGGCATGCCTGAGCAGATCAACCACCGTCGTGCTGATGGTGTCGATTGTTGATACGACAGATTTCTTCATAGCCATGGCTTTAAGGGCTTTGAGTGTGGTTCCACCTCCAACATGAAGTGGAATAACATAGATCTGAGCCATGGAAATATAGGGCCTTACATCCCTCACGCATCCGGTGACAATGATCTGTATGTAGATAGGAATAGTTTCTGGGTTGATAAAGGTCAATTCTCTTTTTGTATGCTAAATTATGAAACGATCCGCCCGATATAAAGCTCACCTGTCACTACAAAATAGAGCCAAATAGCTGTCAGATACGGCATTGCGTTAAGCGATTTATCGCCGGGCAATAAAAGTAAATGCTCCAGTGGTGTTTCTAATGCGAAACTCATTCGTATTTTTATTGCTGACAATGTCACTTATTTTCCACCATATTCTATGAAGAATCTCAATTGGCATTATTAGTGTTTTCGAAAGGAGGCCTGGCATTTTTGGAAATAATCCCATATTGGCCTGAGCTATAAGAACGGACCATTTCTCATTGGGAGCAATATGCTCAACCTTGAATCCTCCCTCGAGCAATGAATTAAGAGTACCAAGATGCGTATGATGGTAGAAGCTTCCTCCATGGAATGGTTCGAGGAATGCAACTGTGCCGATAAACACTCCGCCGCGGTGTAAGACACGATGTGCTTCTCTCATCATGACAAAAGGAAAACGAATGTGCTCAAGAAGGGCAAAGGATATGATGAAATCGAAACTCTCATCCTTGAATGGTAATGCATGAGCGTCGCCAAGAATTTGTGCTCCACCCGACCAGTAATCAAATCCGACGTATTCAAACCCTGCATGTTCACACACTTTTCGATGATTCACATTACCGCAACCAAGGTCCAGCACAATACTACCTTCTCTCTTCGCTTTCGGGAAGTAGCTCAGTCTCTCTCTCGAGAGATGGGATGGAACTTCACAACCATTGAAATCTACTTCGGGATTTTCGTTTTTCTTCAGGACACCGAATTTCAATCCCGGTTTTATAAGCAACGGTGATCCGATTTCGTATTCATGGGTGTATCTCTTTTTCTGCTGAAGTCGCAAATCTAACGCCCCGGAATCACTATATCGGTACAGCGCCCGGCAATTCCGGCAGGCAGCCCCCTCTGGCGTTTTGTCCAGAATATGTCCGCAATATGGACAGGTCAGTATGTTCCATATATTTTCTGAAAGAGGTATTTTCATAAATTCTGGATAATCCTGACAAATTTGATACATTTCTCAAATGTGAGCACTGGTATGACATCCCACTTCCAGTTCCATGTGACGAAAGCATCGTGGATAAATCGTCGTAGGATGAGGAAAGGGTTGCTGGTCTTTTTCAGGCGGTAAGCATTGTACCAGAGTGGTGCGGTGTAAGGCAATAATTTAAAATTCTGGGGTTCACTCATGTACTTGTATTCGGCACGTTCGAATTGTGCGACGGGGAGGCGATCAATTCTTCGGGCAACATCATCCGGAATCTCGACCCTCGCGGTATCACGCAGGACTCTGACGGCATTTTTCAGCCGGAGGCATAATCGGAGTTTCTCCACCTGCATGAGAATGCGGTTCCAATCGAAATTATTTTTATGATGCTCCAGAATGGTGTTCGCATCGATGATCCAGCGAAACGGAGGTACCGGATCCCATTTTAATCCGTGTATAAGAATGGTCAAAAAAAGATCAGCAGGATTCAATATGCGGAGCTGCATCCCATCCAGTTCGGAAGGGACCGAATCGCGCCAAAAATCATCGTCATCATGCGGACTGCAGCATTCTTTTAATGCGTGCCAGTTCAAATCGATATCCATACCCTTTTGATCGACAAAGTTGCGGGAATGTTTTATATAGAGTAAACCCTCGTGGATTTCCTTGAATCTTGGAGGAACGGATTGAAATCCCAAATCCGAAATGATCTGCGCAGCACGAAGCACGTCATCGGTCCTGACAAGCAGGTCCACGTCATTCAAAGGCCTTAAACCAATCTCTTTATAATAAGAGGAACATAAGGCTATTCCCTTGTGGAGCATAACTGGAATACCTGCATCCGTAAGCTTTCGGATGATCGCCACGGCTTGATGAATTAACAGATTGTTTCTATACCAGTAAGCTCGATAGATACCCCGGCACTTCCCGGTCAATTTGTCTTCTACGCCTAATATCCGAAGCTTTTTATAAACCAACGGAATCAGGCGCCGCGAACCATGGTCGATCATATTGAAATCGACAGAGGCTTTCCATGTATTCCACGCCTGGACGGCTTCGTCCTGATTGCCGAGTACGATTGTGATTAACAGTTGCTGTTCGGCCGTTGGTAAAAACCCTCCCTGGTTCGCGTTGTCGATATGCTTCTCTCTCTGCTTGATCATTGTTTTTGGTTATGACACGCCATATCAAGTATTTTTACGCCGCCTGTCGAGTACCTCCTTGAGAATATGACAAAAATCAGCTCGAGAACCGGATCCTGTGATCCCCATATTAGTGTTGTGAATTCTTCGCATCAAAACGATGTCGGGAAGCATGATGCTGGTTAACCCCTTCTGCTGTGCCCGAGCGTACCAATGGATGAACGGTCCTCTTTCCCACGGGGAATCGAAATAACCGGCTTTTAAAAATGAGTCGCGCTTAATTAGCATGGCTCCGTGGATATACCCGGGGAGTATTTCCGAAGGAATCCAATAGCGTTTCCGTAAATTTTGGTCGATATCAGAGCTGAAGAATTGTTTGACATGTCCAAAAACAATGTCGGTTCCTGGAGATTCTTCAAAAGAGTCCATTTGTAATTGCAGCTTATTCAACGCCCATAGATCATCGGCATCCAGAAAGGAAAAGAAATCGCCTTTGGCTGAAGTGATTCCATGGTTCATTGCGGAGCAAA
The DNA here is from genome assembly GCA_050011775.1 of Bacteroidota bacterium. Taxonomy (GTDB): domain Bacteria; phylum Bacteroidota; class Ignavibacteria; order UBA10030; family CAVZMI01; genus CAVZMI01. The sequence continues at coordinate 28,404 of JBEKIL010000008.1, read as the reverse complement.
AGCCTCCGTGTTGCTGCGGATAATAGTGAACCGGTTCGGAGTACCTTCGTGCAATTGCAGCACTGTCGTCCGTTGAACCGTCGTCCACTACAATGATCTCGATAGTCTGCCATGTCTGCGCGATCACACTCTCAATGGCTTCCCGAAGATAACGTTCGCCATTATAGACTGGAATGATGACGCTGATGAGTGGTTTGTTTTTCGTCATGGCGTTCTTTACTGTTTTCGCTTGCGTTCAATGGCAGCTTTTATGACCCGGAAAAAATCTTTGTTGTCGCTCTGTAACGACATATTCGATCCGTGTATACGGCGGTAGAGAAAAACATCTTGAACAATATCCATCCTGAAACCCGCCTCTTTTATACGGATGAAAAAATCAACATCAATTGCAAGTGTCAAGGTGCGGTTAAACAAACCGATTGTATCAAAAACATGCCTACGCACCATGACGGCACCCATAATGAGACAAACGAATTCCCCTGCCTGAAGATTTTTCGTTGAAACAGTGACCGAACAACCGGGTTCCATATAGTTATGCATTTTTCCTAACACCAGGTCGGCCTGCGGATTTGCACTCATGTGATCTATCTGTTTACGCAGGGTGTGCGGAGTCCACCAGTCATCCGAATCAAGAAATGTAATGAACTCACCCCGTGCAGCACCAAGGCCCTTATTTAAAGCCGCTGCAAGACCCTGATGCGGCTGGGATAGATATCTGACCTCGCCAAATTGTGAAATAATGTCGGCTGTTTTATCGACTGATCCGTCATCAACGACGATTACATCGAGTGGACGATAATCCTGCCTGAATACACTCTTAAGCGCGTCATCGATGAACCGCTCGCCGTTGTAGACCGGAATGATTACGCTCACAACCGGTGTTTCCACTGTTTACTACCCCCTACGAACGTTTTAAAAATTTTTCGAGATCGATCAGAGATTTGGCCTTACCACTTTTGTCCTGAAGACGTCGCCGGTCGATAGATTTTTTCAGCATCTGAAGAGTAAAACTATTTCCCATTTCGACCTGATTCGTAAAATTGTGACTATGCCTCCTATAATACAAAGTCGTTTGCTGAAGTATTACCATGCCGATCCCAAGTTCTCGTGCCCTCATGAACCAGTCCCAGTCATATCCCATGGTCAGTGTTTCATCGAAATATCCTACAGTGCCGAACACATCCCGTCTGAACAGAGAACATCCCGGGCATAATGCAATATTTGGGGTATCAACCGGTACAAATGATCCGGGACTCTCTGGCAGATTACTGTAACGCATAAGCTGGACGAGTCCCATAACAATATCAACTCTTGGACTCTCTGTAAAATATGGTAATTGGAGACTAAGGCGATTCTGCGTCCATAGGTCGTCAGCATCCAGAAATCCCACCATGTCACCGCGTGCCATCGCTAGCCCCCTGTTACAAGCTGACGCCGGTCCCTTATTGGATTGCCGAACATATCGTATAGTGTTGTCAAACCGCGCAACAATTTGTGCAGTCTTATCGGTTGAACCATCATCGACCACTATTATTTCAAGAGGTTTGTATCGTTGTTGGAATATGCTATCGATCGCCTGGGCAATAAATTCTTCACAATTGTAAACAGGTATGATTACACTGATGAAGGACCGATTGTATTCCATACATCACACCTTTGCCAGCAATGTAAGGATAACTTGAGGGATTTTTGAAAGCTCTGTACCGAGTTTTAATGTAAATGCCGGCACTTTACGGACGAATTTGCTCATGCGTCTGAATTCATCATCACCCGCGCTGGCTAACTGGAAAATTGTACTCGGCGCCAATGCTGCAAGTGCCGCAGCGCTTGTAACTTTTTGAATCGTCGTGTTCTTTTCGTGCGTGATATGTGGCAATAGAATCGCGCGAACCGGAAAACTCTCGATTACTTTTTCAGGAAAATGTCTATAATAAAAAAGCAGCTTCTTTTCATTATCATGCATTTGTATATTGCATGAGATGGATGTCAACTCCGGGAATTGGAAAAAGATTGCATCATTCAGTTTTACTGAATTATAGAGGCTATGCGCAACAGGCACAGAGGGATCCACGTCTACTAAAACATAATCGTCACCGGCATACTTTAGATTTGAAAAGAGACATGCTGTCGCCACTGTGGATTTACCCGAACCTCCCTTGCCGGCAAGCAGAACTCCGCCACTGGATGTTCCAACAGCCGCAGCGTGAACATATTGCCGGTTATGAATGCCCATAAACCACTGTAATATGGCCTGCAGCGGAGTCCCGGATTCATAATATGGTACATTCGCCGCATCGCGTATCCACCATACAGCGATATTGTCCTTAATGTCAAGCAAACTCAGAATGCCAGAACCCATATGAAACGATGTGCGTATCCGCTCGTTATTGTAGCCGCGTACCGTGCCGCGGTCTCTATAATCCTCCGCCGACCATGGCGGTGACGGCATTGCAATACCGGTCGAAAAACTGTCCCATAGGCATATCTTCAACAAGGGAGACTCTGTAGACGGAACAGCAAGGTGTTCGAATGCGGGGGTGATAAATTCTACCAGCGCGTTACCGGCAAAACAGAGACGCACCGGCAGTCCTCCAATCAGATAATCGCGCACAACGGTATTGCTCACCACACCTCCGGCTTTCTGGAATCGCTCATAAACAAGTTTGAAAAAATCAACAGGAGCATTCAGACTGGTTGGTGCGGAAATAGTTCCGGTGCGTGGTTCCGGGGTTGGCATGTAGTTATTGAGTAGACTTGGGTTTAACGTTGGGCCAACCTGTATCGTCGACCTCATGAATAGGATCCAGAACCAAAAGACCCTGCATATCTGAATATTTGTTAAGAACCGGTGGGCAAAACGGTTTTTTGACTGAAGAAGTTTCATTACTGGTAGTGTTAGAGTACTTTCGATCGGAACTTGAGACATCCGGGACAATCAAGTTTTCTTTCAGAAGTTCATCGATAAACTCTGCAACAGCCGTTTCGACGTCTCCGGTTTTACCATCGTATTTACGTGAGAGTATTTCCGTCACTTCAGTGCTTGATGCCCCGGAGACTATCAATTTCCAAATCTCGTCGCCGGTTGTATCGACACTGAAATAATTCCCGCTGGCAAAATGAATGATTACAGATTCATCTTCGAACGCTTCGTAGATAACTGTAGGGCTATTGATTCTATACCGCCTCGCGTTGACAGAAGTATTTATTGTCAAGTGCATTCCTCCGCTTTATATATGTAAATAATAATTGCTGTATGGAGAAACTGATGAATATTACAAAATTGGAGGTTAATAATCAAACCCTACTTCATAAAGTATGTAGAGTGGCGGGAAATGGCAGCTTATTTTGTGTTTTTAAATCTTCCCATATTAAATCTTTCGACTAAATCCGATGTTGGAATATCGAAATAAAACAAAAAAGCCTCCTCAGTAACTTTGGAGGCTCTTCAGTATCTCGAGAAAGACTCTGCGCCAGCTTGTCCGCCGCTTTATTAATCTATAAAAATGGCTCGGCGAAGCGGGTTATCAGGATGACCAATAAGAGCTTCAATTACCAAATCGTGGAGTTCCGGGATCCGGTGCAGTGAGTAAAGGATTATACTCAATATAACCGGCACATGTCAAATCATCATTTTTATCAAAAATCATATCGGCTATGATATCTTCGTCAAGCGTATGCCAATAATTATTTTTTGCGATAAGCATCGTCGAATCTGATTTGGGCGGTATTTTTACCGCGATCCTATCCGTACTCAGGAAGCTATTATATTCAACAATAGTTTTCCCCGTACCTCTGCTCAGTGCATTTTGCACGGCGCGATTATCGCGTTGTAGGAAAAATACATTATTGCGGATGTAGCAATTTATACTGTCTGTGAGTTCAGTCGTAATGTAACCGCAATTCACGAAGATATTTCTCTCAATATAACAATCTGCGATTGGAGCGCCGATCAATATATACGATGGTACATTACTCAAACGAGAATCCTGGAGAATGAGGCTTCCCTTCCCATAACTCGTCTCGCTATTGAAAAACTGACAGGAATTTAATTCCGCATAATGAATACTGACAAGAAAGTGTTTCTCTGAACCATTTATTCTTCCGGGTATAATCCTTGTATTATTGATTGTCACTCTCGAACTGCTGGAGCCTGTGATCAAGAGAGTTCCGGAAGTCTCGATGGAGAAACCCTGGCCATTAACCACAACGCCCGAATCGATTGTCAGGGCCGCAGATGTGGATATTGTGATTTTCTCAGTGAGGAGATATGGTGAATTCGACAAGGTCCACATTGTGTTCTTCGTGATTGAACCGCTGACTTTTGTCGGTTCTTTTGGCAAAGTACCCTGAAGTTCGCCTTTCAGTATAGTATTCCCTATTGAGCCCAGCATAACAGTGATGATCCCATCTCCTGCCGGGTGTATAATCGGACCGACCCAATTAAGCGGCACAGTGCAGGTGATGTTCTCTCCGGGCATTGCTGTAAGGGTGTAGATCCCTTGATATAATAACATATTGTTTCCTTCATAATCCCCATAAACGTTTAGTGTGATATCATGGGGAATAGCGGTCGTTAGATAATCATATTTCAATGTTATTGTATCACCCACCATCATTTGTTTGGGAAATAATGAGTCTGCCACAGAGTAACCGTCTAAAAGTACTTGTACCCTGTTTACGCTATCTCTAATAGGATAGAATCTGGTAACTAAGACAGAGAATTTGGCAGTTAAATCGAGAGTCACCGGGACTGCCTGATCAGGCAAAATAGTAAATTTTGTCGAGCCTGAATGAATGGTCGAATCATTTAAGTCGGATGACCTGGCAAAAACCGTCCACGTTTTATTTGCGGTAAGATTTTCATAAATACTGGATACCGTTGCACTTCCGTCATGAGGTAAAGGAATTGTATCATTGATGGATTCTTCCTCGTCTGCAGAAAGAGTTACAAAGAGTGTTTTAAGGGTAATGTCTGCTTTTTTAGTTACTTTTGAAAGCACACCGACTTTGTTCACAACAATCATTACTTTTGCAGAACCTTTCTGTTTCGTGGATAATGGTTCCGTCGGAGCTTTGCGGCAAGAAGAATAAATAAATATGAACAATAATAAGAACAAGGAAATTGTTACAGCCATTTTCAATTGTTTCATAATGATGCCTCCTTCTTTAAGAGATGCAATTGTGGATGAATCGTCGATGGGTTTGAAACGATCAAACCTGACCTTCAATTAGTTAATTAGATGTTAATTCATAAGTCACCCTCCTTATCTATATGTCAATCAAAATCAATCATCGGTTACAGAAAAAGCAGGGAGCAATGTACCGTTCTACATTATAGAACGAAAATGGGTTACAGTTACATTGAAAAATCACTTTTTCGAGATTGTGGGTTGTACCGATATAAAAACAACCCGATTTCAAACGCAGAATTTAGAGATAGGCAGATATTCTTGCTGGTCCCTCGACTCGCTTGGAGAAAGCATTGTAACTCGCTCGAGACCCCTCGCCTCGTCCCTGCTTATAACTAATATTTACCTACTGGTGCTTCGAACAAAGCCCCGAGCGAGCCCCTCCTAAAAAATACATCGGCCCCTCCCATTGACCCTGGGAGGGGCGTGTCGAGGGGCTCCTCGATCGACACGATAACTCGAACTCATACAGACTCGTTTTACCAGTAATTCTGTGCACTTTGAAGCGTGGCCGGTTGCGACTGACACTTGATACAATGAAGTTTCCGGTATGCTTAAATTTGTCGGTAGAGAATTGAGTTTTAAAATACGGTGGGAGGAGTATATATCCTATATCTCAATTATTATTCTTAATCAATTCGATCGTCGATACAAGGTCATAAAAATCTTGTTCGTCAAGGCGTTGAACAGTTTGTTGTTCTTCATCAGGAGGCCATTGTTGATAAAAAACGACAAGATCTCGATTTCCGGCAATTGGACGGATTAGCAAAGAAAACCAACACTCTGCTACACATGAAGTCGATGCCCCATCGTCTAATGTTACAGATGCTCTTGTATCGCTCTCGCATCGAAGACCATTCCAATTATCCCCACTTATATAATCTGCACCATGGTACATCCCACTTAATCCCTTTATGGCCCAACAGCTGTCAAGAATCACCTTTGGAATAGTATCCACTTCGTCTTCTGGTGAAAAAGGTTCTTTCCCCTGGTCTTGTATGAAACCTTCAGCATAGGCTATCTCGGGAAATTTCGATTTACTTATAAAAATATCCACAGAAACACCATTGCCATAATCCATCACAAAAACAGAATCAGTAGGGTAATAATTATGAAAATCCCCTTTTTCCCACGAAGCCTTATAAAAAATCGGGGATTTGAAGGATATACCAAGCTGTTTAATTACTCGTCTTTTCCACTTTCCAATGTCGACCGGTGCATGCGGATTGAAGTAATTCATTGACGGAGTATATTGAAAATTGATACCCAGTTTTTTATTTTTAAAGGTTCTTTCCTCATTCTCCAGAGAATCCGAAGTGTCAGAAATTTGTGCTTTTGATACATCATAAAACAAGATTATGAGAAAAAATATTAAGTAGATTCTACTTAATAGATTTATATTAATCACCATATGCATTTATAATTAATCTCTCTATAAATGTATGTGATAATATTGGTCATATTTGTTTTGTTTCGGACTATATCACATAAAAACAGAAATGTAAGCAAGAGATGGAGCCAGGATATTTCTTTCATTCAAAGTAATAAAAATATAACTCAAAATTCAACTAATAATCTAACTCCTTTTAATATCTTACGTGGCACCAATATAAAGACCGACGGATTTTAGGCGTAGGATGTAGAGATAGGCGGGCATATTCTGGGCCCGTCGACTCCCTTCGATATGGCGGTTTTAGTCGCTCAGGGTCGATAGACACCAAAACCCGAAAAAATATCGGCTTGTCTTGCCCGTTATTCTTCTTAATGCGAAGCATGGTCAAATACGGCTTACTCTTGATCCGGTCCGTCTGCCGGAGTACCTGAATTTATCGCCCAAGGAGTGTACTTGTCTTGCAGAAAAATTTACCATTACTGGCCCATATAAAGCTCAATCCATACGCTCAAAATACAGTCAACAAGCCAGAATTGAAGAATACGAGCGTCTTAGGCAATAGAATTCAGCATATTTCTATCGTAGAAAGGAAAGAAAATATGCGACTGTAATCGGCCTCCAAATCAGTGGTCCGATAGAAAGAAATAATCATTTCTTTCCCTCCATTACAATATACACGCGCCAGCCCGTATCTGCTTCCGGGGGAGGGGGAAGCGCGGGTCACGGCAAAATTAAAATGTGATTAGTCTTTTTTAATCATGGAGATTGTGCTTGCGTTTCGGAAGGTGTTTAGTTAGTTTACGACCAACAATCGATATACATCTCCTTTTTTACGGCTGCACAGGTGATCACATGGTCCCTCCGATTCTCCTGAAAACATTCGTTCGACGATTGTCAATCGGCATTCTCTTGTGCGTGATCCTTTTTATCATGTTCTCGATTCTCTTTCCCCTTCCGCCGATGAAGCCCTATTCATTAATAATTGACGATCGTCATGGACAGTTTCTGCAAGCCTTCCTCGCGCGTGATGGTGTTTGGCGTATCCGAACATCGCCGGACGAGATTCCCGAGAAGTTGAAGAATATTTTAATACAAAAAGAGGACCGCTTTTTTTATTACCATCCCGGTGTGAATCCGGTTTCAATCGTCAGAGCCTTGATTCAGAATGGACGAGCGAGGAAGAGAGTATCAGGTGCATCAACAATCACCATGCAAATAGCGAGAATGCTGGAGCCCAAGAAGAGAACGTATCTGAATAAACTTGTCGAAATATTTCGAGCCTTACAACTTGAGATCCGCTATTCAAAACGCGAGCTTCTTGAAATGTACCTCTCGATGATCCCTCTCGGCAGCAATATTGAAGGATTAAAATCGGCATCACTTCTCTACTATCAAAGTCCTCTGGAACGACTGAACGTTGCACAATTGTTCGATCTCATTCTTATTCCGAACGATCCCAATAATTTGCAGCCCGATAAGAAATCCGAAGAGCTACTGAGAGAACGCAAGCAAAAAGCTTTAGAATGGATCGCGAACGGATTGTATTCACAACAGGATTCAATCGTACTCTGGAATACAGGTGCGGGTGTCTGCAGGACTCAATTGCCGAAATACGCACAGCAATTCTGTCTCAGGATTAAAAATCAATATCGTGATGAAAGTATTGTTCACAGTTCACTCGATCTCAAGATTCAGAAATGCGCTGAAGTCCTCCTCTCGAATCACCTCCGGCCGTGGAAACTCAAGGGGGTCAATAACGGGGCAGTCCTCATCATCGACAATCGAACGAAAGAAATCGTCGCCTATGTTGGTACGGAAAAATTCGATGATGACGCTTCTCAAGGACAGGTTGATGCCGTGAAAGCGCTGCGGTCGCCCGGATCAACATTGAAACCGTTTCTTTATGCGGCTCAAATGGAGAAGGGCGAGTTAACGCCGAAGACGCGACTTCTCGATACGCCCTATGATGCGGAAGGTTTTCTAGCCGAGAATTATGATGGTACGTATTCGGGACTCGTCTATGCCGATGAGGCACTCAGGAGATCATTGAATGTACCGATGATTCGGATGTTGAAAGGTTCGGGCGTGTCGGAATTCGCCGATTTTTTATGCTCGATAGGTATCACCTCCCTCAAGGCACAAAAACATAAGCTCGGATTAAGTATGATTGTCGGCGGATGCGGAGTGACGCTGGAAGAACTGACCGCCGCCTACTCAGCGTTTCCAGCAGGTGGAATTTTTACTCCTCCGACATTTGTAAAACATGATACCTCGACCCTGCAGAAAGGGGTGAAAGTTTTTTCATCATCGACTGCATTTATGATTACGGATATTCTTTCAGGCCTTAATCGGCCGGATCTTCCCAATAATTTCGAATCATCGATGAATCTTCCTACCGTCGCATTTAAAACGGGAACAAGTTATGGGAGACGGGATGCATGGGCAATCGGATACACCGCAGAATATACAGCTGGTGTGTGGGTCGGAAATGTGAATCAGAAAGGGAATCCCGAAATTGTCGGCAGCAAAGCTGCGGCACCGTTGCTGATTGACATATTGAATTCAATCTCATCCGGACACCAAAAGGTGATTCTGCCAGCACCGAGCGATATTGCAATCCGTGAGGTGTGTGCAAAAAGTGGTCTGGCACCGACTCAATATTGCGATCATCGGATCATTGATTACTATTCTCAAACACAAACTCTGCATCACGACTGTGATATTGATAAAGAATATCTTGTATCGATGGATGGAAAAAAATACTTCTGCCCATCATGTCTCGGCGATAACAAATATAGAATTGTTACATTTGAAGAATACCCTCCAGAACTCCTGAGTTTCTGGGAGACAATCGGACAGAAGCATGCCGTTGCGCCTCCGCATAATCCCGAATGTTCAAGGCTTTTTGCAGGTGACGGTCCTACAATTACAAGTCCGTCAAATGAAATGACATACTATATTGCTTCAAAGAAACAGAAGCTTGTTCTTCAAGCCTGCTCCGGTCTCGATGTGACGGAACATATCTGGTACATGGATAACAGGTATCTCAAGAGAAATCGAGCAGGGGAAAAGCTTTTCATCACACCTCGAGAGGGTGACCATGTCGTAATATGTCTGGACGATAAAGGACGAATGTCGAAAGTAAAACTCACCGTGAAATATATCATGTGACAATGGATATAAAATGTAAATAACCTCATATCCCAGATGAACCTACCAAAGATAGGAGTACTATTATGAATCGTATCACACCCCTTCTGCTTCTTCTTGCAGTGATGATCGTATCGTGCTCGAGAAATACCGTCGACTTATTACGGGTCACTTCGCCGTTGCCTACTGGAGTTCTCTCGAATACTTCGGTCATCGCACTGACATTTTCACGCGGTGTTGTTCCTGCCGACTCGGCGAATCAGTGGACGAGCACACCCTATATCGAATTTACTCCGACAATTCCCGGAAAATTCGTATGGCAAGATTCGACCACATTAGTCTTCAGCCCGGATGGCCCACTTCCCGGGGATATGAAGTTTACGGGAAGGATCAACACCGCACTCTTAGTTCGGATGTCCCATGCAAAATCATATGATGGCAATGATCAATTTACATTCTCTACCGAAAGTTTTACCCTGAAGAGTGCAGAATTCTTTTATGACCGGATCGGAGATAAGCGTCTGGTCGGAATCAAAGCGAATCTGGAATTCTCATATCTTGTAAATCCTCAGGATGTTCTAGGTCACATGAAAATTCTCATTGATAATGCACCGGCACAAAACCCAAAAGTGATGACACAGGAAAAGAATAAAGTCATTGCTCTCGAAGTGGGGACGGTGACTCAACGGGAAAAAGAAATTGTCGTCAGTATCGATTTCGACGGCTCGCTGATTTCTCCCGAAACGAGCACAAGAATAAAATTGGATAAGCCATATATCTATAAGCTTCCCCCACTCGGCGAACTGGCAATTTATGGCCATGAAGTTGGCTTCGATGGTACGACAAGCTGGATTAAAATCCGGACATCACAGGAGGTGGACCCGAATACTGTGAAACCTTTTATCACCATCGATCCTGTGAGAGAGTACACAGTGCAATCTGATAACCAAGCTTTTTCCGTAAAAGGTAAGTTTGAGCCGGGAACCGCGTTTCATCTCGTCGTGAAGAAAGGGCTGGAAAGTGTTCTCGGGGGGAAAACCCAGAACGACTATGAAGCGGATATTCTCATCGGCGATATCAAGCCGTCGTTCCGATTTACTTCTGCTTCAGGAGTCTATATGCTCCTCGGTGGTCAGAAATCTCTTGAGGTAAAAACGATGAATATTCCCAAACTCATAGTTCGTGTGAGTCAGATTTTTCAAAATAATCTCGTCTTTTTCTTGGATGGAGGACGATCCTACGGCTACGATTACGATTACTATAATGAAGAAGATGAAGGGACGTCCATCCGGAAATATCGATATTCGGTGGGGAATTACGGCCGGAGACTTGGGGATACCACCCTCACAATAAAAAATCTGAAAAACCAGGAAGTGACGTCGACCTTTAATCTTGATCGGTTCTTACAGAACGGTTACAAGGGATACTATCTTGTTGAGATTGCGGATTCTTCACAACCCTGGAAGACTACGGCAAAACTTATATCGATTTCCGATATCGGCCTGATCGTTAAAGGAAGCAGTGATGAAGTCCTGGTCTTCGCCACAAGTCTTGAAACGAACAATCCTTCATCAGGAGTCCTGGTCTCGCTTATTTCAACCAACAATCAGGTGATCAGTTCCCAGAAGACAAATTCAGACGGTCTTGCGAAATTCAGTCCGATGGAGACCCTCGCAAAAAATTTTGCGTTAAAATTGATTACCGCCGAATTGGATAATGATTTCAATTTTATCAACCTCCAGGATTATCGTGTCGAAACGTCGAGGTTTGAGGTCGATGGAAAACGGGAAGCCGAGAGTGAGTATGATGCATATCTGTATGGAGATCGAAACCTCTATCGTCCGGGTGAAAAAGTATTTGTCTCCGGAATTATTCGCAATCTCACGCAGGAACTCCCCGCCCGCATGCCCGTTCACGTTAAGATATTCAATCCACAGGGAACGGTTGTAAAAGAGATTCAATGTACGTTGAACGACGAAGGTTCGTTCGAGACAAATTATCAGACGTTGATGACCGCTGAAACGGGGGATTATCGGTTTGAGGTGTATACCGGTAACGGCTCGTTTTTGGGCAGCTATAGCGTCAGTGTCGAAGATTTCGTTCCTGACCGATTAAAAGTCAATCTCAAAGCTTCATCCGAGACTTCAAGACCGGGCAATAAAATAATATATGATCTTCTTGCATTGAATTTCTTTGGACCCCCTGCTGCCGGTCGAAACTGGGAATTCGAAGGGACATTTGATAATATTCCCTACCGTTCCAAGAATTTTCCAGCATACCGTTTTGCCGATGATGCAGCAACAAATTACACGGCAAAACCTGAGGTGTATAACGGCACGACGGACAATGAAGGAAAAGCACTCATTGAATTCCCCCTACCGAAGGATCTTACTTCGACCGGAGTTTTACGGGTCAGGGGCAGAGTGGCGGTATTCGATGAATCGGGCCGGCCGGTGTATCAAATTGCCAATACCACAGTCTATCCGAAAGATTATTATATCGGAGTGGTGAATGAGGGTGATTATTATGTCAGTCCCAACACGGCGCAAAAAATGGATCTTATTGCCGTTGACCAGGATGATAAACCCATCAAGGGATTCAAAGCAAAAATCGACCTCCTGCGATACGAGTGGCACTCTGTGTTGCGCCAGCATCAAGGAACCAACACGCTCAGATATGTATCGGAGAAACGCGAGATCGTGGCAAAGTCCGAGATCGTCACACTTTCAGACACACCGCTCGAATATACATATTCAGTCCCCCGCTCTGGTGAATATGTCATTCGCGTATCAAAAGTGAATGATACCGGTTATAATGAATTTTCATTCTATTCCTATAGCTGGGCGGGGACGTCCGACATCACTTCGTATGAGATCAATCCGGAAGCACGAGTCGAGATGGTATTTGATAAGAGCATCTATGCCCCGGGTGAAAAGGCAAAAGTATTGTTCCAGACGCCATTTGGCGGCAAGATGCTTGTCACAGTCGAACGGAATCTCGTGTTCACCTATCGATATCTCGATGTTGTCGATAATGCTGCATCAATGGAGATCCCAATCGAGGATGAGTATTTGCCGAATGTGTATGTCAGTGTGGTGCTCTTTCGGAAAGTCAAAGATCAAAATATTCCATTGATGGCCGGCCACGGCTTTATGCCCTTGATGGTTGAGAAAAAATCTAATCGACTGAATGTTACGATCAATGCCCCCGATAAGATACGTCCAAAAACAAAACAGAAAGTCTCAGTCGGCCTTGGAGGAGAAAAAGATGTTTTTGTCACACTTGCTGCCGTCGATGAGGGAATTTGTCAGGTGAAGAATTATCGAACGCCGGCTCCCTATGAACACTTTTATGCAAAAAAGGCACTTGAGACCGAGACATATGACTTTTTCAAAGATTTACTTCCAGAGCCTGTGAAAGGAAAGGACCGCAGCAGTTCGGGGGGTGGTGAAGAAGAAAAGGTGGCTCAGCGTGTCAATCCGCTCGGTGTTCAGCGTTTTAAACCTCTAGCGCTCTGGTCAGGCATATTAAGAACGAACGGGAATGGTGAAGCAGATGTCATCCTCGACATACCGGAATTTAGCGGTGAACTCCGTCTGATGGCACTTGCCTATAAAGGCGACCGATTCGGCTCGGCGCAAAAAGGGATGAAAATTGCCGATCCTATCGTCATTACGCCGGCCCTGCCGAGATTCTTAAGCCCGAACGATTCCATTATCATGCCCATCACTGCGTTTAACACAACCGAGAAACCAGTAAAGTTGACGTTCGATATCGAAACATCGGGCGGTATCGTTCCTGTCACCAGAAGCGCAACTTTGGAACTGAAAGCAAACCAGGAACGGTATGTCAATGTGACTTTAAAATCGACATATCAGATTGGAAAAGGCGTTGTGAAAGTCTCTACGCGGGCTTTCGGAGAAAAATTTGAATCGGCCACCGAACTTCCGATCAGGCCCATCTCTCCATTTGTTGCCGAAGGGATCACCGGAATTATCGATGGAGGAGGCTCCGCAAATCATGAGGTGGAGGACGTGTACCTTCCGTACGGCCGGAAATCCCATATCACCCTCAGCCCGTTCCCGGTAGCAAATTTTGCAAAGGAACTCAAATATCTGGTCGGATATCCCCATGGTTGTATTGAACAAACCACATCGAAGGCATTCCCACAAATTTATCTCAGAGATATTGCGGTACTTTTGGATCCCTCCATCTTGAAAGAAGGGAGTCCGACATATTTTGTGAACGAAGCAATTACGAAGATTACATCGATGCAGATGCATGACGGAACATTTTCGTATTGGCCGGGAGGAGATTATACAAACCAATGGACTACGGTCTACGCCACACATTTTCTCTTGGAAGCGAAGAAGGCGGGCTATGCGGTGTCTGAAAACACGCTCAAAGCTGCGCTCAATGCGATTGCACAGATTGCACGAAGCAAGGCGACAATCGACTATTATTACTATCAGAACAACAAAACCGTCATTAAGCGAATAGCAGACAAGAGCGCTCTTTATGCATTGTACGTTCTTGCCCTCGGGGGAGTACCCGAAAAATCATTGATGGATTTTTATCGGACGGAAAAAAGTCTATTGACGACGGATACCCGTTATCTACTTGCAGGTGCATTCGCCTTATGCGGTGACAGGAAAACCTTTAATGAAGTACTACCTCCGGAGTTTCTCGTCGAAGAGGCCGAAAGAACGTCGGGGTGGAATTACGATTCACCGATCCGGGCTAACGCGCTGATATTGAATGTGTTGATGGATACCGACCTTAATAACGAGAATATCCCGAGGTACATGGAATATCTGTCAAAGGCATATCACGGCTACTACTGGTGCAGTACACAGGATAATGCATTTACACTTCTCGCATTTGGAAAAGCGGCACGAATGGCAACATCAACAAAACTGGAAGGGTCGATCTCGATCAACGGGAAAAATTATTCATACAAAGGAGGCAACCAAAAATTCGACATCGAACCATACGGGAAAAAAGTTACTCTTTCGATGAAAGGACAGGGTAGGGTCTATTATTCGCTGGTGACGGAAGGAATACGGAAAGACGGCAGGATAAAAATAGAAGATAAGAATCTTCAGATCCGTCGGGAATTCTTCGATCGAAATGGATCTCCGGTCGATCTCTCAGCCGTGAAGCACAACACTCTCATAGTCGTGAGACTTACACTCAATTCGAATGTCGACTATTTAGAAAATGTCGCAATTACCGATCTGCTTCCAGCAGGTTTTGAAATTGAAAATCCGCGGTTGGTCGAAAATACAGGATACAATTTCATTAAAAATGCTACTACACCTCAATATTTAGATATCAGGGACGATCGTATTAATCTCTATACTAGCTTCAAGGCCGGAGACAGGCGTCATATATTTTATTATATGGTCAGAGCTGTGACGCAGGGGGAATTCCAATATGCACCTGTCGTCGCAGAGGCTATGTATAATGCAGACTACTATTCAGCAAGTGGCCAGACGAAATTGAAAATCGTGAAGTAAGAAAACCCACGGTAATCTCGAACAGAAAGGAAGGTGGTTAAATGAAAAACGTCGTCATATGGGTTATAACCTCTGCAGCTGTTATTTCGTTTACAGCGAGTTCGTATATTGGAAACCAAAAAGAGGCAGCCGGCAACGGCCTCCAGATCATCGATATAAAACTCGGAAAAGCAGTGCAAGACAAAATAATTGTCGACGAAACGACAGAATTCGTCGTGAATGAAAAAGTATATCTCTGGATAAAAACATTGAGTGGAATCAACGATTCACTTAATATCACATGGAAGCAAGGAAGCTACAGTTATATGACAAAATTATGTATTGGGGGCAGTCCCTGGAGAACATGGACGTACAAGACGGCGTCGAAAACCGGTGACTGGACTGTCACCCTCGCTGATACCAAAGGTATGATCCTGAAAGTATTGGATTTTAAAGTCAAGGATGCAAAATAACGGATGCCTCGGCGGCTCCCAAGATAATACAGGCCCTGAAAAATCAATTTCGAGTTTTCAGGGTCTTTGGCTCCTCGAGTAGGACTCGAATCCCGACGAAAAACGTTGGCACTGCTCGCCTCACTTCGTGGGGCTCGCTGTTTACAACCCTGCCTTCATCCGCCGTTGGCGGGTTCCGGCATGCACGCCCTTCGGTTGACAATCGGGTAGCATAATCTGCCTGGTCCCCGAGCGAGCCCCTCTAAAAAATAAACCGCCCCTTCCATGTGTGATGAAAGGGGCGAGTCGAGGGGCTCCTCGATAGACACCAAAACCCGAAAAAATATCGGCTTGTTTTACAGGTTATTCTACGTACTGCAAAACATGGCCGATTAAGACTTATACTCGATCCGGATCGCCTGATGGAATGCCTTACTATTTCACCACAGAGGATAACTTTATTTCAATAGAAGAAGTTTCTTTGTCTCAACAAAACCACCAGCTTCGAGTCTATAATAATAAACACCGCTTGCCAATCCTGTTGCATCCCATTTTTCTGTGTACGTACCGGCATTCATTTGTTGTGAAACAAGCTGTGCGACTTCCTGCCCCATTATGTTGTAGATTTTTAATGAAACACAAGCCGCCTTTGGAATCGAATATTGTATAGTCGTGCTTGGATTGAAGGGATTCGGATAGTTCTGTGCGAGTGAAAATTGTGTCGGGATTTCATTTGTTGCCTGATGGATTGATGTAATCATTTCACTCAGCGATCGCTTCCACACACCGCCACCGGATGTTCCTGCAAAGAGATTTGTGCCGGAGATGGCAAGGGTTGTGATCATAGTATTTGTAAGGCCGGTACTGACAGGATTCCAGAATGCACCCAGATCATCCGAATGGAAAACACCTCCGAGTGATCCGACAAAGAGATCCATTCCAAGGACTGCGAAAGTATGGAAATATGAATTCGTCAGGCCGGTTTTTACGGCAGCCCAGCTTGTACCGTTGTTGGCGGAACGAAAAACTCCATTAGTTGTTCCGGCAAAGAGATACATGCCGGAGACAGCGAGAGCATACACATAGTTATCAGTCAATCCACTGCTGACTTTAGTCCAGCTCGCTCCATAGATAGTCGAACGAAAAACTCCATCCATTGTTCCGGCAAAGATATTTGTGCCGGAGATAACCAGAGTGTAGACGTAAGTATTTGTCAGGCCGGTATTGATGGCAGTCCAGTTAGTTCCATTGTCGGTTGAAAGAAACACACCGCCGGATGTTCCGGCAAAGAGATTCACGCCGGAGATAGCAAAAGAACTGACATATGGATCTGCTAAGCCGGTATTGGCGTCCATCCAGGTTGTGCCATTATTCGTCGATAGAAACACACCTCCGCCGTTCGTTCCGGCAAAAACATTTGTCCCGTCGGGAGAAACAGCTATTGCATAGACATCGGTTTTTGTCAGGCCGGTATTGACTGCAGTCCAGCTTGAACCATTGTTGGTTGAGAGACATACACCTCCGGGTGTACCGGCGAAGAGATTTGTATCGGAGACAGCAAGAGTTCTGATGAAAGTGCCGGTTAATCCGGTATTTGCGGCCGTCCAGCTTGTACCGTTGTTTGTTGAAAGAAACACACCACCGGCGGATGTTCCGGCAAAGATGTTTGTACCGGAGGCAGCGAGAGCCTGGATATCTAAGTCCTTCAAGCCAGTATTGATGGTATTCCAGCTTGTGCCATTATCGGTCGAAAGAAACACACCGCCGCTCATTGTTCCGGCGAAGAGATTCGTACCGGAGATAGCGAAAGTCTGGATATAACTGTTCGTTAAACCGCTATTAAGGTGATTCCAGCTTGAACCATTATTAGTCGAAAAATATACTCCATTCCCGTACGTTCCGGCGAAGAGATTCGTGCCGGCGACTGCTAATGCAAGGACATTTTCGCTTGGCATGACAGAGGTCCAGGTTGCACCATTGTTGATTGAATAAAACACACCGCCGCCCCACGTTCCGGCAAAAAGTTTCGTGCCGGAGACGGCAAGAGCCCTCACGTCAGTAGTGGTCAGGCCGTTATTAACGGCGGTCCAGCTTGATCCGTTGTTGGTCGAGAGAAATACACCTCCGCCCTGTGTTCCGGCGAAGATAATGGAGCCGGAGACAGCGAGAGCCCTGACGTCAGTTTTTCCCAAACCGAAACTGGTACTGACTTCAGTCCAGCTTGAACCATTGTTGGTTGAAAGAAATACACCGCCCGTTGCCCCGGCAAAGAGGTTTGTTCCGATGACGGCCAGTGCATGAACGCCAGTATATGTTAAACCGGTATTGACGGCAGTCCAGCTTGTACCATTATTGGTCGAACGATATACGCCCCCGTACGTCCCTGCAAAAAGATTTGTGCCAGAAATGGCAAAAGCCCGAACGTCACCGCCATAAGGACCGTTGGTCTGTATCCATTGAGCTGTTGATAAGGCAGGAAGTAAAAGTGTTATCGTAACAATCAAAGAAAACAATCTGAAAATATTATTCATAAAAAGTTCCTTCAGATGATATCCGAAAGGGAAATTGTACACAATTAATTTTTATAAGATATTATTATTTTTTAATACCTGAGTACTCCGAAATTCAAACAGTTATAAGGAAATGTAAGCTATTGCGGACGAATAATCAATTATGAAATGGAAAACCGTACAGATAGGGGGCTGGTAACTCTATAGCACTAACTGCCAGGATCCCGAGCGAGCCCCTTCTAAAAAAAATGCCCCTTCCATGTGTAATGAAAGGGGCGAGTCTCCGCCAAAGGCGGATGCGCCTCCGGCGCAGAACGGCTCCTCGAGTAGGACTCGAACCTACAACCCTTCGGTTAACAGCCGAATGCTCTACCATTGAGCTATCGAGGAATGGCAAAAAAACAGGCTGCCACACACATATGCAGTCTCAATACAACTTTAAATATACGAATTGTGACAATTGTTGTCAAGCGTTATATGGACTTGAATAAGGATACTCAACCAAAAATCATCATCAAGAGCTGCGTATCAAATCGAATTCTATTAAGGTTAAATGATACGGATAGTAAATCGAGCGAGTCGATACAATCACCGGATAAGTAGGTATGCCAAAATGAAAATTTTACAATCCGTTTTAATTATCGATTAAAAATGTGGGAATTTTAACGTTTTTTTATATCAAACCGAATTATTCTCCATCTTGACTATCCCCCCCGCATTGAGTATATTAACACTGAAACTTAGTGGTATAATCACGTGTTAAGATTACAGGCCTTTGCTTAATAGATCCGAGGGAAACAGGAAAATCGATGGAAGGTAACTTCTCAAATCGCGTCCAGGATGTCATCCGGCTTAGCCGTGAAGAAGCTTTACGACTAGGACATGACTACATCGGTACAGAGCATCTCCTCCTCGGAATAATCCGTGAAGGTGAAGGTATCGCCGTGAAAATCCTGCGAAATATGGGATGCGATCTCTATAAATTAAAGAAAGCCATAGAAGATACTGTAAGAACTTCAGGCGGGACACTTACAATCGGTAATATCCCGTTGACAAAACAGGCTGAGAAAGTCCTGAAAATAACATACCTCGAAGCAAAACTATACAAATCGGATGTAATCGGGACGGAACACCTGCTTCTATCACTGCTACGCGATGACGACAACATCGCTGCTCAGATTCTTCATCAATTCAATATCCATTACGATGTCGTCAGGAACGAACTGGATAATATAATCAGCGGAAAACCCTCGACTCCGCCAACTCAGACATCGCCCCATGAGAAGAGACAGGATAAATCTAAGACACCTGTACTCGACAACTTCGGACGCGATCTTACGAAACTCGCCGCCGAAGATAAACTCGATCCCATTGTCGGCCGCGAAAAAGAAATTGAGCGTGTCGCACAGGTTTTAAGCCGCAGGAAAAAGAATAATCCCGTCCTCATCGGCGAACCCGGCGTCGGAAAAACTGCGATTGCCGAAGGGCTCGCGCTGCGGATCGTCCAGAAAAAAGTATCACGCGTCTTACATGACAAACGTGTAGTTACACTCGATCTCGCTGCGCTAGTTGCCGGAACGAAATACCGCGGACAATTTGAAGAGCGCATGAAGGCCGTGATGAACGAACTGGAAAAAGCAAAAGATGTCATCCTCTTCATCGATGAGCTGCATACCATCGTCGGCGCCGGCGGAGCTTCGGGATCGCTCGATGCCTCGAATATGTTCAAGCCCGCACTCTCGCGCGGTGAGCTGCAGTGCATCGGTGCAACAACGCTCGACGAATACCGCCAATATATCGAAAAAGACGGCGCGCTTGACCGGCGTTTCCAGAAGATCATGGTGGATCCTACGACAGTCGATGAAACGATCCAGATATTGAGTAACATCAAATATAAATACGAAGAACACCACGGCGTGCATTATGATGATAAGGCAATCGACGCGTCCGTCAGACTCAGTGACAGGTACATCACTGATAGATACCTGCCCGACAAAGCCATCGACGTGATGGATGAAGTTGGCGCACGAGTCCATCTCCAGAATATCGTCGTTCCGAAAGAAATTCTCGATCTTGAAGGTGAAGTTGAAAAAATCAAGATGACGAAGAATCATGTGGTTAAGAGTCAGAATTTTGAAGAAGCGGCACGCCTGCGCGATCTCGAAAAGAAATTACTCAGCGATCTTGAAATTGCCAAACGTGAATGGGAGTTGAAATCCCAGAATATGGTTCACGACGTCAATGAAGACCAGGTAGCCGACGTCGTGGCGATGATGACCGGCATACCGGTCAATAAAATCGCAGAATCCGAATCTGCAAAGCTCCTGAAAATGGAATCGGCGCTCAAGGCACAGGTGGTCGGACAGGACGAGCCGATAGCGAAGCTCACCAAAGCCATTCGCCGTACACGTGCGGGTTTGAAGGATCCAAAACGCCCGATCGGCTCTTTCATATTCCTCGGTCCGACCGGTGTAGGAAAAACCGAGCTGGCAAAATGCCTTGCACGCTATCTCTTCGATTCGGAAGATGCTTTAATCCGTATCGATATGAGCGAGTACATGGAGAAATTCAGCGTTTCGCGGCTTGTCGGTGCGCCTCCTGGATATGTCGGATACGAAGAAGGCGGACAGTTGACCGAGAAGGTCCGGCGTAAGCCGTATTCCGTGGTGCTGCTCGATGAAATTGAAAAGGCTCATCCTGATGTCTTCAATATTCTGCTTCAGGTATTTGACGACGGAATACTGACCGACAGTCTTGGCCGGCGTGTCGATTTCAAGAACACGATTATTATAATGACGTCGAATATCGGTTCACGCGATATCAAAACAGGTTCATTCGGTTTCACGGACAGCAAAGCGAAAGATACATATGACGCTATGAAATCAATGATCGAGGATGCGCTGAAACGTGTGTTCAATCCCGAATTCCTAAATAGAATCGACGAAACGATCATCTTCCATTCGCTCGAGCGTAATCATATCATGAAAATCATCGACATTCATATGAGGGATCTCCTCAAGCGTATGACAGCGATGAACATCCGTATAGTTCTGGCGAAATCAGCCAGAGAGTTTCTTGTCGACAAGGGCTATGATCCATCATTCGGGGCCCGACCGCTTCGTCGTGCTCTTCAGAAATATCTCGAAGATCCGATTGCGGAAGAGATCCTTCGGGGCAAGTATGTCGAAGGTTCTGTGATCAGGGTCAGCCTGAAAAAGAAAAAGGAAGAATTGAAATTCTCGGTAGGATCGAAGGGTATGATCCCAACCGAGCAGAACGAAGAAACGGAAGAGAAGAAGGCCGACGTTTCATAAACACCGCTTATTTACCCATATCATCGAGGACGATGCCGATGGTTATTTCTTTCACCTCCAGAGTATAAACGACAATTCATTTTCAAAATCATTAATTAATATAAAGCACTTTCCAGTTTGGAAACATTATCCAACGTAAACGACTTCATTGGATCCTGGCTCGGCTTTTTACCAATCGCGCTTGCAGGAATTATTCTAATCTTCATTCTTCGTAAGAAGTACTGGTACAATTTATATACCATACAATTTCCCATCCAGTATTACTTTAATGGTTTGGCTGTCGTCATCGTCGTTATATCGATATTGTTTCTTTCACTTACTCCAATATTTCCCTGGGGAGGAGGTGATAAATATTTTCTTCGAGCCTTTAATGTTATGACTTTCGGAGTCTTCGGATACGGAAATGAACCGACGGCTCTTTTCCCACCGGGATACAGCTTCATAATAGTGCCTTTCATAGCTCTATTAGGAGTATATCCGGCAGCATATTTTGCACCAAACTTATTTCTTCTCATCGGCTCGTCAATCGCTCTACGCGGTATACTTTTAAAACTTGGCATTAAACAAGACCTCGCCAATCTTTTTGCGACGGCAGTTATTCTTTATCCAAACAGGTTCCTTTCCACTCTTCTTCCATTCTCCGATATTCCGTTTTCTCTTATTTACATGATAGCTTTTGGTTTTTTTCTTATTTATTCCCAGAAACCAGAAAGAATTGCATACTTAATTCCGGCAATACTATGTGCAGGGATTGCTGCTCTCACTCGAAGTAACGGAATCTTACTGTTTCTCCCCATAGTTCTGGGAATCTTACTCCAAAGAGAGGTCAGATTGCGTACCCGCCTATTACTGACTGCACTTTCTATGATTGTATTCTGTATAGTACTCGGGCCATGGACAATCCGTAATTATTTCGTATTTCATAAATTTGTTCCCGTCTCTACCAATGGCGGTGTGAACCTCGCACTTGCCAATAATCCGTCGAATCCTCTCGTGAAAGACTCTATTCTCGACTCGGTTTGGGAATCCGCACCTTCATGGGTTACTATTCGAAAAGCACAATGGAATGAAGCCCAACAAGACAGTTTTTTTGCGACGCAAGGTCTTCAATATATTCGAGAACATCCTCTCATCTTTTTCATGCAGGGTTTTAAAAAATTATTCAGAGCATTCATTGCGGATTCATATAGTTTCGGCTATCTCATGACATATACAGATGCACTACCACTCTTCACCGGCGAAGGTAGTGATCATGAACAGATACGCTTGATCACGTTATACAATAAAGGATTGTATAAAATATATCAATTCCTTTTTATTATAAATAACGTGTGGTATTATCTTATTCTACTGTTTTCTATTTTTTGCATTTTTTCTTTAAAAAAAGACGCTGCGCATATAAGGTGGCCGTTCATCACACTATACTTCTTTGTTTGCCTATTTATATTTATTATTTTTGGTCTCAGTCGATATAAAGAGCCCTTGGGTACAATACAGATATTAGCAATCGCATTGTATTATCTTCGTGATAAACAATCAGAGGCATCCACTACAGAAATATCTCGAAGATCCGATTGCAGAAGAGATCCTTCGGGGCAAGTATGTCGAAGGTTCTATGATCAGGGTTAGCCTGAACAAGAAAAAAGAGGAATTAAAATTCTCAATAGGATCGAAGGGAATGATCCCGACCGAACAGAACGAAGAAACGGAAGAGAAGAAGGCTGCCGTTTCATAAGCAGGACTGAGTCGGCAGAGAAGCCGGTCTGCATGAATAATGCAGCCGGCTTTTTTATTGGGTAAATCACATGTAGGACAGGGAAAGAAAAAGCCCGCAACGCTTTTTGCATTGCGGGCGCTTCTACAATAAACCCTGGCAACGACTACATCCTCAGCGACCC
>JBEKIL010000008.1:0-2500 GCA_050011775.1 Bacteroidota bacterium | reverse complement strand
CTGTTAACTTCGATTTGGGGACCTTAGCTGGCGGTCTGGATTGTTCTCCTTTTGGCGTCGGCGCTTATCCGTCGTCGCCTGACTCCCGGGAAACATGTCAACGGAATTCGGAGTTTGTCTGGGTTTGGTATCGTTGTGACGACCCTAGCCCAATCAGTGCTCTACCTCCACGACATTTTTACCCGAGGCTAGCCCTAAAGCTATTTCGGGGAGTACGAGCTATCACCCAGTTCGATTAGCTTTTCACTCCTACCCTCAATTCATCCAAGTAGTTTTCAACCCACACTGGTTCGGACCTCCATGAGGTTTTACCCTCACTTCATCCTGATCAAGGGTAGATCACCGGGTTTCGCGTATACCGCACGTTACTGGGTCCCGACTTTCGTCGGGACGGGCGCCCAGTTAGGACTCGCTTTCGCTACGGCTATTAGTCAAAGACCATCAACCTTGCAACGTACGCGTAACTCGTAGGCTCATTAAGCAAAAGGCACGCCGCCACCCCGTCCAGTTCGCAAGCGAACTGGGCAGGACTACGACTGATTGTAAGCATGCGATTTCAGGTACTATTTCACCCTCCTGTCAGGAGTGCTTTTCACCTTTCCCTCACGGTACTTGTTCACTATCGGTCACCAGTAAGTATTTAGCCTTGCGAGATGGTTCTCGCAGATTCCCACAAACTTCCACTTATTCCGTGGTACTTGGGATACTTTCAGAAGTCATCTCGTTTTCGTGTACGGGACTATCACCCTCTACGGTTCAACTTTCCAGAAGATTCTACTAACGAAATGATTTTTGACTTCTTGACCTATCTGCAATTCAGTCAGAAAGTCCCACAACCCCGCTTGCACAACGGTTGCATCCTTTACTGTGCAAGACGGTTTAGGCTTTTTCCGTTTCGCTCGTCACTACTTCGGAAATCTCTGATTTGACTTCTCTTCCTGGGGGTACTGAGATATTTCACTTCCCCCCGTTAGCTCTACCGTACCTATGTATTCAGTACGGAGTTCTCAGACATTACTCTGAGAGGGTTGCCCCATTCGGAAATCCCCGGGTTTAAGATTGTTACCATCTATCCGAGGCTTATCGCAGGTAGCCGCGTCCTTCATCGCCTACTAGTGCCAAGGCATCCACCGCATGCTCTTATTAACTTAACCAAAAATCTTTATTGACACACAGATATTTGTGGTGCATCAATAAACTTGTTGAAGTTACATAAAAAAATTTGCTCTTGATTGTGTCAGCAGTTGTTCGAAACGGATTTGTTCCCGTTCCACTTAATTGTGAACGGAACTACTACCGCCCTTCACAACACACTCTTCCAGGTTGTCAAAGAACATATCGGTACATTTTTTCAACTGGTGGAGCTGGTCGGGATCGAACCGGCGACCTCCTGGTTGCAAACCAGGCGCTCTCCCAGCTGAGCTACAGCCCCAAAATTTCCACGCAACGCGTGGAAATTTTGGGACAGTCCAACGATTGCACGTTCTCTATGCAATCGTTGGGCAGCCCACAAAACTTTTCCCGCGCAGCATCTTTGCTTCGAGGTATAAGCCCGAAGCGCAGTATTAGTTAGAACTCGTGGGCCTAAGTGGAGTTGAACCACTGACCTCACGCTTATCAGGCGTGCGCTCTAACCAACTGAGCTATAGGCCCGATACCGTAAAACGGTACCGTTTCACGGAAATAAAAAATGTGTGCACAGCGAGTCAAATGTCGTAGAACCGAAGTCTCGAAACAGCTTCCCGGCGAATGCCGGGAACTCTCCAACTCTTCAGTTGGATTAGTTCCTGATTTACATCAGGACACTGCTCCTTAGAAAGGAGGTGATCCAGCCGCACCTTCCGGTACGGCTACCTTGTTACGACTTAGCCCCAGTCACTGGTTTTACCTTAGGCGTCTGCTCCCTCACCTTGCGGCGAAGTTAGCGTGACGGTTTCGGGTACCCCCAGCTTCCATGGCTTGACGGGCGGTGTGTACAAGGCCCGGGAACGTATTCACCGCGCCGTGCTGATGCGCGATTACTAGCAATTCCAGCTTCATGGAGTCGAGTTGCAGACTCCAATCCGAACTGAGACCGCTTTTTAGGGATTGGCTCCACCTTGCGGTATTGCGACCCGTTGTAGCGGCCATTGTAGCACGTGTGTGGCCCTGGACGTAAGGGCCATGAGGACTTGACGTCATCCCCACCTTCCTCACTACTTGCGTAGGCAGTCCACTTAGAGTGCCCAGCTTAACCTGATGGCAACTAAGTGCAGGGGTTGCGCTCGTTGCGGGACTTAACCCAACACCTCACGGCACGAGCTGACGACAGCCATGCAGCACCTGTACAAGCGCCCCTTGCGGGGAGACCGACTTTCATCGGTTGTCGCTTGCCTTTCAAGCCCAGGTAAGGTTCTTCGCGTTGCATCGAATTGAACCACATGCTCCACTGCTTGTGCGGGCCCCCGTCAATTCCTTTGAGTTTCAACCTTGCGATCGTACTCCCCAGGTGGGATACTTA
>JBEKIL010000007.1:0-242547 GCA_050011775.1 Bacteroidota bacterium | reverse complement strand
CTGAGGGATGCCTATTTATACTCTTGACAGTAACTTAATACTCAAACATTGAAATGTCAATAGTTTTTAGAAAATATTTACGATGGGGGTTGAATTCGGGAATTAGAATGCCGGTCTCACCTAGTATCCTCTTGTATACACCCCGCCCTGCTTTGTTACCTTCAAATCTCTAAGTTCCGGCGCCTTGACACGAAGTTCAAATCTGAAACCCCGGAAGTATCCTGTGGGGTACCAGTTGAAATTCATCTCCCAGCAATGGAGATCGCGATAGACATTCACCGTAACAGCCGCCACCTGCTTCGAAATTAAATCGTAACTCCCGCTCATGGTGACACGCCAGTTTTTAGTTAGCTCGAGATTGATATTCCCCTGGATATTCGAAGAACGAATCAACGAGTATGGATTCGAACGGTCGATCGAGTAATCCCAGGTGAGCGAGATGTTCCAAGGGATCGAAAAAACCGGCTCCTTTTCTTGAGGACTTTTTAAACCGGTTTTTCCGCTCCTTGTGGTTGTATCAACTGCTGTGGTTATTGCGGACCGGCTTGATGCGCTTGGTATTCTTTTTCCGCCGGATAGCGATGTCGATATATTGAATGAGAATCGGTTCAGGCGTGCAAGTCCTTGTCCATCCGATACAAGAAACCGATTGATCCGATGTGGATATCTTCCTCCCGTGGTATCGGTTTGATAAAAGGTGTATGTTGCATTTCCCCCGACATTAATCATACCGCCAAAATCAGTACGGTAATTAAGATTGAGATCCGAAAGACGAAGGCTATCGGCTGCTAGATTGTACGAAATATTGGCGCCGAGATAGAGCAACTGATATTTTTCGGCTTCCTTTGTCGTATCTGTCTGCTCGGCTTTCGCTTCAAAATTATTAGAAATACTTAAGCCAATATTTTGCTGTTCGCCTGCAGAGGCACCGCCATAGAGACTCTGCTCATAACGATCATACCTTACGGTTGTACCAGCTTTTGCGTCATAATATTGTCCGTAATAGCCCCAAAAGGACTTACTAAAATCCGGGGTATAATTGTAACTGAGACTCGGCGTGAGGGTGTGGCGGAATCCCTGCAGCCCGAATACCCGGATAGGAAAAATTCCATAGAGTTTTGTCGACGCTGATAGTCCGGTCGAGAATGTACGTACCGCTTTAAAACCTTTATTGACGCGAGTTTTTATCGTAGAATCCGCCGTATCGAATTCCTTATCGATGTTTTCAGGATACCATCGTTCATGGTAACTGATTTGAGGCGAGATGGTTATATATCCTGCTTTCGGAGAAGCTGATATGCTCACATCATGACTTGCACCATAGCGGGTGGTTTCATCGAAGGTTCTGGCTGAATCGTTCCGACTTGTTTTATCATACTCACTCGAGAATTGACCGCTATAATTTACCCCGATTAATTCATACCATGCAAAATGGTCCGAGGCACTTTTTCTCCGTCGAAACGGGTACGATTGAGAGTGAGAGAAGCTGAGACTGGGCAGTCGCATCCGGATATTTCCATTTCGCAGATCCTGATCCCGATAAAGGTTAATCGTAGCGCTGTTTGGTGTTCCCTCCCAGCTTTTGCTCAGTGTGGCATTCGAGACAATGTTCTGGCGAAGATAATCGCTCAGATTTGTCGTAGTATTTTGATAATATGATGAACTTGCAAATGAAAAGTCGATATCCAGCCTTGTAGTCGGATTGAAATTTTGATGGTGGGTAATGCTGAGATTGTAGTCCCGTTGAGTTAGATAACCGGGATCAGACTGCAGACCGGTATGCTCATTCGTCCAATTCGCACTCAGACTGCCGTCGAATTTATATCGTAGCGCGTAATTGAAAACGCCGTGAAATACCCAGCCTCCTTTTGTGTACCAATCGGCCCGTGTCGTAAGATCGGTATAATCGCTCATTGCCCAATAATAGCCCCCGCCTGAGAGATAGCGGCCGAGTCGCGTATCTTCACCAAACGACGGAGCAATGATACCCGAGCGCCGGCCGCGCTCGTTTGGAAAAACACCGAAAGGAAGTGCGAAGACCGGCACATCGGCAATATAGAGGTAAATAGGTTCCGCGATAATTTTATCATGTGGAATTACTTTCATCTTGCTGCTTGCAAAATGATAATGAGGCTCGGGTTTGTCACACGTCGTGTACCGGCCGTCCGAAACGAAAAGAACATCCTTATCCATTTTTCGGATTTCTTCACCATAGTAAAACGCACCGCTCGACTCAGTTTCTGCTATCTTAATCATTCCTCGCTGGGTCTTGAAATTATAGGCGATCTGTGCACCCGTGTATTGTTCACCGCCGTCGGACATTACAGGATTACCTGTCATTTTCTTTCCCGTCGAATCGGTAGAATCCTTCACGCCGTACGCGACAAGTGTCGATGTATTCCAGTTGATATCGACCCTTTCGGCTTTAAGTCTCGTATCTCGATACCCGATATCTCCCTTTCCATACATTTTCATAAATCGGGTAACCGGCGAGAAGCTGATGGAATCTGATGCGCTGTATACGACAACAGTATCGACACCGCTTCGTGATGTTGTATCGGGTACGGCAACTTGTTTCGCCGTATCAACCGGAACGCGCAGTGAATCACTGATCGTCTGTCCGGTAATGACGGCATACGGAAAGCACGCCAGGAGTATTATGGAGAAAAATATCTTCACCAATTGCTGTTATGATTGAAAGATAAGACTTGCAGCGCCAAGAATGCCTGCCCTGTTCCCCAACATTGCAGGGATAATACGAACTCCGGGACGAATTGATGAGATGACTCGTGATCTGGCAGATTGTTCGATTGCATCCATAAGTATCTTTCCGGCGGCCGCCACGCCTCCGCCAACGACGATTGTCCGCAGATCGAGGAGATTTAATACAGTAGCCATTGCAGCACCGATGATCGTGCCGGTTTCCCGCAGCACATCTATCGCAAATTGGTCTCCGGCAGAAGCGGCCTGAGAAATAATCAGCGGTTCGATTTTTGTATAGTCGCCCGCAACGAGGTCATGAATCTTCGACTGTGCTCCTCTCCGGATTTTTTCGGCCGTTCGCTTGGAGAGATATTTTTGTCCTACATAAGCTTCAAGACACCCCGTGCCGCCGCAATTGCACTTTGCCCCCTGATAATCGACGGTAACATGCCCGATTTCGCCCGCTCCGCCGAACAATCCGCGATAGATTTTGCCGTCGAGAATAATGCCGCCTCCGACACCCGTACCGAGTGTGATCATAAGAAAACTTTTTTCTCCTATTGCTGCACCGAATCGTGCTTCACCAAGTGCCGCAACATTGGCATCATTTTCAATCTCTATAGAGAGATCACATTGCGAGGCAAGTTGTTCGTTCAACCTCACCACTTCCCATCCCGGGAGATTCGGAGGATAGCTCACCGTTTTCCCGTCGAGTGAAACAATACCCGGCATGCCCAGTCCGACTCCCTTTATTGCCGCGCGATCGTTGCTCTTGAGAATATGCCGGATTCCCGCGAGGATTTGACCAATGACATGTGTCGGTCCTTGTTCTGCTTCGGTTGGTAAAATGTACTCATGTGAAATTTCACCTTTCGCGGTAACAACACCGAATTTTATCCGTGTACCACCGAGATCGACTGCTATGGCTGTCTGTTCAGTCATCGTTTTTTATTCCTCCACCATTCATTTAGACGCTCACGAATGTTCTTTTCCCTGCCGTTATCGGTAGGTTTGTAATATATTTTATCCTTAAGGTTTTCGGGTAGAAATTGCTGTTCAACAAAATGACCGGTATAACTATGCGCATATTTGTACTCTTTTCCATATCCAAGCGATTCCATCAACTGCGTCGGCGCATTGCGTAGATGAAGGGGAACCGATAGATTCGGAAGATTTTTCACATCATTCGCCGCTTCCATGATCGCGAGATACGCCGCATTGCTTTTAGGAGCGCTGGCCAGATACGTCGCGCAGTGCGATAGAACAATCCGTGCTTCAGGCATACCGATATAATCAACGGCAGTGAAACAATTGGTCGCGATAACGAGTGCAAAAGGATCGGCATTCCCGATATCTTCCGATGCAAGAACAATCATGCGTCGTGCGATGAATTTCGGATCCTCGCCGCCGTCGAGCATTCGTGCAAGCCAGTAGACGGCTGCATCTGGATCGCTTCCGCGAAGACTTTTTATAAAAGCCGAGATAATATTATAATGCTCTTCACCGCTTTTGTCATAGCGTGCGTATTTCCGCTGGAACGCCTCTTCAAGAATTTCACGATTAATTTTTCTACGGCCTTCTTTGTCGGGCTTCGCGATGTTCGCTGCAATTTCGAGTCCATTCAGCATGATTCGAGCATCGCCAGCCCCCAACAGTATCAGATAGTCGCGGTCTGAAAGATCAATCTTTTTCAATTGCAGTATGGCGTCTTTTTCAATCGCCATATCTATAATCTTATTAAGCTCTTCGTGTGAAAGTTCGTTCATCACAAGAACGCGGCATCGCGAGAGTAACGGCGCAATAACTTCGAACGAGGGATTCTCTGTTGTCGCTCCGATGAGCGTTATCACCCCGTCTTCGACACTGTGAAGCAGCGCATCCTGTTGTGCCTTGTTGAACCGATGAATTTCGTCGATAAACAGGATCGATCTTTTATCGAGACGCCTGCGTGATAGATCGGCTTTTTCCAGAATATCCCGGACGTCCTTCACACCCGATGAAACTGCGTTTAACTGATAAAAATCAGCCTTCGTATGTTCCGCAATAATTCGTGCCAGTGTTGTCTTCCCCACTCCGGGAGGTCCCCAGAAAATTATTGAGGCAACCTGATCCTGTTCGATCATCAATCGCAGAGGTTTGCCTTCACCAAGAATATGCGTCTGACCGACAAAATCCTCGAGGCGTGCCGGCCGGATTCGTTCGGCAAGTGGTGTGCCAGCAAGAGGATCGCGGGAACGACGTATACTTTTTTTATCGGCAAAAAGTTCCATGAGTCCTAAAACAAAAAAACCAATCTCCCGCCAGAGTGAGAAAACTCGATTATCGACAAGTGGCAGGACAGTATTGGCTGGCTGATTACTATTTACTTTCTACTTTGAACGATGAACACGGTAGAGTGTTTCTCCATCACGTACCATTCCATATCGTTCACGGGCAACTTTCTCTATTGTCGCCCGATCGCCATCAAGGAGTCTTGAAAAACGCTGTAGTTCCTCCTCTTCCTTCTGTAATTCCCTGACCCTAAGTTCCAGCGCCTGTTTCTGATTTTCCAATTTCATCCGCTGGAGTAACCCCCTGTTATTAAAGAGGACGAACAGCAGTAAAGGACCGGCAATCGAGAGGAGAACCATCAGTCTTCTATTCTGGATAACCAATCTGACGATTGTCCTCCAACCTCCGGTGCGTTTCTCTCGGCGATAAAATCGGCTTTCCATCGTATCCTAATGTAATGTTTCTTCACTCTCTTTTCAAGGGATTTATTCGCTTATACCAATAGTGTACTTTATTTTCTATTGCGCTTCCTGTGCTCCCATTACAGCAACTGCCGTCATATTAACGATATCATTGACATCGTTGCTCATTTGCAGCAGGTGCACCGGTTTATTTATGCCCATCAGTATCGGTCCGAGTGTCTCAGCAGCCGCAAGTTTTAGCAGCAATTTTGCCGCGATTGTCGACGAGGCAAGATCAGGGAAGATCATCACATTCGCCGCCCCTTTGAGAGTGCTGAACGGGTATAGTGTATTGATCAACTCGGGCGAGAGAGCAACATCGGCCTGCATCTCACCATCGACCATTAAATTCGGATCTTTTGCCTTTACAAGCTCCGTTGCCTTTCGCATTTTTTCGGATGTCGGATGCTTCACACTTCCAAAACTGCTGTATGAAAGCATTGCAATTCTCGGTTCAACATCGAACCGGCGGACTTCATCGGCGACCAGCAGCGCAATATCGGCAAGCTGCTCGGCTGTAGGCTCGATATTTATCGTCGTATCGGCGAAGAACAGGAGTTGGTTTTTGAACATGACCATATAGAGACCGGCAATTGTCGACTTCCCAGCCTTAGGTTTGATGATTTGAAGTGCCGGGCGCACCGTCTCGGGGAAATGCTGGGTTAAACCGGCTATCAGACCATCGGCATCACCCATCTCAACCATCACAAGTCCATAATGATTACTCGACCGTATAAGAAATCGCGCTTCATTGATTGTCATTCCCTTTCGTTTCCGGAGTTCGAATAGCCGTGCAGCATATGTTTCGGCCTTCTCGGATTTTGTTGGATTGATCAATTCAACGCCGTTCAGGTCCAGTCCAAGTTCCTGAATACGTTGTCTGATTGCCGTGCGGCTACCGAGAAGGATCGGTTTGGCAATTTTCTCATCGAGAATGATTTGACAGGCACGAAGAATTTTGTCTTCGATTCCTTCTGGAAAGACAATGCGTTTTGGATTACGCTGAGCTTTATGAATGCAAATACGGACGATTTCTTTTGCCCGGCCGAAACGCGCCTCAAGGCAATCCCTGTATTCATCGATATCCTTGATCTTAACGCGGGCGACACCGCACTTCATTGCCGCCTCGGCAACCGCCGGAGCTTCCCATAGCAATACACGCGGATCAAGCGGTTTTGGAATGATATATTCTTTCCCGAACCGGATCGGCCTGTCGCCGTAGGCACGGATAACCGAATCAGGAACATCCTGCTTTGCAAGCTTCGCCAGAGCATAGGAGGCGGCTACTTTCATCTCATCGGTGATTGCCGTCGCGCGGCAGTCCAGGGCCCCGCGGAAAATAAAGGGGAATCCGAGCACGTTGTTGACCTGGTTCGGGTAATCCGAACGCCCGGTGGCCATGATGATATCGTCGCGCGCAGATGTTGCATCTTCATAAGCAATCTCCGCATCGGGATTTGCCATAGCGAAGACAACGGGTTTATCCGCCATTGAACGGATCATTTCTTTTGTGACAACGCCTTTCACCGAAACACCGCAGAAGACATCGGCCCCTTTCATGACTTCGGCAAGCGTCCGTTTTTCTGTCTCAGCGGCAAAATATTCTTTGTACCGATTCATTCCTTCGGTGCGTCCTTTGTAGATTACGCCTTTTGTATCGCACATGACCACATTTTTACGATTGACGCCCAGCATCTCATAGAATTTCGCGCATGCGATTCCAGCCGCTCCCGCACCGTTGAACACCACCTTGACATCTGCGATTTTCTTCCCGACTATTTCAAGCGCATTGAGCAGAGCCGCACCGCTGATGATTGCCGTCCCGTGTTGATCGTCATGGAACACCGGTATGTTCATGATCTTTTTTAGTTGTTCTTCTATGTAGAAACACTCCGGCGCCTTGATGTCTTCGAGATTGATACCGCCGAATGTCGGTTCAAGAGCTTTCACGATTCTTACTATTTCTTCCTGATCGTGTGTGTTTAATTCGATATCGAACACATCGATGTCGGCAAATCGTTTGAATAATACTCCTTTTCCTTCCATGACCGGCTTCCCGGCGAGTGCACCGATGTCGCCTAGTCCTAATACCGCCGTTCCATTGGAAACTACTGCAACAAGATTTCCTTTCGCCGTATAGAGATAGGCATCGTCCGGGTTGTCCTGAATTTCGAGGCACGGCTCGGCGACACCCGGAGTATAAGCAAGGGAAAGATCGCGCTGCGTCGCACACGGCTTTGTTAATGTGACTTCGATTTTCCCTTTGCGTCCCTGCGAATGGTAATCAAGTGCGTCTTGTTTTCGGATCATACTCATTTCCTTTTTTCATTTATTCGAAGGTTATACTTCATCGCTATGTGAAGAATAAATTATGGCCACCATAAAACATGATTTTCTTGACAGTAGATAATTCCTTGACGACAAAATCGCTGGAGAGTGGTGGCCAGAAGCGGGGTTGTGTGTAGGCGCAATTTCGCGCGTTTCGATCGAGGCACATAAAAAGAAACCCAATGAATTATCCATGCATGCTAAGGCCGAGATCGACGGATTTGTGTCCGCCATTTCAACAGTGCGCGATGGATGCAACTTCACGCGGGTTGCGATTTTGTCTCCCGCTTCCCGTTCATGGGAAGCGGGACTTTCTGTCCCTTTCTTTCCGGAAAGAAAGGGACAAAAAACATTTCTATCAATTTATTTTAGGAATATTTACTGTTCCTTCATTAATAAAATTAATTAGTTGAAGAAGTATCAGAATGAAAAAGAAAAAAGCAGCATCAATGTAAGAATTATAATCATCATTGGAAATGTGGAAACAAATGCAACCCAGACAATCCACATTGGCTGATGCCATGCGGCATCATTACGTTTGATTAGTTTTTCGACGATGTAATTCCCGAGGAGGGCTGAAACTGCAATGACGGCCAGTAGGCCCGATGTTGTAAGACGGATTGGGATTCGTTCAGGATGAATACGGTCGATGATTCCGGCGGTGAGCAAACCAACAAGTAATCCGTACACACCCCCCAACCAGATCGATGTGGGTTTTTCGAGTTGCATTGTACCTTCAATGGGCATGACTACATACCGCGGACTAATATCAAGAAAGAAGGGGAGAATAGCAAGAAGAATGAAGGGCTGAGCATGTCCAACAACTGACCTTATGAGTTTACATACCTTTCTTCTAGAACGGATGTTCAAACGATAGATAACCGAACAGATTCATATCGGAGCCGGCGGAGGTAAACGAAAAGGGGAATGCTACTCCCGGAACGATCTGTAAATCACCGAGATCGATGGCATAACGGATTCCCGGACTAAGAATGGCCTGGAAGGAAAATGAAACATTTCCCGAGCCATCAATACCGGAATTGATCGTATAGAGTACTTCGCACATAAGATTGAAATTCCTGGAAAGCAGCCATATCCCGCTTGCACCGGCATAATAGGAAGGGAGGGTTTTGTGCACGGTGCTGCCTGCAGTCGTCTCCCCTTTGATATCCGGCAATAAGGTAATTCCAAGATTGAAATGGGAAATGAATTCATTCGACCAGCGTTTGCTCACCGGCAAACAAAACTGCACACCGACAACACCGTTTCCGAGTCCTTTCGAGGAACTTCCCGACGGAAGGATAACGGACAGGCGCGGTGCGACCCAGCTCCAATTTCTGTCATCCCACAATTGATACCGATAATTGATAAAAATATCTCCGAACCCTTTTGACCCGGCATGAATGGATTGGTACGGGATAGTGTAGCTCAGCTGATGCATCTGACTGCCGACAGGCCACTCCTGCGTAAACGTGTAAATAAAATCCTTGGCATCTGTCTGATAGTATCCGTTGGATATATGCTGCACCACCCTCTCTTGTTGGTTAAACGCTTCTTCTATAAAAAAAGAATTGTCTTCAATGGTTTCCGAAAATTGCTGAGAATACGAATGCGGTGAATAGATCATCGCTGCGAAGATCATTACAATGAGATATTTTAGGAGGGTTTTGAACATCAGGCTTATCCCACTATCACTGCACCACAAGCACCGGTATCTTCAATTCATGCCTGACTTTTGAAATGGTCGTACCGAAGATAACATCTTTTATACCGCGATGGCCGTGTCCGCCCATTACGAGGAAGTCGACCTTATTTTCATTACAGAGACGAATGACCTCCTTCGCGATCTTTCCGAAACCGAGCACGGCTTTTGCTTCAAGTCCGATCTGCCTGAGCTGATCTGCATGCTGCTCCAAATGTTCCAAGTCGCTGCGGGCTTCATCGTCGTACGCCTCGGTACCAAAAATCTGTCCACCAACACCTTCGACCACGTGCATCAGCACGACGCGCGCATTATTCTGCTGGGCAATCGCCCGGGCATTCGACAGCACCTGAACGTCCAGCTTACTCAAATCGAGCGTAACGCCGATCGTTGAATATGTCTTGGGTATCGCTTCCAATTCTTCCTTCTCCGCAAGAACAGCGGGTCGTTTTCTGCGCCATGATTTCGGCAGCGCAATGTACAGAAGCAATATAAAAATCGCCGCCACAGCCGGAACTACCGTGAGCCATAGAATATACGCACCTTCTCCCGCTTCCGCAATCCACCCGGAAATTGCACCCAAAGCGAGGCGTGCGTTCAAGGCCACGATGATCGCGACGCTGATTCCGCCGAGGACTTTCACCTTCAACGAGTTCGTAAAATTGCCCATTAACGATTTATCGCTCGTAAATTGAATAAGCGGTATTATGGCAAAAGGGAGCTGCAGGCTTAAAATAACCTGACTTAGGATAAGGAGCTCGTATGCCGAGCCCTCCCCTCTTATTGAGATTACCAATACCGCCGGAACTATTGCTATCATTCGCGTCACCAACCGTCTAATCACGGGGCGCATTTTGAACCGGAGAAATCCTTCCATTACGATCTGGCCGGCGTAGGTACCGGTAAGCGTTGAACTTTGCCCGGACGCAAGCAGCGCACAAGCAAACAATGTACTTGCAAGCGCTGTTCCGAGTAAAGGAGTAAGAAATTGATGCGCCTGCTGAATTTCTGTGACGATAACTCCGTTCTTCCAGAATGCGGAAGCCGAAAGGATCAGTATTGCCGCATTGATAAGGAAAGCGGCATTCAATGCAATAATCGTGTCCATTAAATTGAACTTGCACGCCTGCCTTTTCCCCTGTTCGGTCTGCTCGACCGATCGCGTCTGAACCAACGCCGAATGGAGATACAAATTATGCGGCATCACGGTTGCACCGAGAATTCCGATGGCAACGTAGATGCTTCCCGATGTCAGATGGGGTATGAATCCCTTCGCAATTTCTCCGACTACTGGCTTCGCAAGAAAAATTTCGATACCGAAACACGCACCCATAATCGCAATGATCATCACGATAAAAAATTCCATCTTCCGAATGCCGAAATTCTGGATCAGCAGGAAAATCATCGTATCGAAGCCCGTGATGATCACGCCGATAACAAGCGGGAGGTTAAACAATAAATTCAAGCCGATGGCCGTACCAAGAACTTCTGCAAGATCGCATGCAGCTATCGCGATCTCGCACAAAACCCAGAGAACGAAAGCGACAGGCTTCGGATAGTTATCGCGGCAGGCCTGGGCTAGATCCCGCCCAGCTGCGATTCCCAGCCGCGCGGCAAGCGTTTGAAGCAACACGGCCATCAGGTTCGACATCAAAATGACCCAGAGCAATTGATAGCCGAACCGAGAACCGCCTTCGATATCGGTCGCCCAATTGCCCGGATCCATATAGCCGACGCTTACCAGATACGCGGGACCCGCAAACGCAAAAAATCGTTTGACGATCCCATAGTGTCGTGGAATGTG
The DNA here is from genome assembly GCA_050011775.1 of Bacteroidota bacterium. Classification (GTDB taxonomy): domain Bacteria; phylum Bacteroidota; class Ignavibacteria; order UBA10030; family CAVZMI01; genus CAVZMI01. The sequence continues at coordinate 231,278 of JBEKIL010000007.1, read as the reverse complement.
CACGCTGTCGTGCACTTCCGATAGCGATACGTTCGATTTTTCTGTCGCCACGAACCTAAAAGTACCTTGAAGGTGCGTTTATCGAAATTAGAAATAAATTATCATACACGAGTGCTTCTATCAGATATCCAGTGCTATCATCAATACCACAACGTACAACATTAAAAAATGGTTCGCGTTACACTGCAATTTCTACTCTTACCCCTTTATCCATTCCTCGGCGATTTGTACGGCATTGGTCGCCGCGCCTTTCCGGAGATTATCCGACACGATCCAGAGATCCAATCCGTTCGGAAGCGACGGATCGCGCCGCAACCGTCCTACATATACTTCGTCACGATCCCACGCATTAATCGGCAGAGGATAGAGATTTTTCTGCGGATCATCCTGCACAATGATTCCGGGAGCATTGCGGAGTAATTCACGGGCTTCATCCAGCTCGTACGGCCGTTCAAATTCAACATTGACCGATTCACTGTGACCTCCCACGACAGGAACGCGCACACAGGTTGCAGTTACCTTTATCGACTGGTCTCCCATGATCTTCCGCGTCTCGTCCATCATCTTGCGTTCCTCCCTTGAATATCCATCCTCCAAAAAAATATCGATATGCGGAAGGACATTATAAGCGATGGGATGCGGAAATTTCGGATTTACCACCGTCTCTTTAGCAATTTCTTTTTCAAGCTGATCAATCCCCCGCTTTCCAGCACCGGTCACCGACTGATACGTACTCACGACAACACGCCGGATTTTGTACCGGTCATGGAGCGGTTTCAATGCCACGACCATCTGGATTGTCGAGCAATTCGGATTTGCTATTATTCCTTTATGTTTAAAAATTTCCTGACGATTAACTTCGGGAACAACCAGCGGCACATTTGCATCCATCCGGAATGCGCTGCTGTTATCGATCACCAGTGTTCCATGCTTCACTGCGTGTGGAGCAAATTCCTTGCTCACGCCGGCGCCAGCGGAGAAGAGAGCAATCTCAACGCCGCGAAACGAATCGGGTTGTAACGCCTCTACCTTCCATGATTTTCCGTTGAATTGTACTTCTTTTCCGGCCGAACGCTCGGACGCCAGCGGAACAAATCGTTCCACGGGAAAGTGATGCTCTTCAAGAACCTGCGTCATTTTCCGGCCGACGAGTCCGGTCGCGCCAACCACTGCAACAATGTACTTTCTCATACGATTTCTTGTGTTTCCTTTCTACCAAGATGTCGCTCCTACGGAGCTCTGGATGATTATAATTCTGTTTTCTTAAAAATGTTACTACCAATATATCGCTCCTAACGGAGCTCTATAAGAAATACCAGACAGCCTTTTTTCTATCGATTTACAATATCTTCATAATTTTCACGCCGACGAATTATACGGGCAGTCGAATCTTCGACGAGTATTTCTGCAGGACGAAGCCGTGCATTATAATTCGAAGCCAGTACATAGCCGTATGCTCCTGCAGTCAATACGGCCAAAAACTCACGTCGTCGGACGGATTTCATCAGCCGGTCTTTAGCCAGAAAGTCGGTACTCTCGCAGACCGGTCCCACAACATCGACAATCTCCGAAGGCCTGTCGGTGAGCATCAATGGTACAAGCTGATGATATGCGTGATAGAGACTGGGCCGGATGAGCTCCGTCATTGCTGCATCTACAATTACGAATTTCTTCGTGCCGGTTTCTTTTATGTACAGGACCTGCGTCACCAGAATTCCTGATTCAGCGACAAGATATCGTCCCGGTTCGATGATGATCGTGCATTCGGACGATGCGAGCGCGGGTTTGATTGCATTGATTATTTCTGATGCCGACTCGATCGATTTTTCCTCCCCCTCCTCGACCGGAAGGGAGGGATGACTTATAGCATTAACATACTGCACGCCGAAACCGCCGCCGATGTCTATATATTTCAGATTAATCCCATTGTTGCGGAGATCCTGAACAAGCCGGACAAGCACCTGAGCTCCGCTCGTGTATGGTTCACTCGTTGTAATTTGTGAACCAAGATGCATATGGACGCCAAGAACTTCGATTGCAGGAAGCGAAACCGCATAGGAAAAAACTTTCGGAGCCTGATCAATCGGAATTCCAAATTTATTGAGCTTAAGTCCTGTTGAAATAAACGGATGCGTCCGGGCGTCGACATCGGGGTTGACCCTGATAAATATCCGCGCTATCGTACCGCACCGCTGTGCGATCGATGAAATTGAATCTAATTCCTGAACCGATTCCACAACAAGAGAGAATATATCTTCCTCAAGTGCACGCTCGATTTCATCGTCCCGTTTTCCCACACCCGCGAACGTAATGGAAGAAGGTGGAAACCCGGCGCGCAATGCAAGCAGCAACTCCCCGACTGAAACAACGTCGGCCCGCGATCCCTGACGGATTAGAATCTTCAGAAGAGCATCATTTGCATTTGCCTTCAATGCATATGCGATATGATACGGTATCCCATCGATTGCCGCCTTAATTTTCGTGTAGCAATCCACAATTTCCCGACCACTATACACGTAGAGAGGCGTCCCGTATAGTTCAACAAGTTCTTCTACCGGTATACCTTCACACATTAAAGTGTTCGTATCGTCATAATAAAAATTATTCACTTCGCTGTCTCTATTGTTTTTCTAATTAGAATTCTATGTCAACATTTGAAGCACAAGTGCGTACGGATATACCAGGGTATTGATCACAAGCGAAAAAATGTGATCAAACACCGGGACACGCATCAAGAAAATTACGACGAACACACCTATAAAACCGATTCTCCGATAACGCTCACCAATCCCCGGCGGCAATAGTGATGCGACAATATGAGAACCGTCGAGAGGAGGAACAGGTATTATATTAAAGACTGCCAGAACCACATTCAAGTAAATTCCGACATAAAATGTGTTAATTAAAAATTGCAGGAACAACTTCGCAGCATCCGGGAAACTCTCGCCCAGTAAAGTGTGGAACCCGATTATGGCAGCTACGGTTAATGTACAAATTCCCGCCATGAGTAAGTTCGACAGCGGTCCTGCAATCGATACAAGAATATCATCCCTGCGATAATTACGGAAATTCAACGGATTTACAGGAACAGGTTTTGCCCAGGCAATAAATACCCGTCCGGCGGCGAGCAACGAAAATAGCGGAACAAGAATCGTTCCCACCGGATCGATATGGGGAATGGGATTCAGAGTAATACGCCCCATTTGTTTCGCCGTCGGATCACCGCACCAGAGTGCTATGAGACCATGAGCATTTTCATGGACGACAACCGAAAGGAAAAGAATCGGCAACACATAGAGTTGATCAACAATCGATGTCAGTGACACTGCGTCTCCAGTCTCTGTTTATCCTCGCGGATGAAACGTCTTGTGAACCTCTTTCAAATATTCCCGATCTATATGCGTGTATATTTGCGTCGTCCCGATATCGGCGTGGCCGAGCATTTCCTGTACCGCCCGCAGATCGGCACCTCCTTCGAGGAGATGCGTGGCGAAAGAATGGCGGAACGTATGCGGATGCACTTCCTTCCGGATCCCCGCCGCCCGGGTATACCGATAGACGATATTCCAGACCGACATTCGCGAAATCGGACCGCCGCGGGCATTCAAGAAAAGGATGTCCTTACTTTTATGCGATTTAGCCAGATAGCTGCGCGTCCTTCTTTGATACTGGCGAATCCAGTGTAATGCCGGTTTCCCGATCGGCACAATCCGTTCCTTCGATCCTTTTCCCATCACCCTCACAATGCCCTGGTTGAACAGCACGTCATGCTGGGCAAGTCGTGCCAGTTCCGATGCACGTAATCCGCATGCATACAGCACCTCGAGCATTGCCCGGTCACGAACCAATAGCCGTTGCTGAAGCGTCGAATTCGACTTCTCCTTTGACGGTTGTTCGAGTATTGCAAAGACTTCGTTCTGGTTCAGCACCTCCGGCAGGCGCTTTTGCATCCTTGGTGCATCAAGGTTCTGAATCGGATCGTTCGAGGTAATTTCCTCATTGACGAGGTAACGGTGCAGTCCTTTTACTGCCGAGAAATTCCGCGCCGTACTTGTTATAGCGAGATCGATTTCTTTCAATAGGGCGAAATAGGCCCGGCAATCTTCTTCTGTAACACCGTTCCAGAGCTTTGTACCGCGCATTTCAAGAAATTCTACGTACCGTCTAAGATCAAACATATATGCTTTGATTGTCTCTGCGGCAAGGCTCTTCTCCAATCGCAGAAAGCGCAAGTATGCAACAACGTGCTGATTCATATCTTTACCTCAGATGGGGCGATCCAAACGCTCCTCTGGAGAAGATTGATCTCCTTCCTCCGGAGTCTGGGTATCCTTGACACTGTCCGCACTTTCCTCCGATGGTGCAGGAGGCTCCTGAGCTGGTTCTTCCTGTTGAGCTTCCGGCTCATTAGGAAGAGCATCTTCAGCAGAAGGATAATTAATTCTTGCGTGATGGATACCGATCAGGGCGCGGAGAAACGCCTCTTTGATCTTAGTTAAATCATTGAATGTCAGATCACATTCATCTAACTGACCGTCGTTGAACCGAGCCTTAATGATCGAATCGATCTGATCTTCAATTCTGGGCGGCGTCGGCTCATCCAGGGCTCGAACAGACGCTTCGATGCCATCTGCCAGCATCACGATAGCCGCCTCTTTTGTCTGTGGTTTCGGACCGGGATACCGGTAGTCATTCTCATTCACCTCTTCCTTGCTCGTCCGCCGCCGCTGTGCTTTATGATAGAAGTAGGAAATTAAAGTCGTTCCGTGATGCTGCGGAATGATGTCGATAACCTGTTCCGGGAGACCGTGCTTCCGGGCAAGTTCTGTTCCTTCTTTTACATGGCTGGTCACGATAAGTGCGCTCATACTCGGCTTCAGTCGATCGTGTTTGCTTTTATGCGATTCCTGATTCTCCACAAAATATTCAGGCATCTCCATTTTACCGATATCGTGGTAGTAGGCTCCGACGCGGGCCAGAAGTGCGTGTGCACCGATTGCCTCCGCCGCTGTTTCGGCGAGTATTCCCATTGCCATGCTGTGATGGTATGTTCCGGGTGCTTTTTTCGCAAGCTCTTGGAGCAGCGGATGGCTGTCATCCGCAAGATCGAGCAGCCGTAATTCCGTAGTAATCTTGAAGACTCTTTCAAACACGAAGAGCAGTCCAAATGTGAGAACAGGCGAAAACACCGCATTTGCCGCCGCCATCGTAGATTCAGAAAGAACGGTCGTAAACGTATCGGCCCGTTCAAGCGCAAGAGCAATAATCGTGATCTCATACCCGAGGAATATATAGCCGATTGAACGGAAGATTTGAGTCCTGTGTGTGATATTACGGACTGTGTACACGCTAAGTCCTCCGGCAGCGATTGATGCAAGGACAAGCGCATAATCATTCCCCCTAATTCCCCCGATAATCATCCCGATGGCTACCGTTCCATAAAAACCTACCCGTGAATCGAATGCTATTGTCAATACCATCGACGCTGCAGGAAGAAAAATTAAATATTCCAGCGGTGCCTCTACCTTAATGTGTAGAGAAAGTAATGCCATTATGCCCTCTATCAATACAAGGATCGCGATCAAGAGGATCATGGCGCTGTCGTTGATGATACGCTGGCGGAACAGACTCAGATACAGAACAAAGAGAATGAAAATGATCGCGGAATGGACTACTTTCCCGAGATATTGTGTCAGACTCTGCTCTGCGCCTCCCCGCTCCATTGAAAATCTCTTGAATGAATCAAGTTTCAATTTCACATCTTCGGTCACTTGTTGGCCGCGGGCGATGATCATTTCGCCCTCCTGAACAATACCAACAGTTCGTGGCACATGGTCGCGCGCAATTGTTACGGTTTTTTCCGTCTGCTCGTGATTAAAGAGTATATTTGGTTTGAGAAAACTCAAACCGATTTTATATGCTATCATCAAAGTATCATTATCATTCTGCATTACAGTCGCGAGTCCCTGCTGCAGCCGGGCAGCAGCTTCATTGACATCAAACACTTTTGTCTGAGGCAGTAGCTGCTCTTCGTTGTTCTTCCGGAGCGCAATAGCTGTTGTCGTTATATGTTCTTTTCGCTGGTCTATGACTCCCCTCGCATAAATCTCATCGATAGTCTTCGTCAGTGTTTTTTGAAACAGCTCGAGTGATAACCCGGATGGGCGCAGCGATCTGAGAATCTCCAATTCACGATCCGTCAGGCGCAGTCCGACATCTTTCATCATGGTCGCCATGTGTAACGACTCGCTTGCTGCTGTCGACGGCGCTTCTGTCCGTTGTTCCTTTATAACCGTAGTAAGGAGATTAAGAAAATGATGAAGACTGTCGTGCTGGCTTTGGATAATCTGGTCATTACGCTCGAACACCGGCAAGACTTCCTGCGATGCCGCTCGGAGTTCTGATAGATACTTGTATTCGTCTTTGTAGACCGGGAATGAAAATGGTGCAGTCAGGTCCCGCTCAGTCCAGATTGATCCGACTTTATATTGGATATCGAACGACGCACCTCCGGGGTAGAGCAGTGCGATAAGGAGCACGAAAATAATGCCAATGAGAAGCCTCACACCGATGTGATGCCTCCAATCGATCATTTTCCCGATATCACGGAAAAAATCCCTTATTTTTGTTTGTTGTGTCATAAACAGAAAAAGCGAACCGCGTTTGTGTCCGCTTTCGTTCTATTATTATATAACTTTTCAACAGAGATGCAAGGAGAAGGTATCAAGATAAAAGATGAAAGAAAAGATGGCTGGATTAACCCTTGTGTTTCAATTCTTGCAGGAGTCTCTGTATATCTTCCGGTAATTCGGAATTGAATTGAAGGAAGGTTCCCGTCGAGGGATGAATAAATCCGAGTGTTTTAGCATGCAATGCCTGGCGCGGTATCAATTCCAATAAATTGCGCATATTAGCTTGCCGGTGTCGGTCGGAACCCGCCCAGCCTGCATTCCGCCCCCCGTACGTCGGATCACCGAAGACGGGATGATGGATATGAGCAAGATGAACACGAATTTGATGTGTGCGACCGGTTTTTAATTTTAGTCGTACGAGCGCGAGTGAATCAAATTCTTCCATCACTTCGTATTCCGTTACTGCGCTTTTCCCGCCGGTTATAACCGTCACTTTTTTCCTGTCTGATTTACTCCGCCCGAGGCCGGCCTCTATCATTCCGCGCTTTTGTTTAAACGAACCCCACACGACGGCCCAGTATTCCCGCTTCACTGTTTTCCTTGCAAACTGCTTTGCCAGTCCTGCATGTGTTGCATCGTCTTTCGCCACAACAAGGAGCCCCGATGTATCTTTATCCAGTCGATGAACGATTCCCGGCCGTTCAACGGTATTCGCCGTTGAAAGTTTTTTCGAATAATGCAGAAGAGCATTGACCAATGTTCCGGTGTAGTTCCCATATGCGGGATGGACTACCATTCCCGCCGGTTTATTAATCACCAGAAGATATTCGTCTTCATATAATATTGTAAGGGGAATATTTTCCGGTTGGGCTTCTGAAGGCGGCGGCTTGGGAATTACGACATCAATTTCATCTCCCGGCGTAACCCTATAGCTTGGCTTGACAGGCTTTCCATTGACTGTAATAAAGCCGGCTTCAATTCCCTGATGAACTTTCGAGCGTGTTGTTTTTTGTATATGATAGGTAAGATATTTATCGATCCGCTCTTTTGTTTTCCCCGGTGGGACAGTGAAATGGAGTTGTCGATGTTGTGGAGGGTCGTCCGTCATTTTTATATGTGTCGATCCGGATTGCTATGTTCCTGGGCTGTAACTATGTCGCTCGATGAAGGTGTGAATTGAATTGGCTCGTTACGCGGTGAATCAGATAACGTAAGCGGCTCTTTATCGCGCATTACTTTATGCGAAAAGAGCAGAAGGAGGATGACTCCAACGGTTACCGATGCGTCGGCGATGTTAAACACCGGCCATCGGCTAATGTGGATCCCGAGAAAATTTATGTTGAAAAAATCGACATCGATAAAATCCACAACGCGGCCAGTAAAGAGACTTCCGCCTTCGAAGAAAAGTCCATAGAACATACGATCTATGAGATTCCCAACGGCGCCACCCAGAATCATGGCAAGGGGAAGGCGTAGTGTAAGGCTTTCGTTCCGCGCTTTGTACAGATAAATGAGAATTGCGATGCTGGCAATAATTGAAAAAATCGAGAAAAAGAATTTCCCACCCCCGGGATCGATGCCGAATGCCATCCCGGAATTTTCAATATAGGTCCACCGGAGAAAGTCGCCCAGCACCGGAATGCTCGAGCCATACCGCATCCCTTCCCAATGGATTCCCAGCGAGGGAATGGCGAGGCCCTTCACAACAAGTTTTGTTACCTGATCGGCAACGACAATACTTAACGTCACAAATAGAACGCGCACGGATTCTCCTGATTTTGTCTCAATTTGTTTTATAATAGTATACGCAAAATTACCGGCCGCGTTTCAATTTGCACCGCAGACAGAGTTGAGCATGAGGAACCGCTTCAAGCCGCTCTTTTTCAATAAGCTTACCACAGTCGTTACAACGTCCGTATTCGCCCCGTTCGATCCTTTGCAGGGCATCATCGAGGTAATTGAGAAATTTGCTTTCCCGTGATGCAAAGAGAAATGTTTTTTCACGCTCCATTGCATCGGTACCCTGTTCCATATGAAGGGAATAGGTCGAGTTTTCACTGATGTATTCTCCCGTCGTAGGGTCCATCATGCTTTCTTTCAGGGTATCAAGCTCCTCTAGGATCTCTTTACGTTTATCCATGATGATCTTTTTGAAATATTCGAGATCCGCTTTACTATATCCTGCAAATTTTACTTTTTTCGTCGATTCAGGCTTTGCTGCAACTTTGGGTAGAACCGGCGTTCGTTTCTTTGCTGCTTGAACTTTCTTTTTGGACGTGGCAACCCCCCTTTTTTCAGGTTTTCGACTTGCGGTTCCTGATTTTGTTCCTTTTTTTGCTGGCATTCGAATTTTTCTCCTTCTGCTCTTGGAAAAACACTGATGGTACTACACGCGTTGAATCCCAATTTCACATTCTTCGCCGTTGACATCCCACGATGCGGAATATTCACCCGGTGCATACGCGGTGGAAAGTATTTCAGCCAGTGTTTCTGATTTTATATACGCCCCCATCTCTTCTATTGCCACCTGAAGAGACGGCGTAGTGTGATAGTAAATGATGATGCGTTCGGTGACATTAAATCCTGCATCTTTTCGCATCGTCTGGATTTTATTTACAAACTCGCGGGCGTGTCCTTCGCGTATTAACTCTTCATTCAGTTCTGTATCAAGCGCCACTGTCACTTCATTATCGGATTCCACGACCCATCCTTTAATCTCTTCATGCAGAATATCGAAATCTTCCCGGCCAATTACAACTCTCTGGCCGTTAATATCGAATTCTTCCTGTCCTTTCCGTTCAATGTTGTTGATTTCCCTGGCTGTAAATTCCTTCACCCGCGCTGCAATTTGCTGAACACGCTTCCCGTGCTTCGGTCCAAGAACCTTGAAATTCGGTTTTGCACGTTTCTTAATTACACCGCCTTCATCGGTAACATATTTGATGGTTTTCACATTAATTTCTTCAAGGATAACATCCTCCATGCTTTGAATTCTCGATCGATCCTGATCACCGCCTACCGGCACGATAATCCTGCGCAGCGGTTGACGCACCTTGAGATTCGATTTGCCGCGAATCGAACGCACAAGATAAACAATTCTCTGAGCACGATCCATTCTGTGCTCCAACTCGCTATCAATCGCCGCTGCATCACACTCGGGAAGCAACGATAGGTGAACGGAATCGTACGATTCTTTTGCTGTTACTGAATTGAGATTTCGATAAATTTCTTCGGCCAGAAAGGGTGCAAACGGAGCCATGAGCTTGGTTACGGTTGTCAGACATTCGTAGAGCGTCTGATATGCCGCGTTTTTATCTTTGCCCTGCTCGCTTTTCCAAAACCGTCGCCGGTTACGCCGGACATACCAGTTTGAAAGCTGATCTATAGTGAAATCGGACACAAGCCGTGCTGCACGCGTCGGGTCATAACTGTCCATATACTCGGTATATTTCTGTACCATTGTATTCATAACCGAGAGTATCCACCGGTCAATCTCTGCACGTTCGGCCGGTGCGATTCGTTCTTCCTTAAATTGCCACATGTCGATATTTGCATAGAGAGCAAAGAAGGAATAAGTATTGATAAGCGTACCAAAAAACTTTCGCTGGACTTCGGTAAGCAACTCGACATCGAAAAGTTTCGGCCGCCATGGAACACTGCTTGTCACGAGGAACCAACGGACCGTGTCCGCACCGTATGTTGCAATTGTCTCCAACGGATCGACGGCGTTTCCCCGAGACTTCGACATCTTCTGCCCATCCTTATCAAGAATTAATTCGTTCACCATCACATTGCTGTAGGCTGGCTTCCCGAAAATGAATGTTCCGATCGCATGCAGAGTATAAAACCAACCGCGCGTTTGATCGACCCCTTCACAAATAAAATCGGCCGGATAATTTTCTTCAAAATAATCGCTGTTCTCAAAAGGGTAATGGTATTGCGCAAATGGCATCGCCCCGGAATCGAACCAGCAATCGATTACTTCCGGAACACGCCGGTACACCGTTCCATTCTTCATGAAAATGATGCGATCCACAAAAGGCTTGTGTAAATCAAGACCTTTACCCCCGACGGGCGATCGATTCCCTTTTTCGTCTTCCACCATTCCTTTAAACAACTCATCTACCGAACCGATACAGAACATGTCGCTTCCATCTTCGGCGATCCAGATCGGAAGAGGAGTTCCCCAATACCGGTCACGTGACAGTGCCCAATCTTTATTCTCATCCAGCCAGTTGCCAAAACGTCCGGTGCCAACTTCGGGTGGTATCCAGTTAATCTCATTATTCAACGACTTCATCCGTTCGGCGTATTTTGTCGTTGTGATGTACCATGATGTTCTTGCGTAGTAGAGCAAGGGCGATTTACATCGCCAGCAATGCGGATAACTATGGACGATGGTCTCTTTCTTATATAAAAGATGCCGGGATTTCAAATTCTGGATAATCATCGGATCTGCGTCCTTGACAAACTGACCGGCAAAATCTGTGATCTCCTGCGTAAATGCACCGCTCTTATCCACGGGATTGACTGTAGGGAGATCGTGCTCACGTCCTACCTGATAATCGTCTTCACCGAAAGCAGGTGCAATATGGACAATCCCCGATCCGTCTGTAGTCGTTACAAAATCAGCTTCAATGACATAGAAGCCCTTACGATCGACCGGGACATAATCGAACAACCGCTCATACTCTTTTCCGGAAAGTGCCGATCCCTTATAACGGTCGATGATTTTAAATTCACCGTCAAGCGCCGAAAGCCGTTCTTCGGCCAGAATCAGTTCCTCTCCTTTATGAGAGATTTTTACATAATCAATATTGGGATGGACGGCAAGGGCGACGTTTGAAATGAGAGTCCATGGTGTTGTCGTCCATACAAGGATCGAGGCATTCTCATTCTTCAATTTCATCTTAACATAGACCGAAGGATCTTTTACATCTTCATATCCCTGTGATACTTCATGAGAAGACAGCGGGGTTTCACATCGTGGACAGTACGGCTGTATTTTAAAACCCTTTGTAATCATTCCTTCGTCAAAAAATCGTTTGATCGCCCACCAGACCGACTCGATATACTCATTTTTATATGTGACATAAGCGTCTTTAAGATCAACCCAGTAACCCATCCGCTCGGTCATTGCTTCCCAGTCTTTGGTATATTGGAAAACCGATCTGCGGCAATCATCGTTAAATTTTTCTATGCCGTATGCTTCGATTTGTTCTTTGTGTTTGAACCCGTGCTCTTTTTCAACTTCAATTTCTACAGGAAGTCCGTGCGTATCCCACCCAGCTTTGCGATGGACCTGATACCCGCGCATTGTCTTGTAACGACATACAAGGTCTTTGAGCGTTCGGGCCATTACGTGATGGATGCCCGGTTTCCCGTTAGCAGTCGGAGGACCTTCATAGAACGTAAATCCCGGTTTGCCTTCGCGTTCCATCAGGCTCCGATGGAAAATATCATGCGTATTCCAGAACGACAGGATCTGTTGTTCGATATCAGGATATGAAATTTTATCAGTTAGTTCCTTGAACATGCTTCAGTAAATAATGATGGATAATGATTACGCAATCTCAAGCGATCGCACAACTTCTTTCATAAGCTTTGTCAGTTTCGGTTCAGCCTTCGATGCAACGGCGATGATTTCGTCAAGCGAAGCAGGCTTGAGAGAATCCGGAAAACATTCATCGGTAATGACTGAAATTCCTAGAATATCCATTCCCATGTGGACAGCAACGATGCTTTCCGGTACCGTGGACATGCCGACTGCATCAGCTCCTGTCCAACGCAGGAAACGGTATTCGGCTCGGGTCTCGAGATTTGGACCCTGGACAGAGATAAGAACTCCTTTTTGAACAGGAATTTTATTATCAAGTGCAAGCCGTTCGGCCAGCGCTATCAATTTCTTGCTGTACGGTTCGGACATATCGGGAAACCGCGGACCGAGTGAATCATCATTCTCTCCAATCAGCGGATTATCTCCGGTCAAATTAATGTGATCTGTAATGATCATCAGATCGCCTGCACGAAAAAGCGGATTCAATCCCCCGGCAGCATTTGACATCAGGAGCGTTTTAACTCCTAATCCGGCTTTTTGAGACATCACACGGACAGGGAAAGTGATCTGCTGCATAGTGTAGCCCTCATAATAATGAAAGCGCCCCTGCATTACAACGACTTTTTTCCCCGCCAACGTTCCGAAGATCAGCTTTCCCTGGTGAGTCTCAACCGTTGCTATCGGAAAGTGCGGAATGTTTCCATATTCCAATACCGTTTCTATTTCGATTTCCTTGATCAGACCTCCCAATCCTGTCCCGAGAATAATACCGATAGCTGGCTGCATCGATGTCTTGGATCGAATATAGGTTAGTGTCTCGTTGATCTGCTGCCGCAGCGGCGGTATGGTAGTCATTGCTGTTTCCTTTTAAAAACCCTCGATAGCCTATGTATCAAGCGTTCTGACAATCTCGTCAACATCGAAGTTCGCTTTCCCGGTCCCTTTCGACATTGAGCGCTGTAGTTGCTCGTCATCATCAAGTTCAAGGGCTTTGAGAAGGTCGACTTCACTATGGAGAAGTACTTTCAGCCGGCTGAGCATTGCTTCCTTTTTGGCCTTTAGAGTCGAGACTTCTTCTTTCACTTTTGACAGATCGACCCTGGCCCGATCGACAATCTGATTTGCCTTCAGCTCCGCTTCCTGAACGATGAGTTGAGCTTCTTTCCGTGAATTCTCAAGTGATTTTTCGGCTGTTTCCTGTGCCTGAGTGAGCGTCTGGCGCAATGTCGTTTCAAGCTGCTTATAGTCCTTCATCTGGGTATCAAGTTCCAGGACTTTATCCTTCAGCTCTTTGTTGTGTTTCAGCAGGTCTTCGAATTCTTTTGAGACCATGTCGAGAAACGTTTCCACCTCGACAGGATCGAACCCCCGCATCCCCTTCTTGAATTCCTGCTTTTTAATGTCAATCGGTGTCAGTTTCATACTTATTCTCCTTACAGGTCGCAATTCTTATGAATCGTAGGCCTACGGTTGTCGTTGACCGAAGATTGCCGTTCCAATACGAAGCAATGTCGCCCCCTCTTCAATTGCTACTTCAAAATCATTCGTCATACCCATTGAGAGATGGCGAATATGAACACCGGGGAACCGTCGTATCTCTATCTCATCCTTCAGTTGTCTTAATTGGCGAAAACAAGGACGTGCCGTTTCACGATCAGGAAGAAACGGACCGATGGTCATCAAGCCAGTTATATGAACATGATACAATGACGAAATTTGCTCGACCAGAGTAAAAACACTATCGGGAGTAATTCCAGTTTTTGTCGCTTCGTCTGTTGTATGTACTTCGATAAGGATATCGACATGCCGGTTTCGTTTTATTGCCTGTTGCTCTATCTCTTCAGCAAGGTGAAAACTATCGACTGAGTGGATAAGCGAGACAGAATCGATAAGGGTCTTCACCTTATTAGTTTGAAGGTGCCCTATAAAATGCCAGCGAATATCGGCAGGAGTAATTTTTTCCTGTTTCTGTCGTAATTCCTTAACGTAGTTCTCGCCAAAATCCCGTTGCCCGGCGTTGTATGCTTCGAGGATCTTGTCGATCTCAACCGTTTTGGTAACAGCAATGATGTCAATTTCTTCCGGGTTTCGCCCCGCCCGGTCACAAATGGAACGTATCTGTAAGCGAATATTTCTTAGGTTTTCCGCTATCATTTTCTATCACAATTTATAAATATAACCGAAACACCCCGCAAAAGCAATTTTTCCGGCCTAAATAAAAATATGCTTGCTTTTTTCTATCGAGAATGATACTTTGACCCTATTATGAACCTGTACGATTTCGAAAACTACGAAGATGATGAAGAAGCAACTCGTCGAGAGAAGCGGATGGATGAGGAGATTAAGAAATTCGAGGAATTGCTGAAGAATGGGAATATTGGCATCACCAATATCGACGCTCTAGAAGAAATTATTACCTTTTTCTTCGAGCACGACAGGTTCGAGGAAGCGCTCCATTTCATCAACGCCCTTCTAGAAATCACATCATATAGTGCCGATGCCTGGCTAAAAAAAGGGATGGCGTTGAACAACCTGCAGCGATATCCTGAAGCCCTGGAATGTTATGACCGGGCGATTTTACTCAATCCGATCGACCCTGATATTCATCTGAATCGAGGTATTACCCTCGATAATCTTAATAGAATTGATGAGGCAATGCAGGCCTTTGACGAGGCAATCCGGATCGATCCGAATAACGAAGAAGCTCTTTTTAATAAGGCTATCACGCTCGAGAAGCTTGAACGTTATACTGAAGCCGAGAAGATATTCCGCTATATCGTCGAAAACTCTCCAGACCATCACGATGCGTGGTATGAGTTGGGATATTGTTATGATTACCTCGACCGGCTAGATGATTCCCTTAAATGCTATGAGGAACACCTCAATCGTGATCCATATAACTACAACGGATGGTATAATAAGGGAATTGTGCTAAACAGGCTTGGACAGTACAGTAAGGCTATAGAGAGCTATAATATCGCTCTGGCAATCAAAGAAGACTTTCCGGCTGCCTGGTATAATAAAGGAAATGCTTTTGCCAACATGGGACGCCTTTATGAGGCCATCCAGTGCTATAAGGAGACAATTATACTGGAGGAACAGGATGTTCCGGCATGGCATAATATGGGAAATGCGTACGAAGAGCTGGGAGACTATCACGAGGCCATCCGCTGTTTTACACAGGCAATCAAAGAAGATGAAAAGCACTACGAGTCGTATTTTGGGAGAGGGAGCTGCTATGATTGCCTCGAAGAATACCAAAAAGCTTTAGCCGATTATACAAAAGCTCTCTCGATCCACCATGATTATCAGGAACTCTGGTATGCAAAAGCCGACGTGGAATATAATCTGGGGATGTTGAAAGAGTCGCTGGCCAGCTACAGAATGGTCATCCGCGTTGATTCGTCGAATCTTGAGGCGTGGTTTGATTACGGCGATACGCTTGCCGAGTGCGGAGATTACGTCGAATCGCTTGAGGCGTTGAATACCGTCATTCAGCGGAATGATCGGTGGGCTGCCCCGTATTACTGCCGGGCAAAAGTATATTTTGCTCTCCAACGACCACAGGATGCCCTTGAATCCCTCAGAATATGTTTCCGGCTTGATCCCTCAAAGAAACGGTCATTCGAGGATGAATTCCCTGGGGCATTACTCCTTCCGGAATTTGCCGAGTTCAGATACTAGTGTCGAACTTCACAGATTCCACGATGAAATCATGATCCAAAATCGGCCGTCCAAGCATTATCAACATGATGTAAGATTTATGCTTTAATAATCTTAGGTCGAGACATCGAGTCCTTTAAAAAAAACAACGAAATATAAACGAGATAGCATCAATAATGGTAATACAACCTTCTTCAACAACACGGGTTGTCGGGATATTCGGTCATCCGATTTCCCACACCTACTCCCCTCTGATTCACAACAGCGCGTTCAGCGAGCTCGGGTTGGATTTCCTTTATCTTCCATTTGACGTTCATCCGCAGAACCTGAAGTCTGCGCTGCGTGGACTCACTGCCCTTGGCATTGTCGGAGTCAATATCACAATTCCACATAAAGAGAATGTCATTCCACTTCTCGACGACGTTGTCAACGAAGCCCGTGCAATTGGCGCGGTCAATACCATTGTAAATGACGGAGAAAAACTTCGTGGATATAATACTGATATCATCGGCGTCTTCGAAACACTCCGCCCGTATGCGGAAGAGATAGAAGGACGTGAAGTGGCAATCATCGGTTCCGGCGGTGGTGCGCGTGCTGTCATGTATGTACTGGTGCATCAGCTTAAACCTCGATACATCCATATTGTTCACCCGGATATTGAATACGCAATCACTCTTCGAAAATTTTTCCTCGACAATTTCGGATTCAAGAATATCGCGGCGGTCGACCTCTATATGCCGGCAACAGTCTCAAAGTTTAACGGTTCGGCACTCATAGTAAACGCTACACCGGTCGGAATGTTTCCAAAAATTGATGAGTCACTTCTTGAAATACCTGAGGCGTTTCACTCACAACAAATTGTATTCGACTTGATATATAATCCAATAAAAACAAAATTTCTCCGTTTCGCTGAATCGCAGGGAGCCCGCGTGATCGGAGGACTTGACATGCTTTTACATCAGGCTGCAAAGTCGTTCGAACTCTGGACGTCGCAACCCATGCCACTCGAAAAAGTCCGATCAGTGCTCCATAATGCCATAGCGAAAGCGGAATAAAGGGATGGATAGTGGCGTATGGCACTGGAACCTACACTTAATGAAAAATACACAAATCTGCAATCTCTTCTACGGCGTCTGGGAAGCATTGTTATCGGGTTTTCGGGCGGAGTCGACAGCACCCTCCTCCTGAAAGTCGCCGTCGATATCCTCGGAACAAAGGCACTTGCCGTGATCGGAAAATCCGATACATATCCAACGCGTGAATTCGAAGAAGCTCTTCAACTCGCAGACCGGATCGGCGCACGGAAAATCGTCGTTCAAACGGGAGAAACCGATCAAATAAAATTTCAGGAGAATCCGCCTGATAGATGTTACTTTTGCAAATCCGAGCTCTACTCGAAGCTCCATGAAATCGCGCTGCAGGAAGGCATTCCCTGGATTGCCGATGGAACAATCGTCGACGATACCGACGACTTCAGGCCGGGAATGAAAGCACAGAAAGAACAGGATGTCGTATCACCACTCCTCGAAGCCGGCATGACTAAACAGGATGTACGCATTCTTTCACAACATCTGGATCTTCCGACATGGAACAAGCAGTCGTTCGCATGCCTTTCATCCCGTTTCCCGTACGGAACAGCGATTTCAAAAGAGAATCTGAATAAAGTCGAAGGTGCCGAGATAGTGCTGCATGATCTTGGATTTACATCATATCGCGTCCGCTTCCACGATGAACGAACAGCCCGCATTGAAATCGGACAATCAGAATTTCAGCGCTTCCTCGATCCATCATGCCGCAGCACGATTGTTTCAGAATTCAAGAAACTGGGATTCCTATACATAACGCTTGATCTTCAGGGATATCGGACAGGATCGATGAATGAGGTGCTTTCAATAGCTGAGAAAGAACGGTACCTGTAGCTAATTATTTCCCTTTTTTAAAAGGTGGTCTCGATACTCGCCCTGAGTCCGCCGGAGGCAGTTCGAAGGGTGGCTCTTGGAAATGGTTCGACTCGTCCCGATTAATCGTCCCGAGCTTGCCGAGGGATATCGGGACTCGCTCACCACAAGCTCGGCCACCGGGCTATTGTTCAATAAAGCTAGAAAGCCAGGTTACCGAGTAGTCCTGTTTCGCGATAGCGGAACAGGACGTATCGAGGTAACCGCACCAGATCTATGAATGAGGTTCTTTCAATAGCTGAGAAAAAACGGTATCTGTAGGTGATTTTTTCTAAGGTTCTCCCCTAATGGGGTTCGAGAGTCCCGGAGGGACGGGATCTTGGTAGAAAATGCAAAACAAAAATCAATCGAGCTCCGTTAGGAGCGGAATCTTGAAATATATGTTATGCATAAAAAGATGCCACCCCTGATGGGGTTCACAATTTGTTTGATGTGCGAATACTACCAAGATAACACACCCAAAAAACGGGTGCACGTTGGCCCCTAAGGGGGTTTGGAGTCACGGAAGGACGGAATCTTGTAAGCCAGAGGCTTATCAGCCTTTGGCTGAGTAGAAAAAGCAAAACAAAATTTATCGAACTCCGTTAGGCCAATGTGCACTCCTAGGGAATCGGACTGAGCAAGATATAAAAATTAATATTCCACCCGATTACTCTGAGAAAAAAATTAAAAGCCTGGATGCCGAGTTAAACAGCTTCATCTTTTGCCATATCTAAGCCAAGGCCTTATGAGCCTCTGGCTCAGAGGTAAGCGGATAGACACAGTCGGAGTAAAAAATCGCTATAAGCTTCATATGAACTATAGAAATTGAGAAATCCGAAGGAGGCATCGGTGGCCCAGCGTTTCCCGAAATCGTTTTACAACACTATCACGCTTGTCGGAGTCGGACTCGCCCTTCTGAGTCTCGGAACTATCGCCATCATGTTTTTAATGGATGTATTCGGAATATTCCAATCTCCATATATCGGTATATACACATATCTGGTTCTACCGTTTTTCCTTGTGATCGGATTGATCCTTATTCCAATCGGAATTACTCGCCAGCGACGACAACTCAAGAAACGCTTTTTAGAAGAACGCAAATCACTTATTATCGATCTAAACATTCCGGCTCATCGGTCGGCGGTAATGTTTGGTATCGTGGGATTTATTCTTTTCATGTTTCTCAGCGCGGGCGGTAGTTACGAAGCTTACAATTATACTGAATCTGTCGAATTCTGCGGGAAAATCTGCCACAGCGTGATGCGTCCGGAATACACGGCATACCAGCATTCGCCCCATGCGAGGGTCACCTGTGTGCAATGCCATATCGGTGAAGGGGCTGACTGGTTCGTCCGGTCAAAAATTACCGGCTCGTATCAGGTTTACGCAACTCTCGTCAACGTCTTCCCGCGGCCTATTCCAACACCAATCAGGAACCTCCGCCCTGCACGTGAAACTTGCGAGCAATGTCATTGGCCGCAGAAGTTTCATGGTAACAAGGAAATGGTAAAGACATATTTCCCATTCGATCAGACAATTCCGGTCTCCAAAATCATCATGCAGATTAAAACTGGCGGCGGAATGAGCGAACTGGGGCCGACCGAAGGTATCCACTGGTATATGAATACCGCTTATGCTGTCAGCTATATCACTACCGATGAAAAGCGACAGGTCATACCATGGATTAAGGCCGTGAGTCTTGATGGAAAAACAAAAATTTTCAAATCAATCGATGCTGATATAAGCGACACGGCATTGGCTAAAGGCGAGTACCGGAAATTCGACTGCCTCGACTGTCATAACCGCCCTTCGCATATATACTATCCGCCCTTCCGGTCTTTAAACGATGCAATGTCGTTGAATAAAATCGATACGACGCTTCCGGGCATTCGCGCTATTGCATCGGATGCGCTTATCAGACCTTATTCGACATGGAATAACGCGCTGAATTCTATCAAACTTATCATTGAAAACGCATATAGAGAGAAATCGCCTGAAATTGCAGCAAGTAAGGCAAAAGAACTCGAAAATTCTGAACGCGAAGTTCAGGCAATCTACTCAAGGAATTTCTTTCCGGAAATGAAAGTGAACTGGAAGGCGTACCCGAACAATATTGGGCACCTGTACGACCAGGGCTGCTTCCGTTGTCATGATAACAAGCATATATCGGACGACGGTGCAGTTCTTACAAACAATTGTCAGTCATGCCACATTATCGTCTCTCAGGGACCGCTGAAAAAACCCGATTCATCTCTGTCGGGATTACAATTTAAACATCCCGCGGATATCGGGGATGCATGGAAAGAGATGCGATGTTCCGAATGCCATACAGGGGAATAGGTAGAGGTAAAGGTTGAGGTTGAGGTTTATCCCGAGTGAGTGAACGGAGTGAGGGAGTCGAGGGATTGAGGTTGAACAAATCTGACGGTATGATTACTCTGTAGGGCGACTTGGCCCGTGGTGAGTCAGATCGAACCGCAAATCGTTCTACACTTTTTATTTCCGCTTAATCCCACATACAAGTAGATATAGTGATACTGCAACATTCAAGATTATGATCATCGAAATATCCTGTAAAACGACGTATATGTTCACTCCATTAATCAAACAATACACCCGGGTACAGAGCCTATTTCTGATCCGTTATGATCCGATGTTCCAGCACATCAATCAGTTTCCTTGTGATAGGTAGGTTCCGTATTCGAGTGCGTACTTGCTCGGGGATTGCCATCCAAATTCTTACAGGCAAACGATTTACTTCCTGGCCGCTATTTTTTACAAATGGAACAATCGAATATCTCGTGGAGATATACAAGTGTTCTTTTGCCGCAGGATCAATCTTTGCGAGAGGACACAGAATCCATCTCTGAACGGGCTTCAGCGCTGCCCAAAATCTGGCACGTTCCCAATAATCAAACCTGGAAAGTGACGCCTGTGTGCCTATTGTCGATCCGTTCGACTGTAGACATCGATATTCGTTTATTACCGAATTATAAACTGAAATCAGATTTATGGCAGCCTCCTCAAGGTTGGCCTTTTTTCTAATCAGATCCCGAACTTTGATTGTGTCTTCCGGATCGTATCGGGCAATCTCGGCGAGAATATTCCGGGCATCAAGCGATTTTGTCAATGCTTGAAATCCAAAATTCATCATACGTAACTTGTCAAATTCGACCGTAGTCACCATTGGGCCGACGCCGGTGAAGTCACATAGGATCACAGCCGCTCCTGTTGCCATCGATTCGATTGCTGCCTTGGCTTTAGCAAAAACAATGTCATAATTCCCTAAAATCTTTTCCGGGTTTTGAACATAATTTGCTTGCATTCCGACCACATCGAGTTCCAGTCCGGCTTGAAGGCATGCTTCGCGGACAGCAGGTACGTACGTGCGATCACTTGCATAATTACTAAATACAAGAGCCCTTAACGGCTTCTTAGGAAGGTGGGAACGAGGCATGAAACGATGCGTATCAACAAAGTTTGCCAGGAACGATATTGTGTTTTCCGGAACCCCATCTCCCTTCAACCTTGCCATACATTCAAGACTTACTCCCATATATAGAAGAATTCGGGGATGAAATGGAGCTCTGTCTCCCCAGAAGGTGTGATTGTGGCAGACAAAGAGCGCAGGAGTTGTCCTAAACTGTTTCACTGCGATCAGGGTGGAAACGCGATGCTGCCCATGAATAATATCCGGTTGAAATTCAATCTGTGCGGGATTATCCGTAACGGGAATATCTGCTGCAGCGAGTTCCTGGGCGATTTTTCCTTTTCTGATAGTGTAGATCTCTGGCGTGTGACCCTGCCGTTTCAACTCCAGTGCAATATCTCTAGTGTAGAGGGGTACTCCGCTGTATGTTTCCAATTCAAGTGTCGCTAATAGTATCTTCATCGATTTGGAAATTTTTCTGATAGTTGATTATTGCATTCTCTGCCTTCAAATTATTCCTTCGTCTTTCACCTTCCCGACGATACCGGAAGGGTTGCCATAGACAATTATGCGATCCGGAACATCTTTTCACTTTCATTTCATTGCAGCCATATCAGCATTTTGCAATGTATGGGTAGGGATAAACAAATGCAAGCGGTTTGAAATCAATATCCTGAGTGGTTGATAGATGATGTCCAGAGGAACTTTTCCCCCCGTCCGACATCCACAATGTAGAAGGATGACCATAATAAATATTTCGGTGTCAGTCAAAGGACAGTTTTAATTTGTTCATGTGCAATCGTCGGAAAGGAGCTTGCCATGAAAAGCGCCCTACTTCAGATCGTCGTGATTCTCCTCTCGTTGAATTTCCTCTGTGCGAAGCACGTCATTCGCGGTACGGTTATCCACAAATCCACAAAAGATCCCATCGCTGGCGTAAAAAGGACTTTTTCCCAGTCCGGCATATCAAAATGTTTTTTTTAATCAGCTCCTTGCATTCCTTCGATTCATATAATATCTTTCACCAATATGTCGACTCCATTAATGAAACAATACGCCCGGGTGAAGGCAAAGTATCCGGATACGATACTCCTCTTCCGTATGGGCGATTTCTTCGAGACCTTCGATGAGGACGCAAAAACCACATCAAAGGTTCTGGGAATAACCTTAACTCGCCGTGGCAACGGAGCCGCCGGCGAAGTTCCTCTAGCCGGATTTCCCCATCATGCCCTCGAAACATACCTGCCTAAACTGCTTAAAGCCGGATACCGTGTAGCTGTCTGCGAACAGCTCGAAGACCCGAAATTCGCCAAAGGGATCGTTAAAAGGGATGTTATTGAAGTCGTGACTCCCGGTGTGGCTTTTTCGGATAAGGTGCTCGATCAGAGACAGAATAATTATCTTGCGGCAATAGCCCTTCCTTCCCCGCTTGCAACCGGAGGCGATCCCATGGGATTTGCTTTCGCCGATGTATCGACAGGAGAATTCGGCGTAATGGAATTCCCGCTTCATCAGCTCAAGGAACAGCTTTCAACAATTTCACCAGCTGAGCTACTTGTCCAGAAACGTGACATTGACGCAATCAAGCAACTTACCGGTTCCATATTTCACGGCCTCTTTTCTAAAGTTGACGATTGGATTTATACATTCGATTATGCTTACGAGCTGCTGATTACACATTTTAAAACCCATTCGCTTAAAGGTTTTGGATGCGAGGTATTCCATACAGGAATCATTGCTGCCGGCGCAATCATGAATTACCTGCAGGAGACACAGAAGGCAAACCTCCTGCATATTAAAAAACTTACCCCGCATGACATCAGCGATTATATTGTCCTCGATGCATCCACAAAACGGAATCTCGAAATTACTTCTTCGATTGCCGGAACAAACGACGGCACCCTCTTCAGCGTCATCGATCGGACTCAAACTCCGATGGGAAGCCGGATGCTGAAACAATGGATCAACCGGCCGTTAAAAAGGCTCGGGCCGTTGCGCGAACGGCTCGCTGCCGTTGATGAGCTCGTTCATCATAACGATATCCGGAAATCGCTGGCCGAAATTCTTGCGCCGATCGGCGATCTGGAGCGGCTCATCGCCCGTATCTGTACAAATCGTGCTACACCACGCGAGATGAACGCCCTTAAAGCAATTCTTGCAACAATCCATGAACTTAAGAGCGCAATGACGAAGGCGGAATCTACAACACTCGCAGCCATTCGTGACGGACTTCAGGAGCTCAACGATATTGTCGATCTTATAAGCCGCGCAATCAGCAACGATCCACCGGCTGTACTTGCCGATGGCGGCGTCATCCGATCCGGATACAATGCCGAACTCGACGATCTGCGTACACTTACACACAGCGGGAAAGAATGGATCGCAAACCTACAGCGTCAGGAGAAAGAGCGTACAGGAATATCATCGTTAAAAGTGGGATTCAATAATGTATTCGGCTACTACATAGAAATTACAAATGCACATAAGGATAAAGCCCCAGCGGAATATATCCGCAAGCAGACCCTTACAAATGCCGAGCGGTACATCACTCCGGCCTTGAAGGAATATGAAGAAAAGATTCTTCATGCTGAAGAAAAAACAGTTACTCTCGAAACCGAATTATTCAATCAGGTCCGCTCGACTGTTGCCGAGCAGGCAGGATTCATTCAGGAAGATGCGCGTTTTATTGCTGCACTCGATTGCTATATTTCGATTGCAACGACGGCTGTTGAATATCGATACGTCATGCCCGAGCTTGACGAAGGATCGAGAATAGAAATCACCGAAGGCCGCCATCCTGTCATCGAACAGCTGCTTCCGCCCGGTGAGCGATATATTCCAAACGATACCCTGCTCGATACAGGCGATCAACAGATCCTCATTATTACCGGACCGAACATGAGCGGGAAATCGAGCTACCTCCGCCAGGTCGGACTCATCTGCCTCCTCGCACAGATCGGAAGCTTTGTCCCTGCGACAAAAGCACATCTTGGTATTGTCGACAAGATATTTACGCGCGTGGGCGCTTCGGATAACATTGCATCGGGCGAATCGACGTTTTTGGTTGAGATGCACGAGGCGGCAAATATTGTAAATACGGCTACACCGAAAAGTCTGATCCTGCTCGACGAAATCGGCCGCGGCACAAGCACTTTCGACGGCATCAGCATTGCCTGGGCTCTCACAGAATATCTGCACCAGCATATCGGGGCAAAAACTCTTTTTGCTACACACTACCACGAGTTGAATGAATTGGCCGATCTTTTCCCGAGAATAAAAAATTATAAAGTCGAAGTCCGGGAATACGGCGACAAAGTGGTATTTCTACACAAAGTGACACCCGGTTTCGCCGACCATTCGTACGGAATTCAGGTAGCGCAGATGGCAGGACTCCCAGATGAAGTCACAGAACGCGCCAAGAAAATCCTGCACAATCTTGAAGGCTCGGAACTCACGGCACACGACAGCGCTAAAAAGCCGGGCCGCGTTCAGCCGGAAGTGCAGATGACATTGTTCGAAATGAAGGACGATGCCCTGCGTTCAGAACTCAAAAACCTCGACCTCGATTCCCTCACACCGCTTGAGGCACTTCAGAAACTTGCTGAATTGAAGAAGAAAAGTTTATGAGTTTTCAAATTTAGGGTGGGTTTGCCTTATTAAATATTTTTCCTCAACATCATCATATCCATTATAATAAAGCCAGGTTACCGAGTTTATCTGCAATCTCAAATGCCATATCGAGGTAACCTCATAGGAATAATCGACTTGAAGCGGTGGCCTCGATACTTGCCCTGAGTCCGCCGGAGGCGGATCGAAGGGCTGGCCCTGAGTTTATCGAAGGGTGGCTGGTAAGAATGGTTCGACTCGTCCCGACAAAGTCGGGACTTGCTCGGCGAAGCCGTACTTTAGTGCACCACAAGGTCTCGACTTGTGGTTCGACAGGCTCACCACAAGCTCGGCCACCTGGCTTTGACGAATTGTGATGTGTAAACTACCGGGGGTGTAAGACAAATGAATCCGTTCCACATCCGAGAAATGACCATCACCGATTTCGACTCGATGATCAAGCTCTGGAAACGAACGCCCGGGATCGGACTGAGCGGCGCGGATTCAAAGGAGAAAATCAATAAATTCCTCAAAAGAAATACGAAGCTAAGTCTTGTTTGCGAAATCAATCAAAAAATCATCGGAACAGTACTATGCGGCCACGACGGTCGCCGCGGATACATCTATCATTTAGCGGTAGATGATACGTTCCGGAAAAAAGGAATCGGAAAAGAACTTGTCGAGCAATCACTTGTGAGATTGCGGCAACAGGGTATTTCGAAGTGCCATTTATTTTTATATAACGACAATGAAGATGCAATGCGGTTTTATGAAAAAACCGGATGGACAAGGCGTCATGATCTTCTGATCTATTCGAAAGATATATAGCCAACGATAGACTTCACTTGTCTCGTTGGCTGTTGTGGAAAACACAAAGTGCACAAAGTACCGTTGATAAAGCAATTAATGAGGACACAAAGAAGAATTTTAGTCTTCTTCTTCATTGAGTATAATTCAGACATCCGACCCTATCATTATAATGAATATCTCTGACAATATTCTTTCCTGGCTTCTCTCTGGCGACCCCGCAATACGCTGGCAGACTCTGCGGGATCTAGTTCACGCCGACTCATCAGTCATCGAACGGGAGAAACAAAAAACTCTTTCCAAAGGATGGGGTGCACGTCTTCTGGCACACCGTCAGGCATCGGGAATGTGGGCCGGGGGACTCTACACACCGAAATGGACATCGACAACCTATACCCTTCTTCTCTTACGCTCGATCGGTCTACCCGCCGGCGATCCGCGGATTATAAAATCCTGTATGTTGCTTCTGGATAACGGATTGTATAAAGACGGCGGAATCAATTTATTCTTCTCAATGAAATGCAGTGAAACTTGTGTTACGGGAATGATTCTGGCTATTCTCTCGTATTTTCAAATCAATGATAAGCGGCTTGAAACTCTCGTCCGGTATTTATTTAAAGAACAAATGCCCGACGGCGGCTGGAACTGCAGGGCCTACAGAGGAGCCACGCATAGTTCGTTCCATACGACGATATCCGTGCTTGAAGGATTACGCGATTACGAGAAACTGCAGCGGCCGCTTTCACAAAGGACAAAGAAATATCAACAGCGGGCAATTGAATTCCTCCTGCAACACCGGCTTTTCCGGTCGCATAGAACTAGCAGAATCATAGATTCGAAAATCGTTCGCTTCTCATTCCCAACCCGGTGGCATTATGACGTTCTGCGTGCTTTGGATTTCTTCCAGGAGTGTAAAGTCAAACATGACAACCGGTTACAGGATGCGATAAAACTCTTACAAAAGAAAAGAACCGAAGATAGACGATGGCTGCTCCAGGGAGTTCATTCTGGTAAAACATTTTTCGAAATGGAAAAACCGGGACAGCCAAGCCGGTGGAATTCCTTGCGAGCGTTACGGGTTCTGCAGTGGTACAAGGGTGAAAATAATGATTAAACCACTCCAAGATAGAAAAGGCTGCCTCTTTATATTTACAAAATCTTAAGTCTCTTCAATTCTTCCTTCAGAGTAGCAATAATATTACGAGTCAGATCAACATTATCCGGCCTGACATGTCTTGATTTTAACCACACAATTTTCTTCGGCTCGCGGGCAGCATTAAAGAAAAGCTCCGTGTTGTACCGCGGGATCTGTTCATCGTTTTCCCCGTTTATCATCACCAGAGGGATCGGGGAAATTTTTTCTGCATAGCGCATCGGTTCCAGTGGCCGGAGAAGAAGTGCTCCGGCCGATCCTACAAATTCACTCATAGCCGGACCCTTATATCGTGCCACATTGTGCCTGATCATTGAATGGAGTTCTCCCCCGCCATATACCATCGCGGCTACTGCCGCCCTTCGGTCATGTGCTACAATCGCCGGAACGAACGGGGCTCCGAAACTGTACCCGAGAATCACAAGCTTTGAAGTATCTACATTTTTACGTTGAAATAGATAATCTGTTGCCAGCATAGCCGACGGAACCATGTCGAACAATGCCTGCCGCACGGCAGGAAGATCCCACAAGACTGTCCAGAATGTATACGTTTCGCGCGGCTCGTATGGATAATCGAGAGCGAGGATTATAACGCTGTCGAT
This sequence comes from Bacteroidota bacterium, assembly GCA_050011775.1. Taxonomy (GTDB): domain Bacteria; phylum Bacteroidota; class Ignavibacteria; order UBA10030; family CAVZMI01; genus CAVZMI01. The sequence continues at coordinate 203,888 of JBEKIL010000007.1, read as the reverse complement.
ATCCATCGCGTAATCAATAGCATATTTACCGGTAGCTTTGCCCCCTAAAAGGAGAATAACCGGATACCGTTTTGTCGTATCGAGGGGAACCAGCAAACCGCATTCTACCTTGAAGCCGTCTGAATTGTGAAGGGTTATCCAATATTTTCCAGCGACGGAATCCCTGCGCTCGACAACTTCCGCCAGCATGCCACGACGCAACTGAAAATATTCAGAGTAGTCCCTGAACGATAGATAAGCTACGAGAACAAAGAGAATCAGGAGGAGAACAAGGATTATTCCAACAATCAACTTGAATGATAGTCGTTTCATTGCATTGTAATAGTATGTCAACGGAAAGATACAACTTACATTAGTAAGGTACAAATTTGGAGATAAACCATATTCTTAATAATTTGCCTTTATCCTATCACCAGAAGAAAGAACAAAGCCGGAAGATATATCAGCGAGGCCGAAAAAAGCTTCCGCTTTTTCACAAAATTCGACTCTTGTCATGAGATTATGTATATTTTATGAATAAACTTCGATAATCCCAAACATCAATAATTTTATGAACACGGGCATTCTTTTCCTTATCATCTCGGTCATCTGGGTAGCATCCGAAATCATTCTGGCACGGCTAAAAAGGTCTGGCTCGTCCGATCCGGCACAGGATAAACACTCCTTGAGGATTCTCTGGATAACGATCGCTATTGGTGTCAATCTTGGAATCATTATAGGATTTTGGGGTAAAGGTTTTATCCGGGAGGGGAGTTTCACTATTTCGGTCACAGGGCTAGCTTTCATCATCATCGGATTGATCGTTCGATGGATTTCGATAATCTCGCTACGGAGGTTTTTCACCGTCGATATCAACATTGCACATGATCATCGACTGGTTACAAAAGGTATTTACCGGATCATCCGCCATCCGGCATATTCCGGCAGTTTACTTTCTTTTTTAGGGTTAGGAATGGTATTCTCGAGCTGGATTTCGGTCGCTGTGATTTTTATCCCGATTCTTCTAGCATTCCTTTACAGGATACGGGTTGAAGAGAACGCACTCATCGCCCATTTTGGTGATGAGTACGTTCGGTATAGTAGCTTGACCAGGCGGCTGATACCGTGGGTATATTAACAGAGCCCTTCAAAATACCTAAGGGAGTGTTGAGGCACTTTTAAACTGAATCCAAGAATAAGGCTTTATTAAAAATTTTGTTCTTTTTCTCACCGTAAAAAACTTGAGCGACAAAATCGCCGGCGCGTAGCGGGTAGAAGGGATGGCCGTGTGTTGGCGCAATCTCGTGCGTTTCGATCGAGGCACATAAATAGAAACAAAGAATTATAATCGTATAACAAGGCCGAGATCGACGGATTTGAATATGCCGTATTAAAAGTGCGCCATGGAAGCCATATCAAGCGCGTTGCGATTTTGTCAGGCTTTCTTTCCGTCACTTTCTTTCCAGAAAGAAAGTGACGACATTACTAATGTTCTTTTTCTAAATATCCAGATCTATTTTGGACTAGTATAATATTATTGATAATCCAGGGAGTATGATCCAATGGTTAATAATCCCAATGCGTTAGAAATACCGCTGAATCTGGAAAACTTCACGACCGACGATTACCATGAGCTTTGGAATCATCTCGGTCCGATCGAAATCCGAATGACCGAAAAATGCGGAAAATGCAAACACGCTTTAGATGATGTATTTGTCTATCAGCATCCGTACGATAAACCGGCCGGAGTGTGCAGCGCATTGCTCCATGTGCTCGATCTGTATACATGGAGAGTTGCACTTGGATTTCCGTCATGGGAATCCGATAATAGAAAGGTCCATCGTATCCACTGTCCTTCAAAAAAGGGGACGGTGTGGGAAATGAAGAAATTGGAAAAATAGAGCTATTGATGTCGATATGAATTGGATATTTTATACTCTGTGTACTCCGTGCTCATTGCCACCGGGAGAGTCTCTGCGTCCTCTGTGTCGGTGCTCCTATAATTAATTTCGATTTTGAAAAGGGAGCACCGCCACGGAGTCCACGGAGGAATTGTATAAATGGCAGATATAGAGGACACAGAGTTTATATGATTTCTCGTTTTATTTCGAACAAAACCACTTGGAAATGGAACGGTTCGATATGCCTTAATGTTCAGAATACTAAGAATTTGGAAAAATGAAATTTAAGTTGTATATTTTACCATGATAATATTCGATCATACTACCCTAATTTCTTCAATCGGATTTTCTCCGATATCCAATTCGTGTATCCTCTGCACCTGTAGCTGCTGTTGTTGATCATGTAATCAACACAGCCCTATTCTTTTTACACTCTAATAGATTTTCACTATAGTTTATTCATATTAATTATTCTTAGGAATCAACGTCATGGTCAACCATCATTTTCTTGAAACACTCGATGCCAATAATGGCAAGTTTTCAATTTACCTTCCTTCCAAACCGAAGGCCCAGCAATTTGTCGATCAGCTGATCCATTTTCTTTTCCCGATTACTGCCGGAGTGAGTTTATCCATCCAGCAGCTTGAATTACGGCTGATGCATCTGCGGTTGGAATTTGAAGAATTACTCGAACCCCTCGCCTGCTATTTCAAACATCCGCTGACAGAACTCACGGATAGTTATTTCAATAACCTGCCTGTCGCTTATGAACTCCTGTTAAAAGATGCGAAGGCAATCGAAGAATTCGATCCGGCTGCCTACTCAATCGAAGAGATCATCATTTCATATCCCGGATTCTATGCCATCGCCGTACATAGGTTGGCGCATCATATGTACACGCTGGAGATTCCCATTCTCCCACGCGTGATCTCGGAATATGCCCACAGTCTGACGGGTATCGACATCCATCCGGGAGCCAGAATTGGCGAGTCGTTTTTTATCGATCACGGAACAGGCATCGTCATCGGTGAAACGACAGATATTGGGGTAAATGTGAAGATGTACCAAGGTGTGACGCTGGGGGCACTCAGCGTGAAGAAATTGCTTGCTAATAAGAAACGTCATCCCACAATAGAGGATAATGTCATTATTTATTCCGGAAGCACAATCCTCGGAGGCGACACGGTCATCGGGCATGATTCGATCATCGGCGGGAACGTATGGCTCACGGAAAGCGTTGAACCATATACAGTTGTCTACAACAAGCATGAAGTCAGCGTACGAAATACAAAAGGTTGAAATCCGAATATTACAACCAGTTGTCAAAAATATGAAGGTGCAGCATGAAAGCGAACAATATTCTGGAAACCATAGGCCGGACACCCCACGTGAAGATCAACAGGCTTTTCCCTGCCGGTGTCGAAGTATGGATGAAACTTGAGCGCGCCAATCCCGGCGGGAGCATCAAAGACCGCATCGGTCTGGCAATGATCGAAGATGCAGAGAAGAAAGGCTATTTGAAAAAAGACAGCGTGATCATCGAGCCGACTTCCGGAAATACCGGTATAGGCCTTGCCATGGTCGCAGCCGTTAAGGGCTATAAAATAATTCTCGTGATGCCCGAGTCGATGTCGGTTGAACGTCGCAAATTGATGTCTCTGTACGGGGCTAAATTTGAGCTCACGCCGCGCGAAAAAGGAATGAAAGGAGCCATCGAGCGGGCAAATGAGCTGGTAAATAAAACACCCAATGCTTGGATGCCGCAGCAATTTGAAAATGAAGCGAATACCGAAATCCACCGCCGGACGACCGCACAGGAAATTTTACAGGATTTCCCCAACGGATTCGATTACCTGATCACGGGTGTGGGAACGGGTGGACACATCACCGGCTGCGCTGAAATCCTCAAAAAGAAGTTCCCTGAATTGAAAGTCTTCGCCGTCGAACCCGATCTATCACCGGTCATTGGCGGCGGAAAACCGGGACCGCATGCATTACAGGGACTCGGAGCCGGGTTCATTCCGAAAATCCTCAACACCGGAATACTGGATGGCACCATACAGGTCAGTAAAGAAGAAGCCTACGAATACGCAAGACGATCGGCAAAGGAGGAAGGTATATTTGTAGGAATTTCATCAGGCGCGGCCCTTGCAGCAGTTGCAAAAAAGCTCGCTGAGATGCCGAAGGGAAGCCGCGTGCTGACATTCTGTTACGATACCGGCGAACGCTATCTCTCGATCGAGGGGTTGTTTGATTAGTTTTAATATTGAAAAAATAAAAAGCCATTTCAACTCTGTGTCCTTTTTTGTAGGCCACTGAGAAGTTCTTTGTGTCCTCTGTGTCGGTGCTCCTATAATTAATTTTGATTTTGAAAAGGGAGCACAGTACCGCATACGTCTTTACTTAATTGCTGTGGTATTATATTTTATAAATTGTGAATTGAGAAAATTCACATCTGTAACTATGCGTATCGTCCCTTCGTCGTTTTTTAAAATCCACATTCACAGGAGGGAAAAATGAAAACAGCCACCGTCGTTTTAGTTTTCGGATTCATTCTCTTCATGCTTCCGGGCTGTAAAGATCCCAGCTCCGAGCAAGCCACTTCCCCTCCTTCAGGGATGTACGAATATAACGGCTACGATTCAACCGGTACGCCGATCGTCCAGGGATGGTTTACAATCGACCTCAAGGATCAAAATATACTGGATGGTGACTGGCAATTCATCGCAGTGGGTGAAACAAAAAATATCGGCCCTCAAATCGGGAAGGGCCACCTCGCCGGCGAGTTTCACAACGATACAATGTCGATCGAGCTTCAGCCCCTTTATCGTGATAACAATGTGGGACTGTTTGGCATACTCAAGGGCAACGAGTTCAGTGGAAAGTGGGTATATAGTTCTTTTATCGGGATCACCAACAGTGGAACGTTTATTGCGGTGAGAAAATAGTTCGCCCGTAGCGGAAGCTATGGGTTTGTACAAACCTACGGATTTATCTCGACAGAGCAACTGCAAACGACATCCAATCACTTCCACCCGAATTGATGCGAAAAGGACGATTCGACGAAATATTTTTCGTTGACCTACCCGATGCCGAAACGCGGAAAGAAATTTTTACCATCCATCTAAAGAAACGCAGCTTGAAACCTGAAGACTTCGATCTTGAAGCATTGGTCAATGCGAGCGTGGGATTTTCGGGATCGGAGATCGAACAGGCTGTGGTATCCGGATTGTATTCACTGGTAGGTGGTTCAGGTGTGCTGACAAGCGACACTCTTCTCTGTGAATTGCGGGAAACGCGTCCCCTCTCTGTCGTCATGGCCGAAAAAATCGAGGCTCTTAGCGAGTGGGCAAGGGATAGGACCGTTATGGCGAATTGACAAAATAATAGTTAAAGCCTCAAGATCTACGCTCAATGAGTCTGGCAAATCCGATTTTCTCTTAATCATTACATTATTTTTAATGAGTTGTAAGAAATTGCGAAATTAAATGCAAGCAAGGCGAAGCGAAAAGCCGAAGGAATTGATGATTTCCGATTGATGATTTATGAATAGATATACAGCCTGCTCTTTTATCTACTCTTGACCTTGATCTCAACCTTTACCTTTACCTCTCCCTTTACCTCCCCACGCTCTTTCATTTTTCCCCTTTTTTTACTATTTTTTGAGCCCTTATAGAAGGAGCGTTCAATGCAATACCGCACACTCGGCCGTACAGGACTTTCCGTCTCCGAAATCGGTTACGGCGCATGGGGCATCGGCCAATCGATGTGGATCGGAGCGGATGATAAAGAATCTCTCCGTGCACTGCATACTGCAATCGATAGAGGCCTCAATTTCATCGACACTGCAATGGCCTACGGCCGCGGCCACAGCGAACAACTAATCGGTCAGGCTCTTAAAGAACGCACAGAGAGAGTTTTTATAGCCACAAAAATATCACCCAAAAACCAGCGTTGGCCGGCACAGGAAGGGACGCCCCTCCGGGATGCTTTTCCTAAAGACTATATCATCGAGTGTACTGAAAAAAGTTTAAAGAATTTACAGCTCGACTGCATCGATCTCCAGCAGTTCCATGTCTGGCTCGATGAGTGGTCGTTACAGGATGAATGGTGGGAAGCGATACTGAAATTGAAAGAACAGGGGAAAATCCGCTTCGTCGGTATTTCGGTCAACGATCACCAGCCGAATTCGGTCATCAAAGCTGTGAAGAGCGGACGAATCGATTCGTTCCAGGTCATCTATAATATTTTTGATCAATCGCCCGAAGACGAGCTTTTTCCTCTCTGCCAGAAAGAAAATATCGGCATTATCGCACGGGTACCATTTGACGAAGGAAGCCTTACAGGTCAGATTAAACCCGACACAGTATTCCCCGAAAGGGATTGGCGACATGGCTATTTCAGGGGTGACCGGAAACAGCAGGTATGGGAACGAGTCCAGAAAATCGAAAAAGAGATGAAAGGTGAGGCGGCTGATATTGCGGAATTTGCACTGCGATATATATTGAGCAACCCGGTGGTCTCGACCGTCATTCCCGGTATGCGGTCGGTCCGTAACGTCGAAAGAAACTGTGCGGTCTCTGACGGACGCCTCCTGACTGCGCAAACGCTTCAACGCATGAAGGCGCATCGCTGGGTAAGGAACTTCTATTCTTAGTACCAATTAGAGAAATTGAGAAGTTTTTTATACTCCGTGTCCTTTGTGCTAGATTGCAATGAGAAAGTTCTCTGTGACCTCTGTGGCAGTGACCCTACAACTATTCTTATTAATAAACGGGGCACAGCACCGTAAATCATCTTTTATCCCTGTGGTGTTTTATTTTATAAAACATAACCACAGAGTACACAAAGTTATCAAATAACTAATAAATGAGGACACAGAGTTTAAAATTCTATATTTTATTAACCATTGAAGCTGTAATCATGAGGCCCCTATGCCACTCCATTTGATTCATATGGCGGAATACGATATCACGATCATCGAACCCGACACCGATCTTCTTGGCGGGCCCGAGACCGAGGAGCTTCGCACGACGATCTCGAAACTGAATGAAAAAGGGAATCTGAAGCTCGTCGTCGATCTCAGCAAGGTTTCATATCTGAATAGCTTTGCACTCGGCGTCCTGACGACAGCCTGCGTAAAATACAATCAACGCGGCGGATCGATAGTCCTGTGCGGCCTTAATCCCAATGTGATGAATGTATTTCATGCGACACGTCTAACGATGGTATTTAAGATTTATACCGATCAGGACGAAGCGATCGATCATCTTATTAACTAATGTTACGTATATTTTAATTAAAGCTTGTGCATATGGCATTTTGCACATGCCACCCCTTCGGGGTTTATAATCGAAACCTGATTTATTTTCTACAAACATACCGTCCCTTCGGGACTCAATCGTCTTATAGGTAGAGAGCACCCACTCCGCCATGCGTAACGAGACGAACGGAAGGTGTGCAAAATATTTCAAAACAAAAATCACGAGTGGAGAGCACCATAGGTGCGGTATGTTTATAGATCGACGAATGATTTAATTCATTTGAGCCCTGAAAGGGCGGCATGTGGAGAGAGCGTTTGACAATGGCCGCCTATAAACTGACAATCGAATACGATGGAACCCGGTTCCGCGGCTGGCAAACCCACCAAAGCCCAGTCTCTCATAAGAGCGCAGGTGGGTTAGTCCACCGAAGCCACAATTTCAATCGGGGCGCAGGTGGGCAGGGACAGAAGAACGCCCACGGCATACAGGGAGAACTGGTCATAGCGGCAACGGCCCTTCTCGGTTCACCCGTCGATATCCAGGGCTCGGGCCGCACCGATGCCGGTGTTCATGCGCTGGCACAGGTGGCACATCTCATTTCCAAAAAATCTCTCCCCTGTCTCGATATCCAAAATGGGTTGAACGACAGACTCCCTCTCGACATCAACATTTTGAGAGTCGAGTCCGCACCGAAAAATTTTCATGCCCGACACGATGCGATCGGTCGAAGTTATCTCTATCAAATCTCGAAACGGCGGACCGCACTCGGTGAACGATTCGTCTGGTGGATTAAAGACACGCTCGATACGGCATCGATGGCCAAGGGAATCCGGCTATGTAATGGAATGCACGACTTTAGCTCGTTTTGTGATACGGATGATGAACAGAAATCAACGAAGGTTCTCGTCGAACAGACGGAACTCCGCGAACTCCCCGAGATGATCCTTATCCGTATTCGTGCTTCGCATTTCCTCTGGAAAATGGTCCGACGCCTGGTCGGTACTCTCGTGGAAATCGGACGGCATACGATCACGATTCAAGACCTGGAACAATTCCTGACGACAACATCGAAAAAGCCGGCAGAATGGACGGCACCACCGACGGGACTCTTCCTCGAACAGGTACGATACAAAGGGGAACACTGGTATGAACCGCTTGAACCAGTCGTACAGATTCCCTCGATACGGACGTTGAGCGGTCAATAAATGAATATTTTGAAATCAGTGCTGTCCAAAATATAGTAGAAAAAATCATTCGAGAAAGGAAATACGATTATTGATCCGCCTTGAGAAATATCTCACCCCTTCAGGGTTTAATGTTCTTTCTTTAAAGATTCAAGGGGCTACGCCCCTTGCGGACATATTCCACCCCGCCTGAATCCCGATAGAATCGGGATGATGGTACTTTAGTGTTGGGGTGGTTTTGAAGGCAGATCCAAAGTGCGAAATACAATAATCATTTCACACTCAGACCCTGAAAGGGTCGGATATTCCGGCTTGGGATGAAATCCCAAGAAATGTCAAACGAAAGTTCATTCCGCACCCTGTAGGGGTGCAATATCTATAATGGAAAAGTAATTATTGAAATAACTCGTTTAATTTAAGAAATAGATTTTCTCTTTAATTCAATAATGATGATTCCTGAACAATTCAATACCGATATCAACCGTGAACTCGTTCGTGCGAGAGAAGCACAATCATCGGGAAATGCCGGCAAGGCACGGACAGCAGCGCGACGAGCTGTCGGCTGTGCCTTGAGGTACTGGCTTAAAAAATACCCGCGCCCCGATTATCCGGCAGATACAATGCATCAAATTCGCCGATTCGTTCCTGAGAAACAGATTCCTCCCGATGTTCAGGAAGCGCTTCTCAGGCTTCAGGCACGAATCAGCGATACGTTTGAATCGCCTTCAATATATCCGATCGATGACGCGTTGATAATTATTACATATATAAGATCAGATTTAGGGATTTCCGATCCAAGCGAAGGTTAGATGTCGCTTATCAGCCTGAGAGTTTTCTCATTTGGAAGGGAGTACCGAAGGTGCGCAAAATATAATGCCATTGACATCATAGGTGGAAAGCACCGTAGGTGCGACATATTTGTAGACTGATGAAAAATTGAAACGTGTGAGCACTGAAAGTGCGGCATGTGGCGATAGCCTTTGGCTTATGTGGCATTCTACACATGTCACCCTTTCAGGGTTTATATATATATTAAAATACGTTTTCTATAAACATACCGTCCCTAACGGGACTCAATTGGGATACTGACATGATGAAGGCTGTGATTCTTGCCGCCGGGGCAGCAACGCGGCTGCGGCCTATTACCGATACGATTCCAAAATGCCTGCTCCCGGTCGGCGGTCGGTCTCTCTTACAGAGAACTATTGATGCACTTTGTGCCTATGATATTAACGACATCATAATCGTCGTTGGATATCAGGCCCAATCGGTTATTTCGTTCTGCAACAACACATACCCAAAAAAGGCACTGACATGTGTAGAAAATCCCATCTATGATACAACGAATAATGCATATTCGCTTCTTCTGATACAGCAATATGTTCTTGATGACGAGGTTATTCTTCTCGACGGCGATATACTTTTCGATCCGCGGCTTATCTGGCATCTTCTTTCATCACAACGACAGAATATTCTTCTGCTTCGTCCGAGCCATCTGCTCGGCGCAGAAGAAATCAAAGTCCTGACCGATACCGGAAATCGAATCCTCAGAATTTCAAAAGATATAGATTCCAGCCGTGCCTCGGGTGAATCGATCGGTATTGAACGTTTTTCAAAGCAGGCGGTCCGGAAGCTTTTCAAAATTTTACAACGACGAATTCACCAAGAGCAAAGGGTCGATGAATGGTACGAAGCAAGTTTTCAGGAGCTTATCGATAGTGGCGAGGAAATATTTGCTCTAGATACGGCAGGACTTGCCTGCATCGAGATTGATACTGCGGCAGATATCGAAACCGCCGAACGTGATGTCCTTCCACTGCTAGGAGTATAAATGACCGGTCAAAATACTTATCAATATGAGGCTTCAATCAAATCGCGCCGGTCAGATGAAATCATCAACACGTATCTGATTCGGTATTCTATCCTCGGGAGCGGAGCTCCCTCATAACTTGCTATTTAAAAAGAATGTTCCGAGGGAGGTCCTCCTCCCGAGGCATAATAAATAACTCGTATTACTCATAGGATAAATTTTATTTGGTGTTCATCAGAAATACGAAGCACTAAAAACGAAAACCGAAACAATATTAAAAAAACAATTGATATTCTGTGTAACATCGATTATATATTCAAATGGATTGTTATTTGAGATATGAATGAAACCTTACAGGTACGAGGCTTCGATCAAATCGCGCCGGTCGGATGAAATCATCAACACGTATCTGATTCGTCCGATCGCGGGTAAGATCGTTCGATTGCTTTACACCACATCCGTGACTCCAAACCACTTGACGATTGCAGCGATTGTAGCAGGATTACTTGCAGCAGGGTGTTATGGATTCAGAACGTATACAGGTACAATCCTGGCTGCAATCCTCATCGAAGCGAAGGATATTCTCGATTCGGCCGACGGTCAGCTGGCCCGTGCAAAACAGATGTACAGCCGCCGCGGGAGGTTCCTCGATTCATTGGGAGATGTGGTTGTTAATGCAACTTTGTTTTCCGGTCTGATCATCAATCTGCACGGAGGATTCACAGTGATCGTTTTAGCAATTACAGGATTTATGGGAATGACTCTCCGCGTTTCATATCACGTTTTTTATCATGTTAAATATCTTCATCTCGAAGAACAATATATTATAAACCGTACAGACGAGAAAATTTCCGAAGCCGACCGAAGAGCGGATCCGATCGCTCTCTTTCTGCAAAAAATGTATCTTGTTATTTACGGTTGGCAGGATCGTCTTATGGCGGGAATCGACCGGTGGTGTCTTGGACGGAAAAACCTTACGACGTTTTCGCCGCATGATGAGGTTATGATCCGGTGGTACAGAAATACTGTTGCGCTTCGACTTTCAGGATTTCTCGGATTAGGAACAGAGCTTGCTTTGCTTGCGTGCTGTTCAATTCTCGGCAACCTTTCGCTCTATCTCCTGTTAAATACTATTGTGATGAATATATTTTTTATCTTCACTATCCTATACAGAAAATTCATTCTCTCCCGACGGATTAGTGTATAATCCGTCGTGATTACGCAGCAATCAGACGGGGTTACCGTATTAAATAAAACGGCCCGGTAATCGAAGCCGGGCCGGATCATAGATAATCGTAATCGCCGAGAATTAATGTTTTGCGTCTTTGAACGCCTGTCGTAATTCGCGGTACCGTCTGAGCTTTCCCTCGATTGAAGCGAGAAGTGCTTCCGGTTCGAGCGGTTTCACCAGATATTCATCGACACCCATTTTCCTTCCTGTCCGCACCACCATCTCATCATCCATACCGCTCAGGAAAAGAAACGGGACATTCACAAACCGGTTATCCTTCCGGAGTCGTTCGTAGAATGTAAATCCTCCGATACCCGGTTTCGGGAAATTGATATCGGAAAGAATGAGGTCGGGGATACTCGAAGAAAGAATGTCCATTGCCTCTTCAACGCTCGTGGCTGTGACCACAAGATATCCTTCATCCGAGAGCGTATTTCGAATCAGCCAGAGAAGCTCTTTATCGTCATCCACAACGAGGATTTTTCCTTTCGATCGATCGGCTCGAAGCTCAAATAGGATTCTTCCTTCAAGTCCGAGATGCTCTTCGACCGTTATAAGATATTTCTTTCTGAGATCATCCAAACCTGCTGCGGCCGTATCGATTGATTCGCCTTCATGCCATGCTGCTTTAATAGCATGGAGATACGCATCGATCTGCGCTTTCTTTTGCATTCTCTGATGAACTTCCTCGGGAATTCCAAGCCGTACTCGCAGCTCAACAAGCATATTTTCTTCTTCAGGCGATTTCTGTCCGTCTTCCCACACATTCTCTACTCGCAGCTGGTATTCACGGAGCGCTTCTTCCGATACTGCCGGTGCCTCTATGTAGGTTACCTGTTGAGCCTGAGCCTGTGCTGCCTGTGCTTGAGCTTGTGCCTGTGCCTGTGCTTGTTCCTGTTGAGCCTGCAGGAGCGCGGTTCGTATACGATCAGCGTAAGCCTTGGCAAAAATATTCGTCGGATCAATTTCCAGAGCTTTTTGAACCTCTTCCTCCGCTTCTGTAAATTGTCCGGCTTTCAATAAGCCATCCGCTGCTTTAAGGTGTTGACCAAGGAGTGCCCGTTTACTGGGTGTCAATTCTGCCGCTGCCATGATGTTCCCAGGATGAAATGAGGGTCATTTAAATATTTGTTTTTAAATATAGAGAGAGAACCTTTGAAAGTCAATAGAATCTTCATAAAATGTAACAAATTCATGGACTTGCCGTATAGCGTAGAGAGGGTGGCGTTTCACCCTGGAAGGCGATTTTTTATCGTACGGGAGGGTTTTATGAGTGGCCATAGGTCTCAGATGCATCGGAAAACCGGAAACATCTACATTCTTCTTGGAGTAGTACTCACCATTTTCTTCCAGGCCTGTATTGAGGAAATACGCGCTGAAGAACGATCAATAGTCTCCTTAAAAGAATTCACGTCCATGGAAATGCGGCAGCAGGGCTTCACTATACCGAACAATATGCGTGTTCACATCTATGCGCGCGGGGGAGGTATCTCAGACAGGAATTCCTGGGATGAAACCGAAAGAATGTTCGCGTACGGTTGGATTATAGATGCTTCAACAAGAAATGTGGTCTGGGAAATGACATATGACAACAGCCATCGCGAAGGAAACTATCGCATTTCCGATCAATATATCGATCTCAACAAAGGATCGTACGAGGCATATTTCTGCAATTACGGATATTATGTCGATGCAGCTCTATCGAAATCACTGATGAACATCGACAGGCGACAGCTCAATGATGAATATGGCCGGCAGCGTTCTCACAACCGATGGATGTGGTTCTTTCATCTGTTCGGCATTGGTGATCATTCGTGGAGAAAAGAATGGGAAGAACAGGCGCGCAACTATGGAATGGAAATTTATGTACAATCCTCCGAAGTCAACAGTGTCCGCAATTTCATACCCCCGCAGCAACTTGACAATACCGTCATGGCCATTACTGGCATAGGCGATGGAGCCCATGTTGAAAAAGGATTCCATCTCTCAAAAGCTGTTCGGTTCCGAATTTATGCGATAGGAGAAGGACGCGAACATGAAGAGATGTTCGATTATGGTTGGATTATCGAAACAGAGTCGCGTAAGCGTGTGTGGGAGATGACATCTGATCGTTGCGAGCACGCCGGCGGGGCAATAAAAAATATGAAAATTGATGAAACCCTCACCCTTCCTTCAGGAGACTATGTAGTCACATTCGTCACTGATGATTCCCACTCGCCGGCAGATTGGAACTCACCACCTCCGAGCGATCCCTTAATGTACGGGATTACGTTGACAATCTTGAAAGACACCGAGAAGAATGCTTTTTCACTCAAAGAAGTCAAGGAGAATCGAAATATAATCGCGCAGCTGATTCATGTTCATGATGATCAGACTCTGAGCGCCGGTTTTATCTTAAAATCCGAAGAACACATACGTATCTATGCCATCGGCGAACGGTCGAACTCGCCCGAAAAGATGGCCGATTACGCCTGGATCGTTAACGCGAAGGATCGCCAGCGAGTATGGACAATGGAATCGAAAAAAACATTGCATGCCGGCGGCGCGTCTAAAAACAGGATGGTAGATGAAGTTATTACTCTTCCACGAGGAAAATACATCCTCTATTATAGAACAGATGACTCGCACGCATATGGTGAATGGAATGACGATCCACCCAGCGATGCCGAACATTACGGCGTGACAATCTATGGGAACGGTGAATGGTTCGATCCGTCAAAGGTGAGCGCGGTCGAGCCGATATCCCCCTTTCTCGCTCAACTCACACAGATGAGGGATGATGAACATCGGACGTCTTCCTTCACGCTGCAGAAACCAGCACGAATTCATATCTATGCACTCGGCGAAGGAAGCGACCATGAACTATCCGACTATGGATGGATCGAGGATATCCGTAGCGGAAAAGTAGTGTGGGAAATGACCTACGCCATGACCACACACGCAGGTGGTGCCCGAAAAAATCGGATGGTAAATACGACATTCCTTTTGGATAAAGGTGAGTATCAGGTTCACTATAAGACAGATGATTCGCACTCCTTCGAAGACTGGAATGATGATCCTCCTGACGATCCCGAAGCATGGGGGATTACAATTACACGCGAGGAATAAAAAGAGAGTACCTAAAGGGAATCAAAATCTCAAATGCTAGGTTGCCAAATCCCGATCCCGATGACCTGTCCTTATAGAGGCCCTACGGCCTACGGCTCGTAGAGTCTACAGACCCGTAGGGGTCGTAGACCGCCGAAATCAGCTAAAGGCGGATGGAGAAGGAGGTCGGGAGGACAAGTAGAACCGTTCGTATGATAGCTGTCCGATCGTCGCCCCAACGACAAAAATAATACTGGTGAGATAAATCCAGAACAGACCGACAGCAAAGAATGCATATGCACCATATACAGAGCGATACGATTGGAATGTCACTAAATAAAATGCGAAAAGCCGCCCCGCCACCTCCCAGAGAACCGCTGTTGTGAGCGATGAGACCCTCACGACTCTGCGGGGCGGTATTTCATACGGAATGAGCCGATAGATGAAGTAAAAGGTGGAGAATGTGACGACAAAACTAACAACATATACAAGTGTTGTATTCAACACGAGGTATTCAAGAGTCCCCTTTTGAACCATAAAAAATCCCGACTTCATCGCAAACGATACCAGCCATGTAAATCCGTTCATCACCAAAAATAAAATTCCTATCATAAAAGCCATTCCCCAATCGCGGAATTGGCCGATTATTAACCGCGGTTGTTTCGTGATACCATAAATGTGATGGAGAACCGTTCGAACAGACCCAAAAAGCGCAGCGACGGTTCCCAGCAATGCCACACTTCCCAGCAGCCCCATCGATTTACGATAAAAGATTACATCCCGAATAATTTCTGTGGCGATCTGCCGGAGCTTTGGTGAATAGAGCTGCGCAGGAAAGAGATTTGAGAGGACTTCATCCAGGCCGTTCAATGCCGACCTTGAAGAATTTAATACCGTTCCAAAGATAGACGTCGTTAGAAGAAGAAACGGAATGAGACACATCAACCCGTTGAACGCGATACCCGAGGCATAAAAAAGGATATCATGCTGGAGGATTTTCCGGTACAGACCGGTGATATAATAGGTACTCCATTCCCTCAACGTTTGAAAAACCCGGTGTATGAACGATAAAAAAGATGCTGCAGGATGCAATGGCATGCACGTACACCTTATGCCCGTTCCTGCCGCCACCACCGCTCGACGACATCGCTGACATTCGTTTCATACTCACGATGTTTCCAACGTTCGTAAAACATGATATCAGAGCTGTTCGGAGCCGGAGATGGAAAATCGATCATTACACGAACAGGCAGCGGCGCCGCATCGCCGAGGAACAGTGCCTCCCCCTGCCGAAGCGATGGAAGAATATCGATAAGACTTGCAAGTGCATCCGGGACGAGCTTCTTGACGTAATTCTGATCGTTCGGATTTGTCAGCCGCATTGTGACATAATTATTGCATTGGGCAAGAATCGTCTCGGAAACTTCGGCAGGACGCTGACTGATGATCATGCATCCGACTCCGTACTTTCGTCCTTCTTTTGCGATTCTCTCTACCGTTTTTTTTGCAGAACGATTACTCGACGTCGCGATACTCGGCAGGTAATTATGAGCTTCTTCAAAGACGATCATCACGGGGAAATCACGCCGATGACGGTTCCAGACATTAAAATCGAAAATTGTGCGTCCGAGCAGAGATACAATGACATTCACTACGTCGAAAGGAGCGCCGCTGAGGTCGATCACGGTAATTCTCTTTTTTGAATCCAATCCGAAAATACGTGTCAGCATTGTTTTCAAAGTCTCGGATGTTCTAAACACCTTCGGTTTAAAAATGAATTCATACCGCTTGTCGTTTAACCTGCTGTCGAGCCGGACAAGGAACCGTGTGAATTGACCGTAGAAGGGTCCTTCCTTCTCTTTCACACCGCCTGTTCCTGCAATCCGTTCTCGATCCAAGGCCTGCATACGCGCACGGACCTCTACAAGATCGAAATAGGCCGGCGTATCGACGGTCAGTGCATCGCGTAGAAGAGGATTGGCGCGTTTCTTTGCCTCGAGAATTGCATCTTTAAATACCATGATCTGGCTGTGCGCCGATTCTTCGGTTTCATCAATGAACGTCTCTTCCAATTCTTCAAAATTCATGAGCCAGAATGGAAGCTCAAGCTCGTTAATGCGGAGAGTATTTCCTACTCCCTCGAACGCCGCACTATATTCATCATGGATATCCAGGATGATCACGTGTGTATCATTCAAGTTCTGGACCTTCTGAAAAATCGACGCGACCAGGCTGGACTTCCCGGCTCCCGTCGAACCGAGGACGGCAATATGTTTTCCAAAAAACCGGTTCGGGTCGAGATACTGCCGTTCCTTTTCGAAGAGAGAAATGACGCCGACAGAAAAATCGTCCACCCGGTATTTTGAGAAGATCATTGCAAGGTCGTCCTGATCGGTCATATACACGGCACCATCAACCATTGGAAAAACTGACAGACCACGTTCGAACTTCCCATCCGCGACGGTCCCAAGCAACTGGACATGCATCAATTTACGTTTCGTAGTCGCCGTGTTTCCCGGTGTAATATAATCGATGATTTCGACATCAGTGATCATGCCGATGACAATGCGTTCTGATTCAGGCATCATCACATACGAACCGACCTGGGCAATTTTATACGTTTCGCCGTCGATCGTTTTCGTAAGGCTATCACAATCCTCTCGAATCAGTGCGGTGACAATCGCACTATTAACCGATTGAATTGAGCCGATGACTTTTTGTTGATTCATAGAAAAAACCTTTCAATAGAATGCTCTTGAAGTTAAGATAGGAGAATTTGCAAAAGTTGCAAGATACCCCATCACACGGCAAAAAAAAGATAGAACTATTGAAAAGAGTAATGTATATTTAATATAATGTAAAAAAAGAAAGGAAAATCTGTGTTCGGAAAACATCCAAAGGGACTTATCGTCCTCTTCTTTACCGAAATGTGGGAGCGCTTCGGATTTTATACGCTCATGGCAATATTCGTCCTGTACATGGACCGGGAGTTTAAATGGGATGATTCCTTTAAAGGGAGTATTTACGGTATTTTTCTTCTTTTATGCTACCTGTTTCCTATTGTCGGGGGATGGCTTGGTGATCGGGTACTAGGACCGAAAAAAACGATTCTTATCGGCGCGACCATGATGGCCGTCGGATATGCTGCCTTCGCTGCATCATCAATCGAGAGAATTCCATTATTCTTTCTCGGTGTTGCTCTTGTTTCGATTGGCACAGGGATTTTTAAAACCAACGTTTCCGTGATGGTTGGAAATCTGTATTCTCAAAATGACCCCTTGAAAGACGCCGGATTTAACATTTACTACATGGGCGTCAATGTCGGAGCAATGCTTGCACCTCTTGCCGCTACTGTCATCAGCATAGTGTATAATAGTTACAATTTCTCATTTGCCGCCGCCGGTATAGGGATGGTACTGAGCATAGTCTTTTTTGTGATTGGACAAAAAAATATTTGCGAACACAGCTCTGTCGGTGCTGCCCGGGAATCTGAAATCAGTGCTAAGCTGCAGTCAGAAATAAATGAAAACCGACAACGTGTTTTTACTCTAGCGATCCTTTTTTCCATCGTAATATTTTTCTGGGTGGCCTTTTATCAAAACGGATTTGCCTTGACACTTTTTGCCGAGCGTTCAACGGTTTCATACGATTTCTTACGGCCCGAGACGTACCAATTTTTTAATCCTTTCTTTATTCTCCTTTTAACGCCACTGATGGTTTCATGGTTCGCGCGACTCCGGGAAAAAGGGAAAGAACCTTCAAGCCCCACAAAGATTTTCTGGGGGATGTTCATCTCGGGTTTTTCCATGATTGTGATGATTTTCGCAGCATCGGCCGGCGGCGATCTCGACCAGAGGATCATGTCCCCGTGGTGGTTGATCTCGTCATACTTTGTCGTGACGATTGCAGAAATTCTTGTCTCACCCATGGGTTTATCGTTCGTTTCGAAAGTCGCACCGCGTCGATGGCAGGGATTGATGATGGGATTCTGGTTTTTTGCCACATCGCTTGGATCGTACGGCTCCGGACTTCTCGGAAAATTTTATAGTATACTGACGCATCACGATTATTATATGATCCTTTCTGCTATGCTTTTCCTTTCATCGGTTCTTGTATTGGTATTTAAGAAAAAACTTAGTAGATTTGCTACCTGAGCAGACCGGTGAAATTTTCAGACACGATTGGCGTACGCATGTTGATCAAAGAAAAAATAGCACAGGCAGTCGGAATCCTACAGGAATACTCAATCGATTGCTGGATTATTTTCACCCGCGAGAGTCAAATTAACGGCGATCCTGTCCTTCCGTTTCTTGTTCCGGCACCTCTTACATGGCACAGTGCTTTAATCATCACAGCAGACGGTGACACACGCGCTATAGTCGGCTCTTACGACAGGCAGACGCTGAAAGATATCGGGGCTTATGACGAAGTAGTGGGATATGTCGAAGGAATAAAGAAACCGCTTCTCGAATATCTTCAGAAAAAAAATCCAAAAACCATCGCGATCAATTACTCAAAGGAAAGCGAAACCTGCGATGGATTAACACACGGAATGTATCTGACTCTTGTGGAATATCTCGGTGAAATCGGATTTGAACAACGGCTCCTCTCGGCCGAAAATATAGTCTCAGCACTGCGACAGCGGAAAACAAGTATAGAACTCGAGTACATCCAGGAAGCTATCTGGTATACCGAACGTATTTTTAAGGGTGTATCACGTTTTATCTCTCCGGGCCGGACAGAAGAGGAAATCGCTCAGTACATACGAAATGAAGTCGAGAGTGCAAAACTTGAGTTTGCCTGGGATCAAAAAACCTGTCCGTCTGTCTTCAGCGGTCCCGAAACCGCCGGCGCACATTACAATCCGACCGCGCGAAAAGTCGAGCCGGGACATATTCTCAATATTGATCTTGGCCTGAAGGTGAATGGCTATTGCTCCGATTTGCAAAGAACTTTTTACGTCCTCAGAAAAGATGAAACTGCAGTTCCCCCCGAAGTCAGGAAGGGATTCGATACCATAGTTGAAACTATCGAGAAAGCCCGGCAGGTTATGAAACCGGGCGTACAGGGAATTGAAATTGACAGAATTGCCCGCGAGTATATCGTATCAAATGGATACAATGAATTTCCTCATGCACTTGGACATCAGGTCGGACGTTACGCGCACGATGGAACTGCACTGCTCGGTCCGCCCTGGGAAAAATATGCACATCGCCCATATCATCCGCTGGAAGAAGGAATGGTCTTTACGCTCGAACCGCGTCTCACCGTCGAAGGTTACGGCGTGGCAACGGTCGAGAATATGGTTGTCGTAACGGCAACCGGGGCCGAGTATATTTCAACACCGCAAACACAATTGATATTAATTAAAAAATAAAAAATCATTCCGGAACGGAAAATGGTCGAATTTACCCTGTTGATGTGGTTTGTAGTAAGTGTCGCCATTGGTTTCTGGAATCACGATAGAGGAAATGGATTTCTTACAGGGTTTCTTATCTCTTTACTTTTATCTCCTGTCGTCGGTTTTTTTATTACTCTATTTACAAAACCGAGACGAAATGGGAAAAAACCTAGGAAAATCAGAAAGAGGTGAGTAATGTTTATCGGACATTTTGCAGTCGCCCTCGGAGCAAAAAAAGCAGCTCCCAAAGTTTCTCTCGGTACACTCGTAATCTCGGCACAACTGGTTGATCGGCATCGGATTCTCCGGTCATAAGTTGTTTCACTTGCTTGACATTCCTTTAAGACTTTACGAAATTAAATACATAGAACTATAGAGGAGATACTACTTGCCCGACAAGAATCTTACAGCAATATTATTATTATCATGCCCCGACAGAAGAGGGCTGGTTGCCCGTATTTCCCACTTCATTTTCGAACGAGGTGGGAATATCATCGATCTCGATGAACATGTAGATTCACAGGAAGGACAATTCTTCCTGAGAGTCGCATGGGATATGAAAGAATTCAGTGTCACCCCCGATGATCTGGAAGATGCATTCCTCCCGATGGCGAAGGAATTTAATGCGGAATGGACAATCAGACTCGACCGTAACAAAAAGCGACTGGCAATATTTGTCTCAAAATATGATCATTGCCTTCAGGAGATTTTATGGCGTCACGGTCTCGGCGATTTCGACGCAGATCCGGTGCTTATTATATCAAATCATGATGACCTTAAATATCTGGCTGATCGTTATCACATTCCTTTTTATTTTTTTCCTATTACATCAGAGAATAAAGCCGCCCAAGAAGAGAAGGAATTGTCCTTACTGGAAAAAGAGAAGATTGACACTGTTATACTGGCCCGATATATGCAGGTGCTCTCGCCAATATTCGTTCAAAAATATCCCAACCGTATTCTGAATATTCACCACTCTTTTTTACCGGCATTCGCTGGCAGCAATCCGTACAAGCAGGCGTATGAGAGAGGAGTCAAGATAGTCGGCGCCACAAGTCATTATGTCACAAATATACTTGACGAAGGTCCGATCATCGAGCAGGACATCATCCGTATATCGCATAAAGATTCTTTGCAGGATTTAATACGTAAGGGGCGCGATCTTGAACGGCTGGTCCTAGCCCGGGCTCTGCGTTTGCACCTCCAGGATCGTGTACTGGTACATGGAAATAAGACGATCGTCTTTGAATAACATGCCCATCTAAACACAATTTTCAAGACTTATGAATAGTTTTTGTAACAGGATGTTGGTAATTTTTGCTGCATTTACTCTTCAAATCATTGTAGGCTGTACCGATTCCTCGCATGATTCAAATGCCATATCCATTATCCAACTAAATAAACCTGTCATCACAAAGATTGATCCCGACTCGGTAATGACGGGCGACACGCTTACCATCATAGGTTCACACTTTGGTGAAAATCAGGGGGTGAGTGCCGTTACAATCGGAGGGAAAAGAGTATTAGTAATTCTATTCTGGTCCGACTCCCTGATACGTGCAGTCGTTCCCGATGCAGCTGTATCCGGAGATGTAAGTGTCACGGTCGGAGGACGCACCAGCGATGCCATTCTAATAACTATTGTACCGCCTCCGGTGCAATTATCATTTCTGAATAATGTGAGACCGATTTTCTTATTGAATAATTGTATCAATTGTCATGGAGGAGGAGTTGGTTTATACGTCGGAACCGTTGCTCAGCTTGTCCAGGGTGGTGAACACGGACCGGCAATCATTCCCGGTAATGCCGACAGCAGCCTTATCATAATGAAGCTTTCACCGAATCCGCCATTTGGCAATCGAATGCCTATGTACGGGCCGTATCTTTCTGACAGCCTGGTGCAAATCATTAAAACATGGATCAATCAGGGTGCGAAGGATAATTGAATTAAGTAAGGAGTAAAAGTAGAATATTCGAATAGCAAGGAGTTTAAAAACCCGCCGGAAATAAGCATTACTCTATTTCATTTCCAATACTTATTCCCGGCGGAAGGTCCTTGTTTAATATAGTCTTTTATTTAGAAGCCGCTAATCTTTTTATTCTTCAGAAATAATGGTATAGTTGAATAAATCAACCGGTCCTGCGACTCCCTGATAAGCGATAGATCGCTCTTCTCAGCACTTTTTGCTGTTTCAACAATTGCTGATTTGTACTTGCTTAACTCCTTTTGTGCCATGAGTTTCGACATTTCAGTCAATGTACCGCTTTCCAAATCAGCTATTTTTTTCATCGAAACCGATATACTCCGGAGATCAACTTCTTTTTCCAGGTTCTTACCGGATAGCGTAATAATACTATCTGCACTTTTAATTTTAAACTCCTTCTTTAACATTCGGAAAAGGTTATTAATCCTTTTCATCGATTTATTTAAAACTAATTTCTGATCAGCACCTTGAGCATTGAAAATAATTCCTCCCATTTCTTTTTCATTTAAGTTCTCAGATAGTTTCACTGAAACCCGTTCTCTCTTCGCATTAGTTTTGGGAGTGGTGATGACCATAAATGCCATTTTCTTTTCGCCCGGTTTTAACGGCACTTGTCGCACTACTGCTCTTTTCGTTTTATTTGTAAGATTAAGAATGGTGGCAGTCTGTGACTGCTGGACTTCTGCTCCTTCAACTTTTCCAAATTTTACATCCGGTGGTATTTCGATTCTTATTTTCGACGTAAGAGCCAGTTTATTTAATTTATCAATAATAATGTCGACACCGGTTTCTTTATCAAGTCCATTTTCAATCAGGAACGGATACACAACGGTCCATCCCCATACATTATCTACAACGGTTACATTTACCTGGACTTTATTATTGTCCATATAGGCGCGTCCATCGGCATTAGCCATGTCGCCTGTCACATCCAGCACCGTATGCAGACAATACATGCCGGGAGCAGGGACGCTGTTCCAGGGCGTGTAAATTACCCTCGATTCGTTGCTTAAAAGACCACTTACCATAACAGTACCGATTGAATTCCACGAAGCCATATTGGCCCATGCACTCTGTAAACACCACGAGAAGGCGACGGATACACTATCGAGTGTGGTGCATCCTATATTATGAATTCTTCCGTACACATAATTAGTTTGACCAAATTCCGGATCCAGATGCACTGTAATCCCGTCGGCTATCAACCGGTTCCATAAATCGGGACCATGGTACCATACATAATGTGAAATATCGCTGGGCACCACACCATTATCTTCCGTGTAATCACGGCTATAAATTCCGCTGTTAATAACTCCCGAAGCAGGTAAAGCATTCACCGGTACGATCAGCGGTGAAATGTTTCTGTAATCTCCAATTTGTGAAACGCTCAATACGGTATTTGCATGAGTATATGTATTGGCTTCTGCAATGGTTATTACACCATTTCCATCGGCATCCGATGCTACAGCGGCGCCTGTAGGAGTTTGCTGCCGAAGGGCACAGGCCGCGGCATAGCTCAACTCCCCATGAGGAACATCGTACATGGCCGAGTGTGCATCGACACAACATTCGGTGGCAGTATGAATCATTGTATGCAGACCCTCAAGATCGTCTATCAATCCCCCGCTGCGACATGTCATAACATAATCTGTCTTAATAAGACACGCCGGTAAGCGCTCGAAATAGATCTTAAATTGGTCGTCGGTGACACTCTCGCCTGTTGTTGAGATATAGGCATAATAATCTCCACAGGCACAACCGCCGCCATGTCCCATCCACCAGTAAAAAAGATAATCACCACTCTGTAATTGCGGAATTCCATGAGCTACGTCGCCGGTCGACAGCCAGTTAAAGATATTATCTACGTTCGCAGCATTCACGGCAAGATCCGTTATATGGGGTACTGCCGGATATACAGCGGCGGCATTGTAGAATGGATGAGCACTATTGAAATCGGTTCCATTGCCGTACAGCACTATAATGTTGTCGTGTGAAAACCCGAGATCAATTAACGTGCGATATAAAAAAAACATATCGTACCAAAATTCCGAATGATAAAACGTATCGTCAAGTGTGGTCTCCCCTGCACTTATCAGCAAGGCATACTTTTGTTGAGCCTGTGTTGATGAAGCAACAACAAAAAGGCATAGAACAAAAGTAATAAGTGTAAGTATTATTATTTTTTTCATATTAATTCCCTTCCTATCGTCAAATTGTTGAACTTTATGGTAATTCAATTTTTTGAATACTTTTTGATTCTTTGTCAAGGATCCATAGATTTTTTCCATCCATGGTAATTCCCGAGGGCTCTTTTCCCGGAGTTTTGCATAACAATTTGTTCGAAAGGCTCATTTTTTTTGCATCATCGGAAACGGTCATCATGTTCACGCTTCCCCGGAAAACCCCATTATTATATGCAAGGATGTATAAAGTCTTTCCGTCGGTCGCAAGTCCTCTCGGCAGGCACTCTGCAAATACCCACATGATGAGTTTACCTGTCGCGGCATCCATTTTTAAAATCTTGCTCGACCAGCCGGCGCTGAGTGCGACCCATAAAAAATTCCCCTTGCAGGCGATTGCACCGATTGTAGTATGCTCTTTATCGCCATCGATTGGTACCTCGAAAGATTTCAGTACCGCTCCCGATTCGGGATTTACCTGAATTACCTTTTTCCCGGTATTATCCGCGATCCACATTACCTTGCCGTCCGCAGCTAATCCGGCCGGAGATTTGACAGCCAGCTTAACCGTTGCGGTAAGCTTTCCACTTTTGGCGTCAAATTTTTTGATCGCAGCAGTTATTGAATCCACAACGACCAGCTGCCCTTCTTGCATCACCAAACCAATAGGCTTGATGTTTTTGACCTCTACGGAGGATAACACTTTAGGTTCGGGCAGTTGCGATTTGCTCTCACCCCTTGTTCTCTGTTCAGAGAGGCAGGGTACACTGAGCAATAACAGGCCGCACACGATGAGTACAGCCAGCGTCTTACAACTGATACGGTTGTCCATGTTTTTGTCCGTTTCTAGTTTTAGGTATATTATGTGAATTAAAAATAGACTGTGAATTGTCCCGCATTCTGATTTCCAATTTTTTGAATAACGACAATTGAACAGTTCTTCTTGATTAATTCTCGCGAAGGAATTTTTATCCTCAAACGACAATTTATGGATCGGGCAGACGGGATCTGGATATTTTTAATTTCAGCTCTCTTGTCGATTTGTACCCGATATACTTTGTCGAATAAAAGCGTCCGCCGGAGTTTCATCTCCACAAGCGTATTTTTAGGCAGCAGAGGTGCTTCAAAAACTAGATTATACTCTTCTGGTTTGCTTGAAAAACCTCGCATTACAAAGGGTATATCAAACCAGGTATCCGGTAACACATCTTCGAATGTCACATTTCTATAAGCAATATTATTGCTGTTGCTGACAAATTTCATGTAATCCGACGCCGAATCGATCATTGATGTATCCGGTATGGGATCAATAGTATTACCGCAGATTGCTATGATACAAAAATGACCCGCGGTGCCGGGATCAGGTACATGCGGCCATACTACAGCATCGGTAACCTTAAAACCTCCGGCAGGAATATCTATGACATCAATCTCGTCGATAAATTGCCACAGCGCCGGAGAACACGATGTAGTGAGTGGTGCAAAATAGACGCGGACCTTGGCACTTGTCTGCATCCCGCCATGATTATGAACCCGTACATAGATATAGTTATCGTTCCCGATTTCAACCCTGTCCGACCCCGGATCTATGGTGACATCACCAAATGCTGCTGCAGGATCAGGAACGGCTGTTTTCCTGGTGATTATATCCGGACTCATACAAAGAATACCTTCCGAAGGTTCTTTTCCGGTATCGCTCAGGCTATCGCGTATGAATAATTCAGGTTCTGAAGCACACAGACAAAGCTCGGTCAACGCCGAGTCGATATCGTCCATGATATTAAGCATCTCGGAAGACGCCGGTTGAAATGCTGCTCCCCATTCAATACCATATCCGAAAAGTTTTCTTTTGGATATATCAGAAAAATGCCGGCTAAAAAAGTAACAGGCTGAACTTCCGGAATCGACGCCGACTTCGTTAAATATTTGTCCGACACTGTATGACATGCCTCTCACGGCAAATATGGCATTGTGCATCCTATCGGCTATGCTGACAATCCTGTCTTGATCGACCTTGAAAACAAATTCACCGTACGCATCGCCCGATAAGCCTCGTTGGCCGTTATAGGTCGAATTCATAAAATTTTGTTCGACCGTATTTTCCTGGTTTTCATCATCGCCCCACGTGTACATAATTTTCTGACCATATGAGTGCAGATCAACGGCGTGTACTATATTAGGATAATTGTCGAGCATCCATTTCACGTTCAGGCTTTCGGCTTCAGAAAAAGCGATCGGCCCGTGATAATTCGAGGATGCCGGGGCATATAGGTAGGAAAAATCCAGTGCCGCATTGAAATATGTAGTGGCGTCCCACAGAATGTCGTAGTTCCTGTTAATATCTATCCCGATATCGGCGCCGATAGGCCGGCGATTTTTACGCCAGTCATGCCCGCTTTGCGTATAGACTTTTCCATCGGGGTTAACATTCGGAAATATGAAAACATCTATGTTTTCAATGATTCGCACTATTTCAGCGGATGTGAAGCTTTTTCCCTGAAACGTTATACCGGTACCGGCATTATATGCAGCGATCATTTTTTCCGCTAATGCCACCAGGATATCCGAGCTTCCCCATTCTCTGGCATGAGTTCCACCCAGCAATAACACGCCTTTACGACTTACGGCAGCACCTCCTGCAATTTTCAGTGCATAACTAGTGCGACCTTCGAATGAGAGGTTGGGTAATGTAATAAGAGTACATAACCCGGGATTATCGGCTGCAAACTGTTGGAGTGCAGTATTAATTTCGTCGGTATTAAGATAAGGAGTGAAGGGCATATCGGTAAACCGTTATTATTTTTTAAATCTGTTTGTTTTCGAAACACTTTTACACGCTTCCGCAAGCATCTCATCGACATTTCCGAGAATCTGAAAATAATAGGCATTCCTTAATTCTTTTAGAAGCATTGCAGGAATGTAGGCATCGATGATAATATTCTTATCGTCGATTTTCCGTAAACTCGAAGTAAACAATTCAATTGAGGTGTTCTTTTGAAGAGCCTGGAAGTCAACCCTACTTTTCAAATGAAACCTTACATGATATTTGATTTCCGTTTTTCCCATAAGACGTAACTATGATTTGTTGAAATTATCAGTGCATTTATCTTTAGAGTACCCAATAGACCTTTAGCGCCTACCTTCGTATCGGGAAATATTTCATAGATAAGTATAGCCGGCATCAGCGGTAAGGTTATGAACAATAAATCCAGCAAAAACGAGTATAAAATTTTTTAGTTCATTTCGTCTCCGTCTATTTGTCACATTAAAAATTCGGATGGTTACAAAAAAATTGCGTTTTCGCCTATATTATTATAATAAAGAAAAAACAATCAAAATCACCTTATTTCAAAGGATTTTCGACTTTTTGCGGGATAACAGGTGGGCCGCGGTTTTGGTGCTGGCGGAAAATGCTATCAATAGGATAAAAAAAGAGCGATCGGTATCTCCAATCGCTCTCTAAATTTCACAGACTTTTTTCCCTCGATATGCCTCGACTACGCTCGGCACGAGTTGCTCGGGACTTGCCTCTCGACTCACCCGTCTCAAAATGCGGGATCGTCAGGATCCTTACATACATCGCGTTCTAAAAAGCTATCTTTGTTCTTTCGGATATAGCACTACCCTGACATAATTATTCATATTGAAATATTTCTTTACCGCATTCCGAATTTCCTGTCCGTTAAGATGTTCCACAAGATTAGGATAATCGAGTATTAATTCCGGATTATCTTGATTTGTATAATAGAATACCAGATTTGCCAACCAAAAATTATTCTCCTTTAAATTGACTTCGTATGTCCTTCTCTCCGTCTCTTTGACCTTAGTAATATATATCGAATCCGGTAATGCTAATTTTAAGCTGTCAATTTGCAGCATTACGATTTTTATTAAATTTTCAACACTATCTGGATTGCAGCCCCACGAAAGTATAAGGGTATAATCCGGTACCGGAATATGAGAAGGCGATCCATAGATACTAACTCCGTATGTGCCGCCTTTATCTTCACGAAGTACTTCGCGCAGTTTTATGCTTAATACCATCTTCATCGCGTTAAAATCGTACCGGTTTTGACGCGACCATTCGAACGGACCTGTAAAGGTGAGATTGACTCTGCTCTTCGGCTCAATTCCTTTGAGTACTTTCTTGCCGATGACACCTTTCGGCGGTCTAATGCCTTCATCCTTCCACAATTCGTTTCGATGCAATGAAGGAAGCGAAGCAAGATATTTTTCGACATAAGGTTTAAGAGTGTCCGGTTTAAAGCTCCCGACAAAGAAAAATGTAAAACCGCTGAAATCGGCAAAACGATTTTTATATACAACCAGCGCCCTGTCGAGATCGACCTCCTCCATTAATTTCAAGTTAAATGGACGCCTGCGAAAATGGTAATTTGCTAACGTTACCGCCAGCGTGTCTCCGTAAGCACGTTCCGGACTGGCACCTTGATCCTGTAACATTGCTCTCCATCGATCCATGAGCGATGCATACGCTGCTGTGTCCCTCCGTACAGACGTGGCGTATAAGTACAAGAGTTGAAAAAAGGTTTCAATGTCCTGGACACTTGTGCTGCCGCTAAATGCCTGATAAAGATCCCCAAGTTGTGGTGAAACGTTCACTATTTTACCGGCAAGTTTCTTCTGAAGTGTGGATAAATCAAAATCACCAAGACCCGATACTTGAATTATAGCAATAGCGGAGATGGCAGATGCATAATCTTGATCGGACACCAGCGATAACCCTCCGTCACTTTGTGCTGAAAAGACAATCTCATCGTTCTTAAAATCTGTCGGCTTTAATACAACACGTGCGCCATTGGAGAGTTTCCATTCTGTTACACCGATTGATTCGATTTTCTTTTCCTCGACAACCTTTCCAGGGACCGGCATACGGGCAACTAACGGCTCGGAACTAATTTTATCGATGTATGGATTTATCTTTTCTTTTTTTGTTGCTTCAATTAGTGCGAGTAGTTCTTCTTTCGTAGGTACTTTGAGGCCTTCCTTTTGGGGAGCGGAGACCGTAACAACACAGTTCTGCGAAGTCATCCGCTCATCCGTTAGTTTATTGATTTCTTCCAGAGTTATACCCGGTAGATATTGTTTATACAATTCCAACTCGACTTCGATACCGGGTATAGTTTCATTATTAAGAAAATTGCGGAGGTACTCTTCGACGAGAGGCCTTGAATCGGCTTTATCCCTCTCTCTATAATATTGTTCCATCCCCCGTAAGGATGAACTTTTTTCTCTTTCAAGTTCCGTGGTCGTAAACCCATATTGTCTCACCCGTGCAGCCTCAGTTAAAAGTGCCTCAAGTCCGATGAGAATAGCAGTATCTTTAACTGTGGCACCAAGAAAATAGGCGTCTTTTTGTCCGCATAATCTAGATTTGCCGCCAAAGGGAAAAACGAATGGAGGACTCGGTTTTTGAAGAAGTTCCTGGAGGCGCCGGTTGAACATGCCGTCATAGAGTCGATCTATAATCTCGTTGCGATAGTCGGTGGCAGTCAGTACATCATGAGAATCATGTTTATAAAATAATCGCACCATTGAATATGTCAATTCCGGATCCGTCGCAATCGAGACCAATGTTTCATCATGGTCGGGAATCGGGTAAGCGAGGCGGACGCGTTCGTGTCGAGGATTTGTGAGTTTTGAGAAATGTTCTTTTATAAGTTTTTCAATCTCATTTTTATCAAAGTCGCCGACAGCGAGAACTGCCATCAAGTCGGGGCGGTACCAGTCGTTATAGAATCTGCGTATGACATCGTGCGGTGCCGATTCAATTATTTCTTTTTTCCCGATCGGAATCCGATCGGCATAATGCGAACGATATAATATCGTAGGCAGAAGTTTATTGCTGACCCGTTCGTCTGCTCCTCTGCCAAGACGCCACTCTTCCACTATCACAGGCCGCTCTTTATCGATCTCTGTATCATCGAATGCGATCGCATCAGCCCATTCTTCCAGTATTTGAAATCCTTTTTTCATAACGGCAGGTGAATCTGTCGGCACCTGAAGCATGTACACCGTTTGATCGAAGAAAGTATAGGCGTTTATTTCCGGACCGAAACGCACCCCGGATTTTTCCAGGAAGTTGACAAGTTCCTGTTTCGGGAAACTCTTTGTGCCGTTAAATGCCATGTGTTCGACAAAATGCGCCAGGCCTTGCTGGTCATTATCTTCGAGGATCGATCCTGCTTTCACGGCAAATCGAAGTTCTGCACGTTTCTCCGGCTTTTTGTTTTCGCGAATATAGTAAGTGAGTCCGTTGTCAAGTCTTCCAACAATAATCTTCGGATCGGGTGTAAGGACCTGGTCGGGTTTAAATACGTCTTGCGCTTGCGTGCGTAAAAGGCCGTAAAAAAGCAAGACCGAGGAAAAAACGAATAATCGAAACAGGTTTTTCATTTGCATAAAACATCTCCTTAATTAAGACTATTATCTCATGACAGACTTGTCCAAAATAGATATTGCACCCCTACAGGGTGCAGAAGTAACTTTCTTTTGACATTTCTTGGGATTTCATCCCAAGCCGAAATATCCGACCCTTCGAGAGTCCCACATACGATGTGGGACGACAGCACTTTAGTGACAGGGTCTGAATGCAATATAATTTTTGAATTTCGCAGTATGGATATGCCTTTAAAACCACCCCAACACTAAAGTGCCATCATCCCGATTCTATCGGGATTCAGGGGGGGTGGGATATGTCCGCAAGGGGCGTAGCCCCTTGAATCTTAAAAGAATGGACATCAAAAAAACCCTGAAGGGGTGAGATATTTCTCAGGGCGGATCATCATTCATATTTTCATTCTTGAATGATTCTTTCTACCATGTTTTGGACAGCACTGATCTCATGATTTCTTTTTAAGGTTTGGTATTTCTCTTTTTTGGCGTTTGCGTATTCTATAGTCCCGCACAAATTCCATAAACATCTCGACATCCTGATTCCAATCTCTCGCTTTCCCATCGAAATACAAAACCTTTATCGGGATCTTATCATGGTCTCTACTGATTGCCGGATAGATAGCTTCAGCCACTATTGCGTTCATACAGGTAAAAGGACTTATATCGATAATGCCATCCGCTCCTTTCTCATAGAGGTACACTGCCCTTCCCGTATTGATTACCATTTCACCGATCGCTGCATATGAGGGCAGATAAGGAAGAGATCTTTTGAAGATTTCGTTCATTTCCGAAGGCTCGTCATAGCCCCGAAAATCTTCTCTAAACGGCCCCATAAGAGCGTGCTCGTCCCTGTGTTGGATGAATCGGCGCACCTCAAATACTACCCGTGCCAAAGAAAAAGATCGACCGCTTAAACGGAGATTCTGCAGAACTTCATCATTCGTGTACTCAAGCCACTCGCTTATCCCCGAAAGCCACACTTCTCCTCCATAGTGTTCAATATAACGAATAATCTCGTCATTCGATCCTTCGTCAAGTCTGCAATAGATTTCTCCTATCCCTCCGATAAGAGGTTTGCTCCCCGGCGCATGGACAGCAATATTACGAAATGCGTCACGAACTTCTTTGAGTGCTTCAATGAGTCCATGCATGTAATCTCTGTGAGTGACGTCGAAACGAGCAATGGCTCTTGAAATTCGGTCAAGAGCATCGTCATAGATTTCATCTGTTTCTCCATGAGTACATTCATACGGCCGGGTTTTCAACAGAAGCTTGCGGAGTATATCACCGACAACTATTGCACACCATGCAGTTCGAACAAACTTTGTTTCGTCTATTCCGAATGCACCGTACCCATCGCTTGTCGATGGTGAAAGAATCATGATGTCGCCGTAACCCATTTTATTAAAAACCTTCCTTAAGAATGGGGAATACTGTCCAAAGCGACATGGTCCATGAGTCGTGGGCATGAAAAACGCCGTTCTGGAAGGATCGAATCCGGGTTGGTTTATGACCTTTAACATGCTGCCAAGTGTGATCCGCTGCGGTAGGCATTCATCGCCTGAAGTAAATTCACCCACCATTCTCAGCGTATCCGGCGTGTTTTCAGGGAGTTCTGCGGCATCTATGTGGTAGGATCGAAACGCGGCTGCGAATATCCGTGCGGATCCGGAATGCATACGCGGGATGTACACTACCCGGTCTTTTAGCGGCCGGGTTGGAATCGATACATCGGTCATGAAAGAAATCCTTTTGAATGCAAATATGCTTCACAGCGGGTAACTATTCCTGCATCGTTACTGTGTCCATCAAATTGGAGCGAGAGAAATGGTTTACCGGACGCCTCCTCCACGTAATGCTTGATATATGAATCCGGCCCGCATTTGAAATTCGTGATGAAGATGATGTGAGCATCAGGTAACTGTTTGACCGCAAGCGCCGCCTGGAGAATCTGCTTACCGCATTGCCAATACATATTCTCGTTGACAGTGTGTATATGAAATCGATCAAGATCGAAGAAGTCGTACGGTATGACATTTATCCCGTAGTAATCGCGCAATTTTCCTGCGAGATTGAGGTTCACTGTCGAATCATAAACATTGTATGCACGGCCGACAAGAACTATAGCAGCTTCGCTGTTTTCGCGAAGCGAATTCAACACTTCAGCACCTTTCGAACGGAGGATCGATTCAAATCGATGCTGGGCCTCAAATGCACATTCCGTCGCATAATTACTTTCCATACCCGATACACCGAAAGGTCGGCTGAAAAAAGCGAGTTCTTTTTTTACTCTTTCCATTCCATAACTGAAATGAATCGTCGGTATAAGAAATCGTTCCCGCATTGATTCAAATGCCGGCTGACAACGTGAAACGAACGGAAGCGTTATGGTCCAGGGACATGCGTATGGTACCATCGGTAATCCATTCATTTCATAATCGATGACGTTCGGCACCATCACATACTCCACATTTTTACTAAGAAGATTCAGAATGTGTCCATTCGCAAGCTTGATAGGAAAACAGGGCTCGACCACCGTCGCCTCGACTCCTGCATCCACGACTTCACGATTCGATGGGTCGGAAATAACGACGTCGAAACCAAGCTCGGTAAAGAATGTATTGAAGAAGGGAAACCGGCTGTAAAAAATCAGGGAACGCGGGATACCAATCCGCGGCTTTGAAGTCTTACCATTCTGAATATAATTTTCAAGCAAGATTTTTTCATGGAAATCCGGAAGATTCGGAATACCGGCCTTTCGGACCAATTTCGTATTCTTGCGGAATTTATCCGAACATTTGTCCCCCCAGTGAGTCTTCTCTTTTCCAATTTTCACTTGCTGGATCTCACAGAAATTTGAACATGCTTTGCATGTGAATTGATGTGTGGAGTAACCGCTGAGATCCAGACGAAAATTCTGAAAAGAAGTCGTGCCGGGTACAGTGGGCTTCAATTTTCTTTCTGACTTCACTTTATCCCGGGCAAGAATAGCTATCCCGATGGCCCCAAGGACGCCATTGTGTGGCGGAACGATAATTCGCTTCTTCAAAAGCATTGCGAATGCAGAAGCAACTGCGTCATTGTACGCCGTTCCTCCCTGGAAGTAAATCACATCTCCGATCTTCCGGCCGCGAACGACACGGTTGAGGTAATTCAGTGCAATCGAATACGCCAGTCCTGCAATAATATCTTCCTTGTTGACGCTGTTGTGGATGTGTAGATTGATATCGCTTTCAATAAAAACCGTGCATCGTTCACCAAATTGAACGGGTGCGGTTGATCGAAAAGCCAGATCAGAAAACTCTTTCACTATATTGATGCCGAGACGTTCTGCCTGTTCCTCAAGAAACGAACCCGTACCGGCCGCACACGCCTCGTTCATCGTAAAATCTACAACCACACCGTCTTTGATGTTGATGAACTTTGAATCCTGCCCGCCGATTTCAAAAATTGTATCGACCTTCTCTCCCTGCAAGCGCTCACTGATGTAGAGTGCTCCGGTTTTGTGCGCGGAGATTTCGTCGTTGACGGCATCGGCGCCGACAAGCGCTCCGATCAATTCCCGCCCGGACCCTGTCGTTCCCACCGCACGTACTCGAATACGGGAGCCAAGCTCGATCTCAATGTCCCGCAATCCTTTATTAACGACTTCTATCGGTCTTCCTTCGGTCCGAACGTAAATTTCTTTGATGAGATTGTCATGGTCATCGATCAGAGCGAGGTTCGTGCTTACAGATCCTATATCGATTCCAAGGTAAACGTCGATGGGCAAAGTTTTACCTTCAAAGGTATAGGGAACGACACGATCGCGCAGAAACAGGACATTCTCGGTCGAGAGAGGAGAAAGACGGCCATCACTTGTTCCATATGCCATATTTATTGAACGCGGGCAATATCGCCCGGCAGTGGTTTGCGACTTTGCAATGTCAGTGGGAGCAGCGGTTGTCTGTCTCTGTCGTTCGATTAATGCGCACCCGATTGCACCCATAGCCGAAGGGAATTGTGGAATGATGAGCCATTCGTTCTTCAATTGGAAGATATGTATGAGAGCTGCGACGATTCCTTTGTTCAATGCAAGGCCCCCCGCGAAGAGCACCTTTATCGGGATTTCCTTTCCCTTGCAGACGGTACTTTTAAAATTGCGCACAACAGCTTCACATAGACCACGAAGAATTGCCGGAGGAGTATAGCCCTTTTGCTGGGCATGGATCATATCGGTCTTGGCAAAGACTGAGCATCTGCCGGCAATCAATGCCGCCTTCTCGGCCTGAAGCACTGCGTCGCCAACTTCACTGAGCGAGTACTTTAATCTTCCTGCCTGTTGCTCAATAAAGGCACCTGTCCCGGCGGCACAATCTCCGTTTTTCTCATAATCGACAATACGAACGACATGATGATCACTTACATCGATTTTTATATATCTTGCCGACTCACCGCCGAGCTCGAGAACCGTCCGCACATCGGGGTAGAGTAAACCGGCCGATTGTGCAAGTGCCTTAAAGTTATTCTCAAAAGTAATATTAAAGATAGCATCGAGGTTATTTCCACCGCTCCCTGTAGCACACATGCCGGCGATCTCGAGATAGTCGAACACTTTACGAAATTCATCGAGAAGTGCACGCACGGTTTCAACGGGCTCGCCACGCGTTGGGACGTCTTTCGAAAGTAAGAACGGTATTCCTATGTCTGCAGGGAAAAAAGATTTAGATGTTTTATTGGATAAGAGATCGGCGGTCAATGGACTGTCCATAGTTCCGCAGACTGCAATCTTGACTGCCGCTGAACCGACATCGATGCCGACACATACCTTCACATTTATCCCCGAAAAAAGTCTGAAGATGGCAAGCCCCGGGCTAAGGGGTGTACTATTGATCCATATGATAAAACATACAATATGGGAGTCTTTTATGCAATGTTTTTCTTCAACACTGTACCGTCTCAGACTTTTCTATGCTAAATTAAGATTGAGATGCAGAGACAGTTAATAATGAATAAACGGTACATTGCCCGATGGTGTTTGTTTTCGCATGCTCTGAGGGAGTTGCCATCACAAAACGATGGCCCGAGAATATATAGAAAGGTGGAGCTCTGCCTACGTCCACCTCCCGCCTTCGCTACGCTCCAGCGGATGAATCGGCAGGCATGCTGGTGGACTCCAGCGGACAGGTGTGCTCCACATATTTTTAAAATGCGCAGAGTGCAGAATGGATTGGAGCTAAGCTGCAGCGTTGTAAACCTTGAGATTGCACTGCATGAAACACGTTTTACCTCAGTAATGTTGAAACCACTTCCCCTGGGGTCGTTAGCTCTAACGAGTTGTTAGGAGGTATCGATGTCTTGAGGATACATCGACAGCATGGACGCTACATTAGATATTCACCTGGATGTATACGTTGAACTGAAGTGAATCGAATTTGTTCGTATCCCACAGTTTTCGAGCCACATCGAACGGATTTGGTTACGCCGTTTTGTGGGCGGGCGGCGTCCACAATCTCTCTTGACAACCATTATTCGTTTTCCTATCATTATCTTCATCCGTCTATATCGATTACTTTACAGGAGGTGTGGCATGAATCGAAAATATCAGGTTATTATCGTATTTATTGCTCTTCTTTTTGCGGCTACGACAATGTTAAAAGCAGCAGCCGATGCCGGCATTACCGTCAAACAAACCGCAGATAAAATCACCGTCACGGGCGGCAAGGGTAAAAGAATCGCTTCCGATAAATTCGCACTCAGCAAAGACGGGTGGTATATTATCAAGGTTTCGTACACCGGAGCCGATGTCAGCACTTGCCAGCTTTCGCTTGTCACACAGTCAATGATTACCGGCAAAGAAACAATCGGCGGGTTGTTAACTAACTGGATAGGCCCCAATACGACCGAGAAAATCCGGTATAAGGGATCGGTAAAGTCCGAAGATTATATGATCTATGTGGATGACGCCGAAGGGCCGTGGACTATCGAGATTTTGAAGAGCCCGAAACCCACCCCGGTATCCACCAGCACTACATTCAGCGGTACGACGGATAAAGTAACGCCTTTCTTCCACCTGAAGAAGGGATCTGCAAATTTTACGATGCATCAGAAGCTAAAAGGCCAATTCTCTTCGCGTCTTGAGATCAACCTGATCAACGCCGACACGGGTGCTTATGTGACCAACCTATGCCACAATGCAACCCAACCTACACAGACGGCGAAGGCAGACATACCGGCAGCCGGTAACTATATACTCGAGGTTTCCGGAGGCGACAGCTGGGATGTCTCGTACGCACAATAAATAGCGGGTATGAGCTGATCGACCATCCTCGGTGGGCCGGACAGTCCGTTCCGCTACTGCGGAACGACTCGTGGTGAGCTTGTCGAACCAGCTCTCGCCTAAAGGCGGGCGTCCGGCCCTACAGGGATGTCTCGGACGCCCAGTAAATTTCGGATATGAGCTGACGACACGAAATAGATGAGCTCGTGCTCTAATATTTGAGTGCCGTTTACTAACTCAATCAACATTTATTGACCTGGATATACCGAAAAGTCTCTATTTATTTTAGGCCTGCGTGGTTTGAATTAGTCTGAACACGTACACCGTTTCCCGAAGCTTCACTACGATCGCCTCTACTCTGTGTCGTTTTTTGCCCATTGCTGTCTCCCTTGATACTTATTATACTTTTCCCTAATATAACACTGGATCGCTTTAAAGGGGGCAGCTCAACTTAATATATCTTCTTCTTTTACCTACAGCAGGGATGATTGTACGGATTATATCATGAATTAAAAAAACACTGACGAAAAAATTTCTCACGATTTCAATTTTAATTCAAAGGAGGTCAACAATGTTTGGGAAAAAATTGAATTTGAAAAGTATTCATTTTTGTTTTGATCGGATCTTAAGCGGTGATGAAAAAATCAGGGCAATGGAGCTGGCAATTAAGGAAAACAAGAAGAATAGCCCGATCATTAATAAATTGCCCGGTATGTCTTTGCATCCGGCAAAGATGGCCCTGCAGGCCGGGAAAATGTGGTCACCCGGGAGAAAACTTGGAATTTATTTCCTTGATGGTAGCCAAATTCAGCGACAGAAAGCGGCACAACACGCCGTACAGTGGCTTAAATATGCAAATATACAATTTAATTTTTCCGTTCCACGCACCAATTCCGATATTCGGATATCCTTCCAGGCAGATACTGGTTCCTGGTCATACATTGGAACCGATAATCTCGGTATTCCAAAAAATGAACCAACCATGAACTTTGGATGGCTTAAAGATGATACGGAAGATCTGGAGTACAACCGGGTTGTTGTGCACGAGTTTGGTCATGCTCTCGGGTGTATTCACGAACATCAGAATCCGAGGGGAGGAATCAGATGGAATGAAGCGGCCGTTTACAAATATTTTGCGGGACCGCCCAATTTTTGGTCACACGACGATACGTATCGCAACGTAATCCAGAAATACTCTTTGGATCAACTCAATGCAACCACATTCGACCCCAAATCCATCATGCTTTACTCTTTTCCCGGAGAGCTCATTATAGGAGGAGTGGGAACACGAGAGAATACAAAGCTTTCGCTGACCGATGAGAAATATATTCGCAGCATGTATCCGAAAACGAACGGAAAACCAATTGTGTGATTATAAATCACGAATTAAAATATCTGAGAAAATATCTACAGGCTGACCAAAATCATTTCACGATTGTGTCGTTTCAGAACTTTCAGAAACTACAATTTTCCTTGTATAATCTTTATCTCTCTATTACTGGTTATAAAAACCACCTCGCATCTCCAATTCACGCCCTGCCATTTGCCTACCCGCCGTTAGTTGGCGGGTTAAGTCGAACACAACCAATGTAGGTCGATCAGACTGATCGACCAACAACGGTCCTCAATATTGTCACAAAATTCCCCATTCTTACGGTAAATGAATATACACCAAGGTGATTTTTATGAAGGTCACGATAAACTCAATACAATCCAACTCGATAGACAAGTTCTACTATCGCCGTCACCTCCCGCATTATCAACCGTCGGGTGCAACATTTTTTGTGACGTTTCGATTAGCAGGATCACTGCCTGCGGTGGTGGTCGAAAAAATGCGTATCGATCGACAACTGATAAAACGAAGAATTGAAAACATCAGTAATAGGAAAAACCGATCAGACGAATGGTATGAATTTAATAATGAATATTTTTCACGGTTTGACGGATTGCTCGATCGAAATGAAAAGAGCCCGCTATGGTTGCAGGATCCGCAAGTCGCCAATATAGTGAAAGAATCCATCCATTATCGTGATAAAAAAGAATATGATCTAATTGCATATTGTATTATGCCAAATCACATTCATATGGTATTTAGTGTAGGTCGGGCAGGTTGCCCGAGCTACAAAGCCGATGTAGGGCGAGCAGACTGCTCGCCCTACAGAGTCACGAAAATAATAAAGAACTTAAAATGGTACACGGCCCTTGAATCGAATAAAGTATTGAATCGATCCGGCCCTTTCTGGCAGCACGAAAGCTACGACCATGTTGTTAGAGACAATAGCGATTTAGAGCGTATCGTCGATTATGTCATCATGAATCCAGTCTATGCGGGATTAGTCGATTCTTGTGAGAAATGGGCCTGGACGTATTTGAAAGAAATGTAGATCGACTTGCCTGCCCGCCGTTAGTTGGCGGGTTAAGTCGTTTTCACCAATGTAAATCGATCGGACCGATGGTGAGCTTGTTTACCACTGTCCGACCTAAAAAAGCAATTCAATTTATAAATCTTCTTCGCTCGACGCAAGTTAAGTTATTATTGGTACTTGACACTAGATAAATAGACATCACCTCAGAAACGAAAAATCACTCCCTTTTCATGGAGATTAGATTTTTCATTTAATTAATTAAAAAACGATTACATACTATTGACTTTTTAAAATTGTATTATTATATAATATCATATATATATACATCCTCAAACGACTTCTTGTATTATACCGGACATTAAAGAATACCCAATAAATCCGTTCTACGTGTAAAAGAGTTTTCTCCCAAATGTCCAAAAAATATAACATCACCTCGGAATATTTTGTCATTTCCGGAAGCACGATAAAACCAGAAAGCTTGATTGTTTACTTTCCATTAAAATCCATGGTTTTTAATGTTAATCCGGAAGCCGCCGAGCTTCTGGAAAGAATAAAAACTAAAGGAGAACCTTCCTACATTTGTTATTTGCACACCGAAGAAACATTTCTCGATCAATTAGAGAAGATGGGACTGTTGAACGGCCCTGAAGATGTAATTCCCGATTTGCCGTACGACTCTAAGCCTCAGCCAACCCGCACAATTTTACTCCTCTCCGACCGATGTTCGCTCAAATGCATCTATTGTTATAAGGATGCAAGTATACATGGCGATTTAATGCCTTTGAAAATTGCAGAGGCAACAATTGATTTCATCTTTTATAATGCTCAAAGATTGAATGAGAAGATTGTTGAAGTCGGATTTCATGGCGGCGGTGAACCGACATTAAACTGGCCTGTTTTTACAAGTAGCATTATTTATACACGGGAAAAATGCAAAAGCACGGATATACATTCGCAAATCACCCTCTGTACAAATGGAATAATGTCTGAGGAACAGGCTCGTTGGGTAGCAGAGAATATCGACAATATCGCCGTTTCACTGGATGGTCCTCCCGACATCCATAATCGACAACGGCCATTTGCTTCCGGAAGGGACTCGTTTCAGGACGTTGCGAAGACACTAAACTTTTTTGATAAGATCAATAAAAAATATTCCGTCCGGATGACGGCGACAGAACTGACGGATGGCAGGTTACCGGAGATTTATCAATTTATCGTCGAGAATTTTAAACCCCACACTGTCTGCATCGAGCCGTTATATATCTGCGGCCGATGTGAGACTTCACACTGCAAACCGCCGGCAAAAGAGAGTTTTATACATGATATGGAGGGAGTTTATGAACTCGCCCGCGGAAAATACCGCGTCCTTCCCTACTATTCCGGTAATCGTGTTTGGGGGCTGACGACAAGATTTTGCGGGGCATCAGGATCGAATTTTTTCGTAACTCCGCAGGGGCTCGTTACTTCCTGCCTTGAGATATCGGATCTGGCGAACCCCAAATCGGATCTTTTCCTCTATGGAAAATATAACACCTCCAGTGAAATATTTGAATTCGATATAGAAAAGTACCATCGACTGACGCAATTACGCGTTCATAATTTCAAGGAGTGCGCATCCTGCTTCATTAAATGGCACTGCGGCGGTGATTGCCTGAGCAAGACTCCTGATATAAATACCATAGCGATTGAAAGGAACAAGTACCGTTGCGAATTGAATAAATCCCTCTCCCTCGGCAACCTGCTACAACAAATGAAATATCAAATAGAAGAGACAACGCAGAAGGAAACAAATAACCTCTCAACGTAAGGTGATGTTATGAAAAAGGACGACGGAAAAATAGCCAAGTTATTGTCGATTGTCGACCTGACCGATCTCGAACCGGCACGCAGGGTAAGCCTGATCGGACATGATAATTTTATGGAACGGCGGAAATTCCTGAAATCGCTACTTGGAGCCGGTATCGTCATAGGATTGCCATTTCTTACCTCGTGCAATAAAAGTAATCCCGTTAGTGAAGAGAACAAGGATTTTCCTCTCATCATAAGAACCACACCGTCCCAGAATTCCACCGTTCTGCTCGA
Source organism: Bacteroidota bacterium (assembly GCA_050011775.1). Taxonomy (GTDB): domain Bacteria; phylum Bacteroidota; class Ignavibacteria; order UBA10030; family CAVZMI01; genus CAVZMI01. Next base: position 162,745 of record JBEKIL010000007.1, on the reverse strand, counting down.
TGACGACCAGAACGTTGAGGTAAAAATTGTCTTCGATCATGAAATGGATGAAACGAGCATGCTTAGTTCGGTTGTGATAACACCTCAACCGGTAGATACTGTTCATGTGACGACCGTGAACGATCCGACAAACACCGCTGAACCCTGCACCATCACCATTTACACTCAAAATAACAAGTGCAAACTTTTATATTCACAGAATTATTCCATCACGGTAAAAGGAACCGCAAAAGATAAAAAAGGAGCATTCCTCGATGGGAATAAGGATGGTCAAGGGGGCGACGATTTTGTATTAACATTTACAACCGATGTAAAGCCGGTGTGGCCCAAGGTATTAAATACCGTCCCCGCCGCAGGCGCGATGGTGGCTGTCGCGACAAATGAAATGAATGGTGTCGAGATCTTCTATAACAAAGAGATGGAACCGAACAGCGTCGCTGCTGCAATCTCCATCTCGCCGGAACCGACCGGTGGTCATGTAATCGTTTCGGGAAAAACAAATGATACAAAAGGAGCATATAAATCGTATATCTTTTCACCGAATTCGAATACTTTACTCATTACTCCGGGCACACAATATTCTGTTACAGTAAAAGGGAGTGCCAAAGATACAGAGGGTTATTCTCTTGATGGCAATGGCGATGGCGTGAATAAAGATGATTTTACTTTTGGTTTTTCGACAAAATATCTGCCGCCGGCCATAAAGGCCACCATACCCACTGAAGGTCAAACCGTAGAATTGAGTGCTTATTGTTACCCAATCCATATTGACTTTGATAGAGAGATGGACCTCGATAGCATTAACAGCGCTTTGACGATTTCCCCCCCTAATACGTCAATATTAGGTTTAAAAACGAGGATGGTACAGAAATCCAATGTCTATGAATTGCAATTATACAATGAAGAAATTATGAGTCAAGACCATGTTTGTATATTAACCACCGGAGCAAAATATACGGTGACTATTAAAGGAACGGCAAAAGACAAACACGGGAATTTTCTTGACGGAAATAACGATGGAACCGGAGGGGATGATTTTGTTCTCCATTTCTCGACGGTTGCACCCAGTTCCTGCTCATGTGTCGGCAACGTCTGCTCATGTGTCGGTAACGTCTGCTCATGTGTCGGTAACTCCTGCTCGAGCGATATCGGCCTTGGATGCCCTCTGAACGGCTGTTCGGGATACTGGTGTGACTGTCAATCTGCCGGTTGTCCGACATATAGAATTTAAGATGTTGTCACATGAGAATAATCACGAGGGACCAATTTCCGTTTCGCCGTAATTAATCATTGGAATGAACCGACGAAAACTCCGCACTCGGAGAATACTCCGAAGGAGTCCCGCCAGAAAGAATGGTGGACAGGTATACTTCACTTTTTTAGAGAGTTGAATATCTTATAGTCAACCGAAACGTATCAAAAGATGTTACGACTCACCGCCGAAGTGGTTGCTTTTGTTCGTTCGATGACCGAGCCGGGCAATAGCGAAATCAGATTTACTTCGATCCGGACTCGATCCCGGCGGAAAGCAGGTCTACGGGCGAATAATCGTCCGTGAGGAGCGGATCTTCGGATGTCTGAAATTTTATAAGGTCCTCCGGTGTCAGTTGAAGTGGAATTACAGACTCGAGCATGGAGAGACTGATACCATTTTCCCGTTGAATCTCTTCGAGCCGTTTCCGGAGCGCTTCAGTTTGCAGTACATTGGGAATCGGAACACTGGAAGCAAATAACAGAAGATTACGCGGTTTAGTGCGGTCCCATTCGGGTGTATAAACTCTTGGGAACACCATGACCTGCCCGCGGCCGAACACCGCCGTCATGGTCTTCAGCACCGATCGAAAAAGTTTTCCCTTCCTCCCTTCCACTCCGCTGATGACATTCATCAACACCGTGCCGCCGGGAAGGAGCCGGCTCTTTACTTCTTCCATAAATTCTTTTGTCGTCAGGTGAAAGGGGATGCGGCCGCCAGCCGAATAGGCATCGAGAATGATAAGGTCGTAGAGTTTTGAAGTCTCACGGATATACATTCTGCCGTCCGCTACATGTACCTGCATGCGTTCATCCGGCAAAAAGCCGAACCATTGCTGCGCGAGTGATACAACCGCCGGATCGATTTCGACAACGTCGAGCCTGATCGGATACGATTGTTTGAGTATCAAGGATCCGACTCCTCCGCCACCGCCTATAACGAGAACATCCCGGATATCCTTCCGGAAGAGAAAAGGAAGATGCAGGAGATCTGTGTAGAGCAGACCGGAGGTATACGGCATTCGGAAACCGCCAGCAGATGAATCAAGCTGCACGGCGCTTTGCACATAGCAATCGAATAATAGCATGCGGTTGTTTCCGTCCGGTGACGTGAATGAAACCGGAAAACACTGTCCATCATCCGCCCGGATCTCCTTCCCAACCGGAAGAGCCTTCTCATCGATAACCGCCATATGATGATACGGCGATTCGACGCCGGTTCTGAGCCGGCGGAGCATCACGCAATCGGGGTTTTCTTTGAGTTGGACAATGCTCCATTCCCCGTAACTCCCGGCAATTATTTCATCATTACCAACTAACGATATCGGTTGAGGCTTCGATAACCCGACAAGCAAGACGATCAAAACTATCGCTACCACCGTTGTTGCCAACCATCTGACGGTTAAAAAAGGGCGGTTATAAAGCACGATGGTTATCAATCCCGCAACTACGAGGACAGATCCGGTTCCTTCGAACAGATTGGACTTCCCCACTCCACCAAAAAGGAGCAAAGCTGTACCCAGTGCACCGGCCACACTTCCCAGTGTCGAGAAGGTGTAGATCCGTCCGGCAGCACGACCGGTTCCGGGTATTTTTTCCGCTGCCAGCCGCACACTGAAGGAGGAGACCATGGACAGAAGCAGTGTCGGCATCCCATACAAAATTGTAGCAGCGAGAAACGGAGTGGAAAGAGCAACTCCAATGGAACCCGTACTTCGTATTCCCTGAAATGTCAGGCAAACCGCCGGTGCAATAAAAGGTATGATGAGTACAGAAACACCAGCGAACACGATCAGACAACCGAGCTTTGTGATTGACGGCCCGCGATCGGCGATGATTCCCCCTCCGAAATATCCCAACGCCATGACAATCAGAAAAACGCTGATCGTTCCACCCCAGACATATACGCTCCCCCCAAAATAGAGAGCCACCCATGCTCCACCGGCAATTTCCAGGACAAGAACCGCTGCTCCACAGATCACGGCCAGCATGATAAGGTGCAGGGGCAGTTTTTGCACCTGTGCCTGCGGTTTCGCTGGAGTTCTTCCCTTACGAACAGACATGATGAATAACGCTGCCGCAGTGAGCATCAGAATAATTCCACAACCTGTGAGGACTGCTTTATTCCCGGCAAAAACCGGAAAAATAAATGTGGACATGAGAGCGCCCGATAATCCCCCTACAGTCGACCATGAAGCGATTCTGCCGGCCTCGGTTCCGGCAAACTCCGATCCTGTTGCCGATGCGCCGATTGCCAGAGGTGTGATCATGCCGATAGCAGTTGAAGGAATGAGATAAAAAAATGCGGCAACAACGAGGGGCATGAAGCGCATTACACTCGATGAAGGATGGAAAAGAGCAATAAGATAAGCCGGGATTTTTATTCCCAAAACATCCAGAAACAAATAGGCCGCGGACAGCGCCATCATAGCCGCCACGGCCTTTAATCCCCAATCTCTGCTCGCGGCCTCACCTCCCAGGAGATACCCCAAACTCAGGCCGAGCATGAAGATGCTAATAATAGAAGCCCAGACAAAGATTGTACTGCCGAAAAAGGGTGCCAGCACTAATCCACCGACGATCTCCACGATCATCAGGACGGCTCCGGAAATCAGCGCTGCCCAGCACGAAAGACCTGCCGAGTACATTACATCTGTTGCTGCTGATTCTGATTCGGTATTGGCTGTGTGTTAATTCTCTCTGCCTGAATCAACATATTGCCCTGGATTTGAATACGTACCTTATCGCCTGGTTTGAACAGTGAAAAAAACTTGTTTGCGCGCAGCTTGGCGGCAATTTCGTAGGTCGCCAATTTGCCTGAGGCGTCCCGGACCGTCAGTTTGTCTGACATTATCTTCACAATCGTTACCTGTGTGAGAGTGAACGACCGGCGGTTGTCGGCTGGACCCGACGCAAGTGCCACGGCACAATAAACCACGAGCAATGCTACGATGAGATACAACTGAAATTTTTTCATGAGTTGCTCCTTCTCGATGTACAAAATTAAATTTTCCGGATGTTATCTTCGCTTATCTCGCCATGATGACAAATTTTTTGCCGACGGTAAGCGATTTTTCTCCCTATCCAACGGATATTTTACGAAACTGAAACGAAGATGTCAAGCATTTTCTTTAATTACTTTTTTTCTCGTGAAAGGGAGTTTTAATTGGAAAAGGTGTAGGTCGACTCGCCCGACTCCCCTCGATACCCTTCGACTGCTCGACGAGGTCTCGATATGTGGTTCGACAAGCTCACTACATGCTCGACCCAAGGCTCGCGGCAAGCAAGCTTGTCCCGAGTAAATCGAGGGGCTCAGGGTCCACTCGGGGCAAGTCCTTCGACTCGTCCCGATAAAATCGGGACTCGCTCAGGACAGGCTTTTTCCTTTTCTCTTAGCTTCTCTAATTTACAAGAGCAATGTATCAGTACCATGAAAAGCAAATAATTGATATTTTAATTGATTAAGGATGTGCAGAAATAATCCTGTCATTATCTCGATTATATTCATAAATTTCTTGAAGCATATTATCTAAAGCTTCATGATCATACCATGCACCATTTAAAAACACGCCATCTATTGTCTTCGTATTCTCTATGTCCTCCAAAGGATTTTTATCAATCAGCAATAAGTCGGCTCTCTTCCCTTCTGAAATTGTACCCCATTCTTTGATTGCATTCACGGAGATAGCGGCATTTTTTGTCGCAGCCTGCAACGCTTCATAGGGAGTTAACCCATTTTCTACTAATAGCTTCAATTCATCATGAACCGAAAAACCATGAACATCATTTGTCCATCGGGAATCTGTTCCTAAAACAATTCGTACACCATTTTTATGGCACGATTTGAACATAGAAGTAAGTAACCAGTATTCTTTATCCGGATATTGCTCTCGACTTTTGAAGCCCTCTTTTTTAGATAAACTAAGTGTTTTTAAAGGAAAATATCTCATTTCAGGCCTACTATTGAAAGCAGAATCATTTATTCGTCTGTCAATATATTCTTTACATGGGATTAAAGATGAAGTAACGAAAATATTGGCGCTTTTCAATCTTTGGGTAATATCATCCAACCCGGTTGTATCTATTTTATCGTAAGGAATATTCCATCCGCTGAAGTCGTACCCTTTATAAAATTGATACCTTAATTCTTCAACGTGAGCTAATCCAGCCATTTTATAATTTATTACATCATCAATACACACACTGGCGGGTATATGCCCAACAACTGGAATATTTTGCTTATTGGCTTCTTCCATCAATGCAATAAATTCACTGTGAGTCATCGATGAGTATGGTTTAATTGCATCATACCCTATCCTTGCCTGTTCCCGTACAGCTTTTCGTACTTCCCAATTTTTGGCAAAGAGACACACTTCTTCACCTGCAACCTGTGGGATTGAGCAGAATAACCATGTAACCGCATAGCTGATGCCAATACAGATAACCGGTAATCCCAATTCGATAAAAGTCCTTTTCGGATTTGTTTTAATTCTTTTTCGAAAAAAGAACCGCAAGAAAAAGTAGGATACGCCTGAAAACAAAATGATGGGAGTTCCAAGGAAAATAAATCGGGGAGATAACGGCATATAAGACGCAATAAAATTGACATCGTTCATCAGCGGTCCATTGCAATACAATTGTGGACCGATTTTCTTTCCCTCGTCTATTTCTTTTCGCCATTTTATGTATTCAGGTTTTCCTGACATACAACGAATGGTTGTAACCCCGTTTGCAAGGTATAGTCGCAAGGCAGTTGAATCTCCCCAAAAATGCATGTGCATATCGGCGAGCCCTGGTATTAAGTATTTATTTTTTCCGTTAATAACTGCCACTTTCGAACTATCAACCTTCAATCCCTGACCAATAGAGATGATTCGACCACCCGAGAGTAAGACGTCTGTATGCTCGAGTATACTATCGGACTCCATAGTAATGACTGATACATTCTTGATCAGATAATCATCTTTTGCAAATACTTCAACATTATGCAGATAACCGCATACAATAAATAAGAAAAATATGTTTTTCATGGTTCGCTCCAAATTGTATATGAAATAATACTGAACTTAGTGTACAGCGCCGACAAACAATCAGCTTAAATATACAATTGGATCTTCAAGAACCGATCGATCGATGTGACGAGCGGGGGTAAAATGTGACGAATTGCAGATGTAATTTAATTATTATTGGAAATTAATTCTCTGAACTTCTTTATTCTGCTCCTTGATACGGGAATGATATTTTCGATTTCTTTCATATGTATTTTTAATCCTTGAGAATCACCGATAATCTCCTTGATGTAATGGACATTTACCAGATATGAACGATGTGTTCGAAATAAATTTCCGGTAGGACGAGTTTTCTGTTCAATGTTACCGATAGTTTCCCGTATAATAATTTTCTTTATGCCATTGTTCTCATAGACAACATTTATATAGTTACCTACGGCTTCGATATACAATAATTTATGAACGGGTATGCAAACCTTCTTAAACTTGTTGATTATAAATTCTACTTGATCTTCTGGGAATGATTGACTTTCAATTGAAAGATTCTTATTGAGAAGATCTGCAATTTTATAGTGTTTATTCAGGAGGTAATTTTGGTTTACAATACTTATGATGGTTGAAATGGAAAAACCCAATATGAAGACGTACATCATAAATGTTACATAGCCTTCGAAGGTGAATTGGGGATGGTCTGAAATGATGTAGTTAGATAAACCTATACCCGTTGTATAACTGAAAAGGTTCCATAATCCCCATTGAATGTTCTTTCTTAATGTCCACGAAGACTCATTAAAATATTTTGGTAAAATAACCGGAGGGAGAAGATTATTGAATAATCCAATGATAATGGTAATGACACCATAATATGCGGAGATTTTCACTACTTCAGCAATCGGAGCATTATTTAATCCAAAAGGTTTGAAAATCACAAAGAAAGTAAAAATTGAAAAACCGACAATAACTGTCTGCTTTATTCTTCTAGAAGTCTCTATAGTGAAAGGATATGGTTGATTTAAACTCTCAAACATTGAAATTATTGATGGTTTAAATTTCTTGTAGAAAAAAAATAAAGATGGATTTTGGGATATTTCTTTCTTTAAAGGAAGGAAAATATGATAACAGAATCAATCCCTCGACTCTCCGCCTACGTCCCGCTTTCCGCCTCCTCCCGACCGAGTTGGGATCCTGGAGACTTCGGCGGATCGCTCGGGACAAGCCCCCGGCCCAGATTCCATTTTGACTGAAGTTAGCGAGCAGAGCGAAGCTAACTTCACCGTCAAAATGAGAATCCCGACGTACTATGTCGGGAACCTAAAATAGAAAAAGCTGCCGGAATCCCAGCAGCTTATCCCAACACTTTTTCCTTTTTACTTTTTAATTTTTAATTGCTTTTTCCGTGCCCGGAGGGTCCCTCGACAAGCTCGGGACAAGGGACTTCCCGCCGGAGGCGGGTCCGCCTCACCGCATTATAATGCGTGGCGGAGAACCCCTTTCTAGTGCCCGGAAGGGGAATTTCCCGCCAGAGAACGGCGGGATGCGCCTAACCTTTCTAAAATGCGAGGCGCAGAACCTATACTATAAAATAGAAAAGCGCTTCGATCTCTAATAAATTTTTGGCTCTTTATTGTGCCCGGAGGGGGACTTGAACCCCCAAGCCCTTGCGAGCACTAGACCCTGAATCTAGCGTGTTTGCCAATTTCACCATCCGGGCAGAAAAGCATATCAATATACCATACTTATTGAGAAAAGACAAAGTATAATAAGTTTCAAGTTTCAAGTTCTAAGTTCCAAGTTTTGAATCTTTAACCTGAAACTTTAAACCTTTAACCTGAAACTTTAAACCTTTAACCTGAAACTTTAAACCTTTAACCTGAAACTTCAAATCTTTAACCTGAAACCTGAAACTTTCAAACCTGAAACTTCAGTACGTGATCGTACTCGATTCTCTCCTCCTATTCCAGAATGGACTTGTATGCACATCGCAGAGATCTGGCTCATGATCTTTGCGAAAGTACTCGACGTTTTTTTCGGGGCAGTATTCAGTCGCCCTCTTTTTTGTCAGTGTACAAATTGTATCGGCCATTACATTTTCAGGACGGAGGAAATATTCAACCTCCATATTGATATCCTTATCGTCGTACACATATTTCATAAAGCGGCCCCAGATCGGACCGACAGCCCGCGCTCCCTGTCCGTCCCAGTTGTTGAAGTGAATCGATTTATTATCCCATCCGACCCAACCGCCTGCGACAAGGTTTGGTGTAAATCCGATGAACCATGCATCGGCATATTCCTGCGTTGTTCCGGTCTTCCCCGCTGTAGGATAGCTGAAGTATCGCCGTACGCCGGCGCCGGTTCCATAATTAATCACATCTTCCATCATTGTGGTCATGATGAATGCTGTTTCTTTGCTCAGGACCTCATTCATCTCAGCGGTACTATCTTCAATCACATTCCCGTCTTTATCCTCGATGCGCAGGACGGCATTCGGTTCAACAAAAACTCCTTCGTTGGCAAACACTCCGTAGGCGGAGACAATTTCAAGGGGCGTCACTTCGCCTGTTCCCATGGCCAGCGATTCATACGGCGGAAGATCCGAGTGAATTCCCATACGATGGGCATATTCTACAACCGTTTTCGCCGGTGCAATTTCCTGCGTTATCAACCGGGCCGTAATCAGGTTCACCGATTTTGCGAGACCTTCACGAAGCGTCATCTTCCCGCCGACACTTCCATCGGCATTCGACGGGGTCCACCGGGTCCCATCGGCGAGGATCACCGTGACAGGCTGGTTAAGAATTTCAAAACTCGGTGAATAACTGTTATCGATAGCAACGGTATAAACGAACGGTTTGAATGTCGAACCGGGCTGGCGATGAATTTGCGTGACGTGATTGAGTCCGTATTTGATGTTCTTATACGGGTTCCCTCCGACCATTGCAAGGATATTTCCGTTGCGCGGGTCAAGCGCTATGAACCCTACTTCAAGAGTCTGTGCAACTTTCCGGACGGAATCGATAAAAGCCGGAGTCGATATTAACCGCTGGAACACAGATTTTCGGGCCTCGACTGTCTCTGCACGCTGATATTCATCGCTCGATTTAATCGCCTTGTCGACCTCTTTAGCCAGAACATCGGCGTTGCTGGCCCATTTCCATTGACTGTCAAAAAGTTTTTGATATTCCTTGAGATGTTCCATCACTGCGCGGTTTGCATAACGCTGCATACGGCTGTCGAGCGTTGTATAAATTGTCAACCCGTCCCGGTACATATCGTATCCATGAAGCTTCGGATCTTTCGAAAGCTGCTGGCGAATCATCTCGACAAATTGCGGTGCGATGCCCGTGTTGAGCTCATCGACCGATCGAAGTTTCAACTCTATCGTGCGGGTCGAATCGAACCTCGCCTGAGAAATAAAGTTATACTTCAACATCTGTGAAAGAACCGTGTTCCGCCGCTGATATGCACGTTCAGCGTGGTTGAACGGATCGTAGACTGCGGGTCCTTTTAACAACGCAACAAGTGTTGCGCACTCGGCGAGAGAAAGCTGTGGCGGCTCTTTTCCAAAATATATTTCCGCTGCCGCAGAGATGCCGTAGGCGCTCCGCCCAAAATACGCCACATTGAGATAGAGTTCGAGAATTTCTTTTTTTGTATATGTTCGTTCTATCTGGACAGCCGTGATAATTTCACGAATTTTCCTGACAATTTTATCAAGAAAATTTTCCTGATGGCTCTTCAGCTCATAGAGGTTCCGGGCAAGCTGCTGCGTGATTGTGCTTGCACCTTCGCGCATTTTGAAGGTAAGAAGATTTTTCACCTGTGCCTGAAGAAACCGGACTGCATCGACTCCCCAGTGATCGAAGAAATTTTTATCCTCCGTCGCAATCAGAGCATTAATCATCGTCAGGGGAATTTTATCTATTGTGACGCGTGTTCGATTCTTAATATAATACTGATCGATCACTTCGCCGTCAATGGAAATCAATCGCGTCGCGAGCTCCGGACGCGGGTTTTCGAGCTCTTCCAGCGACGGGAGCCCGGATGCGATATAGATACTCCCGGCAATCACTATCGCCCCGACGACACTCAGTGTGATGATGATCTTGCGCTTGTGTTTTTCAAAAAACTTTCTCACCTGTTATTCCCCCTATAATGTCTTCCAAGTTTTAAGATGAAGTTCCGTTTCATCAAACACCGCATACGAATTATGTACCATCCAATCACCGAGGTTGACATAGACTCCCTTCTCCATGATATGATACAACGGGATATGGCGATGCCCCATAATCACATAATCGAATCCCTCATTCAGCATACGTTCCGCAAACTCTTTCATCCCATCCTCTTCACCGTAATTCTTCGTACCGGTATAATCACGACTTTTTTTCGACACCATGCGTGCAATACCAAATGCCATCGTCGGATGAATCATCGAAAACAGAGCGACGGAGAGTTTGTTACGCAGTATCCGCCGTAATATCAGGTATCCTGTATCGTTTTTAGCAAATCCGTCTCCGTGAGCGATATAGAATCGCCGGCCTGCAATCCCGAGCTCGAACGGTTTTTTTTCAATCTGAACCCCCAGGACCTTTGGAAAAAATTTTCCAATCCAGAAATCATGGTTCCCGGCAAGAAACCGCACCTCAATTCCCCGCGAGGTAAGCTGCTCGAGCTTCGTATAGAGCCTGTGATACCCGCGTGGAACGACATGCCTATACTCGAACCAGAAATCGAACAAATCGCCCGCGATGATCAGGCGTTCGCCCGTTGTCCTGACATGTTCAAGGAATCCGAGAAGCCGTTCCATCTTCGCTTCCTCATTCTCGGGATGAGTCTTCGATTCAAAACCGAGATGGACGTCGGAGATAAAATACGTTAATGCCATTGTGAAAATCAAGTGAATGTTTTTTCATAATTTTCTTCATACGGTTCATGCTCCTTCACCCGTTGAAGCAGCAGTAGACCGATGAGGAAAAATAGACCTATGGAAACAACTGCAAATCGCTCGCTTCCTGTAAGATACGAAATAAATCCAAAGAGAAACGTCCCGATAACAGCCGATGCCTTCCCGCAGAGGCCGTCATAAAATCCGAAGAATTCAGCCTCTCGCTCTTTGGGTGTCAGCTGTGCCATAAAACTCCTGCTCGCCGATTGAGTCCCTCCCAGACATGCCCCGGCAAACAATCCTATGACATAAAAGAATGTTTTCGACGTTGTGAAATACGCACCGATGACAATCGCACACCAGATTAAAAGCGACAGAGTGATAGTTCTCTTCGGTCCGTAGTGGTCGGTTAATACACCGAAGAGCACCGAACCAAGGATTGCTGTTGTCTGCACAACTGCAAAGAACGCCAGCACTTCCTGAAGTGAGAAATTTAACGATGTCCGGGCAAAGAGAGAAGAAAATGCGATCACCGAGAGGATGCCGTCGTTGTACAGAAAGAATGCAAGAAGAAATCGGGCGACGTTTCTATAGTGACGCAGATGTTTCACAGTGTCGTTCACACGATGAAGACCTTCACGGACATACGACAAACCCTTACCGTCGTTCCGGGAACGATCAAGCAAAAAGAGAAACAGCGGCATAGAAAACACCAGGAAGAAAAGAGCCGCAATAACAAAGCTGAACCGGATGGATGGAAGGTTCGATGAAATAAAACCGGACTGATACAACGGCATCGCAATCAATAACGTTGCAAGCGAACCGACATATCCCATAGCAAATCCATAACCTGAAACACGTCCGTAGCTTTTCTCTGTCGTCAAACCTGGTAGGAATGCATCATAGAATACAAGTCCCCCTTCGAAACCGATATTGGCAAGAATAAAAAGCACCATTGCCCATGCAATCATCCCCGCCTGGAGAAAATACATCATTGCCGTGCAGAGAATTGAAACAACTGTAAAAACAAAAAGGAATTGTTTTTTCCGATGCGAATAATCACTCGCGGCTCCGAGCACGGGAGAAATTGCGGCCGTCAGGAACATCGAAATACTTACCGTCACGCCCCAGAGAAAATCTCCATATTCGCCGCCGCCCACAATGATTTCTTTAAAATAGAGCGAGAATCCGACCGTAACGATAAGGACGGAAAACGATGTATTTGCAAAATCGAAGAGAGTCCAAACGGCAATCTGCGATCGTGGACTTCTAAGCATTGGCATCAATGACCCTTTTTCTTTTTTTCGGGAAGACTCATTCCCATAAGGCCGCGTCCGGTTTTTATAAGAGTCCCGTCGCGCGTCATATCTTCAAGGATTGCATCCAAGACGCCGTTGACGAATTTCCCGCTTTTCTCCGTACTGAATTCTTTGGCAATTTCAATTGCTTCATTGATCGTGACCTTCGGCGGGATGTCCGGACAGAACATGAACTCACTTATGCCGAGACGAAGAACCAATCGATCGATGATTGCGAGACGATTGAATTCCCAGTTATCGACTTTCGCCCGGATTCGTTTATCAACGGTTACCTGATGCTGGACTGTTTTATAGAGAATTTCTTTAGCAAATTCGAATGCTTCTCTATCCTTCCGCAGTTCGCCGAGAATATTCTCCACAATATTTGTTATGGGTTCCCGGGAAAGCTCATATGCGTAGAGAGCCTGTAATACTTTTTCACGAATAATACGACGTTTATAGAGCATTGTAATTGCTTTCTTCTCCCGCCATGTACTTTGATAAAAAGAGGCAGATCTAATTCATTGCTCGGGAACGATCTTCTCCCTCTGATAATTCTACCGGAGTAATTGTGATACGCGGAATGTTATTCCAAGGATGCCTGTCGACCAGGACAGGCGTTCCGAATACTCGGGAAATTAGTGGCGATGTCAGCACTTCTATCGGAGTTCCGAGAGCGGCTATTTCGCCTTCGTGAAGCATGATGATGCGATCGCTGTAGACGGCAGCAAGATTGAGATCATGAGAGACTGAAATGACAGTCAATGCCTGCCGGGTCTTAAGGTGTTTGATAATCGTAAAGATACTCAACTGATGAGCTATATCGAGATGAGCATTCGGTTCATCCAAAAGGAGAATCGACGCCTGTTGTGCAAGTGCACGGGCGAGGTATGCCCGTTGCCGTTCACCACCTGAGAGTGCGGTGATGGGATGATCCGCAAGATCTCCGATATCAGTCAGTTCCATCATCTCACGTGCAATCGCAATATCTGCGGGGCGTTCGAATCCGATTCCGCGAAGATGGGGAGATCTCCCCATTAATACAACCTCCATCACGGTAAATGGAAAAACGGTAGGGTGATCCTGCGGAACATAGGCGATATGACGGGCAATATCGGCATGAGAATAGCCTGAAAGTTTCAGATCGTCAAGTAGAATACGACCTGATGACGGCGAATGCAACCGGGCAAGCAACCGCAACAATGTAGTTTTTCCGGATCCATTCGGTCCTATCAGGCTGAGGAATTCTCCTGTCTGGACTTCGAACGATATATGTTGAAGAACGGGACGAACCGTATACCAAAACGAGACATTCTCGATTCTCAGGTTCACTCTTACTCCATACGAACAAGTAAATTAACGAGTTCACCAATGTTCACAGGGGAATCTCGTCCATTAATGAAATTACGTAATATTCCGGAGGAAGGCAATACAGTGAAACAGTCCCTCTCCATGGTATTGACAAAGAGAATCTATTGTGCTATATTTTTTTGTCCTTTTTTAAAGAAGATACCAATATCCATATCGATCCAACCTCTTCAAACTTTACGGGGAACATTTATGCACACTCTCGCGATTCTTCCTCGATTTATCTTTATTACTGCCTTTTTGGGAATGCTGATATTTTTACCGGCAGAAGCGCAGGTTTCCGGGAAGGTTCTTTCCACAAAGGCTACCGATACCAATGAAGGGAATGACATCACTATTACTGCCGAGATCGTACCGGGTGCCAATGTTGCACAGTTTTTCCTCATGTACCGGCAATACGGTCAGAGCGAATTCCGTCAGGCAGAGATGACGTATAGAGGAACCATAGCAACCGGTATTATTTCCGGTGTGAATGTGTCTCCACCTTTTATCGAGTACTATATTCTCCTTCAATTAAAAGATGGGACTACCGAAACGTACCCTCTTCAAAACCCCGATGCTAATCCGTTACGTGTAACCGTCATCGGACGTTCTGAGAAAGACCGAGAAGCCATCATTCTCAGTCCGGAAAAAGGCGAACAGTTATCGAAGGAAGATCTCTTCATTTCAATCTCATTGATCTATGCAAGCTCGAATGTCGATAAGAGCGCTACAAAATTATTCGTCGACGGCACCGACGTAACGACTAATGCTGTTATCAGTAATGATGTTCTTACATACATCGCCGATAATTTTCCGGGAACTCTTGCAGCAGGGACACATACTCTTCGCGTTGAGCTACGCACACCGCTCGGCGAGCTGTACCATACTGTGAGCAGTTCATTCTCCCTCGTCACGGCAGGCGTACTGGCAGCCGAGGGGCGTGCATTTAAGTATGGGGTTTCTCTTCAAGCCGAAGCACGTAACGAAAGAATCAGCGACGTCGGCACGTGGTACAATCGTCTCAGTCTTCGCCTCAACGGCGGCTGGCCCAACGCAACATTCAATTCATATATTCATATAACTTCCGAGGAAAAAGAATACCGCCAGCCGCAAAACAGGTACTCCATATCCGGAGAAACAAGCTGGTTGAAAGTCGGACTCGGCGACGTGTATCCAGTTTTTCCAAGTCTGATTCTAAACGGACAGCGCGTACGCGGTGTATCGGGCAATCTTCTCCTTGGAGTTTTTCACCTGGATGTAGCATACGGTGAAGCCGTTCGCGGTATAGAAGGAACGGAAAGAGCGCGTTTCCGCAAGGACACGCTGACATATGTGCCATCAAACAGCCAACTTCTCAGCGGACCTGATTCGAACTACTATGCCCAGTATTATTACGGAACATATAAACGGAACTTATTTGCAATTCGTCCAAGCTTCGGGAAAGGCGAAAATTTCCAGATAGGTTTCAATTATTTGCACTCGATTGACGATAAAAATTCGGTCAAATTCGGCGTGAGACCGGCGGAAAATCTGGTCCTGGGACCGGATCTGCTTTTTGCCCTCGATAACCAACGATTCCTTTTCACGGCTCAGGCTGCAATAAGTATGATAAACAATGATATTACAAGCGGCGATATGACCGATGCGCGTATCGATTCACTATTCGGCCCCGGTAAACCTTTTGAGGGAGATCCGCAGACTATCAAGGACTTGAAAAAATTTGCATCTCCTTTTATTACCATCAATGAGAACCTGTCTCCGCTCGATCCGTCGAAAGGCGGCTCGCTGGCTTACGAGGCCGCACTCAGTCTGAATTATTTTGGCAACTATCTTAAAGCAAGCTACATATCACGCGGTGGCGAATATCACTCGTTCGGGCAGCTTTATCTCCGCACTGACGTTGCAGGATTTAATATCATAGACCGGCTACGACTACTTGAGAATACGCTCTTCCTTGCGGGGAATCTTGAACTTTTAAGCGATAACCTGAAGAATACAAAAATTGCTACAACCGATTTTACCAATTTTAATTTCTCAGTCTCGTACTATCCACGGATCAATTTCCCGAATGTTACGGTTGGCGTCGGAGGATATGGTAATAATAATAATCTTAACGTACATGGTCGCGATTCTCTCAGTGCCATTGACAACATGACAATGCGTTTTTTCACACAACTGGGATATGATTTCACATATTACGCACGGCATAGTACGAGTCTTAGTATCAGCACACTGAATACCGACGATCGTACACTGGCAAAGCTCAACATGAAAAATACAGTAATTGCGGCCGGTGTGACCACAACCTATAAGATACCACTACAAACAACGGTAAATCTGACTCTTAACTTTAACACTTTGCCCTATCTCTCTTCAGATACATCTACTAGTACATCAAAGTACAACTATACGACACTCGTGCTCAACGGAACCTATCGCTTCCTCGGAGAGAAGCTTAGTGTGGGAGCGACGGTAAGTCCCTCTTTCGGCGATTTGAAGCGAACGCTTTTTGAGCTGGTGTCGCAATATCAGTTCACAACACAGCAGAGTCTTTCATTCCAATTTTACCTGATCAATAATCCAGGATCAAATAATGATATTATTGCAAGTCTTGTCTACCGGCTCGATCTTTAATCGAGCCGGTCAGAATTTCACCGACTTCTTGTGTGAATGAAAAAGCTTCAGTTCCAGACTCCATCGAAGAACATTTCTGCTCTCCGGCTTCTTGTCGGTGTGCTGTTCTCACTCTGTCTTGTCCTCATTACACGGAATATTTTTTTTGATATTTCATTTTTGAGCGATCTTGAGCTTCTCACAATCGATTACCGTTTTCAGTATCGCGGTACTGTCCGAGACCTTACAACGAATCCGGATGTAATCATTTGTGAAATATCCGACGATGCAATCAAAGCCCTGCCGACAAAATTCCCATGGCCGTATTCGTATTATGCACGTGCAATACGTAATTTAAATCGTGCCGGCGCAAGGGTTATCGCGTTTGATATCATCTGGGATACGCCGGTCGGTCCTGAGCAGGAACGCGATTACCGTGAACTATGGAATGCTATCCACACGGCCGGGAACGTGGTTCTTGGCGGACGGGCTGAAGTCAACATCGGCACAGGCAAATACACTATAAAGAGAACTGCTGAAAATTTTAATAATATTTTTTTCGATGCTGACAGCATTATAGGAATTGTGAACTTAAGAAACGACCGCGACGGCATTTTCCGGCGATATCAACCGTTTACATATATCAGTGAAACACAGGTACCCACATTCGCATCAGCAATTCTGCAGACATATTTAGGAATACCGCGTGGAACGCCGATTTCGTATTCACGCAAGTCGTTCTTGATTGGAGATCGCGTGGTCCCGAATTTTGACGGTACCTCGGTTGCAATTAACTATTACGGCCCGACACGCACGTTTAAATATCTCCAGTTTTCCGACGTGATGGATGATAAGGATTTCAAAACGCGTGACGAGCTTGCAATGGGAGTCGATGTTAATACTTTTGATGATCCGGATTTTGGATATATAAAATCAGGCCTTTTTAAAAACAGAATTGTTCTTATCGGTTCATCACTCCCTGAATTTAAAGACCTTCTTCCGGTTCCCATTCCGAACAGCGCCAAGGCAGGAGATAATCTTACCAACGGAGTCGAGGTACATGCCACCGTGGTTCAGAATATGCTGGATCAGTTTTATATCCGGCATATCTCTCCATGGATAGAGGTTCCTTTGTTTACATTTCTAGGTGTGTTGACGATGATTGCAATATTCCAGCTTACGCATATAAAGACACGCTTCACTTTTTTTATCGAAATAGGTACGATCATTTTCGTACTTCTGTCCATCACTCTCATTGCATATATTGCCCTTGAACTCTTTACTCGCTCATCGCTGCTCCTGAACATTGTCTGTCCTGTAATCACGATCTCTGCGAATTACATCGGGATTACCGCCTATCGATATATTGTTGAGCGAAGGCAAAAAGCGATGATCAAAGGGATGTTCAGTCTCTATCTTCATCCGGATATCGTTAATGAAATTATCTCTCATCCGGAAAAATTACGTCTGGGCGGTGACAAAAAAGAACTCACGGTGATGTTCAGCGATATCGCCAATTTCACCACGATATCGGAAGATATGCAGCCGGAAGAGCTCGTGCTGCTCCTGAACGATTTTCTGAGTCTTATGACCGAGATCGTCAAGAAACACCATGGAACGCTCGATAAATATGTCGGCGATGCAATCATCGCCTTTTGGGGTGCTCCGGCTTCCCAGGACGACCACGCACTCCGTGCCTGTAAAACCGCACTAGATATGCAGCGGATACTTGACCAGCTGCGCAGCAAGATGGTGGCCGAAAAGAAACCCGTTCTTACGATTCGCATCGGTTTAAGCACAGGTAAAATGGTCGTAGGAAACATGGGCGGGAAGGAACGGTTTGCATATACCGTTATCGGCGATAGTGTCAACCTTGGCTCCCGCCTCGAGGGAGCGAACAAGCAATACGGCACGCGTATTTTGATCAGCGAAAATACATACGAGAAAGTGAAGAACGACGTCATCGCACGCGAGGTTGACCTGCTTGTTGTAAAGGGAAAGACCGCACCGGTTCGCACCTACGAGCTTATTTCACTCGCGAGTGATGGAATCAGCGACGAGCAACGCCGGGTGATCGACCATTTCACCAGAGGACTTGCGCTCTTTCGAAACCGCGAATTTGGCAAAGCGATACAATGTTTCGAGGATGCTCTGGCAATCGATCCGGAAGATCATCCCTCGCAGCTCTATATCGAGCGTTCACAACTCTATCTCGACACACCCCCGCCGCCGGATTGGAATGGGGTGTTCGTCATGAAGACAAAATAGAAACAGGTTAAGGTTAACCCTTCGACGCTCCGCTGGCTTGGAGCTCTCGCCTCGCTCCCCGTCTCGCCTTCGGCTCTCTGAGACGGACGCTAGGCGGAGCGGGTCGGCGGAATTCGCTCCACGTAGTGGTACCCTTCGACACGCCTGCGGCGTACTGAGGGTAAACTTAAGTGTAGGGCAAGGATTGAGGTCGGGATTAAAACTGAAAAGAATGTTAATCATAAGACTCTTTGTTATTCCCATTATTTCTTTTTTAGTGCTCAGTTGTGGACCCTCCCTCTTAGAAATGAATAATCCTTCATACCTCCTGAAAAAATCAGGTCCTTGGGAGAATCAACCATCGGAACATTTCATGCTGTACTACCCTCCCCACTCAATTGCCGATACAACAATTGCCTCGATTCTTATTGCTCAAGAGAATAATTATTTCCATATCAGGCAGATTATAAAATTCCCTGATTCAACAACCTTTCCGAAAATCAATATTTGGCTGTTCAGGGATTCGGTGGAAAAGTACAAGAAAACCCATACTCGCTCATCTGCACACTCACTTCAGGAGTATTGGTCGGAATACTGTGTCGTGGGGAATGCACGCGGTGCACATGAAACCGCACATCTTCTTATCAACCGTCTCTGGGGAGACCCCGTATCGCAGAAATACAGATTCTTGTTGGACGAGGGTTTTTCGATCTACTGCGATGAAGCCCGCTTTATTCAATTAGGTCTGAAAATAGAATGCAGTGAGGCGATGCTTGACCGAAAGTATACTATTCGTTCTGTGATTGCCGATTCCTCGGATAGTCTTGACCTCCAGAAAAAAAGTATTATCACGGGGACATTTATAAAATACCTTATTGAATCATATGGTATCGAGAAGTTCTCGATATTATGGAAAACGGCTCAAGAGGAAGAGACCATTTTTCAAAGAATATACAGCCGTTCACAGAGGAAATTGGAGAAAGGATTTATGCTTTTCCTCCAGGGTGAACCCCGGCGTCTTATGAATCCTAATCGTAGCATTGAAGGTAAAGGATAAAACGTAACCGAAAAGTGAATAAAAAATCCCAAGTCCTGAAATTCTGACTTGGGATTTGGAAATCTGTAATAGGGTTATCCGATTCACGCGAGAAGAATCATGGCGGTGGATTTTTCGCAGCAAATTCTTTTGCATGAACCGAATCTTTAAAGGCTACCATTCCTGATCTGTTTGGTGTGGCTATTCCGGTCCTGACGATTGTCGCCCGATTATATGGAATCCATGTTCGCGTCTCATAATCTTTCACAAATATCGCATCAACCCTCGGAGCGTCGGGCTTCTGCATGAATGATTCTAAACATTTTAAATCATCAAACTTGTATACTTTTCCACCGGCTCCGATAATCTCCGAAGCGAACGCCTGATTTCTAATAATCATAGTACAATAATCACACTTGTCGTCTTTCAGAAGATTTACCGGTTTCACCTCTTTTTTACCGCCGCAGGATGCAAACGATATTCCAACGACAGCCATAAATAAAAGAGCCGTAGCCGACCGAGCAACAAGCGAAATTTTCGTACTCATAGGAATAACCTCCTCCCTATCAATTCTACGCAGCATTTTCCATCAAATACGGCTATTATCAGTTTCTTGTATTTTACTTTTTTCTCGAGTATCTGCTCCTAAGATTAACAGTCCAGCAATCGATTGCGTTTCATATTTCTCCTATGAATGAATGTAGCAAATGATTTCTTATAATGCATAAACAAAACTTATTAAGAGTATGAGAGAGGTTTTTTGAACTCGTAAAAAATAACGAGACCAATTCAATAACACATATCGTCTGTAATTATCCTGATAGTCTGACTGCAATGCCAAAAAAGACTGACACACAAACTGGCCGTTTTATGCCCGACCGGTTTTCATTTCTCCAAACTTCTTTTTTAACTCATGCGCTATATTGTGATATTTCTCGTGAATCCCTTCTCCAATCTCTTCGGCCTCGACCCTGTTAAAAGCTTTTTCCAGTTCAGATTGATCTTCAGACGAGAGAATGCGATCGCTCATTGGGAAAAGAACGCCGTTTTCCTTCATGATATGGGCACGCAATAACCGGACATAGGATGCGAGACTGTTTTTCATTGAAGTAATGGCGGCAGCGTCACTCTCCCGGGCTTTCGGGAATGCCCCGGCAATCTCTCCGATATATTTTCGTCCGGCTGCATGTTCGGACAGCATTACCGCAATCGGACCCGACTCAGCCGACATACCCCTCTCACATAATTTCGGGAAAAGATATTTCTCTTCCTTTATATGGTGACACCCATCGGTGAAGTTCCTGGAAAAATCGACTATCTTTTCGAGCTCATCTAAGTAAAGATCGGAAGATTCCAGAATCTGTTCTGCCGAATCGAGGATCAACAAAACGATTTGATGTTCAGTACGCAATGTGTTTATTGGCTTCATCTTTTTAATCCCCGTCACATTATTTTATATTCCATTATTCCTGATGCTGACCTTCATTTTTCTCGTGGGACTCGCCCTGTGATTCAGCATCCAAATGTAGCCGCTCGATATAGTGAACATATTCCACATAGGTGGCAACATATGCACGCCCTGCTTCAATACTTTTCCCTATTTCTTTCTTCAACTCCATAACCTTGTGAAAGCGCTCGCCGATCCCACTTTTTATATTATTGCCAATTAATTGGATAACCGGATCAATTTTACCTGTTTCAAGCGCTCTATCGGCGCTTTCTGTAGCTGGACTAAGTCCACTTCCAGCAGGTTTTAATCCGGTATACGGTTCCCCCTCTCCAGCACGATGTAAACGTACAAGAGTCTCGAAGAAATACATATCTGCTAACTCTTTCGCCTGCGCATTTAATTTTCGCACCGCAAGAGTCCTCTCAAATGCTTCTTTGATTATCCCTTCATATTTCTGCTGTACCCATATCAACACAAGATCAATGTTGCCGGTTTCGAGCGCTTTTTGGGCAGCTTGTACTACCGGTCCGTCCATCGTATCGCAATGTGCGAGCACTTCAGGAACCAGGAAGAAGAATACGATAATTGACACTGACCATATTACAAATAGATTGGTTTTCATGACACCACCTCCATTCAATAACTATTGCGATGATTCTTTCTTTAGAGAGCGTCCAGTTATCAAACCGAAAACGAATACAACAATCGCAATCGCGCCGATTGCAAATATCGTATCTCCGAATGCACGTGTCCACTTTACAGTCTGGACAGTGGGCGAATATAAAAACTCGGCACTCCGGGCATACCAATATCCATATTTCACCGAGGCCCACGTCTGAAGAAGACCAATCGGCAGCAGACTGATTGCCACCATCGACATCAGACCGATATTCAAGCACCAAAATCCGACTCTTAGTAATTTTTCTTTCCACGCGTTTTTCACCCAGAGGACACGCAAACAAAAGAGCATAAGACCGATACCGAGCATACCATAGACTCCAAAGAGAGCCGCATGACCATGGACCGGGGTTGTATTGAGTCCTTGCATATAATACAATGCTATCGGCGGATTGATCATGAAACCGAAAAGTCCTGCACCAACCATATTCCAGAATGCAACTGCGATAAAGAAATAGATCGGCCATCGATATTTCTCCATCCACACACTCGTTCTAGATCGTCGAATATTATTCCACGCTTCATAACCTACGAAGAGAAGTGGTACAACTTCGAGGGCACTAAAGACGGCTCCAAGTGCCAAGATAGCTGTCGGGGTGCCTGAGAAATACAAATGATGAAGCGTTCCGATAATACCGCCCGAGAGAAATATTGTCGATGATAGTACAACAGAGGTGTTTGCCGTTGAAGAGCGGATCAGTTTCAATTTGAGAAAAAGATATGCAATGACGACGGTGGCAAATACCTCGAAGAATCCTTCAACCCAGAGGTGTACAACCCACCAGCGCCAGTATTCGGCAACAGCAAGATTTGTCCTCTTACCATACATGAGTCCGGCCATATAAAAAGCGCCAATAGCCACAGAAGCAATAAAAAATAGTATAAGCAGCGATTTATGATCGGTTCCTTTCCTCAAGCCGACTATTACATTTCTTCCTACAAGATACACCCATAATGCAAGACCAATGACAAGTCCTATCTGCCACACCCGACCGAGATCGATATACTCATAACCCTGATGACCAAAATAATACCAGAGATCGCCGGAAAGCTTGCGATAGACACTCAGCCATTCACCTATAAGCGAACCGACAACGATTATCAGAAGAGCAATAAAAAGAAAATTCACTCCGAATCGTTGTCCCCTGAGTTCGATACCGCTTACTATCGGGGCAATATAAAGTCCGGCTGCAAGCCAGGCGGTAGCGATCCAGAATATACCGAGTTGAGTGTGCCATGTGCGCGTGATGACATAGGGGAGCCATTTGCTCAATGGGATTCCATATAATGCATTCCCTTCCACGCTATAGTGGGCTGTGACAACACCAAGAGCAATTTGGACGAGGATTAAAAATGACACAATCCAAAAATATTTTATGATAGCACGTTGTGATGGCGTAGATTCATGAACGAGCAGTGGATCTGTGTCTGGAAGGAGTATATTCTCCTGCTTATGCGATTGTGAAGCATTATACCATACCATTCCCCCTATTCCGGCAAGAAGCAAAATAATACTTACACCAGTCCAGATAATCGCATCGGGGGTAGGAATGTTATCCACGAGTTCCTCGTGCGGCCAGTTGCTGGTGTAGCTGATGTCTTTTCCCGGTCTGTTTGTCGATGCAGCCCAGGAAGTCCAGAAAAAGAAAGTGCTTAGCTGTCGCAACTGTTCCTTGTCCGTCAGAGCACCGGGAGGAATCGAATACGGTTCGCTTCCTTTTGAAAATAGTTCGGTGTAATATGCTACGTTTGCTTCGAAGGCTCGTCGACGAATCGGATCAAGGACAAGCTTGCCCGTCAGGTTATCATAGGTGTTTGTACGCATTAATTCTTTTAGTCGTGCACGAAATTGAGCCTGTTTTTGTTCGCCGATCTGGGAATACGGTTGGGCTAGTTCATTTTGGGACCATTCATTGATGATAAACTCGCATTCACGATGAAGCCAATCGGCACTCCAATCAGGTGCAACGTAGCTGCCGTGCCCCCAGATTGAGCCGAGTTCCATCCCGCCAATCGATCTCCAGATTTCCTGCCCTTTTTCAATATCACCGGCGGGAATCATGACGCTACCGTCTGGCGTGACAACGCTCATCGGTACCGGCGGTTTTTCCTGATATATTCGAATACCGGCCCATCCCAGGACCGCAAAAGAGATAATAATGACGGCAAAAAAACCAATCCAAAGTTTTTTCATGCCTCTCTCCATAAGAATTATGAAACCTGTTGTCGTACTACACTTTTTTCGC
Organism: Bacteroidota bacterium; assembly: GCA_050011775.1. Taxonomy (GTDB): domain Bacteria; phylum Bacteroidota; class Ignavibacteria; order UBA10030; family CAVZMI01; genus CAVZMI01. The sequence continues at coordinate 138,679 of JBEKIL010000007.1, read as the reverse complement.
TAGGATGACCAGATCTTTTGTATTAGTAGGAACAAAATCAATCATTGAAATACTCCCAAATATCTTTATATCTTTGAAACCTGCAGAATAGAGTCCCGGAATGATGTCGGTTCGGATCAGAGGTCTGATCTCTACGGTGTTAGCATTTTCAAGTTTCACTTTTCCATCGTGCCGGATTGTTCGTATCGTAAAACGAATTGTCTTTTCTTCATACTCATACTCACGAATTATTGTCACGCCCCCCTCTTCCTTCACATTTTGGATAATATTTCGTTCATTTAAAATTTTTTCGTAATTAAGTATTTGTATAAATAGAATTCCCTCCGACCGAAGCAGGGATGAGAAATTCTTTAGTGTGATTTCAAGGTCTATTTGATTAATTAAATGGACGAGTGAGTTCCCAAGGCAAAATATCGCATCGAATTTCTCATCGATATGCGAAGTGAGATCCTGGAAACTGGATTTAGATATCCGAACCTGAACACCCAGTGTCCGTGCATGTTTCTCAGTTCTACGAAGCATTTCGTCCGATATATCCGCCGCGGTGACGTCAACCCCTAGTTGTGCAAGAATCATGGAATTATAACCTGTACCACAACCGGCATCCAGAGCCTTCGCGATATTATAACGATCGATAAGGAGTTTAAAAAATGGTTTCTCTTGCGCAAACCTCTTCTCAAAATTAGTCATCATATCATAATCAGTTGCAAGAACATCATAGAATCGAGACAGGTCATTGATCGATTGTACCCTATGTTTATTCATTGGGTCCATGGTTTTGCACAGATGCTGGAAAATGATTTTTTGCGGTTTTTCTAATTCTGGAATTCTTAGAAGATATACCCTCATAAAATAAAATTGCACCGTCAACATCGAGGATCCTGAAATTCCGACAAACACACCGACTACAGATGCTACGGCGTAGAATGAATCTCAGCATATCATCTTCTTTCTATTTCAGATGAAAAAACCTGATTATAATATAAGAAAAATTTAGTTTTTTGGAACGGCAGGACCCTTAAGAGTAGTAGCTGTACTCACGGGGCTTCGGATCGATGAGATGGATCAGGAAGGCAATCACAACTGCTATCGTGCATACCAGAATAAAAGCCCCTGTCGCATTACCACTATCCACGGCATCGATAACCATGTACGTTCCGATTGCCGTTACTATAAATAGGATGATAATATAGAGAATGTAGGCTTTCGGTGAAATTCTTCGATTTTTTATGATTCTTTTTTTAATTCGTACGGGATATGCCGGTGTCTTTTTACAGAACGGACATACATCGAGACTCTCAGAAATCAAGTTCTGGCAGTATGTGCAATGCATTATGCCAATTCCCTTCATTTATAACCTCACTAATCTTTTTTAAAGAATAAACAAACTCCAAGTCTGATGAAATGCTGCAGATCACATATTAATAAAATCGGTAGGAAGATCTTCTGTCGGGTTGCTCTGAAAAAAAAATTAAACGAGTTTTACGAGTTTATTTCGCAGATTTCGAGGGCGATATTTCATAGTCGATCGTGTTTTCTTACTCCCACCATGCGACATTTGATACAAAGCGAAAAATATCGAATTAAGTTGTTATCATAAAATGATGCGTTTTCTTGAATGTGCCGATTGTCGATGCGAAAAAGAATTCTCCTTGATCTTCTCCATTTTTTCGAGGAAGAATTCATAGGGATTGACAGCCATCCGGCTTTTTATTTTTCTCCGGGCCGGTTCTTGAAAAGCTGAAACGCGTCCTTTGTCTTCACAATTTACATTTTTCCGAACGTATCCATCAGTACGACCTGTGTTTCACCCGGTTGAGGTCGCAGTTGAACGCTCCGGTGCTGGCCGGGAAATTCTTCACCCGGCTCCCACATCCCTTCGCATCCACTATTTGTGAATTTATACTGTACCTCGATTCCACGCGGGACTTCAACAGCAAGCGTCCATATTCCATCGCCTGCAGTGATATCGCCATGTGTACCGTTATCGTACATCCGAACCATGTTCGGTTTCCACTCCCCGAGTTGTGGAATATTGCCGGTAACAAAGATACCTGACGGGACATTAATATTCCGTGCATCGCATTGGAAGAGAACGAGCACTTTCCCCGAATCACTCTGCGCCATCGTTCGGGAAGTACCCGCTTTTCTTTTCTGTCGGGGATTAATAATGGGATTGAATTTTCTTTGAGGCATAAGGCCACCTGCTTTCCTTGCTAGGAAATATATGTTATTTAAATGAGTAATGAATCCGATATCGAACGGACTATCATCTCCAGACAATGATGTTTGATCGGCGCCATACCACCAGAACCAATCGGAACCTTCGGCCGCGTACATTTCTTCCCATGCCATCATTGCATACCATGCTCCGGTGCCTTTGTGCTGGACCGGATCTGTTGTCCTGGGGCTTTTTACACCGGAAGCTGCAAGGTCTTCCCGGGCAATACGTAGATATTCCCATGCCCTGTTTTCTTCCCGCTCACCGATCCAGGTATCGAAATTCGCATTGATCCAGGATCCGGGCCAGAGTTTTTCAATTTTTGGCAGGTCCTGTACAAAATGCGCGGGAACATTTCGACGTGGATTTCCTTTTAAATATTCAGTCGTCGTTACCGTAACAACCTTCCCTTTTTTCTGAAGATCCGTCAAACTCTTATACACACCGTTGAGAAAATCCTTCCCGTCATTGTCATAGCGATACCATTCCCAGGCATTCTCTCCGTCCAGGATTACTGTGAGAAGACAATCGGGTTGATCGGGTAAAGGAGCGAATTCGAGAATGCGGGTGATGAAATTCCGGATCGCCTCTTGAGGCTTCATTTCCTTGTACGTAAAACCGATTCGATCGGAAAGATCGGTCTCACGGAATACTATTGCCAGCGCATCTTCCGGCTTTTTCAATGAACCGACGTTATAAGGAATTGTTACACATTTGTCCGTCGGATAGGACCGTTTGAGAATTTTCTCGTCGGTTGCGATCCACAGAATTTCATGACGTGTGAGTATTTCGATAATTTCGTTGGCGACCGAGCCTTCCCCGGGCCACATTCCTGTCGGTTTTTGCCCGAACAGTTTTTGAAAATAATAGGCCGCTTTCTCCACCTGTGCCTCTGCATCTTCCGGATAACAAAACCGTTGAGGCATGGGATCGTTTGGCTGGCACGTTTTTGCGATATTACTGTCGCAGAGGAGCGGAAGGATCGGGTGATAGAACGGCGTCGTTACAATTTCAATTTGACCGCTGTGTTCTTCAGGTTTATAAATGAGCTTCTTATGAATGGGAACAATGTCGGCAAGGATCATATAAGTGTCGGCAACGAGACGATTACAATCATCCTCGGTTATCAAACGACGTATGATAAATGAACCGTCAGGTCTTTTCGTAACAAGATCGGTTAGATTGATTACCGCCCGTGTTGTAAGTTTAACTGGTCCGCGAAGAAAATCGGGGTCGAAATTCGCCAATGAAAACCAGAATTTCAATTCCCGATAATCCTGTTCGGTAAGTTCCTCATTCTGTTTCCTGACTTTCCCGACAAGGGATTTATATTGAGGAAACCGACTGATTATAATTTCGCTTACGCTGAGTGCACTCCACGAATGTGAAGTCAATAATGCTTTTTCATTATCAGTAAGCGATGATGTCGGCTTCAACATGATGTCAATCCATGGATCGGTTTTTCCTTCCCACTTTGAGAAAAACTCCTGGGTATTGATACGATGCGACTTCATATTTACAAAGGGCTTCAACCGATCGACATAGTATGCTTGTAATTGAAAAAGAAGCACCGAAGTCAGGTTGACGTTAAAATGAATATCAGGATACTTGAGAAGTATCGAAGTCATGTCATAATAGTCTTTTGTACCGTGCGTACGTACCCACGGTGCAGAAAGCTGGTCCTTCGCCGGATCAAGATAGAGAGGCTGGTGCTGATGCCAAATAATATTTAGATAGACCGGCCTTGCACCAGATTGTACTTCCATGAAGTATCCTCCGGTTTCACAAGAGGTGAACGGATTGGGTCAGAATTGTCCTCGTTTTACACTACTAAGATAATGATTTTCCTTTGAAAGTACATCTTTACATCGTTCTGGATCTTTTGTATATTCTTCATTAAATGATCACGATAAAACCACCACGACTTACTCATGGGGACACCATAGGCATTGCGGCCCCTGCGAGTGCTCCCATATCGGCCGAGAAAATCGAAAAAGGAGTCGCCTATCTCGAAAAAATGGGATATCGGGTAAAACCCGGGAAGCACGTTTATGAACTCAACGGCTATCTCGCCGGTCCCGATTCTCATCGTGCACAGGATCTCAATGAAATGTTTGCCGATCCAGAAGTCAAGGCCATTATCGCGGTACGCGGAGGTTACGGTACTGCAAGAATTATCGATTTGATAGACTATGAACTTATCCGGAAACATCCAAAAATTTTTGTGGGTTACAGCGACTGTACGGCCCTTCACTGCGCATTTCTTCGACATGCCGGACTTGTCTCATTTGCCGGTCCAATGGCTGCCGTCGAAATGTGTGAAGGAATCGATTCATTCACAGAAGAGAACTTCTGGCGGCTTCTTACAGATCCTTCGGATCACGAAGTGCTTCACAATCCTCCCGATCGTCGATGGCAGACGATTCATCATGGGACCTGCGAAGGAATCCTGGTCGGTGGAAATTTGTCAATGCTGCTTTCGCTCGCAGGAACACCATATTGGCCCCCTCTTCGCGATGCTCTACTACTGGTTGAGGAGATCGACGAGAGACCGTATCGAATAGACAGAATGTGTGCCCAGCTCAAACATGCCGGCGTTTTTAAGGAAATTGCAGGGCTCATACTGGGTACTTTTTCCGATTGTACTTCAATTGAACCGGATAAACCTTCGCTGACGCTTGACCAGGTGTTTTCGGACTATTTTTCAGAACTTACACTGCCTGTCATAAGTAACTTTGCTCATGGACATCCATCTCCAAAATTGACAATTCCGATTGGACTTAAAGCCCGACTCGACACCCACCGTGAACAAATCGAACTACTCGAAGCTCCTGTTACTTAAACCTATCATCATCGAAACGACGTGAAAAAATGGCTCAAACAGCCTCATTTTTCAATGTATTATATTGACAACCTTTCTTTTTTTCAGTACCTTTTACAATACATGGGAATCAACAGAACGCTTTGAATAATCAGCTCCACATTGCTGTTTTTGCTTCAGGTCGCGGTTCAAATTTCAGTGCGGTACTGGAGAAAATTCGCAGCGGGGAGATTCCGAACGCAAGCATTGCAGTCGTCATCAGTAATAATTCGACAGCCGGGGCTCTTGAGATTGCCCGTTCGTATTCTATCCCTGCAATTCATTACAGTCGTGCGCAGTACGAATCCGATGAAGCATTCACGGCACAGCTTCGCTCTCTTCTGTCAGAGCACGGAGTGAACTTCATAATCCTCGCCGGTTACATGAAGATGATGCCGCAGGAGATTGTCCGGCAATTCCGTCATCGCATGCTTAATGTCCATCCAGCGCTATTACCGGCATTCGGCGGCAAAGGAATGTACGGACATCAAGTTCACAAAGCTGTCATTGAGTATGGTGCAAAGGTGTCCGGAGCGACGGTACATCTTGTTGATGAAGAATACGATCACGGTCCGGTGGTTCTTCAAGCCTGTATTGCAGTCGAAGACGACGATTCACCTGATTCACTTGCAGAAAAAGTATTAAAGATCGAGCATCTGCTCCTTCCGGAAGCAGTCAGACTTTTTGCCGAAGGACGGGTCATCGTGCAAGATCGTAAAGTTATTATCAATCGAAACTCGCCCATCGCATCCACGCTGTCATAAGCGACGGGCACACACCTTTAGGATTGCCATTGATTAAAATCCGCCGCGCACTCATTAGTGTATCGAATAAAGAGGGGCTGTTTGAATTTGCCCGTGCACTCCAACAATTCGGCGTTGAGATTATTTCGACCGGAGGAACTGCCGCCGCGCTTCGGAACGAGGGTATTCCTGTCACATCAATCTTCGACATCACTGGTTTTCCCGAGATCATGGATGGCCGGGTGAAAACGCTTCACCCAAAAATTCACGGTGCATTACTCGGTGTTCTCGACAATCCGAAGCATATGCAAGCCATGAAAGAAAACGGGATCGTCCCGATTGATCTTGTCGTTGTGAATCTCTACCCCTTTGAAGAAACCTTAAAACATGGGCATACGACGCCGGAGGAGGCTATCGAGCAAATCGACATCGGCGGTCCGGCAATGCTACGATCAGCCGCAAAGAATTATCGGTTTAAAGCGGTGGTCGTCAATCCGAAACGTTATACGGAGATCCTCAAGGAGTTACAGGAACAACACGGCCTTATTTCTGAAAAAACCCGCCTAAGCCTTGCATGCGAAGTATTTCATCATACCGCTCATTATGATTCAGTGATAGCAAATTATTTCGATTCAATGCAGTGTCAGGAAGACGGTACTCTTCCACAGACGCTCCACTTCATGCTGAGCAAATCGATGGATCTCAGGTATGGCGAGAATCCCCACCAGCATGCAGCGTTCTATGGCGATTTCGAACGATGCTTCCAGAAATTACACGGAAAAGAACTTTCATTTAACAATATTATTGACATCAACGCAGCCGCAATCCTGTTGGCCGAGTTTGATGCTCCCACTGCGGTGATTATCAAACATACAAATCCTTGCGGAGTTGGCTCTGACGCCGTACTTGCGCAAGCATATAAAAAGGCTTTTTCGACCGATACAATATCGGCATATGGCGGGATTGTTGCAGTCAATCGTCCGCTCGATCTCGACACCGCCCGATTAATCAACGAAATCTTTACAGAAGTCATCATTGCACCTGAATTTTCTCCGGAAGTGCTTGAGCTGCTCATAAAAAAGAAAGACCGGCGGTTGATCAAACTTATCGCAGATCTTCGGGCAGTCAACGATCTGGAAATGCGGAAGGTTGCCTCAGGTTATCTGGTACAGAGTCCTGACCAGCACCGCCTAACAAAAAACGATTTAAAAATCGTCACGAAACGAAAACCGACCGATGAAGAAATTGATGCAATGCTGTTCGCCTGGAAAGTTGCAATGCATGTAAAATCGAATGCCATTGTTTATGCACGGAAAGATCAGACTCTTGGCGTCGGTGCCGGACAGATGTCGCGTGTTGATTCATCACGCATCGCTGCATGGAAGGCAAAAGAGGCCAAATTTGACATGAGGGGGTGTGCTGTTGCATCAGATGCATTTTTCCCTTTCGCCGATGGGCTCCTGGAAGCTGTCAGGGCAGGAGCGACTTCGGTAATTGAGCCAGGCGGATCGGTTCGCGATGAGGAAGTAATCAAAGCAGCAGATGATAATAATATCGCAATGGCATTTACGGGCATACGACATTTCAAGCATTAATGGTTTAGAATAACAGTGAAAAGATAATTATCCATGGGACTTTTCTCACTTTTTTCCGCTGACCTTGCCATTGATCTTGGCACAGCAAACACTCTGATCTGGGTGAAGGGTAGAGGGATCGTACTTAACGAGCCATCCATTGTCGCCTTTGACCGTAACACAAAAAAAATCGTCGCAATCGGGAATGAAGCTCGGGAAATGCTGGGTCGCACTCACCGCGATATTCGTACAATCCGTCCGATGAAAGACGGCGTGATTGCCGATTTTGAAATTGCCGAAGGAATGCTTCGTGAGTTTATCAAGAAGATTCATGCAAACTGGCTGCCAAGCCGTCGGATTGTCATATGTGTCCCGAGCGGGGTCACTGAAGTTGAAAAACGTGCAGTCCGTGATAGTGCGGAACATGCCGGAGCGAAGGAAGTCCACCTTGTCGCAGAACCGATGGCTGCTGCGATTGGTATTGGGCTCGACGTTGATGCCCCGGCCGGAAATATGGTCGTCGATATTGGCGGAGGGACGACCGAAATCGCCGTTATTGCACTGTCCGGCATCGTAAACGAAGAATCAATCCGTGTCGCCGGTGATGAGATGGACAACTCGATCATCCAGTACTTCAAAAGAAACCATAATATACTCATCGGTGAAAGAACCGCCGAGGCGATAAAATGCGAGGTCGGTTCTGCAATGCCGTTGAAAGAAGAAATTACCATTCAGGTGAAGGGTCGTGATCTTGTCAATGGAATTCCCAAGACAATAGAAGCCAGTTCGGTTGAAATCCGTGAAGCGCTTGCCGAGCCGACCGCAGCTATAGTGAATGCTATCAAACTAACGCTGGAGCGAACTCCGCCCGAGCTCTCCGCCGATATTCTGGATCGTGGTGTGATGCTCAGCGGTGGTGGTGCATTATTGAAAGGACTCGATGAACGCCTTCGACTCGAGACCAACCTGCCGGTCCATGTCGCTGAAGATCCGCTGACTTCAGTCGTTCGCGGAACGGGGAAAATCATGGAGGACATCATAAAATATCGGAAAGTCCTAATCAAGAGCCGCCGATACTAAGGTGTATGCATCGTTTATATACAATACTGCAATTATTTAAAGAATACATCGTCCTTGCACTGTTCATCTTCTGTTCGATCATTCTTCTCTTATCCAACAACAACATCCAGATTCAGTATATACGATCATTGACGGTAGCCGTTATGGGGGTGGCAGAGAACACATTTTCTTTCATACCAAATCTTTTTGAACTCCCCCGGGAAAACCGGATTCTAAGACGGCGTACCGTCGAACTTGCCGATGAAGTCGCGAAACTGCGTGAAGCGCGACTCGAAAATATCCGACTCCGGAAATTACTCCGCTTCGCATCAACGACGCAATTTCGTATAATATCTGCAGAGGTCATCAGCAAGAATCTTCATCTCCTTCACAATACAATGGTTATAAACGTTGGGAGCTCGGACAGTGTAGCCCCTTCAATGCCCGTCATTTCCGATGCCGGTCTTGTCGGACGCATTACAACCGTCAGCACGAATTATTCAATAGTGCAATTGATGTTAAACCGCGACTTTCGTGCTAGCGTCAAAATACAGCGGAGCCGTGTCGACGGAATCCTTGCATGGCAGGGTGGGATGATCGCTATCATTAAAAATATTTCCAAATCGCAGGATGTACGTGTCGGCGATCTCGTAATAACATCCGAATACAGCAATACATTTCCGCCCAATATTGAGGTAGGCATTATCTCATCAGTCAGCGATGAAATTGGCACCCTTTTTAAGAAAGTGGCAGTACAGCCGTCGGTCGATTTCGCCAGATTACAGGAAGTGTTTGTCATTCGTACGACTCCTGATTCCGCTCGCGAGGCGATTTTCTTAAAACTTCCAAAGGAGTAACACGGTGGAGATTCGTCGAATCGCACGGTATTGTGGAAGTGCTCTTATCGTCCTGATCCTTCAAATCATGGCGGTAAAATTTCTTGCCATCGAGGGAATTACGCCTGATATTCTCTTAATCTGGCTGTCGTACCTGACACTTACAGAGGGACAAATCGTCGGGACGATCGGGGGTTTTTCTCTCGGCGTACTGTTCGACCTGGCGGTGGGGGGATTCCTCGGATTGACCGCATTATCCAAAACGATTGCATGCTTTTTCGGGGGGTACTTTTATAATGAAAGTAAAACACTCATGACGCTCGGGAGTTTTCAGTTTGTTGCATTTGTCTTTGTTCTTTCCTTTGTGAATAATGCCATCTATTTTGCTATATTCGTAGCTGGAATTCAGATGCACTATCCGGCAACGGTGCTCTGGTATGGACTTACCACGGCAATTTACACGGCGGTCGTAAGCCTTTTACCGATGTTTCTTTTTTCACGAAAAGTGAAATTTGGATAGATCGAGGACCGTACAATGCTTGACAATCAATTCGGATCATTCTCACGGCGGAATGCTTTTAACGGCGTTATTGCCATCGTGATGATTATTTTCTTAGCCCGACTATACCAGCTCCAACTCGTCGAACAGATCGAATACGGAAAAAAGTCGGAAGAAAACAGTATCCAGCCGATTACAAAGGAACCTATCCGCGGTTTTCTCTTTGACAGGAACGGAACGCTCATCGTCGACAGCCGTCCTTCTTATACACTTACTATCACACCGCACGAGTATAACGATAGGAATACAGATTTTCTCGCCTCGATTCTCCGCGTCAGTCCAGATTACATTCGTGATCGTGTGCGTCGTGGCCGTCAGTACTCTGTTTTTCAACCGGTAAAAGTTCTGCGGGATCTTGATTTCCACACTATTTCGATATTCGAAGAAAACCGGGAACACCTGCCCGGCGTCGACTATATAGTAGAATCCAAACGTTTCTATACAACACGTGCGCATGCATCTCACCTTCTCGGATATACAAAAGAAATCTCCGACCGCCAACTTTCAGAAACAGGCGGCTATTATAAGCAGGGCGACGTCATAGGATCGGTGGGGATCGAGTCATCATACGAACAACTCCTTCGGGGAGAAAAAGGAGTTGAATATATGTTGCGAAACGCCCGCGGTCAGCTTATCGGCAACTACGAGGAAGGTAAGCACGATATTCCTTCCAAAGACGGCTTCGATCTGTATCTTTCTTTCGACAGCAATTTACAAACCGTAGCAGAATCGCTTCTTGTCGGGAAACGGGGAAGTGTTGTCGCAATCGATCCGCAGAATGGTGAACTGCTTGCTGTGGCAAGTTCACCCGATTTCGATCCGGCCGATTTCAGCGGTGTTACCCCCGCTGAGCTGTGGCATAAACTTAATGACGATCCGGACGTTCCTCTGTACAACCGGGCGACACTTACCCGCTATCCTCCGGGATCAACATTCAAAATGGTGCTCGCCACGGCGGCAATCAACGAAGGAATTATTAACACCGAATGGACGGCAAACTGTCCGGGTTCGTTCAGGTTTGGGAATAAAGTCTTCAAGTGTTCCCACGGGAGGGCTCACGGACGTGTCAACATCACTCGTGCAATTCAAGTCTCGTGCAACGTTTTCTTTTATAATCTTATGTTGAAGGTCGGGCTTGATCGATGGTCGAAGTATGCGACAATGTTCGGGTTCGGTCAAACAACTGGGATTGATATCCCGGAGGAGAATCCCGGGCTTGTCCCTTCTACACAATATTATGATCATGTATACGGAAAAGGAGGCTGGACGCAGGGATATCTCGTAAGCCTCGGCATCGGTCAGGGTGAAGTTGGTGTTACTCCATTGCAAATGGCCATCTATGCATCAGAGTTAGCCAATGAAGGACAATTTTTTCAACCTCACGCAGTACGCGCAGTAAAAATTAAACGGACAGGACGAATCGATTCCATCCAGTACATATCGCGTATGATGGATGTACAAAAAACTACATGGGATATCGTACGGAACGGAATGCGCCTTGCAGTTCTCCCCGGAGGGACAGGAATGGCAGCTCGCATTCCGGGAATTGAGATTGCCGGAAAAACGGGTACCGCACAAAATCCGCACGGAAAAGATCATGCATGGTTTATTGGGTTTGCACCTTATGAGAACCCGAAAATAGCCGTTGCGGTAATCATCGAGAATGCCGGCTATGGAGGAACTGAAGCTGCTCCTATCGCCGGCCGTGTAATGGAACAATATCTCTACGGGGAAATCATACGGGATAATCCCCAGAAAATGCAGTCTATTACCGGATCAACACCAATAACGACAGAAAAAGCATTAAAAAATAAACCGGTCGGACTTCTCAACCATTAAGACTGACATCCAGTGAATACATATTTTAAACAATATTTCGATTTTCGTGTTGCCGCTATAGCTACCGTTCTTCTCGGTGTGGGACTTCTTTCAATTTTCAGCGCCACGTATGATGCAGGTGCATCGCGATATTTTTCTCAGCAAATTCTCTGGACAGGCATGGGTATTTTAGGAATGTTGTTTATGATGGTGATTCCGAACAGAATGCTCGAACGGATAGCAATTCCTGCATATATCATTTCGCTCGGTTTTCTTTTCGCAATTCTTGTCATTGGAAAATCTGTCGGAGGATCGACCAGCTGGTTTGGTCTGGGGGGAATTGGCGGTCAACCCTCGGAGTTCGCGAAAATAACCACCGTCCTGGCGCTTGCCGCATATCTTTCACGAACCACCACCGACGTCGAAAGCGTCCGGGGACTTCTCACGATGGCAGGAATCATCATCGCACCGGCCATTCTGGTCCTGGCACAACCTGACACCGGTACAGCCCTCGTTTTTGCCGGAATTTTTCTTCCAATCCTGTATTGGAGCGGCGCAACAATCTTCACGATATTTGCCATGGTTGCCCCTATCATAGCCGCAGTCGCGGCGCTTTTCGGCACACTCTGGCTGCTACTGACACTCGTCGGAATATTTATAATATTGTACTTTATGAAACGCGACCGTTTTGTCTCGGCGGTTGTATTCAGTTCTGCAGTTCTTATCGGCTTCTCGGTTCAGTTTGTATATCAGAAACTACCGCTCCACCAGCAAAAGCGGATCGCCACATTCCTTGCCCCAAATATCGATCCACTCGGTGCCGGATATAACGTCATGCAATCGAAAGTAGCCATCGGATCAGGAGGTTTCACAGGGAAGGGATTTCTTCATGGAACGCAGACACAACTTCGCTTCATTCCTGCACAATGGACCGATTTTATTTATTGCGTCCCAAGTGAAGAGTTCGGTTTTATAGGGGCTGCGATTGTATTAATTCTCCTCACATTGTTTTTAATTCGCGGAGTGCGGATTGCTTCTGCAGCAAAAAACAAGTTCCTCAGCGTGGTTGCAATCGGGGTGACCTCGATTCTTGGAGTTCACATTTTCATTAACATCGCGATGGTACTGGGCCTCATTCCGGTTATCGGTATACCCCTGCCATTTTTGAGTTATGGCGGCTCATCGCTCATCGCCACCATGTTAATTGTAGGACTTTTGTTAAATGTATATGCTAACAGGAAGGAATACTAAAATCTATGCACATAAAAGAGCTTCCTGTCTCGAAACTTCGTTGGCATTGTCTTCCGGAGGATCTCCCCCCCTCCACCACGGAAGTCCATCCGAGCAAGGATATTATCGGTCAGGAGCGTGCACTTAAGGCACTCCGTCTCGGTCTTGAAATGAACCACTTTGGATACAATATTTTCGTCACCGGCCTTTCGGGTACCGGACGTACAACTACGATCAAGCGTTTGATTCATGAATTCGAGCGGCGAAAGGTTCATCTGACCGACAAATGCTATGTGCATAACTTTAAAAATCCCGACATGCCGCGTCTGATCGTTCTCCCGGCAGGACAGGGGTGCATGTTGAAGAACGACATGGACAACTTTGTCAACGACCTGTTGAAAAACATTCCATCCTTATTCGAGAGCAAAAGGTATCAGGAACAGCGAAAAAAATTATTGGAAGTCTTTCAGGAGCGGCAAAAATCCGTCCTCAAAGAATTTGAGAAAAAAGTCCGTGAACAACAGTTTGAATTGATTCAGGTACAGGTAGGATCGATTGTCCGGCCCGATATTATCCCGGTGATCAACGGCACACCGACAAGTTTCGACCAGCTCGAGACTGCAGTGCAGTCGGGAAAATTTTCATCGGAGGAACTTGAACGGCTCCGTAACAGTTATAACGGACTAGAAAAGGTTATGGAGACTACATTCCGTGAAATGCGCAATATCGAACGGAAAGCTAAAGATGAACTAAGCGCATTCGACACCAATACAATTCTTCCGCTTATCAAGTATGCGATCAAAGACATGAAGGAAAAGTATGCGAACGAAACGGTCGGCGCATATCTTGATGACGTTCTGGAGAATATTCTTGCCGATTTTCCACGATTCCGGAACGAGGCTGCAGGAGAGCGCGAGCCAGCGGAATCACGAACCGAAAAAGGGGACCTGGAGGATGGATTCATCGAATATCAGGTCAATGTCCTCGTCGACAACAGTGAGACAAAAACGCTGCCGATCATCATCGAAACCAACCCGCGATATAAAAATATATTCGGGACCATAGAACGGGAATTTGAAGCCGGCGGCGTTCTCAGAACAGATTTCATGCAAATAAAAGCCGGATCTCTGCTTCGCGCCGACGGCGGATTTCTTATTCTGTATGCACTCGATACCTTGATCGAACCCTCTGTCTGGACCGATCTGAAACGCACCCTCCGGACAGAAAGGCTGGAACTTCACACAAATGATTTCGCATACGGTATCTCCACTACTGTATTAAAACCGGAACCGATTCCGCTGAACGTCAAAGTCATCATGATCGGCGACGCGGAAATCTATCAACTTCTGTATTACCGCGACGATGATTTTAAGAAAATATTCAAACTCCGTGCAGACTTCGACGTCGTGATGAATCTCGATAAGAAAAGCATCACCCGGTATGCATCGTTTATCAAGATGATCTGCGATGAAGAGAATCTCCTCCCGTTTGACAGCTCGGCAATCGGAGGTATGGTCGAATATGGAATTCGTCTTGCAGGACGCCAGACAAAACTCTCGACCCGATTCAATCTTGTTGCCGACGTACTTCGGGAAGCAAATTACTGGGCACGCCGTGATCAAAAAACAATGGTTCTCCACGAACATGTCGAAAAAGCAATCGCAGAACGAATCGAGCGCGTCAACCTCATCGAAGAGAAAATTCAAGAGATGATCAACGAGGGAACAATCCTTATTGACGCACACGGAAAAGCTGTCGGCCAGGTCAACGGACTGTCGGTTTACGACCTCGGCGAATATGCGTTCGGAAGACCGTCACGGATAACCGTAAAAACCGGCATGGGACGCGCGGGGTTGATTAATATCGAGCGCGAATCGGACATGAGCGGTCCAACCCATAATAAAGGAGTACTGATCATCGCCGGATTTATGCGGTCACGGTTTGCGCAAAATAAACCTCTCGTGATGAGCGCCAGCATTTGTTTTGAACAATCGTACAGCGGTGTTGACGGCGACAGCGCATCATCGACGGAGATCTATGCCCTTCTCTCAAGTCTGTCCGAGATTCCGCTTCGTCAGGATCTCGCGATAACCGGCTCGGTGAATCAGAACGGCGAGATCCAGCCGATTGGCGGCGTCAATGAAAAAATCGAGGGATTTTTCGACGTCTGCAAGACCTTCGGCCTGACAGGAACACAGGGCGTTCTCATTCCACAACAGAACGTTTCCGACTTAATGCTGCGGAAAGACATCGTTGAGGCGGTTCGAGTGAAGAAATTCCATATATATCCTATACGGACAATCGACGAAGGAATCGAACTTCTCACCGGTATTAAAGCGGGAAAACGTCTTAAGAACGGCACATTCGAGCCGAAGAGTGTCAATGCGTGCGTCGATGTGAAACTCAATGAATTCGCCCGCCGGTGGAAAGAGCTGGAGGAAACTTCCTCATGAGTTCGATGTCGCTTGAATCATTTCTCATTATCATTGCTGGAGGCTTCGTCACAGGGATATTGGGAGCGCTCTTCGGGATCGGCGGAGGTTTGTTTCTTATCCCGTTCCTCGTAATACTGTTTCACATCCCGATGCATACAGCAATCGCAACAAGCCTTGTAGCCATTATTGCAACATCGAGCGCCGCCGCATCGGTCTACGTCGAACGCCGGCAGACGAATATCCGCCTCGGGATGATATTGGAAATCACCACGACAATAGGGGCCATCCTGGGTGGAATCACTGCGAATATGATCAGCGGTCTTCTTCTAAAAAAATTCTTTGCAGTGATTATCATGATCATGGGATTTATCATGCTGCACCGGTCTCGAAAGCGCGGCGAGCGACAGACGGAGCTCGTTCCCGGAGCCCGGCTAAACGGAAAATATCTGGATGGTGCTACGGGAAAAATTGTGGAATATTCCGTTAGGAGAATTCCGATGGGGATGGGAATTTCATTCATTGCCGGCAATATCTCCGGCCTTCTCGGAGTCGGCGGCGGAGTCATTAAAGTGCCGGCGATGAACCTGTTTTGCGGCGTTCCGATGAAAGCCGCAACTGCAACGAGTAATTTCATGATCGGCGTTACTGCAGTGGCCAGCGCATTTATATATTACGCTCACGGCCATATCGAACCGTTAGTGACCAGCGCCGCCGTCATAGGTGTGCTGATCGGTTCGCTTCTTGGAACGCGCATAGGATATCGGATTACCAACAAGGTCATCACGGGCCTTTTCGCTCTTGTCATGCTTCTTATCGCACTGCGAATGTTCTTTTAATATGATTACTGATACTACGTTGGAAAAAATAGTCAGCCGGACTTTACGATACGGCGTCCTCCTCAGCGCATTTTTCATGCTGGCCGGATTCATTGCATATGCACTGACTTCATCGTCAATTCCCCTGCCGCCCGACAGTTCGCCGGCGACACTCTGGCATTTTATCAATACGCAACCGCTGCACGTCGTCCTCATGCATCCATATTTTCTTTTTTATACCGGAATCCTTATTCTCCT
Source organism: Bacteroidota bacterium (assembly GCA_050011775.1). Classification (GTDB taxonomy): domain Bacteria; phylum Bacteroidota; class Ignavibacteria; order UBA10030; family CAVZMI01; genus CAVZMI01. Next base: position 122,271 of record JBEKIL010000007.1, on the reverse strand, counting down.
TTGCACACCGGTTCTACGTGTCCTGGTCGCAGTGGCGAGCTTCAGTCTGGAAAAGGATTGGAGATTTGTCTGGATTTCAGGTCTCGTCTTACTGATTATCATTGTCAGCATGATAATTGCTTCAACGAAGTCATAATGCTTAATATCAGCGAACAATTCTATTCAATACAGGGAGAGGGAAAAACAGCGGGAACGCCCGCGGTTTTTCTCCGCCTATCCGGATGCAATCTTCTGTGCATGTGGCCGTGCGATACAATCGAGATATGGCGACAGGGAAAACCATGGAGCAATAAAGACATCTTAAACTTCTGGGAATATAACGGCTGGATCGATTTGCTGGGCAATGGTTCACACCTTGTTCTGACAGGTGGTGAACCTCTTCTTCAACAAAAAGCGCTGGCACAATTTCTTACCCTGCTTCCAAAAGATACATTTATCGAAGTGGAGACAAATGCGACGATTACACCAACCCCGGAACTTGAGCAGTGTATTTCATTGTATAACATCTCCCCAAAGACGGTCAACAGCGGCATCCCGCGGGAACGCCGGTTTGTTCAGGATACTCTCGAATATTTCGGCCATAACAATAAATGTATATTCAAATTTGTTGTAGAATCCCGCGAAGATGTCGAAGAAATACTCCGTGAATTTATCACACCATTCGCGATCGCACGCCAGAGGGTATTCCTGATGCCTCAGTGTGCGAGACGCAGTGAATTCATCGAAAAATCGACACGAATCGTAGAGTTGTGCAAGGAATATCAATTCAATTTCTCACCACGTCTTCAGCTCATGATCTGGGATAAAGCAACCGGCGCATAGACGGCAATTTCGCCTGCAAAACGAGTGCAACGGTCAATACAAAATAAAAAGCCCCAAATCCATTGAAGGATGAGGGGCTTTCTTTTTATAACATTGATGGCAAAATCATTTTCGAACCGCCGCGCCCTGTTTGAGAAACTGCACAAACTCTTCCGGATTGCGGGTTAGTCCGGGAAATCGTGCAACCTCCCGATCATCGGGCGAGAGGATTACATAGAATGGAAGAGCGATCGTTCCGAACCGGTTTTGCTCGAATAACCGGTTCCTATCATATTCGCTCCCGTTACCGTCGGTATAGAGACGCACAAGAATAAATTTCTTCATCTGTGCTTTTACGTCATCGCGCGGAAATATATTTGCCTCCATCCACCGGCAATTCGTGCAGGCAAAGCCTGTGAAATCTACAAAGATGTTTTTACCTTCTGTTTTCGCTCTTTTCAGTCCATCCTGATAATTCGAAATCCATTGCTCTTCCTCGACTACAGTTCCGGATCCATTTAGTTTCCCGATCCACCCCGCAATATTACTATAGCTCCGCGGTGGAAGGAACGCATCGAGCTCGCCCAGCGGTGCGCCGATGAGTCCTGTGAAAAGGAAAAATACCGCTGCAAGGAAGAAAACCGACCACAGCATTCTGACAACCCCTATTTTCTCCACCGGTGCATCATGTGAGAAAGAGAAACGTCCCATGAGGTAGAGCACCGTCATTATGGCAATAGCAATCCATAAGGAGAGAAACACTTCACGGTTCAAGACGCCCAGCTGCAAAACGAGATCGACGTTGCTGAGAAATTTCAGAGCAGCCGCCAGCTCGAGAAATCCCATGACGACCTTCACTGCATTCAACCATCCTCCGCTCTTTGGCAGGCGGACGAGAAAGGACGGGAATAATGCGAGCAGGAAAAAGGGTAGTGCGAATGTAACTGAAAATGCAAGCATACCGATAATCGGCCACATCCACTCTCCCTGTGCAGCAGTTACCATCACCGTTCCCACAAACGGTACCGTGCAGGTGAAGGAGGTAATGGTAAATGTCAGCCCCATCAATAATACACCGGCCATGCTGTTAGTGTTCGAGTATTTAGAAAGTTTTGTCAACAGAGATGACGGCAGAATTATTTCGAAGGCACCGAAAAGATTGACGGCAAATGCAATGAATATACCCGCAATTGCCAGATTCACCCACGGATTCGCGGCAAATTGATTCAAGCCCGATGCACCGATTGTCAATGCAAGAGCAAAGCCCAGCGCCGTGAATGTAAAAATGATGCCCAGGCTGTAGACAAGCGCATCGGCAATTCCCTTATTCCGTTTCCCCTCCCTGCGTTTTGTAAAGTACGAAACCGTAATTGGAATCATCGGGAAAACGCACGGTGTAAGAAGCGATAATGCTCCGAGCGACATCGCGAGCGTAATATAATTCCACAAACCTTTTGCCTTCGCCTGAGCGACGATATCTGCCGGATCGATGCTGTATATTTTGGGTTGGACGGCGTCCGGGATAAATCTCGATGAATCGGGTGTGCCGTTCGACTGCCGGAGTTCCGGTAGCTGAGATGCAACCGCACCTGTCATTGATTCCTTTGACGAATATTTTGCTTTTATGACTGTAACGGGAACTTCGATTATTTTCGTCACCGGCGGCAGGCAGACGGTATTATTGCATACCATGTACCGCGCTTTGAGAATAATTTTCTGATTCCCAAGTGGTGTATTAGCTGCGATCCTGACGGGCACTACGAAAATTACATCGCCGGAAAAATATTCCGTATTTATTCCAAAAGATTCGTCAAACGAAATTGTCGGGTCGGGTTGTTTCGGCTTGCCGGCTGGTGAAAAGAACGATCCTTCACTCACGCTGATCGATGTCGGAATCGGTCCTCCCTCGGGCTGTGTAAGCGAGTAGATATGCCATGTATTACCAATTCGCGCGTAAACCATGACCATAACGGTCGAACCGGCGGACACTTGTTTCTCTTTCACAGAACCAGACCAGCGAACGGGGTCCTGTGCACAGAGTTGTGAAGTCAGGATTACGGACAGCAAAAAAAAGAATCGTCGCATATATTTCATCGTCGATAGTTTACGTCAATTCACACATTGTTGCTCCGGCAGCTTTTATCAGATCGTTTGGATCGAGCAGAACTTGTATTCCCCTCATCCCTGCGCTGATGCTTATGAATGAGTGGAGCAGAGCGCTTTGATCGATATACACCGGATATTTCTTTTTCCCACCGAGGGGTGAGCAGCCGCCGCGGAGATAGCCTGTTAGTCTAAACACATCGTCCACATCGACAAGTTCCACTTTCTTGTCGCCTGTTATACGCGCAAGTATTTTCAGATTTAACTCATGTGTTCCTGGAACACACACTTCCATTATGCCGGTACGATCGCCTCGCACGACGAGCGTTTTAAAAACCTGAGCCAGCGGTATTTGAAGCTTTTCGGCTGCTTCTTCTGCCGTAAGAAGTTCTTCTTTAAATTCTTTAATATCGTAATGGATCGAAAGCGAGTCGAGTATTTGAGCGGCGCGTGTTTTCATGATACTGTTCAAAGGTACGAAAAAGGATTATGAAAGGAAATGCCGCTCTCATGCCCGACCTGCCCGCTTATTTGGCTGTTTTTCTTTCATCAAGGCGCGAAAAACGAAATCATTTGTTTCATGATCAGCAGCAGGGAGAATCGGAGTGAGTACTATCTTGCGTCTCTTCTGCTAAGTTTTAATTGCTCGTTAGAGATGTAGACCATCGCCAGCATTACCTGGTCTTACGTTGTTGAAACGAGCGGTATAACGGCGGAGTTGAGCGGAGTCCGCGTAATGCAGGAGCGCTGAAGGTGCGACGGAGTGAAGCGGACTTCCGCTCCAACGATTTGTTATCTACTGTGAACTCATTTTTCGTTCAACAATTTTTTTCATTTGTTGCGCTTGAGTCCCAACTCCCGAAATATTTGAAGTGGCTGTCTGAATTGCATCTTTGGCGTATTCCAGGAGTGCTACCCCTCCGGTACCTTGGAGGTTTGCTTCCTTGCCCGCCCATTGCAAATAGTCTTCATATTCACTGAGTTCATTTATGTTTGAGATATACCCGGCCTCTTTGATAATCGCTTTTGGTGGATTCTCTTTGCTGAATTCAAGTTTCTTACGTTTGACAGGCTGGAAACTCTTTGACCTCTCATATTGTAACCGGAGATTACGTATGCTTCCCACTTCGCGGTCAACTTCTGACTTTAAGATCTGTGCCTGTCGGATTTTTTCTTGAGCTATTTTGACGTTTTTATCGGCAATGGCTTTTTCTTCCGTAAAAATTATTTTGATAGCATCCTGAAAGTCGGGTTTGCTTCTTTTTTCTTTTTCCACAAAGGTTTCCCAAACTTTAAGGATTTGGGCCTCCGGTTTTTTATCCCAGATCATCCGTGCGATCTCCTTCAGCTTCTCTTGCTGTAATGAGCTAAAATTTCCGGCAGAAAAAGACTGGACCTGAAGTGGGAGTAATAAGGTCATCAATACTACAATTGATCCCGATAAAAGGGCATAGAAAAACAATTTCTTCATTTTTATGTGTCTCCTTTCAATGTGATAACAATAATTAGACTGATCTGCATAAGATACAGTGTTCTTGTTTTATGACCATTTAACACGCCGCCTAACGAAAGAATTCAGCCGCGTTGTGGGTGCGGTTTGTGCACCCGCAATGTCGGCTGGAATGTCACGTTCGATGTTTTTAGTCACCCGAACACCCTTCAAAATATATTTCTTTTGGAATATCGTTTTCATAAACAATCAAATACACTGCCTGAAACCGTTTAATATTCAAAGTTTCCGATAGACATCCATGTTTTGATTCAACATCCCCGTGGGAAGGTTTAATTGTACCATAGATCTTTTGAATAATATCCCTGGGTACAGGATAGGCTATGCCAATATTCGGTTCCGTGCTAATCCTTTCAATATCTATAATGGTGTGAGTCCCTGCTTCGGCAAATGCTTCCCGCAAATCATCAATGGATTTTATTGGGCCGAATTCTCTTAGCACCTGTTCATCGAGTGTTTTTAACATGTCAGCAGATGCTTTTAACTGCGGGAATTGTTTCAAGAGTTCCGGAGTGAATTGGCTGGCAGGCCCATACTTACCACTTTCTAAAACTTTTTGTTGCAACTCTTGCAATGCTTTTTCAATGTTTTCTTGATATGGTGTAAAATAATCCCAACCGGTTGCTCCCATTTTACCTCCCTATTTGTGACATCGAACTATAATTAGATTGATCCGCATAAGATGCGAGGTGATTGCTTTTGTCCATATAACATGCCCTCGGCATAACACGACCGCATAAATGATTTCAAAGATCGTCTACCGGACTGTGAACGCCCGCCGGTCTACGGTTAAAGTAAGTCGAGTATTTGAGCGGCACGGGTTTTCATGATGCTGCTCAAAGGTACGAAAAAGGATCGTGAAAGAAAATGCAAACCATATACTCGGCCGTTCCGAGAAAAATAAGTGCATATACTCTGTGGCAAATAATGTAGGGTGCTTATATTCAGATGATACAGGATGAGACGGGTTGACTGTTCTGGTTTGACGGGGAACGATAGGCTAACGCTTTATTGTTCTTACAAGTAGTGCTTTTCGGAATGAACAAGCATTATTCAAAATGAGTAGCAAAAAGATTGACTTTATCGCCCTTTTTCCGTAAATTTGTAGACTTTTAATTATAGATACCACGCCTACTTAGGAGGAATTCAGGATGTACGCCGTTGTAGAGATAGCAGGACACCAGTACAAAGTAACCCCGTCGAGTAAATGCTTCGTTCCGAAACTTGAAGGTGAAGCAGGGACAAAAGTGGAATTCGATAAGGTGTTACTGTTGGCTGACGAGAATAATATTAAAGTCGGTGCGCCGATTGTTGATGGTGTGAAGGTCGAAGCGACCGTTCTAGGCCATGTGAAAGACGATAAAGTCATCGTTTTCAAAAAGAAACGGCGAAAAGGTTACCGGGTAAAACGGGGTCATCGTCAGCAGTACACAGAAATTGAAATAACAAATATCGGATAGTAAATCCCGATTTGCGATATGCTCGGGAGATGTAAGGAGAAGAAGTCATGGCTCATAAAAAAGGCGCCGGCAGCTCACGAAACGGCCGCGAGAGCAACGCTCAACGACTCGGCGTCAAGGCATTTGGCGGTCAGCGGGTAACCGCCGGAAGCATTATTGTCAGACAGCGGGGTACAAAATTTGCTCCCGGAGTAAATGTCGGCATAGGCAGTGACGACACACTTTTTGCGTTAGTCGATGGTGTTGTGAAGTTCAAGCAGCACAATAAAACGAAAAAGACAGTCAGTGTATCCGCATAAGTTTTTTCAATATTTTTTATAACGTTCCGTTTCGAGGGGATTGAGATCGGGATAGCAAAAATTCGGAGCGTAATATGAAAATTACAGTCATTGGCGCCGGTAACGTCGGCGCAGCAACAGCGCAGCGTCTCGCCGAAAATGATCTCGCACACGATATAGTCCTGATCGATGTAGTTGAAGGATTACCTCAGGGGAAAGGACTCGATATAGAGGATGTGAAAGCAAGCATTGCGAAAACCGGACTATAATTTTTTAAATTGCCATTAAATACTCCGTGTACCATTCAGTTCGGGACACGGATTTTTTTAATTAAGATCGAAACACAGGGTAAACTTCTCGCCCTGTACTAAAGTACTGCTTCGCTGAGCGAATCCCGATGTTTTCGTGTTCTTTACGTCCCACGTTTCTTAGTGGGGATGTCGGGATGAGTCGAAGGGTTTCCTTATATTTAGGTTATGATATTCTCTCTTGCCATCGAAATTGCTAAACAAGCCGGCATTTTCCTTAAAGCCAACATCGGCAATATTACTACCATCGAACAGAAATCATCCGAAATCAATCTCGTAACGGATATCGATAAACGTTCGGAAGCGATGATCATCGGCGCGATTAAAAAGCAATTCCCCACTCATGATATCGTCGCAGAGGAGAGCGGGAGAAGCGCAGGGACGTCGGACTACCGCTGGATCATCGATCCACTCGACGGTACGACAAACTATATGCACGGCTTGCCGATGTTCTGTGTTTCAATCGGTATCGAACATAAGGGAGAAATAATTGCCGGCGTCATCTACGATCCAATGCACGATGAGCTCTTCACCGCCGAAAAGGGAAGCGGTGCATTTCTAAATGGAAAAAGGATACAGGTTTCAGCCGAGGATCGTTTGATTCGCAGTCTTCTCATTACCGGTTTTCCCTACGATGTTAAGAATAATCCCTTCAATGCCATCGAGCATTTCAATAACTTTGTTATCGAAGCTCAGGCAATACGCCGGCTCGGTTCAGCGGCAATCGATCTGGCATATGTGGCATGCGGGCGTGCCGAAGGTTTCTGGGAAGTACAGCTTCATCCATGGGATATAGCAGCGGGAGTAATCATCATTCGTGAAGCGGGCGGCACGGTGACAAATTTCGAAGGAAAACCGATGAACGCATATACTCCAAACATTGTGGCGAGCAACGGGAAGATCCATGATGAGATATTGCGAGTTCTTTCAAAGTGCTGAAAGATTGTCGATTTATAAATAGTCCATCGAAGCAAAATTCGGAATTTTCGCGCGGCCGAAGGCCAAGTCGCCTGCAGTCGCGGGTCAGCCGGCACAACACTAGTATCCTGCCAACTATTATTCCCTATAAAAAAACAGGGCATCCCGCTCTCCGAGCGGGATTCCAACTACTAAAATCTGATAGAATTATTTCAAAATATTAGTTTGAACGGCACTAGATTACTATCGATTGTGAAATGAAGTGCGTGCAGCTGCTAACCGTTTGCGATGATCGCAATACGGTCGAGCGTAGGTAGCAAAATCTGTTGATGACAACTTATCGATTAGATTTGGTACTCTATCCCAGACAGACTGCGCTTTTTCCAAATTAACACAAGATTCAATTGGACATTCAGCACAACTACCGAATCCTTTGGATCGGCAGCAACGTCGCGCCTTGCAATTGCGGCTTGTGTGAAATACTTCATCGTCTGGCCCGAGACAACCACAGCACGAAATATGTTCGACAGTCTCATTCAGTCCATAGATTCTATGCCACGCCTCTACAGTGCGCTTCTGATGCGCAATTCCTTTTGCCAGTGCAAGATATGCCGGGCATTCTGAACAAAGCACTCCACATGCGGACATCATATTTACCTCTATTCCATTGCCAGTGGAAATTCCTATAGTTTGTGCCGCCTAACGGATGGGCACTAAGCTGCTGCAACGTGAACTTTCAAGTTCGATGAAAACAAAACGAATTCCATGTAGTTACTTTCAAATCTTCACTAAACCTATGCTCGCCATGCTTAACGTACCCACAGTTTACCCCGCTGCTTCCGTGTTCCTTACGGTCCCACGTACTTCAGTGGGATTTAGCGGGGCTCATTCCAGTTTGCCCCGATTCTTTTCATCGGGGATACGCTGGTTAGGGCGCAGCTATTGTTTTATTTTATAATTTGTTAAATACAAATTCATTATTTACCTCGATCCTATTAATAATGTTTGAATCATTACGAACTACCTTTATCACGTTCTTATTCAATCTAAAAGTATCCCTTCCTGTAATTATTAATTCTTTCGAAGCCTTGCTGTTGATTTTACAATATATTTTCCCTTTTTCTCGGTATAACTTATAAACTGTATTTAATTCCTTTGAATAATAGGCTCCGCTGTAATCATTTGATAATTTTAAAACGCTATCAGCATTTATCTTTTCCATATAACCCGTATGTTGAGTCCATAATCCCATTACATCTTTATTATCATTTAATTTAAATTTGTAAGCATATTCAAAATCATACTCATCACAAAAGACACTATCTGAGGTAGGGATAATTGAATAGTACCAATCTCCCCATGAATGACTTAATTTCAATTGCCCTTCATCATAGCTTATTGATGTAATTCCATTCTTTGATTTATACACTCCAATATATTTTTTAATTGATTCTTCCGAACTAAATGGTTTAAATCTGTTTTCAGGGATCTTAGGATTTGAACTCTGGTCTAGAAATATATCTATTATCTTGTGGGCCAAAGAATAATTGTCAAAGTATGTTTTTGCCAATTTATCATTAGCAAGTATTATTACTGATAATTTATGTTTGGGAACCCTGATAATATTTGATTCAAATGAGTTATAATCGCCAAAATGATAAATGATTTTCAGCTCTTTATGTCTTCCAATTTTTAATCCAAAACAATAATCAATGGTATCGCCTTTATTCAAAACCCCTTGCTTTAAAATCAAATCGTTGAGTTTGTTTTTAGATAATTTGTTGTCATAAAAATTCTGCTCCCATAATAATAAATCATGTAAAGTAGAAATTAAATTCCCTGACCCAAATGGCGGGGTAGTTGAGTACTGTTTTTGATAATCTCCGAATATATTCTGTGTATAGCTAACGGCCATATTACTGCTCTTTGCTCTTGGATTCGTATAAAAATATGTATCATTCATCCCAAGCGGATTAAAGATATATTTTCGAGCAAATTCGTCAATTCGTAATTGAGAGACATGTTCAATTATCTCAGAAAGCAAATAGTAACCGCTATTGCTATATTCAAACTTATCACCGGGCTTAAATTTTGATACTGATATAGAATAGACCTTCTCTTTTACCATTTGCTCATAGTTTAAATCATCATATGAATCACCACATACGCTCATCAAGACACTATAATCATGCAATCCATTTGTATGATATATTAAGTGTTTAATTCTCAAAGTGTCTTTTGAATAAGGAAATTCTGGAAGATACGTTCTTATATCATCTTCTAAGCTCAATTTCCCTTGAGAAATAAGAATAGCAATACAATAAGCTGTAAATTGTTTTGTAAGAGATGCGGTTATGAACTTCGTATTATTATTGATCGGTATATTATTATCAAGATTTGCCATACCATAGCACTTTGTAAATGCTACTTTATTGTCTTTGATTATTCCGACAGCACATCCTGGAGTAATCAATGTATTCCAGTGTTTAAAAAGTATGTCTATTTTTGCTGCTTCGTTAGTTTGGGAATATGCTAATACATTGAATAAAAAAAATAATATGTAGAAAATGTTCTGTTTCATAATTTGGTTTTATAAAGTGTTATATAGCTTCTATTATTATGAAAAGCGCTGCGCCCTAACGGATGGCGGCTCCGCCAAAATACTGGCGGACAAGTAAGTTCATCAAATTCTTGACTTTCGCGTTTTTTACGTCCCGATGTTTCCGTGTTCCGTTTTCTTCCGTCTCACGTTCTCAAGTGAGATTTACGGTCCCACGTACTTCAGTGGGATCTATCGGGGCTTGAGCGCCTGGTTAGAACGCCGCAAGACAAATATGTTAAAGTCTTTTTTCTAATTCGATTTCATCACGCAATGGGATACCATCATTACCAATCATTGGAATCTGAGGCTTAAGTTGACGAGATTTTTCAATCGCGTTGCAATGTATTGCTGTAAGGACATATCCTCTCCGCTGATAAAATCGCAAAGCATGAAGGTTGTCGTTCGTTGTAATAAGCCAAATTCGATTGCACATTTTCTCTTTAGCAATTTGCTCAACAGATTTCAAAAGAGACGATCCTATTCCACAACCTTCAGAAAGGCTATTAAGCGATACAACTTCACATGATCCCGCATCGAAACGATATGTAAGAAAACCCACTGGAACATTTTCTTCAACAGCAATAAAACCAGATAGTTCATTCGCAGCATGAACAACGCCACGAGTAACAATTTTAGTCGATCCCCATCGCTCAGTGAGAATGCGATTAATCCAAGTTTGATCGGTACCAATAATAGGTCGAACGCTAATCATTGTTATAAGAATAAGATTATGCTCGGCGCACCTAACGGATGAGGCATAACCTGCGGATACGAAAACTTTCAGATTGTACTACCCCAAACAGGATTCATGCTGATATCAAAATCAATTACACAAAAGTCATGAAGTCCAAAGAACATAATTATAAGAACCTAAATCCACCATACGCCATGCTTAACGTACCCATCTACCCGCCGAAGTGCAAAGCACGAAGGCGGGCGCTCATTCGGTCAGCTTGAGTACCTGGTTAGCCACACTTAACCTCTTAAGATCTAATTTACCTAATATTGATTTTGGATATTTCTTATCAGTTGTCCCCATGACAATCGCCGTTGCCATCATATTATCACGTACTTTAACTGAACCTCCTACACAATTGCTAAAGTTTTTATCTTGCCAAACAATAGCATCATAATTTAAAATCTTTATCGCTGTACCATCTTTTGAAAATGTTCTTTCAATAGTATACGACACTCCTGATCCATGAATGATTGCTAAAAACACTCTTAGTCCTTTCGGAGAATCGTAACATCTTTGAACACGTGCAAATAAAGTATCATTATTTATATGTAATTTAGTCTGTTCTTTCTCGTCAGCAACTTTTTTACTCACAACAAACTCACCAATTGTGTCTGGCAGGAATGTTAGTAAATGAGTCGCCGACTGAGAGAAAGTATTTGTAACAAAGAGTGGAATCAATAATATTGTTAAAAAGAGAGGATGGTTAATTTTCATTATATTCTCCTTTAAGTGTGGCTAACTATAATTAGATTGACCCGCATAAGATGCGGAGTGAGTACTTTTGCATATATAACATGCCATAGTATTTCTCCCCGCTTCCTAATAATACCGATTCTGTAATATTGCATCCTTCGAGGTCGTCTTCCTGCGTCTTAGACGGTTTCCTTCCTATTTATCTCCATCCAATTGCTGCTGCTGACCTTCAGGCAGCGCCTGCGATGTCACAAGTTTCAGCTTATCGTCCAGCATATCGAGCTTACGTGCCGATTCATCGTATTTGTTTTTTGCATTTGTCAGATGTCTGCCGACGGTTTCAAAATCCTCCGCGAACCGCTGGAGATCATTTTGGAGGCGTGAGAGGTTCTGTATAATTTCTTTTGCGCTTTTTTCGATCTGAAGTCCTTTAAATCCAAGCGAAACAACCTGAAGCTGTGTGTAGAACGTATTTGGGGAAACCGGGAATACCCGGCGTTCATAGGCATATTCATAAAGACTGTTATCGTCGCCGTATACCTCATTTTTAATGATGGTCTCGTAATAAATATTTTCCGCCGGGATGTACATTAACGCGAAATCAAAGGTTCCTTCGTCCGGAAGAATATATTTCTGAGCGATTGCATCGATATGCTTTTTGACGTCATTGATGAACGTCCGATATGCCGTTCGCTTTTCTGCGTCTGCCTGTGCTTCGATCATCTTGCGGAAATTCTCGAACGGGAATTTCGCGTCGATGGGGATGATGCCGTTCGGTGTTCGGATGATTGCATCGACAGTCTGACCGTTCCGGAATCGGTATTGGGTCGCATACGATGATGCAGGAATCACCTGTTTTAGAAGTTCTTCGAGCATCAGCTCGCCCAATCCGCCTCGCAGTTTCGGCGCCTGTAGCATTTCTTCGAGCTTCGAAACATTCTGGCCGAGCTCCTTGATTTCCTGCGTCGCTTTTCCTAATTCTCCGAGGTTTTTCTGAACTTCACCGATCACTTTTGCCGCACCATCAAGACGGTTGCCAACCTGTCCCGTGGCTTCCTGAACCTGCCGTGTCACACCGGCCAGCTGATTATTCATCATCTCGCTTGCCTTCTGCATTTGTTGGACAACGGCGGCAATCTGTTGATTAACACTGTCTGTTGTATTCTTAAGATTTGTCGAAACAGTATCGGCGGTATTCTTCATGCTGCCTGTCATTTCTCCACGAAGAGCTTCAACCTGCTGTTGGACCAGCAGTGCTATTTGAGCTGACTGATCGGATGGCTGTTGTGTCGGCATCGACGGCAGACGCTTCAGTATAAGCCATAGAATCACGATAAGTACAACAAACAGAAATCCGACAATAATAAATGTGGTATCCATAGAGCGGTAGTATAAATGTTTTAAGGAGTGGCGCGTGTGGAAGAATATACACAGATGTTAAGGAAAGGTCAATTGGAAAGCCCTTGACAATAGAAATTCACTTCTGTACATTGATTTCATTATAACAATATCTCTTATATACTTTTTACCGGAGATTTCTATGCGTGCTATACTAAATCATGTTACGGTCATCCTTGTAATTTTTCTCGTAACCGCGGCTGTGGGATGCAAGAAAAACTCTTCTCCAACGGAGACGCCGCCAACAATCAGCGGCGATCTTTTCCCCATTGTTGAAGGCCATCTCTATGTTTATAATGAATACGAGACCAATGCACAAGGTACTAAAATTTCCGGAACCGATTACAGGGTTGCGACAAAGGTGGGATCTTCAGTAACGATTGCGGGAAAAACCGGCAATATTTTAGTCGACAGCATTTATACAACGAACGGACAATTTTTCAAACTCGACACGCTGATCACGGCTCGAAAAGGAACTGATGGGACAATTTACTTCACACTTCCGCAAAATATGTTTCAAGATTTTCCGGTCTCACTCGCGCTTCCTTTGATATGGCTCCCGTTTTTCCAGCCTTCGGCCGGTGTGGGCACAGGTTACGATATCTACTCGCTTGACACAACGGTAACTTATCAGTATTCGCCTGATCTATCGATTCCCGTTCGAATACAATTAACGCTCTCCGGCGTTATCAATCAAAAAGAAAATGTCAATGTTCCTGCCGGGTCTTACTCGGCCTATCGCGGTGAACTTAATTATAGTCTTACTGCCACCTCAGGAACGATTACCTTGAGTTCACAAAATGGTAATATCCTCACCATGTGGCTTTATGAAAATGTAGGTCCGGTGAAAATTGCATGGACTCCGATGGGATCGGCCACGACCGGTACGGCCCGGGAATTAGTAAGTAAAAATTTTTAAGAGTACCCAGTAATGCCGGGTGACCAAATTTTCGATGAAATTACCGAACGGCCGAACCATTATGAGTCGGCGTAATCTATTGAGAGATTAAAATTAAAATAGAGATGTCGGTGAGATTCAGTACAAAGGGCAGACGATAGTGTCTGCCTTTATATTTTGTAGAAGTGCATCGTCATGATCACTTCAGTCCCAGCCTTATGTTTCACAAACTCCACGGTATCCATCAATGTCCGCATAAGGAATATACCGCGTCCATGTTCATTGAGCAGGTTCTTTTCATCCAACGGGCTTGGGATATTTACCGGATTGAAACCCTTTCCTTCATCGCATACCCGGCATTCCAGTGCTTCACCGGTGACGTGACAAACAACCGAGATCTTCTTTTCCGGATTCGATTTATTTCCGTGAAAAATGCCGTTATTCACAGCTTCCGTAACTGCAACGAGAAGTTTATGAAAATGGACTTCGTCAAGGTGGGCGTATATATTAACTTTTTTAAGAAACCTTTCGACCCTCCGGATATTTCTTGGACTGCTTCCCAGACTTAAGCGAAATATTTTACCATTTTTTTTCATAATGTAAAGGTGACTCGCATTGTCAGATTTGAATACGTCAGTGTCGTGACATCGGTCTGGTATTGTATCTCATACCAACCATTCAACGATAGCATTCCAGTACGACTGAACATCCAGTCGATCATGCAGGTGGGTCCAATATTAAGAATCGAGCCTTCTAGCTCCCTGGCGTCTCCTTGCGAGTTATACCGTTTCTGACTAAACATACGTATGCCTGCGGCAAAAGTGACACCCGGTGCGCTGTACCGCATTTGTGTGAAGAGCGACCGTTCTGAAAAATAATTGGCCGGCCGTTCTTTAAACTCCTTCCAGAATAATTGTCCCCTTTCGTAGAATTTCCACAACACCACACCATCGATCCATATTCGTTGCGTAACCTGGACTGCTGTCGAGTCCAGCCAGCTGAATTGTCTGAATGAATAACTTTTGACCGATTTCACTTCTTCCTCGAAGTCGTACACAGTGTAATTTGCCAGCACTTCGAAAACATTTATCGTATGAAACCACGATGCCGGTGAATAGTAGATTCTGGGTGCCAGTCGGATAATCCGGTTCCAATTATTATTCGCGCTTCGTTGAGAAAGCAGATATACCATATGATTAAGGACCACATCCGCATTCACCCTGACACGCAAGGATGGGCTCCATACCCGTTCTTCAGCGATGCCCGCCACAATTAAAAGTTCATCGCGGTCGTCCACATTTTCAAGACTCGGTGTGTCGTATTGAAGCAGGCTTGTCGAAAACGACGTCTCAATCCGGTCGGAACTCGACAGGGGAAATGATCCACTTCCTGCAAGTGAAATTTTCCGTGAACTATTATCTTTTTTCTCCTCCTCCCGGCGACGCATATCATAAAAATTCTTCTCTACCGACTCGATATTCTCGGCGGTATGGCGCTCATCACGCTCGGCATAGGTCAAGCGCATCATTGCATTCGAATTTTGATTAGTATATAAGAATTGAAGAAGTGTTTCAAGACGAAATTCTCCGACATCGGCATCGAAAATACTGCTTGAGGGATAGAGAAAATTTTTATAGACCGTCACACGACTGACAAGACGATTGGAAATATCGGTCCCGAACGTCAATGCCGAGACATCGCTGAGGTGATATGTCAGTTCCTCGCTTACAGCAAAAATATTTTCTCGTCTGCTATCGATATTGGATGTGACATTATATTGGAGTTGGGTAAGCGTATCGGCATTGAAATAAAAATCACGCCGATTCTGGAGAAATTGAAAACGGAGCTTATTCCACGCCTGATCAGAAAAAACTTTCGTAATCACGAGCGAGGCAAGGTTGCTTGTTCCTTTTCGAGGAGATATATCGTCACCGGAATATTTTCCCAGGAAATTCATACGATACCCCGAAAGGTCAAGATCGGATATGCGCCCGTTCACCTGATAACTGAAACCCTGATTATTAATTCCAAGCTGGTTGTCATATCTGACTCCCAGCATAGGTGAAATTTCGACGAGGTCATAAGGATGAAGCTCAACTCCGCCGAGGAGCTGATGGGATGACACCTCGCTGATACCGAGATTTCGATTGTCGGACAGGACAATGGAAGACGCAAGCAGACGTGCACTGAATGCTGTGCTGAGTTTCTGGGAGAAAAGCGCATTAAGTGATTGTTCATCCTTGACGAATTTCTGAGTTGCGATTATTGTCGAAGAGTGGTATAGATCGTTCACTTCCAGGGAAAAATCTCCATAGTTTTTTTGAAGCGCCAGACGACCCGTCCAGAGATATGTATTCAGGTTCCGCTCAAATCCAATGAGCGATTGATTGCGAATTGCCATCAGGGAATCGGCGGGCTGCTCTTCGAAACGCGTGGGTGAAGTCTGCTGAGCCATGCCGGTCGTCACACAGAGCATTATCCCCGTAATATTCACAAACAGACGGTTCATACCCTTTATGGTGATTTCACCATTCAACCTTCTGAAAACGTTCCGGTATTACCGTATTCCGAAAACCTTTTTCTTTGAATGCTTCGGCAAGCTTTTCCTGACGGGACAACTCGCCATGCACGAGAAATATATCCTTCAATTCTTTTGAATTCTGATTGCTATAATAGTTAAGCATCTCACCGTGATCGGCGTGGGCTGAAAACGAGTTCATGACGACGACACGGGCTCTTAATTCATATTCCCCGCCGAGGATTCTCAGCGGCGATTGACGGTCGACAATTCTTTTCCCGAGTGTGTTTTCTGCCTGATATCCGACTATCAATATAGTATTCTTGGGATCTCCAACGTTATTCGCAAGATGATGAAGAATGCGCCCCGCTTCACACATACCGGACGCGGCAATAACCATAAAAGGACCTTCACGGGTATTCAGTCTTTTCGATTCTTCAACATCCTGAATGTAGGTCAGCTGGCTCAGTCCAAAAGGATCATCATGCTGGAGGACGTGTTTGCTAATTTCTTCATCGAAACATTCAGGATGAAGTTTAAAGACTTCTGTCGCATTTACCGAGAGCGGACTGTCGACAAAAATCGGGAATCGAGGTAGTTTTCCTTCCTCGGCAAGTGTATGGAGTGTGAAGACAATTTCCTGTGTACGACCGACACTGAATGATGGGACAATAATTTTTCCGCCGCGGGATACGGCTTCACTGACTGCTTCAAGAAGCCGCTGAGGCATATCGACAATAGAATCGTGAAAATAACCGCCATACGTACTTTCGGTAATCAATACATCAAGCTGCGGCAGCGGTTCCGGATCTTTCAGAATTGGCAGGTGTGGGCGCCCGAGATCACCTGAGAAGCCAAGACGGAAATTTGTTCCATTTTCACGGATATTCAGAAGTGTTACAGCCGATCCCAGAATATGCCCCGCATCGAAATAGGTCATCATCACTCCTCTGGCGATTTCTGTCTCACGGTGATACCCGACGCCATGGAAATATTGAATTGTTTCCCGAGCATCGTCAACCGAGTACAGAGGTTCGACCGGAGGTTTATTGTTATGATGGTTTTTTTTGTTCAGAAACTCGGCATCCTTTTCCTGAATATAGGCGCTATCAAGAAGCATGATAGCGCAGAGGTCGCGTGTCGCAGAGGTCGAATAGATCGGACCACGATATCCCTGTTTTACCAGGCCGGGCAAATTACCGCTGTGATCAATATGGGCATGGGACAGGACGACGACATCGATCGATGCCGGTTCGAACGGAAAATTCCTGTTGCGTTCATTTGCCTCGTCCCGGTGACCTTGATACATACCGCAATCGAGGAGAATACGCTTTCCGTTGACCGTGATCAGATGCATAGATCCGGTGACAGTTTGTGCTGCTCCAAGGAATTGAATAACCATACGATAGAGTAAAGATAATTCTTATAAACGTTCTTTGAGCCGTTCCGCCCGGAATGTCAACCACATTTTATAATCATAATTATCGGCGTCGAGAGCAATATCGAGGTACTGTTTAGCAAGATCGTTATCTCCGCGTTTTGCGGCAACAACGGCAAGGTAATACCGTGCCCACGGTTGAATCCATGTCTCAGTAATAAATTTCAATCCGAATATTCTATTGAGGATTTTCGCGGCATCGTCCAGCCGGTTCATATCGATATACGCCCGGCCGAGACCGTGATAGATCTCCCCTTTTTCATCATCCGATAAATCTGTCCGTTTCATAAGCTGTTGATAAGCACTCACAACCGTTGTATAATCACCTGCATAATATAGATTATCGGTTTTAAAAAGGATGAGTTCAATCGATGACATTGGCCGTAGTTGTGCTTTTTGGGCTCGTCTAATTGCAACCCGATCTTCCTGATGTTTAGTCTGGATTGCTACAGCGTTACCGTATTCCTCAAGTGCTTGCTGTCGGTTCCCCATTGCCTCTTCACATTGTCCGATACGATAAAAAGCAACCGCACGAAAATGTGGAGCGACCGATTGTTGAAGATACTGTGAGAACCATTTTTTCGCTTCGGGAAAGTCATTTACCCGCAACGCACACTCGCCTAGTCGATATGTTGAATACATCGCCATGATATCATAGTCGGTTTTAGCATACTGAAGCACTTTTTTAAATAATTCACGCGCCTGATCAACATGTTTTTGCCGTAACTCGGCTCCCGCAAGGTTATAAATGAAAATGACATTCCCGGGGAATTGCGTTGAAAGCGAATTCAGCAGATCGACTCCATGTTGTTCTTCTTCAAGATAGGCGTAGTACATGCCGAGGTAGAATTGGGCTTCTGTTTTGGCATAGATTCCCTTTTCGGTAACTCGTTGTATCTCTGCAATTCCTTTATGCATATCCGATTCAACACCAATAATTGCGAACATCCATCGGAGCGGTCTAGGAAGCATCGCGGCAACATAGTGAATAAAACCCAGTCCGAGATAGGCATCATGAAAATTTGTTTCCACTTCAACACAATCTTCAAGATAACTATATCCCTTCCGTGCATCCCACGCAGCTTTGATATAACTGTCGAACCGTCCGTGGATACACGCCCGATACAGATATGTCATACCGATGGCGAACAGCGCATCGGCATCACCCGGTTTATTTTCAAGACTTCCTTCAGCAACTTTAAATATCTGATCGGCCCGTTTCATGAACTCATCGTAATCCGCCTGATTTCTGTTTGCAAGAAGTTTCCAGATTAAGGGAAGCGAACGGTATAGCACGGCCGGTGCAAACGTCGAATCTGCATCGATTGCCTGATCGAACTTACTGTTTGCATTCGCGACATCCAGGTCATATGCGTATTGAAGCCCTTCGATAGTTAATTTCCGTGCGGCGATATTATCGAGGACATTCGCATGTACACCGGAAAAGGATGTGATAAAAAGAAAAAGAACGACTCCATATTTCCAAAAACGCCGATACACGTCTGCATTCTCCTTATTTGAATATAGATGGAAGTGCGACGCTAGCGTCCCCGTTCAAAAATAACTTGAATAAGTCGAAGCGCCATATAATGCTATTCCTTCCGATTTCCGTCAGTTTTAATCCTATAAATTCTCACCGTTCCAATAATATAATTATAATTCTAAATGAATTTAATAGTTGGAATCCCGCTTGGAGAGTGGAATGCCCTGTTTTTGAAAGAATTAATGGTTGCCCGGGCACTTGTATCTCGACTGATGCCCGATACATGTGTCTCGACTGATGCTCGACACAGGTCAAGTTATTTTTGGTACTTGACATTAGCGTTTACGACGCTGCTGATACTGTATCGATGCCTTGACAAATTCCCGGAAAAGGGGATGGGCATTTGTCGCACGCGATTTTAATTCGGGGTGGAATTGAACGGCGACAAACCACGGATGATGTGAGAGCTCGATCATTTCGACAAGATTATTTTCCGGGCATACGCCGCTGATAACGAGTCCGTGTTCCTGAAGTAATGGAAGAAAACGGTTGTTCACTTCATAGCGATGTCGATGACGTTCGAATATCACCTTTTCTTTATAGGCTGCGAATGCTTTGGTTCCTTTTTTCAATCCGCATGGATATGCCCCCAGACGCATTGTCCCCCCTTTTTCCTTCACCTTTTTCTGCTCGAGCATCATATCGATGACATTATTCTGTGTATCCCTGAATTCCGTACTATTAGCATCTTTTACTCCGCACACATTCCGCGCAAATTCAATGACCGCACACTGAAGGCCCAGGCAAATTCCGAAAAACGGTATCTTTTTTTCACGAACATATTGTACTGCCCTGATCTTTCCCTCTATACCTCGTTCGCCAAAACCGGGCGCTACGAGTAATCCATTGATACCATGTAGGTGCTTCTCGGGTCCTTCATCTTCAATGTCTTCGGCACGAATCCATTGGAGATCAACAGCGACATTATTTTCCGCTCCGGAATGAACAAAGGATTCGGTAATACTTTTATACGCATCCTGATGCTCGGTATATTTTCCACAGACGCCGATTCGGATGCGTCCCTGCGGCTTTTTTACACGCCGGACAAACCATTCCCAGGCTTTCAGTGAGGGTGGTCCTGCTTTCAAATGAAGTTTTTCAAGTACTATCGAATCAACGTTCTGGCGCGCAAATACCAACGGCACTTCATAAATCGTCGGAACATCACGCCCCTCTATAACACAATTTGCTTCTACATTACAGAACAGCCCGATCTTCTCGCGAATATCTCTCGACAGTGGTTTCTGTGTCCGGCAAATTAAAATATCAGGCTGCACACCGATTTCCTGAAGCGCTTTAACGCTGTGCTGCGTCGGTTTGGTTTTTATCTCGCCCGCCGATTGAATAAATGGAACAAGAGTCACATGAACACTCAGCGCATTTTTCCGTCCTACGGTGAGTATAAATTGGCGTATTGCTTCGAGAAAAGGAAGACTCTCAATATCGCCCACAGTCCCACCCACTTCCGTGATGACTACATCGTAATTTCCTCCCTCGGCAAGGAGCGTCATTCTCCGTTTAATCTCATCGGTGATATGAGGTATCACCTGAACAGTCGCCCCAAGATAATCACCCCGGCGTTCTTTTGAGATGACTTCAAAATAGACCTGACCTGTTGTGGTATTATTTTTCCGTGTCATACTGACATCAAGAAAACGTTCGTAGTGTCCAAGATCAAGATCCGTTTCAGAGCCATCGTCAGTTACATAAACCTCTCCGTGTTGGAATGGATTCATAGTGCCGGGATCGACATTGATATATGGATCGAATTTTTGAATTGTCACACGGAGGCCCCGCGATTTGAGCAAGAATCCAATTGAAGCAGCCGCTATCCCTTTCCCCAGGGACGATACAACTCCACCGGTTACAAATATATATTTGATATGAGGTTGGACGATTTTTTTCTTCCGTTTCATTGTCTTTTCCATTCAAGGACGGATAAATGATGTGGTGAAACGATTCCTCCCGAGAGGACGAGTTTCAACCCTTCCTCAACACTGATTGCCAATGGGTGTGCATCTTTTTCCGGGACAAGAATCATTATTCCTGACGTCGGGTTGGGGGGATTCGGGATGTACACACTGATCATCCGTTCCCCCGTTTTTTTAAGTGTGACTTCAATCTCATTAGTCTGGAATGCAATTGTATATAATCGCGGACGGGGATATTCCACAAGCAACACCCGGCGGAATGTTTTTCCCCCACTATTAAACGCCTGGATCAGATCTTTCGTTGCAGAATAGATCGTACGCGCAAAGGGAACCGAAAGAATGAGTTTATCGAACTGTGAAAAAACAAAAGACCCGACCCAATTTCTGGCGAGAAGTCCGATAATGAGTAAGAGAACGATCACGGTGATGAATCCGAGTCCGGGAATATGCATTCCAAGAACTTGGTCATATATCGGTGAAATAAATCCGTCGACAGCTTGGAATAAAACCTGGATTACCCAAATTGTCACCATAACAGGAATGCTGAGACCGAGCCCGCGGAGAAATGCACCCCTGAGAATCCCCCAGAACGTTTTCGGGAAATGATCAGCCTGTTTTCTTGGTGTCATACCTGTCCTTTGATAATGTCTACAACCCGCAATAGATCATCTGCTGTATCAACGGCTATGCTATCGTCTAGCGTAACGACTACTCGTATTTTATATCCATTTTCAAGCACACGCAGCTGTTCAAGGCTTTCAGCTTTTTCCAGTTCTGTCTCAGGCAATGCGGAATAATGCAGTAAAAATTCTTTACGAAAAATATAAAGTCCGAAATGTTTATAGAATCTGCAATGGTCGGTCCATTGTGCCTTCTCGGGAACATCACGTACAAAGGGAATTACTGACCGACTGAAATACAGTGCAAATCCATTCCGGTCCATCACGACCTTCACTACAGCCGGATCACAAAGTTCTTCCGGTAATGTAATAGGACGAACAATCGTTCCCATTGGAATCGTCTGATTATCGATCAAAGGCTGGATTGCCTCATCGATCATTGAAGGTGGAATAAGCGGCTCATCCCCCTGAATATTCACGATAAGATCTGCATCGATTGCCTGCGCCGCAACGGCACATCGATCGCTGCCGCTTGTACAGGTTGCGGGCGTCATCATTACATCACCGCCGAATTGCCGCACCACTTCTTCGATTCGTTCGTCATCAGTCGCAACAATCACTCGTGAAAGAAGCCGCGATTTTTTTGCCTGCTCATAGACCCGCTGCACCATCGGTTTGCCGCAAATATCAACAAGTGCTTTCGCGGGCAGACGCGTCGAAGCATACCGCGCCGGAATGATGCCGACAATATAGTCCGAGCTCATGATCCTATGACCTTTGGTACTTTGAAGAATTTATCGTTTTTTGCAGGCGCGTTTTTCAATGCTTCTTCCGGAAGAATCGAACGCTTCACAACATCCTCGCGAAAAACATTATTCAATTCAATGACATGTGAGAGAGGCTCGACGTTCTCCGTATTCAGTTTGTTTAGCTGCTCAACGTATTTTAAAATTTCGTTGAGTTCATGAGCGAGCTTCTCCTTTTCTTCCGTTGAAAACTCCAATCGCGCCAACGACGCAACATATTCAACATCGCTTATTGTCACCGCCATAATGTACCCCTCTGGTAAAACTTAAGACAAATTATTATTATCGAGTATGACTATTGATCTTTATACTCTGAGGCGATTGCTGCCCGGACTTGTTCAAGCAGATGTAATTCAATCTGTTTCCCGCTCTGTCCATGAATCGGGACTGGCTTATGTAGGATCAACTCTACTGTGCCGGGATTAATTCGAAATTTCTTTTTCGGGAGAATCTTAAAGCTCCCGTTTATCGTTACCGGTATAATTGGAACATTAGCCCTGGCAGCAAGGGAGAATGCTCCCCGTTTGAAATCCTGGAGCTTTCCGTCGAGGGTACGCGTACCCTCGGCAAATAGAAGAACCGATGCACCATGGCGCATTTTCTCTGCGGCCTGTTCCAGACTTCGCATTGCACCGATCGCCTTCGAGCGATCGATCCTGATATAATGTCCAACCGCCAGCGACCATCCGAAAACTGGTATTCGCTCGAGTTCCTTTTTATAAACTATGCGGACGTCGTCCGGAATACAGCCGACCACGATCGGAATATCGAATGCGCTTGCGTGGTTAGTCACATAAATATAATGTTCACCTTTTTGTATATGCTCGGTTCCCCGTACAATTACATCGATACCGCATATATTCAGGAGCAACCGGGACCAAAATCGTCCGATATGATGATAATGCCGTCCCGTACGACTAAGCAAACCAACTGAAATCGCATACAGTGCAATAAGAGGCGTGATAATAAGTATGATAAGGATTTTCAAACCGGCTCGTATCACGTCCCCATCCCTTCATGACCCTTGTCCCGGAACAAACATTGCTTCCAATTTTCCGTGTGCCGATATGCATAAACCGCGAGCGGAATCATCCTATGGCTGAGATAAGTATATCGTGGTTTAGTAAAAATAGCCAAAATCAGGATAAAAATCAATATCCGGAACTGTTGAAATAAATGGTATAAATTCCAAAAACCAAATTTAAACATCTATTGGTTCTTATGGTCCTGCATTTAATTCCCCCCTTGCTTCTTATACAAACAATTCTTTCATTACCGACGAAGAACACCCCACCTCTCTATTCGTTCTTCGGAAATGCACTTACTTTACTGAAGTTTCTAACCACACAACGGAGGTGTACTATGACATTCTCCGACTCTCTCAGTCAGTTTCTCCGAGACCACAACATCCACTTCAATCTCACGCACCATCGGCCTGCCTATACGGCACAGGAGGTCGCGCAGGTTGTTCACATTTCCGGAAAAGATGTCGCAAAGACTATATTGGTCTTTGCGGATGGAAAACCGCTCCTTGCGGTTCTTCCTGCACACCACAAAATCAACGTGAGTAACCTCAGAGATGTTCTCCAGGTGATAAGCATCAGACTGGCTCACGAAGATGAGATGGCTCAATTGTTTCCCTCAATTGAGATAGGTGCGATGCCGCCGATTGGTCCGATGTTGAATCTCCCTGTTATTGTAGCCGAACCTCTTACGCATGACGAGGAAATTACCTTCAACGCCGGAACACACACTGATGTCATTAAAATGCCCTACAAGGAATTTGAGGAGCTTGTTCACCCAACCGTTGCCGATTTTTCGGAATACTACTACGGCAAGATTATGTAGGCTTTTTCAATAGTGATGAAATTGCGGATCCCGGATTGCGGAATGCGAATTGAATATACAGGGTGGATTGTTTGAGCAGGGAATTCTCCGAATTCGGGAATCTGACATCGGCAATCGGAAATCTCCAAAAGCTGTTATTTCAACGACGGACAGTCTCCAATAATTTTTCTTCGAGTGCAACGAGGGCTTCTCCCGCTTTTGCCGTTATCACAGAATTCATCATTGCAAATAGCGGTGTGGGATCGGGATTGATTTCAACACAATATGCACCGTTTATCCGTGCATATTGAGGAATCGATGCGGCCGGATATACGACCACCGAGGTGCCAATAGAAAAAAACACGTCTGCAGAACCGGCAGCCTGCACGGCGCGACCCCATTCATCCTCCGGAAGATTCTCACCGAACCACACAACGTCAGGGCGAACCAATCCCCCGCACCGCTCGCACCGGGGAACAATCGGCGATTCAAGAATTTTCTGATTTGAATACGGTTCGTTACATTCGATGCAATAATTACGTTCGATATTCCCATGGAGTTCGATTACGTTTGTACTTCCCGCACGCCTGTGCAAATTATCTATATTCTGCGTAATAACTGTTACATCTTTAAACATCCGCTCCATTCGAGCAATGACCCCATATCCCTTGTGCGGAGTGATCTCGGCTATGATTTTTTTCCGTTGTTTGTACCACTCCCATACCATCTCGGGATTACGAATGAATGCATCGAAATTCGCCAGCTCTTCCGGTTTGAGTTTTTTCCAGATGCCGTCTTCTCCACGAAATGTCGGGACACCGCTTTCAGCCGACATTCCTGCCCCGGTGAAGAATACTACATGTGTGGCGGACGTGAGCCGACTCAGAAGCTGATTCTCAATCGATATCATCAAGGCTCCAGGCGCAAACAATCCCATCCAGATCTTTCAATTATTTTTTTATCCAACGTCAGATTGTGATATTTCCCCTCCAGCCAGAGTTTTACCTGATCATCGAAGTGGCGGCTGAATGGCTGACCGGATTCGCCCGATGTAATCACTGATTGCATCATAGCCGAATCCGACAGATCGACAATCTGCCTCATCGAAGGCGCTACAATAACATCATAGGGGCGATTAAAGCTGTACTCGCCGCTGATGAGCGTTGTGCTGGCTCCACCGAGCGGATATGGCCCTAGATTGAATACAAAATCGAGAGGCTTTTTCTCACCAAAAATATGGCGCATTCTTATTGTATGTACCTTCCCCCATAACCATGATTTCATTTCATCGCCAAATCGATTCCGAAGATCCACAATCGCATCCGACAAACTTTTCCGGATAATATCATCACGAGTTTCGATCTGTTTCGTACGGACATCATCGAACCATATCGATGAACTATCGCGCAATAATTGCGGTATCACACGAAGCGGAACATTTGAGAGGAAGACATAGTTATGCAATGCGTCTTCACCCAATTCATCAAGCAGCGTATTACGGATAAGATGAACAAACCAAGCGTTATAGATAGTTGTAACAACATCGGTCGGTGTAAATTGGTAATCCCAATTCCGAAAATAATCCAGCGCCGTTTCTATGAAGGGATCTGACACAGAAACAGAATCGAAGGCTTTGAGAATATAGGGAACGAGCTCCCTGGAAAGCGGTGAATATGCATCGTTCTGGATCCGCATAAAATCCTCGGGTGAATATTTCTGCTGCGCGCCCAACAATTCCCTGATGCGAACAATCCTTGAAGGGGGCTCCCACAATGTCGAAATATAGTATGGGTAAGAATCATCCACTGGTTTGTTGTTCGCCGTGGCAATAAAACCCACCGGTGGATTATAGAGTGATGGAAGAGATTCAAATGGAACAAATCCACGCCAGTCGTTTGCTGAAATCCATCCGGGCTGAGGGAGCAAAGGATTCGCAGCTCCACGCATCGGGATTCGAACTCCTGCCTGGTATCCGATATTTCCTTCTTTATCCGCATAGATAAAATTCTGTCCGGGGACGGTAAAAAAACGGATAGCATTTCGAAATGCCTCCCAATTCGCGGCATGATTCAATAAAATAAAAGCTTCCATTTCATCCGAATCTGTCTGTAATCCGGTCCACGCCATGCTAATCTGTTGTGTCTGCTCAATGTGTGTGGGCCGCTGACCCAGCTCTGAATGTGCCAAAGCATGAATATCACTGATGATCGGGCCGTGGTGAGTACTCCGAACCTGAACAACAACGGAAGCACTGTCACGTACTTTAATCTCTTCATCCCGTACCATCATTGGCCGTGACGTATCATCGACAATGTATTGATATTGCGCACTCGAATTGATTTTTTCAATATAGAAGTCGGCTTCGTCGGCCATTATATTCGTTAGTCCCCATGCGATGTCTGCGTTACGGCCGATGACCACGGCGGGAACACCGGGGATCGATACACCTTCAACTGCAAGAGTACCACCCTGAACCGAGAGCTGATACCACTTTGACGGATTTGTAATGACCAGATGAGGATCGTTTGCAAGCAACGGTTTGCCGGTCGTTGAGCGAGTCCCCGATACTACCCAGCTGTTGCTCCCCATGCAGGTTCCTTCAAATCCCAGAAACGATCTTAAGGCAAGCGCTGTCGAGCGAAAGTGCCTGGCAAGTTCCGCCGTTTTCCCGTGAGACGATCCGACAATCACAGGGGCCGAGACCGGATAAGACGGAAACAGACTACGAGCTTTTTCTTCCCCAAAGCGATCAACAATATCTCCAATCTCCAACTTGAATAACCATGCCATGTTCAGTTCCCATGCCATAAGGCGCGATATCATAACGCTGTTTTCGATGGTCCATGGTGCGGGTTCGTAATGAAGCATATCGAACTCGATCGGATATTTTCCTCGAGAGATTTCTATGTATGCGTTCACGCCACGTGTATATGCTTCGAGTGCCTGACGTGCTTCAGGGTGAAGATTATTTATCAATCCTTCGGCAATATGCTGAAACCCAATCGTCCGCAACATCTTATCGAATTCTAGGGTCCTACTTCCAAACAATTCCGAAAGGCGTCCCTGTCCGATTCTTCGTGTTAACTCCATCTGCCACAGGCGATCCTGTGCATGAACAAATCCTATCGCCATGTACGCATCCTCTTCGTTTTCGGCAAGAATGTGCGGGATTCCCAGCTCATCGCGATAGATTGAGACAGGCTGGTTAATAATGCTTACAGTAATTGATCCTGCCGTTTTTGGAAATGACTTCGTAACAAGATGACGGGCAAACAATGCAATTGCAATGAAAACAACGAGCAGCGTGAATGTAATGCCAATTACAAGTTTGAGTTTATTCGACATGCGCGGTCATTGGAAAGTGATGTGATGGTGAAATACACGATGAGCAGAATGTATGAAAAGATGAAGAGGATATCAAATAGAAATAATTTAAAAAAAACTACTTCGATATTGCGGATCGTGGAATACAATTAAGAATTCAGGCTCAGGAGTAGAATCCGAAATCAAAGGATTCGTTTTTAATAAAATCTTATCCCGAGAGAGAGTGTTGGACTGAGGAATTGCTGTGTTGTTGAGAAAGAGTGTCCTGCAAACGTAAGGTAACTGAAACCGGCTTCAGCATAATACCCAACATTACCGTTGAGCACAAACTCTGTTCCGATTGCTCCAAAAAGTTCTCCGCCAAGCCCCCACCGTGTAAAGGGTCCCCCCACTTCCTTGTCGAAATTCTTTGGTACTGCCATACCCAAAACCGGTCCTCCTCCAACCGCCGAATAAATACGAAATTCCCCATAAGAGTTTTGCACTGAATAATGTGTGGTTTTTACCATGAGTGCTAATGGGAGTAATCCGCTTGCCGCTTCATACGAATTTCCATCAATGATGAATTTCGTGGATTTTGAAAAAAGCGCGATACCGAGCCTGATAAAAAATTCAGAGTTAGCTTGCGCTCCCATTGGAATCATCAGATGTGCACCGATTCCATATGAAGTAATATTTGCGGTATATCCGACTTTCCATCGAGGGGCCCACCCATCGAAATTTTCTAAAGCAGGCTCTTCGTATACATCTTCTCTTATTACATCGACCTGTGACAACGTAGTCTGTACCGGCTCTACTAATACGGGTACAGGTAACACGACTGTTTTCATTGGATCCGGATTGGCCGGTTGTTGCGGTTTCGGTACTGTAATCGGTCGTCCAAGATTCGGATTTCTACCCTGCTGCTCAGTTCCCGGATTCCTTCCTTGTTGCGAGGTCCCCCGATCGCTAACTGGATCTGCGGTCCTGGGTGTTCTTATTGGTCTATCGGGTCGCGGTTGGATAGCCGTCCGGTCAGATTGTGATGAATTTTGCTCCTGTGCAACCGACGATGTTATGGCACCCGAAAAGGCAATGGCCAGCAGAAAGAGAGAGAGTTTTTTTATTCCGGGTGCCATGGTATAAACACCGTCTTCCAATTTTAGAACCTGTACGAGATTGTGAACATTACATCATTCGACTTGATTTTTTCATCGATACGTGTCCCGCTTCCACTATCTCCATAAAGGTATTCGAAATTGTCGTACCATCCCCTGAGATATGCAACGTCGATGCTGAGTGTGTTATCGATTGTATACCCCGCACCAAATGTAAGATACTGTCGTGCATAGGATGAGGGATCACCTTTATAGGGTGAGGGAAGATTTGCATAACCTGCGCGCAATTTTAAATCTGTTTCGGGAATCGTAAACTCTGCACCGGCTCTGAGATTAAGTGTGGAACGAAATGTGGATTTAATTTCTTTATTATTATCGCTTTCAATACTCTTATCGTGACTATTCTCAAATTTCATCTGTGACCAATCGGAAAAATCGGCACTTATTGACAGGAGCAGATTTTTTACCATCACAGAGCCACCGCCCGAAAATTGAAACGGAGTGACGATATCATATTCTGGATTTCCATCAACCTGATTAGACGGTGATCCGTTATCAAAATATGAAATTCCATCATCTGTCCAGGTTTCTTTCACACTCAGGATAGATGGGGTTTTTATCGTCATGCCTATTTTTGCAAGATCGTGGATGCGATATAGAAATCCGATTTTCGCTCCTATTCCGGAAACATCCTGATCCTTTGTACTGGTTAGCTTGAGACCTTGCCATTCAGAGCGATTTCCTTCCTGGTAATTCCGGTAATACCCATGCGGATCACTTTCTACGATTTCACGATTGTAAGAATAGGTCCCCGAATAAAGATCGAGTGAAGCACCAAGAAAAAGATCCTGCGCCGCTTCAATAGCACCGGCAAATGCCCAGCTTCCCAACCGACCTTCTTCAAGTATTGTGGCAACCTGATCCACATTTCCGTGAATTCGGATATTTCCCAATGTGTCTTCAAGAAAAAGATTATAGGCCATATCACCGCTTATACTCGACGGATCTATATACATAGAGCTAGTAACGGAACTTTTTTGATTGAAGCCATGTGCAGATACTGCTGCGGTAAAATCTTGAGGGCGATTATATCCGACGGCAAATGCGAGACTTCCTCGTCTTGTCGCCATGGGAATGACAACACCGATTGATCCAAGACTTGTCACGCTGTTTGTATAGTTTTGAACTGAATTTATATATGTTGCATCATTACTGACATTGATATTATCGAATCCACCGGTGAATTCAAATTGATGAATCTGACCGAGTCCTGCTGGATTCCAGTAAATAGCAGAGAAATCGTCAGCAACACCGACATATGCACCACCCATGCCCATTGCCCGGGCTCCCGAACCAAGATTCGCAAACGAAAATCTAAGTGCGTCTATAGGATATTGTGCCTGCACCAAAGAGACGGCGCACACAATAAAAGCGATGACAATCGTTAAACGAATAATGCGAACCATTGTGACTGCTCCTTCCCAAAAAATTTTATAGCCTCTGAGACTCCCCTTGAGGTATCAATTGATCTTTATCGGCCACGGCCGCCTCCGCTGCGATCGCCTCCACCACTACGAGTGCCGCCGCCACCACGATCACCGCCACTGCTTCCACCACTGCTGCGTGTTCCGCTATCGTGGGATGGGGGTGATGGAGGAGGCGTGTATTGCCTACCTTCTGTACGACTGCGTCCACTATTACCCTGACCTGTAGCGTTGCCGTTACGACTGCGTCCGGTGTTGCTGGATGATTTTCTCACCGAAGCTTGGCGCGGCTGTTGTGCTGCACCGGGCTTATTTGCCGGCTGTTGCCTTACCGAAGCGCCATTCGTGCCGGTGTTGTTGACTCCAGCAGCCGATGGAAGATTGACTGTCGGAGTAGTTTGGAATCCTGTCCGACCAGCATCTCGTCCACCACCGAATGGACTTGTATCAGAAATTCGTCCACGTCCTTGACCGAAAGGACTTCTCCTGTCGTTAGAACTTGAAGAGTGATAATAACCTATTGAATTACCTCCCCAATACCACGGATTATGATAATAAGAGTAATATCCACCCCAACCACCATAGTATGGAGAATACCAGGGATCATACCAGCCATAATCGTACCAGGGATCGTATGACCAGTTCCAGTAATAAGTCGGATAATAAAAGGAAAAGAAGCGGTAACGGCTAAAAGAATCATATCCATAGAAGTTGTCATCGTAGCCGCCATACCGATCATGGGAATACGTGGGCGTTCCCGTTGTGTCATCACTAACGTTTTCATTATACGGCGAGTACTCGTCACGGACCGAACCGACCTGTGTATAACACCCTGCCATTAGCAGACCCACCGCCATGACGACTATCGTCAATCCAAGTTTTTTTATTACAATTTTCATTGTATTACCCTCTCTTTCAAACAGTCTGATAGAACTTCAGCCTGCATATATTAGAACAACAACAGTGCCAACAAGTTTCAATGAATAAATAAAAAAGCCCTTTAATATGGGCTATAAATGCAACTTTTATGAGTCATACGGGGAATGAAAATTGATCTCTCTTAAAAGTGTGCATTCTAATAGACACTAGAACCTTTATCCGTGCATTTTTAAACACAGTACAATGGAGGCAGATTCAGAGATTTTTTACATATTCAATCCGAAGGATTCGATTTCCCACTTGGATGTTATCTTGATTCTTAGTCAGATTTTTTAATCCAACCCCTATTGTAAATCCGCTTCCCATAGACCACGATACATATGCGTTGAGGTACCCTTTCCCTTTCCCAAGAGAACGAATGGTATTATCATTGAGCGCAATGTTATATTCCAGGAGTAAGGAGAAAGTCGGACCTATACTTTTTTCAATCCCGATATATCCATTGAAGTCCTTATCGCCATCGGCTCTTTCGAGACTATAATTCACACCACCGTGGAAACTCAGTGTCCCTAGGAATGAATAATTCTTGCTGAGGCCGGCAAAGATACCCGGCGACTTAATTGTATATCGGGAAGTACTGTCGATATATGGTTCACGGCCCTGATTATCGAATCCGATAACAAGTGCCGGGAAATTGATAGATTCTTCGAAAATACGAAATTTGATGAGAAATCCCGGTGCCGGATTGAAATGAGCCTGTTCCGAACCGATTAAATGGTAACCGCCGTATGATATTCCCAGTGTCAACCGATCTAAGAGGCCATATGAAAAACCGAAAAGGATTCCCCCCTGTTGAAAAAATTCCGCATCAAAAGCAAGCTGGCTTTTTTTGAGTATTCCGGCAGTCGGCATGTCGATAATATATCGCGGCTCGACCGACGCATCAGAACCTGCACTTCCTGAAATTACCTGTCCCTGGCCGGATGAAACTAGAAGGAAAAAAATGATAAGTGTAGAAAAAATTTTATGTTGTTTCACGATATTTCTTTTCAGAAATATATGCACAATCATACCTGTTAGAATTAAAATATGTTTTGGATTCGCCTGTATAGGTAAAAAAGAAAATAAGAAATTTTCTTATTGTGAAATTCTTTTCCATCTTGTTCCTTCTTTACTATCTTCAAGAATGATACCCATATGTTGCAACCGATCGCGTATGATGTCGGCAATATCCCAGAGTTTCTGTTTTCGTGTTTCGGCCCGGAGTTCGATAAGAAGATTCATGAGCGCCTCTTCTTCGGGAGCCGCTGCCTGCCGCACAGGTATACTTTCGGGAACTATCCCCAGTACACCACCGCCAAATTCCCTAAAAAATTCATCGATTTGTCTCAATACTTCTTTCTCTGGAAGCTTGTCTGCATTCAAAAGCGAATTCACTTCATGACTTAAATCAAACAGCACGGCGATTGCCTGCGGTGTATTAAAATCATCATCCATCGCTTCGAGGAAGCGTTGTTTGTACTCCGCAAGATTGATGAAAACTTGTCCCCCGGGTGCATTCTTATCGATCTGGACTCTAAGGCTCCGAATTGTATTCTGCAATTTCTCCAGCCCTTTTGCTGCACTGTTAATAGCCGTGTCGCTGAAATCGAGCGGACTGCGGTAGTGGCTCTGCAACACGAAGAATCGAATAACAAGCGGTTCCCATTTTTTAAATGCATCTTTGAGACTAATTGAATTCCCAAGCGATTTTCCCATCTTCACGCCGTCGACCGTTACCATATTATGATGAAGCCAATACTTTACAAATTGTTTCCCTGTCGCTCCTTCACTCTGAGCAATCTCGCATTCATGGTGTGGAAATTGATTTTCAATCCCTCCACCGTGAATATCTATTCCCCCGTCAGGTGGAATACCCAGATATTTCATTGACATTGCAGAACACTCGATGTGCCAGCCCGGATAACCGTCGCCCCATGGACTCGACCACCGGAGAATATGTCCGCCTTCGGCTTTTTTCCAGAGTGCAAAGTCGGCCGGATGGCGTTTTTCACTGCGTACGCCTACACGCGCACCCGCCTCCATTTCTTCAACGCTCCGTCCTGAAAGTTTTCCGTACCCCTTGAACGCTTGAATGCTAAAGTACACTGACCCATTAACTTCGTATGCAAGTTTTTTCTCGATGAGAATTTTAATCAAATCGATCTGCTCAGTAATATGTCCTGATGCCCGGGGTGATATATCGGCACGCATGATACCCAATGTGTCCATATCTTCATAATAACTACGCATATACATTTCGGCAAGTTGCATCGGATGCATTTTACCTTGATGCGATTGTTTTTCAATTTTATCTTCGCCCTCGTCCGCATCATCGGTCAGATGGCCGACATCGGTTATGTTCTGGACATAGAGCACCTTATAACCCAGAAAGCGAAGATAGCGTAGAATCACGTCGAATGAGAGATAACTTTTTGCATGACCGATATGGCTGTGGTCATATACCGTTGGTCCGCATACGTACATTCCGACGCGGCCGGCGACATATGGGACAAAATCTTCTTTAGTACGGGTGAGTGTGTTATAAACCTTAAGTGGCATAGAGATTTTTATATTGTTTCGAATATCGCTCTTATCAGAGCTCGGTGTTTTATCCTTCTGTAATTCTTTCTTTTAATTTTATTAATTCTCGTGCTCCTTCGAGACCCGCCTCGGTTATTTCAGTGCCGCTCATAAGTTTTGCGACCTCTTCCACCCGGTCTTCGAGCGTCAATTTCCTGACAGTGGTTACAGTTCTTTTCCCATCGCTTTTCTTTTCCACCGTATAATGCGCGTCGGCACAGCCCGCAATCTGCGGAAGATGGGTGATGCATATAATCTGATGAAAACTTGAGAGATTCTTGAGGCTTTGGCCCACTGCCAGTGCAATACGACCGCTCACACCGACATCGATTTCATCGAATACCAGAACCGGCAGCCGATCTGATTTTGCGAGGATGCTTTTCATCGCAAGCATGATTCTTGAGATCTCACCTCCGGATGCGATTTTCGTTAGAGGTTTTGGATCTTCTCCGGGATTAGTGCTGATATAAAATTCCACAATATCGATCCCCTTGGAAGTTGTGTAAAACGATTGTCTCCCAAAGCGGACATATCCATTGCTGTCCGGTTGTTGAGTGATCCGTACATCAAAGATTGATGATGGAATTCCAAGATGGATCAGCTCTGCAGCAATAGACTTCTTGATTTTCTTGGCAATCTCATAGCGTTTTTCCGAGAGACGCTTTGCAGCATTAGAACAGAGCTTTTGTTCCTCCTCGATTCTTTTTGTATATGATATGATTTCCTCATCAAAATTCTCGGCGAGTGACACCTCGCGCCCAATAACCTCACGATGAGCCAGGATTGCTTCAACCGAACCCCCATATTTCTTCTTTAATAACGCAAGTTGTCCCAGCCGTGACCGGATTTCTTCAAGACGTTCGGGATTAAATTCAATTTTCGAATTATATTGCTGAATAAATTTTGTCAATTCGTTAATCAGAACAGTCGCAGATTGACACTCGGCAAAGCGTTCATGAAATGACGGATCGATACGTGAAAGATCCTCAAGCTGATTCCGGATAAGGACGAGCTGATCGTGTATCGAATTTTCCTCTCCGTATAATCGCTGGTAGAGTTGCCCGGTAGTTTCAAACAATTTTTCGGCATTTTCGAGTATCCGAAATTCGGCTTCCAGTTCCTCTTCTTCGCCGGGATGAAGTCCGAGTATATCGATTTCTTTCATTTGAAATTCATAAAGATCACGTCGCTCCTTCAACTGTGCACCTCGTCTCTGCAGTGCATCCCGTTCAGTCATCAATGTCGTCATTCGATGATATGCGGTCGAGACTTCTTTCCGCAGAGAATCTAGTCCACCAAAATCATCGAGCATATCGATGTGTGTATCGACTTGAAGAAGCGATTGATGGTCATGCTGACCATGTAAATCGATTAGAAAATCACCGACAGATGACAGGAAAGCAAGCGTCACAGGACTGTCGTTAATAAAACACCTGCTCTGTCCTTTACTTGAAATCTCCCGACGGAGTATCAGCGAATTATCGCTCCATTCGATTTCATTTCCTTCGATTAACTTTTGTACTTTTGAATTTCCCGTGATGTTGAATGTCCCTTCAACGATTGCCCTGTCGGCTCCCTTGCGTATTTCATCAATGCTTGCCCGTGTTCCAAGGATAAGACTCAGAGCGTCGATGATAATCGATTTCCCTGCGCCTGTTTCGCCGGTAAGAATATTGAGGCCGCTCTCGAACGCGATAGCGAGTTCGTCAATGAGCGCATAATTCTTTATATACAGTGTAGTGAGCATTGGTAATAGGAAATGTGTTCAGTCCAATTTATCGAAATTTTCATGAAATTCAATAAGAGGAGAGAGAATCAAAAATCCGGCACCCCTGCGATTCGTTATACTCTACAAGTCGTTGAGAATAGTTATTAATTAGGAGAGAGTGAATGAGATTCGTTTTCTGATGTATCGAAGCGTATCTCGGGGATATCGGCAATAATACCATAGTAGAACGAATAACGGAAGAATTCACTAATAGAATTTACAGCCTCCTCATTGAATTCGTAGGAGAATTGGTGCAGATATTCGCCGGATATTCCGGGATGGGTAATATTCCTTGTGATCGAATCCAGATTTTGAATTCCCTGTTCTCTGGCGCTCAGGAGAGAGCGGCGATCATCGAGATTCAACGCATTTGGTCTATATCCCCAGAAACCGTGAATATACGGAAGTTCTGTGAGGTCGGTCCATTCGTCAACGAGATCAAGTCTGTGGGCTTCATCCTTCAAATTAAAAATGGCATTTCCCACCAGGAGTGCAGCATCAGCCTTTGTAAGCATCGCACGGAGATCGGGCATCATTGGAATAAATTGTGGATTGATATCGTATTTTTCGGCCAGAATAATCCGTGTCAACACGATTTCCGATGTCACGCCGATATCCACGGCGACCGTCGAGATTGAAGAAAGGCCCGAACGAAAAAAAAGGGCAATGGCATTTGATTCATCCTTACTTGATACAGCGACACGGGGGAGGATTAGGTAATCCGAGTTCTCACGAGCATAATCGATCGGTGTGAGAAGTGCTCCGTCGACTTCGCCATTACGGAGCTTCATTGCATTTGCAGCGGAGATAGCATATATCAGTTCAAAAAGCGATGCATCGTGCACCAACCCATACGTCAACGGAGCTACGAACAGATGATACGGGATTGCAAGTCTTTTACGCATAGCGGGCCGATCATGTGGTCTTCTGGCGAACGGCTTTCGATGCAAGTGCTCGGAGGTAATATAACTTTGCACGGCGTACGCGTCCTTCTTTCACCCGTTCAATCTTCGCTATACGAGGTGAATGAATCGGGAAAATACGCTCCACTCCGATGCCGTCTGAGATTTTACGGACGGTGATCGTTTCGCGTAATCCACTTCCGCGCCGGCTGATTACAACACCCTGGAATTGTTGAATTCGCTCTTTATCACCTTCGATGACACGTACATGGATATTAACTGTATCGCCCGAACGAAACTCTGGAATATCGGTTTTCATCTGTGTTGCTTCAACAAGTGCCACTTTGTTCATTGTTCTCACTCTCCATAAAAATAAAGAATTTTGACTCTATCGTACAGCTGTCTCGCCTCGCTGAGTCCGCCTCGTCGAGCCTCGGCGAGACGGGCTCGGCGAAGCGGGACTATTTCACCGTGCTTCAATGTTTTTCATCGAATTAAATCCTTGCGGCGTTCCTCAGTTCGTTCTCTGATTTTTTCTTCGCGCCACGCCTCGATCTCGCTATGATTTCCCGAAAGAAGAACCTCCGGTACTTTCATCCCACGATACTCCGGGGGTCGCGTGTAGTGCGGATGATCGAGTTGTCCGCTTTGAAATGAATCTTTCAGCGCCGATTCACCGTCTCCAAGAACTCCCGGGATCAACCGTACGACGGCATCAACAAGCACAAGAGCAGGAAGCTCGCCTCCGCTGAGTACATAATCACCGATCGATATCTCTCGAGTCGCCAATCCCTGTCTGACCCTGTCATCCACTCCCTTATAATGCCCACAGAGTATGACTAGCGATTCCAGGAGCGACAGCTGGTTAGCGAGTGATTGTGTGAGCTGACTGCCTTCGGGCGACATCAAAATTACTTCGTCGATATCTCGTGCAGTTCGTATTTTATCAAGACATTCAAAGAACGGTTCGGGTTTCAGAATCATCCCGGGGCCGCCTCCATACGGAGTGTCGTCGATCGTCTTATGACGATCGTGGGTGTAATCCCTAAGAT
Organism: Bacteroidota bacterium; assembly: GCA_050011775.1. GTDB lineage: Bacteria > Bacteroidota > Ignavibacteria > UBA10030 > CAVZMI01 > CAVZMI01. The sequence goes on along the minus strand of JBEKIL010000007.1, from coordinate 84,752 downwards.
CATGAACGATAATGTCAATAAGTCTTTTTTTCTGTGCCTGCCTGATGATGCTTTCGTTGAGCGGACCTTCAATTAGCTTCGGGAATCCGGTTATAATTTCAATTCTCATCATCTGATCCATCCTCTCTTAGATCTCGAGGAGGCCATCAGGCACATGAATAACCATCATTCTCTGTTCAAGATCGACGTTTTGTACCACACTCGGAATTGCGGGGATAAGAACTTCACGTTTACCCCGATGAACCACATACACATGATGCGCAGGAAGCATCAACACATCAGCTATTATCCCGATCATCATACCCTGCTCATCTGTAACCTTCATCCCGATGATATCACTGATGAACCATGTCCGCGGCGGGAGTTTTATCCTATGATCCCGGTCCACGAAAAGAAAATACCTCACATAGCGTTTTGCTTCGGTTCGTGTTCCGATCCCCTCTATAAGGACGAGGATATATGAATCCTTCACCCGGATTTTCTGGATTGACCTGCAGTTCTCTGTTGTATCATCGGAGCCGATCCAGACGGTCATTCCCTGTATGAATCTCTTTAACGAGTGCGTCATCGGAGCGATTTTCATTTCGCCGTTGATACCGAAGACACCAACGATCTTTCCGATCGCTACGAGATCCTGTTTTACACTCATGACTTCGCAGAGCTATCGATGTCAATCCTGAATTTCCAGGATTGCCCGTTTCCTTTCCTTTGCCGCGACCGCACTCAAGAGAACACGCATCGCTTGTGCTGTTCTTCCCTTCCGTCCTATGATCTTGCCTATATCACCTTCTCCGACCTTGAGCTTGAAAACGGTCTTGTTGTCTTTTTCTTCTTGCTCAAGGACGACGCCATCAGGATGGTCGACAAGACTCTTTGCGATGTATTCTATGAATTCCCTCATGGCATGACCTCCTTATCTGACAGGTTTCAGGGCCTCTCCTTCCACCAATGTGGATGAACTTAAGTAACAGGCCACTTCCAACGCCAGTCCTTATTGAGTACAAAAGGAGAACTGGCGTCTATGGCGGAATCGAACTCTCACGGTCACTCTCAATATATGGAGCTTCGGGCGAACTCTCTTTCTTTCAATTATTCTGCAGCCGGAGTATCAGATGCTGCAGAAGTATCTGGTTCAGCCGGTTGTTCCTGCTGGGCGGCTTTCTTTTTCCGCTCAGAACGACGGGCTTTCCGTTCTGTCTCACGGCGAGCTTTCTCAGTCTGAAGAGCTTCCCACTTGCCCAGTTCTTCGGCGATCCTCGCTTCGTCAGCCCCTTTTTTCATCAAGCTCCACTTCAACCAGACGCCTTTACGACTGAGAAGGTTACGCACAGTATCCGACGGTTGTGCCCCTCGTTTCAACCAGTACAGAACACGAGTTTCTTTTACAGATATTCCCATCGGTTGTTCCAACGGCATATACTGGCCGAGTGTTTCAATGAATTTTCCATCACGCGGCGAACGACTATCAGTGGCAACAATCGTATAGATCGGCTTTTTCTTTCGTCCACTTCGACGTAAACGTAATCGTACTGACAACGGACATCTCCTTATAGTATGAAATGTATATACAACAGTCTAATTCATGCGTTGTTTTAGGGATCGCGCCATGTTCTTCATTGCACCTTTACGGCTGAATGTTTTCATCATTTTCTGCATCTCCTCGAACTGCCTTAGGAGTTTATTCACTTCCTGTATTGTCCTCCCGCTTCCCATTGCAATCCGCCTCCGCCTACTGCCATTGAGAATCTGCGGCCGCTGCCTTTCTGCGGGTGTCATCGAACGAATAATCGCTTCTATCGATTTAAGAGCCGTATCGTCAACAGTCGAATCGAGCGGTAATTTATTCATTCCGGGCAACATCCCAAGGACCTGATTGAGCGGCCCCATTTTCTTGATTTCCTGGAGCTGATCCAAAAAATCTTCGAGGGTAAACTGCGACCTCCTGAGCTTCTCTTCGAGCTTCTCTGCTTTCTGCTCATCAAATCGTTCCTGCGCCTTCTCGACCAGAGTGACGATATCACCCATACCGAGAATACGCGACGCCATCCGGTCTGGATGAAATGGTTCAAGCGCATCAAGCTTTTCACCGATGCTCACAAACTTTATCGGCCTCTCAACCACCGAACGGATCGATAGCGCAGCCCCTCCCCGGGTATCACCATCAAGTTTTGTCAGTACAACACCATCAAATTCCAGCTTATCATGAAATGCTTTTGCGGTGTTGACCGCATCCTGACCTGTCATTGCATCTACGACAAAGAGAATCTCGTGGGGCTTCGTATGATCTTTGATCGTCTTGACTTCATTCATCATTTCTTCATCAATATGAAGACGACCGGCCGTATCAATAATAACAACATCACGTGCATTCTTCCGTGCATGCTCGATGCTATGTTCCGCTATTGATACTGCATTTTTTACTTCCTCAGCATACACCGGCACACTAATTTGCATACCAAGTTGCTTCAATTGCTCTATTGCAGCAGGCCGATAGATGTCGGCTGCAACAAGCAGTGGGTGCCGGCCTTTTGATTTTAGGAGGTGTGCAAGTTTGGCGGAAAATGTCGTTTTCCCCGATCCCTGCAAACCGCAAATCATCACAATTGTCGGCGGTAGCGGCGCATCTGTCATATCGGCTTTCACACCACCCATCAGCGAGACAAGTTCATCATGGATAATCTTTACAATGAGCTGTCCCGGCGTAACACTCGTGATTACCTCCTGGCCTAGCGCTTTTACTTTTATTTTGTCAATGAACTGTTTTGTGACATTATAATTAACATCGGCATCAAGCAAAGCACGACGCACCTCACGCAACGATTCGGAGACGTTTGCCTCCGTCAGGCGTCCCTGTCCCCGGATTTTCTTGAAAACTGCTTCTAATTTCTGACTGAGATCTTCGAACATATATCTGGTCTGTAGAGAAAAAAACGCCCATAAGGGCGTACCAAACTCTTGCTAAAGCAAATAAATGTAAGAAATTTTATGGAGTTCTGCAAGTTTTTTTAAAGATAACGAGCAAGCACTATTGGCCGCTTCACCGTATAATTTACTCCACCGGTCCCGTCAATTGCCTCAATATACAGGATGTAAAGCCCAATCCTGCACTTCTGATCATTATTGTTCATCCCATTCCATCGCACGGAATAAGAAGAGCCAACCGGACTTCCCTGAGCCAGTGTTTTCACCAACCGTCCCATGGTATCGAATATTTTTACACGAACGGTCACGGTCCGCGATGGAAATTCAGCCGAGATGGCTACCTCATCATCCACCCCATCCCCATCCGGGGAAAAAGGATTTGGCGAGATAGAAATAGTCATTGTTTGTGGATCAGACTCCAGAAAAACTGAGTTTTGTTTTCCCGGCGTCCCTCCATCGGGCGCTGTTGAAGATGTCCAATTCTGCCGGTCAAGGCTTGAATGAAAGGGAGAGATTCGCTCGAGAGAAATTCCTGTTGTTATCGACCTGTCAGGATGGTGCCATGAAGTGGAATACCAGACACTATCGATAAGTGATCCAGAAGGATCGAAAAGCCGGATTGCGTCCGCATCGTTATTGAGTGATAAGTTAGCTTTCCCCACGATATAGAGAAAATCCTCTGAAACAGAGAATGTTTTAAAGAATGAGGAATCTGACGCGATAACAAAATATCCTTTAGAGTGAATTGTTTTCGATGAGGGTATTATGAAGGCGTGGCTCGTTGTGCCGCCAGGAGATGCCGCATCGGATATTTTCCAATTGGTCAGATCAATATCCTCATTCGAATTATTCCATAATTCGACATACTCCGCCTCTCCTTCGCACGGTGCGAACATGATCTCGTTAATCACCAGACTCTTTTGTGGAAATCCGGCATTCATAGTATTCCATGAGACTTCTAGAATTGTATCTTCATCCCCCGGGAATGAAATTGTCAAGGCATATCGATGAATACCGCTTTTCCCTTTAAGTGGACCGATCTGGATATTTTTTTCCGTGCCTGCGGCAAAATTCAACACTCGCAGCGATGCAATACACTCCCCCTCTATTAGAATTGAATCATTATTAGTATCTTCAAAGAGATTGACAATGACTTCAGCGACACTATCCATTCCTCTATTTACAAGTATAGCATTGAAGAGAACCATGGTGATTGGTTGTGCTTCGGTAATTTCACTATAAAAATTTTTTATACTGACATCCTTTTCTTTCCTGCTGACGCTATTCCTCATTCCCGGTGTTCCTCCCTGTGGATTTCGCGAAGCTGTCCAATTCAACGGTTCCGGAGGATCAAGTGCATTTATACGTTCCAGCGAAATACCCGCACCACTTCCCCACGAAGAGCTGTAGTGCAGGCTATCAATTATTCTATTATTTGCATCTCTCAGGATTACTTCACCCTCATTATTATTGAAGAAAAAATCCGGAAGCGGAATCTGTATGAACAATCCTTTTGTCAAAGCATAATACTTTTTTAGTAAAGCAGTATCCCGCGTCACGACAACATATTCCGAGGGCGGGATTTTAATTGTATGATTATCCCCCGTAAATAATATTTTTGCACCATGCTTTTCAAGACAAAATCCTTCAAAGCTGATAGTATCACTTCCAATCATGTATAATTCGAGCCACTCTGGTTCAGAGGGATGCGGGGCAGGCATGACTTCATTGATCGCAATGGAATTCGCTGCCGGACTTACAAAAAAATCTATCCAGAGAGTATCATTTGATGAATTGGCATCTTCAACTGACGAGACCATCAGTGCATACCGATACCGTTGTGGTCTGGGTGAATCCAGAGTATATTCTACGGGGAACGAGTCCGACGCAGCAATAACCGTATTTGAGTTTTTCCATACAAATTCATCCGCCGTAATGAGAGAATCACCATTGGCATCATAAGCCAGTGCTACGAGGGCATCGTAGACGATTGCCGTCCCATAATTTATTACACATCCGCTGATCGTCACAGACTCATTCCGTTGAGGAAAACGAGGTGCAGCAGTAATTCTATGAATTCCGATATCTATACGATGTGCTGAAGAAATCGTGATATCATCGAGTCGATACGTCGCCGTCGAACCGGAACCATTGCCGACAATGTTCCATCGAATCCGTATATTCTGTGTCTCTTCAGTAAGAGTGACATCAATGCTGTGTTTCACATAGACATTGAAAACAGTACCCTGAAGCGTTTCACCAATTTTAGTGTACGTATTTCCGTCGTCATTCGAAATCTCAACAACGATATCAGACGTAAAAGTGGTTGATCGTCGATCGAAGAATTCCAGCTTGATCACGGAGTTCGAAGAACAATGCAGGGGGGGTGAAAAAATCCATTGAAACTTTTTGGCATTTGAAATGATTAATGTATTGGGGGCCGAATGGGATATGGATGTTGTCGTCTTTGCATCGGGAGTCAACGCAGGACCGGAATGACTTGTTTCCCATCCTTGCGGAAGTTGTGGCGGATTGACAGCATCAAAGGATTCATTCCATAAGGTCTTTTGACAATAGGCTGTGAATGGCAGAAATAATACAATATTCGTGAAAATTATTAAAAACATCTTCATTGGTTTTTTTCCCGTATTTTCCTATTAATAATACCGCAGAAGAAAATAAGAGTGTGACAGATACGTTGAAAATGGTAGATTTTTGTTGACTTTGCTTGCGGTGCTCTTTATATTTGATCAATTAGCAATAAAAGCTAAAAACGAGGATCATATTTTCTGTGCTGGAAACTTGCGAGACATCACCGTAATTCCAGCTTTATCTAAAACCCAAGACAGTTCATAATTTTAATTCAACCCTAAGATGCCTCAACCGACAAACGGATGTGGAAGGAAGTAAATTGATCGGAGATTTATGGACAACGTCATGAATGGGGGGGAAATGTGAAACTAATGAAAACACAGGCGAGAAGCGGTACAGCATCGGCAGGAAAGACCCTTACGAACGCTGACCGGGATAGCGTCAGCGCCTATCTGAAAGATGCAGAGCGGTTTATCAAGGAAAAAGATTACGAAAGGGCTCTCGATGCACTTGCCCTTGCTCATGAGCTTGACCCACGGAATATGTACATTCAGGCATACCGCGAGCGAATTTTCGAGCTTCAGGCAGAGCAGGGATCAAGCCGTCCAACGGCCGTAATAGAAAAAGTCCGCAGTGATACGGATATCGATGTCGAAGCCTACATCAAGCAAGCAGATACTCTTATTGGTGAAGGCAAACTTGACGAAGCTTTGGATGTTATTACCCAAGCTTACATGATTGACCCCACAAATCTTACAATCGACTCGTACGCTCAACGAATCACTGAATTGAAGGATCAACAAAAAATCGGCACTGAACCGCCTATTTTCAATGAAGAGCTCGAACGATATCTCGATATGGCCCAGGATGCGATCCTGCAAGGCGATGCAGCTGGAGCAACAGATGCATTAATGCAAGCTTTTGTCATCGATCCTTCCCATCCGCGGGTTATAGAATGTGAAGAACGATTACGCGTTCTCCAGGATACAATCAACAGAGCTGAACAAGAAGCCGAGGAAAAAAGACGTAAAGCTGAAGAGGAAGCCCAAAGAAAGGCAGAAGAAGAAGCCAGACGTAAAGCCGAAGAAGAAGCCAGACGTAAAGCCGAAGAAGAAGCCAGACATAAAGCCGAAGAAGAAGCCAGACGCAAGGCCGAAGAAGAAGCCAGACGTAAAGCCGAAGAAGAAGCCAGACGTAAAGCCGAAGAAGAAGCCAGACGCAAGGCAGAAGAAGAAGCCAAACGTAAAGCCGAAGAAGAACGTAAACGAAAAGAAGAAGAAGCCAAACGGAAGGCCGAAGAAGAAGCCAAACGGAAGGCCGAAGAAGAAGCCAAACGGAAGGCCGAAGAAGAGGCCAGACGCAAAGTCGAAGAAGAACGTAAGCGAAAAGAAGAGAAGAAGAGCGTAAGCGAAAAGAAGAAGAAGCCAGACGCAAAGTAGAAGAAGAGCGTAAGCGAAAAGAAGAAGAAGCCAGACGCAAAGTAGAAGAAGAGCGTAAGCGAAAAGAAGAAGAGGCACGACGGAAGGCCGAAGAAGAGTCACGACGCAAAGCAGAAGAAGAACGGAAGAAGGCTGAAGAGGCTCGCCAAAAGGCCGAAGAAGAAGCACGGCGCAAAGTTGAAGAAGAACGAAAGAGAGCCGAAGAAGCCCGACGGAAAGCCGAAGAGGAGGCACGACGGAAGGCCGAAGAGGAGGCACGACGGAAAGCCGAAGAGGAGGCACGACGGAAAGCCGAAGAGGAGGCACGACGGAAAGCCGAAGAGGAACGTAAAAAGGCTGAAGAAACACGCCGAAAAGCCGAGGAGGAAGCCCGACGCAGGGTTGAAGAAGAACGGAAAAGAGCTGAAGAAGCCCGCCGAAAAGTCGAAGAAGGAGCACGGCGTAAACTCGAAGAAGAACGGAAACAAAAAGAAGAAGAAGCTCGCCGTAAGGCTGAAGAAACACGGCGTAAGGCTGAGGAAGAAGCCCGCCGTAAAGTGGAAGAAGAACGAAAGCGGAAAGAGGAAGAAGCCCGCCGTAAAGTGGAAGAAGAACGAAAGCGGAAAGAGGAAGAAGCCAGACGTAAAGTCGAAGATGAGCGAAAGCAGAAAGAGGAAGAAGCCCGCCGCAAAGTGGAAGAAGAACGAAAGCGGAAAGAGGAAGAAGCCCGCCGTAAGGCTGATGAAGAAAGGAAAAAAGCCGAAGAAGCTCGGAAAAAAGCCGAGAAAGCAGAAGAAGAAGCACGGCGAAAAGTCGAAGAAGATCGACGAAAAAGAGAGGACGAGGAACGCCGACGTAAGGAGGAGGACGCGCGTCGCAAAGCCGAAGAAGAACGGAAAAAGAGCGAAGAGGCACGCCGAAGAGTTGAAGAGGAAGCACATCGCAAAACAGAAGGAGAAGGTGAAGAACATCGGCATGCCGAAGTTGTCCATCATGCAGAGGCAGTAGAAAGCCTCGCAGCCCATGAGGCACATCACGTCACCGAAGAAGTCGAAGAAAAGAAATCAAAGAAGACTATCATCCTAGTTGCCGCGGGTATAGTCATTCTGGTGGCCATCGGTTTTGGTGCAAAGATGTTACTCTCCCCAAAACCTGTGCAGCAACCACAGACAACCGTAGCCCAGAACGTTCCGGTAACTACACAAACGCAAGAGAGCGGACAGCCAGCGCCGAGTGGCAATCGAGGAACCTCACAAACCCCGCAAGGACAGACCCAGCAGGGAGCAGAAACGCGAACCGATCGGCTAGCTAATGCCAACAAACAACAACCGGCACAGCAACAACCGGCACAACAACAACCGGCACAGCAACAACCGGCACAACAACAACCGACACAGCAACAACCAATTGCGGTTAATCAACCAGCTGAGACTCAACCGCAACCATCGATTCCACCACCGACAAACGCAGAGGCAAATGTAGCAAAAGTAGTGAATAGACAGCCAGAACCTATTAGTATCGGAAAACCAAAATATCCGGAAATGGCTGCTAAATTTGGACTCCGGGGAACAGTCATTGTCAAGGCTCAAATCGATGAAAATGGTAATGTGATAAAAGCCGATGTGCTCAAGTCACCAAACCCGGTTTTCGATAGACCGGCAATTGATGCTGCGATGAAAAGTAAATTTTCCCCAAAGATTGTTAACGACAAACCTGTCCCTTCAGAAGTGACAATGTCGTTTGTATTTAAGATGCAATGACAGTGAATATCACAAAAGCCCTTCAATTGTTGAAGGGCTTTTTTCTTGATAAAAAGGTATCGTGAAGTATATCTTCCTCGGCATCCGAAGCGTTATTCTATTGTATATTATATACCTTCTCATTTTTCTTTTATCCGACCAATTCGCACCAACACAGCCGTATTTCCATCCTCCATTCTCTTTGATTATTCTTGACTGGATTAATTTATTCATTCATGAGGCAGGACATCTTTTTTTCTCACCATTCGGATTTATGATGAAACTGCTTGGCGGGTCGCTCATGCAGCTTTTAGTACCGCTGGCTGCTATTATTGTTTGGTATAGGCGAGACCGATTGAATGCACATTATTTTCTCTTCTGGTTTGGTGAAAGTATGATTAATATCAGTGTATATGTTGGGGATGCACCATATCGGCAGTTAAGACTAATCTCTTCCGGAGCGCTGCACGACTGGAATACAATCCTCGGTCGCCTCTCCATGCTTGAGTCGGCAGGAACTATTGCCTCGTTCCTTTACGTAAGCGGGATTATCATTATTATCGGATCGATTGTCGCAGGCACCATCGCCGCCATCTATCAAAATCGTCATTGGAAAGCCCCGCCGATCTCCAAATAATATTTCCTGCATCACTTTACTGTATTTGATTCCCGAAACCTACAGATCGACGACTGGAACTCCTATTTTATCTATCATAAGAATCGATACTGAGAGGTTTTCCCAGGCTTATCGCAGGAGGATAATTTTCTTCGTTGAAGTATAGTGAGGCGTGCTGAGCGTTATAAAATATACACCACTTGGGAGTTGATAACCATTGGCATTTTTCCCATCCCATTGAATGGTATATCTGTTGACTTTACAGCTGCCATCGGTAAGCAACCTAATTTTTTCACCAAGTACAGAGTAGATGGTAAGAGTGACCGACGTTTCTTCTGCAACATCGTATTGAATGGTTGTAATATCATTAAAGGGATTGGGATAATTTTGATATAAAACGAAATCCTTGATGGGCACGGGGGGGAACACATTTAATGAATCGTAGTATTTGAGCGCTTTAAAGGCATCCACTTCTCCCCATCCACAAAAATTATTAGGTGTCGATGCATTTGTCGCTGTGTTTCGAAGTGCATCGCGAACTTGAATCGGGGTCAATTCCGGATGAGCTGTCAGGACAAGTGCAGCGACTCCAGCGGTCAGCGGGGTTGAGCACGATGTTCCACTAACGGTCATGAATTGATTTTCGGGCGACACTACGACAACATTCACACCTGGAGCAACTACATCAGGTTTGATTCGTCCGTCATTCGTCGGACCCGTTGAGCTGAATGATGCGAGCTGTCCGGAATCCGGACTTGTATATCGGACTGCACCGACAGAAATGATCGAGTCGGCATCTGAAGGCACATCCAGTGTACCTATAATACCATCACCAATTTTTTCATTTCCAATAGCACTCACAACAACAACACCCCGCCGGGCAGCAAATACAGCAGCTTGTGTTATGATCGCTGTGCGACCATTGAAATCACCATTACTCCAGGTATAATCATTCGGACTCGGGCCCTGAGGATCAAAATCATTATAACCGACTGAACTGCTGACGACATCGACACCCAAACTTTCCATCCATTCGATCGCGGCAGCCCAGTTGTCTTCTTCTACTTTCGTTTCACTCCGAATGTCTTCTGTCTTTGCAAGAATGAACGATGCATCGGGCGCGGCACCGATATAAGTACCTTTAATATTCGCCGCAAGGATCGAAAACATCTCCGTCCCATGTTCATCCTGACCGGGATCATCCTGGGATTCATTTGCTGTAACACTATCTTTAAAAATAAAATCATATTCAGCAAGGACATGGGCATTTTTCAAAGCATTGCTTGTTTTCCATCGGAATCCTGTATCAAGCATCCCAATAATAACGTTTTGTCCCCGCATTCCTAGTAAATGCACCGGAATGATATTGATTGCATTCAATTGCGATTCTGCCAGACCATAATCAACAACTATACCCCTTTTTTGTTGTGATTGTTCATATTGGAATGTCGATAAATTATGGAACGATTCTAAACGATGAGATACCGTCCGAACGGGGACGATTCCTTTTACAAACGAGACATGTGATAGCTCTGCATATTGATTTTCAGTAAGATACGCAGTGATCGCATTGAACCAACGCAGGACATTCGAAGGATGGACACCATATAATTGAAGCTGCTTGATATAGCTCTCATTGACAGGAAGGTCGGTTTCGTCTATAATAGAATTCCACTTCATAACTTTTTCACGCCGTGCAATAGCTCGTTCGGAAATATACGCCCCGGCTTCTTCACGACTCAATGTGCATTTCCTAAGAATTGCTGCAGGAATTTCTTTATCCTTGAAATAAATCCAGTACTTTCGTACCTGCTGGCCCGAGACGTACGAAGTCCATACTAACGTGAATATCAATCCAAGAAGAAGATATCTTTTTCTCATTTTATTATCCGTGTTCCTTCAATAACTTTTCTATGATTTGAATCGAGGTCACGCCATCAGCCTCTGCGGTGAAATTTGTCACAATCCTGTGTCGAAGTACCGGTCCCATCATCGCGCGAATATCATCTCTGTCCGGAGTATGACGCCCGTCGAGAAGTGCCCGTGTCTTTGCACCAAGGACGAGATACTGCGAAGCCCGCGGACCAGCACCCCATCGCAACCATTCGTTGATAAACTGAGGTGTCTGAGATGAACGTGGACGTGTACATGAGACGAGATTCACCGCATACTCAACGACACTATCGGCAACGGGTACACGCCGTACAAGATCCTGAAATGTAATTATATCCTGCGCGTTTAACACCCGGTCAAGTATTGCTGTGTCGGAACTTGTTGTAGCTTTGACGATAGTAATTTCTTCATCGTATGATGGATAATCGAGCCAGAGATTGAACATAAATCGATCAAGCTGCGCTTCTGGAAGCGGATAGGTACCTTCCTGTTCAATCGGATTTTGTGTCGCAAGAACGAAGAATGGTTCCGAAAGTTTATGGGTTTCCCCCGCGGCCGTCACATGGTGTTCCTGCATTGCTTCTAGCAGTGCAGCTTGTGTCTTTGGGGGCGTCCGGTTAATCTCATCGGCAAGGACTATGTTTGCGAAGACAGGACCTCTGACAAATTTGAATGCTTTTTCTCCGGTACTCACATTTTCTTCAATGATTTCTGTCCCTGTGATATCGCTCGGCATCAGATCGGGAGTAAATTGTATCCGATTGAACTTGAGATCGAGAACTTCGGCAAGTGTTCTGATCAGCAGTGTTTTTGCGAGTCCCGGTACACCGACAAGCAGACAGTGTCCTCGCGCCAGCAGCGAAATCAACAGATGATCGATAATTACTTCCTGACCGATGATGACTTTCCCAATCTCGGTTTTGATTTTTTTGTATGACGACTGAAGCAACGCAGCTGTCTCATTGTCGTTATAATATTGTAGATAAGCGTGCACAGTTATTTTATCCTCTCCGCGGAAAGCAAATTGCCTTCGGCATCAATTACCGTGACGGAACCGAACTTTTTTAATAATGATTCAACTACTTTTGCATCTCCAGCGATAATTATTGCCAACGTATCAGGGTGAAAATATTTTTCTGCCATGTCCTGAAGATCGATTGCAGTAATCGCCGCAACATTTTCGTTAAGGGTGGAATAAAATGTTTTCGGAAGACCGTAAAGCTCAATACTTATTGCCCGGGATGCAATCTGGCTCGGCGTTTCAATCTGTAATGGTAAGGATCCAATAATATAGCTTTTGACTGTCGATAGCTCACTTTCGTCAATTCGCTCAGTGCATATACGTCGCATCTCGTATAGAATCTCGGAAATAGCCGAATCAGTGACTTCATTTCGGACATCAACTGAAACGGTAAAAGGCCCTTCATACTGCCTAGCATCGAACAATGAATTCGCCCCATAGGTGTAGCCGTGAGCCTCCCGGAGATTCTGGTTGATACGTGATTGGAAATATCCTCCAAAGAGTGTGTTCAGAACATACGTACGAATGTAATCATCGCTCTTTCGTGCAATTCCAACATGTCCCATACGAATTGCAGATTGCACTGCTCCTGGCTTATCAACAACCACGACTTGCGTTGTTCTCATCGGTGAAATTTCTGGAAATCGTGTTGGGAAAATATCCTTCCTCTTCCATTTTTCACACATCGCCAGTACTTTATCCACAGCCTCTACAGGTGAAATATCTCCAGCCACTGCAAGAATAGCATTATTAGGAACATAGGCTGTAGAATGAAATTGCACAAGATCATCACGGTGCAGCTCAGTGAGAGATTTTTTTGTACCGAGTATCTGACGCGCATAGGGATGGGAGTCGTATACTGTCTCTGCAAAGACGCGATCCGCCAGGAAACCGGGATCATCTTGTTTCTGTAAAAGCGTCGCAATCCTTTGATCCCGGAGCCGATCGATTTCTTCATGCGGAAATGTCGGATGAAGTGCAATATCCTCCATGAGACACAACCCAGTATCAAGATGTTCCCGGAGAATATTAAGAGTCACGAAATTCGCATCCCAATCAGAACCGGAGGCGAGCTGACCGCCCACGAAATCGATTTCTTCCGCGATCTCTCTGGCGGTGCGGGACGCAGTTCCCTTGGTAAGTAATTCACCTGTCATACTTGCCAGACCCGGAAGACTCCCATCATATAACGACCCATTCCGAATAACAAGCCGAAGCGAGACAATCGGTAGGGAGTGATGTTCAATCACCAGCAGCCGTAAACCGTTTGCTATTGTTGTCTCGAAATACTGGGGGAACGCCGTTGTCTTGGGAATACCGGGCATTGGAGGAACACTCTGATATGCGCCTCCTTTCAATGGCTGTTCTCCATCACAATCTTCCAGTAATATCATATAGAGCTCATTATTTCGGGAGATAATATATTACTGTTCGATTATTCATCGATAAATATTTTTGAGCAACCCGTTGTAGATTGTCAATCGTTATCATCATAAAACGATTGATTTCTGTATTTATCAGTGCAGTGGAACCACGGATAATTGCATAGTGTGCCAGGAGATCGGCTTTCTGATCAGCGCGTTGTTTTCCAAATGTTATTGTGGCCCTGACCTGATTTTTTACTTTTTGAAGCTCGCGTTCATCCACCGGTTGCCTAACGATACGATCGAGTTCGGAAAGGACTTCATTTTCAAGGGATTCCGCAGTGGTTGAGCTCATGGCCGTCGCCGATATCCAGAATAATCCCGGATGCTCGAGGTTGTATACATGACTTGTCACATCCTGGGCAATTTTCTTTTCATAAACAAGTTTCTGATACAAACGGGAGCTTTCCCCGTTTGTTAGAATATCGGAAAGTAGCGCCATAGCATAATAGTCGGGATGACCCTCCGCCGGAACATGGAAGGCCATATACACTGCAGGAAATTGTACATTGTCAACCACAATACCTCGCTCCTCCGAGGACTGCGTTGGTTCCACAATTGACAAACGTGGTACAGCGTTGGAACTTGAAGGAATTCCAGCAAAATATCGATTAACCATTGCTGTCGTCTCTTCCAGGTCGAAATCGCCCGTGATCACAAGCGTCGCGTTATTTGGTGCATAGTGGTTCTTGAAAAAATTTTTCACGTCTTCCAATGAGGCACGATCAAGGTGCTCCATCGAACCGATGATCGGCCAGCGATAGGGATGAATCGTGTAGGCGCGGGCAAATACCTGTTCTTCTGCCGTACCATACGGCTGGTTCTCCACCCGCCATCGTCGTTCTTCTTTTACAACATTTCGTTGTGTTGCAAGACTTATTTCTGTGATCGCCAGCTCTGTCATGCGGTCTGACTCCAGCCATAATGCCAATTCGAGCTGGTGTGATGGCAGGACTTCATAATAATTCGTCTTATCCCATGACGTATAGGCATTGCTCCATCCTCCCGCTTTCGTGATGTACTCATCAAACTGGCCTCTCTTCACATTGGTAGAGCCATCGAACATGAGATGTTCAAAGAGGTGTGCAAATCCCGTCCGCTCAGAATCTTCATTTTTTGATCCAACATGATAACAGACATCGACTGCAACAACCGGAACGTTGTGATCTTCATGCAAAATAATATGGAGACCATTTTCAAGTGTATAATCGGTGAACCTTAGCTCACGCTGTTGCGGGGCAAGTGTCATTGGAAAGAATTGTTCCATAATCGACGCTACAGCCGGTTTTCCCAAGAAATACTCTTTTTCAATTCTTCAATCCAACGCTCGAAGAGTTTCGATTGTTTGTAGAGAAGAGCCTGGTGTTCGAGCCGCTTATAATCGCTCTGGATATTCATTCGATGTTCCGGTATAGTTTCACGTACCAGAATGATGGCATACCCTTTGGTAGCCGATGTAAGTGTGAGGGGGATTGGCTGACTTATTTCACCCGGCCCGAGGGTACTGATGGCTTGACGAAAGTCTGCTGTAAGCTGGTCGAGTAATACCTCACCAATATCGCCACCGAATGATTTGGAATCTTCGTCCTCAGAAAATTGCCGTGCGCAATCGGCGAATTTCTCGCCTGCGAGAATTTTGGATCGTATCCCGATAAGTTTTGCCTTGATCGAATCGTCATCGGCTGCTGTTCGCTCAACCTTAATGAGAATATGGCGTGTATGAACCGCCTCGCCTTTCCGTTCAACGAGCTGGATAATATGAAATCCGAATTGAGTTTCGACAAGATTCGAAATCTGGCCATCATGCAATCCAAATGCAGCTTCTTCGAATTCTTTTACAAAGCTTCCGCGTTTAGCCCACCCAAGATCGCCACCATAACGTGCCGAGCCATCTTGTGAATAGAGTTTTGCCATGTCCTGAAAGTCGGCCCCTTTTTTAAGACTATCAAGCAATAATTGCGCTTTCGCCCGCGCATGCATCCTGGTTGTGTCGCTCGGTTTCGATGAGATGAAGATCTGACTGAGCACGACTTGTTGAGGGACCATCGGAAGGCTATCTTTCAAGACCTGCACAAATTCTTCGATTTCATGTGGTGACACAGTGATTTCACCAAATTTCTTTTGCTGGAGCCGCTGCGAGAGCATTTGTTTTTTAATATCATCGCGTATTTCTCTTTTAATCCGGTTTACCGGCATACCGTAGAGTTCTTCAACCCGTTGTTCCGTCCCATAGTTTGCGATAAGTCGGTTGATATTATCATCCAGCTGACGTGTCACTTCTTCGTCTGTGACAACGATGCTATCTTCGACTGCCTGCGCAAGAACGAGCTTGTCGGCTATCAATTGATCGAGGATTTGGTGCTTAAGTGCTTGATCCGTTGGATCAAGTTTATTTTGGAGGGCGTATTGCATGACCCGAAAATTCAATTCCGATTCCGTGATAATTTCCCGATCAACGACGGCAACTATTCGGTCAAGGATTTGTTGTGCATACACACCCAAGCTAAAAACAACGAGCATACATAAAAGAAAATAGCGTCTCATTATTTTCATTGTTGTACCGGTTCTCCGGTTGGTGGGATAGTGGATAAATTCATTCTTACCGCATTCTTTTTTCTCAGATCAGTCAACAACGAATCGACTCCCCGTTGGCGTTTTTCCATGATAATTCGCTGCCGAATTTCGTTTTGTACGGATTCGAGAACAGCAATTTCACCCTTTGTCTGCTTCCCTTGAAGGTAGAGGATATAAAATCCTACAGGTGTTTTGACGGGAAATGAGACTTCATATAGGTTCAGAGTCTGGAGTATTTTCCACAACTCAACGGGCGCGAGTGTCGATTGTGTAAAGAATTGCGATTCTGCCGATTCGAGAACGACTTTAGATTCTTTATTCCGGGTAAGGCGAGCAAGAGCTTCATTCCAGGGAGTTCCTCTCACCACTTCTGCCCGAAAGCCCGTCGCCGCATCACGATTGCCGAACACCAGATAACTGAGCTTTATTTTATCCTCACCGAGGAGAAATTCCTGTTTATGTGTGTTGTAATATTGTTGTTCCTCTCCCGGTGAAACGCTGAGAGCCACCTTTTCATACACTTCCTTCTGAAGAAAAACATTAACAGCGAGCTGCCGTTTAATTTCCTGAAGCGGTTGGGTGACAGCGGGGACATCTTCGTACCCCCGATTTATTGCTTCTTGATATAACAACTCGTTGTTTACCCAGTTTTGTGTTAGTTCTCGGACCTGCGGTTCAATTGCCGCGCTGGTATCAAGACGCTGGCGAAGCATTTCGTACGTAAGAACACTGTTATTGACCTTCGCAATATACTGTCCTTCAGTCCTATCACCGCCGCATCCCCAGACATAGAGTACGGCACCAAGAAGAATTCCATATATACCAAATGAAGGATTTTTCATGATCGTTCCTTACTTTTTCGAATACTTTTCTGCAAACACTTTCTCATAAATTTTCACCGGTGTTTTTTTCTTCAACTCTTTTATCCAAGCCGCATTGATCTTTTGTGTAATAATATCCTGATATGGTGTAGTTACTTCAGAAGAAGCTTCTTCAAAAGTTTTTTCCCGCGCAGGATCTTTTGCATGAACCTTGATAATGGAAAAAAATGAGCCATTATTAAACGGCTTTTGGCTCACGGTACCCACTTCCATCGCATATGCTTCCTGAGCGAGTCGATTCCCCGTCGTATCGGTCATCCCATATCGTCCCAGCTTCTTTCTCATCCCAACACGGATTGAATGGCGGACAACAATCGAATCGAATTCCACACCTGATTTGATAGAATCGATCAGAACCTTCGCAAGAGAATCGTTTGACACGGCAATCTCACTGAAATCTACTCGATCCCCAAACCGGTATTCAGACCGGTGTTTTTTATAGTATGTATGAAGATCTGAATCCTTGATGACGACTTTCGACCATACATTATCCTGATCGAGTTTATAGATCATCAACCCCTCACGATATTCTTTCATGATGCCCGTAAATTCGGGTGATTCATCTTCCAGATTTCGTGCCATGTAACCGAGAACATAGTTCTCAAGGACTCTCGCCGCTATATCTTTTATCCGCAACGTCTTCAAAGGAACATTCTTGATCTCTGTACCTGATTTTAAATATGATATAAGCGTATCAAGCTCAATTTTCTTATCAGCAAATCTGTATAGAATAAGCGAACGATCTGTGCTTGTGAGAAGACTATCCCAATTTACAGAGCTTGTAGTTTTTGAAGTATCGAGCTTCTGGAGAAATATCGTTATTGTTTTATCGTCAATTTCAGCATTCAACTCCTTCTCCAACCGACTCATCATTTGACGGAGGTCGTCGGTATAGCGTGTTTTCTTATATGTATCCCGGATACTTTCTTTCAGCTCGTCATAGGATCCAAGAGGACGCTCTCCTGTAATCTTCAAAATATGATATCCTGACCGAGATCGGACTACTTGTGATATATCGCCGACTTTCGAATTATAGATGAATTGATCAAAGTTTGAGATTGTCCGTCGACGAGGTATAAAACCTATATCTCCGTTCTTAACAGCCGAGGCTGCATCTTCAGAAACCTGTCGGGCCAGAGACCCAAAGTCTGCTCCTCTCAAAATGCTATCGCGTAATGCCATAAGCCGCTGGTACTTTTTCAATGTATCCGCCGGTGTATCTTCTCGGGAAAGATCGACATAAATATGGCTCACACAACGTTCATTTGCTGCAGGACTCCGTCCGAATACTTTAATGATGTGATAGCCATACTCCGAACAGATTACATTTTTTGAGATTTCCCCGCCATTCAACGCGTAACATTCATCCTCGACCTGAGGAAGCATAAAACCTGACGAGAATATACCCAAGTCACCGCCATTTAACTTCGTAGATATATCCTCAGAATATTCCCTCGCGAGAGAATCGAAAGAAACACCTGCATGCGCCTTTGCAAGCACATTGAGTGCTTTTTGATATAATTTCAGTGTATCTTCAGGCGTCTGGTTCTTCTTTTTTGCGAAATAAATATGGGCAGCATGAATCTCAATTTTTTTCCGGTCATAGAGTAATTTTGCACCCGGTTCAATTAAATGCTTATCGATATAATACGAAGCTGCAATATTCTTTCTGTATTGACCCAGCTCATCGAGGATCTCCCGATTGGTATCAAGATGCTGGCGGTACGCTTCCGCAAGCTTTACTCTATAATTGACGAACATGTCGAGAAATTGACGGCGGTCGTTCACCGAAGTGCTGTCAATATTTTTCTTTGCCGGCATATTCGCACTTTTTGCGTACAAACGTTCAAATTCCGAAACAGTGATTTTATCTTTCCCAATTGTAGCCAGGATGGGGTCAGAATCTGTTTTCTGCTTCCCGGAAGCAACCTTCTGTGCGAAAGTTGAATCACAGAGAAGAAACACGAAAAGAACGAAGGGAAGAACATTCCAAAATCGCATCATAGATTTTCTCCAGTACTTATTACAATGTAAGTATATTTTATTAAGGCATTTATAGTAATAAAAAACTGAATGAAAATCAAGGAAATCCCATTTGTAATCCGACGACAGCAAGCAGCATAAGGTTTCTTGCATCGAAGACCATTTTCAGGTATATTAAAAATCACATTGTGTAATCCTATAACGCATTCATTAAACGGCTGGGGTTCATTGAAAAAATACTTCAATTTTGTCAAAATAGAACATACTCTTTTTTCGCTTCCACTTATCTACGGCGGAGTTTTTCTTGCATCGCGCGATATTCCTCCTTGGCAAACGCTTGTCCTTGTTCTTACAGCAGCCACAGGAGCGCGTACTGCGGCATTTGCGATCAATAGAATTATTGACCGCCACAGCGATGCACGGAATCCCCGAACTTCACTACGCGATCTCCCCAGCGGCCGAATGACTCTGTGGGAAGCTTCGTGGGTTCTGTTCGCCGGTCTTATTCTCTACTTTGGATCATCATATTTAATCTCCACATTCTGTTTTACACTCTCTCCTATTCCACTGGTAATCTTTATCATCTATCCGACAATGAAATACTATACACCGTTGGCCCATTTTGGAGTCGGCCTCGGACTGGCCATGGGACCACTGGGAGGTTGGTTCGCCATGAAGGGGTCTTTTGACCAGATACTTACTCCTATCTTGCTTTCTCTCTTTACGCTTTTCTGGGTGGCCGGTTTCGATATTATCTATTCAACATTAGACGAGGAATTTGATAGGAAAGAATCACTTTATTCTTTCCCTGCGCGGTTCGGGAAGATTCGCGCTCTAAGATTTTCAGCATATTTTCATGCAATTGCATTCGGACTGCTTGTGTTATTATTCTTTCATTCTCTAGCTTCGCTTTTTGCCCTCCCACTGCTCCTTATGACGGGATATCTTCTGTACCTTGAACAAAAGAAGGCGAACGATGTCGAAATGGCGTTCTTTAAAATCAATGCCGTTGCCGGATTTTGTGTCTTTCTGATGATTGTTCTGGGAGTATGGATTCCATGAAAATTGTCGTCGGGATTACCGGTTCATCAGGGGCTGTCTATGCAGTTGAATTCCTCAAACGCTGTCCCGGGGATATTTACCTCGTAATGAGCAAATGGGGAAAAACCGTGATGAAAGATGAGATGAATTTGACTGAAAAGGATCTTGCTCAGTATGTCAAACGAGTCTTTGTAAATGATGATCTGAGCGCTCCTATTGCTTCCGGCTCTAACAAGATCGATGCTATGGTGATTATACCTGCATCGACATCGACAATCGGGAAAATTGCATCGGGAATCGGGGATTCGCTCCTGACACGAGCTGCTCAGGTCGCCCTGAAAGAACGATATACTCTGATTATCTGCGTGCGCGAGACACCGCTATCAACAATCAACCTTGAACAGCTTACACGTCTCTCTCATGCCGGTGCGATCATCATGCCGATCTCACCGCCACTGTACTTTCTACCAAAAACCGTTGATGAATACGTCCAGGGATTTGTCGACAGGGTACTTCATCAAATCGGTGCAAAACCGGCTAAAGGTTGGAGGAGCGAAGAGCTCGAATGAAACCTCCGTTTCACACACTGCCCCATTTTCTGCACTATCTAGAATCTATCGGTGAACTGCAGCGGATTAGAGTAGAAGTCGATCCGGTTCTTGAAATCACAGAAATTGCCAGGCGATCGCAGCTTGAAGGCAGACCGGCTCTTTTCTTTGAACGCGTCAAAGGCTCTCCCTATCCACTCGCAATCAATATCTTTTCGAGCGACCGGCGCATAGAGCTTGCCCTCGGGAAACATCCTCAACAGCTTGGCGAGGAATTGATCACGTTCATCGAAAAGATAATGCCGTTAAAGCCGATCACCCTCGTGAAATCCAGGAAAATGGTTGGACGGTTTTACAAAGCACGACCCGAACGAATAAAGAAGGCTCCTTCTCAAAATATCGTCGAAGACCCCGATCTGAATCAACTACCGATCCTGAAGTGCTGGCCCGGAGATGGCGGACGTTTTATAACACTTCCACAGGTTTTTACCTGCGATCCGCGCAACGGTAAACGGAATGTCGGGATGTACAGGCTTCATGTGTTTGATAAATCAACGACAGGAATTCACTGGCAGATCCAGAAGGGGGGCGGTTTTCACTATTTCCAGGCCGAAAAGCTTGAACGGCCGCTCGAAGTCGCTATCGCGATCGGAACCGATCCCGCTTTTGTGCTTGCGACAATCGCTGCTCTTCCTGAAGGGATCGACGAGGTGATGTTTGCCGGTTTCCTTCGCAACTCGCGCACGCGTATGACGCGGGCAAAGACCCTTTCGATCGATGTCCCTGCCGAAGCAGAATTTATTCTCGAAGGAATTGTACAGCCGGAAGAACGAAGGAATGAAGGACCTTTTGGCGATCATTTCGGACATTATTCCGCAGCAGCACCATTTCCGGTTTTTCATGTCAAGGCAGTCACTCACCGGGAAAATCCGATCTATGCTGCAACGGTCGTCGGCAAACCGCCAATGGAAGACAAATTCCTGGGCGACGCCACCCAGCAAATTCTTGGTCCGCTTGCAAAACTCCTTCAACCCGAGGTTACCGATCTGTGGGCTTATTACGAAGCCGGTTTTCATAATCTATTGGTGATTTCCGTTGAGCAGCGATACCAGAAAGAAGCAATGAAAACCGCACTTGGTCTTTTAGGAACACAGCAGCTAGCACTGACGAAAGTCGCAATCACAGTCGGCGAACACATTAATCCCCGCGATTTCGATGCTGTCCTGAGAGAAATTCGGCGTAACTTCAACCCGCACTCCGATTTTCTCATGCTTCCAAAGGTTCCGTTGGATACACTCGATTTTACCAGTTATAGAATGAATCTCGGCAGCAAAATGATCATAGATGCAACGCCAAAGCAGCGTGTGCCTGGAAGACAACCGAAACTGCGAATCACTTCTCAAAAGATTTGCGGGCTTGACCGACGAATCATCGAGACCGTGATCAAGCAGGATACGCTGGCGGTTGTGAAGGTAAAACACGAAGGGAATAAAATCGTCGATAAACTTGTCCGGAACCCTCTTTGCCGGGAACTATCAATTATCGCTGCTGTCAGTGAAGATGTGGATATCAAATCCGATGTCGATATACTCTGGGGAATTTTTACACGATTCGATGCAGCACGCGATGTCGTTTTTACTTCATCAAAACTTGTCGGAATTGATCCGGTACATGAAGGAATCCTTGGTATTGATGCAACGTGGAAGGACGGATACCCCAAGCCTCTCACAATGAGCGAGAAAATAATGCGGCGTGTTGATCGACGATGGAATGAATATTGGATATTGGGAGCAAAATAACTTTGAACAAAATAATATTGCTTCGCGATAAAAATCTTATCCCGATCTGGGAAAAAATACAGCGTGGTGAGCGATTGTCACTGACCGACGGCCTGACATTGTATGCGACCAACGACCTGATTTCACTCGGCACAATGGCACATGCCGTCCAACAGAGAAAGAGCGGCGACGCGATATACTTTGTCATAAATCAAAAAATCGAGCATACAAATGTCTGTGTGCTCTCGTGCAGGTTCTGTGAATTCGCGGCAAGGAAAGGCGATCAACGGGCCTATGAAATGACAACAGAGGAAATCGTCGCAAAGATTACTCCCGATATCCGTGAAATCCATATCACGGGGGGAATGCCGCCAGACTGGCCGTGGGAACGGTATGTCGACATCGTTCGTACACTTCAT
Source organism: Bacteroidota bacterium (assembly GCA_050011775.1). Classification (GTDB taxonomy): domain Bacteria; phylum Bacteroidota; class Ignavibacteria; order UBA10030; family CAVZMI01; genus CAVZMI01. The sequence goes on along the minus strand of JBEKIL010000007.1, from coordinate 61,903 downwards.
CAAAAATTCCCGCAAGCAGACATTAAAGCCTATACTGCTATTGAAATCGATTTCTTCGGCAAGAAATTCAAGATGCCTGTCGAAGAGGTTCTCCGGCAGCTGAAGGAAGCAGGACTCAGAACGATGCCCGGAGGCGGTGCCGAGATTTTTTCAGAACGCATACGAAGACATCTTTTCAATCAGAAAATAGGCGCAAAAACATGGCTCGAAGTCAACAGAGTCGCCCACCGAATGGGAATCCCGACAAATAGCACGATGTTATACGGACATATCGAAACACTCGAAGAACGTATCATTCACATGCTAAAGCTCCGCACGGTACAGGATGAAACAGGCGGCTTCTTGACGTTTATCCCGCTCGCTTTTCAACCGGGTGACACGGGTATCAAGCCGAAAAATCACCACACATCGGCAATCGACGATTTAAAAACAATCGCAGTATCACGTTTGATGCTCGACAACTTTCCCCACATTAAAGCGTACTGGGTGATGTTGACGGAAGAAGTAGCATCGGTCGCCCTGAATTTCGGCGCCGATGATGTCGACGGGACTGTCGGAGGCGAAAAAATTGCGCACGACGCCGGTGCCGTCAGTCCGATGAAGCTTACGAAAGATGCGATCATCAAGATGATAAAAGATGCCGGAAAAATACCGGTCGAGCGCGATTCGTTTTATAATCCATTGAGCATTTATGCCGATAATGTCATCGGGAAAATACCGTTCCTGAATTCGGTTCCGTTTTATGTTCCTCTTGAAAAAGGACAATACAGAATCCTACCGATCGTCCCGCGTCTCATGGGATACCTGAGTGAGCAAGGTTTTATCGATGCTGGTGCTTTCTCTTTGATGGATTATTTCCGTCAGGAAGAACGACTCGAACTTATGGGATGGTGTATCGCATCGCGTGATCAGGTGAAGAGCGTCATGTTGTTCTCTAAGGAAGGCTGGCGCGGTTTGGAGGGAAAAACAATCGGGATCACCGGCGATACTGCTACATCGGTCAAGCTTTTAAAGGTTCTGCTTGAAAAAAAATATGGCGTCCATGCAAAATTCGAACGCCTCCACAGCGGCGTCAACGATTATACTCCTTATGATGCCATTCTGCTTATCGGCGATGAAGCGCTTCACCGAAATAAATATGGCCTACCCGGGTTTGAACTCGTGTTCGATCTGGCGTCAGAATGGTACGATTGGCAAAAATATCCATTTGTTTTCGCCGTTTGGGGAATGAAAAAAGATCTCCCCGAGAAAGCAAAGGAAGAACTCCGTACGATGATAGGTCAAGCGCTTGAAAAATCGGAAGAGAATTTCATTTCTGTCGCCGGCCTTCATGGAAGGGCAATCGGCCTGACCGATAAAGAGACACAGGAATTTCTTGAAGGATTCAACTATCGTCTCGGTGAACGTGAAAAAAAGGCGATGTGGATTTTCAGACATCTTCTCGAAGAGATTGAATATCCGGTCACATACGAAAAGTGACAATGCAATTATCAGAACTCCATACAAAAATCCATGCAGGAGAACGCATTACCCGCGACGAGGGTCTGTACCTTCTCCAAAAAGGGGAGCTCCTTGATCTCGGGGCTCTGGCCAGTGAGATCCGTTTTAGAAAAAATCCCAATCCCTGGGTTACATTCATCCTAGATACAAATCCGAACTATTCCAATGTCTGCACGGTCGACTGTATTTTCTGCGCGTTTTATCGTCATCAGGAGGACAAGGATGCCTATACATATTCCATTGATCACCTGATTCAAAAATTTAAGGAGGCCGCAGCGAAGGGGGCAACAACGGTATTACTTCAGGGTGGAGTTCATCCTTCACTTCCGTTCGAGTACTATCTCGATCTGGTCAGACGGACACATGAAGAAGTTCCCGAGGTCCATCCCCATTTCTTTTCGGCTCCAGAAATCATCGGAATGGGTCAGATCTCCGGATTGAGTATAACCACAGTTCTAGAAAAATTGAAAGAAGCCGGAATGAACTCTCTTCCCGGCGGCGGAGCCGAAATTCTTTCAGACCGTGTGAAAAAGAAAATCAGCAGTCTGAAAGGCACGTCAGCAGAATGGCTCAATGTGATGCGTGAAGCGCATAGACTGGGATATAAGACTACAGCAACTATGATGTACGGCCACCTTGAGACCGATGAGGATATTATCGAACATCTTGAAGTCATCCGTCAGCTGCAGGACGAATATCACGGCTTCACCGCATTTGTTCCATGGAGCTTCAAACCTGGAAACACGCCGCTGGAAAAAATCATTCCGCACTGTGCAACACCGATCAGGTATTTGCAGATAATCGCAATCTCACGAATTTACCTGGATAATTTCCAGCATATCCAGGCATCGTGGTTTTCAGAGGGCAAGAAGACCGGTCAGATTGCTCTGCATTTCGGAGCCGACGATTTTGGCGGAACGCTTCAGGAAGAGAATGTACATGCAGCGGCAAATTTCATCAATACAACTGATACAGAAGAATGCCTATCAATGATACGCGATGCCGGTTTCATCCCCGTGCAGCGGTCGACGTTGTACGAAATAATTCGAATTTTTGAAGAAGCACAAGTTGCATAATCCCGTAAAATGAAAACTCTATTCTTGAAAACATCGACGGTTAATCGCCGGCAGAGCATTGCCATTGCATCGCAATTAATCCGCGAGGGAAAGCTTGTTGCTTTTCCCACGGAGACCGTCTATGGTCTCGGCGCAAATGTCTACAATACCCATGCAATCAGGAATATTTTTCGAGCTAAAGGCCGTCCACAGGACAATCCGTTGATCGTACATATCCGGTCAATCGATCAGGTTGCACTGTTAGTTCGATCGATTCCGATAATGTTTTTTGCTCTTGCCAAACGCTTCTTTCCCGGTCCGCTTACTCTGGTTATGAAAAAATCAACCATAATTCCAGATATCGTGACTGCTGGACTTTCCACGGTCGCAATACGTATGCCCGATCATCCGATTGCCAGGCAGCTCCTTAAACATTCAGGTGTACCTATCGTAGCTCCGTCAGCGAATCTTTCCGGGAAACCGAGTCCGACATCAGCCGAACACGTTCGTGATGATCTCGACGGAAAAATCGACGCCATCCTTGATGGCGGGCGATGTAAAATCGGAGTTGAATCGACAGTTCTCGATATTACACACGGGATCCCGGTTATTCTACGGCCGGGAGGTGTCACCCGTGAAGAAATCGAAGATGTACTGCAATGCCGCGTTAGAGTCGCCCGGACAACGCAGAAACGTCCGTCATCCCCCGGGATGAAATATACTCATTATGCTCCCGACGCCGAAGTCATTCTCTTTGAGGGGGAAAGACCAGCGGTGCTTCACGCAATGAAACAAGCGGCTTTTAGACTGAAAAAAAAGCATGTTGTTGTCGGAATAATGGCAAGCGCTGATTTTGAATGCTCGTTCAAAGGCTTGAATTTCTTTTCTCTTGGTAAGTCAGGAGCATTCAGTGCGGCACAACTATTGTACGATGGGTTCCGGACACTTGACCGTAAGGGCATCTCGGTAATTCTCTGTCAGGGTTTTACCGATACACATATCGGGAGCGCACTGATGAACCGGATGAGAAAGGCAGCATGGAGAAGAATCAGGGTATAGTATGACATACGAGGAAATTGATGATTTCTGATTTACGAGTTATGAGTTTAATAGAGTACGATCTTGGGGAGTATTGGAATAAGCTTTTTATTGAAGGCAAGCTGATAGAGTCGTTCTAATCCTTCCTTCCCTTTTTCACCCATATCGATTGTCAACTCGCTGACATACATCTTTACAAATTTTTCGCCGAGATCACGGCCGATGCCGCGTCCCCACTGCAATGCATATGGAATTGATTCATTCTGATGGGTGTATCCGTAATGAATGCTCTCCTTAAGTCCTTTTGAAATTTGCCGTGCCATATCTTCACCCAAATCTTTTCGTACCACGTCAAGTCCCAGCGGCAGAGGCAATCCGTCGGTTTCTCTTTCCCACAATTCTCCAAAATCGAGGATTTTGTTAAATCCTTCGGCCTTATATGTAATTTGCCCTTCATGAATCAGCACACCTGCATCATACGTACCATCTTTCACCGTATCCATAATACGATCGAAAGGGATATCGACGTTAGATATTTCATTTGTGAATATTTTCAAGAGCAGGGTTGCAGTGGTGAGTGGACCCGGGGTGGCTATTCTTTTCCCTTTTAACTCCTCGAGCATTGAATATTTCTTAGAAATAAGAACCGGTCCATATCCTTCTCCCATACTCGCACCGGTTGCCATTATCCAGTAACGATCCTGGACATACGGGAAAGCATGTGCCGAGATCGCTGTAACTTCAAGCTCTCCTTTCATCGCACGTATATTTAGTGATTGTATATCCTCAAGCATATGCTTGATATCGAAATCGTCGATTTTTACCTTCCCGCGTGCCAACCCATAAAACATAAAAGCATCGTCGGGATCAGGACTGTGCCCTACTGTCAGAATACGAGCCATGTGTTTATCCAGTGTACAATTATTATCATTTAAGATACTAAACATTTGACACTCATACAAAAATCATCGATATTTTCATTATGCTATCAAATCGAAAAGAGATACTAAAAAAACTTCAGACTATACCCGGTGTCGGCAAATCAATTTCCGTCGATCTTTATAACCTCGGTATCCGCTCTGTGCACGATCTACAAAAGAAAAAACCCGAGAGGCTCTTTGAAAAACACTGTACACAAAAGGGAGTGCTTGTTGACCGGTGTATGTTATACGTTCTGCGTTGTGCCGTTTACTATGCATCAACAAAAAATCCAAAACCTGAGTTGTTACGATGGTGGAACTAGAAGGATACCCTTAAATGAAAAAAATTCGGAAAAAATCGCTCTCTCTCGCAACTCGGGCGATTCATGGAAAAGAGTGCTACCCTTATACAGGACCGGTGTCTCAACCGATATATCAAACCTCTACATACCGCTTTGAAAATTCTCAGTATCCAATCCGGTACGCAAGAGGAGACAGTGATGTCTATGTGTACACGCGGTACCATAATCCTACCGTAAAGAATGTTGAAGAAAAAATTGCTTTAATGGAAGGGGGCGAAGAGGCGGCCCTGTTCACTTCCGGCATGGCGGCAATTTCTACTGCAATCCTCTCCGTCGTACATGCCGGTGACGAGATCGTTAGTACTCAAGCGTTGTACGGCGGAACATACCGTTTTTTTCGTGATATTCTTCCTCACCACAATATCTTGATAAAATACGTACCGCATGATCAGCTGGAATCTCTCGGATCACTAATTACATCAAAGACGAAGCTTGTCTATCTCGAAACACCGACGAATCCAACGCTCAATATCGTCGATGTGAAACGGGCTGTTGCTCTGGTCAAAAAAATCGAGAGGAGATTGCACATTCATATCGTGACGATGATCGACAACACGTTCGCTTCAATATATAATCAGGATCCTTTTACACTGGGTGTCGATGTCATCGTTGAAAGTGCAACAAAATATCTAGGAGGACATTCCGATCTTCTTGCGGGAGTTGTTATCGGATCGAAGAAGTTTCTTCGTATCGTGCGCCATAATGCGAAGTACTACGGTGGTTGTGCCGATCCGTTCATGGCGTATCTTTTATTCAGAAGTTTAAAGACTTACGAGCTCCGATTGCAGCGTCAGAATGAAAACGCATATACGCTTGTGCGGGCTCTCGAAAAGCATTCAAAGGTGAAGCGTATATTTTACCCGGGAATTCCTTCGCACCCGCAACATGCAATTGCAAAGAAACAGATGTCGGGTTTTGGTGGTATGGTTACGATTGAAGTAATAAATGGGACCAGAGGTGCCGTCACACTTTGTAACAATTTACACATAGCCGTAAATGCTATGAGTCTCGGCAGCGTAGAAACGCTCGTCAGCATCCCGGTGTATTCATCGCACGTCAATATGTCCGGTGAAGAACTTAAGCAACAAGGGGTATTACCGGGTATGGTACGGATATCCGTCGGGGTTGAAGGAATTAACGATATAATAGGAGATTTTCGCCAGGCCTTGAAAAAGGTTTAAAACCTGATTAGAAAAGAAAGGATTTATTGAAAAAGGCAGTTATTAGGCATAATCAAACGCTGTTTTTGTGTTAGATGTGCCAGATACGCCCTGCCACAATATATAAAAGTACCACGCTGATATGGGGCGCAGCCAGGCTAATGTGACCCGGCTGTTCAAAAAAAATGGAGGGGGAGATTGATTTTCTGCACGAACTTCTGTACAATCGTGTGGATATAATATTCTGTCTCACGATCATGTGAGGAGGATTTATGGCTTCGCCTCTTCAAGCTGAGGAAAATCCATCAGTAAAAAAAGTAAAAACGTACGAGATGTATGTCGTACCGATAAGACAATCACTCTATCGGCGCTTTTTCTCTCAAAAATTTCTGATCACTTCTGAGACAAATCCGTTCGGCACAATGGTGCTCAATTTCCGTAGCATCGATTTTCACGCTACTAACGGAGAATCTTTTTCTCTCATTGTCCGATGGGAAAAACTGAGACCTCATTTCCAGTTGATGCAACGCGGAAAGGAAAAACCCGTTGCTCATACTGACCCTACGGTCAAATCAAGCCGGCAATTCATTCTGATCGACGATTCAACGGGTTCGAAGTGTGTTCTTCGCGCCGCTGGTCCGCTGGCAAGCTTATGGGGGTTGGAAGGAGAAAATGAATCAATTATAGCACAATTCAGCCGCCATCATCGTCTTTTTCCGAAGAGTGTTTCTGAAAAAAGACTCTCTTCAATCACTTCATTTGAAAAAGTCGCCGCACGACAAATCGATTCTGCCGAAGATCCGGCACAGCTGCCAATTCTACCGATCTTCGCGCAGATGATACTTTTCTCGCTTGAATCACACGGGGCATGAGGCGGTAGCCCGGCAGTTATATAAATATTTCATTCAATCAAAAAACGAAAACGCCCGTTCACCCATTGTGAGACGGGCGTTTTATATGGATCTCATCACGTTTATTCGACAACGTGTTCAACGGCCTCTGCAAGCGCATGTTGGAAGTTGACAATATCGTTGTTGAAGACGGTCATGAAAGCTCGCTCACGTTCCCGGTCTTTATTGAAGCGGGATTGAGAAATCACGAGATACTTCTTCCCGTTTTTCGCTTCCTTCACATCGAAGAAAAATGTGCTGGTGTTTGCTTTCACCATAGTGGTGAATACCTGTTGTTTCGTTTCCTGTTCCATTGTTTGATCCTTTCGTTTTACAGTTGCATAATTGACTCAGTACAGCTCCAACGAGCATTCTAAATTGATTCTATGTGATTATTTATGTTGGATCGTGTACCTTGCCCTTTTAATAGTTAGAAATGGTTAAGGGGCACTTTAAAATATCCATTTCTATTATAGAGAACGAATTCAGGTTACACTGTTACTGGAATAAAATATGATGCCTGAGATCGCAGAATAGATCCGAAGAATGCAGGGTCAAAAGGACCTTGACGGGTATTCGAGGGAAGAGAGCTTAAGGCGAAGAGCTTCGTTACTAACATCATATCTCATACGGAGAATTGAGAGATCGCTTTCTTTTACCGCCATGGTACGGAGATCATTGCTCGGCATTAGAAGTTCGGCAGCAAATAGATCCGCTTCACGGTTGAAGCGCCTGATTTCATCTTGAGTGGAACGTGCTTCCGGTGGATGTTTTAAAAGAATATGACCGAGCTCATGCGCAAGCGAAAAACGCTGCCGGCGGGGATGGTGTTTACCGTTGATACCGATAAGCTTTTTATCAAGGCTGACAATGCCCGAGAGCTCCAGGGGAAGTGTCGTTAACAATATCACCTGGTAGCTGCAAAGTGAGGCGATGGTCTCGATTGGAACGGGAAGCTGTTTATGTCCTGTAACCTGCTCAAGACGCCCGAGTACGCTCCGAGCCAAGGTAATACAGTGACTCTCACGGTTCAAGACCGTCGGTCGCACGTTTGATATATTCATTGATTTGCTCTTGCCGGTCCGGTGAAATGTGGATATCAGCCTTCACAAAAAGTTCGCGTACTGCTTTTTGCATTTCTTTCGATTTATGCCGGTTTTGCTTCGCATCATACCGGGCAAGTGTCGAAGCCAGCGAAGGATTCAGGCTTGCACATCGAATGGAATTTTTTATCAGCACAACTGCCGCCTGCGATGGAAGCGAAAGATAATGCAACAATAAATTCATGGCATTTGCGGGGATCTCCAGGGGCGAGAGCGTATCGCGGCAGAGACGGGTCAATTGCGATACCGCAATACCAGCCTTTTTTGCCATCGATGCGAGCACAACCGATTCCTTTTTCCGCGCATGAGTAATAACCTCGCGTGTAATATACTCTCCAAGCGTGAGTGCTCCTTTTGTCGCCTGCACGGCTTTCCGTTCATCCAGGACAGAAACAAGCCTATTATGAAGCTGCTCCACTTTCTGTGTAGAAATTCTCCCGACAGGAGTCCGTTTCATCACAACCTTTTCAATCAAGCCCCTTGTCGTGATTCTCCCATCAAGGTATGCAAGCTGCAAAATGAGATCTATTAAGTCTCGTTTCATACATTCTCTGTTATAAATGGAATATGATGCTTTTCAAATTCTTCCCTGAGTTTTTGAATAAATTTATTTTTCACTCTAAGATGGTATATTTTCAACTGTTTTGCCGGTCTGTCTACATAAGGGGCAATCTCTTCGTACGGAATATCGAGTGCCCGGCATCGAAGCAGTACCCGCTCCCAGGTTTCCATCGATTGGAGCGTTTCGACAACCAACTGTAGCGGCCGGCTCCCTAATTTATCTGCATCCCCTTCCCCTTCCATAAAATCATGAATTACAATATCTGCAATCTCCCGTGCTGCCGTAAAAATCTCATCATCTCCCTCCGCTCCTTCCGAAAACACTTCCATTTTCATCCCATGCAAATCCTGCTGCCTCAGAAAATCCCTCGCACGGTTCCGCAGAATCGTAAAAACCCATCGCGCAAAATCTTCATCAGAGTTCCTGAACGAAAAGAGCGAAATACGCTGGACTACAGCCAGCAGGACATCGCTGACAATTTCCTCTGCATCTTCACGGAGAATGTGAAATGTCCCTACCAGATGCTCAAAAAGCCTGTGCTGATACACCTGCATCAGATGAGTGCATCCCAAACGATCCCCCGCTTTCAGTTCTTCGACAATCTGCCGGTTTGAAATCTGTTGACCCAAATCTGCCCTATAGAAGATAGAACGAAAAGAGGTTACAACTATCTTGTCATGGGGAAAAATGCGGGGGTTACAGGAAATGTTAATAATTATTAAATAAGAAGGGGTAATTCTTTAGGGTATTCTTTAATCCTACTTTCTACGCTATATCTTCTCCGGCGCCGTAAATACAAATCGCGCTTACACAATCGAAAATTATCAATTATAAATCAGAAATGGTATAGCTTTGAAAAACATTATCCTCTTGCTACATCTTTTCAGGTGCTGTAATTCCCAATATCCCCAGCCCGTTCGCCAGCACCGTCTTTGTTGCCAGGGACAATGCCAATCTTGCCTTCGATACCTCTTTATTCTCGGTTACCACCCGGCAATGATGATAAAATTGGTGAAACTCAGTCGCTACATCATGTAAATAATCGCATAAATGGTGAGGTTCGAGCATAACAGCACAGAGCAGGATAACATTCGGGAAATCGATCAGCATTTTCATCAGCGATACCTCGGACTCGTGCTGCAGAAGCGATAAATCGGGCGAACCAGTAACGTCCGCACCTTCAGATTCGGCAAACCGCAGGATACTGGCAATACGGGCGTGGGCGTATTGCAGATAATAGACAGGATTTTTATCGGATTGTTCTTTAGCCAGCTCTAAATCGAACTCCAAATGACTCGAAACGCTTCGCATAACGAGGAAATACCTTACGACATCTTTCCCAACTTCCTCTATCAAATCATCGAGTGTCACAACGTCGGCTGTCCGTTTAGACATCTTCACCTGCTCGCCGCCGCGTGTAAGCGTAACGAACTGATGAATCAGCACCCGCACTTTCGACTGATCGTATCCGAGTGCTTTAATCCCGGCCAGAACATCCGGCACCGTCGCAACGTGGTCCGATCCGAAAATATCAACGATCAGCTCGAATCCTCGCATGAACTTATTGCGGTGGTATGCAATATCGGGCAGACGGTATGTCGGTTCGCCTGTGCTTTTTACGATCACACGGTCCTGATCGAGGCCGAGTGCCGTTGTCTTAAACCATACAGCGCCGTCGAGATCATATGCAAGCCCTTTTTTGCGGAATTCTTCAATGACTTCATTAATGGCGCCCGAGGAGTAAAGTGAATCTTCATTAAAGAAGACATCAAACTTCACACCGATTTTATTCAATGTCTCTTTGATTTTTTTAAAAAGAAATGCTTCTGCATATTCCTTGAAATACGTTTTGTCCTCGACGCCTTTCAGGCTGTCCTTCTTCTCATTAAATATCTTCTGTGCGATCTCTTTGATGTATCCGCCCATATATCCATCTTCGGGCATGGGGAATGATTCATCAAATATCTGCATATAGCGTGCATAGACCGAATCAGCCAGCATGCGCATCTGACGGCCGGCGTTATTAAAATAGTATTCACGGGTGACTCGGTACCCCGCCCATGTAAGAATGTTCGAGATCGTGTCGCCGATGGCGGCCTGCCGGCCGTGCCCGAGATGAAGCAGTCCGGTTGGATTTGCGCTGACAAATTCCACCTGTGTTTTCTTGCCTTCTCCGAGCCGGACACGACCATACTCGCCGCCTGCTTTAAGAATTTCATGCAGCCGGTATGAAAAAAATTTTGGTGTGAAATGAAAATTGAGAAAACCCGGACCGGCAATATCGATTTTATCAACGAATGAACTATCGACATTGAGTGCATTGATAATTTCCGATGCGACCTGACGTGGATTTTTCTTCAGCTGTTTGGAGATCATCATAGCGATGTTGGTCGTGAAGTCGCCGTGCTCGGGATTCTTTGGATGTTCGAAGGTAAGTGCTGCGGAGCCGAAATACCCCAGCAACTTGAGTGCGGCCTCAAGCTTTTCGTTCAAATATTTCTTCATGAAAACCTATGCTACCGCTTTTTTCCGAGGAGTTAATTTTTTCGAACGCTGCTTTGACTCTTGTTTAGCGACGTCATCATCGCCGATATGCTCGATGGGTGCATCGCCCCATAGACGCTCGAGGTTATAAAATTTTCTGACATCTTTATGGAACACGTGGACGACAACATCTACAAAATCGAGCAGAATCCAGCTCCGGTTTGTGTAACCCTCTTCGTGCCATGGACGATCGCCCAGTTTTGCCATCCCTTCACTAATTGCATCGGCAACCGCCTTCACTTGGGTGTCGGAGTCGGCAGTACACACAACGAAATAATCTGTTATCGTAGTGAGCTTGCGCAGATCCATAATAAGGACATCATACGCCTTTTTTGTCAAGGCAAGCTGCGCGACTTTCTTTGCTTCTGTTTTTGGTATCAATTGCACCTCTTGAATTAGTTATTGAGAAAGATCCCCGCTCCGTCCAGGCGAGTCTGACTGAAGTCGGACGAGACGGGGGGCGAGCCCGCTCTGACGAAGGGGATTGAGTTGGCGATAATCTTTTCCAAGTACAACCGAGAAATCAACGAGCTCGCGATTGTTCTTCTTACGGATAATTCGTGTCGGGGAAATATTGATAGCATCGGCGATTTTCTTCGCAGCCGTAATATCATCGATCCAATCGATCACCATCGATCGAGTAAGTGTGGATGTTTCATAGTTACCGATCTCCACGACATCATATCCCAGTGAACGCAAATAATCAGTTACTTTCATGGCGATACCCGGTACACTGCATCCATTCAACACACTAATCTGAATTCGGCGTCCGGTATTATTGACGCCGAGACGGTCTGGTGTAGACCCGTTGGAAAACCACGAGAGAATACGTCCGTTAAAAATATAGAAAAGGAGAGCGCTCGCCGCAAGAATCACTCCGAGGATGCGTAAAGTCCGCTTCGCTGGAATAAGTAGCATCCATTGTCCGCGCCGGTGGTGCGAGCTTTCTCTTGCAGAGGCTGATGATGCTGTTGTTCGTTCGTTCGAGGCCAAATTTTCCCGGGTGTTCCCCCTTATAAAAAAATTAACCGAGCACATCCCCCGGTAACCTGTCCACCGTCCTCCCCGCCGGCTTGTCCGCCGAATCCCGACCCCGACAAACTCGGGGGAAGTAGGCGGAAACAAAACGAAGGCGGAAACGTTGATGAAGACAGAAACTGGGACTGTAACCCGGTTTAGACATCAACAGGAATTTTGTTTAAAATTAATATTCGTCTCCAAAAAGCGGATTGTAAAAACGAGATCGATATCCTCCATAAAAACCACTATGATACCCATAGGGATTTTGATTGAACTGAACCTGAATGTGGAAGTCGTCCCACGGTGTATAGTTAATCTGGGCTCGATTCAGAATGAGTCCGCTGAATTGATTTTTCAATCCCTGGGGCATCGAGCCGTAGGGTGACATCATCAAACTGACATCTGCCTGCACATTCAGTCTGTCCGAAAATTTATAACTCATGCTGTTGGTGTACATATTGACACCCAGCGTCTGATTCCCCATACTCATGTACGACATCGTGATGCTGTGTTGCATTTGGAAATTTTCCGGATTGAACCAACCGAAGAGATCGAACGAGCTGTAATCATTCCGGAGTATCGATCCGGACACGCTCGGATGTTCCTGGTTGACCTGGGATTTAAATTGCGCATGCGCAACACCACAAAACAGAACTGCTAACGCTACAAGCATCGCATACCGTTTCATTCTTCACTCCTTTACTCTACGGTGATGATACAGAAATTCACTTTGAATGTCAAGTCTCCATTATCAACCGTATGTGTTTTTCTTGAAGACACGCATCCATTCCCTCTCTTTGACGAACCGGAGGTAAAAAAGTATTAATCCAACACACAAAGAGCCACTTTCTCCATTCACCATACGTAACTCTCAATTCATAATTTCGCTTGTTTCCGGGCATTAAAAAACTGCTGGGCTTCTTCGAGCTGCTCAAATGTATTCACCCCCAGAATTTCGTTAAAATCGCCGGTTTTCATAGCCGCCACTTTGAGTCCGCAAGTCCAAAAATATTTAAACACATCTGTCAAATAATACTCGTTTTGTGCATTATGCGGTGAGATATGTTTCAATGCATCGAAAAGGACAGAGCGCTGAAAAATATAAATTCCCGAATTGATTTCATGAATTTTTTTTGTTTCCTCATCTGCATCCCGCTCCTCGACTATACTCTCGACCAATCCTTTTTCCGTACGGACAATCCGACCATAACTTTTCGGATCGTCGATATCTGCAGTAAGGATTGTAGCAACAGCCCGTTCACGCTGATGGTACTCCTGCAGCCGCTCGATTGTTGCTTGTGTCAACAGAGGAGCATCTCCCGATAGAACGATCACGTCGCCTGAAAAGTCACGCAGAGCACTTTCGGTTTGCATCACCGCATGCCCGGTCCCCAGTTGATCACTTTGCTCGGCAAATTCTACCCGGCCTGGAAAAGTTTTCTGTAAATATTCAACAACGGTTTTGTACTGATATCCAACCACAACGATTGTTCTGGCGCTCTTTAGCTTGAGGGCAAGTTCGACAACATGTCTGATCAATGGCTTTCCATCAACCTCATACATGACCTTCGCCTTCTCCGGATTTTTCATCCGGGTTCCTTTCCCCGCGGCCATAATCACGACTGCCACCCGATTCGAATCCACCTATTCCAGTGTCTCCATGGAATGTCCGTGAACGAGTTCTTTGATTGCATTCTTTTTATCTACAAGCACAACGACCGGACGATGCTGCTTAGCTTCTATCTCCGGATATCCGGCAAATGTCATGATAATAATTTCATCACCGACCGTTCCGAGCCGGGCAGCTGCACCGTTCAAACCGATTACATGAGATCCGCGTTTTGCTTCGATTACATAGGTTTCAAACCGCTGACCGTTATTCAGGTTTACTACCTGGACTTTTTCATACGGAAGAATATCGGCAGCTTCCATCAATTCGGCATCAATACTCATGCTTCCTTCATAGTATAGATCCGCTTGTGTCACAGTTGCGCGATGAATCTTCGATTTACACATTGAACGTACCACTGAATTGACTCCTTCTATGAAATGTGAATAAGGGTATTATCAATTAATCGTGTCGTACCAAAACGAACAGCCAATGCAATTATATAGTTTCCTTCTTTTCCGAGCCGTGAAATTCCTTCAAGTCTATCATCCTCGACTATTGTAATATAATCAATCTTCGCCAGCGGAGCCAGAGTGATGATCTCTTCCATTTCCCGGCGGATAAGTGCTGTATCGCGCTCTCCATCACGGATCATCTGTTCGGCTCGATCAAGAGATTTCCGGAGAAGCGGAGCCTGGTTCCGTTCCTCAAAATTTAAATAGACGTTCCGCGAGCTCATCGCTAGTCCATCCGCTTCACGGATGATCGGTGTAATTACCATCCGAACATCCAGCGCCAGATCGTTTACCATCCTTCTGAGAATAATCGCCTGCTGGATGTCTTTTTGTCCGAATACGGCAACATGCGGTTTGACAATATTGAACAGTTTAAGGACCACCGTTGCCACGCCGCGAAAGTGTGTCGGACGAATTTTCCCCTCCCACACCGCCGATAGCTGTTCCACCTGCACAAAAGTCCGAAATCCATTTGGATACATTTCATTGACTGCTGGAACAAACAGTATATCGATACCTGCATCCTCTGCGAGCGATGTGTCGTGCACAATGTCTCGCGGATAACGTTCAAAATCTTCCGCCGGACCAAATTGCGTTGGGTTGACGAATATTGACATTATGATAATGTCGGCCTGTTTCCGCGCTTCACGAACCAGACTCAGGTGCCCTTCATGCAGATATCCCATCGTCGGCACAAAACCGATCCGCTTTCCCGAGCGGCGGATGCGTTCGGCTTCGGATTGCATGTCAACTATTGTAGTGATGGTTCGCATACGTGTACGGAGTTATTTCAAAAAAATCACTAAAGTCCCCGTTACTCTACATCCTCTGTACTCAGGAACCACTGTGAAGTTCTCCGTGTTCTCCGTGGTTATATTTAATCACGGATTAAATGGAGGTATACTAAGAATCCACGACGGATACAGAGTAGAATATTCTATCTATCCAATCATGAGGGATATCAGCTGAGAGACTTTTTCTTTCATGTCACGACGGTGAACAATCATATCTAGGAATCCATGTTCAAGGAGAAACTCTGAACGTTGAAATCCTTTTGGCAGATCTTTCCCTATCGTCTGCCGAATCACTCGTGGTCCGGCAAACCCGATGAGCGCGCCGGGTTCGGCTATATTCACATCACCAAGCATCGAATAACTCGCTGTGACACCACCGGTCGTCGGATCGGTCATGATCGAAATAAAGGGGATGCGTGCCTCTGCCAATCGTGCGAGCCGTGAGCTCGTTTTCGCCATTTGCATTAGCGAATATGCCCCCTCCATCATTCGTGCCCCACCTGAGGACGATACGATAACGAGCGGGACTTTTGTTTTCCATGATTTATCTATTGCACGCGCCACTTTTTCACCGACAACGGATCCCATGCTGCCGCCAATAAATCCGAAATCCATTGCACCAAAAACGACTGCCTGACCGTTAATTTTTCCGGTTCCGGTGCGGATGGCGTCCATCATTCCCGATTTATTAATTGTATCCGTAATACGATCCTTATATCGTTTCGTATCGGAAAAATCCAGAGGATCGTTCGAACGCATCTTTTTATCCATTTCTTTGAACGATCCTTTATCAAGCAGTATGGCGATATATTCCTCACTCCCGATACGGAAATGATAGTTGCATTTAACGCAGGTGTGGAAATTCTCTTCCAGCTGCTTCCGATGGATCATCTCGCCGCAACCATCGCATTTCGTCCATATTCCATCGGGAATGTCTTTTTTAATATTGTCGGAGGAGATGTTTTCTTTTGAACGTCTGAACCATGCCATCGTTATGTTCCTTTTTTACACCCCGGAACTCTCCCGGGGGATGAATTCGCGAAGATACTTGGGTTCGAGAGATGAACGATCTGCTCTTTCACCAGCGTTATACCGTTGAACTCCTAGGGTAACAATCGATGCAGGACTGCATCGTGAATACTCAGCGTACCAACGACGTTTCAGCTCTTCTTGTTCCAACGCCATATTCTGAGCATCACCGACAAGCATAACATCCAGATGATCCTTTGCCCATCGGGTTATTCCCTCATACGATGCGATCACCGCCTGTTTGATCTCTTCGGGCCATAGATCCCGAGTCATCCGGTATACTGCACAATATGCCTCACCACGACGTGCATCAAGCAAAGAAAGTACGCTGGCGCCTGAAAGGGCTCTCCCCCCCCGGGAAATATTATAGGCAAGCGCCTGAAGAGTCGGCACGGGGATTAAGGGAATATCCGCTGCAAATGAGAGTCCTTTTGCCACACTGAGTCCGATTCGCAAGCCTGTAAACGATCCTGGTCCGATAGAAACTGCAATAACATCAAACTGATTGACACGCACATCCGCTTGTTTCATGACTTCTTCGATTAGCGGTACCAACTGTTCCGAATGAATATTCGGTATATCAAGCACACGCTCGATCAGTGCTGTTCCCTCGAGAAGCAGCGCTACACCGCAAACAGTCGTTGCAGTCTCAATGCCGAGTGCAATCATCCGGTACTTTGCTCCAGATGTATTTCACGCCGATCGATTCCTTCTACGACGCGAAAAGTGACTGAATATCGATCGAGGGGAAGAAGCTGTTCTGCTTTTTCAGCCCACTCTATCAGACTTACCCCTTCATCGTCAAGATATTCTTCAATGCCGAGCGCGCGTAATTCTTTAAAAGAACTAATTCGATACAGATCAACATGGAAAACCGGAATTCCCGAGTGCTGCCGGTACTCATTGATCAGAGTGAATGTCGGACTCGTCACATGCTCCTTCGCACCGAGACCGGCACATACCCCCTTGACAAATTGTGTTTTCCCGCTACCAAGTTCACCGTAGAGAGCGACAACATCACCGGGTTCGAGATCGATAGAAAATTTTCGACCGAGCGCTATTGTTTCTTCCTCACTCGATGTCATAAAAATCTCGTCCATCTCTTTACCTGGGTTCCATCCAAACAACCGGCAGTATCATTTCTTCCATCGATATCCCGCCATGCTGAAAGCTGTCCATATACTGAGTCAGGTGTTTATGATACTCCGTGGGATATACAAAGAAATAATCTTCTTTCGCAATAACATAGTTTGTTGTTACAGCACGCTGGGGCAGTCGGAACTCCTTAGGATTTTTTATAAAGAGAGCTCCTTTTTCCTCGACTTTGAGATTCCGTCCAAATTTATATCGCAGACTTGTTGATGCATCCCTGTCACCAATAACTTTTGTGCCGTGGAGGCTTCGTACACTTCCATGATCGGTTGTCAGGACAATCCGAACATTCTCCTTCTGGGAAAGGGTTTTCAGCATTCCCAGAAGCGATGAGTGCATGAACCACGATCGGGTAAGCGAGCGATACGCCGGTTCGTCGGGCGCAATCTCTTTTAAAATTTCCGAATCAGATCGGCCGTGGGCAAGCATGTCGATAAAGTTGACAACGATCAGTGTCAACGGATTCCGTGTATATGAAAGAATATTATTCTCGATGCTCCGTCCATACTCGGCATCGAGGATCTTAACATATTTTGCTTCGGGTTTTAAAAAGATTCGTTTCCTTTCAAGGAGCTTCTCGAAAAGTTGATGCTCAAATCGATTAAAACTATTTTCATCCTCATCCCCGTCGGATGTCCAGTACTCGCTGTACCGTTGTTGGATATCAAGTGGAAAAAGACCGCTGAAGATTGCATTGCGGGCGTATGGAGTGGCCGTTGGCAGGATGGAGAAGTAATACTCCTTGCTTATCGTGTACCATTCCCGTAAGACTTCTTCCATGATCATCCATTGATCAAGCCTGAGACAATCAATAACGAAAAAAAAGATCGATTTACCGGTATTGAGCTTTGGAAGAAGAAACCGTTCTGCGATATTGACGGATAAAAGAGGACTTGTTTCTGGTTTTTCGAGCCAGTTTTGGTAATTTCGCTCTATAAATCTGGCAAATTCTACATTACAGTCGCGTTTCTGATTGGAAAGCAACTGGTAAAGTCCTAACTCAGGATGTTTATCGAGTTCAAGCTCCCAGTTCGTCATTCTTACATGTAGATCGATCCACTCCTGATGAGTAAGCGGGTTCATCAATGCCAGCGATATTTGTCTGAATTCCTCTGTATAATCTTTCGAGACATACTCACCAGTAATTTTTTTCCCCTCAAGAATTTTCTTGCATGTCAACAGTACCTGACTCGGGTTGACCGGTTTTGTGAGATAATCGCTGATTTTCCCACCGATTGCATCTTCCATCAGAGATTCTTCTTCATTTTTTGTAATCATAACGACTGGAAGTCCGGGAAACGCAGATTTAATCTCTGATAAGGTCTGCAATCCCCCTTTTCCAGGCATCATCTCATCCAGAAGAATGAGTTCGAATCCGCCCTTATTAACCAGTGCAATCGCGTCGTCTCCATTTGTCGCTGTTTCAACCGCAAACCCTCTTTGTTCCAGAAAGAGAATATGTGGATGAAGAAGCTCGATTTCATCGTCAACCCAGAGTATTTTGCCTTTATTTTCTTCCATTTCTTCGTCTTATCGACTTTAGAGCATGTTAACATAACCAATTCCCGTATAAGAAGCAACCTACAGAAGTCGGCATCTTGCAATTGCACCGGAAAAAATGTATAATTTTAACATGTCTCGTCGAATACAGCATCAAATCCTGCCTGCAAACCACGGTACAGTATATCCCATTAAATAAAACCCTATGAATATTCAGGAAAAAATCTCGGCTTTATCAAAATTAACTTACAATCTTTGGTGGACCTGGAATCCTGAAGCACAGAGGATATTCGAAGTGCTTTCTCCATATCTATGGGAACGGACAAATCATAATGCGGTCGCCGTGCTTAAAAGCATTTCACCTCAGGAATTGCAGGCTCGATTATATGAACCCGATTTTACAATACGTGTCGACACGATATTGAATGAATTTGCCAAATATATGCAGAAAACGAAAAACTGGTGCGGGGATATGGAAGGTCAGAATTCGCATCAGCCTGTAGCTTATTTCAGTGCGGAATTTGGATTACACGAATCACTGCCGATTTATTCTGGCGGACTCGGTATCCTTGCCGGCGATTTTGCCAAATCGGCCAGTGATCTTGGAATCCCCTTTGTTGGAATCAGTCTGTTTTATCGATATGGATATTTCCAGCAGCGGATTGGTCCGGACGGCTGGCAGCAGGAAGATTATGCCGCTGCAGATCCAATGCTATTACCTCTGGAACTGGTTACTGATCCCAAGGGTTCTACATTGGTCTGTAATGTGGAAATCAATCATACGACAATTGCTTTCCATACCTGGCGTCTCAATGTCGGACGGGCAGTGATTTATCTCCTTGATACAAATCGGCCGGAAAATGAAGAACGATTCCGCGATATCACAGCCCGTGTGTACGGCGGCGATGCCACCACTCGCATCTCGCAGGAAATCGTCCTGGGAATCGGGGGAATACGATTACTACGAGCAATAGGTGTCACACCCTCAATTTACCATTTAAATGAAGGACATTCTGCATTCCTGATACTCGAACTACTACGCGAAAAACTTGCCTCTGGAAACACAATCGGTGATGCCGAGACGGATGTGCGCAAACGAACGCTCTTTACGACACATACTGCCGTTTCAGCAGGTCACGATCGATTTTCCCCTTCGTTGTTCGAGTATATGTTCGAACGTTTTTCCCGGACCATACCAATCTCAATGCACCAGCTTCTGGGATATGGCCGGGCAAATCCGGATGACCAGAATGAAGGATTCTGCATGACCATTCTTGCGTTAAAAATGTGTTCAAATGCAAATGGTGTAAGTAAACTTCACGGCGCAGTTAGTCGTGAAATGTGGAGAGATCTCTATCCAAAAATGACGGCCGAGCAAACCCCGATTATTCACGTCACAAATGGTATTCATACGGGTGGTTGGGCTTCGGAAAAAGCGCATGAATTCTGGAACAAACGACTGGGATTCGATTGGACCGCACGATTAATGGAACCCGAGTACTGGAAACAGCTTTACGATGAGAAATATGCTAACGATGGTGAATTATGGGCACTCCGATATGCACTCCGTCGTGAACTTATTGAATTTACACGCTATCGTCTTCGCCGTCAACATCTCAGACACGGGGGCGACCAGATTACAATGTACGATTCAATACTCTGTCCAGATACGCTTACGATCTGTTTTGCTCGTCGGTTTGCCACGTACAAACGGGCCCCTTTACTCTTTCGGAACCTGGATCGCATAATTGCAATCATTACCGATTCTCGTCAACCGGTTCAGGTAATCTTTGCAGGGAAAGCACATCCCCGTGACGATGATGGAAAAAGATTTCTCAAATATATTATTGAGATGACTCGCCATCCTCAGTTGTTCGGGAAAGTTGTTTTTATCGAAGACTATGATATTAATGTCGCCCGATATATGGTGGCCGGAGCAGATGTATGGTTGAATACTCCGAGGCGTCCGCTTGAAGCCAGCGGTACCAGTGGAATGAAAATTGGAATTCATGGAGGTCTTCATGTGAGTACCATGGATGGATGGTGGCGGGAAGGATTCGATGGATCAAACGGATGGGCAATAGGGAATGATGCCACATCCGATAATCCCGATCAACAGGATGAGTTCGATGCAAGTTCGTTGATCACGCTGCTTGAACAGGAGATCGTCCCGCTATTTTACCAGCGCAATGACGACGGAATTCCTCACGGGTGGATCCGGCGCATTCGACATGCCATGGGGACTTTGATTCCGGCGTACAGCTCCGACAGAATGGTTGTAGAGTATGGACGACGATTTTATTACCACATGAAATAATAAGGCGAAGGATGGATCATTGATACGAAAAATAATTCTCTGGAGTATTTCAATTTTCATTACTGCTCTTGTTGCATATTACCAGCGGGTTACGGGTCCCACCTATCCGGTTTCGGGAACCACAATAATTGCCGGAAAAATAATTCCATATAAATTTGAACGGAGTCATGACATCTCGAGCAATGCTGTCGTAACAATCTTTACCGGCGATACCATGATCAGAGGTCGATTGGAATGGAAAAGATTTAAGACAGACGATGAATGGACATGCATTGAGATGAAATATTCAAACGATACATTGAAGGCTGAACTCCCTGTGCAGCCACCTGCAGGAAAGCTACAATATAGGGTCTTTCTTAATTCATCTGAAGCGACAGTTCAAATTCCTGCTATTGATTCCGTCATCATTCGATTTAAAGGAGTTGTCCCCATCGGTATTCTTTTATTTCACATTATCGTGACTTTTGGGGCGATGCTCCTATCGACACGGACAGGATTAGAATTTTTCAATCCGGAACCCAATATACGCCTGCTTACATACTGTACGATAGGATTTCTTTTTATCGGTGGTGCAATCCTCGGTCCACTTGTTCAATACTATGCTTTTGGAGTCTTTTGGTCAGGATGGCCGGTCGGGACTGATTTGACCGACAACAAGATGATGATTGCTCTGGTTGGATGGATTGTTGTTGGGGCACTCCTACCGCGCCTCCAGAAACCGAAGACCTGGGCTCTTGGAGCTGCGATTCTTCTGATAATTGTCTATCTGATTCCGCATAGTCTGTTGGGATCGGAACTCAATTATGCGGCACTCAACAAGCCTAACCCAAAGGTAGATAGCACCCTTATCCCCTAGGCTCTGTATCGAATAATACAAAATCGCCTATACTGGCGGAAAAGAGTTCTATGTTGGTTTTAGTGCAATCCGAGTTCAATATAATAACACGACTTGCAAATAATATCGACATTTCGTATCATAGACGGATAAATCACCCCATTTTGTCGGGGAGAGCATGGCAGCAAAAACGTCAAGTGAACGTCTGAAACAGGCTGGTGACCTTTTCAGACAAAAAGAATACGATAAGGCTCTTGAAGAACTCGATCTTCTATTAAATGACGATCCGGACAATATGTACGCCCGCGCTGCCCGTGAGAAAGTACGCACAGCCCGCGATCTCGCCCACGAACTCGGCATAACGGAACGACGTCAGGATATCGAAGCCAAACGGCGCATGGCGATTGGACAATCGCAGCGTGCTGAACACCAGAAACTCCTCGCTAAGATCGAAGAAGAAGGACGAAAACGCCGAGAAGAGGAGTTGAAAAAACATCAGGCCGATGAAGAACGCCGACTTCGCGAAGAACGATTCCACCGATATCAGACTGCTTTAATTGAAGCATGGTCAGACGGCATCCTCTCTGAAACTGAAACCCAACATCTTGCAGAGCTGCGTGCACGATTCAAGATCTCCGATCAGGTTCATACGACGATGCAGCGGAGTGTGCAACTTGATGCATACATCAAGGCACTGCGTGAGGCGTGTGAGGAAGGCCGATGTTCAATCAGTAAGCCCGATACATTTGAAGAGATCAGAGTGCAATACGGTGTTACTCTTGAAGAACACCTAAGTGTTGCGGGTGCGATTGCATGGCAGCTGAAGGTTCATGAAACGAAAGGAGCTGTAGTCATTGTCGATGACGACCCACTCGTTTTGCGGATGACCCGTATGAATTTTGAACAAGCCGGATATATCGTTGAAACCTTCAACGACTGTGAAGATGCGTTTATCTTTATTAAAACGCATCGTCCGGACCTGATCATATCAGACGTTATTTTTTCTCCTCCAAAGATCAATGGATTTGAATTTCTCCAGCGCATTCGCAGCGATCCCCGACTGGTTGCCGTGCCATTTATTTGTATAAGTGCAATGGCCGATCGTCCCCGGATTCTTGCCGGCATGAAGCTTGGAATCGACGATTATTTTGCAAAACCAATTGATTTTGCACTTCTTCTCGCCTCGGCCGAAGGAAAAATTCGGCATTTTCACGAACTCATCAACCTGCGATACGGCAGTTAACCAGAGGATTTTCTTTCTCCTTTGCTCCCTGGTCCCTATTTGCACCACCACTATTACCCGTCCTAACGGACTTTCAATATCCCAACAACGAGAAAAACACTTGCAATTGTTATAAAAATAAACTATGTTATCACTGCAAATGACAGTACACCGTGTTTGCGCTTAATACACAATCGCTTTTGAAGTAACTGGTTCGAACAGAGTGGTTTCGAAGTTCGTCCAGCTGTTTGCGTGATCGTCGCGGTTTTTTGGGGGGAATACCACAAGAAGCACGCATCGTGACGTATTGCGTTATTAAGAGGCAACAAAGGCTGTACAATTTTCGAAACAATTTTGTTCGAAAGGGTGATGTTCCATGGAACGAGGAACAGTTAAGTGGTTCAATGCCGCTAAAGGTTATGGCTTTATTCAACGTCCTTCAGGCGAGGATGTATTTGTCCACTTCAAGGCAATCAACTCCGAAGGCTACAAAACTCTCAACGAAGGAGATCAAGTAGAATTCGAGGTTGAGCAGGGTCCAAAAGGCCTGCAGGCAGCCAACGTCACGAAAGTATAAACCTTGCTGCGATGAAAACCCCGGCAGCACCTGCTGGGGTTTTTCATTATAGCCAAGCTGAACGGGAGAGCGAGTATGACCGGAACGGTAAAATTCTTCAACGACTCAAAGGGATTTGGCTTTATTACAACAGAACAGGGTGAAGATGTTTTTTTTCATAGAAGCAGTGTGAAAGAGACCGGTTTCCGAAGTAATCTCTGCCAGGGTGACACTGTCAATTTTGAAATCCGTTCTGATGCCCGAGGAAAACGGGCCTTCAATATCATCCGCACATAGTAATCTCTAATGTCATCGTTCTATCGTTACATCCCCTTCTTCAGTTTTATAAAAAATTACCGATAATTGTATTGGGAAGCATTATTCTGAATCAGAATTTCCTCTTCTGATGAAGAAAAATTAATTCAAAAAATGACTTCTTCGGGCAACTTTTCCAATTTGTTAGCGTTATTATTTATAGAGGGATTAAAAATAATAAGGAAAAGAATCGTGACGCAATGGTACAGTACAATACCTCTCTCTTTTCGTGAACAGAGAGAATATGAGCAGGTTCTTCTAGAAGAGCTCGAGACTCAGTGCTGGTACAGCGTCACCTGGTGTACAGCAACAAAGGCTGAGGTTTTTCTCTGCATACAGTAGGACCGAAGGGGAGGGGTACTCTTATGAAGACAATAACATGGACAGCGTTACTAGCAACGGCAATTATCATTCCAATTCTCGTGATGATGAAGAAAGAGAAGGAAGGTCTTTTGCCGATTCAGACGAATGAAAATATCCGTTATGACATCAATGACTATATGGAAAGTCAGGGGTTGTAAACGGTAGTATAAAAGTCAGGGGTCGCGCTTGTTTGGGGGAAGAATCACTTTAAATAATATTTGAGAGGATTTGGAAAGATCCTGCATTCTTCTGCGACACGAAAATTATTCACTATTCCTTCGTCTCGAAGTTTATAGAGACGGGGAACCATTTTATCGCGTATTTCAAGAGGTGTTAACGGGTTTATAAAAATACTCGTCCCTCCCTCGAATCCCGCAGGCACATTGACCCGCCATTTCAGCATGATATACCAGGGCATTTTATACACAGCATCGATGGGCGTATAGTACCATTCTTCGTTGCATGAAATCTGGCTCCCCATCGCTGCATGACATGCATGCACCAGATTGCTCATCCCGCGAATTTCATCGTCACTATGTTCATACGGCCGGCAGTTGTATGATTTCGAAAAAATTTCGATCGTCGGATATCGGTGTCCGATTCCAACCGTTGCTATGGCAAAATCGTTTTCTGCAAAGACAAGATTTAGCTGTGCCCCGAAATTTGCACCATTTTCGTTGAATACATTTGGATCCTCGCGCACCATACGTATCTGCTGGCTAATCGATTCGCCCCATTCATCCAGCGCCACAAGCTGTTTATGAAGATGATCGAATGATGCACCCGCAGGCCGAAGCCAGTTTTGAAACACACTGATATAACGGATATACCGGTTGTTCTCAAATAATTTCCGCATTGCATCGATGGTAAATCGAAAATATTGATAATGTTCTTCCCGTGTCATTTCACCGGAAGAAAATAATTCTGAATCCCACTGTGTATTCAGTTTATAATGCCGTCGTGCAATAATCATTTCATGTCCGCCGCCGAAGAATGCATCCGCCATTGCCAGTTTCTCATCAAGCGGCATCGAATCGATATACTGTTCGCTTTTTCCCGACATCTTCATTTTGTAGGAAAGGATATTCAGAATATGATTCAGTCCGCTTGGATTGGCAATGTATTCATCGCGTGCGGCTTTATTCTCGGCTGTCAGTCTGTAACTGTAATTTTTTCTCCAGTAATCAATGGTGACAATTTCAAAAAGGTTTGATACGCGGCGAAATTCTGCAACCGAACTGAAATACTGATCGGGAGAAAGATGCGGTCGGTAGAGGTAATTGCCGTTTTCGAGCACAAGTCGTGCTTTTTCTGGAGGCGTCTCAAAATAACGGGACTGGCAAAAGCTGCAGTAGTCTTCTATTTCTTTATGTTCGAGACGCTTCGCGTTTGGGGGAATTTCATTAGACAGAGGTTTACTACCGCGTCCGGGGACAGACCAGACCTCGGTCCCTGCGAACGGATTGATTTGCTTCACCGTACCATCAGGCATAATTGTATAAAAATTGTTCTGCATAGTCCCAATTTCCCTTTTCAAATAGCTCTCACGATTTGTCCGGCAGCAGACCCTATTTTGGTTTCACTACTGCTGCCAGTAATTCATCAACCTTCGCAGGCGTGTCAGCCTCAGCATAAAATCGAATGAGGGGTTCTGTACCTGACGCCCGAACGAGAACCCATCCCCTATCAATAAAAAATTTGTACCCATCTTTATCCTGACGCGCCCGGACCGTATATCCGGCAACGGATTGCACTCCCTTTTTATAGATGGCCATGATCCGGTATTTTGCTCTTGATGCCAGATGGCTGTCAACACGATTGAAATAGTATCTGCTGGACTCATCAAACTCACCAAAACGATTTGAGTGTCCATCCGTTGTATTACCGAAACGGCAGCCCTTCTTGATGATGGTATCAATATGTTGTGGTAACAACTGAGAGTGCTGCCAATCTTCCTTTTTAGATTTTTTATACTTACGCATTCGTGACGAGCACTATATAATTACTATTAACCGGCGACGTTAGCCAAACTCCATACTCTTTCAAAGTCCTTTTTATAAATCTCAGAGACAGGACCACTTTTTAATACAAAGAAGGGGTGATTTTCTCTTTGATGAAGATAGTCACAAATCACAACTTTATTTCCAACAATAAGAATAGAATCCAAGATGTAGTTACTATTTGTAGTTCTTATCTCAATCTTATCTTTTAATTCAGTAACTTCTCTCTTTAACAAACCAATAGTGTCGAGGACATCATTTATATTAGTAATCATTCGATTTTTATGCTTCTGTATTAGCTTATTGATTTTCCCGATCCTTTGTTTTTGCGTCAGTGATTGATCTCTTAAATATTGATTAATTTCTTCAGAATTCTGATCCCTTATGCTCAATTCAAGATACTCATTACGATCAGATGGTGAATAAATACACAGACGCAATTTAAACCCTTCAATATCTTTTCTCTTTATCATTATTTCTTTAAATCCAATCTGTCGAAAGAAATCCTTTTGTAAAATAGATCCTAAAAGGCATATTTCCTTTTCGTTCTCTAACTCTGGTTTAAGGTAATTGAAAAGTGGTTCTTTTCTAAGCGCGACTTTTAAAACCCCCTCGACATCCCTCATACGTTCAAGCTTCTTAACAATGAAGAAACCAACTAAAGGAATCAATGCAATGAATGCTGTTGGGGCCATCCCTATCCCAATGTCTCTCCATCCAGGAACAAAAAACAAAAATATAAGCCCGATGATTAATAAAAATAAATTTACGAGCATTGAAATAAAATTCTCATGATCCTTCGTATCGAGTTCTAAAAAGGTGGCAAACATTTCTAAAAGCGTCATTCTAGTATACTCCGTGTTGTTTTCTTTTAATTATGGTGAACACAACAGATATACCCGAAACGAAACCACTAATACATATACCTATTCCAATTAATATACGTTCAGTATAGAGCAAGACATATAACCCTATTATCATACATATCGTTGTAAGACTCAAAAGTAATGCAGAATAGGATAAGTTAAATCGATGACCTTTAGACATTTTGATTTTTAGTATTTGATACTACAATTATATTTCCCAGTCAACTCCAAGTCTATCTCCTATTTCATCAAAGATAGTTTGGATTTCAATTTCAAGTTTTTTTCGTTTCTTGTTTATGTTATACTTATTCACGTCGCCATTTCGCAGTTGAACATGAAATCGCAAGCTTTGGGACGTTCCTGAGGGCCGTACTGTAAGATGATTATAATTATCTTCAAAATAGAATCGAATACCCTCGTCAGGAAACCAGTACGTTTCACGTTTCGAATAATCAAAACCCCTATCTGCCGTGTGACCGTGCTGAATATCATACTTTCCTGTCTTATAGATTTCATATCTAGTAACGTTTCGCTTGCCGATTGTTACACCCTTTTCCGTAACATCGTCAACCAAATGTAATACGTTTCTGATTATATCAAGCTTTAAAGACCTTCCCTCAAGACCCTCATATTGACCATATTGAGGTGCGGCTCTATAACCCGTTCTGATCAGACCTATATTTGGATCAAGATAGAGTTTTTCATTCACAATATCCAAAATACTTTTCCCAATACGCTTGGAATATGTCAACAAGTCAAGAAATAAAATTGCTGCAAACGTTCCGTCCTTATCTCGCACGTGTCCATATTCACCTAAATCGTACTGCGACTTAGGTCTTCCGCCTAGAATGCTGAATCCATTCGACTGTTCAAGTGCTGCAAAATTATAGATTGATTTTGATGATATGTTTTCAAATCCAAAAATTGAACGGAAGTCTTCTGTCCTATTTGAGGGTATGAAATAGTCTTCATAGAGAGTACCAGTCCATACTTTTTCGACTGCCGTCGCGAGTTGTGCAAAACCTACCCATGTTTTCACACATCCAAGGCCATATTTCTTCGCCAAGAATGGCATTACATCTGTCGTTGTGTGGGATTGAGCAATAAAACAGTTCTCGATGCTTAGACCCATCATTTTAAGACCAGTGATTTTTTGCCAGTTTTCCAGCCGATACCAAAGGATAAGCGACCAAGCTGTGTCTGCATCAAGGAGGAGGAATTCGTGATTGCCAACTATCTTCCGAAATTCATTCGGTACTTTTACAGTGATTCCAGTTCTGTCAGCATCGGGATCAGTTCCAATTAGAAGATCAACTTTCTGCAATCTTTTTTCCCCATACTCTTGAACATATTTCTTCAGTGCAACTTCAGCTGCACGCGGTTCTCCAGGATCCGGTTGTTGGTACACCTTGTACCCTTTGGGACTGCGAAGATCTTCAAATGCAGGGAACATACCGTCCACTTTGTACATAGAAGCTATAACATCGAACTTAATAATCCCTAAGGCTTCAACCAGCCTTTTAACGGTAGGACCACCAGCTCCATTATAAGCAGAATATGCAAGATGTATTTGGTCCGTTAGTTCTCGAATTTCTTTTTTTTCCAGTACAAACTCTAATACATGACTAAAATGTTCCTTATGCACATCTTTCGGAAGACCTCTGAAGCTATAATATTCTAAATGTGGATATTTGTATCCACCACCAAGAAATAATAGTTGATCGTCGGAAGTCTTTTCCAGAGGAGTATATGAGATGTCTTTAAATTGTGTCGTCCCGATGTATTTATCAAGTATAATAGTCCGATCACTAATTGAAAATTGTGAACCATTAGAGCATGAGAGTTTGTAACCATTATATCTTCTATCATTGTGGCTTGCAGAAATGAGAATCCCAATATCTGCTTTCAAATGTGGAATGGCAAAAGTGACCTCGGGATATGGAACTACATCATCAAAAAGAAGGACCTTATATCCGAAATAAATGAAAACACTTGCAACAAGGTGAGCAAAATCCCGCCCTCTGAGGCGACTATCATATCCAATCACGACACTTTTGAACTTGCGATCATTCCCAAATCTTGCGATTGCAGCAGATATCTGGGAAAAGACAAGATCATTAATTGTATTCGGCCCCCTTAGGAAAGGAGCGCCGACCCCTTCATCACGTAGCATCTCCAATTCCTCATCAGTAATAACCGCTCGACCTCTTATACCTCCTGTACCAAATTCTATATCTGTATAGAAAACCTCGGCAATATCTGCCCATCTGTTATTCTCAATCGCTTTAAGAATCCCGTCTTTCGCTTTAGGTGAGAGCCTGTCTATGTTTAAGTCTTCCATCCATTTACACAAATTTGCAAAAACGCCATTTTCAGATAATGCTTTTTGTCTAAGTAAATCATCAAGGGGAGCAACATCTAAATAGTTTGTGATTGAATGCATGACCTGGCTCTTAATCTCGTGCCAATATTGAGTAACGTCCTCGTGTCCTAAACGATGTGTCATAGTTCTACTTCCGTTTCCTTACTGTTGATGATGATCTTAACTTTCCCATCGGTACCGAATGTAATCATCAAAGTCATACAAATTCTTTATACTCCACACCCGAACATTTAATGAATTATTTCTTCCGACGAAACGCACCGAGTCCTGCAAACACACCGTTTGTATCGAGTTCTTCCTCGATCCTTAGGAGTTGATTATATTTTGCAATACGATCGGTACGGCTTGCCGAGCCCGTCTTGATTTGCCCTGCATTCGTCGCAACGACGATGTCGGCAATCGTCGAATCCTCTGTTTCACCTGAACGGTGACTGACAACGGCTGTATAGGAGGCGCGCTTCGCCATTTCAATGGCATCGAGTGTCTCTGTCAGTGTCCCTATCTGGTTCACTTTGATGAGGATGGAATTGGCAACACCCTTTTCAATTCCCTTGGCAAGGTATGATGTGTTCGTCACAAACAGATCATCACCGACTAGCTGGATTTTCTTCCCCAGGACATCGGTCATCAATTTCCATCCGTCCCAATCGTTTTCAGCCATACCGTCTTCGATCGAGATGATCGGATATTGTTTGACCCAGTTTTCATAGTATTTCACCATCTGCTCCGGAGTCTTCGACGACTTATCCGACTTGCTGAATACATATTTTCCATTTTCGAAGAACTCGCTCGATGCCGGATCGAGTGCCACGAATATGTCTTTTCCCGGTGAGTAGTTCGCTTTTGCAATGGCTTCAAGAATGACTTCTACTGCTTCCTCGTTCGACTTAAGGCTTGGTGCAAATCCACCTTCATCACCCACAGCTGTATTGTATCCTTTTTTCTTCAACACAGATTTGAGCGAATGAAACACTTCCGCTCCCATTCGGAGAGCTTCGGCGAAGGAAGGGGCATTTGCCGGAACGATCATAAATTCCTGAAGATCGACGTTATTATCGGCATGACTTCCTCCGTTGAGGATGTTCATCTGGGGAACCGGAAGCGTTTTGGCATTCGTCCCGCCGATATAGCGATAGAGCGGTAAACCGAGCTCACTGGCGGCAGCCTTCGCCACTGCAAGCGAAACGCCAAGAATTGCATTAGCTCCGAGTTTTCCCTTGTTCTCTGTCCCGTCAAGCTCGATCATCAATCTATCAATACCGACCTGATCGAGCGCGTCAAAACCGATGACTTCTTCTGAAATGATTTTATTGACGTTTTCAACCGCCTTCAGTGTGCCTTTCCCGCCGTAGCGTTTCGGATCTCCATCGCGAAGCTCAACAGCTTCATGTTCGCCTGTCGATGCGCCGCTTGGAACAGCCGCGCGACCCTGTGCACCGCTTTCGAGTTCGACATCCACTTCAATTGTCGGATTACCGCGTGAATCGAGAATTTCCCTAGCCCATACATCAACAATAGTTGTCATAATCAATTATCCCTGTAGTAAGGTTGTTTATCAGCTTTTGTTATTCTAAGATTGAAAAATCAGCATGTAATAAAATCAAAAAGAGGTTGAAAATCAATGAGAGAAATTTTTTCTGAAAGGTGAGAATATAAATCCGTGTACGGATGGCCGTTTTTTCAGGACATTCATTCATTATGTATGTTATTCAATTTCTTTTTCCATGCTTTTCCAACTGATCCGCTCAGCAACAGCCTGAAAAACTACTTTAATATCGAGCCTCTCAAAGGAAATTTCTCACACAATACACGGATAAGCGGCGTTGCCAACATGACATCGCCGAGAAAACGGAGGCGGGTCAGGAGAATTTTCTGTATTGCTTTTTTAGGTATTTACACTGATGTGTCATGGGCGGTGCGGATCATCGACGCCACTTATCGACAAAATTTGACCAGACATTCTCGGCTGGATAGCCGGTAAGCATATAAAAAGGATGTCCGTCGTTCTGTGCTCCGGGACCGGTTTGAAAAATAAAAACTACATAGCTCTGTTGATAACCATAATACCACGTTTCACTTATTCCGGGCTGGCATTCGAGTTCCGCCGGAGGACCGGCAACAATGTACGTCATCCCCATCGGCGTACGCCATCCGTCAACGATGCCTGTAAAATATTCATTCGCCTGACGGACACGGCCATAGAATTCCTGACGTCGAGCCGGATCGAGTTTTGTATTCCAAAACTGTTCAAGCCTACGGGCGCGTTCTTCTTTATTCGCCGGTGCTCTTAACGAATCATATTCGTCCCGCTCCGTAATATATTGCAGCGGACCTATGAGATCGTCACTATCGACAACATCCGGAAAATATTCTGAATGAACTGTAAGGACTCTGCCGATGTGGAGAGTATCCGTTTTCCCCTCTTTTTTCTTCACCACTTCCGTTAACAATTGATATCGCCCGGGTGGTGGAACTATGAATGAATTAAACAACTGTGTCGGCGATCCTACTGTAATAACAATTGTATCGGAACGAGCAAATTCATTATCGAGTTTGGGTAAAAACAAATCCTGTAGAGGGATGTTCGGTCCTCCCAGAGCAGCGATGGTATCGGGACGGACAAATCCTTGATCGTATCTGGGTGTGAATAAATACTTCGGATTGAAGAAGGATTTGTATGAATACGGTGAACTCTGATGTCGTCGATCATAATCAATATGAAACGGTACAATTCTGGTACTTACATAAAGCGTGTCGATGCCGAGAGAATCATAGACTTCCATAAACGTCGAGAACGACCGGAATTTACCTATATCGGATGGAAACATCGGTGTGATTGTTTTAATCCCCTGATCCTCCGTGATTTTTTGAAGAAGAACAATATCGCTTGCTTCGAACTGACCAACCGCCGGATGGACATTCACTTCTTTCCGCTCTTCTTGCTGCTGCTGTGAATGTTCGTCAAGAATTGTAACCGCAAGCGTATATTTCTCCGGCGGAAGAACGAATACCCGGAGTGTCGCTTCACTCTCATTGGATACTGTTCGTTCATAGTCTTTGACCGAAACCGTTTTTGACCACTCCTGTATCGCGATTTGCTTCTCATCGGATGTGAGTACTCGTACAGTAACAGAATATGTAGCAACAAATGCATTCCCCGCTTTCTGAAATTTCAGATTCTTGAAGGGAATCTGGAACAGAACGTCAAGACGCGGTTTTCCATCCGCGACAAAATTCACAGGGTCAAATGAAATCAACGGAAGCGTCGTACGCTCGATGGCTGTCGAGTAGAAACAGGTGGCTATCCGATTCGACGAACTGCAGCCGGCAAGAAGAAAAACAACGGCGAGTATGAAGAGAAATGTACGGGACATACCTTGTCCACCAATTTTCATACAGGAATAATACTGAGAGAGGTTTGGAAAAGCAAGTATTAAAAACAACCATCCTCACGATTTATCACTCATAGAGTCTACCTACCCATAAAAATCGATAAAAAATACAAATTAGGAACTTTATGATATTAAACGCTTTGACGAATAAATCAGCAGGTCCGTACTTATCAATCCGCAATCATCATTCCCTATGGGTCGTAGACCGAAATCCAAAATCCCTAAAGCATTTTCAAAAACTCTTGTGCCTCTCGAACCAGTTGCACAATTCAATGCGATCTTCAATACGATTCTTCTCAGTCTCCTGCGATGTATAATTCAACGCCCGCCAGTAATGAAGTTTAGCTTTTTCCCATTCCCATGTATGCTCAAAAACGACGGCACGTAACACTTCATTACTGTAATTCAGCGTGGAATCCTGGAAAATAAATTCCTCGTCCGAGATCAGATTTCGCGCATCGGTATAACGCTGCGCGTTCACATATAAACGAAGCATAATATATCGATACAATGATCCGGTTTCTGTATCGATCTGCGGGTCGAGAAGCAATTTCCTCAGAATATCGATGCGGATCGAATCTTCATTCTCATGGTAAAACTGCCGCATCGCAGAGTATTGACCTGGCCGGGCAAGCCATGTCAATCGTATCACTGCAAGCTCGTTATACGATCGAAGGATGTGATTCGTAATCAACGATGTATAATATCGACATGCCTGTACGCTGTCTCCTTTCATCATGTATGCATCTCCGATCAACAGATCGGCCATCGGCATAATTGGCGGCCGGTGTTTACTCAGAGACGAAGTCGTCACGCTATCGTACTCTTCAGCGCGAAATTCCGATTGCATATATCCCAATAATGCATCATCGCTTCCCGTTTCATCGTATGCGTGCCTGTAGAACACTGCGGCTGCCGCATAGTTCTTCTCACGGATTTTTTTCCCCGCATCATTCATCCATTCTGCTGTCACACGGGCACAGGTTTTTTTGAATACCGGAGGCCTCCTAAAAAAATACCGCACATGTGCTTCATCTGAATCGGAAATTTTTATCTGCGATAGAAAATCATCCCATTCTGCAATAAGGCTCTGCAGCGATCGCCCGTAGCCCGTTTCAAAGCTACCGCCCTGATAGGACCGCTTGAATCGTTCAATCCCGTAATGATCGAGCAGATATTGCACAAATGAACCGCAGACGATATAACTTTTAGCGGGAGCCTGTGTGATAAATCCGGAATAAGAAAGAAGCTTTTCGATATTAAAATCGACGCCAAATTCCTTCATTGCCGCCGCATAATAATGAAGGGTCCGTTCACCCCTATCTCCCCCGAGCGCCACTGCGAGTCCTTCTACCAATCCCATCCGCGGACTGATTCTGAGAAAAGGCATACCAAACCGGCCTGCGATGACATGAACCAGCTCATGCTTCAAAGTTTCTTCAAGCGAAGCGGCACTTATGTGGACTTCACGCATCCATGGTTTAGCAATATCTGTCGTTGCCGTACCGAGAAGTCGCTGTTTGACTTCGGCAGACGGATAGATATACGATTGGATTTTCGCCAGTGGCACTGTTCGGAGCTCGCCAATAATCTGCATATAGCGATACTCGTGTTCCCCTGCAATCCGTATAATTTCTTTCTCCGAGTATGTTGAAGGAGAGTAATAGATATCAAAATGCTGTGTTGAATATTTTGCCCCGAGAATTTTTTGCACATAGGATGTTGACGACTCGAAAGAGAGCTCGTGTCTGAAATAATAAGATCCTGCCAGGATAAAAATCAGTGTAACGGCTGCGACAGCAGGTCCCGGTTTTTTCACCATGACCGCGATTCCCCTGATTTTCTGCCAGAAATTTTCTCTGCATAGTGTCGAAGAAGCAATCGCAACACCACTTAGGAGAAAAATCATCGCCGCACAAAGAGTGAGAATCCGGAAAAGAACGAAGGCCGGTGTAATAGGTAGAAACTCGTCATATGAAAATCCGGGGAAATATCCGAAGAGCACGTTGTACGCATACAGCTGGGGTTCAAAATATGTATGAATAAGAGGGAAAAAAAAGATGGCGGCAATAAGAACACTATAGAGCGTCTTTGAATGCACCACAAGCAGTCCGATCAATCCGGCAAGCGCAACACTAAAAAGTATTGTTACGCATGGGATGAGGAACACGAACGCCATTCCCTGGAGAATATTACAGTTTTTAACAAACAGTGCATTCACCATCATGACGGCAACAGGGACAAGCATTGCGAGCACATTTTGCACTGCTGCGTTTAAAAGAAAACGCGTGTATTCAGCCGGTAATATGCGCTCAGCACCCGAAAATTTTTTCCTGAACAGCGAGAGTGTGAATAATCCACCTCCAATTCCCACCACAATTCCCATGAAGGCCGAAAACTCATATCCGATGGTATTAAATAATGGAACAGGGATGAGCAACAATGCTATAAGCAGGTAAATACAAAGAAGAATTTTCATGAAATCGTCAATATTCCTCGCTGCTCTCTCGTCGGATCCGCGCACCGAGTGTCTGCAGTTTTTTTTCAATTGCTTCATATCCGCGGTCGATGTGATATACGCGCAGCACCTCTGTCTCCCCTTCGGCAATAAGTCCGCCAAGAATTAACGATGCCGAGGCGCGCAAATCGGTTGACATTACTTTCGCTCCTTTGAGGTGCTGTACACCCTTAACAACGGCCGTATTTTCATTGAGCTCGATCGATGCGCCAAGGCGGATAAGTTCGGGGACATGTTTAAACCGATCGAAATAGATTGATTCCGTCACAACACTCGATCCTCCGGCAATGGTCATGAGCGCAATCCATTGCGCCTGGAGATCTGTTGGAAAGCCGGGGTAGATTGCAGTTGTGACATCGACGGGACGGATACTCTCCGGTGCATCGAGTTCCACCCATGTGTCGCCTATCCTCAGAGTTGCACCTGCATCTTCGAGCCTTGTCAGAAGTGCCGAGAGATGATCAGGCGAACAACTTTCGACTCTAATTGTTCCCTTAGTGATCATTCCGGCAAGAAGAAATGTCCCGGCTTCAATACGGTCCGGAATTGTGATTTCATCGGCCGGATGTAATTCGTCGACACCTTCGATTTCCAGACGCGACGAGCCGATGCCGTGGATCTTTGCACCCATTTTCACAAGAAATTTGGCCAGCTCGGTTATCTCAGGTTCGATTGCGGCATTCTCGATGATGCTGGTTCCCTTTGCCAGCACCGCTGCCATCAGTATATTCCCGGTCGCTCCGACGCTCGATATATCAAAGACAATCCTTGCACCTTTTAGCTTTTTTGTTTTTGCTATAATATATCCTGCTTCTAGATTGACATCGGCGCCGAGTCTGCGCATCCCTTCGATATGCAGATTCACAGGCCGCGGTCCCCACGCACAACCGCCGGGCAGCGATACCTTCGCATATCCGTATCGTGCGACAAGCGGACCAAGCACATAAATTGAAGCGCGCATTTTTTTTACGTGTTCGTATGGCGCTTCGAAAGAATTCACACGGAACGTATTCACCTTCAGCGAGTGAGCCTCACGCTGGAATGTTACTCCCATCGTCTGGAGAAGTTTCTGCATAGTGGAAACATCTCTAAGAATCGGAGTGTTCTCCAGCCGGTACTTCCCGCTTGCCAATAACGTCGCGGGCATTAACGCAAGCGAAGCATTCTTCGCACCGCTGATCCTGACGGTACCCTGTAACCTGACACCGCCGTCAATAACGAATTTATCCATGCCTCTTTAAAAGATTTTAAATGGCGTGCTCTAAGGAAATCCTTCGACTCGCCCTTCCCAAGAATTCGGGAAGGACTTGCTCAGGACGAGAAGTTTACCCTGAGCGAATCCCGATGTTCTTTGTCGGGATGAGTCGAAGTGTAAAAAGTAAAAAGGGATTTTCAGTAATGACCTCTAAGTTTTTCGCTTCCTCCTTATTGAATAAAGGTACATAAAACAGCCAAAGAGGTCAAGCGGCTCTTCCTTTACCTCGATTAATTTAGCGAAGCTAACCAAATAGAAGAAATACCTATTTCCCCCTATATTTTTTCTCTTTTATCTTTTTACTTTTATCTTTTATCTTTCTTATATTCTTATATGGAACTAAGAACACGAAAAAAGCTGGTCGTCGTCGGTGATAAAGTCCTGGTCGCACCGGATAAAGAGCAGGAGCGGACAGCCCATGGCCTGTATCTCCCTCCGGGCGTGAAAGAGAAGGAAAAAATACAAACGGGCTTTGTCGTGAAAGTCGGCCCCGGATACCCGGTTGCTAATCCAAATTTCATCGATCAGGAACCCTGGTCCACAACGCCGAAGGATCCGGTCAAGTACATTCCTCTTCAAGCCGAAGAAGGTGACTATGCAATTTTTCTTCGTGATGCTGCCGTTGAGATTGAGTATGAAGGGAAGGAGTATCTTATCGTAAACCAATCGTCCATTCTTATGCTTATCCGCCCAGGAGATATTGAAGGATTTACAGAGTCTTAGTGATTAATTTTAATCCAATTCTAAAAGCGTGCACCCGCCGACTTTTTCCTTGCGTACCAGTTTCTCTTTTTATATCTTTTTAAGGAAGAACTACAAACAATGAGGAAATTATCATGGATCGAAGATCGTTTCTCAGAACCGGACTGACAGCCGGCACCGCGCTCGCCCTCAGCAGATACGGCGGTCTTTTTGCACAGTCTCAAAACAATTATGATCTGGTCGCCGTGAAGGGTGGCGAACCGGACGTCATGTTTGATAAAGCCATCGAAGTATACGGCGGCATGAAATCCTTCGTCAGGAAAGGACAGAAGGTTGTTGTGAAGCCCAACATCGGATGGGATGTCGTTCCTGAACGGGCGGGCAATACAAATCCGCAACTTGTCGGACGAATCATTGAGCACTGTTTCCAGGCCGGCGCAAAAGAAGTCTACGTGTTTGATAATACATGCGACGATTGGAAACGATGCTACGCTGACAGCGGAATTGAAAAAATAGCCAAAGAAAAAAAAGCGACAGTCGTCCCGGGCAATTCCGAAAGCTACTACCATTCCATTACCGTGGAAAAAGGAAAGCAATTGAAACAAACATCCGTCCACGAGCTGATCCTCAATTCGGATGTCTTTATCAACGTCCCGGTGCTGAAACATCACAGTTCAACCAGGCTGACCGCCGGCATGAAGAACTTGATGGGGATTGTGTGGGACAGGGGGTACTGGCATCAGAATGACCTGCATCAATGTATTGCCGATTGTGCAACACGATGCAAACCAACGTTGAATGTCGTCGATGCATATAATGTGATGATGAAAAACGGTCCGCGCGGAGTATCGAAATCCGACCTGGTAATGATGAAGTCGTTGATAATTTCAACCGATATCGTGGCAGCCGACGCCGCTGGCGCAAAATTATTCGGCATCGAACCGGACGATGTTGCGTACATTAAATATGCCGATGAGATGAGCGCCGGACGAAAGGATCTGAGCAAACTCAATATCAGACGGATAGCAATCTAGTTTTATGAATCTTGTGTGGCTGAAAAAGCTAAGAATTGCCGTATCGCTTCTGTTTTTCGTGGCAACGACGCTACTATTCATCGATTTCGCACACTTACTCTCAGCGGCACTTTTTACTCCTATAAACTACCTTGAGTTTATTCCCTCACTTTTAAAATTCCTCGCCCTCGGAACACTGGCATCCGCCGGATTTCTTGTCGTTCTTCTGCTCACCCTGCTATTCGGAAGAGTATATTGCTCGACCGTATGTCCTCTTGGAACGCTTCAGGACTTTATCTCGTATTTCTCGCTGAAGTGGAGAAAGAAAAAGAAGTATAAATATTCACAGCCGCTGAATACTCTTCGATATTTAATTCTCATTCTGGTGACCGTTCTGTTTGCCGGCGGGATAATTCTCGCCATCAACATCCTCGACCCGTTCAGCGGCTTCGGAAGAATTACCGCGCTGCTTTTCAAACCGGCGGTTGTCGGAATTAATAATGTGGCGGCGGCGATCTTCAATAGCCTGAATATATATTGGATCTACCCGGCCGAAATTAAAGGAATTCACATCACGCCGTTGATTCTCCCCATCATAACGATCGGTGTCGTTGGTTGGTTATCTATGAAGAAAGGACGATTATATTGCAATTCTCTTTGTCCGGTCGGTTCGTTACTTGGATTCATTTCAAACTATTCTCTCTTCAAAATAAAAATCGATCTCTCAACATGTGACAATTGCGGAAAATGCGGCACGGTCTGTAAGGCATCTTGTATTGATGTAAAGAAAAAGGGAGTCGATTTTTCACGCTGTGTAAATTGTTTCAATTGTTTTGCAATTTGTCCCTACAACAGCCTGAACTACGTATACTCAATTGAGGAAAAAAAGGTACCGTTGAAACCGCAGGATGCACTTCAACGACGAAATCTTCTCCTTGGTTTTACTGCATATCTTCTCGGATATGCCGGAATTGCATATGGGCAAACGAAAGTTAAGGTTTATACAAACAACACCGTTCCCGTCTTCAAGAAACTGGCGGTAAGTCCTCCGGGTTCAGTCGGCATCACCCGGTTGAACGACACCTGCACAGCATGCAATATCTGTGTGAGCGCGTGTCCAAGCCAGGTACTTCAGCCTTCATGGTTCGAGTATGGAGTCATAGGAATATTCCAACCGCGACTCGATGCCGGAGCTGGCTACTGCACGTATGATTGCACCATCTGCGGAGAAGTGTGCCCGACCGGTGCAATTCTTCCCTTAGTTCTCGAAGAGAAAAAGCTGACCCAGCTCGGAAAGGCAAAATTCATAAAGGAAAATTGTATTGTTGAGACTCAAAAGACAGAATGCGGTGCCTGCTCGGAGCGTTGTCCGACAAAAGCAGTGCATATGATCCCGTACAACGGACTGTTTCTGCCCGAGGTGAGAGATCAATATTGCATCGGGTGCGGTGCCTGCGAATATTCATGTCCAACGGTACCGTACAAAGCAATTTACGTCGAAGGAAACGCCATCCATCAAAAAGCGGAAAAGCCAATAGAAGAGAAACTCGAGCAGAAGATCGAGAACAAGAGTGAATTTCCTTTTTAATTAGCATTTTCATGAAGGATTAAAATCCTTGAGAAATTGGTTTAAACATAGCCCCGGCCTTAAGGCCGGGGCTATGTTATCTCTCCCCCTTTTCTGCGGGTTTCAACCCCCTATCATCAGCGATAGATTCTCCGACGAATTCTTGGTACTCTTCGGCAAACGTCTTTCTCCGGTGGTGTTCTTCCTGACTGCCTATATATCTTCGAACAGCATCAACAGCCGATTCGCTGACCGACAACGCAATATAATCATCCTGCCATTCGAATTTGGATAAAATTGATATTAATCCATTCGCCCAGTGCGATGATTCACCTTTCAGTAACTGAACGATTTTTGAGATTGAGTAATCCGATCGAAGAGATATCAGTGCATGCACATGATCGAGATATCCGTTGATGGAATCCAGATAAATTCCTTTCATTTTGGCATTTTCATGTATATGATCAAAGAGCTTCTCACGGAATTCCTTTTCCAGCGTAGACTGCCGGCTCTTCGTCGACCATATCAGGTGAACCCATACTCTCACATAAGACATTATCGGCTCCTCATCTTGGGTTAAAACCTATTAGGGCTATTTTTGTTTCCTCCTCCTTATTATCAAGAACGAAAAGAGGCTACACCTGACGGCGGATTTTTAGCGATACTCATTTAAGGTTAAATAGTCACGTGGCAATGTTTTTTTCCATCTTCTCTCGCACTATCTATCAACCCGCATCCAATCTTTCTCTAACCTCATTTGCCATTGAACGAAAACCCGCGTACATTCGATCGAACCGGTTGATTAAATCAATCATCAAGATTATAATTATCAACAAGGATCGATCATCTATGAACGTACTATTTATCGGCGGTACCGGCTTTATCAGCACGGCAGTCAGCAAAGAGGCGATAAAGAGGGGAATGAACCTGTATCTACTCAATCGCGGATTACAAAAAATCGTTATACCTGGCAGCCACAGTGTGATAGCCGATGTACACAAACCCCAGGACGTCATTAATGCACTTAAAAATCTCCAGATCGACGTTGCCGTCGACTGGATTGCTTTTACACCGGAAGATATCGAACGCGATCTGGCTCTCTTCCATGACCGCATCAAGCAATTTATTTTTATCAGCTCTGCATCGGCATATCAAAAACCGCCGACTCATTATATTGTCACCGAATCGACACCGCTGCACAATCCATATTGGGATTATTCACGCAACAAAATTGCGTGCGAACAGCGTTTGATGCAGGCGCATCACGAAACCGGTTTCCCGGTTACTATTGTGCGTCCTTCATTCACCTACGATCGCTACATCCCGGTCGCTATCGGCGGCTTCGGTTGCTACACTCTGGCCGACCGCATGAAAAAAGGAAAGCCAATTATCGTCCACGGCGACGGTTCGTCATTGTGGGTGATGACACATGCAGAGGATTTCGCATGCGGCTTTCTTGGATTGGTCGGAAACAATCAGGCTGTGGGCCACGCTTTTCATATCACATCGGATGAAGTGCTTACATGGAATCAGATTTACCAAACAATCGCCGGAGCATTGGGTGTCGAAGCGAATATGGTGTATATACCATCCGACTTTATTATCCGTGTTGCGCCGCAATTGACGGGAACGCTCATGGGTGACAAAACGTGGAGTGTTGTATTCGATAACAGCAAAATCAAATCATTCGTACCGGGATTCCAGTCCGTCATCCCGTTCCGTGAAGGCATCCGCCGAACCGTCGCATGGCTTGATGCAGACGAAACACGCCGGCGCGTGGATGTGACGGTTCAGAAGGAAATGGACGAAATTCTCAGAGTGTATGCCGGGCATCCTGTCCGATGAATACATAACTGTTCAAAAATTGATTCCACCTCATTGCAACTTGCAGGCTATCCCCCCGTATCTAAAATAGGGACATTTCCTCATATCCGAAGTCTAATTACTATATTCAACCATACATAGCATTTCCATCCAATGACCATGAAAAAGAAAATAGTTATCTCCACTGCCGCCCTTGTTGTGATTGGTGGCGCGTCGTTGCTTTTCTTTGGCAGTAAAAAATCATCGAGCGACAGCGAACTCCAGAAAGTGAAGGTTGTCAAAGGAACTATTATCGATAAGGCCCTTGCTGTCGGGACAATCGAACCGGAAAATGAAATATCCGTAAAATCAAAAGTTTCGGGAGTCGTCAGCCGCATATTCACCGACGTGGGTGTGTACGTAAAAATCGGCCAGCCGTTGCTCGAAGTTAGACCCGATCCTACACCGCTCGAACTCGCCGATGCAAAACGGCAGGTCCAGCTCAGTGCTGTGGATCTAGACAATCTGAAAAAGGAACAAGTGCGCCAGAAAAGTTTGTTTAATAGCAAACTGATATCGGACAAAGAGTACGAGGATTTCCAGAAGCAATATGAAGAATCCGAACTGCGCTTGAAGATATCATCTGAAAAATTGGCGCTGATGGAAAGTGGAAGAGTGAAAATAGGAGAAACAGAGATAGAATCCATCGTGAAAGCTCCAATTTCAGGTTTCGTACTCAACCGGACGATCGAAGTCGGCGATCCGGTCACCCCATTGACATCGTATCAGGAAGGAACCGTGCTGATGAAAATGGCAAATATGGAGCGGCTTCTTTTCAAAGGTACAGTCGATGAAATCGATGTCGGCAAAATGAAAGAGGGAATGGAAGTCGAGATCAAAATCGGCGCACTGCCGAACGATACCGTGCGTGGAACTCTCCGCAAGATCTGGCTGAAGGCAGAAAAAAAGGATAATGCAACGGTATTTCCGATCGAAATTCTTATTCCCGACGGTAAAAATACCGTTCTACGCGCCGGCTATTCTGCCAATGCAAATATTATCATTCAGAAGAAAGTAAATGTTCTTACGATTCCGGAGCGGACCGTGACATTCAGCAATGACTCGGCTTTTGTGAAAGTTTCCCTCGGTCCGAATAAAGAAGAACAGCGATATATTAAGACAGGGCTCAGCGATGCGATCAGCATTGAAGTCATCAGCGGATTAAAAGAGGGGGATGAAGTGTTCGAAAAACCGGTGAAGAAGATCGACTAATGGATACGCTCAGAACGATCGTTTCCGAATTCATTGTAGATCTCCGCGCACAGAAGCTTCGTTCTTTTCTAACGATGTTTGGAATAATCTGGGGAACGGTAGCTATCGTGGTGTTAGTTGCATTCGGAATGGGTTTTAAAAAACAGACTGCGGCTAATATGCACGGAATGGGTGAAAGTATTGCCGTGATGTTCCCGGGGAAAACAACGAAACCGTGGGCCGGATATGGAATCGGCAGGCCGATGTCATTCATCGAAGACGATACCAAACTTCTGGCATCGCA
The DNA here is from genome assembly GCA_050011775.1 of Bacteroidota bacterium. Taxonomy (GTDB): domain Bacteria; phylum Bacteroidota; class Ignavibacteria; order UBA10030; family CAVZMI01; genus CAVZMI01. The sequence continues at coordinate 18,488 of JBEKIL010000007.1, read as the reverse complement.
GGTGCCGAATATCGCTGCCGTCAGTCCGGAGTACGGGCGTTACACCGTTGCACGAATCGGCGAGAATATTTTAAATCCACTTGTTTCCGGAGTCAATCCGATTTACGGCGATATGCGTAATATAATCCCGGAACAGGGCGGCAGATTTATCAATGACCTCGATATCCGGGAACGCCGCAGAATCGCCGTTATCGGAGATAAAGTCAAAGAATTTCTTTTTGGTGATCAGAAGGCAATCGGGAAGATAGTATATATCGGCAGCGTTCCGTTCACCGTCGTCGGCGTCATGCAGAAAAAAACGCAGCCTTCATCATACAATAGAAGAGATCAGGATCGCATCTTTATCCCCACTTCGACATTTGCTTCGATCTACGGCGCTATTCATCTGAACAACATCATTTATCAGATTAAGGATCCGCGGCTCGGCGAGGAAACGGTAACAGAAGTGAGGGAGGTGCTCGGCAAGCGATACAAATTCGATCCAACCGACAAGAGCGCCGTCGGGATCTGGGATACGACGGATTTCGACCGTCTTTCGTTCTATCTGTTCCTCGGCATCAATATTTTTTTAGGACTCATCGGCAGTTTCACACTCGGCGTTGCCGGACTGGGTGTGGCGAATATCATGTTCATCGTCGTCCAGGAGCGCATCAAGGAAATCGGCGTGAAACGGGCTGTCGGCGCTACAAAAACGAATATATTATTTCAATTCTTTTCCGAGACATTTTTCATTGTCTTTGCCGGCTCGGCAGTCGGATTCCTCATCTCATACGGAATCATCTTCCTGCTCGGGTTTCTGCCGATCAAAGACTATGTCGGCACACCTGAATTCTCGCTGGAGGTTGTCGGTGTAACTGTCTGTGTTCTGATTGCGGTCGGACTACTTTCAGGTTTGATGCCTGCACGGCGGGCATCCAACGTTGATGTAGTCGAATGTCTACGCACATAAAACAATATGTTACTTGAACTTCTAAAAGATTTTCTGTCCGATCTCCGGGCACATCGTACACGGGCAACACTCACGCTGCTTGCCGTCATGTGGGGCACTATTGCCGTTGTCCTTCTGCTATCGTTCGGCAGAGGATTAGGAACCCAGATGCTTAAAGGCCTGACGAATGCGGGAAACCGTATCCTCGTGATGTACGGAGGAGAAACGGGGCTTGTCTATCAGGGATTGCCCAAAGGAAGAAATATCCGTTTTGTAGAAGATGATATCGATCTCATCAGCAAGACCGTAACGGGCATCGGAATGATTTCTCCCCAATACAGGAACATGGTCACGCTCACCTACGGAAAATATTCGACAAGTACCGAGTGCGAGGGGGTCAATCCTGGATTTGAAGAAATGCGGCGGATGTATCCGGCCGGAGGGGGACGATTTCTGAACGACCTTGACGTCGGTCAGCAACGGCGCGTTTTATTCCTCGGTGTAGAAATTGCAAAAGACCTTCTCAAGGGTGAATATCCGATCGGCAAGATTGTAATGGTCGATGGTGTGCCGTTTACAATCATCGGGATTATGCAGAAGAAAATTCAAACAGCGATGAACAACGGACCCGATACACGACGGGCAATCATTCCGTATACTACCTTCAGGACATCGTACGGGAACCGTCACGTCAATTCCATTGTCATTCAACCTACCGATCCCGGCCGGCAGGAAATAGTGAAGAGCTCAATCTACGAAGTCCTTGGCAGAAAATATAGGTTCGACCCGAAGGATGAACGCGCGCTTTTCATCTGGGACTTCATCGAAGCCGAAAAGATAAGCCAGAAAATCGGCGTCGGTGTTTCCATCTTTCTATTCGCAATCGGATTCCTTACGCTTGTCATCGCGGGCGTGGGAGTTGCCAATGTCATGTATGTAGTCGTCAAAGAACGCACTCGAGAAATCGGCATCAAGATGGCTATTGGCGCAAGGCGCAGTTATATTTTAATGCAATTTATTTTCGAATCGTTACTCCTCTCACTGTTGGGCGGTACGGTTGGAATTCTGTTCTGCTATGTTGTCGTTTCTATTTTCAGGATGATTCCTGCAGAAGAAGGAGCGATGCAGTTTGTCGGACGGCCGATACTGTCTCCCTCTCTTATACTGATCACCGTCGGTATTCTAACAGCCATCGGACTCGCAGCCGGCTTATTCCCTGCACGTAAAGCCGCAAGTGTGGATCCGGTCGAATCTATACGATACGAGTAAACCGCTTTTCTTAATCCTTCACCCTCTTTTACATCCTTGCTTTCTAACGTACAACTTTCATAATGTAAGGCGATAGCGGATTCACGGTGGGTAATTTATTCTCAGGATCATGTAGATAATGAAGCCAGAAAAACCTCATTTATTATACTTTGTTTAGTTTTCTAACTTCTCTGTCTTTTACATTACAATAATTATCCACCGGAACTAAACTCCTCAACAAAATATTTTGTTACAAATTATAGAACAACACATTTACATTAATGGAATTTATCATGAACGACTCACTCATACAGCAGATACGAAAGGAAGTGACATCACTCGGTGTGAAAGAACTGCGCACACCTGAAGAAGTGGATACAGTCATTCCTGATACGCAAGGCACGATGCTTCTATTTGTTAACTCGGCTTGCAGATGTGCTGCCGGGGTAGCCAGGCCGGGTCTGGCACGCGCACTCGACCATCCGGTCCGGCCCGATCATGTTGTCTCCGTTTTTGCAGGACTGGATATAGACGCGACGGCACGTGCACGGCACTATTTGGGGGACAAGTCTTCTTCATCTCCCTCATTCGCGCTTTTACGGGACGGAAAGCTTGTGAAGATGATCCGGCGTCTCCGGATCGAGCGCCATACCCCCCACGAAATCGCGGAAGAACTCATTGATGCATTTGAATAGTATTGCAGTCCGGTTCAAAAGTAAATATACACGTGGTAGGGGAAAAAGGAACTCTCAGATGAATATGTTTCGTTTTCCTCTTTTTCCCCGGCCAAAGTGTAACTTTTTTGTGAAAACATTTGTTATATAATATGAAACCGGGTTTTATTGATTGACCGGTAAATTTGTAACATCTTCTTCAAACATACCTCAAAACACAGGGGAGAGGGAAGAAACTGCTGAAACGGTCTCTCTCCCTCCTTTTTTATCTCGAAAGCTATGCCAGGATTAATAGCCATTCCCCTTTTTTTATTCAATAGTTTTATGTATTATTGTTACTCTAATTGATTCTTGATAAGGAGTCAGCAATGTACAGGCCACAGATCACGGTAGTTGATTGTACTATCCGCGACGGCGGATTGATGAATAAATCCCAGTTCACGCTGGATTGCGTCCAGGCAGTTTACAAAGCTGCCTGTGAAGCAGGAATCCATATCGTGGAGTTGGGTTACCGCAATAGCAGGAAAATGTTCGATCCGGCGGAATATGGCGCCTGGCGTTTCTGCGACGACGAGATGATTAAAAAGGTCGTGGGTGATAAAAAGTACGAAGACACAAAGATTGCAGTCATGATGGACGCTCATAAAAGTACCACCGATGATCTCCTCCCCAGAGACAAGAGTCTGGTGGACGTAATCCGGTGCGCAACGTACGTGAAAGACATCGACAAATGTATCAAAATCGTCAACGATGCAAATGCGAAAGGGTACGAGACCACCATCAACATTATGTCCATATCCGCTGCACCGGAGCGGGAGCTTAACGAGGTCCTGCAACAAATTAAGGAAGAGACCAAGATCAAGGCTTGCTATATCGTGGATAGTTACGGTAATTTGTATTCCGAAGATATTGATTATTTCGTCTCTAAGTACCAGAAGTTCATGCCCGGCATCGAGGTCGGAATCCATATGCACAACAACCAGCAACTCGCGTTTGCGAATACAATTGAAGGCGTCATCCGCGGTGCAAATTATCTGGACGGAACTCTCTACGGTTTGGGGCGAGGTGCCGGTAACTGCTGTCTGGAGCTTCTGCTTGGATTCCTGAAAAATCCCAAGTTCAATATACGGCCGATCCTTGATGTCATCGCGAACAAAATCCTTCCACTGAAGAAGGAAATATCCTGGGGCTATTCTGTCCCCTACATGATAACAGGCATCATGAACAGGCATCCCGAGGAGGCCATCAAGCATATGGCACTTCCTGAGAATGACCCGGCAAAATATAATTTTCGAGCCTTCTTTGAAAAAATGCTGGATCAGGGACAATAGACATCGTTAAAAAATGAAAAAACAAATTAGATATATCAGTGGACAGTAAAATCGATAGCTAATCTTGCCGCAGACTGCCGTTGTTTATTAGTTTTAGATTTTGTACCATTCATTTGTACTCCCGAACTTCACCCGGAGATAGAGACTGAATTGAGTCATATAGAAAATAATAAATAGGAGGCTTTATGAAATGGGTCAATGCTTGTTTGATATTGTTAGCCATAGGAACGGTCATTTTCTTCATAGGATGCAAGAAGGGCGGCGAAAGCAGTCCGGTTTCCTATGTCGACGGGTATACTGTCGACCTTACTGAAGGGAAAGGAACAACCTACACCGGCGACTTTTTCCCGATCAGGGAGGGTTACACATGTAATTACTCCGGCTCTGCGAGCATATATGTCAAGATGGTGATTCCGGGGAATAATCCCATTGAGAATACTTCGAATACCCCGGCAGTCGGTATGCTCAAGGTTCTTGCTCTGAGAAATATCCCGCTACCGAGTGGAACGATACCGCTCTATCCCATTGTCGATATGACGGACATGTCGGGACAGGTGGTGAATGACACCAGCCGTTTTTTCATGAAAGACACGCAGGCCGTGTATGTCAAGGCACTGAGATTAAGCAGTGGAGAGTATATGGAAGTGAGTAATCCCCTTTATATCAAATCGCGTCTTGTGGTCGGTGACTCTTGGGAAACAGCTCCCACGTTGGACATGACAAAACTTATTGCAAGCGAAACTGGATCCATATCAAACGTCTCTCTTGATGCGAGAGCAAAATTCTTCGTTGTCGGTAAGGAAAATATTTCTCTGCCGATCGGAACACGAAATGCAATGAGAATGGAACAGGCAAACGATATTTCCATGACCGGGACGATTATCTCGGAAGGTACGACAATCGACATGAATATGACGGCACAATTGGCAACCGTATACCATCTGATTGCAGACACAGGCATTGTACACCAGAATACAACCGGCCCACTCGAGATGAAGTTGACCGCAGAAGGACAGACCGTCACCGTCACGATCAATATCAATCAGAGCGAGCTGAAGCTCACCGGTCTGGGCGAAAACCTCAACGCCAATATCTATTCAGGTCTCGGTAAGAGTATAATTTCTAATGGATTGCCGTCTTTCAATACACACACCCAGGAGAGGTTGTGGAAAATATCTCAAGCGATTGCACGAACGCTAACGAAGAATCTGAGTCTTTAGATGTCATCCCGGCACAGAACAGTCTTTAAACCATGAGTGCCACAATAATTATTATAGAAAGAGAATATCATGAATACACTCCCGATGACCGAGAACAAAGTCCTGATGGCACAGGCACGTGAATCACTTCGCGGCAAGTGGGGATTGGCGGTGGGAACATTCGTCGTATATGTGGCCATAGCGATAGTAATTAATATTATTCCCTTCCTGGGAATAATTCTTTCGATCTTTATCATCAGTCCGCTGGTTTTAGGTATCACGATATTTTCCTTAGCTATTTCCAGAAACCAGAACGCGGAATTCTCTCAACTTTTCAAAGGATTTGAAAAGTACGGCACATGCGTGGGTGCATACCTGCTTCAATTCATTTTCGTTTTTCTCTGGATGCTGCTTCTTATTATTCCCGGGATCATCGCGGCGCTATCGTATGCTCTTACGTTTTTCATTATTGTCGATAATGATTCCATCGGACCTCTGGAAGCAATCACGAAGAGTAAAGAAATGATGCGTGGTAACAAAGGGAAACTTTTTTGCTTGTATTTTCGATTTTTGGGATGGGGCATACTGTGCATCTTCACATTTGGAATAGGTATGTTATGGCTCGCTCCGTATATGATGGTAAGTGCTGCAAAATTTTATGATGATGTGAAAACCCAGCAACCTGTTCCATCACAGGCGGCCGCCGGTTAACGACTCGCTTTTGATCACGGTAAGTGTCTGTGTCGTCGTGATATCGGATTTTTCCGGAAAAGAATTGGAAGCCGTTTTAACTACGTCCGGATATTCTAAAAATGTGGATATTGGAGTATCAATTGATGAAACGGTTTTTCAGAAACATATTTCTTTTCCTCTTAACGTTCGCACTATTGAACACGATGATTTTCTCGACACAATTAATCCCCGCGAACAATCCGTATATACAATATTTTGGTAGATGGGATTTCTCCGATTCTCTTCACCCGAGGCATTCATGGCCGGGTGTCTATCTCTATGCGGAATTCACCGGAAAGCGCATCGGCGTTCGAATATCAGATCATATCAACTATTATAACGTCTATATCGACGGCAAACTTCATACCGTCTTTCACGGAAATAAGACGGGTGAGGCAGATTACATACTCGCCGATAGTCTTGAAGACACACATCACACATTTCTCCTGAGCAAACGCAATATTATATTCGATGCTGTTTTCTCTTTATCGGGGTTGCTGCTTGACGACGGTGAAACACTCCTTCCGCCTCCACCGAAACCGACGAGGAAAATTGAATTCATCGGAGATTCGTTCACTGCCGCCGAGAGCAACGAAGCGACTGTGCAACAATTGGCGTGGGAAGATCGATTTCCCGTAACGAATATCGACAAGGGATTTGCACCGGTTATTGCCCGGCATTATAATGCACAATATCAAACGATCTGCCGGTCGGGCATCGGCATGGTGTGCGATTGGCAGGGAAAGACCGACCATACAATGCCGATGATATTCGACCGTACATTGATGGAGGTGCCGGAACCAAAATGGGATTTCTCACGATGGATTCCCGATCTCGTTGTAGTCTCCCTTGGCCTTAACGACCACTCCGGGCTCAAAGACAAGAATGGAAATGTGTCTGAAGAAAAGTCCGCATTCTTTCGAAAAGGGTATCATGATTTTTTAGCGACGTTACGTGCGGATTACCCCGGCGTCAGAATACTTGCCGTCCCCCCTTTTCCCGAATGGACTCGCATGAACGTCCGGAAGGTCGTGGATGAAGAAAAACAAAACGGCAAGAAAGACATCTCTTATGCGCAGTATGATGAATTCCCGGGCGGATATGTTGCCAATGGGCATCCGACCGTGGAAACACATCAGAAAATGGCAAATCAAATAATCACGGCTATCGATTCGTTGAACATTTTCCCCAATCAAAATTGATATTTCTATAACTTTTTATTATGCACAAATCGTAATAAGAGCGCGGGAGGCTGAAGCGTTTGCAGAACTGGTTTCAGCCGATGTGCTGTTTTGAAGAATTCATAGTGGCTGCAGGGAAAAATAATACTTCGTGATCGAAACAGCTGCCCGGCCGGAAGCAATCCCATAAATCGGGAGTTTTTGATGTTTAACAACTGGATCAATCCTTACGAAATAGGCCATCTTATCAGAAGGATCCGGCGCGAACCACAGATTGTTTTAAAAATAATCACAAGGCTCCCATTTCCTAAATCCCGGAAAGTAAAGGCGGCCTGGGCACACACCCAAAGCCCGCCGACAAATTGGTGGGATGTGCCCGCTGTCAGAAAACGTTGGAACCGCCTCATTTCGGGCGATAGCCAAATCGATAGTTATGAATACATGTGCCGGAAGTATTGGGCTCATAAAAAATCATTACGTGCTTTAGTCCTTGGATGCGGAGAGGGTTCAAGAGTACTGCGATGGGCTGAAACGCATAAATTTGATTGCATCGATGCGTATGATATCTCGGAAAACCGAATCCAGAGCGCGGTTGATCTCGCCGGTAAAAAGGGATATGGCAATGTTATTAATTTTTATGCCGAAGACGTTTTTAAAATTAAGGCACCTGAAAATTTTTATGATGTGATAATATGCGAGGGATCTTTGCACCATTTCTCACCCCTAGATACAATCTTATCCAGGGTGAATTATTTTCTCAAACCCGACGGGGATTTCGTTGTCAATGAATTCGTAGGCCCGACGCGATTTCAATGGACAAACAGGCAGATGGAAATTGTAAATGCACTTTTAGCAATTATCCCGACCCAATATAAAACGTTATGGAACAGCCGCTACACCAAACTTGAGCTGATCAGACCCGGCAAACTGAGTATGATTTTAAGAGATCCGTCAGAGGCGATCGAATCATCAAAGATGTTACCTCTATTGAAAAATATTTTTAATGTGGTGGAAATTAAAGGATATGGTGGAACAATCCTGCACCTTCTACTGAGCGGTATTGCTCATCATTTTTTATCGCCCGACGCCGAAGGACAGCGCTTATTGGATATTTGTTTTGCCATTGAGGATATGTCGTTGGAAAGCGGAGAGATTCAACATGATTTCGTTTTTGCGGTCTGCAAAAAACGTCTATAGATGGTGGAAAATCAATTTAATGAACTTAAATCAATGTCGGCGATCTAAACGGGATGAATAAAAGAAAGGAAATCCTGTCATGGAAGTCTTTAATTCGATTAAGCAGGGGGGCAAGGATCTGGTAAGTGTAAGAGCATACAAGGGGGATGCTACGACTTTATTGGCTTTCGACCTGGATCAGTCGCTGCTTGAAAACTTCGTGGGGTTCAGCGTACGTGTAGCTCAGGGAAACCGGGATCCTTATCCCCTGACAAACAAGCTATCCTTCGCGCCGGCAATTCTGAAAAAAAACGGAATTGACGACAGAGAAAAACTCAGCACCATCTATTCTCCTTATCAGAAATTTAGATGGGTGCATGTGCCTTCTTCGGAACATTATATCGACAATCCATATTTTGGACTGTACACATACGAAGTAACGCCCCGTTACCTGGTTAATGATATTTTGAAAGAACCGGACCCCAACCTCACCGTGAGTGTGACAATCGACGTGAGCCCTTTTCGCGACGGTGAAATTCAGGTGGGGTTTACACGCGCATTCATATCATCGCAGGCATACGCGTACCACTTCGCGAACAACGGCAAGGTAAGGCCAAATAAAACGGATCTGATTTTCGATATCAAAAAAATCTCGGGTACTGCAAAACGATGGAATCCACAAAGCAAAAAGGAGGAAGACACACCGTACACATTCGAGGAACAACACGAATACCTCGGCTGGCAGGCACGCGACCGCGTGATGGAATTCCTGGATGAAACATTAAACAACAACGAGCTTAAGCTGGATGTGTTTGCTTTCGACCTGGATGAGCCGGTCGTCGTTCAAAAACTTATCGAACTGGCCGGACAGGGCCGATTACGCATCATCCTTGATGATTCCAAAGATCATGTGAAAACAGGATGCTTCGAAGAACAGTTTCAGAAACTGTTTGAAAAAGAATCTAAGGACGCCAATGCTATTATCAGGGGACACTATCAAAGCCTCTCCCACAGCAAAGTGTTCATCCAGCGCGCCGGCGGCAGCGCGGTGAAAGTTCTAACAGGCTCCACCAACTTCACCACAAACGGCATGTGCGTCAATGCCAACCATGTAATCATATTCAACAATAAAAATACCGCACAATTATATGCAGATGTGTTTGATGCGTCATTTAGCAAACAGCTGATGGGCGACTTTAATAAAACAAAATTTTCCAAGACCGATTTTATTGTTGCAGAACAACAGCTGCCTGACATGACCATTCGTTTTTCACCTCATCCCAAAGCGGTGGCCGATAAATTTTTTGGTTCCATCAGTAAGCGAATAAAGGGGGCAAAAACCGACCTGCTGTTTGCGATTATGAACGACCGCAGTAAAAGCGATATACTCGATGCCGTACGTGAACAGGTAAAAAGTGATAAGGTTTTCACGTACGGTATAACAGATACCGCTACGGATGTAACATTATATAAACCAAACAGTAAGCGTGGTGTGCGGGTGGCGGGCAAAGGTACTGAAACCGCCCTGCCGCCTCCGTTTAATGCAGTCGCGAAAATACCTGGAATTAGTATCCATCACAAATTCATCGTGGTTGATTTTAAAGGAATGAACAGCGTCGTGTACTGCGGCTCGAGCAACCTTGCATATGGTCCCGAACAGAAAAATGGCGATAATCTCCTAGAGATTCGAGATGAAGATGTGGTAACCGCCTTTGCCGTCGAAGCTATACGGCTGGTCGATCATTTCCACTGGCGTAATAAAAAAGAGAATGCTAAGAAGAAGAAAGAGCCTCTCTACCTTAACGATAACAAGGATCCGAAGAAGATTTGGTATACGAGTTATTATAATAGTGACGACCTGCTTTACCTTGAACGGACCCTTCTCATTAATCCGAAAAAAACAGAGTAATGGGTGCAAGGATAATAAGGTTCATCGTACTGCATAGGTATTTAAAAGAAGAATCCCGCTTGTTTGAGCGGGATTCTTTTTTGGTAAAGCGATTGAATTCAATAGATCAGCTCAGGAATGCGACCGTTCCTCCTCTAATATCAAATGCGGCAGAGCCGGTTCTACAGGTGATCCCTCATGATCGATCCTGAACTGCGTCGTAGCACCCTGTAATTCTGTGGCAATAGCAACCAGCGATGCGGCTACATTACCAACTTCAGCGGCCTGTGAAGAAACTTCGCCGGTAGTCGATGAGACTTGCTCCGTTGCCGACGAATTCTCCTCGCTGATAGCCGCCACGTTCTCAATAGTATCCATTGTTTTCTCGATATTCGCTGTTACGACGGTCGTAGAAGAAAGGTTCTTCTTGATCACTGCAGAGACGCGCTCAACGGCACTCGTGAGGTTGTTCATCACCTCTGAAACCGAGGCATTTGCTTTGACCATGGCTTCGGCCTGTTGCTGCGTGGAAACGGCTGCATTAAGAAGCTGTTCCAAGGCCTGGCCGGAACCCGAAGCCAGAGTGCTTCCCTCCCGAACCCGCTGGATTGCCACTTCCATCGAATTGGTAGTACTTGTGATGTTTTCCTGGACAGTACGGATGATTGTGGCAATTTCCTTGGTGGCGACTTCAGACTTCTCAGCCAGTTTACGAACTTCACTGGCGACAACGGCAAAGCCCCTTCCGTGCTCACCGGCACGAGCAGCTTCAATAGCCGCATTGAGTGCCAGCAGATTGGTCTGGGCAGCAATATCTTCGATGGTTATCAGGATATCGCCGATTCTCTGTGAGTACGTATCCATCTGACCGATAGTGGTCGCAGAGTTGCCCACGGCCGTCTGTATATTATTCATCTGCTGAAGCGTTTGACTGATTGCCTCCGCACCACGCTGGGCGAGATTAACAGACTGAGTGGCAGCGGCATTAACGTACTGTATAGATTGGGACGTTGCCGTAATGACTTCGGAGATTTTATTTGCAGCAGTGAAAACGCTTTCCGTAGCCCGGGCCTGGTCTTTAGTTCCCTGCACGATGTCATCGACGGACTTGGCAATATTTTGAATACTGGTGTTGGCATGCGACACCGCAGCGGCTTCATTGTTTGCGGTTTTCGCTATTGTCTTTACCGTCTCGGCAATTTGCTGTGTAGCTTCACTTGTTTGCCGGGCAACCGTAGCCAATTTCTGACTGACATTCATCAGTACATGAGCATGATCGGAGATCATTGCCATCATACCGCGCAGACTGTTCGGCTCGCCATTAATAGTGGCCACAGGAACACCGGCAGACACGGCACGGTTAATGTACGGCACTAATTCACGATCAAATATGTCGGTTACTATAGCATTGTAACCCGATGCAACCAGTTTTTCAATCAATGGTCCGCGGAGCTTAACGTCGGCTCTTCTATTCGTTTCGGGAATCATCCATTCTGCCGTAGCGTTAAAAGACCGAAGTTCGGCGTTGGCGGCAAGTGCACCCGCACGCACAGGATCCCAGAAAGCGCTCTCATCACGTCCTAGTACAGCGATTCGTATAGGTTGTACGGCCCGCTTAAGCGGTTTGGCCCTCCGCTCAGAGATAGTTTCGGATTCGATGATACCGCGACCCGGCTGCCAGAATTGCTGATAATTATCCTGAGTTATGACATCCATTGTTGTCAGCAAACGGGGCGTTGTCGGACGCCAACCGGTGGCCAGATGATTAAACATATGAATAACAGAATCGTGACCTTGAGCAAATGGATCCTGATTCAGCGTGGCAGTGATGACACCGCGTGCCAGATATTGCATGGTTTCATCCACAAGATCGTGAGATATGATCTTTATGCGTCCGGCTGCACCCGCTTTCTCCACAGCGCGAGCTACACCCGGAGGACTACCGCCCTCGGCAACGTAAATGCCGTCGATGTGTGGATAGCGTTTCAGGAAATCACGTACAAGGTCGTACGCGATTTCCAGATTGCCGTGAGTTTCTCCGACGTCGATGATTTGAATTCCCGGATATTTTTCGTGGAGCAAACTATCGAAACCTTTGCGCCTGAAAATAATAGAGATTTGCGTCAGGACGTTAGCCAACAAAATTACCTGTCCATGACCGTTGAGCGCCTGCCCCATTGCCTCACCGCAGGTACGACCTTCCAGGTAAGCGTCGGCACCAACATAGAATAAACGTTTGCACGGCTCGTCGGTCACAGAATTATAATCCTTTGCGGTCTCCTGAAGATTTATGATGGTGGTGTTAAACACCTCGATTAATTTATTCACATCGGAAGAAGCGCTTTCAGATACCGGTTGGGAGTGAAGTGTGATCTTCGAAGTCAGGTTGCCCTGTGCCAGAGCCGCCAGCGCATCCGAGAACGCAAGGCTATCTCTGGAAGAGAGTATTTCTCCCTCGGCTGTCAATTGAGCCAGTGGTCTGGTGATGGTACGCCGGATAAGCCAGAATAAGGCCAACACGACGACGGCGTCGCCCAATAAGCTCCAGAACAGAAGTGTGCGGGCGTTATGGAGTGCAGCAACCGATTCGGGCAGCAAATCAATTCTGTCGAGTCTTAAGTAGCCGATCGTACCGATAATAAGAAAAACTATGGCTACGCACAGACTGAAATGTACGCTCTTCTGTAAGATTTTCTTGATCAATTGATGAAACAAGGTAGCCTCCTTTCATGCATTGTTCGCTTTTACCCTCATGGCAAAGCGATGCGGGTCTGAAAAAGAAATCTTATCCCCGCCGATACAGGATATTTTTCTCTACTGCACGTGCCCAACGGGACGTAGCACATATCAAAAGCTACGTTCATTTTATATTTTCATCCCCTGTATCGAAATCTATGTTACAAAATCTGGAAAACCGTTATCATCTGAAGGAAGACTGTTATTCATTACCTTGTTACAATTTACAATCGAATGAACACCATCTCAACCATAAATATTATCGGCATCGTCAACGGAATTCTTGAGGGATTTGCCCTTATATTCCTGGTGCATCGCGGAAATCGGCGGACGAACAGAGTTCTTGGATTTCTGGCCATAATTATTGCTTTTCAATTCGCAATTTCTTATACTCCTTCGTCGCCTCCCGTGAATTAATCATAATTCCATACCGTGAGGTGGCTGTGGAGACAACGAGATAGATTAATCAAACTATGATTATTATTCCGTTTAAGGCATGAAAAATGTATTAAGATGTTAGGCTAGTTAACTGCCATTTGCGTTATCTGTACTATATAATATCTTAAGGAGTGTCGATGGGAACCAAAAAGAAGAACTCCGTTAGCAAAAAGAAGCGTAGTCATATTGGAATCGAGATAGTTCGCTTCGTGATGCAACTTGAGAGTCTATTCAAGGCAGTCGAACCGACAATGACCGCGTCAAAAGAAAGTTTTGACAAAGTCGGTGTATCCTTCAAGAAGTTTCTCGATACCAGAGGTCGCAAACGACGAGATGCGAAGAAAGGCATTTATTTTCAGATACATGCCACAGATTTATCTCATCTAAAAAAATTTAGAAAAGATCTTACTTCTTCAGCATTAGCAATGTATTATTTGCCAATTCTATTCCACGTTTCTCTTGTCAGTCAATTTGACGCTTACTTGCGAAGACTCTTACTTGCAATATTATCTCAGCGACCTGAATTATTGAATTCCTCACAGAAAACGATCGCGTATTCAGATTTGTCGGTACACAATTCGCTGGAAGAAATGCGTGCATTTGTCATCGAGAAGGAAATTGATACTGTCTTGCGTGATAACCATCCCGACCAATTCGAATGGATGGAAAGCCGATTTGGTCTTACTCTCCGAAAGGATCTATCGAGTTGGCCAGCATTCGTCGAACTAACGGAGCGAAGGAATCTCTTTGTCCATTGCGATGGTGTTATTACAAAGCAGTATTTGGAAGTTTGCAGGAAACATAATGTGCAAATTCCAGACGGGCTCAAGATTGGAGATACCCTCAGTGTATCGAAGGACTATTTTGGACAATCATACAGGTGCATTCTAGAGATCGGTGTCAAACTTGGCCACGTTCTTTGGCGCAAACTTTTCCCAGATCAACTGGAAGACGCAGACGATAGATTGAACGACGTCTGTTTCGACCTTCTAAGTACTGAAAGCTACGAGCTTGCCGAAAACCTCCTAACATTTGCGACTTCTACTCTAAAGAAGCACTCATCAGATATTATTCGTCGAGTATTTGTAATCAATCTTGCAATCGCGAACAAATGGCAGGGTAAGGAGAATGTTTGTCAACAAATACTGAAAGACGAGGACTGGACAGCCTGTGAAGATAGATTTCAACTTGCTATTGCTGTGCTTCAGAATCGTTTCAAAGATGCTGCAAAGATTATGGTTGCTATTGGTCCTGACGGAAAGCTCTCTATTGAAGATTACTCCGAATGGCCCCTGTTCAGGGATTTTCGGAAGTATCCTGAATTTCTTAAAGCATACAAGAGGGTTTTTCGCAAAGAATTCACTCTTGAAGAAAAACCGACCGGATCTGCCGAATTAATTGCCAAACAAGTACGAATGCAATTAACAGCAACTTAGACGCAAACGGCAGTTGACAGAACATATATTGAAAGAAAAATGTAAGAAGAAAGAAAAGAAATTGTGATGAGTTGTAG
Source organism: Bacteroidota bacterium (assembly GCA_050011775.1). Lineage (GTDB taxonomy): Bacteria > Bacteroidota > Ignavibacteria > UBA10030 > CAVZMI01 > CAVZMI01. The sequence continues at coordinate 3,444 of JBEKIL010000007.1, read as the reverse complement.
TTCGACAGGCCCGGCGGAGCGGGCTAGTTTGGGTTCTTATACTCCATCACTGAAACGGTTCGCCTACGCTAAAGCTCCAGCGAACAGTTTGGCTCTTGACTTTTAACATAGCAGCCGAAATTGCATTTCAACCGGAATCAAGATATGCAGAGAATCCTATTCGACCGAAGCATTTTTCACGGGACTAATTTTCAACGGTTGAAGGAAAGCGGGATCGCCGATAACGTTAAGGCAAGAAAATACAAGGTCTTTCTTACTCCGATGTTCGTTGAGGAAACCTTGATGCACGCCCTTAACAATGTATCTGAGTTCAAAGACCATTGGAATTTCATAGTATCTCTTATCGGCCAAAAGTGGTTCAAGCTTGCTGAAGAAATCGTTGCAATTGAGTTAGGTGACAAAATCAAAGGTCAAAACTATTATCTTCAACCAAAGGAACGAACTCGACGTGTTATCAAAAATGTCAAAGATCTCATAGAGGGCAGATTGCCAGAAGATGAATTGAAGAAAGCTCTCTCAGACATTGAACGGAACGAGGAAATCCGCAAGCAGTTCCGCAAGACCAGGTTGGCATTGCGTGAAAAGGTGAAGCCTGAAGAGTACGATCTCGACTCCTACTACGAATCCAATGTCGAGTGGTATATTGAGAATGGGTTAATGGCGTATCACGAGAATTCTAAGAATTATCTCACAACTTGGAGCGCGAATCGAGAGAAATGCGTCTTCACGCAACAGTTCGTAAAAGCTTGGTTTGCGACCGTTCTTTTACCACTTGGGGATCACCAGCTCAAAGTTGACACGAATGATAGATCAGATTCTGAACAACTTGCGTTCCTGACGTGGGCAGATATGATGGTATCTGACGATACACGCTTTATGAGGGAGGCATTCAATCTCCTTTATCCCAATTCTCAGAAGAAGTTCTTGACACTCGATCAGTTTCTTTCATAAACAATGCAATTGTGGCTAGCACGGCAAACAACGACACTGGAAAAAGACATGATTAGAAAAAGCCTCGCACAACACTTTTGCTTCACAGGAGATTTATCTATTCGTAGTTCGCAAAAATGTTGCGTTGTTTGCCGAGATATTATATGCCATTTGCTCGCTAATTTTCTAAATCGTAAATTGTATTAAACTACATACATGATTTACAGATTTTCACAATCGTCAGGACAACATGAAGGTATTTGAGAAGAACGGCCACAAAATAATCTTGGGCGAGGCCATTGGGGCTCTTGAATCATTCAAGGATGGATCTGTTGATCTGATATTTGCTGATCCCCCATATAATATTGGGAAGAAGTTCGTCGATCTTACAGATAAATGGGAATCCGACGACTCCTATCTGAACTGGTGCTACAAATGGCTGAACCTGTGCATCAAGAAACTGAAGGGCACGGGAACGATGTACGTTATGACAGCCACCCAAAATATGCCCCACTTCGATCTGTTTCTTAGGGATAAACTCACAATCTTGTCTCGGATCGTTTGGTTTTACGACAGTTCAAGTGTGCAAGCCCGTAAGTACTTCGGTTCTCTATATGAGCCAATACTCCACTGTGTAAAGAACGATAAGGACTACACTTTCAATGTGAACGATATTTTAGTTCAAGCAAGGACAGGAGCTGTTCGAAAGCTGATTGACTATAGGAAGCCAGTCCCGACGGTCTACAATTCGAAGAAGGTGCCCGGAAATGTCTGGCACATTCCACGAGTAAGATATCGCATGGACGAATACGAGAGCCATCCGACTCAAAAACCAATAGCATTGCTGGAGAGAATTGTAAAGGCAAGTAGTAACGAGGGCGATCTGGTGGTTGATCCTTTCTCCGGTACTTTCACGACTTCCTACGTTGCCAAACAACTCAAAAGGAAATCAATTGGAATTGAAATTAGCGAGGAGTATGTGAAGATTGGTCTACGGCGATTGCAGATTGCTACCGAGTTTAACGGCGAACCGCTACGCAGAGAGCGGAAAACATATGAGCCACAAGAAGACGAAAATCAAACAGCCCTTTCCCTATTTGAAAAGAAAGCAAAATGGAACACGAGTTCACGAAAACGATCAAGAGTATCTTAGAGAAGAACTTCCCAAAGCTATCGGAAAAGATCTTTTCAAAGAGCGAACTTATTCAGTATCTCAATATCAAAACCAAGTCGGCAAATAAAGGTTCAAAGTCCAGAGGAAGTTTCGCCAATCTCTATGCCATCTATGTTTTGGTTGAAGATTACATTTCAAAAGGTTTCCACAAATCTGGCAATTACACGAAGTATGAAGGCGCTGTCTTTTCAATCCTTTTCGATAGACAAAGGGAACTACCTTTCGGTCAGAAGCTTCAGAACCACGCGCTCAACCACAGAATGAATGAAGAGTTCAAAAAGTTTTTTCCTAACTGCGATTCCATTCCCATTCTTCGGGATCCAAAGACTAATCACTACTGGATCAATCAAAATCTTCTCAGACTAAAAGTCCGATCTAAGAAGCAAGACCTTTCCCAGTCTGTAATAGAAATTATCGACGCGTATGTCAAGGCAAAGAGAAGTGCATTTGATCGATTTATCAAGTTCTGTGAAAGTGCAGAAAAACTCAAAGAACTGGAACTTGCAGAATTCATCACCGGTTTGCTTGATCCCACAGTTGACGCCCGCATTTTTGAGATTGTAAGCTATAGTATCCTCAAATATTACTATCACAATCAAAAGCTTTTCTGGGGTTTCGATCGCGATGAGCTTCAAGAAGATAAGCTCAAACTCTACAAAACGGGACGCACCAATGCCAACGATGGCGGTATTGATTTTGTGATGAAGCCATTAGGGCGATTTTTTCAGGTTACTGAGACTGTCGATGTGAAAAAGTATTTCTTAGACATAGACAAAATTGAGAAATTTCCGATAACGTTTGTTGTCAAATCAAATGATTCGACTGACATTATCCAACAGAAGATTAAAGAACAGGCAGAGAGGCAATATTCAATACAAGCCATTGTCTCTCGCTATATGTCGTGCATTGAAGAAATTATAAACATCCCAGAGTTGCTCCTTAAATACAAGTCAGCGATTGATCAAGGTTTCTTGAGTGACATTCTCACAGAGATTATCAAGCAAAGCAAGGTCGAGTTCAATTATGACGAAGATGACTACGATGTAAGTGAATATGAAAACGGGAAAGAGCCCGAACAGGATTGACAAACGCAAACGGCATATAACACGCCACACCACGACGCTCCGTATTTATGAAAAGAATTATTGATGTCGCTCAACAATTTTGCTCGCAAGAATATTGGTCGTTCAAAGCTCGCAAAAGTGCTGCGTTGTTTTGGTGAACTGCTTACTCAATGTCAAGAGAAAAATAGAAAAATATCTTCTATATTTTCTGTAATAACATCATCTGTTCTTTGAAAACAATGCAGTTTGATGGTGCAGCTTTGGGTCCTCTTTGGC
>JBEKIL010000006.1:0-203855 GCA_050011775.1 Bacteroidota bacterium | reverse complement strand
GAAGTGCGGACACTCACGGATGACGAATACCCTGCAGGATACAATGAATTAACCTGGGACAGCAGGAATGAGATCGGGACAACGATTTCATCGGGTGTTTATTTCTATCGAATATCGACATCAAAATGGAATTCGGTGAAGAAGATGGTGATGTTGAGATAACGATTTCCCGTTTACAATTTTAGTCAATATAATAAAAAGCCCTGAGTCATCTCAGGGCTTTTTTTTGAATCTATGATAAAAATCTTATTGTTCCTTGCGGCTCTTTAATTGCTGGATCATTTTATCGAGTTTTATTTTCTGTTCCTTAGAAAAATGTTGCTGGGATAGAGAAACGTATTCTGTCAATGCTTCGTCATAGAGATTAACCTGCTCGAAAGCTTTTGCAAGTTGGAAACGGAATGTAAACTCATCCCGCGCTTCGGGGAAGAGCCGCATAAGAGCTTTCGATTTCAGTATGCCGCTTGCATAGAAAGAATTGTCATACAATACCTCGACTCCGTGCATTTGAAGTGAACCGACTTCGGTGCGCGGGAGCTTCAACGCTTCGGCGTCTTTCGAGATGTCATCGCCGTGGACAATTGTCGTGTTAGGCACCATGATATCATTTGAGCGCTGCTGGACAGGAACGCTTTTAATATTTTCCATCGCAAGCCTGAGAAGAAGCTCGTCCTGTGTCAGACTTCGAAGATCGGCGATATCGAGCATCGACGCTTCGGGAATCGAATAACGGATACCGGCCGGTTTTATAATGACCAGAGTCGATCCGCGTTCCGTAAGAATCGTATCTTCTGGTTTCAATGTGTCACCAGCGCTGACTACAGTCCAAGTCTCCAGTACACCATGACGGACTTTTGCCTTTCCTTTCAGGCTTTTTACAATAAAATCCTCAGCCTGAAGTGTCAGGGTGACAAATGTAATAAGGACAAGAATCGTAAAAATGCGTCTCATACCCAACCTCCTTCTATCAATCTAATATAAAAGAATCCTTCGAATGAATCAATATCCTATTGAGGTGTAACATTAACAATCTGTACCCAGCCTTTTGCCAGTCCATCTTTCACACGTGCCTCTTCCAGGAACTCTTCCGCTGCTTTTTCCCATGCCATCTCAAAACCGCTTATCAGCATTGTTGTTTCAACCGGAATCCACACGGTTTCACTCCCTATATTGTTGACGCGAATAATATATCGTTTTTCATTTTCGGTAAGGAGTCTGCCATATTCAGGTTCAAGTCCGGTATCGAATAACAAATACACATGAGAGTTCCCCGGATTATCCGGGGGCACAACATCCACAAACGCCGTGGAAATACCAATGCTCTCAAGCACCGAGCTGAATCCCACGGTCATATCATCACAATCGCCGCCTTTGAGTGCGAACGTCTCGTTGGGATATTGGACATTGTCCTTACTCTGATGCGGATCGTTCACATACATCATTCGCTTTGAAAACTCGTTGAAAAGCAGCCGCGCCTTTTCAAACCGCTCGAGTTGTTTTGGAACAGCCCGTAATGAATCCTTGTGTGCATTCAGAATGCTCCGTGTAAAGAACATCACGTCAGGATCCCGTGGAGTTACGAATGAGGCGAGTGTTTGTACTTTCCCGTCCCAATCATTCTTTCCATATACAATCATACGGACTGGGGCCTGATCGTCGTTCTCGTCACTATTCGAGGAGCAGACCGTTACACTTCCTTCGCACAACTCCATCGAGGCCACATTTTTGATCACCGGATTAAATATGGCCGAAAACGGAATTTCTGCCACTGATTGTGGCGGGATTGTATAGGATTCCGATTGTGTTGGAGTATCCATATACCTGTTGATAAAGAATCCTACCCGTGCAGCGATCGGCCTGTCTGTAACGTTCCGTATTCTTGCTTTTCCCAACGGTTTGCCTGCATATGACATCGATGTCGATGGGTACACTTCCGTTGTTTTCATATCGACATATTCGATTTTCGCTGCCGAGACTCTGAGCTGTCCCAAACTCACGTGCAACGAAATCGCCAGCCGGTCGGGTGTGAATCGGTTATACTCGATATTCGATATCCCTGATCGTATAAATTCGCTGGCGAGGGCTTTTCCGTTTCTCAGCAATTGTTGAAAGTAATGTAAATAGCCTATGTCCAGTGTTACTGAACTGAAGGAATATCCAACACCGATCGATGTACTGCTCATCCCTGCCCCTTCATCCGAGGAAAGAGCCAGACCCTGCCTCACGATGAGTCCGCCTGCGATATTCCATTCATACCCGCATGAAAATGCCCCCCGGGTATCAGCGTCTATTCCCACCTCAATATTCCGTCTCGGGTAATATCCGACGCCGAAACGAATAAAGTGGGGCACATTGAAAAGAATCTGATTGATTTTTTCCTTTTGCTGTGTCGATGATTCCCCGACATCAAACGACGAAACATTTTTTCCGACGGCTCCGATCCAGAGACTGGGGGATACCTGCCATTGAGCGCCGATATCGACATTCCATGAATTCTTTGTGTATTCCAACGGCTGTTCTTTGGGACTCTTTGTCTGCGTACCGGGAATATATTCTTCCTTGATGATAGCGTCGTCGATCCGCTGCTCCAGAAGCCGTGCAGCAATTCCTAACGAAAAATTTCCTTTAAGCAGATAACTGTACCCTATCGAATACCGTTCAGCGTAATGCACCTTTTTATTGTATGGGTACGAGACTGCGATACTGTCTTTTCCCTGATTCGTTGTCTGATAATATGTATAAGTACTGGGAATTGTTGCCTCAAAAATCGTTCCCGGGGAATATCGTATTCCGAATGAATGTGTATTGAGAAACCTCTTCGCAATTCCGAAATTCTGGAAATAAATACCAGAAAATGATGTTCGATTGTCCGGTGTCGTGATGTTCCCGAAATTTGTTGAAGTTACTTCCCAATCGATAATCTGCGACAGCCCTGCCGGATTCCAATCGAGCGATTGCAGGTCATTGATATCGGCTGTCTTTGCACCGAGTGATAATCCGCGAGCGGAACTTACCTGCTGCGCTGTCGATTCCCCTCTTGTCCCCGCGATGATTAGGAGAATAACCAACCAGCATATGATGGTATGTTTGCGGGTAAGGATCATTTCATTCGTACCACCACATTGTGGATCGATGCAAATCTCAATAGTATCGGAATTCCGTTGATATTTGACGTCACCTCTGTCGTCGTTGAAAATGTAAAAAGACACTGGCCCACAGGGATTTCATGGATATCAATTTTTGCCGTGTTCGATTGGATATGCTGAAAATTGATATGTTTTAACGGCTTGACACTTCCGTTGTAGTAATCGCTGATCACGAGATCGACTGATTCGTTCGAACCAAGCCACTGAATTGTACATTCCTTATTCACATCGAGAATTTCCACCGAATCAGGCGATGGTTGGATCAGCCTGATCAAACCGGGCGGTATACCACCGATATTCACTGGATTCGCGTTCTGTAGTTGAACAGTCCAATTGAAAATCTCCCCTTCCCGATAGTGAAGAGAATTGTCCGGTCCCTCATTATCGATATTTACTGCTGAGTATTGATAACCGAGCGCAGTGTCTCCGAGGCCAATAGGAACCCGTCTTTTCTCGATGTGCATTGGTACATCGTCTCCTTCTATCTGCGAGAGTTGGAGTCCTTTGTACCCGACAAGTTGAGTCTGACTGCTGTTGTACACCGGCTGAGACCTATCCTGGACAAGCACTTTCGAGAGAACGACCTGATGGTGTGTTGTTGCCGAGTCGTACTGGATCGTACTCAGGAGTGCAATCGCGTTATAGGAAGTGTCGTTCGAGATGATTTCCCACCCGCTCGAATCGACGGTTGTCAAAGCCACCGGGTCCTTGAGTGGAGTCGATATATCGGTGAGCGGCCCAATAATGTTGATTACATCTGCCGTGAAGACAATCGGTAACGGATCTTTGCAGCCATGCCAAAGAACAGAAAGGGTCAGAGTTAGTAGTATAAAATATGTGCGGTATCGGGAAAACATAAACGAATATAGAAAAAAAACCGCACAGAATCTACCTTTTCCTCAACACAAAAAAATGAACTGTTGAAGAAAGAATTGACAAAAAAAGCAATTTTCCCTTAAAACAAACAGGTTAACATTGTTTTTTATCATCAATTCCGGTCTGATCCTTCTAAAAGCGTACGTTCATCTCTTGCCTGTCTCCTCTGCCAGAAGTTGATCGGTCAAGATGATGAACGCATGCCCAAGGTATACAATACCTCAATGATAGAATGTGCAAACGTCATGCCATCGATATTTTTTAAGGGCTGGTAAAGAAAAAATTGTAACTATATATAAATGAAGATGTTATAAAAGGGGTGATGAATGAAATCAATCATTGCAATCAAGATGGATATGATGGAATTCCCTATATGAAACGCGGGAATAATATAATCCCGCAGTAGAGAAGTCTACCAGGCGGTGCAATAGAGATCATTGAGAGTCTTTAACGCGACCTTCACAAAGTGCTTTAATGAGTTCGTCCAGATACCTGTGATATCGCAGCGGGAGATTTTTATATTTCGGTTTTAGTAACTGCATGTTTTCATCGAATGTTTGTTGTTTATCGACGGAGGATCGGATATTTGTCATGTATTCATCAAGTTTTTTCCTGACTTTATCGAGTAGCTGATCATCCATCGTCCCGGCAATGGCAAGGCTCGCTTTTTCGATATCCCAATCCTGTTCGTTCAATATCTTAAAACAATAACCGCGGAAATATTCGGCGATCGTACCGCGGTTAAAACCACCGAGTTCCGAAGCAGTATCAGTTATTGCACTTCGTGAAAATTTCTTTTCGCGGAGTGATGTAATAATCTTCTCCTCGATGTTACGCGTATCCGAAAATTGCGCTATGATTTCGGGCGGAAGGTCTTTGGTACGGACAAGTGTTCGGTCTTCCGATTGTGCCAGTATCACGGCTCGTTTCACGATACTTTCGAGCTCTCGGATATTTCCTCTCCACTCATAGTTCACGAGAGCATTCATCGCATTTGCCGAGAATTGTATCGAAGTATTTTCGCGGTTGAGAAAATGTGCCGCCAGATGCGGAATGTCGCTTTTTCGCTCATGAAGCGGTGGGAGGTGGAGCGATATCACATTCAATCTGTAATACAGATCTTCCCTGAATCGCTTTGCCATGATTTCCTGTTTGAGATTTTTATTAGTTGCGGCGATGATGCGTATATCGACCTTGAGCGTTTTTATTCCCCCCACCCGCTCGAATTCTCCCTCCTGAACAACACGAAGGAGTTTGACCTGAAACGCCTCGCTCGTATCGGCAATTTCGTCAAGGAAGATCGTTCCGCCGTTCGCTAATTCGAATCTTCCAGTTCGTTCCTTTACTGCTCCCGTAAAAGCGCCTCGTTCATGGCCAAACAGTTCGCTTTCAAGCAGGCTTTCGGAGAGAGCGCCGCAATTAACTGCAATAAATGGTTTTTCTCTCCTCGGGCTTTCGCTATGAATTGCCCGGGCGATCAGTTCTTTTCCGGTCCCGCTTTCACCTGAGATCATCACATTAGCGTCGCCGGAGGCAATTTTTCTTACCATTGCGATCAATGGTGCCATCTTGCCTGTTGGAGAGTAGATGATACCGCAAAATGCTTCGGGTGTTCCATCGTCTCCAGGTTCTTCGGGCTGGTATACCTGTAAATCGGCTGCACGCGAACTTAATTCTTCAAGGTCCCGTTTTTGCTGTTCGAGCTCTTCGACCAGACTTACTGCCGGGGTGTTCTGTTGTGACGAAAGTGTAAGCCTTTTTTCAAGCTCCTGTACTCGAGATTCTTTCAACCGAAGTTGCCGGGTTATTTCATCTTTTTCACGGGCAAGTTCGGTGACGGTCTCTTTCATGATGTTTCGTTCGTAAACAACGGTAAGGAAACTGACAAGTAGAACGACAATACCGGGAATCGCAAGCGGAAGTGAAAGATCGATGATAATTAATATAAGAACATCAAGGAGGCAGTACAGTGCAAAGAGTCCGATGGTTAGTAATAACCCTCGAAATTCCCGGAAACGAAAAATCATCACAAAAGCAGCCAGACCAAGTATAAACGAGATTGCCAGGCATACCCACCATGAAGGACTGACAAGAAAATTCGAGTGAAGAATATTGTGTATTGCTGTCGCATGAACACCGACTGCAGGGAATTTTGCTGCATAGGGTGTTGCAACAAAAGAGCTTCGCCCCTCTGCAATTACACCTATAAGAATAATCTTCCCCTTCAATGATGTCAGAAGTACAGGTTGGGGTTGGGAACTTCGTTCACCGTATGCCTGAAGGAAATCGACAAAGTGAATTGTATGGAGGGATGATGTACCTCCGGAATAGTTAAGGCGAACATATCCCTGGTCGAGAATTGGAATACGTTTCATATCACCGGGATATTTGATGAGTGCTGACGAGCCGGTAACGACAACAGACGATCGGGTACCCTCGAGAAATAACCGGGCAAGCTCAAATGAAAGAGCAGGAACAAGCTGTCCGTTGTATTCAATGAACAACGGGAAATTTCGAACTACAGCTTCATCGGCGAGATTAGCATGACCGATACTCATGCTGGCGTTGAGTAATGCCGGGAATGGTAATGTTATCCGGCCTCCCGACCTGAATGAATGTTGTTCGGGAATTTTATAAACGAATCGAGCAGGAATAGTTTGCGGTGCCAACGTGTCGGCGGCAGTCCCCGTAAGACGGTCGAAATATACACTCTGGACGATATTCTCCATTGTGCGGGTCATTCGCACGAGAAGAGAATCGTTTTCAGAATATTCCGGTTGTGGATCGGAAAAACTAAAATCGAAACCAACGGCTTTTACCCCCACATCGTGTAACGCCATAAGGAGTAACGCATAATAATTTCGTGGAAGCGGCCAGCGTTTCAATGCATTTATATCGCTATTGTCTAGATAAAGAATGACTATATTGGTGTCGATTGTCGATTGTCCACGGATTAATAGTTTGAGGTCTGTCGCTTGTTGTTCAAGTTGATTGAAAGGACCGTCGATCAGTGTCGGAACTAACGACACAATGAACGCGATTAGGATGCCGGTAAGAAAATGTTTAAGTGTCATTTTACCGCCGTGCCAGCCAGTGTTCGGGATCTTGTTTTTCTCGTTCATGCCAGAGTTCGAAATGGAGCATCGGACCGGACAGCGAGTCACCGCTTGTACCGATTACCTGCCCTCCGCTAACTTTATCTCCGGTTGTCACCGTAATTTCTGCCAGATGGGTATACACTGTCCGGTATCCATTCCCGTGGTTAATGATAACCAGATTGCCGTAGGATGGAAGCCATGATATGAGAGCTATTTCCCCTTCTGCCACCGAAAGAACATCCGTTCCATTGGGGACTGAAATATCGACGCCCGTGTTTTGAGTAATCGTTTTCAATTGAGGATGGATCTGATTCCCGAACCGTGAAGCAATTTTCGCATGAACTGCTACAGGCCATCGCAGCATTCCCCGCTGCGCCTCGAACGAAGCGGTTGGTGCAATCGGAGTAGTCGTAAGAGTCTTATCACGGGGAGTGGCTTCCTCATGTTCGCGGCGAATTCGATCCTGTTCGATCAGATCGGCAATGAATTTTTCGAGTTCCTTTGCGGCCCGTGATTTCCGTTCGATTTCGCGACGATAATTCTTTCTGTCTTTCCGAATTACCTCAAGGAGCGCCTTCCGCTCCTCGGATTTTCTCGTCAGGTTTTGTTCCTCGGTGCTCTTGACGGTAATGAGATGCTGCTCTTCATCAAGTTTTTCTGCAAGGAGCGCGATTTTGTCCTGCAGGAGTTCCTTTTTTGTGTTAAGTCGCTGAAGATCTTTTTTCCTTTGTTCGGAGAATCGCTGCAGGTACTCGATACGGACTGCAAATTGATTTAATGAACGCGATGACAGAACAAGTTCAAGATCGGAAAGCCGCCCGTATTTATATGCACCGATCACATATCGCGCATAATGGTCCTGTAGGAACGATACCTGTTTTTCAAGATGGGAAATTTGATTTTCAACTTCTGAAATGTCGTATTGGAGTTTTCGTTCCTGAGCGTGCAGCGTGCGGAGTAATTTTTTAATGAGCGTGCTCTGACGATCGTAAGTGTCGAGCATCTCAAGGGTGTTTTGCTCACGCTGCTCGGTGCTTTTGATCTTGTCTTCAAACTGCGTAATCTCTTTCTGCAGCTGTTCCAATTCAAGTTGCTTTGACTTGATGTCCTTTTCTTTATCATCGGATTCAGCCGGCGAACCCGGCTGGAGAAGAAGCGAGAATACTATGAGAACGATGCAATGCCGCATACTATTGCCAGTTAATTTGTTCAGCATTCTCAGGGAATGTAAACGGGAAAGTCACGTTTTGTATATTTACGTGTGCGGTGGTATACATCAGTGTGACGCTCTTGCCACCTTGATAATCATTTACCTTCATTTGAAATGGGAGCCAGGTCGTATTCTGAGAGCGAAAATCCGAGAATTTCACTTCACGCACGAGCTGCCCCTCGGGATTCTGTACCTGGATTCGTGTAATTGAAAATGTGGTCGGATTGATCCAGTAGCGTGAAGTCTCCTTCGGCTTGCGGAACACGAGTATGTAATTGTCATCATCAGTGGAATATTCCGAGGGAACAGCAGGTTCATGTTCAATAGGAACGACACCGCCGCACAGGTTGAGAATATCGGAAAAATCGATATCGAGATTGAGTAGCAAGCCGATCGCGTGCCGCGACGTCGTACCGTGTATGAGTTGATTTTGTAAACTATTGTATATAAGAAATGTCTCTTGTGTCAATAACATATCGGCCACATCGATACCGAATGGACCTTCAATTTTCACGTACATCGAGTCGGGTTTTTTTACGTGGAGTTCGATGCTTCCTGAATTCGAAAATGTCGGTGTTTCAACGGCAACCGAACCCTCGGCTTCGATTGACCTGAATGTACGCTGATGTTGCGCGACGTTCAAGAGTAGTGTCCGGACATCCATATCCTTCACAGATAGTGTGCGGCGACTGGCAGTTGGGGCACAGCCGGTCCAGAGAAGGCCGCACCATACAGCAAGGAATATAAGGCGTCTGAATGTCATTGTTGATAGCGTTGAATTTTATCCCGAAGCCCTTGATTTGTCTGATTCGTCTCGAGAGCTTTTTCCCAGGCCTCCACTGCCTTTTCTTTTTCACCCAGTGCCTGAAAAACATCTCCGAGGTGTTCAAGGAGAACTGCATCGTTGCCGCCGGTCTGTTGCCGCAGATCGACAGCTCGCTGGATCAGGCGGAGTGCATTGGCGTATTGTTTCATCTTAAAAAAAATCCAACCAAGAGTATCCATGTAGGCGCTGTTTGTTGAATCCTTCTCGACAGCGATGGCCGACATTTTCAGTGCATCATCGAGCCGCGTTTCACGTTCAGCAAGGCTGTAACTATAGTTATTGAGAAGAAGATGATTTTTCGGATCAAGTGAAAGTGCACGATCATAAATGCTGTCGGATTCAGTAAAACGCTTCAATGCATCGAGATTCTGAGCGAGTGCTCCGAGTGCATCGACATTTTTTGAATCCATCCGTACGGCACGTTCAAGAAGAGGAAGTGCTTGATAATTCTTCCCGCTCTGAGTGTAGCCGAGACCAAGATAAAAAAGTATCCGAAATTCATCTGGGAAAAGAATGCGCCCCCGCTCAAGCACACTGATTGCAGGATCGAGTTTATTCTGCTGAAAGTAAAGAAGTCCAAGTTGGATATAAGGATCCACAATCCTGTCATTGAGGCTGATCGCTTTCTCGTAGTACTCAGCCGCAAGTGAATCATGCCGTGATGTCACTTCGACATCTCCGAGAAAAACATACGATTGCCATTGTCGGGGAAAGCGATCGCGGATATGCTCGCCAAGAATTCTGGCATAATGAAGAGCACCTGATGTATCGGGACCGGCCCGCAAGAATTCCACACCAAGACCTAACGCCGCTTCGACCGTGATTGAATCGCGCATGACAATCGGTAGAAAAATTGAGAATGCTGTTTCCCATTCTTTCTTCTGGATATATACGCTTCCCCGCGTGACATTGATTTCGACATCGGACGAATCCTGCCGGTGCAGCTCATTGAGAAACACAAGTGCTGTGTCTGGTTTATTTGCTCTTAAATATGTTCCGGCCAGACGTTTTTTTAATTCAGAGTTATTGGGATCGAGCACCAACATTTCTTGATACATCGTTGCCGCGCTGTCAAGTTGCTTCAGCCATTCATAAACCGTTGCCATCTGAAAAAGAGTCTGCCAGCTTGGTCCGAATCGATCTCGAATAGTCTTATAGATCTCAAGAGCCTTCGCGTATTGCTGCTGTTGTTGATGGATGCGGCCGATGGTGTACAGTACTCTTATTGAAGTTGAATCGCGCTGAACGATCGCTTCATATTCCTTTAGTGCCGATTCAAGGTCCCGGGCTGCCAGATAGATATCAGCCAGGTTCTGACGATAATCAGTATTTTCCGGATCGAGGCGGAGTGCTTCTCTGGCATGACGAATAGCAAGGGTATGCTTCCCAAGAAGGGAGTAATCTTTCGAGATAGCCAGATAGATTCCCGCAGCACTGTCGTACTGTAGAGCCTCTTCATACTCCAGTATTGCCCGTGCCCGATCTTCCTTTACGTCGTATAATGCTCCGTCGATAACTCGAATTGTAGCTTGATTTTGCTGCTCTTTTGATATTTCAGACGATCGTTTCCCTGAAGAATCGAGTGTCTGCCGTAGGTTTGTGCAACCTCCAAGGAAGAGTACCCCAAGGAACAGTAAAAAGAACTCTCCCACAGAGCATCCGGTATTTTTATGATTACCAGTCAACATTACAATGAAATATATCAACTCCTGTATTGAATAACAAGAGAAAAACATTAGTTCTTACTTGACTTTTTCTTGTGGCATTGCTACATTAACACTGAGTGTTCAATCTGTCACTTTAGAGGAAAGGATTAACCCAATGAAAGACAGCCGACTTCAGCTATGGGTTCGCACGATGGGAATATTTGTAGGGACGACCATCCTCTTGGGCGGGATGCTTGTGATAGGCGGCTGTGCGGGCTCCGAAGCAACGGGCGAAGAAGAACTCGCACAACAGCAAGACTCACAGCGTCACCTAAGAGAGGTGGATTCACTTCGCTCTGTTATCAATAGTTTACACGCGCAACTTTCCGATGCGGAACAGAATAACCGGAGCTTGAATGCACGGGTTGTCGAGCTTGAGCGAAAGATTCAAGAAGAAACGGATAAATCAAAATCCACATCTACACCAGCAGCAGCCCCAGTAATGGCACCGGTAAGCGATGTGTCCGCTGCATACAACGATGCCATGGCAAAGTATAAGGCTCGAAAATACGAAGAGGCGCTGAATGCATTCATGAGTGTAAAAGAAGCTGCTTCAGGAAAAGTAAAATCGGCAGCAGAATATTGGACCGGTGAATGCCTGAATGGTCTGAAACGGTATGATGAAGCTATCAGAACGTTCGAAGAAGTGATTGCAACAAAAGGCTCGGACAAACGTGATGATGCACAATATATGCTTGCACACGTTTATCTGAGAAAGAAAGATACAGCAAAAGCAAAAGAAGCATATCAAACGTTGATCGATAAATTCCCCACAAGCGAATATGTTGCCAGAGCGAAGGAAGAACTGGCAAGATTAAAGTAAATCGGTCAATCGCGAAACAAAGGTTGAAAACTCAAAGGCCATCTCCACCAGACGCGTGGAGCAATGGCCTTTTTGTTTTTTATGGATATCGACAGTAGATAACTGCAAGAGTTGTGATAAAAAAGTCGGATTATTGCTTTCGCGTTCTCTGCCGAATTTCCTGGTCTTTATACTGAAGCTGGTATAATTTGTAGTAGATTCCGCCGTGTGCGAGAAGTTCCTGGTGGGTCCCCATCTCACGAATTTCCCCTTTATGAAGGACGATGATATTGTCGGCGTTCTGGATTGTCGAGAGCCGGTGGGCTATGACAATTGAAGTTCTTCCCTGTAATAATTGTTTTGTGGCGTTTTGAATAAGAGTTTCGGTGTCTGTATCGACGCTCGATGTCGCTTCATCAAGAATAAGAATTGCTGGAGCGAACGCCAACGCACGGGCAAATGAAAGTAATTGCTTTTGCCCGACCGATAGCGTTGCACCACGTTCCTTCACTTCCGCCCGATATTCGCCCGGTAACCTGTCGATAAACCTGTCTGCACCGACAAGCGCCGCGGCTTCGCATATTTTCTCGTGTGTGATTGCAGGATTCCCCAGAGAGATGTTCGTTGCAATATCGCCGGAAAACAGGAATACGTCCTGAAGTACCACCGAAATCTTTCGCCGCAGTTCGCTGATGCTTAATTTGCGAATATCGATGTCGTCAATCAGGATTTCTCCCTTGTTGATGTCGTAAGAGCGTCCTAAAAGATTAATGATTGATGTTTTTCCTGCCCCGGTGTGGCCGACGAGGGCGACCGTCTGCCCCGGTTCGATGGTGAATGAAATATTTTTCAACACCCACTCTTCATCGTTATAAGCGAACCAGACATTCCGGAATTCGACCTTACCCTTCACGTTCAGCAGAGGGACGGTGGATGATGATTCCGGGATTCTTGATTTATCATCCAGAAGCTTGAATAATCGTTCGGATGATGCCATGGCATTCTGTAAAATGTTGTACTTTTCCGAGAGATCGCGAATAGGGCGGAAAAACATTTCAGTGTACTGGAAAAATGCCATAACGATGCCCAGCGATACTTTACCCTGAAGTGCATGACCGCCGGCATACCAGATTATAAGACCGAAAGCAATCGCCTGAATCAAATCGATCCCCGGATAAAACATTGCATAATAGAGTACCGACTTGATGTTTGCATCTCTGTGCTCTGCGTTGATTGAATCGAATTTCGAATACGACCGCCGTTCGCGATTAAATATCTGGACGACCATCATGCCGCTTATGTGTTCCTGAAGGAATGTATTAAGCCGTGCCACAAGGATACGCTGGAGACGATACACATCCCGCACTTTTCGCCTGAAGAGAGCCGTCGCCCAGAATAACAACGGTAGTACGGCGAGTGTGACAATTGAAAGCTGCCAGCTCATTGAAAACATGAAGTAGAGAATCCAGAAGATCGTGAAAACGTCGCTGAATACCATCACGATTCCTGATGAAAACATTTCATTTAATACCTCTACATCGTTGGTGAGGCGTGTGACCAGTCTGCCAATGGGATTCCTATCGAAGAACTTCAGTGAAAGTCCCTGAACGTGCCGGAATACCTGCATTCGGATATCGAAGATTGTACGCTGTCCGATCCATTGGGTAAGATAGGCGTTGCAGTACTGAATCACACCGCGAACGACAATTACGGCAAAAAGCAACAGGATGGTAATCAGAAGTCCCGATATATCATGCTGCGCTATATTCGTATCGACAGCCAGTTTTGTGAAGTACGGCCGGACACCCTCCAATGCGGCGATGGCAATACTTAGAAGAATCCCCAATCCTACATGCCACCGATACGGCTTCAGATACTCTAAAAGCCGCTTCAT
Source organism: Bacteroidota bacterium (assembly GCA_050011775.1). GTDB lineage: Bacteria > Bacteroidota > Ignavibacteria > UBA10030 > CAVZMI01 > CAVZMI01. The sequence goes on along the minus strand of JBEKIL010000006.1, from coordinate 190,297 downwards.
GAGTCGACTATCGTATGCTTTTCCGAGGATTTCTTCCTCATGAATTCCGATGGTTGCCATTTTCAGTCTAAATGATCGAGTTCTTCTTCAAGTAATTGCTTATAATGCAGGTCGGCGTAAATTCCGCCAAGTTCCACCAGCTCGTCGTGCGTGCCGCGCTCGACGATCTCCCCGTCATCCATCACGATGATGAAATCGGCATTTTTTACCGTCGAAATGCGATGACTGATAAAAATACTGGTCCGATTCTCCATCACTTTTTTTAGCCCGTGAAGAATTTCCTCTTCGGTATAGGTATCGACCGACGATAATGCGTCATCAAGGATGAGAATGGCAGGATCACGTATCAGTGCTCGGGCAATACTTACCCGCTGTTTTTGTCCGCCCGATAACGTAATGCCCCGTTCGCCGATCATCGTCTCGTAAGTATGAGGGAATGTGCTTATATCCTTCTTTAGTTGTGCGGTTTCGGATACCGCCTCGATTGCCGCCGGACCTGCCAGCTCGACGCCGTAGCCGATGTTGTCGGCAATGCTCTCGGAAAACAGGAATGTTTCCTGCTGGACATAACCTATATGCGAGCGAAGCACGTCGAGAGGAATCGTTTTGATGTTTTTTCCATCAATAAGAACTTCGCCTGCGGTAACGTCGTACTGCCGCGGAATCATATTCACCAGAGTCGTTTTTCCGGAGCCTGTGGTTCCGATAATTGCCAGCGACATTCCTTTTGGAATCGTAAGGTTGATATTTTTCAGTGTCGGTTCTGTACCGGTGGAATGCCGGAAGCTTACATTACGAAACTCGATGGATCCCTCGATTGTACGTATTGTCGTATCGGTTTCCGGTGTATCCTTGATTGCAGGTTCTGTATCGAAAATTTTTATTAACCGGGTCATCGACGCGGCACCTTGCTGCAGCATGTTCGTCACCCATCCGAATGCGATCATGGGCCAGATCAGTTGTGTAAGATATCCGAGGAATGCCCAGAGCGTCCCGATGCTGAATTCACCTTTAATCACTCTCATGCCCCCGAAGTACAGCGTGAGGAGTAGAGAAAAGCCGATGAGAAGAAACATCAACGGCCACATCAGCGATTGTACTTTTGCGAGTTCCATATTTTTCTTCAGATACGACCAGCTCATGGTGTGAAAAAGATCTGTCTCGTACGCCTCGCGCACGTACGCTTTCACGACCCGGATACCGGATAGATTTTCCTGTGCGCGCGTTGTAAGGGCCGAATATTGCACCTGCCTTTCTTCGAACCTCTGATGAACCGATTTCCCCAACTTGTACACTGCATATGATACCAGTGGGAGTGGGGTTAGCGCTATGAGAGTGAGTTTCCAATCGAGAGATAGAATAACGACAAGCACCATGGCGAATGTCATTAATGTATCGAGAGGATACATGATGCCCGGTCCAACGACGTTCCTGACTGCACCGATGTCATTCGTTGCATGTGCCATCAGGTCGCCGGTCGGGGTATTCTGAAAATAATGGAGATCAAGGCGCTGGATGTGCCGGAGAAAATCGTTGCGCAGGTCGTATTGAATTTTCCAAGAAGTGACGATGATTGTCTGTCGTGTCAGATACATGAAAAACCCTGCACAGAGAGCAAAGCCGAGAATCAACCCGGCGTAGCCGAGAAGCAGGACCATGTCGACGGAGTGCGTTTCAATACCTTGCTTCAACGCATCGATCGCATGTCCTTGAAGTATCGGCTGGAATACCGAGAACACATTGCTGATAAGAACAGCGATGAACCCGGCGAGGAGAGTTCGTTTGTATTTGAGGAGATACGGCTTAAGACGCAGTAACGATTTCATGTGAACCGAAAAAAGGCCTTCTATCCAATTATTTCAAACCCGGTATAACGGTGCAGAACTTTCGGTACGATAACCTTTCCCTCAGGAGTCTGGTAATGCTCGAGTAACGAGGCCATGACACGCGGCAAGGCAAGTCCAGAACCGTTCAATGTATGAACAAATTCCGGTTTCGATCCGTTCTCGGGCTTAAAACGGACATTTATTCGGCGGGCCTGGAAGGCCTCATAATTGCTGCAGGACGAGACTTCAAGCCATTTTTTCTGACCGGGTGCCCATACTTCAAGATCGTATTTCTTGGTCTGGGTAAATCCTATATCGGCCGTACACATGAGGAGCGTATGGTAGTGGAGCCCCAGAAGCTGCAGGAGTTGTTCCGCATCCTGCCGGAGACTTTCGAGTTCATCATATGATTTTTGCGGGACCACAAATTTTACGAGCTCAACTTTATCGAACTGGTGTAATCGGTTAAGACCCCGGACATCCTTTCCGTATGATCCGGCTTCGCGGCGGAAACAGGGTGTATATGCACAGTAGCGGATTGGTAACTGTTTTTCGGTCAGTGTCTCGTCTCTGTAGAAATTTGTCACCGGTACTTCGGCAGTTGGGATGAGATACAGCTGATCGCGTTCGATATTGTACATCAAGTCTTCTTTGTCCGGAAGCTGTCCTGTCCCCAGGGCACTGTTTTCGTTAACCAGAGCAGGCGCCCAGATTTCACGATAGCCCCGTCCGGCGGCCTGATCAAGGAAGAAATTAATTAGAGCGCGCTCGAGCTGTGCGCCTTTCCCGACATAGAACGGGAATCCCGCTCCTGCAACCTTCGCTCCGCGTGTAAAATCGATGATACCGAGATGTTCCACGATTTCCCAATGTGGTTTCATCTCGAAGTCCACAGCCGGAGGCTCACCCCAGGTTGCAACAATCTGATTGTCGGCTGGAGTTGTGCCGATGGGGACAGACGGATGTGGTACGTTCGGGACCTGTAGAAGAAGGGTGTGAAGCTGTGATTCCAGGATTTTAAGATCGTCGTCCAGCTGTCTGATCTGATTTTTCAACAGTTCCATCTCAACTATGTGGTTCGAAGTATCCTTACCCGCCCGTTTCAATTTGCCGATTTCTTCGGATACGGTATTTTTCTTCGATTTCATTGATTCGACCGTGCCTATGACCGATCGCCGCTTTTCGTCGATTGAAAGGATATCGTCGACATAATCGGTTTCGCCCTTCGCCTTAATTCCGGCTTTGACTATGTCAGGATGTTCGCGGATGAATTTCAGATCGAGCATGGTTTTTTCCCAAGAATATAATAAAAAAGATACAAAATTAATTGATTAAAAGACAGGTGCAATGATGAGGCTGAAGATTATATAACCAGCAGGAGAACCAATAGCTTTAGTTATGGGTTTTAAAATAAAACGATGGCGAAACGAACCGTCTCCAACGTTTTGGTATAACTTGCAGAAACCATCATGACGTCTCCTATATCGGGGACCGGATTGTTTGACACATGGATGAATCCGTGGGTTTGAATATTGAGTTATTTAAAATGTTTTTCCTTTGTCTTGTGGATAGTCCCGACATTTAGGTTTACGATTTTTTCACCTGTATGACTGTGGAAGCGCGACCGAACCCGATGGTCACGAGTGCATCAACAAAATCGTTTCAATCCACGCGCCCGCGCGGGGCGCGACCCATGCAATCGGAAAAAATCTACTAAATCTGAGGTTTCAATCCACGCGCCCGCGCGGGGCGCGACGCCCCATTTGTAATTTATTGCACTTACAAAATAGCGTTTCAATCCACGCGCCCGCGCGGGGCGCGACCGGGTGTTATGGAACATCGTGACGGTAAAGTAATGTTTCAATCCACGCGCCCGCGCGGGGCGCGACACCCACAGCAACATTCTGATAACCGCTTTTAAGTGTTTCAATCCACGCGCCCGCGCGGGGCGCGACCGTTGCCAGGATTCAAGCCGATCCGGATAAAGCAGTTTCAATCCACGCGCCCGCGCGGGGCGCGACTTCTGTAGGTAGAACAGGACATCGTCCTGCTTTTTGTTTCAATCCACGCGCCCGCGCGGGGCGCGACACGGCCTCATGGTGTTTAAAAACAAGGTCAACGGGTTTCAATCCACGCGCCCGCGCGGGGCGCGACACTCATCCAAGGCAAGTCGTACCGCGACGTGGCGTTTCAATCCACGCGCCCGCGCGGGGCGCGACGCTCGGCAGGATATTCAATTGGAAGGTGGTGACCTGTTTCAATCCACGCGCCCGCGCGGGGCGCGACGTGCGATAATGGGACTCGTTGAAACGCAGTATCTTGTTTCAATCCACGCGCCCGCGCGGGGCGCGACGTGCGGAATTCCGACAAAGTATTCAGGCAATCGCAGTTTCAATCCACGCGCCCGCGCGGGGCGCGACAAGGGATTAATGCACATGAAGCCGAATTATATCGGTTTCAATCCACGCGCCCGCGCGGGGCGCGACATTCATTTTGCATGGGATGGGGTGTGAATGATAATGTTTCAATCCACGCGCCCGCGCGGGGCGCGACTGCTCCATAGTTTCCATATCATCTCCTTAAAAATGTTTCAATCCACGCGCCCGCGCGGGGCGCGACATGCTGCTTTAATAGCTATGTTGTCTTGATATGGGTTTCAATCCACGCGCCCGCGCGGGGCGCGACAACAAGATCAAGTCCTGTTGAACCCGGAGTAATAGTTTCAATCCACGCGCCCGCGCGGGGCGCGACGACATAGACTCCATCGGTCGGCATTGCAAAATCCGTTTCAATCCACGCGCCCGCGCGGGGCGCGACTTCAAATCGTGCGTAGTTGGCGTACCTGAAACAGTTTCAATCCACGCGCCCGCGCGGGGCGCGACTCGTCACCGGTGTTGATAATTGAGCAAGACAAAGAGTTTCAATCCACGCGCCCGCGCGGGGCGCGACAAATGCAACAGGTTATGTTTACGGCGTTCTCGAAGTTTCAATCCACGCGCCCGCGCGGGGCGCGACTTCATACCATAGCTCTTGATGTTACTGGATCGGGTTTCAATCCACGCGCCCGCGCGGGGCGCGACAAGTAGAAAAAGAACCGTTTGAATATCTTTGTAAGTTTCAATCCACGCGCCCGCGCGGGGCGCGACTATGTACTTCCATTCCCCTCGTTTAAGGTTATTAGTTTCAATCCACGCGCCCGCGCGGGGCGCGACTTCTACATTGGAAACGACTGGAGAGGATCATTTGTTTCAATCCACGCGCCCGCGCGGGGCGCGACTACTTACTCTTTCATGGCCGGGGCCAACATTACCGTTTCAATCCACGCGCCCGCGCGGGGCGCGACATTCCCGGCCCCGCAGGATATACGCCAATAAAGGGTTTCAATCCACGCGCCCGCGCGGGGCGCGACGGTAACTATCAAATCAATAGAAAAAATAGACCTGAATTCACCATAGTATGCTTATACCCCTTAGTTCTTTCATTATATTTCCAATTATTATTGATTTTGCAATTTTATCGTTTGTTTTTGTACTGCTAACCTCACAGTGATTTAATGTGCGCTTCGATTAGCGTCAGATAATAATTGGCTCTTCAATATCTGTTAACGCTGTATTTCCATGATGCTCTACACGCCTTTTCCAATTTGAACCTAGAAAATAAAATCTTAAGCTGTCATTGTCGGAATCATATGTCGATAGTAACTTATCTTTTAATATTTCCCATCGAGCCGGGTCTATATTGCATTCAAAAACTGAATTTTGAACACGCAATCCGAAATCAACACATATTTTCGCTATCTTTCGAAGCCGTTTAATGCCTATATCTGTTGTTGTCGAAACGTCGTAGCTTACAAGAATCATCATAGTAATCTCACTTAATATAAAATGGTGGATAATCTGAAATATCTCCTCGGATATACCGTGCAAGTAATTGTGCCTGAATATGCGGTAATAAACCAATCGTCATTTTTTCCCCGAGGAACGGATGCGTAATCTCTTCCTGCTTCCGTTTCTGATATGCCATTATGACTGTTTTTCGGGCATCATCAGACATCCGTACTTCGCCCGATTCTCTTATTTCGAAATCTTTTTTTGTTACCTGCTTAAGGTTAATAAGATTAAGCATAATTCGATCGCCGAGATAAGCGCGAAATTCTTCCATAATGTCAAGCGACAGACTTGGCCGCCCCGGCCTTATCTGATGAAGAAAACCGACCTGAGGATCGAGTCCGGTTGTCTCAAGTGCCGACCTTACGTCGTTTGCTAGGATTGCGTATAAAAAAGAGAGAAGCGCGTTGGCCGGATCGAGCGGTGGACGTTTTGTACGCAGTGTGAATGTAAAGTCTTCCTGCTGGGCCGTGATCAATAAAGAGAGCACACCGAAGTACATGGCTGCGCATTCACCCTCATGGCCCCGAAGCTCATCGAGCGATGCAGATTTTTGGATTTCCGCCAAACGGTTTCCCATCGCTGTTGCTACGGAAACAACATTATCAGGACAATCATCAGGATGATTACGTTGGTGGCGGAGCAATAGACTCCGATAATTCGTCACCTTTGCTGCGACGATCGGCCGGGCAATAGAGAGTGACTCCGGTTCGCTGTCTGCAATTGCGTATTGTGCTTTACGCAGAAGCACATTCCCCTGCTGCGCACCGTACACTCGCGCAAGGAATTTTCCGGTTTCGGAAAGATAACTGATTCCGACACCATTCTCAGCGCAAAATGCCATCAATGCCGGAGTGAGCGGTTTGAATCCGAAGCAGACAATGTTTTCGATAGAATGGATCGGCGCCTGAAATACTTTTTCATTATTCACTTCGACGACGAACGTCTCGCGCTCTTTGCTGATATAGGCATCATCAGATGTTATGTATAACGTATTCAAATGCTTTTTCATTGTGAATACAATCCTCCGATATATTTTTTGAGCTTCGATTCGTTCATTGCTTTTGGGACACAAATAGATTCGAGCGAACAATTACGGCATTTGGCCGAGTACTCTGCCGGCGGAGTTCGTCTGGTTGTCGCCATTTCGTGGATCTTTGAAATTATTTCCTCGGTTTGTTTTCGTAATTCACTTTCGAGTTCTACCTGAAAACGCCGTCGGATACGGCCGTAAAAGAATGCGCCGTGCCGGATAGTAACATTCATCATTTCTTCCAGACAGAGCGCCTGGGCACATAATTGCACTTTGTCGCTTATATCTTCTTTTGGCTCACCTGATTTGAATTCAACGGGCATTATTTCTTCCTGTCCGTTTTTTGTATCTTTGAATTCTATAACATCCGCGCGCCCTACGATTCCAAGCCGTGTCGAGTGGATTCTCAAACCACGCACCGTCTTTTTTGTTCCCCGCGTTTCGTACGTATCGGTATCTACCTTCTCATGAAGGATTTCGCCGCGAACAGTGAATACATTGTCCGTCCATACATCCTCGATGTGGATCAAAGCCCATTGCCGTGGGCAATAAACGTAGTGCTGAAGCCCGCTTATTTGAATAAATTCATCTTCGGAGAACATTCAGATTAGAGTTTCTCCTCTAACGAAATTCCTTTTGGTAAATTTTCACGCTGAATAGTGACCGTATAATCACTCCATGCACGTGGAAGCTCTACGTCCTTTTTCTTTTCAACTTTTATACGTTCAAATAATTCTCCTGCTCGTGCATTGCCAATGTGACTTTCATGCTTAAATACAATAAGTTTCCGTGGATTCATTTCTCCACGCGCTGCAGAACGGTCGTGTTCAAAAGCGTTAAGTAGTGCTTCCCAAAGTAGTTTTAGATCGTCTTCCGAAAATTCTGTTTTAGATGCATCAACAGCAGAGATAAATCCGTGCATGCGATAGAGAGCATAGGGAACAGTAGATTTGCGTCCCATTGTAGAAGCATATTCTCGACCTTCCTGTTTTTTTGCTTCTTCCGGTGTTGTTACTGCACAACGAGTTATTGTATGCTCAGCTTGATAGATTCGATCTTCTGAGCGTGAGAAAGTAAACTGGATTGGTCCTTTCACTGTTCCTGCACCTTTTTCTCCGACAGAAAGTACTCCACCAAAAGCCCGAATGTCCCAGTACTCTGCACAGAGAGTTCCTTTTCTGTCTTTTGGTTCTTTTCCTTTTGCGCTGTCTATAATTTCACCAAGTACATTCCCTTGTCGGATAAAAATTGCATGCCCGGTATTTTTCTTTGATTCATCAGGGTATTTTAATTCAACATAATTACGCACTTTTCTTTTTATACAAACATCTGTCACAAGTCCCTCCTGATTCTCTGCATCAACGCGGGGAAGATTATCCTGATCGGGATCGCCGTTGGGGTTTCCATCTTTAACATCAAATAAAAAGACAAAATCGTACCGGGTTTTTATTGCATTAGACATGATTATTTCTCCTTATCAGATTTGTTTATAAAATCGTTTTGTCGTTGATGATAATAACCAATGGCAAAGCTTGCTTGGTCTTCTAATGAAAACACTGCAGGGAAACGGAACCCTTCTATTTTGCCGATGAGTTCTTGCAGTTTCTTGTCTAGGTTCACCGCAAGTCCGGGTTTATCACCTCTTATTTTCGACAAATGATGCTGCGAGAGTTTCATTAATCTTCCGAACGCCGTTGCCGGCATTGCAGAGGCAAACGAGAAGAAACGTTCCCTGATGCCTGCGTTGAGATTACCACCCGACGCATGGTATTGGATGGATTCCAAGACGGCAAATAGCCGCCCGCATGTGTAAGCAATATTTTTGTTTGATTCGTCTAGCGTAGCCATATATATTTTTCCTCCTTTGTTATTTGTTTTTCGATTCAGGCAAAACTTTAAAAGTGCAATGCGGGTAGAAGTTACATTCCCTTGTTCTGCTCGTATGCGATTAAAAACTGCACTCAATATCCAAAGCGGGGGGTCAGTTCCCAATACCGCTGATTTCCACAATGCTGTTCCGATTCTTCCATATTCGACATCTTTTCCACTCTTACTCTTCGTTGCTCTTACCATTTCCCAAAAGCGGGGATATTTATGTATGAGCTTCTTTTCATCGCTATTGTATTCGTAGATTTCAATATCACGGAACCAATGGGCAATATTGACACGAAGGTTTTCCACACTGGTTTCTATCCAGTCGCGAATAGCGATTCTGGCCGCCGCACCGCTCAAGGTTATTGCATAGAACATATCGGTAATGATATGTCTTGTTGCTTTGACGCGACCTTCATATATAGAATCGATCATCTTTCTGATCTTTTCTTCATCCGGTTCGTCAAGCTGAGAAATATCTTCAACATTAAGTTTTTTCTTTAACCAATAGACGACAGCAGTATCGTTGGAAATATCTTTTCTGTTTTTAAATACAGGTCTTGGTTTGCCTTTATTTTCATTTTGGATCCATGAGTAAGGTGCTAAAAGCCAATTTAAAGCTTCTACGTACGCTTTAGCACATTTTGTACAAATAGAAGAATTTTGATTTCCTTTGAAGCCATATGATTCGCTTGCAGGGAAATTGTAGGAAACTAAGGCACAACCGTTTTTTTGTCCAGCGGGGACCCATCTGCCTGCTATCATTCCATGAGGAATATCTGCAATGGGATGAGATGAAGAACCACAAATTGAACATCGTTCAAATCGGTTATTTTTTTCTTTCGCTAAAAAAGCAGCATGATGTTCAATCACTGCATCGATAATTGCTTGTTGTTCATGAATCCGCTTGCTTTCACGAGATAATAGGAATGCAATATTCCCTTGTCGTTCCTTTTCATCGATTGCCTTAAATTCCTTTTGTGCTCTTCTTAATCCATTTTTGCGATTCTTATCGAAAAACAAGAACACCGGAGACAGGCCTTTGATGCCTTCGTATTCTTTTAATTTCTCAAGAAAGAGCTTGTGTTTGTAAGGGGCTTGCTTGCGTTGTTTTTCTAATTTTTCCCAGTTTTTTTCCTTTTCGTTTACAAATTCCAATACTTCTTCCGACTTATCAACAAGCAGTCGCGCGCTGCCTTTCTTGGAAGTAAGTCTTTCGGCTATTGTTGGCTGCTTTTCATGGACTATGAATTGTTTGAAATTTCCCTTCCGATCAATCACACAATCTATGCTTGTCTGAACGATGCCAAAAGCATCGTGTGTTGTTCCTACGTTTGATTGGATCTTTTTGATTTTACCTGCAAGCTCAACCAGTTCTTGTATCATATATCCTCCTTTGCCGTGACTTCTTCGGCAAGGTTGAATTCATGAATCAATTGCCTCGGATATGCTGCTATCAAGCCTTGTTGGTGTTTGCTCGTGAGGATTTGTTTGTATTCTTTGCTGCAGTCTAATATGCCATGCTCAACAACTACCTCGTACATAAACCTTGGTGAAGGTATTCCATTTTGATCATACCACATATCAAGGAAGAGACTGCCAATAGGAATTGGTCCTTGAATTGGCTTTTCACTTCCATCTGGAAGAGCAAACTCCGCCGCAAACTCGCGCGTTCCCAAAAAGGGTCTTCGCCAGCATTGCCCTTTGCGCACCCTTCTATTGAACATCTCGACATATTTCTTTGGCAGATTCTTTGCATCCGGCTCTTTCTGATAAACCGAGGCTTCAATGATGTACGCGACATCTTTCAGGATAATGCTGTTACGTTGAGCTCGGTCCACTTCTATGATGATTGGAGTTTTCCCCTGTTTCTTATTGATCTCATTTCGTTTCACTGAATGAAATTTCAACGGATTGAGAACGAGTATTTTCTGAACGTGCCAGATGAACTCTGGCTTCCAGAGAATACAATCCAAAACGCCCCGCGCCGCTGAAGGGGTCATACACGGATATGTCATTCGTTCTACCTTTAGGTCGGGGCGTGTGAAGCAGGCAAATTCGCCCCACACCTTTACCCGAACATTGTTGTTATTCATGTTTCCTCCTTTTTATTTTTTAATCTTTATATAATCTTATTTTTGGTGTTATCAGTCATGCTGAAACGAGTTCAGGGTGACAAAGCAATGATTAAAACACTGTTTCAACCTCTTTTGGCGACAGACCAAAATCTTTATCGTAATTACCCACATAAATTTTAATGGAATCGTTCAACTGTACAATCTGGCCGCTATGCTTTTTCAGGAAATCCGGATAAACCTGCACGCTGAATTGCTGAAGTCTTCTGTAATGTTCACGTCTGATCAGGTTTCTCTTCACAAGCTTTTCTGCATTGACTAACTGTTTAACTTCCTCTAATAATGGAAGTCCCTCCTGATACTTTTCAATTACAAGCGAGGTTGTCGGTTCGTTTATAAACTTAAAGCTCCCGCAGACCTCTTTAAAATTAAATCCCTTTCTTTTCTCGGTAATCTTGTATTTATCGGCGTTCACAAAGAGCGTTATAACTTGTTTGTAATATTCCTCGAATGATTGAGCATTGTGAAGTACATTGGCATTCTCTTTTATAATGCTTGCCGCAAAACCTGCACATGCCTCATAGGTTTTATCCGGCATTTTATGTTTTTCTAAATTGAACAGAACAACCTTGCCTTTTGCAAGCTTTCCGTTTCGGTTACACCTGCCCGCAGCTTGAATAACAGAATCCATCGGTCCAATGGCGCGATAGACGCACGGAAAATCGAAGTCCACACCGGCTTCTACTAACTGAGTTGAAATAACAGCAATACGTTTTTCGTTTTTCAAGTCTTCGATAATTGCATCGATGGTCTTCTTTCGATGATGCGGGCACATTGTCGTAGAGATATGGTAAAAATGCTCATATCCATTGAATTGCTTAACCTGTTCGTACAACTCTCGTGCTATGCTCTTGGTGTTGGCAATTATTAGAAATGAATCCTTTTCGTGTGTAAGCTTACCTACAACAACGTGAAGAGGCACTTCTTCAAGTCCATTCAACAGTACATAATTCACTCTTTGTGTCGCATCAAAATATTCTTCCGACCGAGCTATCAATGGGCGAATGCTCTCAACCCCATCAAATCCTTCACGTTTTATAAATGCGGGTTGCGTGGCAGTACAAAAGAGAAACGAGGTTCGCACCAACGCGACAATATTCTTGAGCATTATGATAATCGGTTCAGCATATTCTTTGGGCAATGTTTGAATTTCATCAAAGATTACTACCGATTCCGCAATGTTATGGTTCTTTCTGCACTTAAATGGTCTGTTACTGAATAGCGACTCAAAGAATTGCACAGAGGTTGTAACGATAATCGGAGCATCCCAATTCTCACATGCTAAACGCTTTGCAAGTTCTCTGCCTTCTCCAGTCGCTGTTTCATCATACTTATCCTGTTCTCTATCTTCATCAATAACACCTGAATGATGTTCCAGAACGATTTCTTCTCCAAAGACATCTTTCAAGATTTTCGCTGTCTGGTCAATAATGTTGATGTAGGGGAGAACAATAATGATTCGTTTCAAGTTGTTCTGTTGTGCGTGTAACAATGCCCAATACATTGAGGTCAATGTTTTTCCCAAACCGGTCGGCAATTGCAGTGAATAAAATCCTGTGTGCTCATTTGCATTTGATGCTGCGTCATTTCTTGCTTTTGTTCGAAGCTCGTTAATCGCGCCCTCGGTTGGAAGTTCTTCAAATTTTCTTTCGAGTTTTTCAATCAAATGTTCACATAAATGATCATGGCTTAGCTGTATGTTCTCTCGTGATTCTCTTCGTTCTTGTTCAAAATGTTTTTCTGTGTCTAACCAATCGGCATCGGTCAGTGCACTGAACACAAAGCGCGTTATGCATTCGACATGAAGAAAATCTTTATGAGGGAGGACATTCTCTGGAATCTTGAATTCAGGAAAGTCTTTCAAAAACCTTACACGCAGGATGTTTGCCGTCTCTTCTTCCTCTTCGTAATCTTCGATATTACTTTTTCGGTCTGCATTATCAGGCATTCCCACATGATGTCCTTGAATGGTGAACTGAAGCGGGTATATGTTTTTCGCTGTTCGATACGCGTTGTATGCCCCAATTCCTGCGTGTGGCGTTTTTGGTTTCCCTGTAGCTAAATACTTCTGAAATCCATCCTGAAACTTCCCGACATCGTGCAACAATCCGGCTAGGTAGAAGAGATTCCGAAGTTTTTCTGAAGGCGCAAAGGATCGTGTAAGTTCAGCCGTTTTCTTGAGGTGTTCTATCAGACTATGTTTCTCACCGCGAGCGTTTTCGGAGTGTGCGTAGAACATTACAAAGTCCTTTCGCGGACAATGGTAGAAAATAGCGGAGGCGCAAGTTGAATGTACGAGAAATTAAGAGGAGTGTCAATTGTGTCCCGGTGGGACATCAAAATATGTCAGTTTCGTGATTATCGCCCGGTGAGTGCTGATTCCCGTATCGAACGTCGAGCGCTCTTCAGTCCGAAATTTTGAATTAATCGGATAGAAAATGTACGAAAACTGCTGCTTCGGATCGGCCGATGGAGAAGTATTCGAATTGACTGCATCGGTGTACGAAGCTAAGAGTGTTTTTAGTAACGGACTGTTCTGCTCATCGTAAAAGGTCGCACAGATGAAAAGTCGATAATCGTGGAACTGCTGCTGCAATTTCTTGAAGGCTTCGGCTATGCGAACCTCGTCCCGGTCTCCAATCGCCTGATCGAGGTGAGTGTTGAGTAGTATGACTTTCATCGTCCCGAGATCGATCGCCGCGTATAAAACACCATGATCGTTATTTTTCTTTAATGCCGGCAGCATAACGTTATCGGTTTTCACTATCGGCAGGCGGCTGAGAATCGCATTGCCGTGCTCGCCCATCTGCGGCAGCCGGTTTGTTCCCAGCGCAAGCTGCATGTCTGTCAGCCGTGCAAGTTCCTTCACATAGTTGGGCCGCGCCGCCGTGATCGGAATCGAAATATCCTGCAAGGCGACGATATCGATCTCGTTCTCTTTAATCATATCTGCAAGTTTCCGAAGGCTTGAGAGTGAACCGATATCCTTTCCTCTGTTGAGATTCAAAGAGAGGATCTTGACAGAAAAGAGGGGTACGAGTGCGGGAGCCTCTTCCTTTACTGCCTCTTTTGTCGGGCGGCATCCATCTAATGAAGATAGTATCAAAACTACAAAAACGATGTAATAATTTATCAAAGAGCGAAACATTTTATTCATGGGGACCGAATGCCGCATAGAGTTGAATTTGTCTTTTCATAAGCTGTAATCCCTGAACAACACCGGATGTGGTGATTCCCAATTCTGTAACGGCTTTCAATATCACAAATCCCGAACGAAGCGGTCTCGGTGCCGGTTGGTGGAAATCTGACGTTTTCATAGGCGTGATGAGTTTTTCATCTCCCCCGAACACCTGGGCAATTTTCAGGGCAAAATCATAACGGCTGATAAGATCGGGACCGCATATATGATAAACTCCGGTCTTGTTCAACTCCACAACTTTCAGCATGGCATAAGCAAGATCGTCGGCAAGCGTTGGGTTACCGATTTGATCATCGACAACCCGTATGCGTTTTCCATCACGAAGGCTTGTAGCTACCCACAGCACAAAATTCGATTTGACATTCCGTGCGATTCCATATAGAACCATCGTTCGCAGAATCGAATAAGGCACATCGCCTCCACGTAGGGCATTTTCACTTGCAAGTTTTGTCTTTCCGTAATAACTAAGAGGATGCGGTGTATCCTCTTCGCTGTAGGGGCCGTTCGTGCCGTCGAAGATGTAATCAGACGAGATATGCACGATCTTCGACTGAGAACCGCGTGCCGCTGCAATAAGATTTTCAACGCCTCCGACATTTACACGCCAGGCCAGCTCACGTTCTTTTTCACAACCGTCAACGTCGGTATATGCCGCGGCGTTAAGAATGACCTCGGGATGAAATTGGTCGACAACGCCTTTCACCGCATTTCGCGACGTGATATCGAGCTGAGTATAATCGAGAGATGTCTCCTGGAAGAACGATCGGTCTTCAATCGATGCAAGTTTGAGGGTATATCCGGCCTGGCGCGAAAATGTTTCGACCAGTTTCTGCCCCAGCAGTCCGTGACATCCAACAATTAGGATCCGATTCATATTACCGAAAACTCTCTTCCAGGGCTGTCGCGGCGTCGGTCCGTTCATCGCGGTACTTGATAATCAGCGGTGCATAGATCGAGAGACGGTGTTCCAGAGCAAATGGAGTTGAAAGCGATCGTGCGCCTTGGACAACGACCGCCCCTTCGGGAATCGTCAGCGGTTTGTCCGGTGTTTGCCGGTAAATTTCGCACTTGACAAGGTCATAAACCGGTGTCGATCCGGTTAAAATGACGCCTGTCCCGAGGACAGCCCGCTTTTGCACTATCGTTCCTTCATAGATTCCGCAATTGCCTCCGATCATGACGTCGTCCTCAATGATGACCGGTAAGGTACCGATCGGCTCAAGCACACCGCCGACCTGTGCAGCAGCGCTGATATGGACTCGTTTACCGACTTGGGCGCACGATCCGACGAGTGCGTGTGAATCGATCATAGTCTGATCGTCAACATATGCTCCCACATTAATGTATGCCGGCGGCATGATGATGACACCATGCCCCACATATGCGCCGTCCCGGATCGACGTTCCGCCGGGTGCGATCCGGATTTCCTGATCGAGAGAGACTTTTTTTAGTGGATAAGTGTCTTTCTCGAAATATCGAAAGCTTGCGTTAATCGAGAAATCGCTCGTAACACCGAGACGGAATCCCAATAAAATCCCCTGTTTTACCCACTTATTGACATGCCAGCGTCCATTACGAAATTCTGCAGCACGAACCTCACCTTTATTCAGGAAAAATTTGAATTCATGAAATGTCCGGAGTGCTTCGACCCGATCAAGAGTCTGGATCGGTGTAGTAAAAAATTGCTCAATTCGTTCTTGAAGTCCCATGAGTACTTATCCCTTCAGAAGCTTCAATTCTCTAAGAACTGCCAAGAGCTTCTGGCGATTTGCATCACCGATTTTCACCAGCGGCAGCCGATAGACTTCTTCAATCATTCCCATCATCGCAAGTGCAGCTTTCACGGGCATTGGATTAGCTTCAAAAAAATTCGCCTGCATCAGCGGGAGTAATTTATTATGGATTGCCACCGCTTTCTTATAGTTATTTTTAAGGCAATAACGTACCATTTCAGAAAAGATTTTTGGAACCTCGTTCGAAATGACCGATATAACACCATCGCCGCCTACAGCCATAAGGGGAAGGGTGAATACATCGTCACCCGACAACAGCGAGAATCCCTCGGGTTTATTCCGGGCGATCTCCATGATCTGCGGCATACTGCCCGATGCTTCTTTCACTCCGGCAGCAGTCGGAATGTCTTTGGCGATACGGAGCAACGTTGAAGGTTCGATGTTGCCGCTTGTCCGTGTCGGGACATTGTACACGATGAACGGAAGATCGACAGCTTCGGCAATCGTCCGGAAATGCTGGTAATATCCTTCCTGCGACGGTTTGTTATAGTACGGCCCCACGAGCAGAAGTATGTCGGCACCGGCCTCTTTCGCCTGTTTCGAAAGCCTGATCGAATGGGCTGTGCTGTTTGTTCCTGCGCCTGCGATGATTTTGACACGTTTCCTGTTTTGATCGACAACTATCTCGATCAACCGGCGATGTTCATCCTCTTCCAGTGTCGGGCTCTCACCCGTTGTACCGGCCGGGATGATTGCTTCCACACCTCCCTTGATCTGAAATTCAACAAGCCTCCGTACGGTTTGCTCGTCGAGTTTCCCGTCGCGGGTAAACGGGGTCACCAGTGCGGTTCCTGTTCCCTGGAACTTTTTTCGTGTTGCCATGAAGTCCTCGATTATTTCGATGTAAGTAAATCGTTAAATGTGAACATCCCTTTCCGTCCTGCAAGCCATTCGGCTGCGAGCACCGCACCGAATGCAAAGCCAGAACGGTTTTTCATTGTATGTTTCAATTCGATCGTATCCAGGGCTGAATCGAAAGCGATTTCATGAATTCCTGGAAATGTTCCAAGTCGTGTTGAGACTATATGCAGATGCTCGGGTGAAATCGTCTGATGCGATGTCTCTGTGAAAATGTTTTTCTTCCTTGAAAATTCCTCAAGTATAATTTTTCCTATCGTAAGTGCGGTTCCGCTTGGACTGTCGGCTTTATTTCGATGATGAGTCTCATGGATTGCAACATCGTATCCTTCGATCGGGTTCAACAGTCGTGCTGCCGATCGTACGATTGCGAAGAATAGATTGACGCCGACCGAAAAATTCGCGGCATATAAGAGTCCGATCTTCTTCTTTTCCACGAGAGCGCGGATTTCTTCGAGACGATTGTACCATCCTGTAGTCCCGACTACGATGTTGCGCCCGCAGGATGCGATGCGCTCGATGTTCCGGAAAACCGATTCCGGTATGCTGAATTCGATGCAGCACTCGGCACCTTTCAGAGTGGCCTCTGATATTTCATCGGAAATATCGAGGCGTGAGACGATAGTGTGTCCGCGTTCCTGGGCAACACGGTCCACTTCTTTACCCATTCGTCCATATCCAATTATTGCAATATTCATGGTTGTGAAGAAGATTATTGTGGGAAAAATTCGTTGTGAAGCTGCCGAACAGCTTCTTCGACCAATTGCTCTTCGATAACTACACTCATATTAATTTCGGACGCACCCTGAGAAATCATCAGGATTTCAACATCATGGAGTGCATTAAAAATCCTGTTGGTGATACCGGCTGTTGCACGCATCTGCTCGCCTATGATGCAGATGATAGCTTTATGTCTGAAGACAGTCACATCTGCAAAGTTCTTCAGTTCTTTGAGAATTTCATCAAGAAATTGGTCATTGTCAATTGTCATCGACACGCATACTTCGGATGTACTGACAAGATCGACCGATGTCTTAAAGCGGTTGAAAACGCTGAAAATCGATTCCATAAAACCGTATGCCATAAGCATTCGTGTCGAAAGGATGTTGATAACCGTGATTCCTTTTTTACAGGCGATCGCTTTTACTGCAAGGTTGTTTTTCGACGGTTCGGGTACGATACGGGTTCCAGTTGATGATGGCCGTTTTGAATTTAACACGATGACAGGTATTTTCTTATCGATTGCCGGTATAATCGTGCTCGGGTGCAGTACCTTTGCCCCGAAGTATGCGAGTTCCGAGGCTTCCTGAAATGAAAGTATATCCAGCTTCATCGCTGTCGGGACAATTCGCGGGTCTGATGTCATAACGCCGTCAACATCAGTCCAGATCTGAATCTCATCGACGCCGAGGGCTGCACCGATAATTGCAGCTGAGTAGTCAGATCCTCCACGACCAAGTGTAGTTGTAACACCGCTCATAGTTGCACCAATAAATCCTTGTGTAACGACGATTTTCCCCTTCGAAATATGAGGCGAAATTTTTTCAGGGATTAACCGTTCAATCGCATCGAAGAGCGGAGCCGCTTTGGTAAAGTGTTCATTTGTTATCATGAACGAGCGGGCATCGACGAGTTCAGAGGCGATTCCAATTTCGTTTAGATAGGTATTGAAGATTGCGGATGACATCCGTTCCCCCGCCGATCCAAAAGCATCGAGTGACCGGGGAGAAAGTTCACCGAGGATGGTTAATCCCTTGCTTAAAGTGATTAATTCACCAATGGTATCGTTCACCATACTCCGGAGATATGTCGCGGCTGAGTCCGAGCTGCATAGATCGCCGATGATCTCATGATGCCGGTCACGAAGCCCGATTGCCAGTTCTTTCGCTTTCTCAAGTTTGCCTCCGGCGGCAAGTTGTGCGCATTCCAGCAGACGATTTGTTGCAAGTGCGATAGCCGAGAGAACAACGACCGGCGAACGGCGGAGCTGAGAACGGACAATTTCTTTCACCTGACGCATTGCAGCTGCATCTTCGACCGACGTTCCGCCAAACTTCATTACTATCATGAAAGAGGATCCTCCTTTAATCGTTCATGGATATTCAAGAGATCTTCGGGCGATGAAAATGACGCGCTCCATCCGGCAATCATCGTGGCTTCACGGGCTGATTTGATGAGATTATGTGTCATCAGATATCGCACGAGAAATACTCCCGCGAAAACATCGCCGCAGCCGATTGTATTTCGGACCTCATCCGAAAGGGGAGTGGTAAGGTTTTCAGAAAGTATTTTTTTATGCTGTTGGTGATACACGGTCACTCCCCGCTCATCGCGCGTAATCAATAATCCGGTAAGACCCAATGCAAGCGCTTGCTTCACAAAATGTTCCTCGGTCATATGATCGGGAGTGATTGCCGCAGCTTCCACTTCATTGAGCTGAACCGTATCGCAATGAAAAAACCATTGCCGCCAGGTGGGAACCGAATGATATGGCCGCCCGTGCTCCTCATCGGGGCCCAATACAAGATTGTGGACATCCAGATGAAGCGGGATAGATTTTCCCTGTGTTTCAATCCGCATTTCGTTAAGTGTTTCGAGGGTAATATCAGAGCCCGAATTCATCGCGATAAGGATTCCATCGATTCCCGCAAGTTTCTGTTTAATCGCCCTCAGAGGAATCGGCTCTGCCAGTGTAGATGTACACCGGATATCATTGCCTTTTGCTAGCTGATAATAATGAACGGTATGCGTCGGCTCTTTGGTCACGACAAGACCGCTCACATCGATATTTGGAAATTTCCCCAACCAAAGATGCGCTTCATCGTATTCATTTTCTCCCACACTGATAATCGGTACGACGGTCTCACCAGGTGCAACCTGAGCCGCTGCAGCAATCGTAGTGAACACACCTCCGGGAAAACGGCGTTCAGTACCCGTTTTGGGGTGAATGACATCAAAAGATCCATGACCACAGATCAGGATTCGCATAGGATGATCAGAACTTAGAGCCGTTCTTTTTGAATGCGACAAGTTTCTCTCTCACCGAGGAATCTTGAAGAGCGATGATCTCTGCAGCGAGAACCGCCGCACTGCGTGCGCCGGTTTTTCCGATAGAAACTGTAGCCACGGGGATTCCGGCCGGCATTTGAACAATGGAATACAACGCATCGACACCCCGCAGCTCCGATGCCGGTAATGGGACACCAATCACGGGTAATGTCGTCAACGACGCGACAACACCGGGGAGGTGAGCGGCCATTCCAGCAGCTGCAATAATTACCTGGATCCCCCGGCTCGCCGCTTCTCGGGCATACTGCGCGGTTTCGTCGGGCTGTCGGTGTGCTGATAGAATTTTTGTTTCAAAGGAGATGCCGAACTGCGTCAGATATTCTTCGCAGCCCTTCATGATCTCCTCATCCGATTGACTTCCCATCATAATTGCGACTGGCGGCATAGATTAATCTCCGATGAGTTATTTTTTTTTATACACCGTTTCTGGATCGAATACTTTTTCGCTGCATTCCCGTACTGTCGCTCCTTCATCAAGGACCTCCCTATAAAAACAGGATCGGTGTCCTGTATGACAGGCAGCCCCACCACGCTGATAGACCCTCATCAAAATCACATCTGCATCACAATCGATGTAAATATTCTTGACCTCCTGGATATTCCCCGATTCTTCGCCTTTCAGCCATAATCTTTTGCGTGAACGGCTCCAATAGGTTGCCTGCTTCGATTTCAGGGTTAATTCAAGACTCTCACGACTCATCCACGCAGCCATCAGCACATCGTTTGTTTCTGCATCCTGTGCGATTGCGAGGATCAGTCCCTGTTCATTAAATTTTACCTCGTCCAATATTCCCATAGTATTAATTCCGAACGTTAACCCCCCGTGATTTTAAATAGGCTTTTGCCTGAGCTATAGTATATTCCTGAAAATGAAATATTGACGCTGCAAGGACTGCGTCGGCATTCCCAATCGTCAGCGCTTCGACCAGGTGTTCGAGTGTGCCTGCACCTCCGCTGGCGATTACAGGTACGTTGACTGCCGCCGAAATCTGCTTAAGCAATTCAAGATCATATCCATCCTTCGTTCCGTCCCGATCCATACTGGTGATCAGGAGTTCACCCGAGCCAAGGTGTTCGACTTCCCTTGCCCATTCGATCGCATCGCGTCCTGTAGGTGTGCGCCCGCCGTTGATATAGACTTCCCAAGATGTGCCGTCAGGTTTTCGTTTTGCATCGATCGCTACCACGATACATTGCGATCCGAACGATTCAGCGCCGGCAGACACAAGCAGCGGCTGTTTGACCGCAGCCGTGTTGAGGCTTACTTTATCCGCTCCGTGCTGAAGCATACGCCGGATATCATCGACCGTACGAATACCCCCTCCGATCGTGAAGGGGATAAATACTTCCTCTGCTGTTCGGCTTACGACATCAAGCATCGTGTCACGGTCATTCGATGAGGCGGTGATGTCCAGGAACACCAGCTCATCGGCTCCTTGCATATCATAGTACCTTGCCTGCTCGACCGGATCGCCAGCATCGACAAGATTGATGAATTTTATTCCTTTGACGACCCGTCCTTGATCGACATCAAGGCAGGGGATAATACGTTTAGCGATCATTTACATCCTTCGTGTCGGACCGAGATCTTTCAGATCTTTTTCCACATCACGCCAGAGTGCCTGGCATGGAAATCTATTTTCGTATAACGCCTTGCCGATGATCACTGAATCGACGCCACAATGTTCGAGTTCCGCAAGTTTCAATAAATCCTTGTACCCCGAGACGCCGCCGGATGCCGTCACCCGGAGGCCGGTTTTTTCTGCAAATTCGCGGATTGCTTCGATATTCGGCCCCACCATCATACCATCCCGTGCGATATCAGTATAGACAATACGTTGCACTCCGAGTTGTTTCATGTTCAATCCGAGTGAAACAGCGGTGATACCTGTATCCTCCGTCCAACCCTTTGTTTTTACGATTCCGTTTTTTGCGTCGATACCGATCGTAATTTTACGCGGCGTAAATTTTTCAAGAAGGCGCTGGAGTAGGTCGGGATTTTCTATGGCAATGGTACCGACCACAATGCGAGACACACCGGTATCGAATAATCGCTGGCATTGTTCGAGCGATCGTATACCGCCGCCAACTTGAATGGGAATATCAATAGCGTTCGCCATCCGCTCGATAACCTCGAAATTCTTTATCGAACCGCCGAAGGCGCCATCCAGGTCGACAACATGAATAATTTTAAAATTTTCCCCGCGCCAGAGTATTGCCATCTTGACCGGATCATTGCAGTATATTGTTTCTGTACCGGCGACACCCTGGATCAGGCGGACACATTTACCGTCGCTTATATCGATTGCAGGAATTATAAGGATCATGATATTTATAACAGAGCAAAATTTTTCAGGATTATTAGACCGGCGCTCTGGCTTTTTTCCGGATGAAATTGAATTCCGAAAATATTTTTAAATTGAACAATAGATGGAAACTCGATGCCATAATCGGTTGATGCCACCACGATATCATCAGACGGTACGGCAAAATATGAATGAACAAAATACATGTAAGCCGAATCTTTGACATCGTTCAAAATCGGCGATTGACGTTTCTTTCGAATTTCATTCCAGCCGATATGCGGGACTTTTACCGTCTGTGGGAAACGGACAACCGATCCATGTAAAATGTTCAACCCCTCATATACGCCGAGCTCTTCACTACGGGAAAAGAGGAGCTGCATCCCCAGACAAATTCCCAGCAGCGGTTTATCGGCTGCCGTATGATCGAGAATAATCCGATCGAATCCTGCAGCACGAATCGTATCCATCGATTTTCCAAAAGCGCCGACACCGGGGAGTACAAGCTTATCGGCTTTCCGGAGTTCATCCGCGTTGCTTGAAATAACGACATCCGTTCCCGAATGCTCAAATGCCTTCTGAACCGATCGGAGATTATTCATCCTGTAATCGATGATAGCAATCATCGGTGGCTTTACAACCTCCCTTTTGTCGAAAGAATCCCTTTGATCTTCTTATCGCGTGCACAGGCTTCCGATAAGGCTCTGGCAAAAGATTTAAAAATAGCTTCAATACAATGGTGCGTATTGTTGCCATACAGGATTTCGATATGTATGTTCGCCTTCACATTATCGGCAAAAGATGCGAAGAAATGCTTCACCATTTCTGTGGAAAGATCTCCGACTTTTGCCCGGCGGAATTCCGCCTTGAAGACCAGGTATGAGCGTCCACCAAGGTCAATGACACATCGGGCGAGAGCATCGTCCATAGGGACGATTGCAAAGCCATAGCGGGCAATACCCGAACGATCTTTGAGTGCGCGGGTAAATGCTTTCCCAAGTGTAATGGCAATATCCTCGACGGAGTGATGATCATCGACCTTCATATCCCCCTTGCAGCGGACCGAGATATCGAAATTCCCGTGCTGTGCAAAAAGATCCAGCATATGGTCGAGAAAACCAACTCCGGTCCGGTTCGTCCGTTTTCCGCTGCCGTCAATCACAACCGATGTTGTGATATCGGTTTCTTTTGTTTTTCTCGTGATCGTCGCTTTTCGCATAGTGTGCTCTTTAAAGTTTGAGGGGTTCGTCACAAAACAAAAAAAGCCAATGATGATATCATCCTTGGTCGTCCTTCAATACAGCCTTATATTAATAAGCGTTTTTTTTCGAACAATTTCAAGCGAGATGACCTCCCGGCAGCGTATTTTATCCTGATGACCTGTCCCTGCAAGTTGATGTGGAAGAAAGGGAAGGAAATAATTCAGAGAATGAACAGCGATGATATGAATAATAAAAACAGTGTAGTTTTGGCAGTCTTACTTAAGAGGTAAGTATATGCTCATTTCAGTTCCTTTGCCCATCTCGCTCTCGATCTCAATTCGTCCATCGTGATCATCGATAACCTTCTTAACGATCGCCATTCCGAGCCCGGTTCCGTGTTTTTTCCCGTATGACATGAACGGCTCAAAGATTCGCTTCTTCACTTCTTCCGGCATTCCGGTACCGGTATCGCGGAATGAAATCCTTACCAATTTGTCTACTTCGAGCGTTGATACGGTAAGAGATCCCCCCGTAGGCATCGCATCGCGGGCATTGGATGCGATATTGTAGAAGACGCGGGTCATCTTATCGGCATCCATCATGCACGGTCCGATATAATGCAGCTGTTTCAGAAGCTGTATATTGTGTTTGCTCAGATCTTTTTCGATGAACACCAGTATGGCATCCAGGGTCTCACCGAGGTTGACTTCGACGATATTGGTTGCGCTCACACCGCGGGAGAAATCGAGAATTTCCTGCAGCATATTCACCAATCGATCGACCTGGCGGATCATCTCGTCGGCCAGTTTCACAGCTTCTTCATTTCCCGATTTCTTTTTCATTACCTGGGCGTACACTCTGATAGTGTTCATCGGGTTTTTAATATCGTGGATAATAGCGCTCGCCATACGGCCGACAGAGGAAAGCCGTTCAGATTGCACCATCTCCTGTGCGAGTCGTGCATTTTCGATAGCGATTGATGCACCGGCCGAAAGGGCGTCGATAAAATCTTCGTCGTCGCGGGTAAAAGGACCGCCGCGTTTATTCAACAATTGGAATACGCCGATAATTTTCCCGCCCTTGTTTTTCATCGGCATCGTGAGAATGTTCCGCGTTCGATAGCCGGTTTTTTTATCGATCTCGGGATTGAATCGCTTGTCTGTGTACGCGTCTGGAATGTTGATTATCTCGCCCGTTTTTGCCACAACCCCCGCAAGTCCTTTTCCCATCGGCAGACGTATCTCCACCATATCTTTTCCCTGGGCGACTTTAGACCAGAGCTCGCCTTTCAATTCGTCGACGATATACAATGTTCCCCGATCAGCCTGAATAGAATTTGTAGCATTTTCAAGAATGATGCCGAGTAACCTATCTATGTTCAGTGATGAATTGACATTCTTAGTGGCATCAATAAGAAGATGAAGTTTATCGAGTTTTGTTTTTGCGAGCAGTTCTGTGTTTGCGAGCTCGGAGACAAGGGTTTCGTCGATTGCACGTAATCGAGTGCTTAGAGCGCGCATCACATTGGCCGAGACAATATAATGCTCGCGCAACAATTGTTGAAAAGCTTCTTCGCTAATGATCGCAACGACAGAAGGCTCTATAGCCACCGCGTGGGCAGAGCGTGGAACACCATCGATCATTTGCATCTCACCGAAGAAATCGTTCGGATGCAGTACGCCGAGGATTATTTCGTTTCCCTGTTTTGTTTCTTTTGTCACTTTCACCCGTCCTGATTCGAGTAGGTAAAGTCCTTCACCAATGCTTGCATCGACAAAAATCACTTCATCAGGAGCAAATGCGACTTCGGTAACTGAAGAAGCAATGGTGCGGATTACAGACTCGTCTGTGCCGGCAAAGAGAATGTTATCACGGATACGGTCAACGATGGAATTCGTACTCATTCGTTCAAATCTCCAATTCGGTAGAATATCCAATTGAGGGGAGACATGCTGCTCCATTTTCGATGATCGTCACCGAAGGAGAATTCTTCCCGTTCAGTGTGAGCGTTAATCCTTCATCGAGACTGGAGGCCGGGATCATTCCCATTTTCTTTACCACAGTCGGATCAAGCATAGAAATAAAAACGATTTTAGTCATTGCAAGTTTTTTCTGTAGCGATAGCGCTGTATGACCATTGAGTGTATAATGTTCCGTGAGCTCGTTCTGCATTGTCGTGATCGACGTGTAGTCGAACCATTTCATAAATGTTGAAGAACCAATTCCATCCCGACATTCCGCACAGCATAGTATTATCCCCCCATTACAGACAGCTTCAAAAGCATGATGAAGAGCCTTATGAGCCTGGATCATCGTACTGTCACGGGGATATCCCCCGCCGCTGGTGATAACAATATTTGTCTTCTGAGAGATGGGAACACGTAACTGCCTGTCCGCGTTCTTGGCCCCAATACGGTGGGCCTCGACCGGGTCGCCAGCAATAATATCGGTAATATTTCCTTCAGTGTCGAGGAGTGTACCAATAAAAAAAACAGGTGGGCATAACCGGACGGCCTCGACAATGTCCTCATAGACAGGGTTTCCGTCTATTATACCTTCCCTGCATTGTGGGTTAAAATCCCCTTTTTCCGTCAAAATCAGCCGGTGGTTGTGCAATGCAGTCGAATATGCAGCAATTCCGGGGACGATCAGCTTTGGTCCACCGCCAAATCCTGCAAAATAATGGTGATTGATGGCTCCAATTGCGATAATGGTGGGAGATTTGACAGCCAGTGTGTTAATTCGGATTTCTGTCCCCCGGGCTGTTCGGCCGATTAGGGTCAGGTCTTTTTCCGCGTGCGAATCATGATCGAATATTGAATAAGACTCGTACACAGCGTCGCCAACGAGGGCTCGTTTCTCCTGTTCGGTTTGAGGTCCATGTGTACCGTTTGCAAAGAGTATTCGGATTGATTCTCTCGGAATTCCATGTTCATGAATCCTACGCAGTACCAACGGAAGAAGGGCGATTATTCCGGATAGCCGCGTTTTATCCGGGACGATAATTGTTACCGGAGTTCCTCGTTGGAGATGCTCATCGAATGTAACGGATGAAAGCGGATGATCAAGTGCATGGTGAAGGCTATTCTTTACATCATGTATCACGGCACAACGGGGTGGTCGCAACATCTGGACAGGAATACTCTCGGGGAGTGTGAATGACAAAGCACCGGTGCCATATGGAAGTGAAAAGACCATGATGAGTAATACACCAAAATACATATTCCAACTCTTTTTGTCAAGAAACGAAATCACATCTTTGATTTTTCGGGAATGTCTTCTTATCTTAATAAATTCAAGGATTGCCCTTTTAAGCACCGGGATTATTGTGTAAGGAGGAACTATGGCAGCGACAATCGGACAGATAAAGCAGGCACTCCGACAACATGACCTCGATGGTTGGTTATTTTACGATTTTCATAACCGGGATCAACTCGCATATCGGATTCTCGGACTCGATGGCACTAAATTAACGTCCCGCAGATGGTTTTATTTTATTCCGGCGACCGGCGATCCTCAGAAGCTTGTACATACAGTAGAGAAAACCAAACTCGATACGATCCCCGGGAAAAAAAATGTGTACCTTTCATGGGAACAACAACACGCCTACCTGAAGCAGATACTCGGCTCGCCGAAAAAGATAGCAATGCAGTATTCACCTATGAATAACATTCCGTACATCTCCATAGTTGATGCGGGAACGGTTGAACTTGTGCGAAGTTTCGGTCATGAAATCGTTTCCTCAGCCGGCCTTGTTCAGATGTTTGAAGCTGTTATTGACCAGTCCGGGTATCAGTCGCATCTTTCAGCCGGAGCGAAGGTCCATAAGACGAAGAACGATGCCTTTGCTGAAATTGGGAAGACTCTTCGTGAAGGACGTGGTGTCACTGAATTTGACATACAGCGATTCATTCTTAAGCGTTTTGAAGATCTCGGACTTATAACATCGGATCCGCCTATCGTCGGAGTAAATGCTCATCCGGCCGATCCGCATTTTGAACCTACACTGCAGAATGCCCAGGTGATTAAATGGGGAGATACGATTCTGATCGATCTCTGGGCAAAGGAAAAAGCTCCACATGCGATTTATTATGATATAACATGGGTCGGATTTGCAGGAACGAACCCCCCGGAAAAATATATCGAAATATTTTCCGTCGTCCGAAATGCACGCGATACCGCTGTGAATTTTATCAAAGGTCGTTTTGATGCAAAAAAAACCTGCTATGGTTGGGAAGTCGATCAGGCCTGTCGGGGGGTTGTGGAGAGAGCAGGGTTTGGACAATATTTTATTCATCGTACCGGACATTCGATCGGAGTCGAAGTACACGGCAATGGAGCAAATATCGACAACCTAGAGACAAAAGATGAACGGCAGTTGATACCCGGTTGTTGTTTCTCAATTGAACCGGGGATTTATCTGGAGGGGGAGATGGCTGTCCGGAGTGAAATCAATGTGTTCATTACACTCGAAGGGAAAGTCGAGGTCACAGGTGAAATGCAGAATGATTTAATCCTGATTCCGAGGGAAATCCCGTGAGTTTTTCTGAACGGATTCATGCGATGCAGACCGGATTCCAGCAGACATTCTGGATCGCCAATATAATTGAACTCTTTGAACGTTTTGCATACTACGGCTCGATGGCCGTTCTCTCCGTCTACCTGGCGGATAAGATAGGGCTCGACCCTGTTACCGTCGGAATTCTTTTCGGACTTTTTACCGGCGTGCTCTATTCACTCCCATTTATAGCCGGAACTTTTGTCGACCGATACGGTTTCAAACGATCGTTGATTGCCTGCTTTAGTTTTTTTACAGTAGGATATTTCTTAATCGGACTCGCCGGACTTCCATTTGGTGCTGCAATCATGGCGGCCGTCGGTAAAGTCACATACCTCACTATAATTCTCCTGTTTACTGCAATTGGAGGATCGCTTATCAAGCCATGTATTGTTGGTACTGTGGCAAAAACTACAACACCCGCAACGAAGGCGCTCGGATATTCAATTTATTATACACTGGTGAATATCGGAGGAGCTGTAGGTCCGATACTTGCATTGCAGGTGCGAGAGAATTTCGGCATTGAATTTGTTCTTGTCATGTCTTCCGCAACATCGTGCCTTCTAATTCTTGGGGCGTTTTTTTTCTATAAGGAACCGCAGCGTGATCACGATATGCCGCCCCCCACATCGCTGATTAAAGTCCTTCATGATATGCTCCTTGTTTTTAAGAATATCCGGTTCGTTTCTTTCCTGGTAATTTTTTCCGGATTCTGGATAATGTTCTGGCAAATATTTTACTCGCTCCCTTTTTATGTAAAAGAAGTATTAAAGTTTGAACGTTTTGAACTGCTCGAGACCGTCGATGCGTGGTCGATTATTTTTCTTACTGTCCCCGTCGCAGCGATGACAAAGAAGTTAAGACCGATTACCGCGATGGTCGTCGGTTTTTCAATTGCAGGCAGTGCCTGGTTTTTGATGGGTGTTTCGCATACCGTCCCTGCAACGATCTTTGCGATGTTCCTGTTTGCATTGGGTGAAGCGACGCAGGCGCCGCGTTTCTACGAATATGTTGCCGATCTTGCACCTAAAGAACAGATCGGTACATTCATGGGATTTGCGTTTCTGCCGATCGCCTTGGGTTCGTTCGTGGCCGGTCCGCTGGCCGGATGGCTCATCCAGACCTATCTACGTGTAGAGAATTATTCGCCGACAATAATGTGGATGATCGTTGGGGGGATTGGGTACGGTGCGACACTTTTAATGATATTGTATGACCGCATGGTTGCACGACGCGTATGATGACTGTAGAAGAACTTCAAACAAGGCGGATTCGCCTCTGGCATGCGACTCCTGAAAGTGCCCTTGAAAAGCCGAAAGAGATCGTGGCCTTCCTGCGCGAGCTCCGGTGGTGTTTCCTTATTCCGAAAAAATTAAAGACGTATCCATCGTTACTTCATGCCATAACGGGAGTCGTAGAATGCCCCGTTTCGCCATCACGACTGGCATCACTGCGATTGCTGATTGGCGATCTCTGGGAATATCCTCCGATGGTACGTTCAATCGTGGAGATCTACGCCGTCGGGCGTGCTCCCATGCTTGTCACGAGAGAATTTTGTAAAAACATCTGTGTCTTTCTTTTTGAAGGGAGGAAATCGCCGCAGCGTCTGGTTCGTGAACGGCAATTGACCGCACTTGAAGCTGAAATTCTCTCGCTTGTGCGTACTAATGCTTGTTCCAAGATTCAATTCAGGCAGGCGCTCAATATTCATACACGGAATGGAAATGCTGAACTTGAGCAGGCACTTCGTTCTCTCGTACGGCGCTTATTTCTCCTTCGTATTGGAATCGATGAGGCGGGACGACCGGTATATCGCTCAACTGCTACTATACTCGGTATTCATTCCTATCGGTCGTCTCAACGGCAGCGCCGGCGAGCGGCAGTATCTTTAATTATTGCGTACCTCGATGCAGTCGTTGCCGATTCGCGGGTAGGTATTAAATCTTTTTTTCGCGGTATTATTCCGCCAGAATTAATCGACGGAGTATTATATGATCTTCTGCTTCGATCTGTTTTAAGAGTCGAACCGAATCTGATCATCAACGGTAAAAAAGCCCTCTTTCATCGATGAATGCACTCCTAGTATTTTATTCCTTCGGTGGAAAATTTTTGGAAATACTGCAGGATGTTTTATACTCCAGATTAACGGTGATTATTTATTGCTTCCCTCGGATAGCGCTTTCTCATATTCAACTTTGTAGTTCTTTACCGCCGTGAAAATTGACTCGGCAATTTTTTGCTGCCCTTTTTGACTGGAAAGGTATTGCTCTTCCTTACGATTTGAGAGGTAACCGGTTTCGATTAAGACGTTCGGCATCGATGCCCCGACGAGTACATAAAAACCGGCCTGTTTTACTCCATTGCTTGTTATGGGCAGGGCCTCTTTCATCGATTTAAGAGTCTCCTGTGCAAACTGCTCGCTGTAGTGGGCGTATGCGCTTTGAGCCATCGTCACGAGGATGAAATTTTCTTCGGTAAGCTCTTGATACCTTTGCTCATATCCTTCTTCGAGTTTGACAACAGCATTTTCACGCGCAGCGATTGCGACCGCTTCTTCAGTCCGGCTCGGCTTCAATAAGTAAATTTCAAATCCATTGGCTGGATGCGGCTTTCGGGGCATGGAGTTGCAATGAATGCTGATAAAAAGTTTTCCGCCGTTTTCGTTTGCGATTTGTCCTCGACGGTATAACTCGACGAAACTATTATCAGCACGCGTATAGATAACGTTTACATCCTTTAGCTTTTGCGTAATCAACTTGCCAAGTTTGAGTGCAATTCCAAGTGTGATATCTTTTTCTTTGGTTTTCCTTGCACCGATTGCACCCGGATCGCGTCCTCCATGACCGGCATCAATTACTACAGCATCCATCTTCCACCTGTTGCGCTGTTTTTCGAGCGTCTGGAGGACCTGTTGTTTCTTTACTTCATCGTACACATATTCCGGGGGAAGAAGGGAAATGAGGATATCGTTCCCCGCACTATTGGGTATCACTTCACACCGGGCAAATTTCTTCTCGCATTTCAAAGTCAGCTGAACCGATCCGGGCTGCTGGATTGCTATTACGCTCCTAATGATGCTGAACGGTTTCAATCTATTCAAACGACCGGTATCGGCATGAGCATTTGGAATGGTGATATATACCCAGCCGTCTGGTTTTACCCAGCTTTCGCAATCGGGGGGTTGTTTCGCAGCGCCAATATGGAGGAGATAGCCGTTATCCCTTTCTTCAATCTCAATGCCGGTGATATCGTATAGATTTTTTGGCTTTGGAATACCGATGGTGATCGTCCTCGTTACGTCTGAATAGTGGAGGGGGAATTCTGTGTGCTTTTCAAGAATAGGTATAAAGAATTCAATAGGGACGAATAATGTATTCGCACCATAAATTGGTGTAACCGGCATCTGGAACACCGAACCTTCCGGCGTGATACTGTCGCTGATAACGACAAACGGGTTATCCGCTGTTACCTTGATCCGCTGGTGCTCTAGTGTAATTTCTCCTTTCAGTGTTGTTGGATTCAGATAGAAAGCGATTGAAAGATCTGCGGCAATGTCGCGTATTGATCCATAGATGATACCGTTCTCTACAAAAATGCCTACGGATCCTCGCAGCGCGGGGTTCTGTTCTGAAACAATAGTGACGATGTTTTGCTGGGAAAAAAGAGGGGATATGCAAAAAAGGAGCCAGAGGAAATAGCACCATCGCCGCTTCCGGAGGTTGAAATCATTTCCTGTCCTGGTGGTTGAAGTCCGGAACATGCTCCCCCAGATTATCGGTAGTTTGTGAATTGCATTGCAAAGTGAAGATCGGCATCCTTAAGCATTTTCATCACCGCCTGCAGGTCGTCTTTATTTTTTCCGCTTACCCTTACCTGCTGGTCCTGAATGGCGGCCTGAACCTTCAGCTTTGTTTCCTTGATCAGTTTAACGATCTCTCTCGATTGATCTTTTCCTATGCCGGCCTGGAGAGTGATAATGAGGCGGACAGTTCCTCCGGCAGCAGGGTCGATACTGCTGTATTGTAACGCCTTGAGGGATACGTTTCGTTTAATCATCTTCAACTGGATGATGTCAATAACCGCCTTCATCTTGTATTCATCATCCGATATGAGCGTGATTATTTTTTCCTTCTGATTTAAATCGATTGTTGTCTTCGATCCCTTGAAATCGAACCGCTGTATAATTTCTTTTCGGGCTTGGTTCAGTGCGTTGTCAACTTCCTGCATGTTGACTTCAGAAACAATGTCAAATGAAAAAGTCTCTGCCATGAATAAAAGATAAAAGAAAAAAAGGAAAGATGTTACTCTACGAGTCTATGATATAATAATTCATTTTCACGGAAGTCTTTTCGTATGTCATCGGGACTATGAATACTGAGTTCCATGACTCTCACCAGAGATGAGGGCAAGGAAATTGCGCGCATCATCGATAGAAAATGGCACTTCGGTAATCAAATGTACCGGATCGATATCTCTGGCCTGTGGATGTAAATTTGTAAGTGTCTGCCATCCTTCATCCGTACTCATGTCGATGTGCATCGGTCCCTCGGGTAATCCGGTGCCCCGCATTTGGAGGATTGTATCGGCAACGTGGATTGTGGAAACCAGCAGTGTGTTCACATGTGCCTGGGACGGGACATGATGGAATCGCATCACTTCGATATAGGAATCGGGTAAATTCCATTTTTCTGCGACCCATCCGCCAATTTCTGTGTGCGGTACTCCGATAATTGCTATCTCGGCTTGAATATCAGAGCATTGTTCGGTCTGGATCCGCATATCGATCATATCGGCAGCAGCCGTAAAATATTCGACCAAGACGAGTTTACCGAGATCGTGTAAGATTCCCGCCGTAAATTCTCGTCCCCGTGTCGGGAGGGAAAGCTGTGATGCAAGAAAATGTGAGATCATACCACAACCAATTGCGTGATTCCAATATGCTTCAATTTTTGGATGTGTCTGTGCTTTTTTGCTGTAGAGTATCGATATGAACGAGATTGCCACGAGTAAATTTGTGAATTCACTGAGCCCTAAAAACGCCGCGGCCTGTTGAATTGTGCGAAACCGATCTTGAAAATCATAAAAAGGAGAATTGACGATACGGAGAACTCTATCACTCAAAGCCGGGTCGCCCTTGACAATCGAGCTCAATTTTCCTAACGAGACATTCGGATCATCAAGGAATGTCAATAATTTGGTCGTAACGCTGGGAAGTGAATCTAGCTCCTGAACGGCGTCGATTCTTGCACGGAGAACATCGATGTTCGTGGTATGATCGGATCTGATCGTCGGGAACAGGTTATCGCCCTGAACCAGAGTCATAAATCCGGGTTGATTTTTCAATTCGCTCTTGATGTCCGTCAAGAGATTCATTTCATCCATTTTCCCCAAACTTGGGTGGAGCGACTCGAGAATAGCCCAACCGCGCGAGTGATCGATGGGGAGTGTGAAACTCCCCTCCATGAATCCATATCCGATTTTAATGCAACATGTTTCGGCAAAGTTGATAAGTGCCGAAAGGTTTTGATCGGTTGTGGCCATCCTTGGCTCATGGTGATATTTCATTATTTCAACATATGCTGGTGGAAGATCCCATCTCTCCGCAAGCCATCCGCCAATCATCGCGTGTGTTGCCCCCAGCAATTTATTCTCAGCATCGATATCGTTCATGGATGTTTCTGTGATGGATTGCTGGATTTGATTACACTGATTTGGTTGAAACTGAATAAGGTACAGTTTGCCGAGATCGTGTAAAAGTCCCGCAATGAATTCTCTGTTTTCGGTTTGAATTCCAAATTTTATAGCCAGCATGCGGGAAACATATGCACATGCAACCGAATGGACCCAATATTGATGCATCCAATCTTGCTGTTCCGATTTGAACCTGAATAATTTACTGTATACCGTGAAATGAAAGAGAATTGTTCGTATCTCGTACAATCCCAAATGTGAAATTACTTCATGGATGGAAACGATTGTCTCTGGCGACTTCTCGCGTAGTGATCGGATGGCTCTCAGAATTTTTGTCGTAAGTGCAGGGTCGGTCTCGATAATCGCGGATATATATTCGATCGGGACATCTTTCGATTGAAGAATAGACAGCAGTTCTGCAGTCACACCGGGTAGTGTTGCGAGTTCGGGTACTTCATCAACCCGTTTTTTCAGATCGCTGAATTTCACACAGCACCTCGGCACTATTTTAAAATCTGACCGGTTTCTTCCGACCAGAATAGCAGATCGAGTTCGTCAATCGGAATAGCAACTTCAAGTGCAAATTGTTGAAATTTTTCCTCGAGTGCAAGATATTGTTTTCGAGTCAGCGTCTGTGGAACCGAGCGGATAACCCTGAGATTGACCAGGTTCCTTAGAATGTGCCGGTCGAGGATGGCCAGACCTTCATTTTTCCCGATATTTCGAAGAAAGTGGGTCGATTCCTTATAACCAAAACCCCTGACATGCCTGACAAGCCATTCGCGGATATCGTACGCTGATTTTCCCGATGCCAGGATTGTCAATATCTCGGGGAATTGCGCCTTCATGAGGAGGAGTAAACGCGATTTTGTACGGTGAAACCGGATATAGGTCTCTTTCTGCCGGAGGAAAGTTTCAGGATCGAGTTTCATCTCGTGGAATCTGTGCTTTTTTAATTGGTGCTGGACCTTTGCTGCATGGACCGCACTCGACTGCGGGGTCAATAGACAGTACACCAATTCGTAAAAATATTGTTCCGGCCGTATCCGTTGAAATTCCTCAAGCCGTAAACGAATCTTGGTGCGCTGTTTCTTGTGCTTCGCATGCAGTTCTTTCCAAAGAACTTGTCTATCAAGTTTTCCGTTCACAAGCATTGACTCTCGTCCTTTTATGCTCACTTTATAAGCACCATTTTTTTGTTTCAAAAAATTTCCGACCCGAGTGTTGAAAATACATTTCACAAAAGAATATGGAAATAGTGCGTCCTATCACCGATGAATGTACCGGCGGAATCAGTGTTCACAAGAATGGATTCTTACTGATTTTTCGGATGACTTCGAGGTTTCCTTCAAGCACATCATAGAGTTGCAGATCGGCGATATCAACCCACTGGATTCTGGAAAAAGCTCTGTTCTCGGGTACTCCTTCGAATGTGCGTACCAAGTAGTACTTCACATCGTATGAACCGGAATCGGCATAGACTATGTGTTGTCGATGTAATTCTTTTCCGATTGTAGCTGTGATTGCTAATTCTTCCAGTAACTCTCTCCTCAAACATACTTCCGGTGTCTCACCACTTTCGATCTTTCCCCCCGGGAATTCCCATTTGAGTGGATACTTCGCACTTTTTTTTCGCTGGCAGAGCAAAACCGATCCATCTCTCCATATCACACCGACTGCGATCTTAATCATGTTCCTATGTATATTCATGAAATGCAAATGACCGGACTAATATATCGAAAAAAAGTGGAAACTCAATCAGAATAGAAAGGGAAAAAAGGAAAATAAAAACCCGCAATCCCGACAAGTCGGGACTGCGGGGTTCTTTAGTTCTTCGCGCATCCACGAGCGAAGATCTATCGTGCCGAGAATATGGAGATGGGGGGTAACCACATCCCCGTGCACAATACAACTGCTTAATTTTATGCACGTAATATGCCAAAAGAGAGAAAAGAATATAGCCAACACAATTCCATAATAAATTCGGATGTTTTTCAATGTTATATATTTTTAAGAATTTTGATATAGGTTTGAAATCGGTAAAATCGACTGCCCAGCGGAAATTGTTTCCGTAGTAACAGCAGAAGTGCCAGATTAGGTTTTTTCATGGAAATTTCTTATAGTAATACATAAATATTGATTTTATCAGAGAATGAAAATTACCGATATATTTTTATCACAGGAAAAGACCTTCTCTTTTGAGTTTTTCCCTCCGAAAGACGAACTTTCAGCGGTAGATTTTGGGATTAACATCGGGAGGTTAATGAAACTTTCCCCTTCGTTTGTCACTGTGACATATGGAGCGGGAGGGTCTACTCAGGAGCGTACGTTTGCCCTTGTAGAATACCTGCAGAATGCGGTTGGACTGACCACCATCGCGCATTATACCTGTGTTAACGCGACCAGAGAAAGGGTGAAGAACGATCTTCATAATCTTCGTCAGATAGGGATAAAGAACCTCATGCTGTTGAGAGGAGATCCCCCAAAAGACCAGGGGAAATTTATTCGCTTACCCGACGGTTTCCAACACGCAAACGAGTTAATCGAATTTGTACGTAAACACTGTGATTTTTGCATAGGAGCCGCGGCTTATGTTGATAAACACCCCGAAGCAACCAGTCTTGAAACCGATATAAAGAATCTGAAAACCAAAGTGGATGCGGGGGCTGATTTTCTTATAACTCAGCTTTTCTTTATTAATGAACACTATTTTCAATTCATTAAACTTGCGCGAGAATCAGGGATAAACTGCCGTATCATTCCCGGTATTATTCCCATTACCACCTATCGCCAGATCGAGCGTTTTACAAAAATGTCTGCAGCAAAGATACCTGCGGAACTTGTTGTCAAACTTGAAGAGTATAAAAACGATCCTGAAAAGATCCATGCTATCGGGGTGGAGTATACCATCAATCAATGCCGCGAATTGTTGAAATGGGGTGCCCCCGGGCTCCATTTCTTTACCCTCAATAAGTCAAGGGCGGCCGTGGAAATTTTTGAGTCTTTATAAATGAAAACATCTTTTACACCCAAGGAAAATGCCGAATCAGGTCTGGCGCTGATAGTCATACTGTTGATAGCGAGTCTTTTCAGGCATTCTTCACTTCTCGTTGAGATATCAATTGGGTTCATCGTACTCGTCATGGTTGCCCCTGTAGTATTCTATCCTTTTTCATTGATATGGTTGAACGTATCGCGCATTCTTGGGCGAATCAGCTCATTCATTATTCTGACCTTGATATTTCTAGTTATCGTTACTCCTACGGCATTGTTCCGGAAAATAATCGGAAAAGATAGGTTGCTGCTTACTCAGTTTAAAAAAACAACAGCATCTGTTTTTCATGAGAGGAATCGCCGTTTTGTAAAAGAAGACATACTGCATCCATTCTAATTTGAATGAATCATACTATGGAATTCTTAAGGGAACTCTGGCAATTTTTAAAAGTGCGAAAAAAGTTTTGGTTACTGCCGTTGATTATCATCCTGCTCGTTTTTGCCTTGCTCATAGTATTGACGGCAGGGACGGCCATTGCACCATTCATTTATACGTTATTCTGAAATGCGCGAAGCAGTATTAGGAATATCGGCATTTTATCATGACAGTGCGGCTGCCATCGTCGTAGACAATACGATAGTCGCCGCAGCCCAGGAAGAACGTTTCAGCCGGAAAAAACACGATTCGGGTTTCCCGCGTCATGCATTGAAGTACGTGCTGGATGAAGCCGCCGTCGGAATGTCCGACCTGAAATGTGTGGTGTTTTATGATAAACCCTTCATCAAGTTCGAGCGTTTGCTGGAGACGTATCATGCTTTTGCACCGGATGGTTTGAAAAGCTTTTCGAATGCTATTCCTGTATGGCTCAAAGAGAAGCTTTTTATGAAAAGATACCTTCGCAAAGAATTGAAAGAAGTCGGAATCACAGGCAATATCCCTCTACTGTTCCCTGAGCATCACCTTTCGCATGCGGCCAGCGCTTTTTTCCCGTCTCCCTTTGAGGAAGCAGCCATTCTTACCGTCGATGGCGTTGGAGAGTGGGCGACCACAACCATTGGTTTCGGCAAAGGCACCGATATTATCATTTATAAGGAACTTCATTTTCCACATTCACTCGGCTTGCTGTATTCCGCTTTTACATATTACTGTGGATTTAAAGTAAATAGCGGCGAGTACAAGCTCATGGGACTCGCTCCGTATGGACTGGAAGGATCTGAGAGAGTTGAAAAGTACAAAAAGCTGATTAAGGAATATATCATCGATATTCGGCCGGATGGATCGATGCTTCTCAATATGAAATATTTTGACTATGCAACCGGTCTGACTATGTGTAACGAACCTCGATGGGAAAAACTTTTCGGAATTCCGAGACGGAAAGAAGAGACCGAGCTTTCTCAACCGTATATGGATATGGCTCTGGCAATCCAGGAAATTACCAATGAAATGATTCTTAGACTTGCAGAAACGGTTAAGAAACTAAGCGGCAGTAACAACCTTGTGATGGCCGGCGGTGTGGCATTGAATTGTGTCGCCAATAGTAAAATACTCGAGAATAAAATATTCGATAATCTATGGATCCAACCTGCGGCAGGAGATGCAGGGGGAGCTGTTGGCGGTGCACTCATCGGGTGGCACCTCTATCTTGATAAACCACGGATTCCCGTTCCAACTGATTCAATGAAGGGGGCGTATCTTGGTCCTTCGTTCCAGAATAATGAAATACAAAAATTGCTGTCAAAATATGGTATGAAATATTTATATTTTCAGAATTTTGATGAGCTCTCTCAGAAAATTGCACCCCTTATTGATCAGGGAAAGGTCGTCGGTTGGTTTCAGGGGCGGATGGAATTCGGTCCGAGGGCACTGGGAAATCGCAGTATCATCGGTGACGCGCGTAATCCGGAAATGCAGAAGAAGATGAATCTAAAAATAAAGTACCGCGAGAGTTTCAGGCCTTTTGCCCCGTCGATACTTGAAGAGAATGTGGGCGAGTACTGCGATAATCCTGTCCCGTCGCCGTATATGCTGCTTGTTCTGCCGATTGCTGCAAAAAGACGTGTTCCCATGCCGGATATTGATTCCAATCCGGATCTCTTTAAGCGGTTGTATCATCTTCGATCCGATATTCCGGCTATCACACATATCGATTACTCGGCACGAGTCCAAACGGTGAATAAAGAGACGAATCCGAGGTTCTGGCAGCTACTCCAGGATTTCAAAAGACTTACAGGTTACGGCATCATCATTAACACGAGTTTTAACAGACGTGGTGAACCGATTGTGTGTACTCCCGAAGATGCACTAAAATGTTTTATGAATTCAGAAATTGATTACCTGGTCATGAACGATTTTATGGTGGATAAAAGCGAGGTACAGCATTTGAAAAATCAATTCACCGAAACGAAATTTACTCTTGATTGATCTGCATTAAAAACCTTGCACCGAGACATCCTGCTGTTAAAGGTTTTTTCTCAAATCACCCGCTCATATTCGGAAATATCAAGCTTCCATACTTTAATACCGCAGTAGCGATTACCCTCCGGACAGGGCGGTTGTATTCCTGCGAGATCGCGGATTGAACAGGGAGGAAGTAGGTATTTTCCGATCCGTGGATTGACTTCGCATATTTGCTCGGCTTCGTCAAGCGAAGCCTTCCAGATTTCTTCCTGTGCATTATAGCAGAGCCGCATCTTGAGTTTGTGATGCAGATTTAGAAGATCTGCTGATTCGGTGTACCGGATGCTGACTGCATTGGGGAGAAGGTAGAGCGCAAACTCGTCGCTTACGCCGTGGGAATTTTTCAATGTATTGATAGCCGACCAGACCTGGTCCATCGCCTCAGTGTAAAACTTTAATGCTTTGTCATCACGCTTGAGAATTTCGGGTATGATATAGTCCGGCTCACCGGAAAAATGGGTGTGCAGACACGGACGTGATGCGGGTGTCATCCGGTGGCGCTGATCCTGCGAATCGGCGGTATGGCTTATTTTTCGCCGGAATGTATAGAATGGATGAACCATCGTCCTGCTAAGCTTCGATTGTGTTGTCAAGGTCAGCGTCTCGCCGAGAAGGCGGTTCTTTGCAGGGTGAAGCACCAGTTCGATCGCATCGTCATCGTTCATATCAGATTGAGGGATTCCGAGGACTTCGCGGACCGACTGTGCCAGGATGGCTTCGTTATGGTGCTTGTAATCCACTAATTTTGATACACGGCCGGTCAGGCTCCGGTCAAATTCATCGCAGAAAATCTTCCTTGATGAAAGAATATCCGTAGGATGATAATGATTGGTAAAAAATTCGTATTCTGGTGTTTCTTCAAGAGCTATCGGCTCTTGAAGGATATTTTTATACATCGGTTCGACACGAAGAAGCTCATCGACCATTTTCTGAACTATAATCCGTTGTTCAAGGGGTGCATCGAACTGTTCACACAGCCTGTAGTATCTGAGCAGCGTGATACCGCTGATCGTGTGATACATGCAGGCAAATGTCGCAATAGGAAGAATATATCGGGCAATTTCCTGACATTTCTTTTTAATGTTTTTCTGGTACCCCTCTTCAGAATTCTGACGGGCGGGAAACCGCTTAAAATATTCTTCAGTTGTTATGGGTATAAGCAGGCGTATTAATGTATGATATGCTTCTACCTGAAAATTGATAGTCGATGTATAGAGAGCAAGTGCCTCTCCAACGAGTGGCGGGATAGCAATGTTACCGGGTTTTACTTCAACATAGCGCTGACTCACCTGTTCAGAATTATAAAAGGGATGACTGTGAAGAAACGACCAGACGCTCTGGCGTGAGATATTACCCAGCTGAAATTGAAAATGTGCATGTTGAAAATTCGTGTGATGTCCCGCTTCATACATCGACTGTGCCAGCGGCAGCCATTTTTCTATCGGTTCGAGTTGTTCATCGGTAATGATTCCTCTTGATGAATAACATGTCCGGCCTGCACTGATAATGCTTTTGAAGGCATTCGGGAAAGCTTTATATAGAGTAACTTGTGGCTCGGGTGAAAGAAATTTCATAGGTGCGAAAGATTATTAATCATTTAATATAGAAAAGTTTTAATAACATGGCAATGAAATTAACAGAAATATTGCGTGGAGAGTTCTGAAGAGCAAGGCTGAGGTAAAAGTAAAGGTTAAGGTAGAGGTTAAGGTTGAGGAATAAAAAAACGATCTCTGGATGGGGATCGCTTTTTATAAAAATATGATCGCTCTATTTTTTTTCTGCCTGTTTTGCTACGGCATTGATTGCGGCTGCTATGGCTTCCTGATCGCCAAGATAGTAATGTTTGATCGGCCTCAGGTTCTCATCCAGTTCATAGACCAGCGGCACGCCGGTAGGAATATTGAGTCCGACTATCTCGTCATCGGAGACATTGTCAAGATATTTCACGAGCGCACGGAGACTATTTCCGTGAGCGGAGATAATCACACGCTTTCCGGATTTGATCGTCGGTGTGATGGTTTCATGCCAGTAGGGGAGAAACCGTTCTACTGTGAGTTTAAGACTTTCGGTAAATGGAATGTCCTTTTTGGGGAGATTCTTGTATCGTGGATCGTGTCCTGGATAGCGTTTATCGCTCTCTTCTAGAGCAGGCGGAGGGATATCGTAACTGCGGCGCCAGAGCGTAACCTGTTCATTACCATATTTTGCGGCTGTTTCGGCTTTGTTGAGTCCCTGAAGTGCGCCATAGTGTCTCTCATTCAGGCGCCATGATTTTTCCACCGGTATCCACTCCTGGTCCATTTCTTCTAGCGTGATATTGAGTGTTCGGATTGCCCGTTTGAGAACCGAGGTGTAGGCGATGTCGAAGAAGTACCCTTCTTTTTTCAGGACCTGTCCGGCCGAATGTGCCTCGTCGAATCCTTTTTCCGAGAGATCAACGTCGGTCCAACCTGTAAAGAGATTCAGCTTGTTCCATGTACTTTCACCATGACGGAGCAAGACGACTTTCATCATATTAAATGTCACCTTTCAGATTCTCATTTATTCTTTATTTTTTCAAGCAGCTCCGTGGCTTCTTTCCGGCTATCATCGTCCAGTTGGTACGCTTTTGGAATGGTGCTGATCGCATTCAAGTGAGCACGTGCTTTCTCATATTCATCCTCTTCAATGTATGCCTTCG
Organism: Bacteroidota bacterium; assembly: GCA_050011775.1. Lineage (GTDB taxonomy): Bacteria > Bacteroidota > Ignavibacteria > UBA10030 > CAVZMI01 > CAVZMI01. Next base: position 148,739 of record JBEKIL010000006.1, on the reverse strand, counting down.
CCGCATCGAGACGATACATGATATAATTTGGGCGGAGCGAAATCGCAATTTCAAAATTCTTGATTGCCTCGTCAATATTTCCCCATCCGAGACCAAGGGGCCAGCGGAAGAGTTTTGGCTTCTCGCTTACTTTTGCATGTGTCCGTCCGTATATATAATATGCCAGGGAATTGGTCGTATCGAGTTCGATGGCTTTTTCACAGTCGTGCTTAACCTGTTTAACCAGATCGATTGATTCCCATACCCCTTTAAACAATGCAATGCGGCCGTTCGCAATTGCTCGCCGTGTATATCCCATCGAGCCCTCGGGATTTGCAGCAATAGCCTGATTCGCATAGTCGAGGGATTTCTCGTATAATTCGAGCTGTTGCGTCTTCTGTTCATCAGATATAGCGTTTATCGCTGCTCCCATATCGCTATAGGTTCGGCTCAGGCGCCACACAATGTTGTAGTTACCGGGATATTTATCGGCAGCTGTACTTAATATATCGAGAGCCGGTTTGTTTTGAAAAGCAACATCGGCAATGCTATCGCTTTGCGCTGTGATCTCGGCGACGGTCTGTGCTGGGACAGTGGTAATAAGGAACGCACATGAAAATACAAGTCCGAGAATCACATACATTAAAATACGCATTGTATCCTCTGGATAATGGTGAATAGAATTGTGAGTTAATCTCCTGACTCGAGTCGACGAATCTCGTCACGGAACTTTGCCGCCCGTTCATAATCCTCTTTTTCGATGGCTTCTTTGAGTTCATTACGAAGCTGTTCGAGTCGTGTTACTTTTGGGACAAGCTTTTTCGGTGGGTGTTTTTCAGCGGGTTTTTTTTCTTCTTCGGCTTCCTGATCAGGAAGGAATGATGCCTCCTGCATCACGGTTTCTGCTACAAAAATTGGAACGCCATAGCGTACGGCAAGGGCGATGGCATCACTCGGCCGGGAATCTACTTCATGGTTGATGGTCGAACTGTCGAGTTCAAGTTGAGCGAAAAAAGTCCCATCGCGCAGATCGTTGATGAGTATTTCTGTTAATGAAGCACCCATCTGGTCTATGATATTTTTCATCAGATCATGTGTCAGCGGTCGCGGTGGTTTGATCCCTTCCATTTCCAGGGCGATTGATTGCGCTTCGAATGCTCCGATAATGATAGGTAAGCGCCTGTCCCCGTTGACCTCCTTGAGAATAAGCGCGTATGCTCCGTTACTTGCCGGACTTGTTGAAAGTCCCAGAATATCAACTTGCACCTTCTCCACAGAACAACATTCTCCTTTTTGTACCGAAGAAGCTATTACATAAAGATAATCTATAAAGTAATTTCCTAAAATCAAGTCCCGATTTTCTGTTTGATTTCTTGTGTCAATACGGGCAGTATCTCCAGCGCATCGCCGACGATGCCGTAATCTGCAATCTGGAAAATTGGAGCATCCTTGTCTTTATTAATTGCAACAATGAATTTTGATGACGACATTCCTGCGATATGTTGAATGGCACCTGAAATTCCGCATGCTATATAGAGTGACGGTGAAACGGTTTTTCCCGTCTGACCGACCTGCTCGTCATGCGGACGCCATTTTGCATCGACAACGGCGCGTGAAGCCCCGACCGCACCATGCAGAATATCTGCCAGCTTTTCAATGAGATGGAAATGCTCCGGACCCTTCATCCCGCGACCGCCCGAGACGACAATATTTGCCTCGGTAACATCTGGTCGTCCTTCAGCAATCCGGACTTCGTTCACTACGACGGCAAAATCAGCATCTGCGAAATCTATCGCTATGTTCTCGACTGCTGCTGATTGTCCATCGCTTGTCCCTGCTGCAAAGACATTCGGCCGGAGCGTAAATACCTTCACTGCAGATGTGACTTTGACATCGAGCAGGACTTTCCCTGCGTACGCAGGTCGGGTTGCAACGATTTCACCGTTTTCGATATTCAACGCTGTGCAATCCGGTGCAAGACCCGCGTCAAGCTGGACAGCGACTCGCGGTGAGAGATCCTTTCCCATCGAACTTGCCGTTAGCAAGACAACAGCCGCTTGTTCTTTTTGTACAACCGTCGCGATTGCTTTGGCATACGCTGTTGTGGAATACTGTTTCAGACGGGTATCGTCAACCACCACGACTCGTGATACTCCATATCCTCCAAGCTGAGCGGCAATAGAAGTCACGCCCGTGCCGACAACGATAGCACAGCATTCTCCCCCAAGCTGAGCGGCAAGCGTACGCCCAGTTCTGACCACTTCAAAAGCCGACTGTTTAAATTTTCCGTCCCGTTGCTCTGCAAATGCGACTATCTTCATTGAATACCTCTTTATTTTCATCAAATGACTTTTGCTTCTTCATGCAGGAGGCGGACCAGTTCGGGAACGGCACTTGCATCGGTCCCAATAATTCGACCTGCCGATTTCCCTGAAGGTTTTTTCATTCGTAAAACTTGTAACTTCGGATCAGTGGCGACAGGTTTTTTCTCCTCGATGGGTTTACTCTTTGCAGCCATGATTCCTTTCAGCGACGGGTAGCGGGGCTCATTGAGTCCTTTTTGTGCCATAATAACAGCAGGGAGTGTTGCCTGGACGACTTCGTGTCCGCCTTCGATTTCACGATGCGCATTCACTTTGCCGTCTTCAATCTCGAGTTTTACCGTTACAGAGATTGATGGCCAACCGAGCATTTCAGCGATGAGACTTCCCACCTGGGCACCGTCGTAGTCGATCGATTGTTTACCTGTAAACACTATTTCTGCTCCACTTTCACGGGCAAAGTCGGCAAGTGCTTTTGCGATACCGAACGAATCTCGCGGGGCATCATCTTTCAGAATGACAGCCTTGTCGGCGCCCATCGCGAGTGCCTTACGAAGTGTTTCCTTATGTGCATCGCCGCCGCAGCTGACTGCAATCACCTCGCCTCCGAGTTTCTCTTTCGTCAGGAGACCTTCTTCGAGGGCGAATTCGTCGTACGGGTTGATAATATAATTAACCCCCGTTTTGTCAATTGTGATATTGTCAGCCCCGACTTTAATCTTTGCTTCAGTATCGGGAACGTGGTTCACGCACACAAGAATTTTCATCCAGCCTCCAATACAGCCTGTCAATGTATTAATCTTCGTAATATATCAATAAATTGTTTGTTTTCTTCCTCGGTTCCGACATTCACACGCAGACAGCGTTCAAGCATCGGATATGAACTTACATCTCTCACGAGAACGCCTTTCTGCAGCAGCGCATCCATCAACTCCGATGATGGACGGGCCGTCCTGAAGAGGAAGAAATTTGTGTCCGACGGATAGAGCGTCACACCGGCAATTGTGCGAAGAGATTCTTCCATCAAGCGTTTTTGATGTTTTATATATTCTATATGCTCGCGTACGACGTCGAGATGGTCAAGCAGCGTCATCGCAGTAATTGCTGAAAATCTATTGACGGTAAATGGAATTTTTGGTTTTAGAATCTCATTGCGTATTTCCGGGTGAGCAAGACAATAGCCGACCCGAAGTCCTGCAAGGCTGAACGATTTTGAAAGTGTCCGAAGAATAATGAGATTCGGATATTTCTTTAAAAGATCGAAGCAGCTTTTTTTATCGGAGAACTCGATATACGCCTCATCGACCAAAACCAATGCATGCGTTTCTTTCAGAATACGTTCGATATCATCGTACGGCATCGATTGTGCGGTTGGACTGTTCGGTGAGACGATGATGATCAATGACGGGTCATGATGTGCGGCCGCTTCGAGAAAGCGGTTGGCATTGTAGCTCAGATCGTCGTTCATCATCACATTGATCACGTTGCCGTCGAAAATTCTTGTCGCCTTCTCGTAAAGGAAAAATGCGGGAGACGGGAGCAGGACGGAAGTTCCCTTTGTGACAACAGCCATCAGGATAGTGTACATCAGTTCGTTGGACCCATTGCCGACGATGATCCCTTCCGCAGGATACTGAAGATAGCCGGCGAATGCCTTGATGAGATCCTGTGGAAATGTCTCGGGATAACGGTTCCACTGCTCACGAGAAAGTCGTGACAGAACCTTTTCCTTGATCGCCATTGGGATATCGAAGGGATTCTCATTCTGGTTCAGCTTGATGCGTGCTGTCAGTCCTTTTACCGAATAAGGTTCGAGTGCGCGAACACTCGGTTTAATACGATTGACGAAATTCATGATCGTCGTGTACGAATTGTGATTGACTTGCTATGAGCCTGGAGTCCTTCTTTTTGGGCGAATACTGCAACCCGCTCGGCCACTGCCGAGAGGTGATCGCGCGTATAGGCGATTACGCTGGTCCGCTTAAAAAAATCCTCGGTGCCAAGAGGCGATGAAAACCTGGCCGTGGTACTTGTCGGGAGCGTATGATTAGGACCTGCATAGTAATCACCGACAGCGACCGGTGAAAAGTTCCCAAGGAAAATTGCGCCGGCGTGTTTCACAAGCTTCATCGTTTCCCAACAGTCTTCGGTAATGATTTCCAGGTGTTCCGGTGCGAGACGGTTGACAATAGCCGCACCTTCTTCGATCGTGCCGGTGATTATTACCGCGCTGTTCTGATCAAGTGCCCTGGCAACGATTTTTTTTCGCGTCAACAGTTTCATCTGCCGCCGGATTTCTCTTTCGACCTCTTCCGCAAGTTTTTTCACATGTGTAATCAACACCGCGGAAGCATGCTCGTCATGCTCGACCTGCGCGAGCATATCGGCAGCGATGAAAGCGGGCTGCGCACCGGAATCGGCGAGGATTACAATTTCACTCGGTCCTGCGAAACTGTCGATGCCGACCGTTCCATAAAGAAGTCTCTTTGCGGTTGCCACATAGATATTACCCGGACCAACGACTTTATCGACGCGCGAAATTGTCTCTGTTCCATATGCCAGTGCGGCAATCGCCTGGGCACCTCCCACACGGTATATATCGGTGATGCCGAGAATTCGAGCGGCAACCAGCACGTTATCGTTGACACAACCGTTCGTATCCGGCGGAGACACAAGATGGATTGAGGGGACACCGGCAACTTGAGCCGGAATGACATTCATCAAAACCGTTGAAGGATACGCCGCCTTGCCACCGGGGACATATACCCCGACGCTTTCAATCGGTGTGATTCGTTGACCGAGGGTGCTTCCTTCCGGCGTGTTGAAATACCACGAACTCTGCAACTGTTTTTTATGATATGCACGTATATTTGCGGCAGCTTCCTCAAGAATCTCGATGAATACCGGATCCGCCTTCCGGTATGCTTCTTCGACCTCGGATTGTGTAACAATGAGTGATGAAATTTTTACACCGTCGAACTTTTTCGTGTATGCACGGACAGCTGCATCGCCTTTACTCCGTACCCGATCGAGGATTGTACGCACGGTCTTTTCAACGGAACCAGTTTCCGACTGCCGCCGGTGACAAAAAAGGTCAATTGCCCGCTGATTCCTTCTGGAATCGAATATTTTCACGGAGATTTCCTTTGCTGTATTCAGTATAAAAATTTCATGAAACTATAATATATTGAAAAAAGAAATAGAAAAAAAGCGAGAGACCGTATAGCGATCCCCCTTTTCTTTGTAGATAGAATGAACTTAGCCTGCGCGAAGCGCAGTTACGATATCCAAACGTGCGGCACGGACAGCGGGGAAGAATCCGCCGACAATTCCCATGATGATCGAAAAAATCATCGACCAGAGAATTGTATCGGGAGAGAGAGCAAAACCAAAAGCAAGTTCCGAGAAATTCTGAAAATTTGTAGTTGATATCGTTATCGCCTGCATAAACGTAGCAAGAAAAAGGCCTATGATTCCGCCTAGAAGCGAAAGAACCATCGATTCCATGAGGAATGCGGTGAGTATATTCCTTCGTTTGAAGCCGAGCGCGCGTAATGTCCCGATTTCAACGGTTCGATTTGCCACCGCAGCGTACATAGTGATCGCCGCACCGATCATCGCTCCGAGGCTGAAGATTATAGTGATGATAAGTCCAAGAGCACGGATGAACGTGGTCATAAGAAGCGATTGGTCCTCGTAGTATTGCTTCTCGCGTTTAATGCGGAGCTGCTGAAGCCGCGGCTCCCCCTCGATCCGTGTTTTAAGAGTTTCAAAATCGTTTGCATTTTCTAAGCTCAGTGTCATTGCTGAAAAAACGGGACGGCCGAATGCCGGCCCAAGTTGTTCGACGTCTCCCCAGATTTCCGAATCGAAACCGCTCCCGTTTGCATCCATTACACCGACAATTGTCCACTCGCGTCCGCCGAAGTGGAGTACCTGACCCGGCCGGGCTCCTTCAAAACGTTTTTCAATAGATTTTCCCACGACGACATCTGATGAGCCGAATGTAAAAAACCGTCCCTCTGCCAGGCGGATCTGCGGACGGAGCGAGAATGCCTCGGGCGATACCCCGCGGACCGTGACATTTCCCATATCACCGGTTCCATATTTCAGCAAGTTAATGATAACGACGTCTTCTGTTGAGACGAGCGGTTTTCCATCCGCCGATTGACGAAGTTCCGGGAACGTCTTGATGGTATTTGCATCTTCGCGCGATAGGTAGCTCATGATTTCAGCTTCGGCGGATTTCCGGAGAACAATCACATTATCCTCAGAACCGGTGCTGACGAGGGTCTTTTTCAAACCGTAGGCGAGCATGAGAACTGCAGTAAACACAAACACAACCAGAGCAATACCTCCGATCGTTAGGATTGTTGTGAGGCGGCGTGTCCAGAGACTTCGGATATTATAACTAAGAGGAATTGCTGCCATTCTCTATTCCTTTACATTCGATTAACCAATTTGACGTAATCCATCAACAATACTGGTATGCATTGCCCGGAGCATCGGGAAAATTGCAGAGATGATTCCGACTATGAGTGAAAAAGAGCCTGCCAGAATCATTGTCGATGGTTCCACAGTGAAAACGGGAAAAAGGGTTGAGAATTGCTCTGCGATGCCTGCACTGAGCGGGAAAGCAAGCCATAAACCTAGGATACCGCCTGTAACAGCGATAGTAAGAGATTCACCGGCGATAAGACCGAGAAGATGTCCCGTTGAAAATCCAAGAGTTTTAAGCACGGCATATTCACGTACACGCTCGCGTGCCGTCATGATCATGGTATTTGCCAGTACAAGAAGAATAATTCCGATGATGATATATGACACGATGCGTATGGCGGTAATGATTGCCCCCGACATGGAAACAAATCCAAGCTGGAATGCTTTTTCGGTCTCTGTTTTAGTTTCAGCCGGAGAATTTTTAAAGTGTTTGTCCACAGCATCCGCGACCGTAGGGATCATGCTTTGATTCTTCACCTCTATCACATACCACCCGACCAAACCTTCCGTACCGGACCATTCTCTCTTGATCCACTCATTAAGATACTCCCAGTGAAAGAGTAGCTGTGTCTCATCTGTCGTTTTATCACGGCCGCGGTAAATTGAACGAACGACGAATTGCCAGTTGTCGGGATAAATATCTCCCCGGATATTTACTATGTCGCCGATCTTCAGGTTGTACTTTTTGGCGATTTTTTGTCCGATGATGCAGGCATTCCTTTCGCGCTTAAACGTCTCGAAATCTTCCTTTGATGTCGGTACGAATTCTGGATACACATCGAAAAACGTATTGACGTCGACAGCCATGCGCGGGAAAAAATTTCGTTCATCAATATAGACTCCCTGAAACCAGTTCGCATAAGTGACGTTGACAACCCCCGGGATACGGGCAATCTGATCCCTGTACGAATAGGGAAGTGGAAAGACGAAGGAAACAGAATGCCGTGTTATTAGCCGGTTCTGCGCCGATGCTTCAACGGATGCATACCAGGCGGTAATGATAGTACTCAGTAGTGTAAATGACATCACGGCAATGGTAATACCGAGGATGGTCAGAGATGTCCTCAGTTTGTGGCGAAGCAGATTTTTAAATATAAGTTTAAAAACTTTCATGCTCTATTCTCCTGCCGATGTGCATTTACTGGAGCTCGCCTTTATCGAGATGGCGAATTGTGTGTGCTCTCTCGGCAGCCCTGGGGTCGTGTGTGACCATGACGATTGTTTTTTTAAATTCCTGGTTCAATCGTTCGATAAGAGTCAGAATTTCATCTTCAGAGCGTTTATCGAGATCGCCAGTCGGCTCGTCGGCGACCAGAACGAGCGGGTCGGTAATTATGGCGCGTGCGATGGCGACGCGCTGCTCCTGTCCGCCAGAGAGCTGACGTGGATAATGCTTCATTCGATCGGCGAGTCCGACAAGGGTAAGGGCCGCTTCGACATGTTCTCTTCGTTCCTTTTTCGATAGACCGGTGAGCAGCAGCGGGAGCTCCACGTTTTCGAACGCTGTAAGGACAGGCAGCAGGTTGTAAAACTGGAAAATAAAACCGACGTGACGCGCTCTCCACTTAGCTAGATTCGATTCGCTGAGCGATGGAACGTTGACTCCATTGACAACGATTTCGCCGCTATCAGGCCGGTCGATACCGGCAATCAGATTCAACAGCGTTGTTTTTCCGGATCCCGACGGTCCCATCAGCGCGAGAAATTCACCTTCGGGAATCGTGCAAGAGAGATTCTGAAGAACCGGAATTTCGATGCTGTCGCGATGGTATGATTTTGTGATATTCCGGATATCGACTATTGGTTCTGGCATAGAGGAATCTTCCATTCAATTATTGTTGTGTCGTTTTTACATGTGAGCCGGTGTGAAGGTTGTCGGACGGCTTCAACACCACCCGATCACCCACGGCTGCTCCCGAAAGAATTTCTATTAGATTTCCGATATTTCCCCCGAGCGTTACAGGTGCTTCGGTCAAAATGTCTTCTTTGATTATAAAAATAACTTTCTTTCCATCCCGTGTAACGACAGCTTCAGGAGAAATTGCAAGCTTCGGTTTCTGGGCCACTGCGCTATCGCTCAGCGCTTCAGCCAGGAATGCGACCTTCGCACTCATTTCAGGAAGCACACTGTCATCCCTGTCGATGAATTTTACTTTTGTTTTCACCGTTGCTTTCGCGCGATCGACAGTGGGGACGATTTTATTGATTTTGCCACGGTATCGTTTTCCCGGAAAAGCATCGAGAGTAATTTCACAAGGCTGTCCCGGTTTCACTCGTTCTATATTCGATTCAGAAACATCAGCTTCGACCTCAAGAGAGTTCATGTCGGCGATGGTGACAACGGCGCCGCGAGAACTGGCAGAAGTGGAAAACGGAGCAATGACCTCGCCCACATCGGCATTCTTTGTCAGTACCGTACCATCAAACGGCGCGCGAATGAGTGTATTTTCGATGGCCACCTGTGAGGCTTCGATTGCCGCTTTTGCGTATTCGATCGATGCTACGACTCTATCGTATCGTGCCTGAGCGGCATCAAGTTCCGCCTGCGATGATAAAGACGAATTAAAAAGCTGATGTGTTCGCTCCAGCGTCTGTTTTGCATCGGTGAAATCGGCCTGGTTGACCGCAAGGTTCGCTTTTGCCTGCGCAAGCGCAGCACGAACGTCGCTGTCTTCGAGCTGGCCGATTATCATATTTCTCTTAACCCGGTCTCCTTCCTGGACAGTGAGGCGTACAAGCCGTCCTGTTCCTTTTGAGGCGATCGCCGCTTTTCGTTGGGCAACCACATAACCGCTGGCATTAAGAAGGGCGCTTGTCTGTGCAGGACTAGTCAACACAACAGTTGTTGTTTCTACTTCAGGAACCGGAGTAAGGGTGCTGCGAAATACGATAATTATCAAAACCAGAAAGGCCGCGATTCCTATTATCCACCAGAGCCTTCGTTTTGGAAGGATATTCGATTTGGCCGGCTTGTCGTGGTTGATTTGAAGTTTTGATAAATCTGCGTTGTGAGAGTCTGCCATTACCATACTTGATGGAGATGGTGTGCAATATCTAATATTCAATTAAGATACGTAACAAAAGACCTTTTTTCAATAGATATTAAACGCTATCTTTCATAGAATGTTACAATGTTACTGAGATATTTTTATCGATAAAAAAGGAATCGAAGAACATCATAGGAGGTATGAAAAACCTGCTGGTGATTCTTCTTCAGGTTTGACGAGGAACCTGCCTCTCACATCAATTTCAAAGTGTGGAATATTTTTCGCGTGATCTCTAACCGTGCATTTCCGAAAAGATCGCCGGCGTTTTTTTGTTCTATTATCGTAGCAAAGAAATATACATTCCTTCCCCGTTCTAGATAGCCCACCAGCCATCCGATGCGTGTGGCTGCCCGCAGTGCCAATCCGGTTTTAGCGCTCAGTGTATAAGCGTCGGTTTTTTCAAAAACCATGATCTTCTTCAGTATATCGATGCTCCTTTTGGAGATCGGCAATTGGTATGTGTACAGTCGCCGGAGAAAATCGATTTGCTGAATTTGCGATATCCGCAGTCCTCCTTCCAGCCAGAAGCGATCGATACCGCCGGAGATATTTCGATTTCCGTATTGCATCGTATCGAGGAAGTGCTGCATTCGTTCGGGCCCGATACGGCGGGCAATCTCCTGGTAATACCAGACGACGGAATTGGTAAAAGCGGTTTTCAAAGTATGATCCCGGTTCCATGTTTCGGTGCCGTATAGGGTGCTGTCCCATTTTATAACGAAATTCTCGTCGGTAACGACACCGGTCTCAAGTGCGATCAGCGAATTGGGTATTTTGAATGTTGAAGCAGGAATAAATTCCTTTGTAATCCTATCACGGTTGTAGCAAATAGTCGAATCGTTGTTGAGATCGTACAGAACGAACGATCCGACCACGTCATATTCCTTGAAATATTGGCTAAGTCCGGGAATCTCCCGGAAATTCTGCTGAGCATTGAGCAGCTGAATTATAACAACTGAGTGGAAGAAAAAGAAAATGACTTTACTTAAGGATTTTGAAACGTACATACCGTTCCCCCAGCGCGATTATTATAAATGAATACTACAACGCATAATTTAAAATTTTATATACTAATTTTGCAGTTGTCTCATCGGCATGATGAAGTCTTTTTATCGGTGCGAACTCTACGACGTCGAAGCCAACAATTTTTGCACGCTCGCTGACTTTTCGCAGCAGGACCATTGTTTCATGCCAGGTCAATCCGTCTGGCTCGGGAGTACCTGTCGCAGGCATGATGGATGGATCTAAACCGTCGACATCGAATGATATATAGACTTTATCCGTTAATTTTTTAACAACGATATCCTGCCAGCATTCAGAGAATCCTCCATCATGGATAAAATGCGCATAGAAAGTCTGAACCTGCTTCTCGGCGATGAATCGGGCTTCTTCTGAGCACTGTGCACGGATGCCGACCTGGATGAGGCGCCGTGGATCGAGAAATTCGCAAACACGGGCCATGACACAGGCATGGCTGTATCTGGTTCCTTCGTATTCCGCGCGAAGGTCTGAATGTGCATCGATATGCAGCACAGAAAGATCGGGGAATTTTTCGAGATGCGCTTTGATTATAGCAGCCGATATTGTATGCTCACCGCCAAGAGTGACAACAAATTTCTCTTCCTTCAGGAGATTCCTGACCGTACGTTCAATAAGATCAAGTGCGCTCCGGTCCTTTTTTCTTCTGAAATTCAACGGTGGGAGTGTGGCGATTCCATAATCCTTATACAATTCCCGTTTTAATTCTTCATCGTAGAACTCGACGTAGTGGGATGCTTTAAGAATCGTCCCGGGGCCGAATCGCGTCCCGCCGCCATAACTTACGGTGTGTTCATATGGGGCGGGGACGACGACGACGCGTGAAGTTTTGTATTCCGAATATTTTTTTTCGATCCCCAGGAAATTCGATTTTTTGCCGAGGGTTTTCATCCGTTCTTAACCAAGGATAATTTATCAGATTATTATGAAATAATAAAATATAGAAGAATGACAAGGAAAAGCAAATTGTTAAAGTAAAAATAAAAAGTCGTACGTATTGGAAAAATACGATTATAATATAAAGTATCCATAATAACTTTTTCCTTATCAAATATTTCCCAGTGGTGCTCTTGATTCTCTCTCCAAATTCTTATATTTTGATCTCGATGAAAGATACATCACTGATATATTTTATCTTACTCATTGCAGTTTTATCCTGGTGCGGTCTAATACTATTGGCTCCGCTCGCTGCACATTATGGCTATGCAAAGGAGGCGGAGCTTATCTATACGATGTTCGGCCGTGTCTGTCATCAGCTCGATTCTCATTCGCTCCACATTGGTGGAGAGAAACTCGGTGTTTGTGAGCGGTGTAGCGCGATCTACTTCAGTTTTCTTTTCGGAGTCGTATTGTATCCAATCTCCCGGCGGCTTTCTGGTGCGACGCTGCTCCACAGGCGCTGGTTGTTGATTGCATCCATTCCGATGTGTGTCGATGTCTTTCTTTCAATTGCCGGCGGATATACGGCAACGCTGTTAACCCGATTATTCACCGGGGGTATTTTCGGTTTTATACTTGCGCTCATTATTATACCGGAATTACTGCCGGCGATTTCGTCACCCTTATTATCACTAAGGAGGCACCATGCCTACAAAACCTAATAAAATGCTCCCCGCTCTTTATGGAGGGATTATTATTGCCGTCATCTCTACAGTCCCGGGTCTCAGCCTGATTAATTGTCTTTGTTGCGCGGGTGTAATGATCGGTGGTGTGATGGCGGTCTACTTCTATAAAAATACACTCACTCCTGAATCAGTTCCGCTCGAATCGAGTGACGGAGTGCAGCTCGGACTCCTTGCCGGAGTATTTGCAGCAGTGATTGCGACGGTTATTTCAATATTTATTCGGCTCCTCTTTGGAGACGTCGGATCGAAAATCATAATGGATGTGCTTGATCGGCTTGCTGAATCCGGTACGATTCCGCAGGAAGCAATGAATGGAATACGACAGGGAATTGAACAATCGATGGAACGGGGACTGGGGTCAGTTCAGATCTTTATAAGCTTTGTCTTCAATATTATTATAAATCCCTTATTCGGGTTATTCGGGGGTCTCATCGGTGTGTCGTTATTTAAGTCGAAAAAACAACCACCGGTTGTTCAACAGCCGCCACCAACGGTACCAATGGCATAGAGGAGCCTTGGAGATTGATGATTTCTGATTGACGATTTCTAAATTTAAGAGTGGAGCTGTATTTTCCAGATATGAATATCCAGTCGAGGAATATCTTTTTTAAAATGTGTCGCTTCGGCAAATAACACAATAAGGGACTCTTTTTAAACTCAAAAATCCCAAAGGGTCTACGACTCGTAGAGTCGTAGACATCAATCATAAATCAAAGATCTATTAGCCATTGATACTTTTATTTCGGCAATTTAATGCGGAAGGTTGTTCCTTTGCCCAGCTTGCTTTCCTTGACGAAAAGTTTTCCCTTGTGGTAAATCTCAATGATCCGTTTTGAGAGACTTAACCCTAAACCCCATCCCCTGAGTTTTGTACTGTATCCGGGGCGGAAAATTTCTTTGCGGAATTTTAGGTCAATCCCTTTTCCCGTGTCGGTCACGTCTATGATGACTTCTTCGGCTTGCTCGAGGACGGTGACCGATACTGCCCCGATTCCATTCATTGCATCGAGCGCATTTTTCACCAGGTTCTCGATCACCCACTCGAACAATTCACGATTCATCGGGACGGTAAGATTGTCCGGAGCGTCGAGTGTCAACGAAATGTTCTTTCCCATCTGGGGAATTCGTCGTTGAAAGTATGTGAGAACATTTGAAAGTGCATTCCTGATATTCTCCTCTTTCAAATCGGGCTTCGATCCGATTTTCGAAAATCGAGCTGCTACTTTATTAAGACGTTCCAGATCATTGTGCATTTCTGCAATGGTATCCCTGATCTTCGGATTTTCTTCTCCTATGAAACGAAGAATTTCGATCCATCCCATGATGCTCGAGAGAGGAGTGCCAAGCTGGTGTGCTGTTTCTTTTGCCATCCCGACCCAGATCTTACTCTGTTCGTTTTTTCTGATATGATTAAATCCGAAGTATCCAAGAAGAATAAAAAGCGCTGCAAGTCCAAGTTCAATATACGGGAGCCACCGGAGTTGAATGATGAGAGGTGATTCTCCGTAATGAACGTACTGGAGAACGGTAGAATCTTGATAGAGAACCTTAATCGGAGGATTTTCCTTATCTATATGCGCGATAGTCTTGTGAATTTGAGTAAGCTGTTGTTCGTACGAGAGAGTCGTGTCGATGCTTACATTACGGATATTAAGCCTGATTGGTTGGAGAGGATTATTGGCCCCGTCCGTTAATATCATCGGAAAATCAATCGTACGAATAATCTGGTCGAAAACGAAGCTGTAATCTCCCTCAGGCGTATGAGCATTGGCGATATATTCAATCGAACGTGCATAGAGATCAGCAATATACCGTTGCCTTTCCTGAAGCCTCACAACAATCGATTGCGTATAGATCAGAGTTGCGACGACGATGATGATTGCGCCGGCAAGGAGGGCTATTTTAATATTATTTGCGCGTGATGCCACGGAAGCCTCACGTTTGTTTATGTGTTCAGGTTGACGGTGGATTCAGAATGATCGTTTGATCTCGCCTTGCACCGACAGAAACAATAGAAACGCGGGTATTTATTGATCGTCCCAGAGCTGCAATATATTCTTGCGCACGGTGAGGCAGTTCAACGAAATCCCGTACTCCCGATAAGGACTGTTTCCAACCCTGAAAAGTTTCATAGATCGGAGTGATTTGGGAGAGGGATTCGCAATCGGTCGGGAAGGTCTTAATCCGTCGTCCTTGATATTCATACCCGACACAGATATTGATTTCTTCGAATTCATCAAGGACATCGAGTTTTGTAATAGCGATGTCGGAAATGCCGTTAATCATTATCGAATATCGAAGACTGACGGCATCGAACCATCCGCAACGACGCGGCCGGCCGGTTGTGGCTCCGTATTCATGACCGATATCGCGTAATTGCTGTCCTATACTGTTGTCGAGTTCGGTAGGGAAAGGTCCGTTCCCGACGCGCGTTGTGTACGCTTTAGTAACGCCGATGATTGACGTAATGCTCGTCGGTGGAATTCCCAGTCCCGTGCACGCTCCCCCACTTGTTGGATTGGATGATGTAACATAGGGATACGTTCCATGATCCATATCGAGAAGGGCACCCTGAGCTCCTTCGGCAAGGATCCGCTTACCTTGTGCGATAGCGTTATTGAGCATAAAGGCGGTGTCGGTGATGTACTCATCGATCTTCTCATCGAATTCCTGGTATTCAAGTATGATCTTTTCGACATCGAGTTCTTCGCTATCGTATATCTTTCGAAGAAGTTGATTTTTTTCTTCGATGTTTTTCTTTAATTTGTCGGCAAGCGTTTTCCGGTTCAGGAGGTCGACAATCTTGATTCCGACACGAGACGCTTTATCGATATAGGCAGGACCGATGCCCCGCCCGGTCGTGCCGATTTTTGCCGTACCCTGTCCTTCCTCCCGCATTTTATCAATCATTTTGTGGTACGGCATGATGAGGTGTGCATTATGGCTGATGAACAGACGTCCCTTGATCGATATTCCGAAGCTTTCGATCATCTTGATCTCATCCATCAAAGCAACGGGATCTATCACAACTCCGTTACCGATAACGCATGATACATGATCGTGAAAAATGCCAGAGGGGATGAGATGGAGGACATAATTCCTGTCGTCGATGCACACGGTATGACCGGCATTCGCCCCGCCTTGATAGCGTGCGACAATGTCAGTGTCTTCGCTGAGCAAATCGATGACTTTTCCTTTTCCTTCGTCTCCCCATTGTGCACCAACGATAATTGTGACGGGCATAATGATGTCCCTTGTAAGAAATGGATTCCAAAAAAAACCGATCAGCGGGGTATGAACCGATGATCGGAGAATAGGCGTATGAGATATTTCCTTAATACCGTTTCATGAAAAGCTTTGTACTGCCTCAGCTACGGTGTTATAGTGTTCGAAAAAAGCCATCAGCTTGGTCATTGTCAGGAGCCCGCGGATTTTCACAGAAGCTGCCGCGAGTTTAAGCTGTCCGCCGGAATTCTTTATTGCCGTCAGGCTGCTGATCAGCATTCCCAAACCCGAGCTGTTCATTGCATCGACCCCGGCAAGATCAAGGACGATATTCTGCTTTCCTTGCTCTAAAAGTTTATGAATCTCCCCGTTCAGCATCGATGCATCCGGTCCCCCCATGATGCTACCTTCAAGGGAGAGGACGATGATGGAGTTCTGCTCACTGGCTGTTACTTTCATAATGTTCTCCTTATGATGCAGGAGCAATTGCTTTACTTTGAGCGTTTTTCCTTCGTTCCTTGTAGAGAGTCCATTCGACGACAAGTGCGCTTGCGACATAAATTGAAGAATATGTTCCCGTTACAACACCGATCAATAAAGTAAATGCAAATCCACGATTTATTTCACCGCCGAAGAAAAAGATCATAAGCAGTACAAGAAAGATTGTTCCCGAGGTAATAATCGTCCGGCTGAGTGTTTCATTAATACTGCGATTGAAAATTGAAATCAGACCTTCTGTTCGATAGAGCTTCCTGTTTTCACGGATACGGTCAAAGATAACCACTGTATCGTTGTTGGAAAAGCATATCAATGTAAGAAAAGCAGCAACCATCGTCTGCGTCATTTCCAGATTAAGGTATGACGACATACCGTTTACAATCGATACGAGACCCAAAGTCAGCAGAACATCGTGAAAAAGGCCGGCAACCGCACCTGCACCGTACACAAATTGAAATCGGAATCCGAGGTAGATAAGGATGACAACCAGTGAAATAAAGATCGATTTGAGTGCGTCTAATCGTAGCTCGCCGCCGATTTTCGGACCGATCTTATCCTCTTTAATAACGGTGAGTTCATTCTGCGAAAATTGTTTTCGTAGAGCTCCCTGGATCTCATTTGAAACTGATGAGCCGGGTCCCTGTTTCCGGGTCCGAATAAGAATATCATTCCGGCTGCCGAAGTTTTTAATTTCGCTTTCACCCAGCATAACAGTATTGAGTGCTGTCCGTACATTACCAATCTCAACCTGATTCGTGAAATGGATAACGATTTCTGTTCCACCCAGAAAATCTATTCCGTAATCCAATCCCCGAACGGCAAGCGAAATCATTCCTGCCAATATAATTGTTGCAGATATTGTGTACCAGATGTACCGTTTTCCGATGAAATCAATATTTGTTTTTCTAAAAAATCGCATGAAGGCACTCCAATTTCTGAAAATAAACGATTAACCAAAATTGATAGTATGCATACCGCGTTCAGTCATTGTGTCAAAGATTACGCGAGTAATGATCAGCGCCGAGAAAAGGCTTGATAGAATACCAATCATTAACGTCAGGGCAAATCCCTGAACTGGGCCGGTTCCAAACTGGTACATTATCACGCCGGTCAGAAATGTCGTTACATTCGAATCAATAATAGCCGAGAACGCTCTCTTGTACCCGGAATCAATTGCAGCAACGAGTGTTTTTCCGCCTGCACTTTCTTCGCGAATACGCTCATAGATCAGCACGTTCGCATCCACCGAGGTCGCAAATGTCAGAATAATGCCTGCGATTCCCGGAAGTGTCAGCGTAGCCTGAAATCCGGCAAGCACGCCGAGAATGAAGAGCACGTTGAAAAGTAATGCGCAGACGGCGACCGATCCACCTGTTCTATAATAGATAATCATAAAGAGAACAGTAAAAATAAAAGCGTATGCTGTTGAAGTGACGCCGGATCGAATGGAATCTTCTCCGAGTGAGGGACCGACATTCCGTTGTTCGATAATATCCACGGGCGCAGGAAGCGCGCCGGCTTTAAGAACGATCTCGAGCAGCTTTGCCTCGTCGATGCTCTGCATCCCGGTGATTTGCGAATGTCCACCGGTGATTTTTGTGATTACCTTCGGAGCAGAAAAGATCGCGTTATCCATGATGATCGCGATGCGTTTATTGACGTTGGCTCCCGTGATGCGGGCCCATTCGCGGGCTCCTTCACTGTTCATTTCCATCGTAACTTCAGGCTGGTTATAATCACTGCCGATGACAGCATGCGCATTTACGATGACGCCGCCTGTAAGCTCGGGGGTAGCCTTTACGATATACAATTCGTAATATTTACGGCCATCCTGAGTGGTCAATTCCGGTTTACTACTCCAGAGGAACTGGACATCGTTAGGAAGCAAAAGTTTCACATCGTCACGATTCAGTATTCTATTGACTTTTGCCCGATCGTCTTCGGCAACATAAGCCGTACCCATGCCCTGAGGATGCGGCCTGGCAAGATAGTAGAATGGATGACGTTGTGCAAGCAGCGTTGTGTCACCCTGGGCGATTGCCGTGCTATCGGAAATAGCGGCTGAAGAATCGGTAGTGTTCAACGAATCGCCGGATCCTTTCCCGGCGAGGTATTTATCGATCGTCTCCATGATTTTATAAGAAATCTCGGGATCTTTTAGCAATTTGAACTCGAGCAGGGCGGTTCCCTGAAGAAGCTGCCTGACTTCGCTTTCTTTTGAAATACCCGGTAGTTCTACGATAATCCTTCGTGCACCCTGTTTTTGAATCGTCGGTTCTGAAACACCGTACTGGTCAACGCGATTGCGAACGATTTCCATCGCCCTGTCAACTGCTTTATCCGATTCTGACTCCAGATTGCTCAGAATATTTTTATCTTCATCGCGAATATTTTTGCCATAGTACCGGCTCAACCGGATTCCTTTTGCCTCGAATTTCTTAGCAAAGACTGAGATGATCGACTCATCCGTCGTTTGTGCCTCTTTTTCAATTTCCGCCATAATGCCGTTAAATACATCATCTTTACTCCGAGCCATATCTTTGAGGAACTTTACTACATTGACCTCAAGAACGACACGCATACCACCCTGAAGATCCAGGCCCAGTTTCATGCGATTCAGACGGGCATTACGGATATCTTTTTCATTACTATCAATAAATTTTAGACTATCATCTCCACTCTTATTCTTTAGTTGTTGTGTGTATCGATAGTCTTTATACGTCGGGTACAAAAAATATAATGCGAGAGCAACTGCCCCGACAATTAAGACGATTTTAGCCCTGTTCTTTTTCACGAACAAACCTCCATCTAAAAGGGAACTTTCAGAATAGCGATCGAGATAGGACTCTCCAAAAACTATTTAATATAACCGCAAGTTGTTCAAAAGTCAACAAAAAAAACATTGCATTTCAGCCGCATTTGAGTTATATTTTTTACTCAATTAAAAAATTTTCTCCTTGATTTCACTTTAATTCTGCTTGAGGAGTGTTTGGCATATGCCTTTAATGTCGAAAATCCGTGAACGCTTGGCAACCATATTTGGTGTCTTTGCTGCTTTTTTCATTATCTATATTATCTTCGATTGGGGAATGGATATTACCGGACGAAAAGGACGTGGGGGAAGAAGTCAGGGTGATGTGATGGGTGAAGTAAACGGACGAATAATCCATGCATCCGAATTCAACGATCTTGTCCGGCTGGGAGCTGAACGCCAAAAGCAGCAAACCGGCAAAGAACCCGATGATGATGCCTACCAACAACTTCGTCAACAGCAGTGGGACAACCTTGTCACCCAAGTCCTGATCGATCAGGAGATTGAAAGACTGGGACTGACCGTCACAGATCAGGAACTCGTCAACTGGGTGCGCGGTGATAATCCGCCAGAATCATTGGTGCGCCGGTTTACCGATTCAACCGGGAAGTTTAATCGCGAAGCGTATGATATGGCACTTAGTGATCCCCGCCTGAAAAAAGAATGGGCAAAAATTGAAGATGACCTCCGACGGGAAAAAGGTCAGCAAAAGCTTGTAAC
Organism: Bacteroidota bacterium; assembly: GCA_050011775.1. Lineage (GTDB taxonomy): Bacteria > Bacteroidota > Ignavibacteria > UBA10030 > CAVZMI01 > CAVZMI01. The sequence goes on along the minus strand of JBEKIL010000006.1, from coordinate 128,974 downwards.
GATGCTCTATTCGTCAGTCAACGTGAGTGATGGAGAAGTGATGCAGAAATATCTCGATCAGACGATGAAACTGACCGCCAACTATGTTTTGTTTGATCCGGGCCGTTACATTACAGATACGGCGATGAATGCGTTTGATGATGAAATGATGAAATACTATAAAGAAAATCAGGATGACTTTAAACAAAATGCCGTCCGGAAGCTTAATTATGTGCAGTTTCCTGAAACTCCGTCGTCATCCGATTCTGCAATGGTGTTCAACGAAATAAATACCTTGAAGCAGCAAATAGAAAAAGGTGTGGATTTTATTGAACAGGCAAAAACGTATTCTGAAACACCGCTATCGGATAATTATATTAAACCTGGCGAAATAAGTCAGATGCGGGAAGATGCAATTTTCGATGCGAAAATCGAATCGATCATCGGCCCTGTTCTGGATGTCGATGGCTATCATCTGATGAAAATTCTTGATGCAAGGAAAGGAAAGGATATATCCGTCCGGGCCAGTCATATCCTCTGGATGATTCACCCGGGAACCGATACTGTTCAGATATATAATGAGGCAAGAAAAGTTCTGGCCCGCGCCAAAAAGGGGGAAGATTTTGCTTCTTTGGCCCGAACGTATAGCCAGGATAATTCGGCCGCCAATGGCGGTGATCTTGGATGGAACGGTAAAGGACGATGGGTAAAACCATTTGAAGATGCGGCATTTCGAATGCGGGTTGGAGAAATTTCCGGTCTGGTTCGGACTCAATTCGGCATCCATATCATCAAAGTGACCGGGAAAAATGATCGTGAGGTCAAAATCGCCGATATCTTCATGAGTATCAAGCCGAGTGCGCAAACCAAAGATTTGGTTTTCCAAAATGCACAGGATTTCGCATATCTGGCAAAACAGGGAGATTTTGAAAAAGAAGCTGCATTAAGTAAATACCAGGTTCAGGAGACCGGACAATTCGCAAAAGGTCCAGTCGTTCCAGGCATCGGGTATAATGATCTTGCAATGAAGTTTACCTACGAGCGCAAACTCGGCGATGTCAGCGATCCGATGCGCATCCAGAACGGATATGCTGTCTTCAAGATAAGTGAAGTCAAAGAGGAAGGAATTAAGCCGTTTGATGAGGTGAAAGAGATTATTCGGCAGCGGGTAGTAAATAAGAAACGAATGGCAAAAGTAGCAGTTGTTGCTGAGCAGGCATATGCGAAATTGGGCCCCAACGACGACCTCTCCGCATTGAAAAAATTCGATCCGTTGGTGCAGGTCCTTTCTGCCGAGAATTTCTCGCTGAATGGCGCGATACCTGGTGTTGGCCGCGATTTCCAATTTATAGGAAATGCAATGCACCTGAAAAAAAATGAAATCTCCAAACCATTCGAAGGCACTCGCGGATATTATATTCTTCAGCTTATCAATAAAACCGATTTCGATTCAACCACATTTAACATGCAAAGACAATCGCTGCGAAATCAGCTGTTTCAGGAAAGACGGCAGCGGTTTGTGAATGATTGGCTTGCAAAACTGAAGGAAAATGCCAAAATCGAGGACGAACGGGAGAAGTTTTTCCGTTAAGAATTGAATCATGAAAGCATGCAGACTGACTTGGCTCGGGGTCGCCGGTCTGATAACACTCCATACATATCTCGTTGCAGAAGAAGGCGACTTCATCATCTGTCTCCGGACTACTTACACAACGTCCGCCCGCATCTATCTCTTACCACAATCTTCAAGTGAAATATTCTATGATAATTATTCCTCGTTGAGCGGGATAATGAGCTATGGTGGCGAGATCCGGTACCACATTCCATCAACAATTGTTGAACTGGGAATTGGAACCGAATACCTCTCGATCACACAGAACGGTCGGTTCTCTATTCTCACCGGAAATCAGGTCTATCTGGTGCCAACCGAAGAAAAATTCAGCATGATTCCAATCGAGCTGAGCGCATATATTGTGCTCCCTTTCGGTGGACCTCGGTTCCATATCACAATGGGGGGAGGGACAGGTTTCTATCTCGGTAATCGGATATGGCACATGGCCGATATCGATGCACCGGTTGAAAAGACCCCGTTTGGCTTCGGAATTCATGTGCAAACCGGAATCGATTATATTCTCACAAAAAACCTTGCATTCCGCGGTGAAATAAAGTTTCGCGACCCTCAATTCGAGGTCACGAATCGCTCTGATCGCATGATCGTCCACTACCAGGGTAAAAACCTCCCGCTCGAACAGACCGAATTTTTCTCACGAATAAATGTCGACGGGATTGCGTTTACCATCGGAATTGCGTACTATTTTTAAGGAATAGCATCGCAGTCCCGATTTTCTATTAAGCAAAAATCGGATTCATCCCTGGAATGTCAATCATCGGTATGAATATTCATAAAAAAAATATTATTTATCTTACTGGATTCATGGGAAGCGGTAAAAGTACCATCGGTCCGATTCTCGCAAATACACTTGGATATCGGTTTATCGATCTTGATCATTATATTGAAGAGCAGGCTGCGAAAACTATCGCGCAGATTTTTTCTGAACAGGGCGAACCAGCATTCCGTGCACTCGAAACCCGTGCGCTTAAATTGCTGATTCCCGAACAGAAAGTGGTAATAGCTCTTGGCGGGGGGGCGCTGGTGGCCGAGGAAAACCTTCAACTGGTAAAAGAACATGGGATATTAATTTACTTGAAGACCAATGTTGAACAAATAGTCCATCGAATGAAGAATAAAACGGACCGGCCGCTTCTCCGCGGGCCAAATGGTGAACAACTCCCGGAACAAAAGCTGCGTGCACGTATTCAACATTTGGTCGGCGAACGGGAAAAATACTATAATACTGCTGATCTCATTGTGTCAACTTCAAATCGGAAGGTTGGTGTTTCTGTCGATGATATTGTCCAAAAGATACGACATTATGCATGATGAGTCATCACACCGGCAAACTGTTACTGTCGACCTCGGCGATCGAAGCTACCCGATTGTGATCGGTGAAGGTATCTTGTCGTCGCTGACTGCGATGGTTCGTGAGAGGCTGTCCTCCACAGAAGGCGTCGTGATCAGTGATCGGACAGTTGCCGAGCTTTACATGCCGGCTGTTCGTCGTGCATTACGGAACACCGCGATTTCAATCACTTCGATCATTATCCCGCCGGGGGAACAGCAAAAGAATATCAATCGAGTCAATACGATTATTTCGGTAATGCTGCGAAAACGCCTCAGTCGGACGGCAGCAGTGTTTGCCCTGGGTGGAGGTGTCGTCGGTGATCTTGCAGGATTTGTTGCAGCGATTTATCAGAGGGGGATTGATTTTATTCAGATTCCTACGACGCTTCTCGCTCAGGTCGACAGCTCGGTTGGCGGGAAAGTCGGAGTCAACCATCCCTTGGGTAAAAATATGATCGGTGCATTCCATCAACCTCGATTCGTCCTCGCCGACAGCACTGTTCTTGTTACATTACCGCCCAGAGAATTCATATGCGGTCTCGGCGAAGTAATTAAGTATGGAATCATTGCCGACGATGAGTTCTTTCAGTATCTTGAGAAACACCTGGACGAAATCGTCTCACTCGATCCGGAAGTCGTCATGCATACCATTGCACGATGCTGTTCGCTCAAAGCCGACATTGTGCGAAATGATGAACGTGAGAAAGCCGTTTCCGGAGGACGGGCGGTTTTGAACTTCGGACATACAATCGGTCATGCCATAGAAGCTGCTGTCGGGTATCGTGGAATAAAACACGGCGAGGCAGTACTGCTTGGCATGTTGGTTGAAAGCCGGATGGCGAACCTCCTCGGTATCTTGGACGAGGGTGAATACAAGCGTATTGCATCGTTGATCAATCGGCTTGCACTTCCGAATATACTTCCATCGTTGTCGAACGGAAAACTTGTTGCATTCATGTCCCACGACAAAAAAGTGAAAGAGAAAAAAATTCATTTTATTATCCCAACAAAGATTGGGAGTGTACAGATTGTCGGCGATGTCCCGCAACGGGTGGTGAAACAAAGTCTTGATGATCTGAAAAACTTTTTCCGATATGGAAAGAAAAAATAATCTGATCCGTTGGATATCGTTCTGTATATTCCCGGCAATATTTTTGTTTGCCTGTGTTGGTTGTGTCTCCCGATATCCGTTTGTTGTTGTTGTGAAAGACCACGTAGTGCGTACCCGGACAATTGAAGATACGGTCAACAAGATCCTTTATTGTTACGATGCGAGTTATACCGTAAAGAAAAAGGTCTCTTCACAAATAATTCTGCTTATTACTAATAATAGCCGCGGGGTACTATCGCTCGGGAGCGGACGAATTCGGATAACATCCCGGAATATCGATTATGAAATGAACGGCCGCTTTCTTCCGCTTCCTGCCGTAGAAATCGAACCGCAAGGAAGATACGAGTTGACGTTTTCGGGAAGCGGTCGGAAGATCGTAGATGAACCGTGGCAGTTGATAGCCGGAGAACAGATGGTACTCACGCTCCGCGGTTTATTATTAAACGGAAAAGAGATACCCGGACATGTTGTCTGCCTCATCCCCGTAAATCCTCAGTTGTAATTGATAATGGAAAGGCTCATTGTATGAATATTCTTACAGTTCGTATCGAAAAACCGGATGATATGAATTTCATCCTTGGTCATTCTCATTTTATTAAAACAGTGGAAGATCTTCATGAGGCCATAGTGCAAACTCAACCGGCCATGAAATTCGGCATCGCTTTTTGCGAATCGTCGGGTCCTGCACTCGTGCGGTTCAGCGGGAATGACGGGCGATTGATCGAGCTGGCACAAAAAAATGCTCTGGCACTGGGATGCGGACATTCATTCATTATCTTTATGGAGAACGGGTTTCCCGTAAATATTCTGAATACTGTTAAAAATGTGTCTGAAGTATGCAGGGTGTTTTGTGCCACAGCAAATCCAACCGAAGTAATCATTGCAGAAACCGGACAGGGACGGGGAATACTGGGGGTCATCGACGGAGCATCGGTGAAAGGTATCGAAACGGAATCGGATATTATGGCAAGAAAATCATTTCTCAGAAAGATCGGCTATAAGTTATAAAGAGCTCCGTGAAGCAAATAAAAAAAGTGTGAATCCAAAGTAATCTAACATATTTTCTCAGGATTTCTTCCTTATCTGTCCGAATGCCGAAGAACGATAACAATAACGTCCGTGATCTCCTTTATCTATCACGCCGGGGAGATAACGATGCACTGAACAGGCTCTGTGCGATGCTCCGGGAACAGGTATTCCGTCGGATCATGGGGAAAATTCATGATGAAGACGATTCGGATGAACTGGCGCAGAAAACAATCATTTGGTTCCTTCGAAATTTCAAGGATAGAATTCATGACGAAAATATCCCCGCTCTCCTTGCCGCGAAAGCATTTTTCCTGCTAAAAAGTCATTTTCGCACTAAATATATACTGAAAGAAGTTGCACTCGAATGTGTGGAAGAAGGGCATCTTGTCGATAATTCGGTAGCCGATACACTCGATGAAAATGCAGATCGTCGTGAAGCTTGGGAAAAAATCAAGGCGGAGGTTGAAAGCCTGCCCGTGACATATAGAGAAGTAATTGTACGCCGCTATTATCAGGATTTATCGGTCCAGGAAATCGCCGGAGAGCTGGATCTCGCCGAGGACAATGTGAGGCAGAGACATAAGCGCGGCATCGATATATTGAAGAAGCGGATGCAGGAAAAGAAATGAATAAACGGTTGATAATTTTTAAGTTAATAGACGTTGAGATAAACAAAAATTATAGTCACGGTTTAAAACCCGGAAATCATAAATCAAAAATCGTAGATATTAAGGATATTAATTGTTGTGATTTTGTTTTTGCGATTTTACCGTATGTTTCGGGAAAAGCTGGACGAGCCTGTCAAGCTCGCTCTGCCGTACGCGGATATGCATCTCGACATGATCGTGAGCATAATGTTGAGAGAGGACTTCCGCGACATCATGAATGCGTGCGATGAGGTCGTATTGATTCTGCGAGAAAATAAATGTCCGATCGATATAGGCATCCTGAACGAGCAGCGAAAGCTTTTCCTTTAGTGTGGAAATATTGATCGCGCGTGCAGCGGAAATACAGACATTGTTCTGATACTTTTTCCCCACCAATTCGAGAATGCCTCGATCCTCGAGAAGATCGATCTTGTTAAATACCATCATTGTGGATTTCCCCTCAGCTGATATTTCATGAAGCGTCGATCCGACAATCGCAATTTGTTCTTCCCACAGAGGATGGCTGATATCGATTACATGAAGTAGTATGTCGGCCTCCGTAACCTCCGCGAGTGTGCTTTTGAACGATGCGATTAAATTGTGAGGAAGTTTTCTGATAAAACCGACGGTGTCTGAAAGTAGTATCTTTGTACCGGCATCGAGTGGGATGCATCGAACTGTAGAATCGACGGTAGCAAAAAGACGGTTTTCGACAAGGACGTCGGCTTGCGAGAGAAGATTCATTAATGTTGATTTACCGGCGTTGGTATATCCCACAAGGGCGACCCGAGTTAGTTCTTCCCGTCCATGGCGTTGGATTTCACGCTGTTGGTTGATGCGTTCGAGCTTTTCGCGGAGATGGCTGATGCGTTTCCGGATCATACGCCGGTCGGTTTCAATTTGCGTTTCACCCGGCCCTTTTGTCCCGATGCCGCCGTACTGTTTCGAAAGATGCGTCCACTGCCGCGTCAGGCGCGGCAGGAGGTACTCGTATTGTGCGAGAGCGACCTGCGTTCGGGCTTCGTTGCTCTTGGCGCGTTTGGTAAAAATATCGAGAATTAATCCGCTCCGATCAATCACTTTGCAATTGAGAACGCGTTCAAGGTTGCGAATCTGGACGGATGAGAGGTCGTCGTCGAAAACAGTGAGATGGATATTTTCATCGGTGATAATTGCAGCAATCTGTTCGGCTTTCCCCTTGCCGATAAATGTCGCCACGTCGATCGTATTGCGATCCTGGATAATCCGGTGGATTACATCGGCCCCGGCTGTATCGACAAGGAGAGCCAGTTCTTCTAAATATTCTTCCGCCTGAGCACGGGATGCGGAAGGACCGGTGATGCCGACGATGACAGCGCGTTCGCGAGCGCCCTGCTCGATGTCAATGAGTTTCTTCTTTGAGGTCATCCGATTGACTCTGAAGTGTATTCCGGATTATTTCTTCCGTCTTTACACGATGAGAAGCAGGGATGATTATTATTGTATACCGATTGCCGGCTGCTGCAGGTGATTCTCTCCACCGAAATTGCCAACGCAGACGATTGCCTAGTCTCTCCGTGAATTGGTAGTCGTAGATCGCCTTCCACGGGATCATGCGTCCGTTCCAAAAAATTCCAAAGCTGCCGATTGCCGCACGGCCAAAGAAGAAATAAAAACCAAGCAATACGAGGCCGAGCCAGAAGAAGAAAATGTAATTCGGATTGAATGTCGTAAAATAAAGATAAAATCCGATAATTATATATGAACACATGATTCCGATTCCAGACAGTGCCGGTAAGGTGTACCACCAGCAGACAACCTTTCCGATTTTGTCATATCTCCGTTTGAAAAGCATTTGTATTCCCCAGATTGTACCGCCCGCAATGACAAGGGATATGATGACAATAAGCCAATCCATGATATTCTCCGGAAAAAGTGATTACGACTGGATAACCGCACCTTTTTGCATTGCCATCTCGATCTCAGAACGCCGCCCTGACGGAATAACAATCTCGGTAAGGTCGGTATGAGATGCCGAAGGATCTTGTTTAAATTCAAGTCGAAGAAACGCACGCCCCTCATTTTCTACAATCGACCAGCTTGTCACTTGATGCCAATAAAGTCTAAGCCCGCCATTCCTGACAAGGATCCCATCCTGGCCAATGTACTCGTACCCCAGAGGGCGATACAAATAAATTGGCAGTAATGCGATAAAGGCGAAAATAATCAATGGCTCAATGGTTCGATAGAGTACTATACCGAAAACTACGACATAGATAATCATCATGATAAAAAAACGGATTTTCGAAACCTTGGTTTGCCATCGAAATTCGATAATTCCTATGCTCTTGACCATCGAGCGTTGCTTATAAATGCCAAAAGCCGAAAGGAGAATCGCAGCGACAAGTATTACTACCAATTCGGTTTTCATCAATTGCTCCGTGGTAATTGAATCGATGGAATGAAATTTTGAAAGAGCGCAAGAGTTACTTTTACCATCCGCCGTGGGATAACAAAGTTGACAGTCTGTTCTTTCTGCGCGGAGTCGTCATCACTCCATGTCACGCTCATATGATGCTTTCCGTCTTTCTCCCACACGGAAAATTGTGAGATATTTTTCCAGAGAATCGACCGGCGATAAATAAAAATTCCGTGTTCGCCTATGACTATCGTACTTCCCAGGACATTCATTAGTCCTGAAAAAAAAGCCCCAAGAAAAATAAGCTTTGCATAGCGGCTTGTCGAATACTGGTATAATATGACCGAGAACGATACTCCGAGGATACACCAAAAAATAAGCGCAAGCCGAATCGGTCCCGGCCGCCATTGGAGAAGTGTTTTCCCGACCGCTCGCCGTTTCCGGATGGCAGTATACGAAAATGTGATCGGAATTGCCAATACCAATATCACGAGAACTATAATTGCGATCTCATCCAGTGATATATTGCTCATAGAGGCTCCCGTTGCGCGTACCGTTTCGAGCTGTAGATAACTAACATTTCAAAAAAAGCGCATGCCAGAGCACAGATCACCGCAAAACGCCATAATTCCTGACCATAACGAGATTCAAGAATCATCGCTTGTGCGCTCTTCGTCGGATTAATCTCGATGATTCGGTTGTCCGATATCCCGTAGGCTATGATGTGCGATCTGAATGCCGGCCCGTCCAGAGGAGTCAGATCTGATTCCTTCGGATCCATATTTACGGCGCACTGAGCATAAGGACTTGTTCCGTGCATGAGTGTATAGAGTCCGTTCAGCGAAGTTGAATCCGTCACTGTTGATGAATGCCGTCCGGAATTCAGGAGAGGTTTGACCCGCGTCTCATCGCCATCCGGGGCGACAACCGACCAGGGCATTTGATCGCCAGATAGGAGCGATGGAATCGAGAAAGTGATGGGATCGCCGCAAAAGGCTACATTGATAGGAACAGCCACCTGTGCACCATAGAGTATTGTACGATACAGAAGTGGGACAAAAAGGCCTTTGAGCGGGAATTCCGACCACTCTGCTGTCGGCGGAACGGCGTAGATAAGTATCTTACCCTCGCCCGAAGGATATTCAGTCAGAAATCCATTTCCATCGGAAAGTGCGATGAGAGTGTTACTTCGCGAGACGGGATGGATGACCACCGATTGAAACACGCGGGGTGCGTCGGAAAGCTGTATTTCGTTTCGTGGCCGGGCTCCGGAGGTGCGATCGTGTTCATGAGATTCAAACATTCCGTTGAAAATCGGATGGCGGTTATCAACGTGTTCGAGTGTCCGAAATCGTTCACGTTCCTGTATATTACCGCTGATCGAGTCGACACCTGAAAGATTCAAAGCGGACGCAAGTCGGTGCAGTGAAGCAGGTGATATATTTTTCCCGGGGAATAGGATTAGCGTCCCGCCGCTCTTCGTATATTCTTTGAGTCGCTGAAGAGCATCGGCCGACGGTTCGTTGGAAATGGAGGAGATAACCACGTTCATATCGCGTAGATTTGTCGAGGTCACGCCGTTCAATGTCGAGGATGTAGTTGAAAAGATAGAGGAATGTGCAGCGGACTGCGAGATTTCAAGAGCTGTTCTGACAAATATAAAATCATCGGGTGATTGAGCCACAAGAAGAATCCGAATTGTTTGTGGAATATTTACCGAAAAATATTGGATGTTGTCGTATTCACATTGATCATCCTCAATGCGGATGCTCCCATCATTCAAACCGCGGTGCTGCAGAAGAAGAGGAAATTCTACCATAGCGCTTTGCTGCGGAGCCAGATCGATCGATTTTTGTTGAACCCTTGATTTTCCCAGATAGGCGCTGACCACAAACGTATGGAGTGGAGTCTGTCCGAAATTTTTTACCGTTGCCGAAACGATGCACGGCCGGTCTAGATCGAAGAGTGTATTTTCAATTCGGGTGTCGATAATCCCGGCGTTATTTTTTGATGAACCTCCGAACGCGGAATAGAAAATATTTACGCCATTGTGGAAGAGCGTGCGAATTGTCGAAGAATCAGACTGAGGTTGAATAGTGCCTCGCTGCATATCCGAGAGTATAAAGATTTCTTTATTTGGATTGGTCGAATGTTGCAGGAGTCGTGCGGAGGCACGAAGCGCATCATCAATCGGTCGATGAACCGCCGAGAGTTTTGTTTCGCGAACGATTGCTTTAAGGAGAGTGGTATTCTGTGTCGGAGCATCAAATGGTGTTTTTCCTCCTCCTGAGAGCTTTAGAACAAGTCCGTCGTCTCCTTCACGAAGCATTGAAAGAAGTTCGTTGGCACGGGCCTGTGCTTGTGATATAAGTATTCCGTGTTCGTCAGTTCGTCCCATGCTATATGAATCGTCCAGGATAATGATCATAGTTGTTGCCGAGTGTTCTCCGGACCCCATACTGAAAGTGCCGCGAAGTACAGGCCGCGCAAAAGCTAACACGATAAATAGAATGAGAAGAGTTCGAAGAATGAGAAGAAGCCAGTATTGAAACTTCAACCGCCGGAGTGTGCTTTTTTGGAGTTCCTGAAGAAACGAAACGGTACTGAATTCTATGACCTTAAGCTTACGCAGATTGAAAATATGGAGCAGCAGCGGAAAAGCAGCCGCGAGTAAACCGACTAATACTGCTGGATTGAGGAACGTCATTCGATGCGCATGCCTTCGCAACGATTTATAAAAAAAATAGATGGTAAAACAATTTTACTTCCGACTATCCCGTGACAAAAAATATTGATAGGTCATCGAGATGATTGTACAATAGCGACAATTGTTACAAAAAGCAAGGTGCGATATTTCTCCCGATATGGAACGTGCAGACAATAAAATCCGGGAAAGTCATTGAATTAATTCGGAGGGAAAAACTCAAATGTCTGGTCTGTGTTGTATGGGTACTATTTTTCTGGTTAGTACCGCTCCAGCTATTATACTAAAATAACTTAATTGGAACGGTGAAAATTCAATCAAGTGAATTCAGTCGATTCCGCCCGGGAATGCATGTTATTACGCTTCGACTTATTCAAGTTGTTTTTGAATCGAGACACTAGTTGTGAAGATATCACGAGCGGCGTCGAAAAATCATTGTCAGACCGATGAGGATCAGGAGAACAGGCCAGTATTCCCCTTTGTCGTATATTACCAGAAGGAATATTCCTGCAATTCCTGTCAGGATGAAAGCGGGTATCAGAAGTCCGGTATCATGCGGGCCAAAAACGTACATTGCAAAGAAACCGATTCCCGGTGCAGCGATGAACAGTGGCCAGAGAGTGTTCATGTATTCCCATCCAAGCCATGCATATACGGTAAATATCACTCCGATGACGATAAGAATGCTGGCTGGCATGAGCACGCCGAAATTTTTTCGGTCGCGGGCGTAGAGTACAATAAATCCAATCCCACCTAGGATCATAACCAGGGGCCAGAGATGTCTCCAGCCTAATTCAGTCGCATTTAGAATCAGGAATATTATCCCCAGGGAAATGAGGATGATTCCTGCAGTTCTTGACTCTTTTGAGACAGCCATGACGGACCTTTCGGTATCTACAAAATTATTGGGAGAAGCATGCAAGCGCCTCGTTTTGATCCTTGTACACTTCGAATATCAGCGCAAGTTTGGTAATGATGAAAATGCTGTTAATTTGTTTTTCAACATTGCAAAGAACAACGCGGCTGTTTCGTTTCGTGTAGTTCACGTGGGTCGACGTCAGCAGTCCGAGTGCGGTACTGTTGATGTAATGAACTTTTCCAAGATCGATTACAAGCTTTGTATTTCCCCGTGATACAGCATCGTTGATGGCATTTCGTAGATCATCGGTTTCAGTTCCGCCGATCAGTTCCCCTTTCGGTTCGATGACGATAATTCCCCCCTCCTCAAATCGTGTCACTTTTGTCATTCTCTTTCCCACCTCCTGTTATACGCATTCGGTTCATCTGTCTCACGTTCATAATAATGTTTCTCTTCTTCGTATAAATATATACGAGTTGTTGCCTCTCGAGTTACATATTATTTCCCCCATACCTTTCTTGTTTTGCTGATTCTGGTACAAATCATCATTACAAAAATGTTGAGGGTTTTTTATAGGATCTTTTGAATTCCACGCTCTTTCAGTTTTTGCAGGATTATTGCATTTACTTCTGTTTTGGTGATGAGCAGCCGGGAACGGGCAATGCGAATCGCTTCTTCCAGATTTGGAATTTTTCCTGAAAGGAACTGCCAGACATGGTATCCGAGACGAGCGCGATCATTCGGTTCACGAACTGGAATCGTTTCAACAGATGCATAGGCAATTTTCTCGAGGGCGTGGTCGGGAAATCCCACAACAGCTGAATGGTGTCGTGTTGTCAATGTAAAGGATTCCTGCTGATAAAAACAGCTTAAAAATGACAAGTGAAATGAAAACTGTGAAAGAGGAATTCGTTTACGTTTAAAAATCTGCTCCCAGCGAGATATAGTAACGTGGTTCATAAAATCCCCGGATATCATACCGCCAGGCGACATCGATCCGAAAGAGGAATCCGATGAAGAACAAGCGAACCCCTGTGCCTGTCCCCATCAGAATGTCACGTGCGTAAGCGTTTCCTTCGGCGTCGCGGTCGACTCCTTTAAAGTCGCTGTTATGTGTCCATGCAGATCCGATATCCGCAAAGAGTACACCGGTGACATTCTGAAATGCAAAAGGAAGAACGCCTGGTATAAAATATCGAATAAACGGGAAACGCAGCTCAAGATTCATGAGAGCCGCTTTCGTCCCAAGTTGTGCGGCATAATCAAAACCGCGGAGCGGCAGCACCGGTGTTAGGAATACAAAATCTTCCGCATCCTGGATGGGGATTCCGTTATATCCGAACGACCGGTTGATCCAATTCTCGGTGCCTCCGATAAAATACCGCTGCGGTTTCGAGCCGAAGCTTGTTCCGCCAAAGCCGCGCATCACGAATGTAAAATCCTTCCCAAGCCTGAGATATTTTCGGTAGTCTGCGTCGATTTTCATAAACTCGATGCCGTTTGAAAAGACCCGTGGGCTTGCCATAAAAGTCAGTGAATAACGCTCGCCGTTGTTAGGTCCGGTGTATCCCCACAGTGTATTATCGTGTGTATAGCCGATGACAGGGAGTAGGAGAGAACGTTCCTGTGAATTGTATCCGGAGTAATCCAGATTTTCTTTCAGAATTGTGTACCATGCAAGTTCAAGATCGATTCTGTTGAATTTATCAATCGGATAGGAAGCAGAGAAAATGCCGCCATACGTTCTGAACCGGTAGAGATATGCCGTTCCATCCGGGTCATCGATATACAGAAAGCGTGCGCTGTGGAAACCTTGAATTCCGATATCAATTCGGTTGGGTAAATAATAATATGCCAGATAGTAATCGCTGTTCTTGAGATCGATATTCAGGTTTGTCGCGAAGTATATCTGGTGGTCGCCCAGCATATCGCTGAACAACATTTGTGTCGTTCCCTCAACGCCGAAGAATGTGCTGAAACCTGCATTCCCGTATATGATATCAGGTGAAAAGTTCAGTTTGTACTTATTCACCTTGTAGTGTCCGCTGGAATCGATATTATTTGATATATTGAACACGTCATATCGTGTTGGGGTTTTCCGCTTGGTGGTGTCGAATGCGAATCTCTCGGCAAACACATAATTTTTGAAATCTATGCGGATATTCTTGCCGTACACCTGAGCGAGCGAGTCACTCTTTGCCTTTTGTGCTGTGCTATCGTTCGGTGTTGACGGCGGAATATTCTGGGTCGAGTCAACAGCTCCCCGCTTGAGCCATTCGGTCAGTTCAAGCTTCTGAATTTTCAGATCTCTCTCGAACGGAGTCTTCATCAAATATATATCGAACCCGGCTTCGGCCAGCGAGGCAAACACGAGTTTATTTCCATCGTGTGACAACGAAAGCTGGTAAATTCCGCTTAATGAATTTGTAACGGGCCGTTCCTTTCCCGATTCAATGTCTTTTTCATAGATATTATTAATCCCGTTTCGATTGGAAATGAATAGTATCTTTTTCCCGTCAGACGATACAACAGGAGAAGTCTCGTCGGCATCAGTTGTCGTTGTGACCCGGGTGATGATCCCTGTCTCAACATTGATGTTGTAAATATTCATCTGACTGTGGGTGAAGTCCTGAATGCGAAAATCTGCCGGGATACTTTGCCCGTCGAGGTACTCGCCTCGTTCGGAAGAAAAATAGATGCTTTTTCCGTCGGGTGCCCAGACAGGATCGAGGTCGGTAAAAATATCATCGGTCAGGTTCTTCATCTGATGGGTCGTAAGGTCATATATATAGATATCCGATTGGTTGCTTGTATTTCCGACAAAGGCTAATTGATCGCCTTTCGGAGACCAGTCGACTGTGAACACGCCATCGAGGGGGATTGGAATTTTTTCCTCATTACCACTTTCGACGTCGACAAGAAAAATCGCATCATGTTCTCCTGCTTTCGTTGCAAGGGCGATCCGTTTTCCATCGGGAGACCAGGTCAGCCCTGGTGTAAGAAGATGGAGCTCCTCAAAATTCTTTGTCCGCTGTCCACTCACAACTTTATCAAGAATTTCGCCGTCAAGAGCCGACATCATATAAATATCAAAATAATCGGCACGGTCGGAGAGGAACACGATCTTATCACCCTGCGGGGAGATTGCCGGACTGGTGTTGTAAAAATTGCCCCCTTTCACATGATTTGTCAACCGCTTGGCAAAACTCTCGGGTTCCTCGCGTTTGGCAATATCGGGCCAGTACATGACCTTCTGTTCTTTCTGCCAGCGTTCGTTAAGTTCTTCGAGACTCAAACCGAGAGACCCCTTCAATCCCTGTTCGACGCTTTTTGTTGCGCGTATGTGGTTGAGAATTTCTCCGATTTTTTGCTCGCCGTACTTGTTGGAGATATACCACCATATCGATTGCCCTCCACGATATGCAAAATAACCGCTGAGATATTGGATCGGGGGAATGTATTGGTGGATTGTTGCATCGCGCATGAACATGTCCGAGTTCGTTTCCCACCTGCTCGATTCGTATTCCGCAAGACCCTCGTTAAACCACATCGGCAGCTGCAGGCGGATGTTATTCGTGATGATCGATTGTATTGAACCGCCGTAGAACATATCATTGATCACGGCATGAACAAGCTCGTGGTGGATTACATGACGGAATTGCGGATAATTCCCCTCGAAAGGAACGACAACACGATTCTTAAAAAGTTCGGTGACACCGCCAATCCCTTCTTCCAGATAATCTGAAACGACATTGGTCTGCTGCCAGTCGTTGTGTGAATTGTAGACGACGATGGGGATACGGTTGTTTATCTGATAGCGGAATTCTTTGCTGATGGAACTCAGCGCATTTTCCGCGACGTCGGCAACATATCTGGCGAGATATTCACCGTCCTGCGTAAAGTAAATATCAAAATGCGTCGACTGTATGAATGAATATTCAAATTTTTTATATTGGACCTTATTCTTCCCGAATTGCGCCGTAAGGAGCGAGGGAAAAACTATCAATAGTAGAAAAAATAAACTCCGAAAAATTATGTCTCTTTTCATTGAAGTCCCTTTAAGATTGTACCTTCCCACAAGGTTCATTCTATTGAATTTCTTCGCGAAAAGCAATGTTACAGACCAAAGCCCATAAAGGTTTTGAGACTCTTTTTCATGTATTTAGACACATAAACAAACAACAAGTTTGATAATACGGAAGTTCTTCCGTCAGGAAAGCCGTTTATTTAGTAAAAGCTGGAATCCCGTGTAAATACCGGGTTACTCCGACTGAATAATTCCAGTTGGAAAGGGATTAGCTTACGAGGGTAAAATCGACCTCCCGATTCTCGATACTGACGCTTATAACCTGCACTTTCACCTTATCGCCGATTCTGTATCGCTTCCCTGTATGACGGCCGATCAAGGCGTATTTTTTTTCATCATACATATAATAATCGTCTTCCATGTCCCGTACCCGAACCATTCCTTCAATGAGAAGGTCGTTAATTTCAACAAAAATACCAAAATTCGATACCCCCGACACTATTCCATGTAGTTCATCTCCGATATGTCGATCCATATATTCTACTTGTTTTATCTTGACCGATTCCCTCTCGGCGTCGGCTGCCTTCCGCTCGGTCTCGGAGCATTGCAGGCAGACATTCGGAAGGATATTTGTAAAATGCGTACGTCGTTCCGCAGTCATCCCCACCGCATATTCCTGAAGAAGTCGGTGGATAAAAAGGTCGGGGTACCTGCGAATCGGTGAAGTAAATTGAGAATAGTGCCTGAATCCTAATCCGAAATGACCGATGTTCTTTTCCGAATAGATTGCTTTTGCCATCGATCGAATGGCCACATCATTTATCACATACTCTTCTTCTGTCCCTTTAACGGATTCAAGTAATTTTTGCAGATCCTTTGCCTGAAGATGGTCGGGATTTAGTTTATAACCGAAATTTGCTACGAATGTTGCGAGATCTTTCAACTTTCCGGGATCGGGAACATCATGCACACGATATATAAACGGATTTTGATTTTCGTTACTCCTTGTAACGCCGATATGACGGGCCGCAGTTTTATTTGCCAGCAGCATGAACTCTTCAATCAACCGATGTGAATCGAGTCGGGTTTTCTTAATAATTTCCACCGGGTATCCGTCTTCATCGAATCTGAACTGAGCTTCGGGCGCTTCGAAATCGATGCTTCCTTCTCGCATCCGTTTTTTTGTCAGCATTGTACTGAGCCGATGCATTGCGAGGATTGTGTCGTCAAATTCACCCTTGCCCTGATCGATGATCTTTTGGACTTCTTCATATGTAAACCGCCGTTTGCTGGAAATTATCGATTTCACGATTTCATATTCCTGAACGGTTCCACGGGGATTGATATTCATAAACACGGAGTAAGTGAGTCGGTCTTTATGCGGCTGTAAACTGCACAGATCGTTCGACAGATGTTCCGGAAGCATCGGTATAACGCTGTTGGCCAGATATACGCTGGTTCCCCGCCGAAGCGCTTCGGAGTCGAGTGCGGAACCTTCGCGGACGTAATACCCGACATCGGCAATATGAACGCCAAGGCGCGCAGTTCCATCTGGAAGATGTTCAAGGGAAACAGCGTCATCGAAATCGCGTGCGTTTTCCGGATCGATCGTGAAGCAGAGAAGAGGCCGGCAATCTTTTCTGCCGGCGAGTTCGTCTCTGGGAATAACGGCGGAAAAATTTTGCGCTTCGCGTACGACATCGCGTGGGAATTCCGTTCGAAGATCGAACGCCCTGGCCACCGATAGTAGTTCTGCCGAAGGGTCGCCTGCTCTGCCCAGAATTTCAATGACCCGGCCTTCAGGATTCAAATGCTCCGATTCCCATGGCTCGAGTTGTATGACAACCTTGTCACCGTTTTTTGCACCATCGAGAGATTGACGAGGAATATAAATGTCCCGCCTTACACGGGCGTCGTCGGGGATCACAAAAAAGAAATTCCGCGTCTTGGTAAGTTTTCCGACAACTGTTGTGCGGGCACGATGGAGTATCCGGATGATTTCGCCTTCTTCCCGCCGTTCGGTTTGAGGAGGCTTTCCCCCTTTTTTGGGCATTGGTACTGCAAACAGCGAGACTACGACAGTATCACCGTCCAGCGCTGTTCCCATAAAACGCTGGCTGACGAATGCCTCTTCTCCATTATCATCAAGAACAAAACCGAACCCCTGTTTCGTTACCCTTAGTATTCCTGTAATCGTACTTTTTTTCTTCACTGCAGTGTATCGCCGCCCCTTTAACCTCTGGATTTCTTCTGCATCGCTCATGGAGTGAAGAAGAGTACGGAAGTTGCGGTAGTCGTCTTCATCGCGAATCGAGAGACGTCGAGCAAGCTCTTTGGATTTGAAGGACTCATTTGGATGATGGGCAAAAAAATCAAGTATCCGTTGTTTTAGCATAGGGATATTGTGGGAAAAATCAAAATGTGAATCGGTAGAACAGACGAAGATTGTTTGTCAATTCCCGTTTCGTTGAGATTGTGGCATTCTGGGTTTCGAGCCGGCGCTCAAATTCAAGAACCAGGTTGATAAGCTGGTTCACACTGATCACCCTGCCAACGGGGATTTCGACACTGACGTTCCCGTTACCAAAATCGGTGATCCGGCCGCTGTATCGCCATACACTTGCTCCAACACTGGCAATCACACGCAGTTCGGGTTGTGTGAAACTCTCGGATCCAAATGACACCTCGGCAGATTGGATGGCCGAACTGAAATTATTTCTGAGAAATTCAGTAACCGGGCCCGCCAGAACCGATGACGAGATCCCGGATAATAACGAGCTATACGATTGAGGGGTGATGCCCCCGGGACCTTTAGCGCGATCCTGCGGAGTCAGATCCTCGGCAAACTGTCCGTTCGTCAGTATGAACATACATGCATCATTCTGAACGTCTCCCTGGCGGCGTACACCATTTTCCGTCAGATCAAATTCAACGTGCGGTGCCTGACGGGTTCCTGAAATTTTTAAGGTGACCACGACCCACTTCCCTGCTACTGTGGTATCCAGCGATTTTCGTTCGCCGGAGAAACTGGCTTCTAAATCGAGTGTCGGATTATCGAATTGTCCTGTAAATATCAGCTTACCGCTTGCGATAAAGTCTTTGATGAACCGGTATCTCGATTGATTACCGACTTCAATCTCACCTACAAATTTTGGCACACCTTCGGATTTCTGCACTGTGATTTCACCGCTGAGATTGGCGGATAATTCTTCTACCGGAGTAAACATCATTGTAATCGAAACCTGGCCTGCTGTTTGAATGCGGAGGTCGTAATCGATGCCCTGTAAAAATGCTGATTGCTGTTCGATATCCCGCACCCGTTCGACTGAAGTATTAGATTGCTGATGAAGCGCGGCGTAGTACAGCGAATCTGTCAGATCGTGTATTATAGTGAGTGTATCATCGGTATAAATGATACCGACAAGATTCTCCGATGCACCGTATGAAAGCTGTTCACGCGAGGGCGGGAATGTCAGTAGTGCATTTCGCAACTCGATCGAACCACTGAGGAGTGATTTTGCAGGTGTCCCCGTAAAATGAAGACCTTCATCGCCGATCTGGGCGAACAGAGTGCCGTAAACACTGCTCATTGCCTGGTGTGATTTCTCGCTAAGAATTTGCAGTGCACCAAAGGCCGTCAGATTAAATGAATCGACCATAAGACCGCGAAGGTGAACCGACCCCATGACCGAGACAAGTCCATCAGCCCGGTCGGTGAAATCGTTATTGAGCGTTAATTGAGATATGGTGATGCTGTCTCCCTGTGGTTCAAATTTTCCGAACATCCAATATCTCATATTGTTCGGGATAAACAATGCTTGCACTGAATCCACAGTGATGGAGCCAGTATAGAAAGGCTTGGATGCAGTTCCCCCGATGTGAAGTGTACAATTAAGTTTACCGGAAAGTTGATCGAGCGTCGGTATAAAAGGATCGATGAGATCGAGCCGGAAATCTTTTGAGGTAACATCGAGGTTAAACTCCCCTGATGAATACCGATCGGCAACGGAGGTCAGGGCCAGGTTCAAAGGAATTGTCCCGTGGATTGAAAAATCGGCCCTCTGTGTTTCCTTTGATCCGACAGCGCCTTGGAATGAAGCGTCGACTGTCGTTACGCCTTCTTTATGTCCGAGCGTTCCCGCGAATGTACCAAGCTTCACTTTGCCGTAAGTAAGATTTGTAGCGCGAGCGCTTGCCGAGATAACCGGTTTTTCCAGTGTTCCAGTAACTGTTGCAGTTGCATTGATAAGACCTGAAAAACTCCGTGTGTCGTTTTGTGATCCATTGATAAAGAAATATTTTATATTCAGCAGGTTTAAGTTATCAAGAGTAAGCGAAGCGTTGATCGTGCCGCCCGCCCGCAGTGATCCCTCAAGTGCAATCGTTTCGTTTCCGTGAACGAGTTTCAATTTCGGTATGGTCAGACTCGCGGTATCGAAGGGAATCGAGATTGTTGATGGAAGTTCCCAATCGTATCCCCGGTACTGTGCAATGAGATTTTCGATTGTGAGCATATACGGTACTGCTGCTATTGCCAGCCGCCCATCAATATCGAGTGTCACGACCGAGTCGATAGTCCCCCGAAGTGAAAATGTTCCGGCTTGTTTCCGGTATTGGATATTCGCGCGGGCGTTTGTAAATCTCATTGAGCCGAGGTAGAAGTCGCTGGCCGACATCTGCATTCGTACTCTCATTGAATCGACGGCATTGGTTGGCGTGATATGGTCGATTTCGAATGATACGATTCCTTTATTCAATAAATATTGATGACGTGAATCGGTGTACACTACATTTTCGACCTGATAGTCGCCTCCTACGAGCATGTCCGACGTCGTTCCGGTCAGGAAACCTTTAAATGTTCCACGAGCTGCACAGGTGGAACGTAAAAATAGTGCGACGGGAGAAAGGTCTTTCAACTTTACCTCATAATCCATATTCACCATTTCGTTCTGACGGAGAACGGACGGTAAGCGGTGTGCAGATTTTCGATGAGCAGTCGGATGGCTGGAAAGAAGAGTTTGAATGCCGATTGTGGAATCGGAAAGGAAAATCTTTGCGGCGATGGCATCGCTGACGCGCTGGAACTGTTCAACAATGATGCTCCCGATTTTACTTATTGTAAATTGACCGCGCATTGTCGCATCGGCGATATTCGAACCGAGTGTAATCGTTTTATTACGTAGATCATGCTGATTAAGTTCCAGAGTAATTGTCCGTCCTTCAATAGGTTTCTCCCGTACCGAAGAGGGCATTACAATAAGGTCAAGCCGACCGGTTGCATCGTCTAACGATGTCCCCGATCCCCGGACGTGCGTGATAAAATGGATGGAACTTTCATATTGCTCGTCGTGTATAAATTCGGCGGCATTAACATTTGCACACTCAACGTCGAGTGTATACGCATTAAGGTCTTCCTCGCCGGCGATGAGCGAAGCGATTGCAGTAATTCGGGCGCTCCCGATCGATCCGGATATGGAGGATTCGAGCGTGCTTGGTTTTGCATCCACTGACAGGTGCGTACGGTTGACCGGAAGGTGAAACAGCATCGATGAATCAATATCGGCGGTCGCTGTAGTTGTTAATTCATCGATACGGAATCCTGAGCCGATGACCGATGACGTTACGGAAAGCTGTCCGTCGAGCGATGGAATTCCGAAGATCTTTCCGATGTTTGCATTATGTGTCTTCAGCGACAAGGAATATTTTGTCGGCTTTATGCGAAGATCCATCGCGAGTTCTGCATATGCCGATCCCGCGTCAACAGTTGTGCACTGGACCGAACTTCGGAAATTAAGCGGTTCGCCATGATATTCAACAGTAAATTTAACAGGGCCTAGATGACCGTAATCCGGGATTTCAAAAGGCGGAAGAAGATCGACGACCTCGGTGGGATTTATGATACACTTGTCGAGTCGTGCATCGATGAATAATGCCGCGGGACGATGAAGATTGCGAAGTCGTCCCTGACCGCCCACGTATGATGTCCCAAAGGATACTTCCATGGAATCTATGGAAATATCTCCAAATTGACCGCTCAACGAAGTTTCAACGGATCCGGTTCCTTCCAGGAATGAGAGTGAAGGTAGGAATTTTTTCAGTTCGGCAAAATCTACTCGCCGTGCATTAAATTTTAACTTCACCGGCGTATGTTCGAGTGATTCCATGTTTGCCAGACGCAGGATGTTGATCTTCTGCAGCGATGCGCTGCATTCAACTGATGTTTCTTTGGTTTGAATCGCAAGATTCTGTATCTCTGCACGGGTCGTGTCGATGTGAAAAATTCCGGAGACTTTTTTTAAAACTATTCCATTCCGGGGAAGAGAGCAATTCATATCCTGAATCTGAGCTTCGAGCATTTGTGCGGAAAAAACGCCGGAGAGCTTGATTCCCAGGTATTCGAGAGTTAGGTGGCTGTAGTCGATCCTTTGTTCGACAAGAGAGTCTGTCGCCGGCAACGACGTTGAGTCATAGAAAGCGAGGGTACCGTCGAGAATTTCGAGGTTCTTAATTTCGATCGTGTACTGGAATGGCCCTGCCGGTTTTGTTTTCTTCTTTGCGAGACGATCGATGTTCCAGGCGCCGTCGCGCCTGCGCAGAATCTGAATCTTTGGCCTGGAAATAATCACATTACTTGCAGAGATTTTTCGATCTATGAGCTTCAGCGGATTATAACGGAGTTCTATTTTTTCGGTGCTGATAAATGTCACACCGTCAACGACAAGCGAAACGCTGTCGATGGTCAGACCCGTGAAAATATTTCCATGAAATGCACCAAGCGTGAGCCGGCCGTTCAGCTCGTCATTGGCAGTGGAAAGGAGGAAGGATCGAAGCAATTGACGGAATACCGATGTTTGCGTAAAACCAAATGTCAGGAGGGAGAGCAGCAAAACGCCCCCCAGCGTATACAGCAATATTTTCCAGAACTTCTTCACGATGCCTCAACCTGAAGAGGTCGGTCAGCAGTAGCGTTCAATGATTCGCTGAACGATATTTGTTGTTGAACGATCTGCAACAAATGGGATTGTAAGGACACGTCCTCCGGCGGCTTCAACAATGTCTTTTCCGACCACCTTATCAATCGACCAGTCGGCTCCTTTCACGAGTATATCAGGGACGATTGTCGAAATTAATTCGTATGGAGTATCCTCGTCGAATATGCCGACGTAATCGACCGATTGGAGATTTGATAGAACGAATATCCGATCGTTTTGCGGGACGATCGGCCGCTTTTCCCCTTTAATCCGTCGTGTCGATTCATCGCTGTTGACGCCGACGAAGAGTCTATCTCCTAAAAGTCGGGCCTGGTTGAGATACTCTATATGTCCGCGATGAAGAATATCGAACACGCCGTTGGTGAACACCAATCGTTTTCCTTCGCGCCGTAATTCAGCCCGGAGAGGAAGAAATTCCCTGACCGTCACAACCTGTCCCATCATACTCCCGTATTCAGAGGATCATTATCGTTGGTGGCCGCTTGTGTCAATCCATCAAGAGTGATCGGGACGATACCGATCTCGCCGCATACAACTCCGCCTGCATAATTGGCCAGTGTAGCTGCCTCTTGAATTGAACCTCCGCCGGCAAGGACCATCGTGAGCGTCGAAATCACCGTATCCCCGGCGCCGGAGACATCGGCGACCTCGAGTGCTTTTGTCGGCATATGCGTTGCATTCCCTTCACGTTCAAAAAGGGACATTCCTTTTTCTCCCCGCGTGAGCAGCACATATCGTGCATTTAATTTTTCCAGCAGAATTTTACCGGCTTCTTCGACTATTTTTTCATTATAGAATTTCATTCCAAGGGCTTCTTCGACTTCGTTACGATTCGGTTTGAATACTGTGACATTCTTGAAGTTGAAAAAATTGTTGAATTTCGGATCCACGGTTACAGTTTTCCGATAGTCGTTTGCGAGCTGAATCAGCGGAGCAATCAGATCATTGGCGATTACTCCTTTGTTATAATCTTCGATAATCATCGCATCGATCGAATAGATCTGCGACCGGAGATACGCGAGCACCTGCTGCTGGAGAAATGGAGATATATCGTGTTTCGCTTCCTGATCGATTCTCACGACATGCTGATTATGGGCGATCACACGGGTTTTCACCGTTGTCGGCCGCCGCTCGTCGATGATCAACCCCTCGGTCGGGAATCCGTTTTCTTCCATGATCGACCTGAGGATGCCGGCCGCGGGATCGTTACCGGCCACACCGATTAGAATGGGTATTCCGCCGAGGGATTTGATATTATTGGCGACATTAGCGGCCCCGCCGAGACGCGAGGATTCATAGTCGACTTCCACGATCGGTACCGGAGCTTCGGGTGATATTCGAGTGACGGTACCCCAGAGATACCTGTCGAGCATGAGATCGCCCACCACCGCAATGCGTTTCCCGGCAATATTGGCGTAGAGTTCTTTTAGGCGTTGTTCGAAGAATTTTACCACAGACCAATTTTTATTGTGTTAGACGTGGTACTTTATTAAAAAGATATAGATTCCGGCAAAGAGAAGCAAGTTAAAAAGAGTCAATGATTTACAGGCGTTATTAAAGCTCTTTTATCACACGTACGACTTTCCAAATGAATGATACGTCCTTCTTGTGCACAACCATCGGTTCGAAGTCGCGATTCAAAGGAATAAGATGTATGAAATGACCCTCGAATTTTATCCGCTTGACGGTATCTTCATCACCGACACGAATAACGCAGATATCGCCGCTTCGCGCTTCGCGTTTCGGGCTTACAATAATGATATCTCCTTCTTCAAGTCTGGGTGCCATGCTCTGACCACGCACAATAAGTCCGATTGCCGACGGATCTTTCACATCATCAATGACTACATATCGCTCGACAAAATCAGGATGAAAAATCAATGCTGGCCGTCCGCCGGGAACAGAGGCAAGGAGCGGTACCTTCACCAGACCAACCCGGTGGAGATTCACTTCGGCGTGACGATCAACGGAACGTTGCTCGGGAACATACATACTACCTTCGCCGGTGAGCAGCCATTGTGACTGCGCATGTGTCAGGTGGGCGATTTTCAGAATTTTATCGGCGTCGGGTATCTGTTCACCTCTTTCCCACCTCTGGATTGTCCGCGGTGTGACCTGGAGTTTACGGGCAAGTTCAGCCTGAAGCAGACCGCCTGCTTCCCGCGCATTCTTTATTCTTTCACCGATATGCTGTCGCATGACGTCTCCCGCTTCATGATATGACAAAAATGTCGTGTATCAATAATACGTAATTTTAGAGGTGAAGTCAAGTATCTTTTGCATTTCGAAGCGATTTTTTATAAGTTACGAGACAAACTGAATGAAACCCCATACCCGACTCAATATAATGAATCGCCATTTGCCACCTATCAGATATATCCCGGTAATTCTCATTGTTTTATGGGCATGGTGTCTTCACGCTCAGCCATCGACGATTGTGCTGCCGGAATACGGCCCCATGCAAAAACGCACATCGACGATTCTTCCAACTAAGACCTTCAAAGAACCAAAAGTAGCTCTTGTCCTAAGCGGTGGAGCAGCCCGCGGGTTGGCACATATCGGCGTCTTGAAATCGCTTGAAAAACATGGAATACCCATCAATCTTATTATTGGTACGAGCATGGGAAGTATTGTCGGCGGTTTATATGCTTCGGGGTATTCACCGGCGGAGTTGCAGGCGATTGCAGACACTGTCAATTGGAGCGATGTACTCTCATTTAGTGACGAGGCACGACGCTCGGATTTATTTCTCGATCAACGGCAGGCAGAAGAGAGATCATTCCTCACAATCCGGTTCAAGGATTTTCAGCCGATTATTCCATCGTCATTTTCGACCGGACAGAGGCTGACTAAATTCCTCAACGGATTGCTGTTGAAAGCCGTTTATCACCCTGACTCATCGTTCGATGAACTCAAGGTGCCTTTCAGGGCGGTCACGACAGATCTCATCTCGGGACGTCAGATTATTTTGTCACAAGGCGACCTTACGGAAGCACTCCGTGCAAGTACAACGATCCCGCTTCTGTTCAGTCCCGTAAGCCGCGACAGCACATTATTGCTTGATGGCGGGTTGATCTCAAATATCCCCGTCGACGTGGCTCAGAAGTTCGGGGCGGATATTATTATCGCAGTGAATGTAACGAGTGGAGTGCGAAATGGCAATGAGGTTCAGAAACCGTGGGAAATGGCCGATCAGATCATGAGCATTATGATGCAGGTTCCTAATCAGCTTCAACTGGGGAAAGCAGATGTTGCCATCACTCCATTGATCGGAGATCGATCTTCATCCGATTTTTCGGGAGTAGATTCATTGATCGATGCGGGCGAGCGTGCAGCGGATTCGGCCATTGCGGCGATCAAACAAAAAATCAGGACGGTACATACTTCAACAACAATAGATGATGCACCTTTATCAAATGTAAAAATAAAATTTCAAGGTGATCTTGGTAGCTTACCGGCTCTTCAGAAAACTCTTTTACAACAAATATATAACGGAGAAATCTCCCAATTTTCAATCCGGCGGCAGTTGCATTTCTTGTATGCATCGGGAGACTATTCTGACGTCAGGGCCGAGATTCAACACGGCGATTCGACAACTGTTGTAACGTTTCAAGCCACACTGAATCCGCGATTGACCGGCGTAGAATTTTTAAACAATACGATTATCCCGTCCGATACGCTGCTTATTCCTTTCATTTCGTTGAAAGGGAAGATTATCAATACCCGCGAGTCGACAGCAGCACTTGAAAAAGTAATCGAAAT
Organism: Bacteroidota bacterium; assembly: GCA_050011775.1. Taxonomy (GTDB): domain Bacteria; phylum Bacteroidota; class Ignavibacteria; order UBA10030; family CAVZMI01; genus CAVZMI01. Next base: position 102,504 of record JBEKIL010000006.1, on the reverse strand, counting down.
CTACCGGCTTCACGGATATGCTCTCGCAAGGATCGATTCGATCTCATTCGACACACAGACCGGCATCGCATCGATCCGGATTGATGAGGGAAGAATTATTGATCGGAGAATTGAAGGGAATTTAAAGACAAAATTATTCGTGGTATTCCGTGAAGTTTCACTCAATGAGGGAGAACCATTTACGATTGACAGGGCGATTCAATCGATTACAAATGTGATGAGCACGAATCTGTTCGAGCAGGTTATGCTGCTCGTTCGGTACGAAAACAAAAAACCCGTGCTCATCATTAAGGTGCAGGAGCGAAGTTCGGAGATTCTCCAATTGGGTGTGCACGTTGATAATGAACGTGGTCTGCAATTTTTTGTTGATGGACGAGATGCGAATTTCCTGGGAACAGCAACAGAATTCGGCGCGACTTTTATCGGCGGAATACGGAATCAGATCTATAAACTTGAATATAAATCCAACAGGATTTTCAATACATATCTCTCATTCAACTTGAGCGGCTATTACAGGTTCAAGGATATCAACACGTACAGCGATGAATTGGGACTGCCCTCGACTCGCTGGAACCGTATCCAGACTGGCGAATATCGAGAGATCAAATACGGCGGCGCATTCAGTTTCGGAGCACAGCTTGAGCGGTTGGGGAATGTGTCGGTTGAAGGTCGGTATGAACAACATGAGATTCTCGACAAAAGCGGAACAGCATTAACGGCCGGATATACGCCGTCCCGATATCGCGTGTCGGCACTGCGAATAGCATCGACGGTTGATACACAGGATAAATACCCGTTCCCGACTAACGGTATCCTGATGACTCTCTACTATGAATTTGCCACAACAGCCCTCGGGAGCGAGGTTCCCTATACAAAACTCTTCCTTTCTTATGAGCAATTTCGAACCCCCGGGAAACACCTCACGATTCATCCGCGTGTGATGTTCGGATTTGGAGATGAAACGCTTCCGCTCTCGGAGCAATTCACTTTCGGCGGTCAGCGGCTCTTCAATGGACTCCGTGACGAAGATGGCCGCGGTCGACAAATTTTCCTGATCAATCTGGAAGCACGATGGCTGTCTCCTATCTCTCTTCTTTTTAATACGTATCTAAGCATCCGATATGATCTTGGCTCAGTCTGGCGCGTTGCCGAGGATATTCGTTTTAAGGATTTCCAGCATGGGCTTGGTATAACTCTCGCACTCGATACACCAATCGGACCGGCGGAATTCGGACTTGGCCGCAGTTTTATTTTCAGGAGAGATCTGCCCGATAATCCGGTCAGCCTCGGTCCTTTCCAAATCTACGCCACGATAGGTTGCCGTCTGTGAAACTTGAAAGCTTCACTTCATATATACAGTAGAAGTGAAAAAAGTATAAATCATTTTTCTATCGTGGATATCCTTGAACGCGTTATGAAAAACACGGGAATACCAACCAGAACAATTATCAATCCGGGCCAGGTGTATGTCGATTTATAAATCAATAGATCGACCGCAATAAGCGTTGCAGTAATCATATAAAACGCAGGTAAAAAAGGATATCCCCACGTTCTGTATGGTCTTTCAGTATCAGGGCGGGAGCGGCGAAGAACAAACAATCCTCCGATTGTCAGTACATAAAAAATAAGCACTGCGAAGATCACATAATCGAGAAGTTGGTTATACGAACCGGATAGTGTGAGAATTGAAGCCCAGAATCCCTGCACAATGAGAGCTCTCGCTGGAACGCCGTTCGTATTAAGAACCCCTGCTGCCCGAAAGAACAACCGATCATGTGCCATGGCGTAGTACACCCTCGCTCCTGCGAGGATCAGACCATTATTGCATCCGAACGTCGACACCATGATCAGGATTGCCATAATGATTGCTGCAGCACTTCCGAACATTACCTCGACAGCGGCGGTTGCGACACGATCCGATGTAGCGAATTGAATTCCCCGGGAAGCGACATCGGCACCTGCCGGATTTCCGTGGAGCGGGATCACGGTCAGATAAGTGATATTTGCAAGAAAATATAACCCCCCGACGAGAACTGTGCCGAAGATGAGGCTGAGCGGAATATACCGTTTCGGATTTTTCACTTCGCCCGCAGTAAATGTAATGTTGTTCCACGCATCGGAAGCGAATAATGAACCCACCATCGCCGTTCCGATGATTGTGATGAGGGCAAATCCCGAAAGTGGAACTGCCGTTCCATCGGTCGTTATATGTGAGGCGTTCCACATCTCAGAAAAATTTGCAGAGAGTGCCTGGAGGTTGCGACCGACGATGATACCGAGAAGTATCAGACCGATAATCGCCGCGATTTTTGCAAAGGTGAATGTGTTCTGAACAATTTTTCCGCTGTCGATACCCAGGGTGTTTATCCATGTGAGGAATGCGATCGATGCTATTCCGAGGATCTGGGCGGCGGAAAGTGATAGAGGTCCGACCGTAAGAATAATATGTGTTTCACTGAACCATGGAAGAAGCACACCGGTATATTTTGCAAATGCTACGGCGACGGCGGCGATTGTTCCTGTTTGAATGACCATGAAGAGAGTCCAACCGTATAAAAAACCCCACATGGGCCCAAACGCTTCGTGAAGATATACATACTGGCCGCCGGCTCTCGGCATCATCGCAGCAAGTTCACCATAACTCAATGCCGCGGCAACCGTCAGGAAACTGGTGAAAAGCCAGACGACAAGCAACCATCCGGGTGAGCCGACCTGTCGTGCTATATCTGCAGAGACGATGAATATTCCGGATCCGATCATCGAGCCGGCAACAATCATGGTCGAATCGAGCAACCCGAGTGCACGTTTAAATTCACGGACAGGCATCGGTTGTGTCATTGTATCTTTCATAACTACATATTCACTTCCGGTGGACTAACGACTTCACCCTTGCGTATTCGCGCCATAATGCTGTGTCGGCGTCCGTATGAGAAATAGATTGTGAATCCGATCAGCAGCCACACAATAAGTCGCCACCAGTTTTCCGCCGGCAGTGAGAACATCAGCAGGAGGCATGAGAGGATTCCCATGATCGGTACAAAAGGAACCCACGGTGAGCGGAACGGTCGTTCGGCATTCGGATGCGTTCTACGCATGATCAGCACTGCCGTACATACGATCACGAACGCCAGAAGTGTTCCGATATTCGTCAGTTCTGCCAGCACACGCAGCGGTAGAAGGGCGGACATTGTACCTACAAATAAGCCGGTGAGTATGGTGGATTTCCATGGGGTTCTGAATTTTGGGTGTACTGCACCAAAGATGCTCGGGGGCACCATACCATCTCGCGCCATTGCGAGAAGTACACGTGGCTGACTGAGCATCATGACAAGCAATACGGAAGTGATCCCGGTGATTGCCCCGATGTCGATAAGCCGTTGAGCCCAAGGTAATCCTTTCTGCATAAAGGCGTTTGCCACGGGTGCGTTTATATCGATTTTATCATACGGCACCATACCTGTAAGAACGGCGGATACCGCAATGTACAGGACAGTGCATATGAGAAGTGATGCGATGATGCCGATAGGAACATCGTGATGGGGTCGTCGTGCCTCTTCAGCATGTGTCGAGACGGAATCGAAGCCGATATATGCAAAGAAAATAATGGCGGCTCCGGCAAGCATTCCTAATGGAGCTCCGCTTGTGGATGTTTGTCCGAATAGTGTCTTCCCAAAAAAGCTGATGCCTGTGAATCCATATGGTGCAAACGGTTGCCAGTTATTCGGGTCGATGAAGAATGCACCGGCGACAATGACGAATAACACAATTGTGAGTTTCACAATGACCATTCCGGCATTGAACGAAGCGCTCTCGCGAATGCCCTTAACAAGAATTGCCGTGATAATAGCCGTGATGATGATTGCTGGAAGGTCGAAGTATGAGCCGGTCACAAGTATTTTTCCCGATACAAGATCGAAATCGAATGGGGCAGATGAGAGCGATGCGGGAGTATGAATTCCGAAACTTCGAAAGAGATCCTGAAAGTGAGCAGACCAACCGTGCGCCACCGTTGCAGAGCCGACGGCATATTCGAGCACGAGGTCCCAGCCGATGATCCAGGCGAATAGCTCACCGAGTGTTGCATATGCATAGGTGTATGCCGAGCCGGCGACAGGTGCCATTGAAGCGAATTCTGCATAGCATAAAGCAGCGAAGGTGCATGCAATACCCGACGTAGCAAACGAAAGGATGAGAGCCGGACCCGCCTTGTCGTGCGCGCCGACGCCGGTCAGAACGAATATACCGGTTCCGATGATAGCGCCGACACCGAGACTTGTGAGTGTTACGGGTCCAAGTACGCGGCGCAACCGGTTTTCCCCCTTCATTTCTTCCAACAGCAGCGAGAGCGGCTTCTTGGCAAACAGTTGATTCCACATAAATACGATCTCCAATTATGAATTGACACAAAATTAAACAAAAAAGGGAGGAACGCAAGTCCCTCCCTCAGATTTTTCTGATAAGTGAAAAGATTATCCAACCAGAGAATCAAGGAATTTCTGAATTTTAGAATCCCGCGGATTCAATTGTTTTGCCCTTTTAAGGAGATCGATTGCCTCTGCAGTTTTTTTCTTGTTTTCAGGGAACTCGCCTGTCACACGGCTCTGTATGAGGATCTGGGCGAGCCAGAACATCGCTTCTGTGTTGTTTGGCTCAAGCACGAGAGCTTGTCTGAGGTGACGTGTTGCATCCTCGGCTTTTCGACGTAATTCATCTTCTTTAGTTCGATCAAATGAGAAAACAGCCGCCTGTCCGTAGAGGATATGAATCTGTGTATCGTCTTTTCGATACCTGAGAGCTTTTAAGAAAGTTTGCATTGCGGATGAGTATCGCTGGGATACAAGAAGTACCCCCCCATAATAATAATAAACATCGCCGATATCGGAATTCTTGTACTTACCCTGGGGAGCCGATTCGATCCGGTTGAGGGCAGATTCATATGTTTTTATGGCTTCCGAGTAATCCTGGTTATTTGCTTGGCATGAACCTATATTGATGTAAAATTGTAGGAAGTCGGGATTAAGTTCAGAACCATGCCTAAAATAATTTATTGCATCGGAGTATCGCCTCATCGACATCAGCGTGATACCGATGTTGTAATATGCAGCCGGATTATTCGGATTAAGAGCGATATATCGATCGAAAGTTTTCACCGCCTTGTCAAAATTCCCCTGTGCCATGTAAATTCTGGCAAGTTCGTTCATCGCCTCGATCTGTGTAGTATCGGTGACGGCTGTTTCATAATGAATAATTGCATTTACCGTATCTTTTAATCCGAAATATGAAACAGCCAACCGGTAATGATCATCGGATGAGGCTGCCTTTGTTCCCGGCGAAGAATTGATAATCCAGTTCAGTGATTCCACGGCTTTTGAATATTCTTTCCCAAAATAGTACGCATACCCCGCGAGGCGATGTGCTTCGACAGAGTTTGGATTCACCTGGAGTGCATGTTGAAAAGCATCGGCTGCTTTAGCGAAGTCTTTATTCCCGTAATAGGATTTACCGAGACTGATCCACCCCTCAAGATTTGTGGGACGGAGCTCTACAAACTTTGCAAACATTTCGATTGCGTTTACATAGAATCTTGTGTTTCCTGATTGTGACTGTGCGGCTGCAAGGTAGACACGTCCCGCTTTATCGTATGCATTTGCATTCGCAGGATCGAGCGTGATAACGTCCTGAAGTTCTTTGATGGCTTCCGGGAACTTACGAGTTTTCAGATAAATATTTGCCAGGGCAACATGTGGTTCGACATTTTTTGAATCGAGCTGGATGGCTTTGAGATAGAGATCGATTGCGTAATTCCAGACGCGTTGTTTTTCCCAGACGCGTCCCAGTCCCACATACGGAAGTGCACTCTTTTCATTTAATAATTTTGCTTTTTCGAGTGTCAGATTTGCGGCGTCGGTTGAATCAACATCGATATAAGCCAAGCCGAGTCCAAGCATTGCATCAAAATCGTTTTTCGAGAGCTTCAATGCGTTCCTGAAATACACAATTGCTTCGGAGCTCCGTTTGGTATCGCTTAGGAGCGCCCCAAGACGGACAGAAGCTTTTGTATTTTCATCGTCGTACTTGATTGCACCTCTTAAATAGATTTCGGCTGAATCAAGAATTCCTTTTTCATAATATGCGTCACCGAGTTCAAAATTTACTTCAGTTGAATGTGGTGATTGCTCATATGCACGAAGGAAACTCGAAATTGCGAGATCGATATCCCCCTTGTGTCTGGCAGCACGGCCGATTTCAAGATAATCCTGTGCATATGTCGTAATTATAAGAAACAGGAGAGCAGTAAAGATGCCGGAAGTGATGCGGTGTTTCATAGTTCTCCTTCTACTGATGAAGATATTTGATTCAGCTTATCGCGATCCGGCAGGAACCAGTGTAATTGGCATCCGTGAATTGCCGGGAACCATGCCTGCATTCAGGACCGTCTTCTGTCCGGGAGCGTTCATTAAATATACGGTAAATCCGGCTGGTAATCCAGCATCCGTATCAGTTGATAGGGCAAAGAGATCCCTTGTGAAGGGATAGACCCTTTTCCATAGATAAAACTGGTATGGGAAGAGGGTCCGAGAATTTGACACCGAATCATATGAAACGGTTGCATCCCCGATTTTTAATTCTTTAACATAGTGATGCTCGGTTCCGGTGAGCCAGTTTATTCCCACATAACCAACGGCATTTTGATTCTCCTCAACATATTTAATCACCTGGGTACTGGTGGTACAAGGGATAAGGGTGCAATTAGTTGTTTGACCGTTCAACAGCGTTCGTGTGAGGATTTCGTATGTCGCAGTATTGACTCCGGTTATGGCGTGGGAAATATGCCCGGTGAGATTCGGTTGGATCCGCTTCCATTCGGTTGTTTTTCCTCTGAACATCGCGGTAATTTGCTGTGTCGTCAGTGAATCAAGCGCACTCTTTTCGTTTACGATTACCGCAATGGCATCTATGCCGAAACGAATTGAGTTGACGGTAATTTTGTTCTGTCGGATCACGAGCTGTTCTTCAGGATTAAGATCGCGTGCCACAATTGCCAGTTTTGTTTCACCGTTAAGCAATCGGACAATTGCATCGCGGTCCGTGGTTGCTCTGAGATTGATTTTTGCCTTCGGATAGACTTTCTGAAAATCGCGTACCTGCTGTTCCATCATCGGCAATATTGATTCCGAAACAAAAATAGTTGCCTCACCACTTGAATATGTCTCCTTGCGCTCTTTTCCGCAGCCTAAAAGTAGGAGTGAAGAAACGATCAAAAAAAACCACCATGTTCCGTGCCCGTTCATATCAATTCTCCCCGTTATGATATTGGAAATTTTGTCCGTGTTGCAATTCCACGGTAGAGAGCCCATAAAAGTAACACAGTACCCAGCAGCCAACGTAATTCACCTGGAAGCTTTATCGGATAACCAATAAGCACCGATATTCCAAGGATTGCGAACAGTATTGCGATTGAGTAATTGATGATTTTCAGCCACCTAACGGGCTTTGCTCTCTCCGTATACATATATGATATTATTGAAGTTTATATTTGAATGGTATTTTAACCCACGCCGGGACCGGGCCGTTGTTCATCATTGCCGGTGTAAATCGATATTGCATGACGGCATCGATTGCAGACTGATTAAAAATTTCATTGCTCGTCAAAACAACGATGGTTTTTTTTATTTTTCCTTCCTTATCAACTAATGCTTTAATAATAACTTCCCCCTCGATCATAGATCGCCTGGCAATCTCAGGATAAACCGGCGGAATAGTATAGATAAGTTTAGGTTCCTGTTCGACAGGCCTCCAGTCGGGTACATCGGTTTCATTCTCATCCGTCGGTTTCGTCGGTATAACAATAATATCACCTTGATGACCATCCAGAACCGTACCGGGATCTCTTGAGAGATCGTCCTGTGATGGAATGGTTTGATTGGGATCTACCTGGTCATCAGGCACCGCAGTCGGCACACCATTCTTCGGTCTATCGGTCAATCGGGGTATATCCACAGGTCGTATTTGTGTATTTATAATTCGAGGCGGAACAATAATATCATCCCGGATGATGATCGGATCTCGCCCTGGAGATCCGGTCTTCTGGATTAGATGTATGCCAAAGGCAATCCCTGTGCAGAAAAGAATCAATCCTATTCCGAAGCTGAGTCCAAACGAGAGGTACTGATTATAGAGAAGCTTTATTTCGTGTGCACCATAGGGACGAGTGACGGCCGTTGCTAATTGTGCTGCCATGACGCTAACACCTCCTTCCTGATGTTATAGCTCGGGTATGGTGTAAGCCTAAAGCAGGTGGAACCGGTAAATCCTCTTACTTAAATTTTTTCTCCTCCATTTGGAGTTTTTTATTGAGCATAACGCAATCATGGAACACACCCTGGACCCCACCGGTACCTGCAAAGCTGGTACCGGTGAAGTCTATGTTATACATTACTGTTTTTTCAACTGAAAATTGTACGGTACCACAACCCAGACCGAAACGGGACCGTTATTCATTATTGCCGGCGTAAAAATCCATTGGTATGTGGCATCGAGAGACGACTGGTTGAAAACTTCTGCATCGCTCTTGTATATGACGGCTTTCTTCACTTTTCCTTCTTTATCGATCAGGGCTTTCACGTATACTTTTCCTTCAACGCCGGCCCGTTTTGCAATTTCAGGATACGTCGGTTGAACCGTCTTAACGGGTGATGGATATTTCTCGACAGGAATGAATGCGTTGATGTCCGGTTCATCCTCAACCTTTATATCCTCCTTAATCTGGATCTCGGTTCCTCCCCCTCCACCTTGCTCGACTGCCGGGGCCTGTTGACGCGAGAGTTCCGCCTGTGTCGAAATTGTCTGGTCTGGTGAAACTTCCGCATCGGGAACGGGAACCGGAACACCAACCGTGGGACGGGCCACCGGTGCATTGACGGCAACCTGCGCAGGTGCCTGTGCGATGGAAGGAGGCGGACCAAGTTCGGTATAATTAATGATCCGGACGACAGGAATTGTCTCTTCTTCTTCATTTACCTTCGTGACGACAAAATATACAGCGATCCCGATTAACAGCATTGAAACTGAAAAGATTAATCCAAAGGATAGGTGTTTTTTATAAAGGGCCTTAAGCTCAAAAGCACCGTACAATTCCATTTTTAATACAGCTTGTTGGACTGTCATGATAAATTCACCCCCTATCCTGCAATCCTGGAGAGGAGTTTTAAATCCTCTTCAGTTAATGGTTGGAGGCTAAACCGATTGATTTTAGCTATTTGTAGTTCGTCGAGAATGTCAACCGTCATATGATATACTGCTTTCCGATCGACTTTTATAAGAATTGTCAACTTAGGTTTCTCTTTGATCTGTTCTGGCAGGAAGGTATGCAAATCATCCATTGTAACCTTCTCAGGTTGATCAATTCCGTAATTTTTAAAAATATTACCTTTCTCGTTAACCCTGATAGTGAGAAGGTTTGACTCGGCGGTTTCCACCTTCACCTTATTGTCAGGGGGAAGGTTAATTTCCATCGCCTGCGGCTTACTAAAGGTCGTAGTCAGAATAAAGAATGTCAGCAGCAAGAATGCGACATCGACCATCGGCGTCATGTCGATACGGACGCCGAGTCGTTTCTTCGATTTATGCTTCTTCTTATGTCGACCACCACCCCCGCGTTGCGGGGTATCTACAGCAGCCATGTATTATACTCCCATCATTGATTTTAGTGTTCGATCATTTTGCCTGTCGCTTCAACTCTGTGACGAGGTTGAAACGCGTAATATTGATTTTCTGGAGCACATCCATTACATCCTGTACATTACCGTAACTTGTCTCGGCGTCCCCTTTAATTACTGTACGAATTTTTGGATTACTGATACGGGCGCTGACAAGCGTTGAAGCAAGTCTTTCTTTCGGTACCGGCCAGCTCGCCTTGAATTTGGCTTTTTCGCCGAACAACTTGACCATTAATGGAACACGATCGGTGCCGACGAACAGGCGGCCGTCTTTCGCAACGTTAATTGTCAGAACATCGGACTCCGGCAGTTTGATATCCGACGTAGAGCTGGGCAGTGCGATCTGTACCTCTTCTGCAGGGCGGAAGTTCGATGCGAGCATGAAGAAAGTAAGCAGCAGGAATGCCACGTCCACCATCGGTGTCATATCGATCGCTACGCCTAGCCGTTTTGGTTTAATTTTTGGCATACAACCGTCCCTCACTCGATATTATTTTGAACGTGATGTAAGAATTTGGATCACATTGAATGTTGCTTCATCGATCATATAGGTAAAGCTGTCGACCTTGTTTACAAAGTAGTTATATGAGACAATTCCGGTAATGGCAACGATAAGACCGATGGCGGTGTTAATCAAAGCTTCGGAAATGCCTATTGAAAGCTGAGCGGCATCGACTGCGCCTTGCGCACCCAATGCGCCGAACGACCGGATCATTCCGATCACGGCGCCCAGCAGACCTATCATGGTTGAAATCGATGCGATCGTGGATAATGCGATCAGGTTCTTTTCAAGAAGTGGTGTCTCAAGCATCATGGCTTCCTCGATTGCACGCTGGACTTCAGCCATCTGTTTTTCAGCGGCAAGTTTCGAATCGCCGGCAATCTGTTTGTAGCGCTCGAGACCAGAGCGTATGACATTTGCGCATGAACCGCGCTGCTTGTTACAAATATCGATGGCGCCGTCAACTTTGCCATCCATCAAACTCTTTTCCATGTTCTTAAGAAACATGGTGATTGGACCTTTTCCATTGGCTCTTCTTAGCGATAAGTAACGTTCGACGATGAATGTCACGACCATGATCAACAACGACATCAGAATCGGTACAAGGAAGCCTCCCAAATAGATGAATCGCAGGCCGTACGCGTCACCTTCTGCGCCGAAAATAAAAACGTAGATGAGAACCGACACAGATACTGCGATGATCAGCAGTGCCCCGATAAAGAATGATTGTTTCATTGATGTAGTACTCCTCCAAGTTAAGTAGGATAATATATTGTGTTATTTGATTGTCATTTAGTCTACATTTATAGACCCATCGTTGTGCTATAAAGCGAAACTTGCTATTGCCTCTTTCTGACTCTCAAAAACATCAAACACAAGCGTCAGCTTTGTAATGACAAAAATGTTTTGAATGTTTTTGTTCACATTGCACAGCTTGATTTTTCCACCGCTCTTCGAGTAGCTGGTATGTCCGGAGACAAGAACGCCAAGCGCTGTGCTGTTGAGGTAATCAACATTGCCTAAGTCGACGATGAGCTTCCTGTTTCCATCCTGAAGAAGCTTCGTGATAGTGTTTTTAATGTCATCAGTCTCGTCACCGCCGATGAGAGAACCCTTCGGTTCAATAAGCATGATATTACCACTGCTCAGGTTTGTAATCTTCAGAGCCATAGTCCTGTACCTGTGTGATGTTTATGGGATTATCGAGGTTCAGCGTCTGTACCAGAGTACATGTACCAGAGGTAATTCTCGGGGAAAACCTGTATCCGTCAGCGCAAAAGAAACCTTGAAACATATAATGTATGACCTTTTTTTAAAAAAGCAATCATTTTTTAATTGAATTAAGGTTTTTCTTCTCATACAATAGATGCGTGTATATACAAAAAGTTTCCCTGTGTATGATGGAAAATAAGGCATCCTTGGCCGGGTTCGCCCGCCTATTCTGAGCCTTTGTTCAGAGCGTCCGACCAAGTGCCGCTCCCACTGGCTTCGGGAATATTGAATTCAAATATATTGGAATCAAAATAATAATAAGGCGACCTCATGGGATTTTCAAAGGAAATCCGAGGATCAATCGATCCAAAAAACCATGAGAAGAAATCAACAGGGAAGATGGACCGTAAATGTAGTTCCTTTATGGGGTTGGCTATGAACTTCGATCGAGCCATCGTGGGCCTGGACCACCCACTGCGCGATGGCTAATCCGAGTCCGCTTCCGCCCATCTCGCGAGAGCGGCCTTTTTCAACTCTATAGAACCTGTCGAAAATTCTTGGTAAATCCTCTTCAGGAATTCCGATGCCGGAATCCTCTACAATGATCTGAGCCTCGCCGTTGAGACGGATAAGGGCAAGCGTGACTCTGCCGTTCTCAGGCGTGAACTTGATGGCATTGTCGAGCAGATTTAACAGCAGCTGTCTCAGGCGGACTTTATCACCATTGATCTTGATTTCATCGACATGATGCAAATCAACCGTGATGTTTTTTTTCGATGCCAGAATGGCGCTATCTTCAAAAAGTTCGAGTACGATCTGATCAAGCTGCAGCGGTTCCCTGTGAAGTTCAATTTTCCCGCGTTCGGCTTTTGATAGCGTAAGGAGGTTCTCAATAATAGAAGCCATTCGCATGATTTCATCGAGACTGCTTGTAAGTACATGACGATAGTCTTCCGGCGATCGCCTGCCGCGAAGAACCATCTCGATTTCACCTCGTATGATGGTCAGAGGTGTGCGCAATTCGTGCGATGCATCCATCGAAAATTGCTTCACCTGCTCAAAGGAGTCGCGCAGGCGGGAAATCATATCGTTAAACGTAGATACCAGCCGCCCCAATTCGTCATCAATCCCATGCGAAGGAATTTTTTCCTCAAGATTCTCGGCAGTAATGCGACGTGCAGCCGTCGTGATTTCGTCGACGGGCCGCAGAGATTTATTTGCAAGAAACCAGCCGCCGGCGAGCGAGAGGATGACGGCAACCGGTCCGATAAGTACAAAAATTGAAAAGAGGTTGTCAAGAAGTTCCCCAAGCTCCGCCAGAGGATAGGCCACAATAATAACATAGTCTGATGTTCTGACCGCCGCCATACGCAGGTTGATATTGCGAATCCCTTGAGTCGTCACAACCTGAATCTTATAATCGTTCGGCAGCGGCTGCGGAAATTTGAGCGTGTCGGTCCCGAGGGTTTGAGAATGGAATAGCAGCACCCCTTTTTTATTACTCACCTGAAAGAACTGTTTCCGCGGATTCAACAACGTATGCTCGTAAATCTCTTTCCAGGTCGGATCGGTGACGTCGATAATTTCCGATGAATCTTTTGATCCTATGGAGGGGGGTGGAATACGGCGGACGCGATTCGGATACTTCTTCTGCATGATATCGTTCAGATACCCGATTTCATTCCGAAGTGAGAGATCGAGATTGTCGCGGAGCGTCTCGCGTACGTAGAAATAAGTTGTGATACCGAATGTCAACAGGATCGCGATGACAACAAATGTGTACCAGAGTGTCAATCGGACCCGGATGGATCTAAGCATCAGGACCTTCCTTCATCACATATCCAACACCGCGTACCGTATGAATCAGCTTTGAGTCGAATTCACCATCGATTTTGTTACGAAGATGGTTGATGTACACATCGATGATGTTGGTACCTGTATCGAAATTGTAATCCCAGATGTGCTCTGAAATAATGGTGCGCGATAAAACTTTATTGACATTGCGCATGAAATACTCGAGCAGTGCATATTCTTTTGCCGTCAGTTCGATTGTCCGGTCTTGACGCTTCGCTTTGTGGGCAACAGTATCAAGAAGCAGGTCGGCCACTTTCAGGACCGTTGATTTTTCTACTGCACCGCGTCGAAGCAGCGAACGAACCCGTGCCAGGAGTTCTGCCACGGCAAATGGCTTCGTCAGATAGTCGTCTGCTCCTTTATCGAGGCCCTGGACGCGGTCTTCAACAGCACTCTTTGCAGTGAGCATTAAAATCGGCGTTGAATTTTTCTTTTCCCGCATCGCTTCTAAAACCTCAAAGCCGTCTTTCTTCGGCAGCATCACATCGAGAATAATTAAATCGTAGTTCTCGTTGCACGCAAGAAATTCGCCTCGTTCACCGTCATAGGCGATATCAACGGTATGATGATCCTCGCCGAGGGCCTGCTGGATGAATCGGGCTACTTTTTTTTCGTCCTCAACTATAAGAATACGCATGAAGATATACCTGTCACCGCATTTTGAAAAGTATTTTAAAGGGTTCTATCTGTTGAAATTAAAATAATTTAAGCTCAGTTGCAACTTGACCCGTTGCTTCTTTCTCTTAATTCCTTATATTATCAGGGACATTTTTCGTGCGATCATGTTACAGAAATCCTGGTATATTTTTCCGTTTCTACTGCTTTTTGCAGGCTGCAGCATCCAGAAACTTGCCATCAGGTCGGTCGGCGGTGTGATGGATTACGGTTTTGAAGCGATGAATGAAGAAACCGATCTCCCGCTGGCCGAACAGGGCCTTGCCTCAAATTTGAAGCTTATCGATGCCCTGATCAAAGGCGATCCCGAAAACGACCATCTTCTATTCATCGGAGTTCAGGGATACAGCAGTTATGCATTGGGGTTCGTCGAGGATCAGAGCCCTGCGCGGGCCAAGGTCTTTTATGCTAGGAGCCGTGATTACGCGTTCCGGATTCTTGATCAAAATAAAGAATTTGCTACTGCACGCAACGGTACACTTGATGATTTCACTGCGGCACTCGGTTCATTCTCGAAAGACGCTGTGCCGGCGATATTCTGGGGAGCCTCTGCCTGGGGGAGCCTCGTCAAGCTCAGTATCGACGATCCGGAAATTCTTATCGATCTCCCCAAGGTTCTGGCAATGATGGATTTTGTAATAAAAAACGATTCGACCTACTATAACGGTTTTGCCTTTGCCTTCTATGGGACAATCGACGCTGTCACGCCGAAGATGCTGGGTGGGAAACCCGACCGGGCAAAGCAGTATTTCGAACGCTGCCTCGCGATCAACGGCGGGAAGTTTCTCTTGTCATATGTTTTCTATGCCCAGTACTACGCGGTAGGAATTGCGGATCAGGAATTGTTCGAATCGCTTTTAAAAAAAGTTGAAGTAGCCCCCGATAATATTCTTCCTGAACAGAATCTCGCGAACATGATCGCCAAACAAAAAGCGAAGGCCCTTCTCGCAAAGACATCAGAGCTTTTTTAATTAAAATATCATGGAGGTTTGTGTGAAACATATTTGTGCTATTATTCTTGTAATGATTCTCGGTTGTTCTATTATATATAGCCAGCAATACACCATCAAGTTTGCCACCGTTGCTCCGCAGGGGAGCACGTGGTACAATGTGATGAAGGAATATGACGATGCAATACGCAAAGAAAGCGGCGGGCGGATGGGATTTAAAATTTATCCCGGCGGCACCTCGGGCGAGGAAAAAGATGTCATCAGAAAAATGCGCGTTGGCCAGCTCCACAGCGCCGGGTTTACCGGAGTCGGCCTGGGTGAAATTACAACGAAGGTTCGCATCCTCGATGCGCCATTTCTCTTTAGAAATTATGCCGAAGTGGATTATGTCCGCGATGCCTTCGACCAGGAATTTGCTAAAGCATTTGAAGACGGCGGATACGTGAATCTGGGTTGGGCGGAAGTCGGCTTCGTCTACGTTTTCACAAAAGTGCCTGTCAGGAATGCACAGGACCTCAAGGGAGTGAAGATGTGGATGTGGGAAGGAGACCCGATTGCCGAAGCTGCATTCAAAGCCCTAAATGTCAGTCCGATACCCCTTTCACTCGCCGATGTTCTCACCTCGCTCCAGACCGGACTCATCGACGGGATGTATGCATCGCCACTCGCAGCAATTTCGCTGCAGTGGTTTACACGCGTAAAATATTTGTTGGATCTCTCCCTTGCGGACTCTCAAGGAGCTGTTCTGATCTCCAAAAAGGAATTTGACATATTGCCGAGCGATCTTCAGGAGATACTCGTGCGTAACGGACGACTCTATATGAAAAAGCTGACGGATCAGAGCCGGAAGGATAACCAAACGTCACTCGACCAGTTGAAGAAAAGCGGCATCAATTTCCTCCAACCCGGAACAGAGAAAGAACGGGCAAATTACGAACAGATAGGTAAGATCGCCCGCCAATCGCTCGTTGGGAAATTATACGACCAGAATTTCCTCGATCGTATAGAGATGGCTCTCCTCGAGGCGCGAAAGCAGTCGAAAGGAACCAAATGAGACTGCTTCATCGGCTGGATGGTCTTCTCGCGAAAATTGAGAGCGCAGTTCTGATCCTGTTCCTGAGCTCGATGATGTTGATGTCGTTTCTGCAGGTTGTACTCAGGAATTTTTTCAATTGGGGATTTATATGGGGAGATTCGTTCCTCCGCTATCTTGTTTTTTTCATCGGTCTGCTTGCCGCGTCGCTTGCCACACGCGATGAAAAGCATATCAATATCGACGCCCTCGCAAGAATTCTCAGCCCCAGGCTAAAAGAGATTTCCGCAATTGTCACGAACCTGTTCGCGGCAACGGTCACTTTTTTCCTTACCCGTGCATCCATCGAATTTATTAACGTAGGCCTCGACCCGGCGGATACGATGTTTCTGGGTTTACCGATCTGGTATGCGGGAGCGGTGATCGTGATTTGTTTTGGGATGATGACCTTCCGGTTTGCACTCCGAACCATTGATCATCTGATTGCTTTATTTTCCGGAACTGCGGAGAAGGAAGGGGAAAAATAATGAAAATCCTCTTCTGGTTTAGCCTGCTCGTAATTATCGCGCTGCTCGGAGCGCCTCTCTTCACTGTCTTTGCGGCTGTGGCAATGCTTGCATTCAACGGTGAAGGAATAAGTTCGTCTGCTGTCATCATCGATATGTTCAGGATGACGAGCATGCAGGCGTTAATTGCCATTCCGCTCTTTACGTTTGCCGGATATATGCTGGCCGAAAGCAAAACACCGCAGCGGGTGATCAATCTCTCGCGTGCACTGCTCGGCTGGATGCCGGGTGGACTTGCCATTGTAGCACTCTGCACCTGTGCAATTTTTACGGCATTTACCGGAGCCTCGGGTGTCACAATTGTAGCGCTTGGCGGCCTGCTATATCCGATTCTTATCAAGGAAAAATACCCCGATCGGTTTTCTCTGGGATTGATGACGACATCGGGCAGCCTTGGTCTTTTATTCCCGCCCAGCCTTCCCATGATACTTTATGCTATAATTGCAGAAGTCAGCATAGATAAATTATTTATTGCGGGTTTGCTTCCGGGTACTGTGCTGGTGGTTCTGCTGAGTCTATATGCTATACGCATCGCAAAGTATGCTGATGTTCCCCGTCAAGAGTTCGATTGGGCAGCCGTCAGAAAATCGATCAGAGATGCCGCGTGGGAAATTCCGCTTCCGTTTCTGCTTCTCGGCGGACTTTACGGCGGATTGTTTACCGCCACCGAGGCTGCAGCAATTACCGCCTTCTATGTCTTTGTCGTTGAAGTGCTCATCTACCGCGACCTGAAACTCTTCACCGATGTCCCCCGTGTGATGAAAGACAGTATGCTGCTCGTCGGGGCGATCCTCATCATCGTCGGTTGTGCATTAAGTCTTACAGGCTATCTGATCGACCAGCAGGTGACGCAGAAGCTATTTGAGTTCGTTAAGGGATTCATAAGTAGTAAGTGGGTATTTCTTGTCGTATTGAATCTATTTTTACTTGTTGTCGGGATGATGATGGATATCTTTTCGGCCATTATCGTTGTTGTCCCGCTTATCCTTCCGATCGCTCAATACTATGGTGTTGATCCAATTCATCTCGGAATAATTTTCCTGGCGAATCTGGAGATCGGGTATCTCACGCCGCCATTCGGATTGAACCTCTTTATAGCGAGTTTTCGATTCCAGAAATCTTTTATTCAGGTTTTTCGCTCGGTCGTCGTGTTCATCGGGATCCTCATCGTTGCACTGCTTATCATTACGTACGTTCCAGGACTGAGTCTCTGGCTTGTGAATCTGTTGCACATACGATAGGTTGACCCTTCGACTCGTTCGCCCCGTTGAAACGGGACTCACTCACTCAGGGCAAGGGTTGAGGTAAAGGTTGAGGGGAAGGGATGACATACAGTGTATAGGATCAAGTCTCAATTTACATATTGCACCTCAATTATCATACTTGGAGGTTAATATGAATAAACATTTTCTCTTGATGTGTTCTGTGCCATTTATTTATTTCTCTCTTGTTTTCGGTCAGTCACCCCCGATAAAACACGTTAACATTTTGTATAAACTGCCGACAGTCGATTCTAATAAAAACCTCAAGTTTCTCAAACGATTGGAAGGGCAACGAATAGCAATTCTACCCTTCTCCTCCAGTGAAAGAATGATTTCTTGGCAATATGCTGATGAATTCTCTCTCTTTTTTAGCAATCTCAATCGTTTTCAACTTATCGAAAAATTCCGAGTAGAAGAGATCTTTCGGGATATGCCATTACGTCCAGACAGTTTGGACGAAAAAACTGCGATGAGAATCGGTAAGATGCTCGGAGCAAAGGCTATTATCCATGGAGTGATTACGAAAGATTTTGTGAGTGTCAGGTTAGTTGATACTGATGATGGAATATGTATTTGGAATGCTCGGATCTTAACCGCAGGTAATTCCAGTCATCCTATTAATGTGAAACTCAATCCGCTCACTGTACAACATTTTACGGGTGCTGGAAATCATTCATCGGTCGAGTGTCGCCGGTATAACATCATCAATCTTATCGCGACTCTTGCCCGTGCTGCATTTGGACTCAAGGTAATACCGCCGAGCTATGTAGATCCTAGGGATTTTATAAAGCTTGGTCTGTCCGGTTATGAAGGTGTAATTATCACTGATTTTTTACCAAAAACAAAGGCTCGGGCTGCCGGTGTACTGATCGGGGATCTCGTTATTGGTGTTGACAACACTCCAATTTTCGATGTTGAATCCTTCCTATTGTCTGTTGTTGGGAAGAAACCCGGTGATCGGGTAATTGTTTCTATTCAGCGAAATGGAAAAATTATCCAAATTCCAATAAAGTTGATACCTCGAGATTTTTAATAGTAATGTGGAGATACTCCTTGCATTTTTTTCATCTGGTAATATAGTATAGCATATAAAAACTCTATCGACACCCGATAGATTCAATTCAGAGTTAAAGGAATGGACAATCGACGAATACTTGATACTTAGCAGATAGGGAGCAATGGCGATCTGCCAAACTTTACGAAAGAATAGAAATCAGATCCAATTTTTACAAAATATTTCATATGCTCAGAGAGGTTGTTGGTCATCTGGGGGAAATGTCTGAAAAATATTTATGTAATTGTTTCCTCACATATAATAGTATTACTACTCAATGTGTCTATTCAGCATTGAGCCTGTACCCAATTCCCGATTCCGTCACGATGATCTTCGGATTTGACGGATCGTCTTCGATTTTTTTTCGTAATTGACCGACATAGACACGCGTGTACTGTGCCTCTTCGGCAAAATTTGGTCCCCATATCTGTTCAAGAATGTAACTGTGCGTGAGAACCCTTCCTGCATTCCTGACAAATAGCGCGAGCAGCGCGTACTCCGTGGCGGTGAGCTTTATTATTTCGTCTTTCTTTTTTACAATTCGAGCGGATAGATCAACGGAGAGATCATGAAAGACAAATGATTCATCTTCCTGCAGTACCGGACGATGCCGCAGTGCCGTCCGGACTCGAGCGAGTAGTTCACCGGTCCGAAAAGGTTTTACAAGGTAATCATCGGCCTTCGCATCAAGACATGCAACGATATCTGCCTCGGCGCTGCGAACAGATAAAATTAAAACTGGCGTTGAAGACCACTCACGGATTTTTTTAAGCACCTGGACGCCCTCCACATCCGGTAAACCGAGATCGAGTATAATGAGCTCAGGACGTTCGCTGGCGGCTTTCATTATACCCTCTTCACCGTTTGTTGCGAAACGGACTGCATAACCTTCTTGCTCCAGCGTCAACTCGAGCAGGCGACGGATCTGGATTTCATCATCAATTATGAGTATGGTCGGCTTATTACTCACGATTCTCCTTCTGCTTTTTGTGTTGCCTCGGCATGCATCGGGATTCGAATTGTAAACTCGGCGCCGCCTTCAGTACGATTTTTCACCGAAATCGTCCCACGGTGCGCTTCGATAAATCCTTTTGTGATAGTCAGACCGAGCCCCGTCCCGCCTGTCCGGGCACCTCGAACACGATAGAATTTTTCGAATACTTTTTCAAGATCCTCCTCCGGCAATCCGGGACCGTTATCGGCAATTGTTATGACACATTCGTTGTTCTCGATCTGCGCTTCCACGAGAATTGATGTTCCCTCAGGTGTATGCTGCGTTGCATTATGAATCAGATTGGTGAGTGTTTGTTCAAGGAGTCCGAAATCTGCTTTGAGCAGCGGCATCGTATCGGGTATGTTGATTGTGACTGGGTGACGTGCGAGTTCCTGTTCCAGTCCTTTGATTGTTACATTGATGAGATCACGGACGTCACACCAGTCGAGTTTTGGCCTTATGAGCCCCGATTCGAGTCGCGTCATATCGAGCAAATTCGCAACAAGCCGGTTCAGACGTTCCGCGGCTATATGAATTTCTTTTGTATATTCCAATGCAGCGCCCGATTCTTCCCGTACAAATTTATCAAGCAGATTCTCCGAAGCCCCCATGATCGCCGCGATCGGCGTTCGTAATTCATGGGAGATCGAATTGAACAATGTCTGGTAGAGACGCTCCGATTCGGCTATTACAATTGATTTTTTTGTGAATTCATTCAGGAGTTCCCGTTCTATGGCGGAAGAAATTTGAGAAATAAAATTCTGGAGGAGTGTTTCCTGGTCGATCGTGAATTTTTGATCGTGAAGCGGTTTTACGCCGATGACACCCAGCGGGTAACGCGGGCCCGACATCGGGAAATATGTCGCCTGGGCGAACGGCAGCGTCTCGGTAAATTTTCCGGCTTTCTTCTCGTTCCAGTACACCCATGCCGCAACCCCGAATTCTTTCGAATCGGGCTGTATGGTGCTGGATGGATGCGGTGCCGGAGAAATATCTCCATCGGGTTCGCCGAGATAGACTGCGACATCTGCATTGAAGTATTTTTTGATATTGGAGACCGCCGCTTTGATCACTTCATCCTGAGAATGTGTAAATGCCAGATCTTTTGTCAGAGCGAAGAGTGCAGAGGTTTTTTCTTCACGCTGCCGGACAGCTTTCTCACGTGCCCGGACGCGTGCAGAGAGAACACCGGTGACGATCGCGACGATAATATACATTCCTAACATGAGCACGTCTTCAACGTGTCCTACCGAGAAAGTGAAGAGCGGAGGTATGAAGAAGAAGTCCCATGCGAATGCGCCGAGTCCAGCCGCCACGAGAACCGGACCGGGTCCCATCCGTAACGGAAGGAGCGACACCGTCAATAGAATAATGAACGAGATGGTCCGATAGCCGATGTATTGTGTCAGCGGGAAACAGATCATTGCGACCAGCAGCACGATAGCCGAGGCAATAAGATAGTGCGGAAAACCGGATTGTATCTGGAAAAAGCTCTGACGGCTTTTCTCTTGTGTATCCGTCTCTTCATGTCCGACAATATAGATATCCAGGTTATGGCTTCGCTCGATGAGGTCGTTTAAATGTCGCGATGCGCTCGAAAAAAGATGCCGCTCCGGCTTTCCGACGAGAATCTGGGTGACATTCTGTTCCCGGGCTACACGGATGAGTGCGCCGGCTATATCTTCATCTGATGTTGTGAAAATTTCTGCGCCAAGTTCACCGGCGAGTTTTATATTTTTTGAAAGTTGTTCTTTTTCTTTCTCATTCAATGACTTCGATGTTTCAACATACACTGCAATCCACGATGCGTCCATTGTATATGATACGCGGCGTGCCCAACGTATCAGATGAGTCGAATAAGGACTTGGGCTGATGCCGACGAGGATGCGCTGTCCCGATTTCCACGGTCCCGAGATCCGCTGCCTCCGCATGTAATCGCGGAGCTGCCTGTCGACCCGTTCGGCGGTCAGCCGCAGCGACATCTCGCGCAGGGCGGTCAGATTCCCTTTACGGAAAAAGTTCTCGATTGCCTGTTTCGAGCGTTCGGGGGTGTAAACTTTTCCATCGGCAAGGCGTTTCAGTAACTCGTCGGGAGCGATATCGATGATTTCAATTTCATCGGCCGATTCAAATATAGAATCCGGCACGGTTTCACGGATGGTACTTTCCGTTATCTGTGCAACGGTATCTGCGCGGCTTTCGAGATGTTGAACGTTCAGAGTGGTAAATACATCAATTCCATTATCCAGAAGTTCGAGAACGTCCTGGTAACGTTTCGTATGGCGGCTGCCGGGTGCGTTCGTATGTGCCAATTCATCGACAAGTGCCAGTTTCGGTTTTCGGGCGAGGATGGCGTCGAGATCCATCTCTTCCAGTGTCGTACCGTGATATTCGAGCTGTTTCCGGGGAACGATCGGAAGTCCGGTCAGGAGTGCCTGAGTCTCAGCGCGTTTGTGTGTTTCCACATATCCTACGATGACGTCGGTTCCTTTCGACAGGGCTTGCTGTGCATCCTTCAGCATGTCGTACGTTTTGCCGACACCGGCGCACATGCCGAAGAATATCTTCAGCTTCCCTTTCTTCTCCTTCTCTTCCTCCTTTTTCAGAAGACTAAGAAGGGCATCAGGATCGGGCCGTGATTGATCGATAGGATCCATAGTATAATATAGAAATATCCTGAGTGAGATTCATCTTTCTGCGGGCGGTTTTCCCCTCTTTTTGCAGCCAAATTTCAATAAATCGATACATCGGTGACTCAAGTCCGGAATGTGAATAATGCTCCATGGATGTATTCCGAATCGAGGCAGCCTCTCTTTAGTACGGCGGTTTATTCTGAATTCATTCTTTCCACGCACGTTCCACCGAAGAATATCCCGTCGAGAAGCTGGACCTCGACACGATCATCACCGACAATTCCCACGACTTTCACCGTTCCGAGTACCTTCTTCATCCGAAAATTCGATAAAACACCAGGGTGTGGTCTTACTGGGCGTATGATACGCATAACTTCGCCTACGGCCACACGGACTCCTTTCGGGAATGTAAGATATCTTCGTCCGTCCCTTTTTTGTTCAGTAATCAGGATTTCAGTCGTTGGCCCGCATCCCCGGAGAATATAAGTTCCGACGGCTATCCGGATAGGACTTTTCTTCAGCGTCCTTTTCATGTCTTCATTTCCCTTATTTTGATGCAGAAGAGAAGCAGAGTGTTGTTCCGAAATTATATTTCTTTCTCATCTGTTCTCCCTTTCGTTCATGTTATGGTTTTTGTCTTTGTGCTTCCAATTCCATAGCGTCTGTCTCAAAGTGCTTTCTTCCGTTCGTATCCGGATCGCTTCAGCGTACCGTGTAATGGCTAGATATTGATATCCAGCTGTGCCGTGAATGTGCTGGGAGCTTTATTGTTGTATACATCCCGTGCGAATATGACGCTTACATTTTTTGAGAACGACCATGCAAAACCATAACTGAATGCCCCGAAACTATTTTTCCCGCTCTGGTAATCGATGGCAAGCCAGAGATTGTCGCTGATTTCGGTTACCTGCTTGTCCCACGACAACAGTACTCCGTTGTTGTCAGCTTTCCCATCGGGGTCAATAAGTACATTCTTGTTGCCGGTGTAATATCCGGTGGAGATCCGGCCGACGACGGGAAACGTTTTTGCTGCCAGTGCATAGAGCATATTAACATCCGTGACATTCTTCTGGACACCCCAATTGCATCCTCCGACAACTATTGAAGGAGACCACCCTGCGACGGTATTTTCGGGAATGCCGATTTTGGCATTGAAAGCCCAGGGCGAATGCGTCGGTTCGAAAAGATCAAAGCCAACTTCGGATTGAATATCCGAAAGAGGAAGAATTCCGATGGTCAGCCCCATATCCGTCGGGAATCCCACTCCGCCCTCTCCGATTCCTTTTTTAAATAGAGTGAAGTAATTATCGATGCCGAGATGAAACACGGAATATGGCTGTATGTCGACTGAAGGAATCCATATAATAGTGGAAGGCGTCGCGCCGACAAAAATACTTCCGGTAAGAATCAATATGAGAATAACGGCTGTTCGTTTAAAAAGAGTCTTCATTTTTTCTCCAATATTTTTTAGGCTCTTCTCCCAACTGAGTGGGTGAAAGAGCCTTTTTTATAATAATGGAAGCGAGTCATTCTCATTGACCTCAAATAAGTCGCAGTGTGACGAGTAACATATCGATGAGTTTGATTCCGATGAAAGGAGCAATCACTCCGCCGACTCCATAAATTAGCAGATGCTTTCGCAACAATTGCACGGCGCTGATTGGCCGGTATTTTACACCCCTGAGTGCCAGCGGAATCAACGCGACGATGATCAAAGCGTTGAATATGACGGCGGAAAGAATCGCGCTTTCGGGTGTTGCAAGCTTCATGATATTCAAAGCGTTCAGGGCCGGATATGTAGTTGCGAATGCCGCGGGGATGATCGCGAAATACTTTGCCACGTCGTTGGCAATACTGAACGTCGTAAGTGTCCCGCGTGTCATAAGCAGCTGTTTGCCTATCTCCACGATCTCCAACAACTTCGTCGGGTTGCTGTCAAGATCGATCATGTTTGCGGCTTCGCGGGCTGATTGCGTCCCGGTGTTCATCGCTACGGCGACGTCGGCTTGTGCAAGAGCCGGTGCATCATTTGTGCCGTCCCCTGTCATTGCGACAAGCCGTCCGCCTTTCTGATATTCGCGGATCAATTTCAGTTTGTCTTCGGGCTTTGCTTCTGCAAGAAAATCGTCGACGCCGGCCTCGGCTGCAATGGCAGTAGCAGTGAGCGGGTTATCTCCGGTAATCATCACGGTCTTGATTCCCATATTACGTAGATGTGCAAATCGCTCCTTGATCCCACCCTTAACAATATCCTTCAAATGGATAACACCCAAAACCTCTTTATTTTCCACCACGACAAGAGGAGTGGCTCCGAGGCGGCTTATTTCCTGTACTATTTGCTGCACTGCAGGCGGGTACAGACCTCCCTGTTGTTCGATAAAAATTTTTATTGCATCGGAAGCCCCTTTGCGGATAATCCGGCGAGGTACACCATCATCCCCCTGGATATCGGCTCCACTCATACGGGTTTGAGCGCTGAACGGGACAAACTGTGCCGCGATTCCATGAATGTCCCGACCGCGAAGCCCATATTTCTCCTTGGCGAGGACAACGATCGAGCGGCCTTCCGGGGTTTCGTCTGCAAGCGATGCCAGTTGCGCAGCATCGGCAAGACGCTCTTTCGTAATTCCCGGAGCCGGTGTAAAATCCGTCGCCATACGGTTTCCCAACGTCACCGTTCCTGTCTTGTCGAGAAGCAGAACATCTACATCGCCTGCAGCCTCGATGGCGCGACCCGATGTGGCGATGACATTATGACGAATCATCCGGTCCATACCTGCAATTCCGATCGCAGAAAGAAGTCCGCCGATTGTTGTCGGTATCAAGCAAACAAGGAGTGCGACGAGAACCGTGACCGTCACCGGACTTCCCTGGCCGGCTGCCTGTACACTGAACAGTGAAAACGGAAGAAGAGTTATGCAGACGACGAGGAATATAATAGTAAAGGCTGCCAGCAGAATGTTGAGTGCAATTTCGTTCGGGGTTTTTTGTCGTTTAGCGCCTTCAATCAAGCGTATCATCCTGTCGAGGAAACCACCCCCCGGCTCCATCGTTACACGGATGACCAGCCAATCCGAGAGAACGCGCGTGCCGCCTGTGACGGCGCTTCGATCGCCGCCCGATTCGCGGATTACTGGGGCGCTCTCACCGGTGATTGCGCTTTCATCCACGGATGCGATTCCTTCGACCACTTCACCGTCGGCAGAGATAATGTCGCCGGCTTCGACCAAGAATACTTCGCCCTTGCGTAAATCTGTCGACGTGATAACTTCATATTTTGAGTCTCGCCGGGGATCGTGCAGGCGCTTCGCAGTGGTTTCGCGGCGCGACCTGCGCAGCGCTTCCGCCTGAGCTTTTCCGCGACCTTCTGCCAGCGCTTCTGAGAAGTTGGCAAAAAGGACGGTGAACCAGAGCCATAGAGATACACCGCCGATATACCATGCAGGTGCTTCACCGGTGCCGAGGAGAGCCTGGATCCATAGTGCCGATGTCAGCACGCTTCCTATTTCAACGACGAACATCACCGGATTGCGAGCCATGGAACGGGGATTCAATTTCCAAAATGAATCAATCAACGCACGTCGATACATTACCCCGGTCAACCTGACAGGTTTCTTGAGTTGCTGTGAAGTTTGGGTAGCCATTATCCTGTTTTTCCTTCGAATATGTTAGTGGATCATTAAAAAGTGTTCGACAATCGGTCCCAGCGCGAGAGCCGGTAGAAAATTCAGCGCGCCAACAATAAGGACAACCGCAATTAGCCAGAAGATGAACAAAGGAGTATGGGTCGGAAGTGTCCCTTCACTTGCAGGAATCAATTTCTTACGAGCAAGAGAACCGGCAAGTGCCAGTGTCGGAACTGCAAGCCAGTATCTACCGATTAGCATTGCTAATCCGCCAGTGATATTATAGAAAGGAGTGTTGGCACTCAATCCGGCGAAAGCACTTCCGTTGTTATTACCCTGTGAAGTAAATGCATATAGAATTTCACTGAAACCGTGAGGACCGGGATTCGAAATCCCCGCTTTACCCGCGGCGGTCATCACAGCAAGTGCAGTAAAGATAAGAACCGTTATCGGCATGATAAGAATCAGAAGAGAAGCCATTTTCATCTCGTAGGCCTCGATCTTATGACCCAAATACTCCGGAGTTCGGCCAACGAGCAGTCCGGCCACAAATACTGCAACGATCACAAACACAAGCATGCCGTAAAGCCCCGATCCGACTCCGCCGAAAACAACTTCTCCGAGGTGCATCATTGTGAGTGGTATAAGTCCCCCAAGCGGTGTGAAAGAATCGTGCATCGAGTTGACCGATCCGTTTGAAGCGGCTGTTGTCACGGTTGCCCAGAGTGCGGAATTGGGAACACCGAAACGCACTTCCTTGCCTTCCATATTACCGCCCGGATTGATCGCTGTTGAATGCTGATCGATGCCGAGAGAGCTCAGACCGGGGTTCCCTGCCGATTCAACCTGGTATGCCACGGCCAGTGCAGCGACAAGAATGATGGTCATAGCTGCAAGTAAAGCCCATCCCTGACGTGTATCGCCGACCATGCGGCCATACGTATAACAAAGTGCGGCAGCGATCAGAAGTATGGCCAGTTGTTCAAGAAAATTGGAGAAAGGCGTCGGATTCTCGAACGGATGAGCGGAGTTCACATTGAAGAATCCGCCGCCGTTGGTCCCGAGCTGCTTGATGGCAATTTGCGATGCCGCAGGTCCCATGGCGACAACCTGTTCGGTAACAGTTTTACCGTTCGCGTCGATTGTTGGCTGGAGCAAGGGGACAGTTTTATAAGCCGAAAAGTTCTGGATCGTTCCCTGGGAGACGAGGACGAGCGCAAGGATGATCGACAGAGGGATCAGAATATAGAGGGTGCTGCGCGTCAAATCGACCCAGAAGTTACCGAGAGTCCTGGCAGAATGACGGGCGATGCCGCGGATAATTAGCGTAAGCGTGGCAATGCCCGAAGCCGCGGAGACGAAATTTTGGACCGTCAAGGCCAACATCTGGGTTAGATAGCTCATCATCGTTTCACCGCCGTATCCCTGCCAGTTTGTATTCGTCGTAAAACTGACCGCGGTATTGAAGGAAGAATCCGGAGAGACTGCGTCGAGTCCCTGTGGATTGAGAGGCAGCAGGTGCTGCAGCCGTTGGAGTGCATAGACGGCGAAGAATCCAACGGCGTTAAACAGCAGCATCGCAATCGCGTTTTGCTTCCAATCCATTTCCTCGTCGGGGTTGATTCTCGCGAGGCGGTAGATGAAGCGTTCCACGGGGCCGAGGACCGGATCGAGAAATGTCCGCTCCCGCTGAAACACACGGGCCATAAATGCACCGAGCGGTTTTACAAGGAGAATCAGTACCGCAAGGTAAAATACGATTTGAAGAATTCCATTGAGTGTCATTCGAATATCTCCGGTTTCAGTAGTACGATAAAAAGGTAGACGAGCAGGCCGAATGCGATAAGCCCGGAAATAATATAGAGCATGTTCATAATTTTTCTCCCGATGTATTCTGTCCGAGTTTTTCACACAGTCGCATCAAGCCCCAGGTCAGGAGGAAGAAGATGATAATAACAGCAAGATAGATGATGTCCATTGTTATTTCTCCGTATGCAGTGGTTGATACGAATCGAGGGCGAGGTTCAACTCGAGCACATTCACACGCGATTCACCGAGGAAACCGAGATCTCTCGATTCTGTATATCGGTCGACAAGAGAGCGGACGTCGTTTTCCGATAATTTTCTTTCGCGTGCGATACGAGGTACCTGGTAGAGTGCTGCTGCGACGCTGATATGCGGATCGAGTCCGCTTCCCGATGCAGTCACGAGATCGACGGGGACCGGTTGTTTATTAAGTAAGTCGGCGGTCTTCAGGTCTCCGATCCGTTTTTTAGTCTGGTCGATGAGAGCATTATTGAGCGGCCCGTAATTCGATCCGCTGGACGCGCCGGCATTGTATGCATACGGACCGGTTGCCGAAGGACGACTCCAGAAATATTTCGGATCGCTGAACGGCTGACCGATGAGCTCTGAGCCGAGAATTTTTCCGTCTTTCTCGATGAAGCTCCCGTTTGCTTTCTGAGGGAAAATGAGTTGTGCAACCCCGGTCACGACTAGCGGATATAAAATTCCGGTCAGAACGGTGAACAGGATCACCGCGATTATTGCGGAACGAAGCTGTTTGAGAATCATTGTTTGTCCTTAATATTGATTTGTCCTGATGATAGTTTCATTTCTTTGAATTGCGTTTGGAAGTCCATCATTCTCTGGCTCTCGATTATAGCCCATAGTCCCGTTGAGTAATTCTTGAATTCGCTCGAGTTTACCTGATAGTACCAGTAAACCACTCAGCAGAGGCCAGAGACATGCTACCATCGCAAGTTCGTAGTTACTATGTATGAAAAGGTACACACCGCACCCTATCGCTGCAGGCCACCTGAGTTTGACGAAGAAGGCTGCAAGAGTTGCCGATAATGGATCAAAATATTTGTAACGAACACCTGACCAAAAAATATTTATAGTATATATCATCACTAGAACCAGCCACCATTTGAAAAAGATTATAGCAATGGGAATTAGAGGTTGTGAGATGAAGATTGGCCAGTTGGCCCATTCGATCGAACGGAGCCATATCCAACGCCTGACCTCTTCGTCTGTCAATCCGGTAAGATATTCACTGTTGTGCATCGTACCCTCTCTTGCTATAACTGGACTTAATATGAGTCCGCATATCTTGAATAGCAATTAAGAGCATATAAAAAGAGGGGAGAGTAGCATAAATAAATTATTAAAATTTGGGGATTAACGGCCGGATGTCGGCTAAGGGGATTATTTGACCAACGTTTGACAATTTGATGACAACTCCCCCCGACTTCTATCTTATCTTGATTCCAGCAAAATGATAGATAGGAGGGAAATTCAATGTCATGTAAATTTTTGGATTTAGCTCGAAGGATACTCGCGTACGTCACATTTGGCGGAGGAGTTCTTAACATCCTATTCTGGACATTATACTTTACCAATATCATCACATTAAGCGAGGAAAACAGATCACTCGTCGACCGGTTCGAATCGGCTTTCCCGCTGGCCGATGCAGTTTTAGGAGTTCTTCTCCTGTTTGCTGGAATTGGTTTATTGAAGAAAAAACCGTTCGGCACATTCTCACTTGTGTCCGCCTCCTCGATGGTAATCTATCTGGGAATCCTGGATGTCACGTTCTATGCCCGCCAAAATCTTTATTATCCATTGACTGCCTCAACTATATTTGAGCTCCTCATCAATTTTGTATGCATTGCCGGCGGTTTGCTCACTTCATGGTTCGGCTGGCGCTTCTGGAGGGCAGCATGATACATCGTAAACAAAAAAGAGAAATGACGGCCATATCACGACAAATGATGCCCGCGAAAATTCTCAGCCTGGATTTTTTAAGAGGCTATCTCATCACGATGCGCCCTTATCTTCTCTTCGTTTCAGGGATCACCGGGGTCGTCGGATTGTCGTTTGCGCCGAAGCTGCCCATCATCACGTCGCTGGTTCTCAGTGCAGCTTTTTTCTTCTCATACGGTTTCGGACAAGCACTGACAGATTGTTTTCAGACCGATACCGACGCACTCTCTTCGCCTTATAGACCTCTAACTCAGGGCAGGTTGCGGAGGAGAGATGTTATGGGTGTCAGCCTCATCGGACTATCTCTCGTTGGAATTATTTTCGCACTATACTCACTGATTAATATTGTGCTATCGACAATCGCAGTAGTCGGACTCGCAACATATACCTATTTCAAAAGACGTTGGTGGGGCGGACCGTTATGGAATGCATGGATCGTTGCTCTCGTGTGTGTGATTGCATATATGGCAGGAAGTGGCGCTGCCGGTGTTGCTGTGACCTGGAGTGTACCATTTATCGCAACACTCGCCGTCGTCTTCTTTGGTTATGCGAATTTTGTTCTTAGCGGGTACTTCAAAGATATTTCAGCAGATAAAACCACCGGGTATAATACTCTGCCGGTAGTTTTTGGAATGAAGGCCTCCGCTGTCGTATGTGATATCTTTGCCCTTTTAACCTTGATTGCATGTGTGATTGCACTTTATTCGGTTACACCCACTGCTGGCATCTATGAGATACGCTGGGGATCTCTCGCATTCGCGGTTCCCGGTGTCATAGTGTTAGTGCGGGCTCAGATGCTTCTTCATAAGGTATGTTCCGAAGATGATGCGCATAAATCAATTGCTCTTGTCGTTCATGCGTACATACTGCTTTTATCTTCGATTGTCATAACGCAAAAGCCTGGCTGGGTAATTGCCATCGCTCTATTCTATTGCGGATTTGTTATCACGATGAAATCGAGGCCGGTGAAACAACAGATTTGATATAACGAAGGAGATACTATGGTAGGTGTGATTCTGAATCCTTTTGCAGGAGGCGGTACAGCTCTCCGGAAATGGAAAATAATTGAATCAGAGATTCGCTCGAACCTGGGCGCATTCGAGTTCATTGTTTTAGACCGGAGTACGGACGTAAAAAAAATTGTATCGCAGATGATCTGTCTTAATACCACCGAGTTCATTGCTGCGGGCGGCGACGGCACCGTTAATCTGCTTCTCAATGCTATCGACGAATGTTCTTCTGGAAAATCTATTCAGAAGATCAAACTTGGAGCTGTTGGTCTCGGTTCTAGTAATGATTTTCACAAGCCATTCCGGAATGCACAGCTGATCGAGGGCATTCCATGCAAGGTAAATTTTTCTGGCGCCGTTCCACGCGATGTCGGTGTCATCACATATGAGAATGGAGAAGGAAATTCTATCACCTGCTGCTGGATCATTAACGCAAGTATCGGTGTAACGGCGGAGGCAAATTTCTTCTTTAATACGCCGGATGCCACTTTACGCTTCCTTAAGCGGGCTTCGGTAGAGAGTGCAATTCTCTATGCTGCACTCCGTTCTATCGCGGCATACCGGAATCAGGAGATGAGTATAGCGATCGGGAATGAACCGCCGTTACGTGCTCCTGTGACCAATCTCGGCGTCGTCAAGAGTCCGCACTTTTCAGGCAACTTCTGTTATGATTCTCCGTTCAGGCCCGACAGCGGTACTTTTAATGTACATCTCTGCGAGAGAATGTCGCTGCCTCGGACGCTTTTAACACTATGGGGACTTTCCCGGAAAAAATTCTCCGGCTTACCGCATACACGATCGTGGTCATCATGTCGGATCATGGTAAGGGCAAATAAGTCTTTTGCAGTTGAGTTTGATGGCGAGGTGGTATCGACACATAGTGCTGTATTTTCCATAAAACCAAAACTTCTTCAGGTGTGTAAATGAAAACCACAATAATAGAGAATGCATTTATCGAGAATCTAGCACGAAATTTTTCCCGGTCCCCGCACCAGTGCAACAGATTGCAGGAGAGCGATGCGGAAATCATCCGACTTCCGGGAATAAACACTCTACTCGCCATAACCACCGACGGTATTGTCGAAGAGATCGATTCGGGACTGTACTCCGATCCATATCTGATTGGATGGATGACGGTCATGGTGAACATGAGCGACCTGGCGGCGGTCGGTGCTGAACCGATCGGAATACTTCTCAGTGAGACTCTGCCGCACGAAACAGGCGATGATTTTCTTGCAAGTCTGCAGCGTGGAATTCAGGATGCATGCTCTGCCTGTGGAGTTCATGTCCTTGGTGGAGATACAAATTTCTCGAGCCGGTTGCATATGAATGCCTGTGCATTTGGTGTAATAACTCAGGGATCACCGATGACGAGAGTGGGTGCACGCCCTGGCGACAGTGTGTTCGCGTCCGGCCAGATGGGAACTGGCAGCGCTTATGCTTTAATTCAGCTTGCTGCGGGACAGAATCCCGCTCTGGATCGGATTTCTTACCAACCGCGTGGACGTATCCGCGAAGGTCAACTTCTTTGTAATTATGCGTCGTGCTGCATGGATACGAGTGATGGAGTGTTTGCAACACTCGATCAACTTATGCGGCTGAACGATGTAGGTTTTATAATCGAGTCATCGCTGGAAGATTTTCTTCACCCGACTGTAATGCGGGTTGCGCGGGAGATGCGGCTTCCCCCCTGGATGATGCTGGCGGGTCCGCATGGTGAGTTCGAACTCCTATTTACAGTTTCTCCGGCACGTGTCAATTCTATGTTGACGGCTGCAGCCGATCAAGGTTGGTCGCCGCAATATCTTGGGAAAGTAACGGATTCTCATGAAATAAAACTCAACCTAAATAATCAACTCGTTACACTAGATTCCGGAAAGATCAGGAATCTATTTACCGATGTGAAAGGCGACGTAAAAGAATATATAAGAGAGTTATTACTTATGGATGCGATATGGTACGAATTGCGAGAAGAATGATTCGAAAAGATAAGGCGCGATTTATTATCACTGCGGCAGGAGTGAGCGTCACTGTTATGCTTGTCCTATTTCTCTTCGGCATGTACGAGGGAGTAAAAGTGGGGTCGACAAGCTATGTACTTAAAACTCCCGCTGAGATATGGATATGTCAGAAGAACTCCACGAATCTTCTCCGCAGTTCATCGTTTTTGTCCTCATCGTTGCAGGATCATATTCAGTCGGTCGATGGAGTTGGAGAGGTGAGTGGAATAATCCGCGTCATAGCGACAGCACGAATCCACGATAAGGCGGTGACGTTATTTATATTCGGGTTTGATACGCGATCTACGTTGGGTCCTCCTCCAACCATGATTCAGGGGACATCATCAATAGGTACAGGCGAGATTATTCTGGATGAAGCATTTGCAATGAAACACCATCTCGCACCTGGAGATAATATATCTGTCCAGGACCGGTACTTCCGGGTCTCGGGAATTAGCCGGGGAACGAATGCCATTGTAGCCCAATTCGCTTTCATGGGTCTGGAAGATGCTCAACATCTGCTCGGGTTTCCGGGTATTGTTAGTTTTTATTTGCTGACGACGAATGGGAAAAAAGAAACGCGTGTCGTGATTGATTCCCTCAAGAGGCGGTTTTCAGAACTGGCGGTTTTTGAAAAACAAGAATTTGTGCAAAACAATTTGGAGGAAATGGAAACAGGCATTCTGCCGGTTCTCTGGACGATTGCGATATTGGGGATGATTGTTGGTATCGCGGTCATCACCCTCATGCTGTATGGGTCGGTTCTTGAAAAGCGGGAAGACTATGCACTCCTGAAAGCTCTCGGTGCAAATCAAAATTTTCTGGTGTCCCTGGTTCTCCGGCAGGCTCTTCTCGGAGCAGCGACAGGTTTTGTATGCGGTGTTGCGGGTGATTTCATCCTCGCACCATTTCTCATGAAGCTCGTTCCGGAGATCTCGCTTTCGTTCACGGTTCGAGCGGTGGCTGTAGTTTTCGCTTCTTCATTATTC
Organism: Bacteroidota bacterium; assembly: GCA_050011775.1. GTDB lineage: Bacteria > Bacteroidota > Ignavibacteria > UBA10030 > CAVZMI01 > CAVZMI01. The sequence goes on along the minus strand of JBEKIL010000006.1, from coordinate 68,657 downwards.
ATTGGCGCAATTGGTTCCTGGGCGCCCATTCACAAACTGGCCAGCGTGTATCCTGCCGAGGTGTTCAGGGCATGACAATTTGCACGAAAACAGCAGTCACGGTTGATCATTTGTCAAAAACGTACAGAGATGCATCGAACATTCCTGTCCATGCGGTGACAGATGTCAACCTTCGGGTTAAACAAGGGGAGGTTCTGTTGATTCATGGTCCCAACGGTAGCGGTAAAACAACGCTTCTTGCAATGCTTGGATGCCTTGCACGACCCTCGCATGGAATCATTACACTGTTGGATCATGACATTACCGCGCTCAAACAACACGAGCTGGTTGGCTTCCGTCTGAAACACATAGGTTTTATTTTTCAAAGTTTTCGGTTGCTTGATTCGCTAACGGTGCTCGAAAATGTCGAGCTCATGCTCAATCTTGCCGGGAAGCAATCCCCCGCCTCGAATGGGGAAGCCCGGGCAATCCTGGAAGAACTACAGATCTCGCACCGCTGCGGATTTTTTCCGGAGGAGCTCAGCGGCGGAGAGAAGCAGCGGGTGGCAATTGCACGCGCTTTAGCAAACGATCCTGAGATTCTCCTCGCCGACGAGCCGACCGGAAGCCTCGATTCTTCCTCCGGCCAGATGACGATAAAGTTGCTCTGCACAATGGCCGAACGAAGAAATAAAACAGTGATCATCGTGAGCCACGACCTGAGAATTCACCGCTATGCTCACCGGGTGCTGCGTATGGAGGATGGACATCTTTTCGAGAGGAGCATCAATGAAGTCATTTCTTGAAACAGTCAACTACTCTTCGTCTAATGAAGACAGCGATTCCGAAGTGAGGGCGCTTCAGATCGATGAAAACGACTCCATTCTCTGTATAACAGGAAGCGGCGCGCGTACACTCGATCTTCTGATTCAAAAGCCTGCATTAATAGTCTCTATCGATATTAATCCATGCCAGAATTATTTATTGGAATTGACTATGGCAGCCATACGACACCTTGTCTATGAGGAATTTCTCGGGTTTTTGGGTATCAAAATTTATTCCTATCGTGAATCGATGTACAAGATGTTACGGGAGGGATTATCGGGTGAAGCCAGGAATTTTTGGGATAGACATCCGGATATGATTCGAGATGGACCCATATATGAGGGGAGGTGGGAAAGATTTTTTAGGAAGATGGCATGCCTGGTTCGTTTCTCACGTCCCCAACTTCTTGCGAGATTATTCAGCTGTCGGGATTTACCTGAGCAGTCGAAGATATGGCGCGAAGAATGGAATAACGCATCATGGCGTCTATTCCTTCGAACTGTCTCGCACCGGTCGGTATCGTATAAATTTTTTGGCGACCCTGGATTCTACCGTCATGTTCCAAAAGATTTTTCCATATCCACATATTTGGAAGAAAGACTTACTTGCGCATTTGAAAATACCCTGGCAAGAGAAAGTCCTTTTACTATGCTTCTCTTCCATGGCCAGTACGATCCCGGTATGATTCTGCCTCCATATCTGCAAGAGAAAAATTACTACGTTCTCAAAAACTCTCTTAAGAAGGTTAAAATCATAACAGGATCTCTTCTTGATTATCTTGAAAGAAAAAACGAAGAATACTTCAACAAGTATTCGCTTTCCGATTTCTCTTCCTATACAAGCGTCGATGAATATAAAAGAATTTGGAAGGGTATCATAAGAACCGCGGCCCCGGTGGCGCGTGTTTGTGAACGGCAATTTTTGGTGAAGAGAGAATTACCGATCGAAGTAGAACCGAACGTCATACGGTCAGGCAAGCTTGAAAATGAGCTGATGCAAACCGACAAGTCGGTCTTCTATTCATTTGTCGTCGCCTCTATTAATAATGGAGAAATCAATGTTTAACTTAACGATCGCACCGTACACTGCAACGGACGACGAAGCCGCTGTAAATCTGGAACAGCATTGTGTTCAGGGGAAATCGCTCGCATTGAGATTTCGTCGTCCGACATTCAAAGCACGCTCGGATGTCTATGAAAACTATAAAATCCTCACGGCAAAAGCTGGAGGAAACCTCATAGGTATAGCTGCGGGGGCGAGAAAATCTGTGCAACTTCACGGCCGCACTGTCGATGCGGTTTATCTCTATGACATTCGGGTTCATCCCGACTACCGTAAATATGGAACTGCAAGACAACTTACGAACGCCGTGTTGGAGGAAATTGGCAAGGGAGCGGACTGTGTCTACTCTCTGATATCAGGCGAGAACGAAAGGGCAATCGGGCTGGCACGACGGAGTTTCGGAGCTCAGGTAATAATCCCTCTGATATATTGTTTAATGCCTGTCTACAGGAAATTCAGAGTTGATGGGACATGTAATTGTGCAAACGCCTCTGAAATCCATACGAGGTATCTCAATGCTAATCGATCCATTGAATTCATACCGCCGCTCAATGAAGAAAAGCTTTCCGGATATGTTGCAAGCATCGTCCTTCCAGATGCTGAGGATGGAGGGTGCTCGATATGGACAAACGAAAATATTCTTGCCGAAGAAATCGTCAATGTACCGCGTTTTTTCCGTTTGATGAGAATTCTCACGATGCCTGTTCGACCATTCATAAAACTACCGGCGATTCCAAAGCGAAATGAAATCATCCGGAGCTGGTTTCTCTTTGATTTCTATGCAAAAGACAAAATGTGTGTTCGAAACCTCCTGTCAGTCGTCAACAATCTTGCACTCAGCTTCGGGAGAAACTACCTGTACCTGCTCATGCAGTCGGATGATCCGGCATTGAAGCTTGCCAGGAAAGCGGGATTCAAAATATTCAACCTCCAATATTTCTTTCTGGCAAAAGGTAATGATATCCCATCCCAAGCTGAAAGGATATACTTAGATATTAGAGATTTGTGATACCGTACTTCGCGTCTAAGGAAAAATTCTTACAGGACTTTGACAATTTTATGACAATTCAATCTCATGGCTTGAGTATCGTGTGAGTGAAGTTAATTCATCCGGTACATCATACAATAATAAAGGAGATCTGCAATGAAATCGTCATTCTCATTTTTTCGGTACGTTGTTCGAGGATCCCTCATGACTTTATGTGTTGCACCGAAGTCTTCCTTGAAATCGGCTTTTCTATTTTTCAAGTATGCCGTGGTGGGATCCTTGGCGATTTTCAGTATTACATTATAATAGCCTGATACAATCATAATTCGGCAGTCTGATCTTCCTAATGAAGATGACAGTGTATAATAAACATCGATATTGATTCTTGCTTTCTCATTTTGTAATATATCATTACTATACTATGTTCCTCAGTCACCTCTTTTCACTTGCTGTGAGGCGGGGTCATGGAACGTGAATTAAATCTCCTCTTTCTACTACGGAAGTTACGCTCGACGCTGTCGGGACGCCAGCCGGTGTGGGTCTGGTCGATCGTTGTCTTCGATATTATCCTACTCGGATTATGTTTTATCCATCTTCCTTCTTTTTTCAACCGGGCTCAGCCGCCGTTCGATGCAGAGTTACGAAATAATCGCGTCACCGTTCACAGCATTCTCGACGTCCGCTCGGCTGCAGATTTACGGAACGGAGATATTCTTCTTGCGTGGGACGGATTTCCGGTTACAATGCTGGGCGCTATCGAATTCATGAGCGACCTTTCGTCGGTCGGTAAGGACGTTCAATTTACTGTTGAACGGGAAGGTCAGGTTCGTGAAGTAACAGCCCACATGATTCCCGCCGTTATACCGGTCAGGTTTATTACGATTACATTTTTCATGGGGTGTACAATCTGGCTGATCGGCATTTTCGTGTTTCTGAGTCGCCCTCACGACCGCACCGGAAGAATCATTCATTGGGGTTTGATAGCGTTCGCAGTGAATGCGATGATCACCTGGGGGAAAGCCGACCCCGCGTCTTTGGAGACGGTTCTCTCACGAATTACTTTTTTTGTTTCATATCCGGCCTGCATATCGTTTTTTTTATTATTTACAACACTCTACCCGACACCCAAGCCAGGTTCATTTCTAGTCAAAGCTCTATTAACTTTTACACCGGCGATAGCGATCACCACCCTCATGACAATTTTCCATCTCCGAGCTCTTCGTACTATGTCGATTATAGACTTCAGCAATTTCCAGACATCATTTGATATTTTCCATATCATTCTTATTCTTTACGCCGTACTCGGTATCATTAATATTGCTCTTTCGTACCGGCATGCGAAAACCGCTGAAGAATGTTCCCGCCTTAAGTGGATCATATGGGGATTTTCCGTCGGTCTGCTCCCGTTCTTTGTGCTGTGCGTTCTCCCCCAGCTATTTGGAGAGAGCCAGATTATATCCGAAGAGTATGCAACAATATTTTTCCTTGCTATTCCTTTCTCGTTTGCCATCTCATTCATCCGATATCGGATGCTCGATATCGACTTTATCATCAACCGCACGGTCATGTACGCCATCTTCAGTACGTTTATCGTTATCGTTGCGTTTTTGATCGCTCTTCTCCTTGTGTCACTCGTAGAGAGCAAAGAGGACTTCGGAGTGTATGTGCTCGTTGTGGTCATTACATTCATTATTGCACTCTTCGCTGCTCCGCTACGGAAGGCAATTCAGCGCCTGATGGATCAGCGATTCTTTGCAGCGAGAGCGTCGTTCCGGACTGCACTCCTGTCGATTACGGAGGAAATCAGAAATTCTCTGACAAGCAGTATTCTGTATCAGCGTTTGATAACGAGACTCCCGGAAGTTATTCCTGCGGACGGCATTGCAGTGTATCGTTATCATAATAGCGGTCTTTTCTTCCAGATCTCAAAAGGGGAGATCCGGACTAGACGATTTGATCTAAGTGATGAAGAAGCACGACATCTTGCTGCAAAACCGTGTATAATGGACTATGACGGTGAATCTGAAGAAAGAAAATCCCGCGCACGGCTGCTCCAGGTTCTTGGGTTTTCACTCTGCGGACCGCTGGCGACGGAATCGGGAGAACTGCTCGGTGTGGTATGCCTGAATCCGCGTACGCGCGGCGAGCGGTTCAGTGAGGAAGAAGTCGATCTCCTGGTGGCCGTCTGTTCACAGGCATCCGAAGTGCTTGGACGCCTGCTGCTGCAGGAACAGATTTTCCAGAAAGAACAGGAAAAGAAAGTCATTCAGGAATTAAGCGATATGAAATCGTTCTTCGTCTCAAGCGTCTCGCACGAGCTGCGTAATCCGCTCACCTCTATCCGGCTTGGAGCCGAGGCGCTCCGGGGTGGGACTATACGCGGGCGACGGAAACAGTCGGAATATCTTCGCATCATCGAAGGCGAAAGCAACCGGCTTTCACGCTTGATCGGGAATGTACTGGATTTCTCAAAAATCGAGCGGGGCTCCAGGTCGTATACGTTCAAGCCCTTACGTCTGGAAAGAGTTATCCGTCAGGCCGCTGCAATAATGAAATATGAGGTCCGGAAAGAAAAGGGAAAACTTAAGCTGCGGCTGCCGCGCACGCTTAATCCCATTGAAGGCGATGCCGATGCACTGCAACAAGTATTGATAAATCTTATTTCCAACGCGTTGAAGTATTCTGTACCGCCGAAAGAAGTGTCCATTTCACTTGCCGAAAAAGCGAATCAACTGACCATGATAGTAGCCGATAATGGTATCGGTATTCCTGAATCGGCACGATCCAGCATCTTCGAGCCGTTTTATCAGGTTCGCGAAGGTAAAACCCGGGGAACGGGCGGAGCCGGACTCGGCCTTGCCATAGTAAGGCACATCCTCGATGCTCATCATGCGACCATCACTGTCGAGAGTGCTCCCGGCAAGGGGAGCAGGTTCATTATTCTTTTTTCACGATTTGCCGGACACCGGAAGGGGAAACCATGAAACGCATCCTTATTGTTGAAGACGACGCATCCATCCTACGGCTGCTTATTGACACTTTAAAGACCGAGCGGTTTGACATCACGACCGCTTCTGACGGTGAAGCAGGCTATAAAATCGCACGGCAGAAGAAGTTCGATCTGATCATTCTCGACGTCATGCTTCCTTCAATGGATGGGTTTGAGATTTGCAAGAATCTCCGGAACAACAACATCGCATCTCCCATACTGATGCTGACGGCAAAGGGAGAAGAGGTCGATAAAGTAATCGGACTCGAGATCGGGGCCGACGATTATATGACCAAGCCATTCGGTGTTCGTGAGCTTATCGCACGTGTCCACGCGCTATTACGCCGTCAGACGGAAATCCATTCGAAGATCGAGGAAACTACAATCGGCGATCTCTACGTGAATTTCAAGCAGCAGGAGGTCTGCAAAGGAAAGAAGACAATCTCGATGCGGGCCAAAGAATTCCAGCTTCTTCGGTATTTCGTTGAACGGGAAGGGGAGGTGATTTCCAGAAGTCAGCTCCTCGACGATGTATGGGGGTATGAAGTTACTCCCACCACACGTACGGTCGATAATTATATTCTCTCAATACGAAAAAAAATCGAGACGGATCCGGCTCATCCAATACATCTTCTCACAATCCACACGGTGGGATATAAATTTGTAAAGTGATGCTTTGTATCATAACTCCGTGATATATGAATCGAGCGTTTGCAATAGAAGTTTTTTTTTCTACATTTCGTAGAGGAATTATCATATCAATTGATGGGGAATAATACCATGCAAAAAAATATACCAGTCCTGACCGTCACTGGAACTACTCTGGCCGAGGCGTACGAAAAGGCACTTGTCGCACTCTATCGAAACGGTATCAGTATTAGAACACAGTATGACAAGCCGGGCGATCCTTTGAGTATTGACTCGACAATGAACATAACAATTTTAGAACCCTTTAGTGATCCGATGATCCATCGGGCCTTTCCCGGTGGAATAGATGACTTGAAAGAATATGTGATGGAGCTGATGGGATTGAAAGACCACTGGGTAAAGAATGTCAACGATCCGAAAGATACACGATGGGAATATACGTATCATGGAAGACTTTCTGCCTATGGTGCATGGAGGGAACTTGTCGATGGAAAATCGCAACAGGCCGGTTTCTTTTCAATTAATCAAATAAACGCCGTGGTCGAGAAGCTAAGTAAACAACCTTTTACCCGGCAAGCCCAGATGATAACCTGGATGCCGAATTTAGATATCGATTGTTTTGATCCGCCATGTTTACAATCCCTCTGGTACAGAATTATTGAAGATGAGGATGGCGTGTGGTGGCTTAATTGCAACGTTCGATTCAGAAGCAATGATTCCTGGGGGGCGAGCTTTATGAACATGTTCGGTTTTATTAATTTCAATAAAAGCGTTATTGCGGCCGGCGTTTCCGAAAAAACAGGCAAAAAAATAGAACTCGGCAGAATGAACTGGCATGCTGATTCGTATCACATATATGGGAAAGACATCGAGAATGCCAAACAGCTTTTGTTTGATCGGATCGATTCAATAAAGTTCGAAGACCGGACATTCAATTTTCACGATGAATTCATCCAGGAAATGTACAACGATGCCGAGGCGGCTGTATTGGAAAAGATAAAAAATTACGACGAGACACTGTAGGTCGACTCGCTGAGTCGACCTCATCAGCCTTGAAGGTCGAAATGACCCATGGTGAGTAGGGCCGAACCAAATTTCGACCAACAATATGCCACTTTTCCGTGTTTTGAAAAAAAAAGATTTGTAATAGATGTAGGTCGACTCGCTGAGTCGACCTCATCAGCCTTGAAGGTCGAAATGACCCATGGTGAGTAGGGCCGAACCAAATTTCGACCAACAACAATACCCGAAATTTTCGGAGATTCTATTCATAATGTTCACGATCAGACGCATTGTGTGTGCGCTCATGCTCGTCATAATCGGGCGGCTGGAATCAACACCGGTTTCACATCTGCGTATTCTCACCATCAACGTCTGGAGCGGGCTCGATTATATCGGAAATATTCGCTGCGGCGATTATGAACATGACGATCGGCGAGAGCTCCGCTTTCAGGCACTCCTTGCGCAGATACGGCAGCTTGATCCGGATATTATCTTCCTCCAGGAGGCCAATCCCGTCGGGGCGTACGCGGCCCGGCTGGCCGATTCCCTTTCATTCGATGAAATCCATCTTGTATGCAATGCCGGCATAAAGCTGGGACCGATAGGTCTCCCGACGAATCTCAAAGAGGGAATTGCCATTCTTGCCCGGCGCTCTCTCGCTCTCGAACTGTTCGACGTCTGGAAGCTCTCCGGTGCGCCGGGAATCTACGGCGACGCCATCACCGTTCACTTCGATCAATCGATTTTTGCTCTCGTCGGGAAAATCACGGTTGATCGGACTCCAATTATGGTCGTGAATCCTCACCTTATTGCTGCGATACCGCAGGATACGTTGCTTGAACAGGAATTCGGGCAGCGCGCCCAAATAATCGGAATATCGAAAAATAAATATGCGGATGCTCTCAGGATGTGGGAGAAAAATAACCAGAGAAGGAAAAGAGAAGTCACCCAACTGATCGAGCATCTCGGGCCGCTCACCGAAAGTCATGGAGTAGTGATGGCCGGCGATTTTAACGCCGAGCCTCAGTCGCCTGAAATCGATATGATAATTGGGACAACCGGATATCTTGATATATACTCTGCATCGGCGTCATCTTCCCGGCCCACATGGGAGCCCAGGACAAATGAAAATATATTGTTTTCAACGCAGGTGGTCGATGCCCGGGGAGATACGCTTGATGGATACGGCTGCCTGTCGGCGTTGTATGATGAACATCCCCGCCGTATCGATTATATCTTTCTCAGTCGGCAATTCACTCAAAACGAGGTATCCGAGTGCCGTATTGTCCTCGATTCATCAGTGAACGGATCCCATGCTTCCGATCATTATGGAGTTCTTGCAGAGATCGATCTGACTCATTATCTGCAAACCTCTTTGAAAGAATCGGATACGCTTTCTCTTCAGAGTGAATCGATCATCGAACCACTCCCCATCCTTAGTTATGATACGGACGTCGGATTGGGGTACGGCGCGAAAGCAGTCTTCCGTAACCAGCTGCATTCAAATGAATCGTTCGACGTCACGGCTTTCAACAGTACCAAAGGCGAGCGGTGGTATCGTTTTGTGTTCTCGATACCGGATTTCGAACTGCGTCAGGGTAAAATCTATCCGTTTGCCCTGGACCTTGTGGTTGACTACGATAAGTGGATCAAGAATAGTTACTTTGGTATCGGCAACGGTTCAAATTTTGACGATAGAGAATATTATACAAAAGAGCCGCTTGATATAAACCTGACACTGAGCAAAGGCTTTTCGCCTCATGTTGTGGGACAGATCGGCGCCAGATATAAAACGGTCAGGGACTTCAATTTCTCTGAAGATAGCAAGCTCATTGTTCTTCAGCCGGAACCAAATGCATCACGGGTGAACTTTTCGTCTCTCTTCGCAACATTCAGGTACGACACGCGCAACAGTTTTATTAATCCGTCACGGGGACTGGTACTGCAAGGAGAAGCCGAGTGGGCTCCGAGGTGCGGATTGAGCAATGTAGCATTTGCACGGTTTGCCGGATGGTTTCAACATTACTCGGTACTCTTCTATCCGAAAACAATCCTTGCATTACGATGCGGTGTGCAGGGGCTCGTGGGTGAAGATTTACCGGTCCAGGTCCTCATGTCGATCGGCGGCAACAATAATTTGCGTGGATCACCTCAAGATCGATACCTCGATAGAACTTCTGCATTATATAATGCGGAGCTGCGCTTCCCGATTTATTGGCGCTTCGGAGGCGTGATCGGTCTTGATGGAGGGAATGTATGGAGTTCGTTGTCGAAGATTGGTTTCGCGCGCTGGGCGATGAATCCAACGGCAGGATTGAGATTCTACTTCGATACGTTTGTGGTCCGGCTTGATGTCGGTTTTGGAAAAGAGACAACAGGATTTTATTTTAATTTCGGACAGATCTTTTAGAAGGTCAAAATCGAGGTTAAGAACAGAGGGGCTTATTACAAAAATATGAAATGAGGAAAATATGAGTGAACGGATCTGTCCATGGTACTTAGGATATTTCTTAGCGAGTCCCTTACGACGGTTGATGTACAAGCCGGAGACAATCATAGGGCCTTATATAAAAAAGGGACAAACGATACTCGATATAGGCAGTGCGATGGGCTTTTTTACATTACCGATGGCCCGCTTCGTAGGGGATGAAGGCAGAGTCATTGCAGTCGATCTTCAGGAAAAAATGATTCGTTCGCTTCGTAGGAGAGCCGAAAAAGCCGGACTCTCCCGGAGAATCGAGACTCGTCTTTGCTCAAGTCAAACGCTCGGCATTGATGATCTTGCCGGTAGAGTGGATTTTGCACTCATTTTTGCCGTCCTTCATGAAATGCCCGACATCAAACTCCCGCTCTTAGAAGTCTATAGTGCACTTAAACAGCATGGCCTTCTCTTCATCTCCGAACCTAAAGGACATGTTACAAAAGAAAAGTTCGGGGAAGAAATCTCTTTTGTTGAAGGTTGCGGGTTTAAAGTCGTTTATACGCCGATCATTAAGCGAAGCTATTCTATCGTCGTACAAAAATAATTACATTTATTAGAAACTTCGATGCTATATCTCCCTGTTATATTGCTTAAGGAGATATTCAGATGGTCCGATCGAAGCATCACATTCTTGTTAGGGTGCTGGTAGTTTTTCTTCTTTCACGGTTCCCGGTGATGGCCGGACCCCCGTTCATCACCGATGATCCGCAGCCAGTCGATTACCTTCACTGGGAGTTGTATTTTTCCTCGGCGCAATTTTTCGGCAGCGGAGAAATCAGTGCAACGCTGCCGCATATCGAGATCAATTACGGCGCGCTTCCGGATGTCCAACTCCATCTGATTCTTCCCATGGGCTTTGTCAATTCTGATGGTATCTCTACATACGGCTTCTCGAATACCGAGTTCGGAATAAAGTACCGGTTTATTGAAGAGACAAATGGTTGGCCTCAGATAGGGACCTTTCCCTTGATTGAAATTCCCACGGCAAGCAATGAGCAAAACCTCGGTTCCGGCCAGACTCAGATATTTTTACCGCTCTGGATGCAAAAAAGCTGGGGAAGCCTCACAACATACGGAGGAGGGGGATTCTGGTACAATCCCGGGGAAGGGAATAAGAACTATTTCTTCATCGGCTGCGAGATTCAGAACGATTTTTCAAAGAAGGTTACATTGGGAGGCGAATTATTTTTTCATACTGCAACTACGGAAGATGAAAAATCGGATGCAGGTTGTAACCTCGGCGGGATCATCAATTTTGATGAGACTAACCATCTTCTCTTCTCGTTCGGTCATAATTTTATCGGTACGGGCATGTTTACGGGATATATCGGATATCAACTTACAATATGAAAGGTAAATTATCTCCGGACCGAAGTGTCTTCTTGGTGTAGGAGAGGTAAATGTTCACTTGATTTTTTAATCTCTGTGTTATTACAAAGCGTGGGAACGATGAACATGTAAGATTTATAACCGAAGCTTATCAAAATGCCTCAATGGCGACGAGAAGTTTTATCGTTTAGTGAATTTCTTTAAAGACTCTGTCCTGTTGGTCTTTTTTATCCCGCAAAAGACTTGCTCAAAAATCTTCTTATCGATATCATGCTTCCGATCATCCCGAGGAATATTCCTGCTGCGGCGATCAAAGCGTAGAGCATCGGATCGACAATAAGGATATCGGCAAGTTCGGCGGTGAGTTGTTTCTGCGCAAAGAGCACCAATCCGAATACAATCCCGGTAGCAACAACACCTCCGATGAATCCCTGGATGATTCCTTCGATGATAAATGGAGTCCGGATGAAACTGCGGGTTGCGCCGACGAGTTTCATTGTTTCGATGATTGCCCGTTTCGAGTAGATTGCCAGGCGGATGGTGTTCGACACAAGCATGATGGCGGACAGACTGATGATGAGGCCGAGCGAGAGTGTAATAAGGAAAACTGTCTTCGTCCGTTTATCAAGAAATTCGAGCAGGCTTTTCCGATAAATAATATCCGTAATGCCGGGGATGGCACTGATTCTTTTACTTATGGCCTCGACATGTGCTGCCGTCTTGTACCCGTTCTTAAGGGAGATCTTAAACGAGGGCGGGAGGGGATTGAAATTAAGCACGCTTGTAATATCCTCTCCGAATTCCTGTTTGAAAACGCGTGCTGCTTCTTCTTTCGATACAAAGCGGAGTGTGTCGATCCCTTTCACCTGTTGAATCTGCATCCTCAACGAATCGATCACCGTTTGTGTAACAGGCTCTTCAAGAAAGACCTCCAGTTCCACACGGTTGCGTATAGAATCGATGAGTCGGTTTGCATTCGATGTGACTATAGCAAAGATTGCCAGAAGAATAAGAGCAATACATATCGTGATGATCGAAATCGTCATCGAAAGTTTTGCTCTCTGGAATCCGGAAAACCCTTCCCGCAAAATATACGCTGTGCTCACAGGAAACTCCTATACTTTGGTGTAAGAACCGAGGATTCGAAGATGTGATGTCACGTCACCGAGTGCTTCAAGGGCATGCCGGCAATTTTTATCTGCAATGCTTCCGCTGAAATCGAGATAAAAAAGATATTCCCATGGCTTTCCCATTATTGGCCGCGACTCTATTTTTTCGAGATCGATGTTACGGAGCGCGAAAACGCTCAACGCCTTAAAAAGTGCCCCCGGAATACTCTTAAGCGAAAAAATGATCGACGTCTTCGCATTGTTCTTCGCAGGGACCGGTCGACGGGACAATACAAGAAAGCGCGTGTAATTATGGTGGTTGCTTTCGATTCCGCGTTTCAGGATATGCAATCCATATAATCGCGCGGCTACGACGCTGGCAATTGCTGCGGAGCTTCGCATCCGCTGCTCGCTGATCATTTTTGCCGAACCTGCAGTATCATAGACGGCGACGATTTCCACATTGTGCAGTGTCTGGAGATATTGGTCGCACTGACCTAACGCCTGCGGATGGGAATACACATGCCGGATGTCGCCGAGCTTCACTCCGGGTATTGCCATCAGCATGTGATTTACCCGAAGCTTCACCTCTCCGATAATATTGAGCGGGTACCGGTCGAGAAGATCATAGTTCTCGTGAACGCTGCCAAAAAGTGAATTTTCGATCGGAATAATACCGGCATTCACTTCTTTTTTTTGAACGGCGTCAAAGACTTTTGTGAACGAAGCATAGGGTCTGGAAACCGCCACCGGCGTATGATTGAGCGATGCACAATATGCGGATGCCGCCTCTTCGCTGAAGGCTCCATGTTCGCCCTGAAATGCTATCGTAAGTCTCTTTGGCATAATGAGTTTGGGAAAAAACTATAAATATTTCTTATGTATGACCTGTCCGCCGAAGTCCAACACCGGTGGATGGAGGCGGATTGTTGATTAATGAGTTTAATTAACTCCAAAGATTTTTTCGGCCGACAATATTCGATCAACCGATTAGAGAAAAGAGACAACCGACGTCACTCATAAATCAAAGATCATCAATCATAAATCTCTTGGCTTTTCTAAAAATTCGATTCGTCTCTCCAGCGCACAATTTTCCAGTTGCTTTGTTGTGTCGGCCGGGTGACATTGAAATTCGCGTACCCGTTCACACGTATAATATCGCTTGGATTGAATGTTACGGTCATTGAAAAACTCCGGGTAACGTTTATGTTCAATGAATCGCCGGAAAATGAAACTGTGTTGTTCCAGATCAGGTCGAGGTTTTGTGCATTCATAAATAGTCCGTATGTAGTACGCATATCCTCATCCCGTCCCCAGCTGATATCAATGCCGTTGTCATAATCACGATAGACAAACGCAAAATTCTGATCGAGGAGTTGTCCGTATATTGTCGAATCTTTGAATGTGTATGCGTATTGAAAATTGCGGAAGACTCCTTCGAGGGTTCGTTGATCGCCCAGAATCGAGTTCGAAGCTTCAGTCGAGGTATCCAGCCCCGGTGCAAATGGATTAGCACACCCCGCGGTGAGGCTGGCGACAAAAAATATTATAATAAGAATCCGATGCGTAATCATGAGCTAAACCGCGCTTTCAGGTCGCTCCAGCTAAAATCGTTCCCGGTTGCATTGTCGATCCATCGGTGAATGGCCCAATTGTTATTTCGATCGACAGAAAGTAAAAACATAAGTGTGCCTTGTGCCTTCGTATCAATATCCTGTACCGTGTGTGGAATGATCAGCGTATATGTTGCTGTGTAGACGGCAGAATCGGACTGGATACTTAATTGGGTATCGGTTAGGATCAGCGCCGATTCCTCCCCCGTAGGGACCCTGGAACACAGGTTCTCGAAATACGTTCGCTCCGATGTAAGATTCCAATCATGAAAAATGGCACTGTAAGCAGTTTGGGCACTCTGGGCCGCCTGAAATGTAAAACTATAATTCGAGAACGTTGAATCGATAAAACAATTGATATAGTTTTCAGTGTTGCGTTCACGGATTGCGTTCACGAGATTATCGATTACAATACTCGGCGACGTTGGTGGAACAAACGACGAACTGGACTCCGATGGTTTTTCCGGTGTCCGAGTATTAAGTATATTGCACCCCTGAAAAATAAAAAACCCCCCGATACATATACTAACGATCCACCCGGGTTTCCTGATAAACCAAAGAGCGCCTAGCCGTATGTTCACAATGATATTCGCCCCTCCAACGCTCGTGACAGGGTTGCCTCGTCGGCAAATTCAAGATCGCTCCCGATCGGAAGACCCCGGGCAATACGCGAAACCTTAGTACCCAGCGGTTTTATGAGTCGCGACAGGTAAATTGTTGTCGCCTCTCCTTCGGTATTTGGATTCATTGCCAGGATGACCTCTGTTATCTCACCTGTGATACGATTAAGTAATTCTTTAATTTTTAAATCTTCCGGACCAATCCCATCAAGCGGTGAAAGGGCTCCTCCGAGCACATGATATAACCCCCGGAATTCATTAGTTTTTTCTATCGCTATAACATCGCTGGGTTCTTCAACGACACAAATGATAGATCGTTCACGTTTCCGACTCGAGCAAATAACACACGGATCGATCTCTGTAATATTCGAACAGATCGAGCAATATCTTACCTTATCTTTAACATCGACCAGTGACCGGGCAAGAGCGACGACATCCTCCCGGGATTGTTTGAGAATGTAGAGGGCAAGTCGTTGCGCCGTTTTTCGGCCTACACCGGGAAGCTGCCCGAGTTTTTCGATTAGTTGTTCGACGGATTCACTTGTAAAAAGCATCTTACAAACCAGGAATATTCAATCCGGGAATGTTCGGAATCATTCCAGCCGTTGCTTTTTGCACTTCAGCATTTGCTAATGCAGCGGCGTCATCGAGCGCTTTATTGACTCCCGCCACGATAAGATCTTCCAGCATCTCTTTTTCTTCAGGTTTGATTACCTCTTTTTCAATTTCTATCTTGACAATCTGCTGTTTTCCCGACGCTGTCACTTTAACCATGCCGCCTCCAGCTTCGGCCACTATAGTCTTTGAACTGAGTTCGGCCTGGACCTGTGCAATTCGTTCTTGCATCTGCTGGACTTGCTTCATCATTCCCTGCATTCCGCCTTTGAGCATCAGCGATATCCTTTCATTTTCAAAATATTCCATCACTTCGACTAGATGTAACTTTTACTCTGAGAAATATATCATAATTAATAGGGAAAGTCAAAATACCTTGACTTTCCATACCAAAAAACTTACATTTATGAACACTTTTTATGTTTTATTGATCTCTTTATGGGGTACGCGTGGGGAAGAAGTATAACGCACCGACACCGGCAGATAAAGCTATTCAGGATAATCTAAAGGAAAAGGGTGCCATCCCAAACCATATAGCAATTATCATGGACGGGAATGGCCGATGGGCAAAGGAGCGGGGACTTCCCCGTGTTGCCGGTCACCGCGAAGGAGTAAATTCTGTCCGCGATATCGTTGAGGTATGCGGACAGCTGGGAATTAAATACCTTACTCTGTTTGCATTTTCGACTGAAAACTGGAAACGTCCGAAGAATGAAGTCTCGGTTTTAATGCGGCTTCTTGTCAAATCGCTGCGTGATGAAACAGACCGGTTACTCGCGAATAACGTGCGCCTCCGGACGGTTGGCGATACAGCGTCGTTACCAAAAGATGTGCAGGAAGAACTCCTATTTTCGGTCGAAAAAACAAAGAAGAATACGGGTCTGATGCTTGTCCTTGCACTCAGTTACAGCGGCCGGTGGGATATTGTGAACGCCATTCGAAGAATTGCTCGTGCCGTTGAGCACTATGAAATGCGCAGCAACGACGTAACAGAAAAGGTCATTTCTTCGTATCTGACGACACATGGTATTCCCGATCCTGATCTTTTAATCCGTACCAGTGGCGAATTCCGTTTAAGCAATTTTTTACTCTGGGAACTTGCATATACCGAAATTCATATAGCCCGATGTTATTGGCCTGAATTCCGTCGTACACATCTGTATGATGCTATCCGCGATTATCAACAGCGGGAACGGCGTTTCGGTCTTGTGAGCGAACAACTCACCCAACATCGATCTTCAGGAATTTCGAAAGTCGAAAGGCTAGCCAAACGTGCCGTACGTGTCTAAAATCCTCCTCATGTTTCTGGTTGCAGGTATGGTAGTCCCGTACCGACTTACTGCACAGCCAAAACAAGCCGAGGTATATAAGATTCTGGGGATTTCGGTCGAAGGCAATTCGAGCGCGGAGCCTGCCGCGATCATCGGGAATTCGGGATTGAAAATCGGTGACGATCTTACAATACCCGGGGATCAAACCACGCGAGCAATTCAGGCTCTCTGGCGGCTGAGAATTTTCTCCGATATCCAGATCGCTATCGAAAACAGGGTGAGTGCGGGTGTTTTCCTTGTTATTAAAGTGAAGGAATATCCACGCCTCGAACGGATAGACTACGTTGGTAATGATGAACTCAGCGCGGACGATCTGAACAAAAAGGTCACTGTGATCAAAGGACAGCTCCTGACACCATCGGAGATCAACCGCATCGTCAAGGCTATGAAAAAAGCCTATGAAGAAGAAGGATATCTCCAGGTATCGATTATTCCAACTTTGACTGAAGCCCCCGATGCGAATGCTAATAAACGAAGCATCCTCCGGTTTACGATTGACGAGGGTCGCCAGCTGCGTGTCGGTGAAATCCGGTTTACGGGGAATACGACGGTCAGCGCAAGTACGTTGAAAGGGGAAATGAAAGAAACATCCGAGAGGACATGGTGGAAATTCTGGAACAGTGCAAGACTGGATAAGAAGAAATACGAAGAAGACAAGAAATTAATCATCACATACTATAAAAAGAATGGATATCGAGACGCGGAAATTCTCTCGGATTCAATATATTATGATCCGGAAGTCGACAATCTTGTAGTGCAAATCAATCTCTATGAAGGTCCGCAATATTATATCCGTTCAATCGTATTTGAGGGAAGTACGATTTTTAAGGAAGAAGCATTGCTCGAAATTATCGGGATGAAAAAGGGGGATGTGTTCGACGGAGAGAAATTCCAAGAAAACCTTTATGGAAATCAAGAACAGACAGATGTCTTATCGGCATATCGCAACGCCGGGTATTTGCTGATTCGTCCTGATCTTCAACTGATGCGTGCTGGGGGGGATAGTCTTGATATCGTCATCCGATTTATAGAAGGCAACCAATTCACCGTCCGATATGTCGAGGTGCAGGGGAATACCAAGACCAGAGACAAAGTGGTGCGGCGCGAGCTGTATACACGGCCGGGAGACAAATTCAGCCAGGCGGCAATTATGCGAAGCTACCGGCAGCTTCAACAGCTCCAGTACTTCAATCCGGAGAAAATCAAACCGGATTATAAATTGGTCGACGATAAAACTGTCGACATCGTTTATGAGGTTGAGGAAAAATCAAGCGATACCTTCAATACTTCTATCGGATATAGTCAGGCCTGGGGACTGATGGGTTCATTCGGAATCACATTTAATAATTTTTCGCTTTCCGATCCGCTGGCAGGTGGAGGAGGACAAACACTCAACTTCGACTGGCAATTCGGCGAGGCAAGCCGGTACCGGACATTCTCAATCAGTTTTACCGAACCCTGGTTGATGGATGTTCCGACGACACTTGGTGTATCGCTCTTCGATACACGACAGAATTACGGATATGACTATCGCATGACGGGTGCCTCGCTCCGAGTTGGTCGTCGTTTCCGCTGGCCCGACGATTATTTTCGCGGCGACTGGACATTCCGCTTTCAGCAATACGATGTTGTTCAAGGTCTCGGTCTCTACTCGACGGGACAGTATAGTCAGTTCAGTCTCGGCCAGGTCATCCAGCGCAACAGCATCGATAATCCGATTTTCCCGACATCTGGATCGAGTATTGCTCTGAATATCGAAATCTCCGGAAAACCGCTTCCCGGACGTGCATATTATCAAAAAGCGCAATTCAGCACGGCATGGTACACACCCCTGTTAAACAGCCAGAAACTTGCATTCGCACTCACGACGGACTGGGGAATTATCAATAAACCGTCGCTCGAGGCATTTGTTCCTCTGACAGAAGTATTTTATATGGGCGGAACAGGTCTCGGGTATTATAACACTACACCGTTGCGCGGTTATGACGATCGAATCATCGGACCAAGAAGCAGCCTCGGAGCAGAGCTTGGCGGGTTGGCGATGGTTAAGTATACTGCCGAAATAAGATATAATGTTTCGCTCAGTCCGATTCCAATTTACCTTCTTGTTTTTGCCGAAGCGGGAAATGTGTGGAAAGATTTTCAATCAATTGATCCATTCCAGCTTTATCGTTCGGCGGGTTTCGGAGCGCGACTTATGATCAATCCAATCGGGATGGTCGGCTTTGACTATGGATTCGGATTTGACGATGCTTCCGGTGGAGCGAACGGTCTTCCTGACGGCAACCGGGATGGCTGGAAGTTCCATTTCCAATTCGGAAGAGGATTCTAGGCTCTTTTGAACAGCGATAAAAATTGTGAATTATATCTACGGCTCTATAAGTTTTTACAATCAAAATTCAAA
Organism: Bacteroidota bacterium; assembly: GCA_050011775.1. Classification (GTDB taxonomy): domain Bacteria; phylum Bacteroidota; class Ignavibacteria; order UBA10030; family CAVZMI01; genus CAVZMI01. The sequence goes on along the minus strand of JBEKIL010000006.1, from coordinate 49,661 downwards.
ACTCAAAATTCATAATTTACAAGAGGGAAACGTGAAGACAGCACATTGGATAATCATTGGTATGCTGATCTGCCTCGTGGCAGTCGGCGGAAAAACTTTTTCACAACAAAAATCCGGCTTTGTAAATTCTCAGACAATTCTTAATGAATTGCCAGAGGCCCAGGAAGCGCAAAAGAAGCTTAATGCGATTGTTCAGGCCGTCCAGGATACGCTGGAAAAAATGCAGAAAGATTTTCAAGCGAAATACGAAGATTATCAAAAGAAGCAGGCGATGATGACCGATGCGGCAAAAAAAGAAGAGGAACAGAAGCTTGTTGAGCAGGACCAACAGATTAAACAATACCAGCAGGTGAAATTCAGCCAGACCGGCGAAATTGCGCAGCAACGTGAAAAAGTATTTGCACCGGTTCGCGAAAAGATCGTGAAGGCGATTCAATCGGTCGCAAAGGAAGAGAAAATGGTTTTCGTATTTGATAAAACTCCTGATGGTTCGATGGTTTTGTATGCAGAACCAACCTTAGATCTCACATACAAAGTTCTAGATCGTATGAAAAGAGGTAAGTAATTTTTATTGAGTTTTTGTGAATCATTATATTTTTGAAGGATGTAACAATGAAAGCAACTTTCCCCCGGGTCATTCCCGTACTCTCAAACAATGGGCTTACGAGCTTTTGGCTTGCCATACTCTGTGTATTCTGTATCTTTCCGATACTCGTTCACGCACAGGTGAAAATTGGCTACATCGATAGCGAAGCAATCATGAAGAAACTTCCGGAAGCGCAGGATGCGCAGAAAACGCTTGACCAGATAGTTTCAGGGTGGCAGGATGAACTCAACAAAATGCAATCACAATGGCAGAAGAAGTTTGAAGAATATGATCGGCGGAAGCTGATCATGAGCGACCAGAGCCGGGCGACAGCCGAACGGGAATTAATGGACCTTGAGAAAAAAGTCAGCGATTTCCGCACGCAAAAGTTCGGTCCGAATGGAGAGATGCTCGCGAAACAGACCGAGATGATGAAGCCTGTCCAGGATAAAGTGTTCAAAGCTATCCAGGATGTTGCAATCGCCGAGAACTGTGACTTTGTGTTCGATAAAAGCGGTCAGATTCTTCTCCTCTATGCTAACGATAAATATGACCTGACCTCAAAAGTACTTGCCAAACTTAACGTCAAGGAAAACTGATTGCCATATGAATCTCCGTGACATCGCTGTGCTCCTAGAAGGTGAACTTGTCGGGAACGGGGAAACCGAGATAGTCGATGTCATGAAGATCGAAGAGGCAGTCGAGGGAACAATAACTTTTCTCGCGAATCCCCGCTATCAGAAATTCCTCGATACAACGGGCGCGTCGGCTGTCATTATCCAAAAATCTGTGGATGTAACAACCATGAAACGCCCGGTTCCGCTCTCTTATATCAAAGTCGCCGATCCGTATTTTTCTTTTCTCCGGCTGCTCGTTCATTTTCACCCGCCAGCGCCGCCGCTTGCCCCGGGGATTCATTCGACGGCCGTCATTGCACCGTCAGCGGCAATCGGGAAGGATGTCGCCATCGGCGCGTATGTCGTTATCGGTGAACGATGCCGGATCGGTGAAGGAACGACCATACTTCATGGGACTGTAATCGGGGATGACGTAACCATCGGTTCACAGACCCTGCTCTATGCCAATATTTCAATACGGGAAGGTTGCCACATCGGGAGTCGCGTCATTATTCACCCGGGTACCGTGGTCGGAAGCGATGGGTTCGGATTTGCTCCCCGGCCCAATGGAACATATGAAAAAATTCCCCAGATGGGAATTGTTGTAATTGAAGACGACGTCGAGATCGGCGCAAATTGTACACTCGATCGTGCGACGATGGGCGAAACGCGCGTCAAGCGTGGAACAAAACTTGATAATCTCATTCAAGTGGCGCACAATGTTGTCATCGGTGAGAATACAGTCATGGCGGCACAGTCCGGGATTTCCGGAAGCACAAAGATCGGTAAGAACGTGATGGTAGGAGGACAGGTGGGATTTACAGGTCATCTCGATATAGCCGACCGGACATTTGTCGGTGCACAATCCGGCATAGCGAAATCGATTCCTGAGGCAGGGAAATCTTTTTTTGGATCTCCGGCAAAAGAAAAAATGGTTGCAGCCCGTATCGAGGGTGCGCTGCGCAATCTTCCTGAGGCACTCAAGCAGATCGCAGAGCTTGAAAAAAGAATCGCATCGCTCGAAGAGAAATTGAAAAATAAAAAAGAATAGCTTTTATAAACTCCGTGTCCTCTTCTTTCCCCTTTGTGTGCTCTGTGGTAATATTTTTGACATAGATAAAAAGAAAACCACGGAGGACACAGAGATGTTTTTAAAATAGCTTTCAGGGGCGAGGACACAGAGTAGGAGTAGCTTCTGATTTTTTAATAATTAACAAACGGAAGGACCCCGATGCTTGTACAGCAACAAACAATCAAAGCGCCCGTCTCATATTCCGGAGTCGGCCTTCATACCGGTAATCAGTGCACAATGCGGTTTATTCCCGCACCCGAAAATTACGGCATTCGATTTAAACGAATCGATGTAGGAGGAACACCCGAAATTCCGGCCGATATCGACCATGTTGTCGATATTGCTCGCGGTACGACGATAGCCGTTGGCGATATCCGTGTTCATACGGTCGAACATGTTCTTGCCGCACTTTCCGGATTGCAGATCGATAACGTGATGATCGAACTCGGTAACAGCGAGCCGCCCGTTGGTGACGGAAGCTCGCTGCCTTATGTTGAGGCGCTCCTTAGTGTCGGACTCGAACGCCAGGATGCACCAAAAGATTTCCTCGTGATCGATGAAACGATTCAATATTCCGATGAAAGCCGTGGTGTCGAGATTGTTGCCCTGCCCACCGACGATTACCGGATCACGGTGATGGTCGATTATCACAATCCGGCTCTGGGGAGCCAGCATACTGGTCTTTTTAATCTTGAAAAAGAATTTGTCAAGGATTTCGCACCGGCACGAACATTCTGCTTCCTTCACGAGGTTGAACTGCTCCGCGAAGCGGGCTTAATCAGGGGAGGAAATCTCGATAATGCCGTTGTGATCGTCGATCGGGAGCTTTCTGACGAAGAAATCAAAACATTATCGGTGAAACTCGGCATCGAACAGGCTGTTATCCTTGGAACGAATGGTATTCTTAATAATAAATCGCTTCGATTCAAGAACGAACCGGCACGACACAAACTGCTCGACATGATGGGCGATCTCGCACTTATCGGAGTACCGCTCAAAGCGCAAATCCTCGCTGCGCGGCCCGGTCATGCCGCCAACATTGAATTTGCGCGGAAAATTCGTAAGCTCTATCAGCAGAAAAAACTTGTCAAGAAATACCAGCATGAAAAAATAGAGGGAGTGGTGTTCGATGTCAATGCTATCAAGCGAATACTGCCACACCGGTATCCGTTTCTTCTCATCGACAAAATCATCGAGTTCGTTCTCGATGAAAAGGTTGTCGGTGTAAAGAATATCACGGCCAACGAGCCGTTTTTTGAGGGGCATTTCCCCGGTCAACCGGTGATGCCGGGTGTTCTTATCATCGAAGCCATGGCACAGACCGGTGGAATTATGTTGCTGAATGGTCTGGAGAATCCGGGTTCAAAACTGGCGTTTTTCATGGGGATCAATAATGCGAAATTCCGGAAGACGGTTCTTCCGGGCGATACACTGGTACTTGAGTTGCAAATGGTCAGCAAGCGATCGAGAATATCGATCATGACCGGCAAAGCATATGTCGATGGCACGCTCGTTGCCGAAGCGGAGCTTTCGGCCATGATCGTTGATCGGAATATTCCGGATGAACAGAAATAGAGAAAAAGGATAAGGAAGAGGAAAAGGTTAAGGTAGAGATTAAGAAATAGTCCCGAAGGCCTACGGCTCGTAGGGGACATCATATTTATAGAAGTACAGGTCTTATGAGGTCAAAATTACATAACAAAAGACGAAAGAAAAACAAGTTCACTTATGCCTCTTACAATCGATTCCCATGCAATCATCAGCCCGAAGGCTGTTCTTGGTGATAATGTCGCTGTCGGGCCTTTTACCGTCGTTGAAAATGATGTAGTTATTGGAAACAATACCGTGATTGGACCGCATGCATTGATCTCTTCAGGATCACGGATCGGGAATGACTGCGTTATTCATCACGGTGCCGCGGTCGGAGGTCCCCCGCAGGATTTGAAATATAAAAATGAAAAAACGGAATTAATCATCGGCGACCGTACCATTATCCGCGAGTTCACAACGCTGCATCGTGGAACAACCGCGCACTGGAAAACAGTCATCGGCAGCGATACGTTTATCATGGCCTATGCTCACGTCTCCCATGACAGCTCGATAGGAAGTCATTGCATCATCGCAGGTTCGGTGACGATGGGCGGACACGTAGAGGTCGAAGACTGGGCAATCGTAGGAGGATTGACGGCCATTCACCAGTTTGTTAAAATCGGCGGCCATGCAATGGTCGGCGGTAATACAGGAGTAGGAAAAGATGTCCCACCCTACGTGATAGCTGCGAATGAACCATTCCGGTATGAAGGTTTAAATATTATCGGACTGAGACGAAGAGGTTTTCAGAGTGATATTATCGATGCCTTGAAAGCTGCCTACGGAATTTTATATTCCGGTAAGTATAATGTCTCGGTAGCCGTCGAACATATCAGGCAGGAAGTCCCCCAGATTCCGGAAGTTCTCAATGTAATAGAATTTATCACACAAAAAAGTACGCGTGGAATCGTCCCCGGTCCGTGGATGGCACACGCTGCAGGTTCATGATCTGGCAATTCCTCAATACCGGAGCACAGAACGGGCAGTCCAATATGGATATTGATATGGAGCTTGCCCGCAGGCTTCAACAGCGGCTGGGGAACCAAACACTCCGTCTCTACAGTTGGCGACCTTATGCGATTTCTCTCGGGTTCAATCAACGCATCGATGATATAGATGTCGGTGCATGCGCGGCCGCGGGTATCGATATAGTCCGTCGGCCCACGGGAGGCCGCGCTATTCTCCATGGGGAAGAACTGACCTACAGCATGGTGATGTATTCCGAAGGAAGAAATACTATGAGGGCATATCACGATATTGGAATGGCTCTTGTTCGAGGTTTGCAGAAACTCCATCCTGAAATTAATATGGGGCATCTTCAGCCCGATTTCCCCGCTCTCTATCGCCAACCTTCTTCTGTGTCCTGTTTCAGCAGTACTGCCCGCTACGAGATACAATATCATGGAAAGAAATTGGTCGGCAGTGCACAGCGGCGTTTCACAGCCGTATCCGGACAGGGTCGGGACGAGCCGGAAATCATTCTTCAACATGGGTCGATTTTAATTGGACCCGAACATCGCCGTCTGGCAGAATTCATTCGACCGGGAAGAACGACAATCGAAAACATCCGGCAAACAATTATTGAAAGAACGACCGAACTTTCGACTATTCTTCAAAGGAGGGTTTCATTTGATGAGGTTGCAGCAGTAGTCAGGAATGGATTTGAGGAAGAATGGAATATAGCTTTTGAACATTCAACAACGGAAAGTGTGACGGTATGAATGCTACGAGTAAGAATAAAAAGATTACCTCGAAAACAATTCGAGAGATGAAGAAACAGGGAGAAAGAATCGTTGCGCTGACCGCATATGATTTTCTTCTTGCAAGGTTACTTGATCAGAGCGGGATCGATATTGTGCTCGTAGGTGACTCGCTCTCTAACGTTTTTCAGGGCAACGAAACGACATTGCCGGTAACGATTGACGAAATGATCTATCATACAAAAGCAGTGCGGCGCGGAGTGCGCCGAGCGATGGTCGTCGTCGACATGCCATTCCTCTCATATCAGATTGATGAAGAAGATGCGCTGCGGAATTGCGGAAGGGTACTCAAAGAGAGCGGTGCCGAGGCGGTGAAAATCGAAGGCGGTAATGTTATCGCATCGGTTGTGAAACGGCTTGTTGCAGCTGGAATCCCGGTGATGGGACATCTGGGACTTACACCGCAGTCGATTCACGTCTTTGGAGGGTATGATCTTCAGGCGCGGAATTCTGACGCAGCTGCGGAGCTATTGGACGATGCGCACGCACTTCAGGATGCCGGTGCATTTGCGATCGTACTTGAAAAAATCCCTGCGAAAGTTGCGATCGATGTATCGCGCTCGCTTGAAATACCTACCATTGGAATTGGTGCCGGTGCCGGATGCGACGGCCAGGTGCTGGTAACATATGATATGCTCGGATTGAACGAAGAATTCCGTCCGAAATTCGTCCGCCATTATATCGAGGGTTCTAGATTGTTCTCCGATGCCTTCGAACGGTTTATCAATGATGTCAAGAAAGGCAAGTACCCCTCGGAGAGCGAAAGCTACTAGCTAATGTGCCCCCACTCTGTGTCCTTATGAATCGGATTTTAGATCTCTGTGAACTCCGTGGTTATCTTTTATCAATGGGAGAATATAACACCGCAAAGATAAAAGACTTTTTATGGTGCTGTGACCCTTTATTAATTAAGAATAGTTGGAGGGTCACTGCCCTAGAGCCTACAGAGTACTCTAAAAACAATCGTAAACGAGGGCACAGAGTATTATCCTTCACTGTAGACCCTACATCAAGTTTGAAGAATTTACAAGGATAAATATCCCCCTCTTTATCTAATAATAGAAAGACTATTTTCCCATCCTGTAACATATTAATAATCAATAACTTATAGCTTTTCAAAGAACCAGACTTCTCTTTTTCCCTGGCACGTTCTTAGCTTATATATATTCCAGAAATCTGGAAAAGGAGCGACGAACATGAAAACGACAGGGAACATGCAGGAGAAGATGGGAAAAAACATGATGCGCATGTTGGTGGGTGTTTTCTTTGTTATGCTTGTTGGTGGGACAACAAGTGTAATGGGTGGGAGAGGAAGCGATCTCTATGCACCGGAATTCCGGACTCTACGTGAAGAGCTGGCGGAAGGCGGAAATGTCGCTCGTGCAATCCGGATTTACAGAATGTTTGTGAAGGTCGACGATGAAGATCTCTTTGCACATTATGAATTGGGGAACGCCTATATATACGCAGGGGAATATGCAAAAGCCGAGGGTGAATATCGTCGTGCTATTAGTCTCGATCCGAAATTTAGTCCTGCATATGCGGGGTTGGGAAATGCGCTGGTGATGAGGAGCAAAGCAGAGGAAGCGCAGAGAGTGTACGAGCAATCCATCGAGATCTCAAAAAATGAACTGAGAACAAGTGTAACTCTGTGGACGATGGTTGCTCAAACTGGCAGCATTGAAGTAGCGATCAGGGCATTCAAATACAAACTCGAGAGCAAAGGACAACTGGGTAGTTCCTATCTCGGACTCGGGATTGCCCAGGCTGCCAGTCGGATGAATCAGGACGCGATTCGGTCGTTTCAAATGGCACTTCGGTATTCCCCTTCGCTCCATCAGGCATATGTTCAATTAGGAAAAGTGTACGAATCGATGGGAGAGCATGCAAAAGCTCTTGCATCGTTTGCTAAAGCCTCAAAACTCGATCAATCAACGAAAGATGCTCGGTATATTCCGTATACTGCACCGGTAACACTTTTAGCGTCAGCCAGATAGGCATTCATTAGTCCTCCTCATTTAGAGCGCACCTCGAATGGAATCGAGCGTGCGCTTTTTTTATCCAGCCACGGAGTGACGGTAGCAAATTACCCACGACGAAAGTCGTGGAGATATCTAAAGCCACATCACTCAAAGAGCCACGGAGTGGCGAAAGACCTTAGAAGCTGTAAACCCTTCAAAAGCTTTGAAGAATCTATAAGAATTGCATACTTCTCAGAATCCCTAAGAATTTCTCCCTTTTAAATGTCTCCATATCGCACTTGTTTTCAATGGTTTATGTGGTGATCAGAAATGGTAGCCCCCGGATGAACCTGGCATACTATTGGAGCCTTTTTTGATAGAAATAAGTGATAGGAAATAGAACATGAATATTAAATCAACACGCAGATGGATTTTCGTTGCATTCGCATGGGTAGCAGTGATCTATGTGGGCACGAGTTCTCCGTTGATGGCCGGGACGGTAACGAGAGCGTTATTCGGTAATTATGATGGGATGATACGTTCTCTCGGGCATATGTGTGAATTTTTTATATTGACGTTCATACTTTATGGCATAATCGCCACGCGTCGGTTATACGGGTGGAAGGGCGTAGCTCTTGTGCTATTTATTGTAGCAGTCGTTGCATTCCTGGATGAATATCACCAGCTTTTTGTTCCGGGGAGAAGTTATAAAAATGTCGATATTGTAAAAGATATGATTGGCGCATGTAGTGCGATTGTGGCGGCTAAAATCCCTCAAATAAGGAGAAAGATATTCAACGAGAAGCCGCGATACCGGCGTGTTGCATATTACGTATAAGTCTAAAACCATATAAATTCTCTTTAAATTCATCTCTGATGCGCGTTCGTAAGGACGCGTTTTTTTTTGATTATTCGATAATCGTATTATTTGAGGGAAATACATTTCATAATTCCTTGACTTTTATCACAGATTTTTTAAAATTAATGTAATTAACGTGGCAGACCGCGTTTAGGCTTTAAAAAAGCTGGAACTGCCTCCCCCTCCGGATTGTTGGCTCTATGATTTTCGGAGAGCCGGTGGGGAGAACCCATAAAAAAGTACTTTCCTTCCGAGAATTTTCGTTTTTTATTGTTGTTGACTATCATACGTTTCGGTGAATAAACTAAAAGAAAGGTATACTGGGGCATGAGTTCTCAAAGCAAAGTGACGTACATGGGAGAATTGGACTTCCATGATTATTATCAAATCATCTACCGCGGCCGCTGGATCATCCTCTTCTGCTTTCTCGCTATAGTGCTCGCGACAGCTGTCTATACGTTCTCAAGCAATTTTATTTATCAATCGACCGCCTCCGTGTCTGTCGATCTTCGAAATCCTTTGACCCGCATGAAAACAATCGGGACGACACAGGAATACCCGATTTATGATCCCGAGCGTATAGTGAAAAATGAGGTCGAAGTTCTCAAGTCCCGTTTTCTTGCGTATGCTCTGGCAAAAGAGCTTTTAAAGCGAGAATACATTGATTCGATTTCTAAAGAACCCATCCGGATCATCCATCGTAACCGCGATGGTAGTGCCCCACTCATTGATGCGGATATCATCACACTCCTTATTCAATCGGATATTACAATCACTCCGAGCAGGGATGCTGACTTTATCGAAATTACAGCACGTAGTAGTACACCCCAGGAAGCCGCATTATTGGCGAATATGTATGTTGATGCCTATTTTAACAATAATGTGTCGGCGAGCCGGCTGCGATCGCGGAGCGTCCGTGAATTCCTGGAGGGCCAGGTCAAGGCAAAGCAGGTAGAACTCACATCGGCTGAGTTAGCGCAGAAAGATTTCATGGAACGTGAACGGATTGTATCGCTCGATGATGAATCAAAAAAGATCATTGATATCCTTTCGCGCTTCCAGGCGGCACGGGATGAGGCAATGATTGAATCAGAAGCAATCGGGAAACTATTGGTTTCTTATGAGGACCAGCTCGAACTGGTTGAACCGCAGACCGCGAAAAATATTGCCTCGGCGGGAGATAAATATATCGAACAGCTGCAAACAGAAATTGCTCGTCTCGAGGTCAATCGCGACGTCATTATTGCTCAGAATCCACAGACGGCATCCCTGCAAATATATAACCAGCAGCTTCGCGAAACAGAAAATCAGATAAATTCTCTCCGTGAAAAACTGAAAGAAAAGACCGATGAATTAATGAAGACCTCCATTCCGGACCAGCCTTCAAGTGGACAAACGGGAGCTTTTGGATATATCAGAATGTTGAAAGAAAGGATTATCGATTGTCAGATTAAAAAGCAGGCTTACAATTCACGTATCAAGATCCTGACCGAAATAATCAGGCAGTATGAAGGACAATTCAATCGTCTGCCGGGCCGCAGTATGAGGTATGCGCAACTTCAGCGTGATAAATCGACGAGTGAAAAAGTGTACCTGATGGTCTCGGAAAAGTATCAGGAAGCATTCATTGCAGAGCAGTCGGAATTTGGTTATATCAATGTTCTTGATCGAGCCGAGCCCACTTTTCAGCCCGTGAGCCCGAAAATTTTCATAAATATGGCGTTGGCAGTTATAGGAGGATTGATACTCGGTCTCGGAGTTGTTATTTTGCGCGAGTTAATCGACAGCCGTGTCCGTAGTCCCGAAGATGTGAAGAAACAGGGATTGGTGACACTGGCGCTCGTCCATAATTTTGATACTATTAAAGAAGTTAAAGAAAATATTATGGGGGGAAATGGGAGCGGATACCCTTCCGGTGAATTTCAAAATGGAGCAGTGAATCTTAAGAAGTCGCTCGTCGTCTATTATAATCCGATGTCTCCGGTTGCCGAGTCGTTCCGAAGGCTTCGTACAAGCCTCTTTTTTGCATCGCCTGAAAAACCCCTCAAGAGCATACTTGTTACAAGTGCAGAACCGTCGGAAGGTAAGACAACGATTGTAGCAAATCTTGCATTGACGTATGCTCAATTAGGGAAAAAGACGCTTATAGTCGATGGCGATCTTCGCCGGGGGGCGTTGCATAAGTTTATCGGTGGAGAAAAGTCGCCCGGACTGACGGAGTTTTTGACCGAAGAATCAAAATTTGATTCTGTTATTGCGAAAACGAACATCGATAATCTATCGTTCGTCGGATGCGGATTGCATTCACCGAATCCTGCAGAACTTTTAAGTACTCCTCTGATGCATTCCTTCAAAAAAAGCACTGAAAAAGCATACGATCTGGTGATCTACGATTCGTCGCCTCTCCTTCTGGTTACGGATGGTCTAGTTCTTGCCTCACTTGTTGATGGAGTGATTCTCGTGGTACAATCCGGAGAAACTAGGACTGCAGTACTTGAAAAGTCTATTGAGATGTTGCAACAGGTCGGAGCTAATATTATTGGTGTTGTAGTAAACCGATTCGATTATCGCAGCACACTTCATTCATATTACAAATCATATACATATTATACATATGAAGCTCCGGGCGAAGAGAATGGAAAAACAAGGCAAAGCCGGAAACGTAAAGAAGTGAAGAGGGCATAATACTGAATAGATATCATGTATTTTACTTTCACGCTGATAGAGGAAACGTCGATATGAGTACTTCGAAAAGGATATTTTTCGCTATTCTGCTTTGTCTTTTTTCAATTTCTTTTGCCCAATCACAGGTCGCTACTGTTATTGGAAGTACATCTTTTTATAAACTTACAAAGCCAGGCGAGTACTCGATCACTGTAAATCTATGGGGGTATGTTCGGAACCCTGGACGGTATGAAGTACCCAGCGATTGTGATATTGTTCAATTAATATCCTTCGCCGGTGGTCCGTCGAACCATGCCGATCTGGAAAATATAAAATTATATCGTATACGTCCGGACTCCGGCTTGATATCGAAGCAGGATCTCACCTTAGTCAACCTGGAGGATATGCTAAGGTCAAAGAATCGGCCGATCCTTCTCCAACATAGTGATACCATCATCCTCGAACCGACAAGCTACCCATTCTGGATGGATGTCCTTGCAGTTTTTAGAGATGTTTCCTGGATTATTTATTCGGTAGCGGTCGTATATCAAATTTTGAAGTGATCTTAATATAAAATTATTGTTTCATTCGAAGAAATTTGTAGAATATCAATTTTTCGCCTTACTCCATGGTAATATCCACGAACAGATCTATGTGTAATGCTTTGGTGTTGAAAGGAGATCTGTGAGGGTTGTTCATCTCAGTACAGATGATATAGGAGGTGGAGCGGCGGTTGCTGCTTTTCGGATACATCGCGGTCTGTGTGAGATGGGCATTGATTCAGTCATGTTTGTCGGGAAAAAGTTGACCGACGATGTTCGTGTGATTTGTTCGACATCACGTTTTCATGAAGGGATACGGATCATCCGGCGGAATATTGATTCGATCCCTTTTCGTTTTTATAACCGCCGCTGGTCGCTCGGATGGCTGCCGTCAACTATCCATCGACGCGTAAATGAATTACACCCCGATATAGTTCATATACATCTTGTCTCCGACGGTTTTCTTCCTCTCCGGTCCTTGCAGAAATTAAAAATCCCGATTGTATGGACGATGCACGATATGTGGGCATTCACAGGGGGATGCCACTACAGCGGCAATTGCACACGATATACTCAGAAGTGCGGAGCTTGTCCTCAATTATCCTCACACAGTGAGTCGGATCTGACACGGCTTGGATGGTCGATGAAGGCATCGGCTGTGAAGAATCTGAAGATGACCGTGGTTGGTCCGAGCCTCTGGATGGCCCAATGTGCTCAAAGCAGTAGTGTCTTTCAACATGTATCTGTAAAAAATATTCCCTATGGCCTTGACCTCAATGAGTTCAAACCTATCGATCAGGCCACAGCACGTGCTATTCTCGGTCTCCCAAAAGATAGACGGTTACTTCTGTTCGGCGGCATGAGTCCTACCGATGACCCGAGAAAAGGTTTTCGACAGCTGATCGATGCGTTACAGAATGATGAGATCCGAAAGAAGATGAGCGATGTCGAGGTAGTCATTTTCGGGGCTTCACAGTCGAATTCGCAATTATCTCTTCCGTGGAAGACTCATTTTATGGGTCGGGTACACGACACGATCAGCTTAAATCTCATCTACTCCGCTGCAGATGCATTTGTCGCTCCATCGCTCGAAGAGAATCTCGCCAATACAGTACTTGAGTCGCTTGCCAGCGGTACGCCCGTCATCGCATTCCGCATCGGGGGTATGCCCGATATGATCCAGCATACCGAAAATGGTTATCTCGCTGCACCGCTGGACCCGGCCGATCTCGCTGCCGGTATTCGCTGGGTACTATCAGATAAAGATCGCCTTGATGTTCTCCGGAAAAATGCACGACGCACGATCAAAGAGCAGTTTGATATCCATGATGTTGCACGGCAGTATAGTGAATTGTACTCTCAAATGTCGTTACTAACAGTCCCCTCTCTTTGAGAGGGGTGTCCCGCCGATAGGCGGGACGGGGTGTGTTAGATAGCGCTTTATCACACACCCCTCCGCCTCCCCTCTCAAGAGGGGAGTGTTTTCGTTTTTCTTATTTCAGGCTTTTTCTCGGTTAATTTAATTCTTAAAGCCCTCGCAATGAACCTTTTTTCTAAACTGACGCAAAAAATTATCGCCTGGATGGGCGGCGGGACGAATTCTGCCCGCGTGCTCGCCAACCTTCAGTGGCTGGTAGCCGATCGGTTTATTCGTGCAGTATTTGGCTTCATCATCAGCGTTCTGGTAACTCGTTACCTGGGACCCGACTATTTTGGAACGCTGAGTTATGCTGTTGCATATGTAGGAATGTTCGCAGCATTTGCCGGTCTGGGACTTGAAACAATAGTCATCCGCGAAATTGCCAAAGATGTCTCAAAAAAAAATGTATTGTTAGGGACAGCATTTTTCCTTAAATCCACCGCAAGTATCTTCGCATTGATCTGTATCATCGTTAGTATACTGATTTCTGATATGGATCATACAACAAAAATTCTCATCGCGATAGTAGCAGGCGGTCTTTTTTTCAACGGGTGGGACGTTGTCGATTACTGGTTCCAGTCGCAAGTCCAATCGCGGTTCAACGTTATCGCACGGAATGTTTCGAATGTCCTTTCCATCCTTGTCCGGCTTATCCTGGTTCTTTCTCATGCGCCTTTGATTGCATTTGCAATAGCGACTGCAGTCGATATATTACTTACGGCTGCAGCGCTGGCCATAGCTTACCTGAAGACCTCCGATCACATTCGTGAGTGGAAGATCGAATATCAGCTGGCAAAAGCTCTGTTGAAAGAATCGTGGCCGTTGATGATGTCGGCTTTTGCCGTGACGGTTTACCTGAGGGCAGATCAAATCATTCTCGGTAATTTCGGGGGAGCTCACAGTGTGGGGATATATGCGGCGGCAGTGAAATTATCCGAGTTATGGTATTTCATTCCGATGGCGATTTCATCATCGATTTTTCCTATACTTGTTTCATACCGGAAAGAAAATGAAAAATTATTTTATAGTAAATTTCAAAAATATTCCGCAGTGCTAGCAACGATTTCTATCGGTATCGCCATCGTAACCACCTTGTTTTCAAGCAATATCATACAGCTACTTTATGGGTCACGTTATGGTGAATCCGGGTCTGTTCTTGCTCTATATATATGGGCGGGAATATTCGTTTTTATTGGTGTGGCTGCTTCGAATTGGACAATCATCGAGGGGCGCCAGAAAATTCTTATGTATGCCACATTTGCAGGGGCGGTATCGAATGTTGTGTTTAATTTAGTACTTGTCCCGCGTTATCATGAATTGGGTGCTGCGGTTGCCACCATCGTGGGTTATGCTGTTGCCGGCTATTTTACTTTTTTCGTATTGCCTGAATCAAGAAAAGTGGCTATTATATTCACAAAAGCCATCTTTTTCCCGTGGAAATATTTATTATAGTGTCTCGATTGACACTCGACACAAGTGTCTCGATTCAGAAATAACTTGAAGAAGTCGGAGCGTAAAAACATGCTTTTCCGGGCAGAATCGACTGAATTCACTCAGTTGAATTCCCCAAGTTATTTTTGGCACTCGACACAAGTGTCTCGATTGGTACTCGACACTAGTATTTTTTCGGAACTTTTTGCCGAATATATATAATAGTAGCGTCCGATGTATATGATTAATAAAATATTGAAACGATGTGCAGCGGTATGCGCTTTGATGGTATTTGAGCTGAAAGCTCTTCTGAAATCGATCTATTCAATTGTGAAAGTGAGGCTCTGGGGGAAGAGTATACTCAATGCCCGGATTGAAATCGGCAGTTCTCATCCTCGCCAGGGATTCTATACGCTTGATCTCAGCGGGAAAGCCGATTTTCCCTTTGACTTGCGGAACGGATTGCCATTCCCGGATAATTCGATCAGTACGATCTATGCAGAACATGTACTCGAACATTTTGCACACAATGAATTTCTATATATACTGCAGGAAGTCCGCCGGGTACTGATTCCTGCCGGAGTATTCTCGATTGTCGTTCCCGATGTACGCCCTTTGATGATGGCATATTCTGTTCCTGAAGGCGAGTTTAAGCAGCGTGTACCATATGAATATCCCGGGAATCTCAAAACGAAGCTCGATATCATCAATTTTCTTTTCTATATGGACGGCAGTCATAAAAATGCATTTGATGCCGATAATATTACCCGTGCACTCTCTGATGCAGGTTTTGTGAATGTTCGTTCGCGTGAATTCGATCCGGAACTTGATAAGGAAGAGCGGAGAAAAAATTCGTTATATATGGAATGCAGAAAATAATGTCACTGAAATCATCCATAACATCAGTTCTTACACGAATCTATCGCACCCTTTTTGCACGGAGGTGCTGCTGGAAATTGAATCTCTTTCTATACGATCTGGCTCTCAGGGGAATGGGAATACTAAATTATGAAAACCGATGTGTCAGTGGGGAAAAAAGATTCTTACAGGATTACTTGAGACCAAAAAGCCACAGTATCGTCGTCGATGTGGGGGCGAATATTGGTGAATATGCGAAAATGGCGATCGAAATCCAACCGACCGCCACCGTGTATGCGATTGAACCGCATCCGGTTACATTTGTGAAACTTCAACAGAATGCAGATGCCAATAAATTCAGAGCATTTAATTTCGCCTGCGATGCACATGGCGGACAAATAACTTTATATGATTATGCAGAAAATGATGGATCGGAACATGCTTCTGTTTTTAAAGAGGCAATAATGGAATTTTATCATAAAGAGCGAGTGGCACATGTTGTCACCTCAATGACATTAGACGATTTTATGATTCAGAATACTATAGAAAAAATCGACTTGCTCAAAATCGATGTCGAGGGAAATGAATTGAATGTTTTGAAAGGATGTACGAGGGCAATTGGGGAAGGAAAGATAAACGTGATTCATTTCGAATTCAACGAAATGAATATTCTCGGCCGGACCTATTTCAAAGACTTTATTACGGCTCTTCCAGAATATGTTTTCTTTCGTATGCTTCCCTCGGGTCTAAAACCGATGAGGGAATACAGACCCCTTACTCATGAAATCTTCGCTTTTCAGAATATTGTCGCGATGCGTCATGCAATGATGGATGAAAAGTTTAGGGAGCTTATTACCTAACGAGATTAATCTAATAAAGTTTTAATGCGATTTGGCTGGCAAGACCGAAGAAACTACACATTATACGGGTTTAAGAATCATAATTTTAAGCATTGTACTAGGAATCAAAAACTTTCGCTTGGATTTTATGCAAACGCCTTTTGACATACCCATATTATTAATCGTTTTTAACAGACCGGGGACAACGTCGAAAGTATTTAGTGTGATAAGAGAGACTAAACCGGGGCGATTATATATTGCTGCTGATGGTCCGCGCCCTGGTATTCAAAGTGATCTCGCCGCATGTGCAAGTGTACGAGAAATAGTCAGCAATATTGATTGGCCCTGTGAAAATAAATTCCTATTTCATGAAAATAATCTTGGTTGTCGAGATTCTATGATAACGGCAATAACGTGGTTATTCACCCATGAGGAAATGGGAATTATCTTGGAGGACGATTGCCTACCAATACATTCATTTTTTCTTTATTGTAAAGAATTATTGGATCGATACAAAGATAATGAAAATATTATGCATATCGGCGGGAATAATTTTCAAAATGGTAAAACACGGGGTGAGGCGAGCTATTACTTTTCTGCATTTAGTCACATTTGGGGATGGGCTACCTGGAGACGAGCGTGGAATTTGTACGACAAGCAAGTTGATGGGCTACAAGATTTATTACAAAAAAAATGCCTCGATAGAATTTTCAAAAGCGCTATTGATCGACAGTACTGGACAATGATTTTTGAGCTTATACGTAGAGGGGAAATTTCAATATGGGATTACCAATGGCAATTCAGTATATGGCACAATGGAGGACTTTGTATATCACCAAATAATAATTTAGTCACGAATATAGGATTCGGAGATGCTGCCACCCATACTAAAAATATCTATAGTTGGCTGGCGAATCTCTACTCAACTAATATATCAATTCCGCTTATTCATCCGATAATAATACAACGAGATCTCGCAGCCGATGATTATACTCAGCGTAAAATATTCCGACCAAAACCCTTGATATTGAGAATTATCAAGAAGCTATTTACCATATTCAGAAAAAGAATTTGAAGTTTTTATACTTTGAATATAGCTTATAAACTTAATAAGGACTTATCATTAAAGCATAGAGAGGGTGATGGTTCATTTTCATAAGATATATGCGCAGATAAAGAGATATGATAATCGGTCGTGATTAAACGAGGAGAAAATGGCGTTGCATAATACATCTAAAATATTAGAACTCAATAATCTACATCCTGTTTTCCTGGATATTGGTGCTTCAGGAAAACCGCAGGATATATTAGATCCAATCTCTTGTCAGAGTATCTATATCGGATTCGATCCGGATACGAGAGATACTCAAGATTCCAGACCAACACAGTACTGGAAATCAATCATCATCAATAAAGCTATCGTTACAACCGATGATGAAACTAAAACATCTTTTTTCTTGACGCGATCACCATATTGCTCCAGTACGTTGCTGCCAGATGCAAAATCGCTTTGTGATTATCTTTTTTCGGATTTATTCATTGTAGAGAAAAAGATCACGGTCGATGCGATTTCTATTGATAGACTCCTTCAAGAATTAAATTTACCAGGCATTGATTGGTTCAAGACCGACTCACAAGGAACTGATTTGCGACTTTTCAGCAGTATATCATCCCAAATTCGTTCACGTATTATGGCTGTCGATATCGAGCCGGGACTTGTGGATGTCTATAAGGGAGAAGACCTATTTATTCATGCCCATCAAGTATTACTTAAGGAAGGATTTTGGCCTTCCCGGTTAAATATCGGCAAGGCAATTCGTATGAAGAGATCAAGCATGGATTCATTAAGGACGGTTCATACATGCTTCTCAGAAAAAAGAATAAATTCTTTATTACATCCCAGTCCTATATATTGTGAGGCACGATATTTACGATCCATCGATTGGTTAGTCGATCATAATTTCAGCAAGAGAGAATATATCCTGTTATGGATTTTTGCTTTACTTGATGATCAGCCGGGGTACGCTTTTGATATCGTAACGATGTATGAAAATCTTTTTGAACGAGATAATGTTTTTAATATCATGAGAGATGATACCCTCCGGGTGTTGAAGTCTCGAATGTCATTGCACAATCGTGTCAAACGAATCATAAAAAAAATTATACAGAGAGTTGAACGGCACTTTTTAAATTAATAATTAGTAAATTATAAGAAGATATAATGTCGCAATTAAAGATATGCTGATGGTCCGCGTCTATTATTGTATTGGTAATCCATATTCTTAAGAAGGTGCGGAGAATATTTTTTTGATACACAGCGATAATTAGAAGTAATTATTGAATTTATGCAGAAGAGGATTTATTAGAATATTCAGCGTTTCTTACATTAGCAGAGAGTATATATAGATATGTTCCCGAAGATAAATTCAATATGCAACC
Organism: Bacteroidota bacterium; assembly: GCA_050011775.1. Classification (GTDB taxonomy): domain Bacteria; phylum Bacteroidota; class Ignavibacteria; order UBA10030; family CAVZMI01; genus CAVZMI01. Next base: position 31,023 of record JBEKIL010000006.1, on the reverse strand, counting down.
ATACATTCATATCTTCTATTCTCGATAACAAATCGGTTGTTATTGATTTAGGAGCAAATCAGGGGACATTTTCTGATTCAATAGCAGATGAATTGCAATGCGATATTTTTGCGTGTGAACCAATTCCGCAACTCTATGATCAGATTAAAGAAAAGCGGGGAATTAAAAAATTCCCATATTGCATTTCCAGGAAAAACGGTCCTATTTCGATAAAAATTCCGGATGATTCGTGTGCAAGTTTATATCATCCAAACGAGGTTAAAAAAGACGTTAGCATTGTTGTTGAGGGTGTCATCTATAGTTCTTTTTTAAAGGAAATAAATATCAAGAGTATAGACTTGCTGAAGGTAGATATCGAAGGTGCTGAGATCGATCTCTTTAATTCGATGTCGATTGCAGACTTTCAATCTCATAGGCAAATTACAGTTGAATTCCATGATTTTCTTTTTCCGGAATTGAAAGAGCGAATAAATCAAATTAAATTGAAAATAAAAGAGAGTGGATTCTATCAAGTGTCATTCTCACTTGACAATACGGATGTCCTGTTTGTCAGGAAGAGCGCGCTTTCACTCTGGGGATATCTCTATTTAAAATATTTTCTGAAATATTATAGAAAAAGAAAAAAAATTCTTCCTCGGGTTAGATATAAATTTGAAGAGATGGTAAAATCAAATTAGCGATATGAATGGAATTACGACAGAGCGTCGGCGAAATACGGTAATCATATCAAATGGCCACGGTAAGTTTCATTTGATTTACGCTGCTCAGAGTGCCGAACGACATGGAATACTTGACCAGTTCATTACAGCAGCATACCCGACTGCATTGTTAAAGCGTGTGCTTCGAGTAGTCACGGCAATTATCCCAAGTGACCGGCTGAAACGCTGGATGCTTCGAGAGGCGGAGGGTGTACCCGGGGAAAAAATTCGGACATGTACTCTTTCTGAACCTTTTAACCAACTTGCCGTGAAGTTTCCTCAATTTGGATTTAACGGATCGAAGCAACCACAGCTCGATGCCCTTGCATTTAGGATATATCAGCGAAGTGCCTTGCGATATATTCGCAACTCAAAGGCAGGGTTATATCACTGCCGTTCTGGGTATGGTGGAAAGACTATTTCCCACGCTCGGAGTAAAGGGATGGTCATTCTGGTTGACCATTCCATTGCCCACCCCCAGGCATTAATGCAATTGATAAGGAATGAAGGTATATATAATCCTCGACTACATGTCCATCTTCCGCCAATGTGGCGATTAGTTCAGGATGATATCGAGACTGCGGATTGGATTCTGGTGAATTCTGATTTTGTCAAGAAAACAATGGTCGACTTTGGGTGTCCGAAAGATCGAATCATAGTTCAATATTGGGGTATTGACGCAGAAATAGAAAAATATCTGGAGAACACAGCGAGGACACAGCGTACTGATAATTCGGAAATGAAATTTCTATTTGCAGGTGGAGTAGAAAAAAGAAAAGGTGCCGATCTATTGCTCGATGTCATCAAGAAATTACCACAGCATGGTTGGTCATTTACGTTGGCCGGTGGAATTGAGCAAGAACTCAAAAGTAAAATTGGAAATATTCAAAACGTAAATGTGAAAGTCCTCGGTGCCATTCTCCGTCAGGATCTCATTCGCCTCATGCTCGATCATGATGTATTTGTCTTTCCGACGCTCGCAGAAGGTTCTGCACGGGTAGTATTTGAGGCCATGGCTTCAGGGATGGCGATCATCACAACTCCGAATGCCGGTTCTGTCGTCGAACATGGAAAACATGGATACCTCATCGATCCGGGGAATCGTGAGTCACTGTATAATGCGATAATGCAATGCTTCGATAACCGGGTTGGTCTAAAAAATTTCGGTCTATCAGCACGTGAGTTGGTTCAGAATCAATATCATAGCGCTGTCTATAATGATGCGATGGCCACACTATATTCAACATTATTAACCAATAAATAATAGAGTACATATAATGCCAGGTAATCATAGTAATGCCGTATTATCAACAGAAGCCGACGTTCCACAAAGAATGGAAATGTTATCCGACGAAAAGTTAGGATTTTTCATGAAGGCATTTTGTTTGATTCTCCCATGTCTTAATCTTATCGAGTTTCAGATCGTCGGCAGATTATTTTTATCGGAGACCATTCTCACAATCTGTCTCCCATTGCTTCTTATTCGAAAGGGTCGGATGCTTCGTAAACCTATACCTCGGACAATAATTATTCTCGGTGTGGTGTGGCTGATATCACAGATTCTTACCGATATTATACGGGTAACGCCGTTCGAAGATTATTCCCGGGGTTGGGCAAAAATAGTATTTACGCTTATTAATTTTTCAGCCCTATATATAATCTTATTTCAAAAACGACGTGCCATAATTTATTTTGCTATCGGCATTGCAGGTTATCAGGTCCTAGTATACTTTGTAAATCCTAGTACTGAAGCTCTTGGTCAATGGTGGAAATTTGGGTTAGGCGTTCCCATGGTAATGATTGCTGTATTAGTATTTCAGAGCCGGTTTATCAGGCGAAAACCATTGTTACCTACCATTATTATGATGGTCTTTGCTGTTATTAGTATCAGTATGGGATCTCGATCACTTGGGGGAGCTTGTTTTTTGATGGGTTCCTATTTTTTCATTGATAATGTTTCATTTCGTTCTCCGTTTGCTATAAGGCATTTGTCAATTGGGAATAAAATCATAATAGGTTTATCTCTCGTTGTATTTTTCTTTGGATTTCAATATATGTACCAGAATGTTATTTCGAAAGCAGCCGTCGATGTCAAAGAAAAAGAAAAGAGTCAGAGCGAAGGGGATTATGGATTATTCCTTGGAGGGAGATCGGAAATTATCTCCTCCTTCTATGCTATCAGTGATTCTCCACTTCTGGGACATGGCTCGTGGGCAAAAAATCCCAAATATGATCAGATGATGTATCATTTCTTACGTGATGCAGGTTATAAGCCGGGTAGAAATTTTTCAGATTTGATACCAACACATTCGCATCTCTGGGGAGCGTGGGTTGAAGCGGGTATCCTCGGTGCGGTCTTCTGGTTGTTTATTTTTATTTTGACATTTAGGGTATTCCTGGAGATGTATAAAGTCAACGAACCACTAAATTTTCTCGCTGTCTTCGTCGTAGTAACGCTTCTCTGGAGTATTTTTTTCTCACCCTATGGGGCAACAGCGCGATTTATCGAAACTTTTTTCATCATCGTTGTTATTACTGTATTAGACAATATTAAAGTACAAAAGCAATCATCAGAGAAACAACGACTCGATGCGAATTAGTATTGTCACAATTTCCTTTAATCAAGCAAATTATTTAGAGCGAGCAATACTATCGGTTCTTAATCAGGGATATCATGATCTCGAATATATCCTCGTTGATGCGGGATCGACGGATGAAAGTAAAATAATTATTGATGCCAATCGTCATCAAATAACACAAGTAATTGAGGAAACCGATAAGGGACCCGCCGACGGATTGAACAAAGGTTTCCGATGTGCTACAGGCGAAATATTCGGTTATTTGAATGCCGATGACGAGTACCTGCCGATCACATTTCAGAAGGTAGCTGAAATATTCTCGTCCTCACCATCCGTTGATGTCTTGTGTGGGGGAGGATACATCATTGATAAAGATGGCTGCATTATTCGGAAGATTTACAGCGATACCTTCAATCGGCGGCGTTACCTATATGGCGCTGTGACCATTTTACAACAGTCAACTTTTTTTCGCCGAGAAGCATTTGTTCAAGTTGGTGGTTTCAACATCAGAAATAGAACGTGCTGGGATGGTGAATTAATTCTCTCATTCTCACGTCAGAATAAGATTATCAAGACAGTCAACGAATTGTGGTCCGCATTCCGCCTCTACGATAAATCGATTTCAGGCTCCGGACAAACATACGATCAGTATGTTCGTGATATCGAGAGGTTTTTTATTGAAGAATATGGCCGGACAATGAATCGCCGTGATCGTCTTCTGGCATCGCTGATGCGATATGAAAAATGGCTGATGAATCCAACTGCTCTCTACAACAGGTTCCTTGATCTTTCAGGTTTTGCCCGAAGGAGATATATTCAATGAGAGTTGCAATACTGTGGAGTCATCTCTCCGGATATCTCAATTCATGTTTCCATGCACTTGTAGAAAATCACAATGCTGAACTTTTTGTCTCATATCAGATAGAATCCGGTGAAGCCCCATTCGATGCGGGAGAATTCGTATGGCTCCAGTCACCTTACCGATTCATCGATGAACCCGATGGTCCGGAACTTCTAAAGCGATTACAGCAATTCAATCCCGAGGTTATGCTCGTCGGTTCATGGCACGTGAAGGGATATCGCTATGTTCTCAGACATTTCAAAGGCAAGTCTTTAAGAATAATGTTCATGGATAATCAATGGCGGGGGACACTGAAACAGCGATTAGGTGTTCTCGCGGCGCCATGGTATATTCAACCGCTCTATGAAGCAGTCTTTCTCCCGGGTGAGCGGCAAGCGGTTTTTGCAAAAAGATTCGGGTTTAACGATTGTAATATCATTCGTGGAGGATATACATGCGACCACCCGAAATTTGCCGCTGTCAGAGAACAACGCAAAAAAGATCCGACGGTATATCCTCCGGCATTTCTCTATGTCGGTCGTCTTACCGGGGAAAAAGGAATCCGCACGCTGCTGGAAGCATATCGACAATACCGGACGATGATACCGGAGCCGTTTGATCTTCTCTGCTGCGGTGAGGGAGAACTTCGCGGTGAACTTCAGAATATCGAAGGGATTCATATCACAGGATTTATTCAACCCTCTGAACTCCCTGCAATATTTTCCAAAGCGAGCTGCCTTATACTTCCAAGCATCTTCGAACCCTGGGGTGTGGTCATCCACGAAGCAACAGCTGCAGGCATGGCTGTGATATGTTCTTCGAGATGTGGTGCAATGGTCCATCTTGTCCAACCGGGATATAATGGCTATGTTGTCGAATCCGGAAATGCCAATGACCTCACGCGTGCGATGCTGCGCTATTCAAAGCTCGATCCTGAAAAACGCGTCAGTATGGGGGAACACAGTTTTTCGCTCTCGCTTCAGTACACACCGATACGGTGGGCGTTGAATCTTGTATTATTTGCAGACGAATATTTTGCCGCGAAGACGCAGCGATTCAATGAAAACGAATAAACACATCGAGAGAAAAAGAATTCTCGTTCACCTTGGGTGCGGACCCGAAGTACAACCGTCCGACTGGATTGATTGTGACGGGAGCTGGAATGTTCTCTCCGGAAAATTCCCTTCCCCTGTACGAAAAATGATATTGAAGTGCGGACAATTGACGGGAATAAAACTTCAAGAATGGCCCCGCCATGTTCGGTTCTTCAATTTACGTAAACGTTTCCCTTTTAACGACAGTTCGGTCGATGCAATATACGCATCCCATGTCTGGGAACACCTCTCTCGGTTCGACGCAAAAAAAGCGACACAGGAAGCATTCCGGGTTCTGAAAGAAGGAGCATTTCTGCGTCTGGTGGTTCCTGATTTATATTATTTTTGTCAGTCATATGTGTTATCCAATAATGAAAACGCCGCAGACCTTTTACTGGAAGAACTCCATCTTCGGGATCGTGGGGAAAAGAAATCATTACTTATTCACTTATATACAATAATAACCGATTTTCACAGCCATAAATGGATGTACGATGCAAGATCTCTTTCGAAACTCCTGATATCTGCAGGTTTTATTGACGTAAGTGAAAAAAAATGTTATGAAAGCGCCATTCCAGAAATACAGCAGGTGGAAAATCCGGGAAGAGTATCAAACGAAGCAGGGATTGCAATTGAAGGCATGAAACCTCAAAATACTTCTGGCTGAACCATATGATCAGCAATGATTGGTTGCGAACAACAATAAAAAAATATTTGTGGCTGATCATCGCACTTCTGATCTATCTGCCGCAAATATTCTTTGGCTATGGAACCGATGATGACACTTATCTCGTGTTAGGCGCAGCCCAAAAAACCGTGGAGACGGGAGTTTATCACCCTTCGCGCAATCCGGGTTATGTGATTTTTGAGATGACAACATGGGCTCTTGACCGGCTTGGGGGAAGTATTGTGACCAACACGGGAACAATGATCATGACTATTTTGGCACTGGGATGTTTTTATTCCATTTGCCGTTTTTTTAATCTCAAGCATCCCATATATCTCCTCGGCCTATTTATGATTCATCCTTATGTGTGGTCAAACGCCGCGGCGACTCAGGATTACATGTGGGCGCTTGGAATATTTCTTTATGGATTCCTTCTGATGTTAAAGCAACGATACACACTCGGGGCCATACTTCTCGGTCTCTCTATCGGTGTGCGCCTTTCATCAGCGTTCGCCGTAATGTGTATTATCGGGTACTTCTTATTCATCGGTGCATTCAATTGGAAAAGGTTTATTGTCGTTTGTACAATCATTACTTTTATCTTTGCACTGAGTTACGTGCTTTCTTTCGCGAATGCAAATTGGTCGTTAAGTTTTCTGAACCCTCATATGGGAACAAATGAAATATGGACACCGCTCCTTAAAATTGGGAAAGGTATATATAAGAGCATTTCCTTCTGGGGTATCCAGGCTGTTATCTTTCTTGTTTTTCTATTTTTCTACATGATGCGGAATATAAATTCTTTCAAGAGTGAACAATGGAGGGCATTGTCAATATTATCACTATCCGTGGTCATTATCTATGAGATTCTCTTCTTCATCTATCCCATCGAACCGGGATATCTTTTACCGATGCTCCCATTCGTTCTCTTGTTTCTAGGGTTTGGTCTGAAAACAAAACCCGTATACTATGTGATTTTGCTGATTCTACTATTTTCGTCTAACTTTGTGAAAATTGATGTTATGAGACCGGATTTGCCCAGGCATGCGACTCATGCAATGGTAGGGCTATGGATAGGAGATGGACCCTTGATTCATGATCTCCGTGTGCGATATTATCTGAAAGATTGTAAGACTATTGAGCAGTGGAATCAGGTTATGATAGAATTCTGGAAGAATAATCCGGAATAAATAATTCAATGCTCGTTGCCGAGCCAGTATAAGGTAAGTATGGGAAAGAAGCGTTTGACAATTCTTCATGTGATTGCTGGTATCGATCGTTCGAGTGGCGGAACGACAACCGCATTGAAAAATATTCTTGAGCTCGAACAACTGCTCGGATACAACCTCGATGTTCTCGCCATTCATTCAAATGACTCAGATGAAACAATCGGTAAGTTTGCTACGCTCCATTCCTCTGTAGCGTCGTTCCCAAAACGGTTTTCACGCTCCCGGGAAGCAAACAAATGGTTTCACAAAAATTACAAAAAATATGATCTCGTTCACATCCACGGTATTTGGTCTTTCCTTCCTTTAGAGATAGCAAACGCGGCTCGTCGCCGGCATATACCCTATATCGTTAGTCCCCATGGATCTCTGGATCCATTTGATCTTCAAAAAAAGAGCATCTTAAAGAATATACTCGGACCATTATTTGTTGCACCGATTCTTAGTGCGAGCCTCGGAATGCTAGGGACTGCTACAATAGAAGCAGAGCGATTTGTAACTTATGGTACTTCGCCACGTAGGTTTGTACTACCGCTTCCTGTCCCTACTCATAGTATGAAAGGGAATCGAAAGCGGTTTCGAGAACGATATTCAATTGAGAAAGACGATCTTGTATTACTTTTTCTATCTCGGATAAATTATAAAAAAGGATTAAATATCCTCCTCGAAGCCCTAGCAAAGATAACAAAGGATTATCCGAATTTGAGACTTATTATCGCGGGAGCTGATAGTGGAGGATATGAAATGAAGGTTAGGAGTTGGGTACTCAAGTTCAATCTTACAAAACAGGTTTTCTTCCCAGGATTCTTAAAAGATCAAGATAAATGGGATGCGTTTGCAGGTAGTGATTGCTTTATTCTTCCGTCTATGAATGAAAATTTTGGTCTTGCAGTTATTGAAGCATTAAGTGCTGGTCTGCCGGTTATAATCTCTGATAATGTATATATTTGGAAGGATATTGTTGACGCAGAATGTTCTTGGATATGTCATTATTCATCAAATTCCCTATTCGAGGTACTAAAGCAATTTATACATCAGAAGGAAGAGCGACGACGAAAAAGTAAACACGCTCCTGAGGCTGCTGGTATGTTTGCGCCTTCGGTGCTGGCGCCACACTATCGAAAATTTTTTGAAGAAACTATATGGCGGCCTTGATTAGGAAAATTGTTGACCGGTTGACTAAGAAAGGGATCATTTCGAAAACTGAAATCGCAAAATTCTTACCGTCGAATCCCATTATAATTGAAGCGGGAGCTTATATTGGCAATGATACAAAAACAATGAGCAGGCAATGGCCAGATGGATTTATTCACGCCTTCGAGCCAGTTCCGTCTATTTATTCGAAGCTAGTGAGAAACGTCCGCCGGTGTAATAATGTTCGATGCTATCCGATAGCATTAGCTAAAGAGAGTGGTTTAGTACAAATCTTTATAAGCGATGGAGAGTCCACAGCTTCCAGTTCTCTTCTTCGGCCTAAAGAGCATTTAAAATATCATCCAAAGACTGTATTCCAGAAGCCACAATTGGTCGAGTCGACAACACTTGACGATTGGAAAAGGCGATACAATATAGAGAAAGTTGATTTCTTATGGCTTGATACACAAGGAACCGAACTCGAGATAATGAAGAATGCACCAATTGTGATGCGGGATGTTTCAGTTATATATACTGAGGTGAGTTTGAAAGAAATGTATGAAGGTTCATCATTATACGGTGAACTAAAACGATGGTTAATGGCAGAAGGTTTTGTCGTCAAGCGAGAAGAGCTCCCATGGGAAGATATGGGGAATGTCCTATTCGTTCGAACGTCGAAGAGATAAACTATGTCTATTCCGGTATTAATTCTTATACTGACCAAAAATGAAGGGACAAATCTACCCGGATGCCTTCAGTCGGTACGGTGGTCGAATGATATTCATTATCATCTATAATCCATCGTCATTATTCATGGAGGCCCAAAAGTAGCATAGTGTTCTCGGTTGCATATATTTGTAAGTGCCGAGTTTATACAACTTATCAAGATAATTTCATCTATCTTGAAGAGAATGCTTGAGTGAACTCCAAAAGGAAGCACAACTTCAAATGAACATATTTTATAGAATTAAAAGATGATATTGATAAAATTAAAGAAAATATACAAAAAGATTTTTAGAAGAATGCAGTTATTCTTTAAACTGAAATCGATTTTTGCGTCCGGAAAAGAATATGACAAATATGTTTCAGTTTTCAATATAGAGAACAGAGCGAATGAAATTATTGAATTAAGAATAAAAGAGGCCGGCGAGTTTCCAGTTTTCGCAAGAACTAAATCGAGCGACCTACTTGTTTTAGCCGACACTTTTCTTGGACGGTATCATGTACCTATTGATAACATAAATCCTGTTCAGACGATATTGGATTTGGGATGTAATGTAGGCTATACACTTAGACACTATGCTTATTTGTTTCCTGATGCAACTCTATTTGGCGTTGAAATGGATATTGACAACTATAAAATGGCTTTAAATAATAATAAACATCTCCCAAAATGCAAAATTGTTAATTATGCTGTATGGTTTGAAGATACAACTGTAAACTATTCGGGTATCAATGAAGAATCATTTCATATTACCGATTCGCAAGGAGTACCGGTTGAAGCGAGAACCATTGACACTTTGTTGAATAATTTCGGAATAACATCTATTGATCTTTTAAAGATGGATATTGAAGGCGCCGAAGAAGAAATCTTCAGGAAAAATATGGACTGGATGAAGCATGTAAAATCTATGATCCTGGAAGTGCACAATAGTAATCTGGATGTTTATTTTTCCAAACTAGGACAGGAAGGATTCGAATGTCAGGAACATCCAAAGCACTGGTCTTCAATCTGGGCAAGAAGAAAACAATAATGGGTGGGGAAAAAATGAAGAGGCCAAAAATAACAAACAAAACGGATGAGAATGTCCCGGAATGGATGATGTGTGCTGGCAATCCGTGTAAACCAATCAGACACTGTGTCATTCGATCATCATAATGATGAAGAAAAAAGGAAATACTTCGAAAAAGAAAATCGTGAAGAATCCACCTCGGGAAGTCCCACGACCTTCTCTCCCTGTGTCCGTTCTCATTCTGACAAAAGACGAAGAGGTGAACATTCCAGGATGCCTCGAATCCGTGCGATGGTCGGATGATATCAATATTTATGATTCATGCTCGACGGACAGTACGGTAGCGATCGCGAAATCATTCGGGGCGAAGGTAACAAAACGTCCATTCGACAACTGGTCGTCGCATCAGAATTGGGGTCTCAGAAATATTCCGTTCAAATATCCATGGGTGCTCTATCTCGACGCCGATGAACGTGCGACACCCGAACTGATTCTGAGTATTCAGTATGTCATGGACCGCCCTACCGACTATAACGCCTTTCGGGTTAAGATCCGTTATTATTTCATGCAGAAATGGCTGAAACATGCGCAGGTCACTCCGCTTTTTGTCCGTTTCTTCCGCCCCGAGAAGCTCCGTTACGAGCGACTTGTTAATCCTGTGCCTGTCGTCGACGGGCCAATTGGAGAACTTGAGGGAGCAATCGATCATTATCCCTTCAATAAAGGAATCAGTTTCTGGTTCGAACGACATAATTCGTACAGCACGCTCGAGGCCCGGGAGATTGTTAAACAGAAGAAAGCAGGCAAAAACAATTTTAGCATTTTTAAAGCTTTCTTTGCGAGTGACTTCAACGAGAGGCGCGTTCATCAGAAACAGTTATTTTATAAATTCCCGGCTCGTCCCATTTTTAAGTTCATTCTGCTCTATTTTTTGAAACGGGGATTTCTGGATGGTGTTCCCGGATTCATTTATAGTGTGCTCCAGTCGATATATGAATATATGATAGTTCTGAAGGTGCGCGAGCTGATGCAACAAAAGGCAGAAAACACAAAAATTTAAGATAATGCGAATTCTTATCTATGGTCTGAACTTTTCTCCCGAACTCATCGGCGTTGGGAAATATACCGGCGAGTTTGCAGAGTGGCTGGCATCGCGCGATCATGAGGTGCTTGTCGTCACAACTCCGCCATATTATCCGCATTGGAAGGTACAAGAAGGGTACTCATCATTTCGATATACAAAGGAGGTCCATAAAAACATTCAGGTTCATCGGTGCCCTTTGTGGGTTCCTCGAAAACAATCTGCTCTGAGACGCATCCTCCATCTTTTGTCTTTTGCACTGTCGAGTCTGCCTGTTATAATCTGGAAAGCTTTTCGATTTCGTCCATTGTTAGTCATAGTTATTGCCCCTACGATACTATGTGCTCCGGGGGGGATCATAGCCGCTCGTTTAGTAAAAGCGAAGTCATGGCTACATTTTCAGGACCTTGAAATCGATGCCGCATTTGGTATTTCGCTTCTACATGGAGGATTCATTCGGGAGGTGGTAAGAAAATGCGAGCGATGGATACTCCGTGCATTCAACCGGGTCTCGAGTATTTCTAAAAAAATGATGGAGCATATCATCACTAAGGGATGCGATCCCGATAGGACTCTTGTATTCCCGAACTGGGTCGATACCATGTCTGTATATCCTATCGAACAGAAAGAAAAAATACGAGCGGATTTTAATTTTCAAAAGGATTCATTTATTGTTTTGTATTCAGGCAATATAGGAGCTAAACAGGGATTGGACTACGTCGTTGAAGCGGCCCGGTTGTTAACCGGCTATCCGGCAATTCATTTTGTCATCGCCGGTGATGGTACGTATCGTGAAACACTCAAGTCTCTTGCCGCCGGTATGGAGAATGTCACATTCCTTCCGTTACAACCGACCGAGCGCTTCAATGAATTCCTCAACACCGCTGATGTTCACATCATATCCCAGCTTTCAGGAATCGCGGATGCTGTGATGCCTTCAAAGCTACTGGGGATATTGGCGGTTGGTGGTGTAGTTGTCGCCTCCGTTCAGAGGGGAACGGGGCTCGCTTCGCTTATTGAAGAAGTCGGTGGAATTCCAACACCACCCGGAAGTCCGCAGAGTATTGCTGATGCTCTTGTATCGCTTTATAAAAATCCCGCTCGTGGAAAACGAATGATGGAACTGGCAAGGGAGTACGCTCTCCAACATTTTGAAAAAACAAAGATTCTTGAATCTATGGAACAACAGATCCGGACTTTTACTACGGGTAATATTATCGACGGTAAGGTATCTTCATGAAGACACTTCCATATATAAATCTTGGTTGTGGATATAAATATCATAAAGACTGGGTGAATATTGATTTATCTCCGGACAGTTCCTATGTGAAATCGTGGGATCTTCGTAAGGGGATTCCTTTTACCGAAAATACATTCGAAGTCGTGTATCATTCACAGCTCATTGAACATTATGAGAAGGAAGAAGCACGGAAATTCATTAAAGAGTGCTATCGGGTTCTTAAACCGGGGGGAATTATAAGAATTGTTACTCCGGATTTAGAGGATATTGTCAGGAATTATTTACGTCTCCTGGAGGTGAATATTCAACATCCGACCGAATACACAACGGCAGATTATGAATGGATGCTATTGGAATTGTATGATCAGGCAGTCCGAAATGTCGTTGGCGGTGATATGGGGAAATATTTTCAACAACCGATCATCGTCAACGAACAATTTGTTCTTGATAGAATTGGATTTGTGGGGAAAAGGATCCGTCAGTATTATTTGGACACGGTACAACATGAAAAGGACACAACCATAAAAAATGAATTCATAAAAGCGAAATCGTTACCGAAGAAATTATTTTACAGAAGAAAACGTATTGTGTCATTTCTACGGGAGAAGGTAATTAATTTAGTCCTGACCAGAGAAGAAAAAGAATATCTCGTAATTGGAAAATGTCGACAGAGTGGTGAAATACACTATTGGTTGTACGATAGATTTTCCCTGGGGAGGTTACTGCGCGAATCAGGTTTTAGGGATATTAAGACAATGAACCCTCACCTGAGCGACATTCCAGATTGGGATCGATACAAATTAGATGTTAAAAACGAAGAAGTTTACGATCCAACATCACTTTTTATGGAAGCAAGAAAATAGTAGAGATGCCTACATGAGTGGAAAACGACAAATAAAGTCAAGCTATGGTGTTATTAATCACTATCTCGGGGATAAAGGTCGCGATTATTTTGCCTGGCAGGGCGAAGATGGAATCACACAAGCGCTCTTTAATAAACACCTGTGGCAGCCTTTTATCTCACATGATGACGATATTCTCGATTTCGGATGTGGTGGTGGTTTCTTGCTTAAGGTTCTTGATGGAAGAAAAAAGGTCGGTATTGAAGTAAATCCGTATGCATGCGAGAGTGCACGCAAGTTGGGTATCAAAGTATATTCGACGATTTCAGAAGCAGGAAACAAGTTCGATAAGATTATCAGCAGTCATGCTCTTGAACACGTCCCTCATCCAAGACAGGTGCTGATGGAGTTAAAAGAGAAGCTGCGTAATGAAAAAAGCCGCTTACTCCTGCTATTGCCATTAGATGATTGGAGATCGGGTTCAAATAAGTATTACAATCCGGCAGATCAGAATATGCACCTTCATACATGGACTCCCCAGCTATTAGGTAACTTAATCAACTCTTGCGGAATGAGGGTGATTGATATCCGTCTGATACGGCATGCATGGCCTCCAAAGAATAAAACATTATGGAGGATTTCACATAAAGTATTTCATATGACCGCCTTTGCATGGTCTGTGTTTAAAAAACAGCGTCAACTATTTTGTATAGCATCGCTGAAATAGCCTTATACCGTGAATGAATTGATAATCAACAAGCTTGGTTTCTCACACAATTTTTCCTATCTTTTAAAAGGGGAGCAAGACTCACTTTATTCCCGGGAGTCGTGAGACATAAATAAGGGAGCATTGCACGCCCAGATGATCCGACGTCTCTATACAATCAATTCGTTTGTTCTTCCGGTTCTTGACATAGCAATACTTATTATTGCGTACGGTGCTTCGTTTTTATTGAAACGACCGGGTACACACCAGGTTGCCGCTCTCGATATTTATAATACCTTTCTTCTTTTCCAGATTATTTGCTGGCTGCTGATTGCCAGTTATTCACGGCTCTATCACGAGTCCGAATCACTGCATCTCATCCGGCATGTTACAAAGCTTTTTCGTAATTGGTTTGTTCTCCTTCTTATTTCTTTTGCATTTATTAATCTGGTCAAGGCCGGACCTCTTTTCTCACGTGCATTCCTTCTCTATTATTATGGGTTTTTGCTTTTTTCATTGATAATCTTCCGTGTGTGTCACTTTTTCCTTATGAGGCGGGGTGCGATCGGGATAAAGCGGCGGATTCTTTTTGTCGGAGGAGGGGTTGCATTGAGACAGCTCTTCGATCGGATAATTAATATACCGCATTATGCGATCGTCGGAGTCATGTCCGCTGACGATGTGAAGGAAAAAATCAAAGTACGTTCAAAATACAGTACTAATACGTGGGAACAATTCCTCTATAAAGAAAATGTCAGTGAAGTGTTACTGGCGCTTTCAGGAATTGAGCGGGAAAATCTGATCGCGATCGTGAACTTCTGTGAAGAACGGGGTATCCGCGTAACACTTGTCCCTGATTATGTCGAAACGGTCTATGGGCGTGGGTTGATGGAAGAACTCGAAGGAGTCCCCGTAGTTGCCCTTCGCAGTGAACCGCTCGATAATATAATGAATCGTTTCGTCAAACGGTCGTTCGATATAGTATTCAGCGGACTCGTAATCGTTCTTATTTTGCCGGTCGTCACAATTATTATAGGAATTCTTATTAAATTTGTTTCAAACGGACCTGTCTTTTTCCGGCAGGAGCGAACAGGCTTGAACGGAAGGGCCTTCAAAGTGTGGAAATTCAGGACAATGCACGTGACCGATCGTACAACCGCCGATAGCGTCGCTGCTGAATTTAACGATCCTCGAATTACAAAGCTTGGAAGATTTCTGAGAAATACGAGTATCGATGAGCTTCCTCAATTCATCAATGTGTTCCGCGGCGAAATGAGCGTGGTTGGACCACGTCCTCATATGCTTACACATACCGACCAGTACCGGACGATCGTCTCGAAATACATGGTGCGACATTTTGTAAAACCCGGCATTACCGGCTGGGCACAGGTGAATGGGTACAGGGGTACGACAGATCACGTTTTTCTTATGGAAAAACGTGTGGAGTACGACATCTATTATATTGAAAATTGGAGTCTGTTATTCGATACCCAGATTATTTTTATGACCATCCTCACATTGCTTAAGGGAGACACGAGAGCTGTAGGCCCGTAGCCTGTAATGAATTGTAGATATCGCTTTAAAAAAAACGAGAAGTGACAACCCGAGCGTTGTTTCATAAAGGAGGACAGAAAGCACCGTAGGTGCGATATGTTTGTAGAAAAGTAATCAATAAAATGACGAGAGCTCCGTCAGGAGCGGGATGTGGAGATTGGATGCATGAAATCAATATCCATATACCACCCTTACAGGGTTTTCCTTCTTCTAAAAGACATTTCTATAAACATATCACCCCCTACGGGGGTTTGTCAAATATTAAATTGTGAATTGTGTCTAAGACCCGTAGACCATATTCCGCAATCCCCATGGGCCGTAGGCATAAATCTCATTAGCAATTTAAAGAGCTTATGATTGATCTTCGGTTAGCGTTTCACAATCTTGTATGGAACCACGGAGGGAAGCTGGCAGAAATCGCGGTGGCGTTCCTCTTCTCTGTTTCCGTGGCGCGGATGCTGGGAGTCCAGCTGAATGGCACTTATATTCTCCTGATTACTTTCATTCAAACAGGCCTACTGGTTACTTCTTACGGACTTGAAACAACGCTGCATCGCTTCGTTCCCCGATTTTGTACTGAAAAAGTGGCTCTCCGGGGTTTATTGCGTCCCCTTTTTATATTTCGTGTCGTATTACTCCTGATTCTATTATGTCTGCTCTTCTTCGGACTGCCGTTTCTATTCGTCTATTTCTCGATACAACCGTTTGCACTATCCATCGTTCTTCTCTTATGTTTCTATGCGTTTCTGAACGGGATTAATAATTTCTTCGGTGCTGTTCTTATCGGCCAATCCCGTACGCAGTTACTTTCACTTCTCAGGGTCATTGTCCGTATTGGTGAACTGATCGGAGTCATTGTGTGCGGGATGGATGGCTTAACCATCAATGAAGTACTGACGATCATTGTTCTCGGTGCGTTTGCCAGTACACTCGTTCATTGCATCGTGTCATGGGTGGATATCGCAGGGGAAAGGGTCAAGGGTGATTCCAGGCCCGTTTTCTCATTCGCCGGGACGATGTGGCTGAATGCTTTCATTGTTTTTGTCCTCGGCAAGCAAATGGACATTCTACTCCTCGGTAAATTTGCAGTCAATGTGAACGAAATAGCTTTGTACGATATAGCCATGATGCTTGTCCAGATTGTCGTCATGGGAACGACCGTCGGAATGGGTGGGGTGATGCTTGCCACTTTCTCAGTCTTTGCACAAGATCAGCCGGGCGGATTCCAATCATTTTGGCGTTTCTGGGTAAAAATCACTATACTGCTAATAGTTCCCCTATTGATAATTCTTTTATATGGTGCGGATGAAATTATCCCGCTCATCTATACATCGTCGTATGCATTGAGTAAAAACCTGGTCCGAGTTCTGGCCTGTTTCATTATTATTGAAAGATTATTCGGGAGTGGGATGAACGCAGATGCTTTGCTGGCAATCGGGAAACAAAAAACATTATTATGGATCAGCATACTGAGCGGAGCCCTGAATATCGTTATCGCGCTTGTTCTCATTCCGTACTTCGGAGCACTCGGAGCCATTATCGCCACCGGTACGGCAAATTGTGTGACTTCGATACTTATGGCTCAGGCATTACGCCGGTACGAACATGTCGTCATTCCATTCTTTTTTTGGCTGAGAATAGTCGTTATTACGACTGCGGCGTGCAGCATACCGTATGCTCTCAACATGCTGTATCTCCCGTTCATTCTCTGGTATCAATTGATATTGACCGTGCTCTTATGGGCAGCTTTTGCAAAAGGAATCGGATTATTTTCGGAAAATGATATCCGGTGGCTTGAGAAAATGAATCCGGCGGCAATGCGTGTAGCATACTTTTTTAGAATACGTCTACCATGAAGGTCGGAATCATTACATATCGATGCGGCGGTCCGGGCGGAATCGAAAGCATTGCTTTATCGGTCGCCCGGGCGGTCAAAGTAAACGGCCATGAAGTCCATGTTGTTTGTGCCGATCCTGTCTCTGTTCCGCCGGACATCAGTGTTACTCGCGTTGCCGCGTTCGCCAATCCCACAACTCTCCGTCATTTATCGTTCCGGATGACGAGTTCGCGTGCTGCGCGTTCTCTTGGGTGCGATGTTATCCATTCTTTCGGGATGACAAAGTTTTTTAATGTCTTTGCCGCACAGAGCTGTCATAAGGCCGGACTGAAAACTCTCCAGCGATATGTGAACCGGCTTATAGAAAATCCGTTCGGCAGGGGTGCCGCGAATGCGCTTGCCCTCTGGCAGGAACGTCAAAATTTTTCACCATCTCCAGCAAAGAAAATTATTGCCTGTTCTCGCCGAACAAAAAATGAAATCATCGAGGAATATAAAATCGACGAGGACCAGATCACAGTTATCCCGAATGGAATCGATCCGAAACGTTTCTGCAGAACACCGCAAAGGGAAGAATGGGGACGCGCCATGCTTCGGAGTGCCGGAATTCCGGACTCGGTTCCAACAATCCTCTTTGTGGCGAATGAATTTGCACGAAAAGGACTCGCCGCACTTATTCAATCATTACCTCTTCTGAAAGGAATATCACCACATATTTTAGTTGCCGGTAATGGAAATTCCCAGCCCTATCGTCAGCTCGCTCTACGCCTTGGGATTGATTCTTCGGTTCATTTCCTGGGTTCTGTGATGGAAGTTGAGTGCCTGTACGCAGCTGCGGATCTCTTTGTGCTTCCGACACTCCACGAAGCTTTCGGGCTTGCTATTTCTGAAGCAATGGCAATGGGAATGCCCGTCATTGCAAGTGCCTGTGCCGGAGTGATTGAGACTATTGGGAAAGACGGGATAAATTGTCTTGCCCTTCATGCGCCAGAGGAACCCGAGGATATCGCTGCTGCAATTCAACTAATGCTTGACGATAGTGAACTTCGAAACTACATCGCTCAAGCAGCTGTCACAACAGCACAACGATTCCCCTGGAATGAAATAGCCCTACAGATAATAGAAGTGTATAAACAAACAATTTCTCATGACGACTCTGTGTCGTCTCCTGAAAGTCATTGAGAAGTTCTAAGTGGTTTCTATGGTCATATTATAAAAAGAAAAACACAGAGATCACGGAGAACGGTTGGATAGCTATTATAGGAGGACACGGAGTATAAAAAGCGAAAGATTTGAGTTGAAAATATTTTTTTAGTAACAATGGCCCTGGATGCTCGGACATATTACCGGACGATTAAAGGGTATCACGAGATTGCCGAAAGCTCGCACGAGCGTCCAATGATTGATGCTGGACTATTACGTCGGTTTCTTTCTTACAGTGGTGTGATTGTGGATGTAGGAGGAGGAACCGGCTATAATGCCGAATTTCTCTCTCTTGCACCCGATGCTTATATCTGCGTTGATCTATCAACTGAAGGGATAAAATACGTCCAAAATCATGGTCGAGGTCATGCCGTTGTTGCTGATGCGGCAGCGCTGCCGTTCCGTGATTTGAAAGTTGATACGGTCCTTTGCAGCTGGTCTTTGGAACATTTTTCACATCCGGAAGTTGTTCTTGATGAAATGCTCCGGGTGCTTCGTCCTGGGGGACGGATATTTATCTGGGGCCCCAATTGGGACAATATTTTCCGGAAGGATTTTCCACAATTTGTCCATAAATCCCGTATTTTTATCGAAACTATAAGGTTACGACTATTCGGCCGGATGATTTTAAACGAGATTTTTCGTGACCGGTATACTCCATTTGTTTCTATGGATGTTGCGGCGTTTTTCGATCCGATGCGTTATATTTCATATGATACGGATGCAGTCCATTGCGTCCTCTGCCAGGAGACGGTGCATTATTTTTCAAGTCACGGATTTAAAACCATTTTTCTTGCCGATTTCCGTGATATGCTCTGGTTTATTAAAACATCGTTCTTCAGCCGTCTGTTACGGTCTTTGCTTCGACCGGTGGTTCCATCTGTTCGCCGGATTCCTTTTTTCCGATGGTTTGTTATTCGATTTCCTTTGATTGTTGAAAAACAGAAATGAAGATTGCAGTCATAGAACCTCTTGGACTCGGAGACGTCGTACTGAGCCTTTCGGTGGTTCAAACACTGAGGAAGGCAATTCCGGACGCACAAATTACAATGGTTGTTCAAAAATCATTGATCGAGATTCCCGCTAATCATCCGGATGTGGACTCGGTCATTCCTATCCATAATAAGCAACCAATGCCGATACGTTTTTTACGGCTGGTATCGGAATTTTCAAGTATCTCGTTTGATATTGCATTATTGTGTCCGGGATCTCTTACCGTTGCAGTGGCTGCCGCTGCAGCCCGGATTCCCCGGCGAATCGGATCGGATCAAACGCACGGCATGGATTTGTTTGCAAATCAAATCCGATATCCCCGGCTTCAGTACCAGACGAATGGTGCGTTTCTAGTCGGGATGTTTGATCGACTTGTCCGTCATGTTAACAAGCGCAGTATCGCATCGCTCTATTTCACGGATGTTGTTCCATTTGATACGGCGAAACACGCGGCCGAAAGATTCTGCAGTCTGCTTCATCCATTAAGGATATATGAACATCCTGTTTCTCCGAAAATCTCTCCTTCGAATGAATCCATCTTGCATGTTGAAGGACTGGGAAAAGAGTTTGGGATCCGATGGGAGGGACGACCGGTGGCACTTGTTCCGGGAAGCCGCTGGCCCACAAAGCAATGGGGAGAGAATCATTATGGGCTGCTAACAGTGGAACTTATCAAACAGTATCCTGAGAAAGATATAATTTTATGTGGCCATACTGCTGACAAGGAACTGTGTGCCCGAATTGCCGGGTTGACCGGGGCTTCATGTGTGAAAAACTTATCGGGAATTTTGTCGCTTGATCAACTGGCCGAGGTCTTTCGTCGTTGCTCGGTGATGGTTGGGAATGATTCCGGGGCCGGGCATTGTGCCGCTGCGGTAGGAACACCGGTCGTCACATTGTTCGGTCCGACGATTCCTCAGTTTGGATTTTTTCCGTTGGCTCCGAAATCAATTGTACTAGAGGGAGAACCACTCGAATGCCGGCCGTGCGGTCCGTATGGCGGTACTTATTGTCCTGTGAAAACACATGAGTGCATGACGACAATTTCCGTTGAGAGTGTGGTGAAAGCAATCAAAAAAATAGAAGGGTAATGACATATGAACAATGCCATCCGGAAAGCGATGAGTCGGTATCAACCCCCACTGCTCCTGTCAGTGATTCTCAGTTTCTGTCTCAGCGTCCTGTTTTCTTTCATCATCTATCCAAAAATTGAAGAACCATGTCACGCATGGCAGGATGTGGATCGATATGCGGAGATAGGTCAGAACCTGTATAACGGAAATGGTTTCCGATTTGAGGATGCCGACATGCCCACGGTTGCCCGTGGACCGATCTATCCTTTGACAATTGCCGCACTATCGTGGTTTGCCGGCGGTTATGCGGTCTGGCATGTCCAGCTGCTTCAGGCATTTTTCCTTGCGGCCGCATGTATTCTTGTTTTCTATATTGCTCGACAGATTTCCCCGCCGCAATCAGCGCACTGGGTTGCTCTTGTCACAGCTCTTTATCCGCTGTTCATCTGGTATGCTGCGCGTATCTGGACTGAGACTCTTCTGGTTCTCGGCGTGAGTTTTCTTGCATACCGCCTTATAAGGTTCCATCGCGCTCCGACTTTCGGGAGGGGAATAATGCTTGGGATTGTAGTTGGATTTCTCATTCTGGTGAAAGCAGGATTTCTCTTTTTTATTCCTTTTCTTATAGTGTATTATCTTCTGAAAAAGAATTTCAGAGCAGTGCGTCACTGTCTTTTTGCACTCGTCTGCGTCGTTGTGATCATTATGCCGTGGACCGTCAGAAATTATCATGTCAGCGGTTCCGTCATTCCGGTCCAGACAACCGCATCGTCAAATTTTCTTATCGGAAACGTCGTCGCGCGGGATTTTTTCCAACACCCGCTTTCGCTTTCGATTCCGATGCAAAAGGGAACGGATGAAATTGCCCAATGGATGGACGAAGCCGATCTTTCCCCGCTCGATGCCGAAGAGGCGGCAGGTGAGAATGTCCTTAGAAAGAAGGCAATCGACTCGTTCCTTTCCAATCCTGCTTTTCTCCTGCAAAAAGTCGGAACACAGGCGATTACATTCTGGTATCTCGGTGAAACGCCGCTTAAATCAATTACTATTCTTATCGTTCAATTACCGATTCTTTTCTTTGCTTTCAGGAAAATCCTGAAAGCCGTCCGTGAAAATACTCTCGTCGTACCGCTCATTCTCATTATAACATACTGGTGGGGTGCCGCTGCTCTCTTAGTTGCCCATGCGCGAATCGCGGTTCCTATCATGCCGCTGGTACTTCTTCTTGCTGTTTATGGATTGTATGGCCGATCATGAAGAATATCGTCCATACGGCGATCGTTACATTAATCAAATATCTGCGGCCGGTTCATGCAATTGATCCGGAACGAATTGCCTGTATAGAGCTTAGCCGCATGGGTGATGTTCTGGCGATGCTGCCGGCGCTCCGATTGCTGCGGACGAATTTCCCCTCATCCGAAATTATTATAGTCGTTCAACAATCTTATGCAGAACTTTTCCGGCGAATCCGGGTTGCAGATGAGGTGATCGGCATTGAGAAACGCAGGATCATTCATACGATCGATGCTCTTCGTAAGCGTGATGTCACGCTGACCTGCAGCATGAGTCCTGCGACGACGAATGCGTTATGTGCATTATTCGGGGCAAAATCCAGCATTGGATATCTGGGACCACCGCGAACACTCCCGGGGATTCTCGATAAAAGCGTGGTCTCCGGAATCGGTGCAGAGGTTATCCGGCAGGAATATTTCAAGGAAAATATCTATCAGCGGGGGGTAAAGATCTGTCGTGCGTTACGAATTCCCGTTGAACCGCTACAGGCTATCATAACAACCAATGTCGATTGGGAAAACTCGTCGCTTGATGTATTACGCTCGCTTGATTTGGCAATCCGTTCTGCCTACATTATTTTACATCCGCTTGCGGGATGGAAATATCGGTCGTGGCCGGGTGATCAATGGAATCGATTGATCGAAAAAATTGTCCGAAATACATTGTTCGAATGTGTTCTAATTTCATCAAGCACTGAACGGAAGCAGCTTGAACAAATAGCACAAAAGACACCACGGGTGCATTACGCATCCGGTCTTCCGATGGAGCATCTGGCCGTACTAATAAAGCGAAGTGCTGGATTTGTGGGGAATGATTCGGGTCCGCTCCACATGGCTGCAGCGCTCGGCACGCCGGTTATCGGATTGTTCGGCCCTGCAGCTCCGGTCTTCACGGCACCGCTCAACGGAAACGGCTTTTATTTTTATCAACAGTTGGAATGCAGTCCCTGTAATCAACGCAGATGTATCAGGCCCCATGATTCATGCATGATGCAGTTGAATCCCGATTCAATCTTTGAAACGATTGAAAAACTCTTTGGCAAGACATCCGTTCAGGCGGGAGAACACAATACCTGAAGTCGACATCCTGGGAGTCCGCGTTCATCGGGTCTCCTCGGCCGATATCCAGTCGATAATCCTGAAAAGAATCCGAGAGAAAGAACGCGGATTGTTTTTGTATGTCCATTTGCATTCAATAAATCTGGCTCAGAGAGACGGTGAACTGCGGGACGCGCTTAATTCTGCATCGATTACCTATTGCGACGGGGAGGGAGTGCGAATCGGTGCCCGGATCCTCGGCCAATCTCTTCCCGAGCGAATTCCATTGACGCGATGGATCTACCCCTTCCTTGATTTTTGTGCTGGTAATAATTTATCTATTTATTGTGTGGGGACAGAGCAGAGGATCATTCGCCGTGCAGTTGAAATGTTGCACGATCGTGTTCCGACATTAAATATTGCTGGATATCATGATGGATATTTTCAAACAACTGGAGAGGGAACGCGTGGGGTACTTCAGGATATCCAACGCGCTCATCCGAATGTTCTCATTGTCGGAATGGGGATGCCGCGGCAGGAATTATGGATCCGCGACCATTGGGATGATCTTCATGCAGACATTATTCTGACTGCAGGTTCCTGCTTCGATTATATCGCCGGTGAAAAGCAGACCTGTCCGGCATGGATGGCAGATCACGGGCTTGAATGGTTTCATCGTTTGCTGCGAGAGCCTCGCCGGGTCTGGAAACGCTATCTTCTTGGAATTCCAGTTTTTCTTTTTCGGGTGCTCAGACAGCGAAGTTCAATGTAAATAAATCGGACTTGTCCAAAATAAGAAGAAAACAAACCAAAAAAAAGAATGAAAATATTCCCCTCTTGAGAGGGGAAGCGGAGGCGATGCCCCGAGCCTGTCGAGGGGGGTGTGTGATAAAGCGTGATCGAACACACCCCGGTCGCCTTACGGCGACCACCCCTCTCAAAGAGAGGGGACTTTTATAATCATGACCATTATAAAAAAAATAATACATTACAATCCCAAATTAAAAGAATTAGCCAGGAGGCTTCGCAATAACAGCACCCTTTCCGAAATTCTGCTTTGGAATGAACTCAAAGGAAAGAAGATCCGTGGTTACGATTTTCATCGGCAAAAACCGATTGAAAATTATATCGTCGATTTTTATTGTCCACGATTAAATCTGGCTATTGAGATCGATGGTGAAAGTCATTTTGCAAATGAAACAAAAGATAAGACCCGGCAAAAAGACATTGAATCGCTCGGTATCAACTTTCTTCGATTTGACGATTTAGAAATAAAAAGGGATATGGAAGGAGTACTTAAATCTATCGAGGAATGGATTGAGAATTACGAATATCAATCTCAAATGATTATTCCGGATGAAGAAAACGAAACAAAAAAATGAAAACACTCCCATCTTAAGAGGGGAGGCGGAGGCGATGCCCCGAGCCTGTTGAGGGGGGTGTGTGATAAGGCGCCATCGGACATACCCCGGTCGCCTTACGGCGACTATCCTTCGACTCGCCCCAACACAAAACGTCGGGACTCGCTCAGGACGACGCCCCTCTCAAAGAGAGGGGACTGGTAATAGTAAAGGCAGATTATAACTGCCATAATGGCTTATTGGATGGTAATGGAAAAACATAATTCATATAGGGCTATGAAAACAGCATTTCAATGTTTTCTCGTGTTGTGTCTGGGAATATATATCTGCAGCGCACAACCGGTGCGGCAGTTCAATCTGCTGGCACAAACCGACCGCAGCGTCGATATCAATTTTAAATCGCCACAGTATCTCCCTCGATCTATCATCATCGATGGCCGGGCAGCGCGTCTGTTTGAAGGAAAATATGCAACAACGCTTGAACGCGGTGTCCCTCAGCTGCCGGTGTGTGGAACCCTGATTGCCCTTCCACCCGATGCGTCAACGATGAAACCGACACTCGAGATTATCGAACTACAGCAATCATCCGAATCGGGAGGATTCGTCGCTCCTACTCCACGTGAACACCGGTTGGATAGCCTTCAGGTTCGATATTCATACGAGCCGTCACCAGCAGTCTATAATCGTAATGCGTTTTATCCTGATCAGATTGCTGCGCTTGGATCGCCAACTCTTCTCCGACATCAGCGTGTGGTAAATCTTACGATTCATCCGCTTCAATATAATCCCGTTACAGGTGAAATCAAACGGGTGACCAAATTGGTTGTACGGATTCATTTCGGGAGTACGGCAAATCTCAAAATGCCGTTGACACAACATCTCACCGCTGATCCTGCATTCGAAGAGTTGTATCGCGAAACTATCCTCAATGCGTCACAGGCTGCCACGTGGCAAATCGCTTTTACACCACGGACAACAGGTGATTCGCTTCGGGATTGGTTCCGCCCTTATCCTGCCTTTGCGAAATTATCGGTTGTGAATGATGGAATTTATGCAATGACAGGACAACAGCTGCGAAGCGCCGGCATCCCGCTCGATGGTGTTGATCCGAGGACAATTAAGGTTTTTTATTGCGGGAAGGAGATACCGATACTTGTAAAGGGTGAACTGGATGGAAAACTTGATTCGGCAGACGTGATTGAATTCTATGGTCTGCGAAATAGAGGTGCGAATGGGGCATTCCTTAGCGAATATACAGATACGAATGCATACTGGCTGGCATGGGGAAGCGGTAATGGCGTACGGATGACGGCTGTACAAAATACGACAGATACATCACTTGCACCGGTTCCGGTCTACAATGCGATCCGTCACTTTGAACAAGATCAATCGTACTATGCGGGCATTGATGACGAGAATATTAACGATATCCGTAGAGTACCGAGCGAGGGGTGGTACTGGACAAGCTTCTATCCGGGAGGCGGTGTTGCACAATTTCCGTGCTCGCTGCCTGATGTCGATCCGGCTCATGAAGCCCTACTCCGTATCCATCTTGGAGGGATGACCGGATATTTTTCAACACCCGATCATCGATCCCGGATTTCTGTGAACGGAACAGTCATAGGGACTGTCGAATTCAATGGAAACCGAGATACCATCGCAGTTTTTTCAATACCCGCGCATATCCTTCTCTCCGGAACGAACATGATCGGGATAGAGTCTTTGGTTACAACATCAGATCCGAATGAATTTTATCTTGATTGGTTTGAAATCGAGGGAGATTTCTCATTTGTAGCTCACGATAACTCTCTGGCATTCTCTTGCGTTCCCGGTCCGGCGCGGTATGTCATCGGCGGAATAACCGACTCGACAGTCTCTGTCTACGATCTGACCGCAGGCCGCACTATCGAGAACATCACCGTAGCACAGAGCAGCACGAATTTTCAAGTCTCTTTCAATACAAATGAAAACATCCCGCATCAATTTATAGTAATCGGAGAATCGGCAAAGAAGGTTCCGGTAAAAATTGAACAGAAAATATTCAAAGATATCCGTGCGAATTCATCGGGAGCCGATTACATCATCATAACACACTCCGCATTTCGTTCCGCCGCAGATCGTCTTGCGCAGCAACGGCATACGGAAAATTCCTTCCGGACAGCGGTCATTGACGTACAGGATATTTATGATGAATTTAATTACGGAATATTCGCGCCTGAACCAATCAAGGATTTCATCCGGTATGCATATTCACAGTGGTCGCTGCCGGCTCCTGTATATATTGTGATGTTCGGAGATGCGATCTGGGATTTCCGGCATCTGTTTTCCAACACGGTAAAAACGAATTTCGTCCCTGCATACGGGTATCCTCCGACAGATAACTGGTACGTTAGTTTTGATCAGGATGAAATTATTCCTTCACTCTATGTCGGGCGTATTCCGGTAGAGAACCTCGAAATGGCGAACGATTATGTCGATAAGCTTGTCGAATACGACCATTACCAGTTGGGAAATTGGAACAAGCGGTTTTTGTTTATCTCGGGGGGGAATACAGATGTTGAAAAGCACTCTTTTGATGGTCAGTCGATGGATTTTATCGGTCGCTTTGTCGTACCACCTCCAATTGCCGGCATTGCCGATACCATAATGAAAACAACAAGTTCGGTTGTGGATGGGGAACATAAAGATCGCATCAGAGCGATTTATAATGAAGGGGTTGTGTTTTCTAATTTTATCGGTCATTCCGGCGGAAGATTCTGGGCTGTAGATGCCGGAGACCCGGCAACGTTGCAGAATGCCGGGAAATATGTTTTCGGTTCAAGCGTAAGCTGTAACGTCGGTTTTTTTGCCGATAACCGATCGAATGTATATTCCGAGGATTTTATTTTTGCGCATCGTGCAGGTGCAATTGCATTCTGGGCGGGAGCGGGATTCAGCAGTTACTCGCTCGGTAGTGTTGTTACCGAATTCTTCCTGTCAGGAGTCGCAAAAGACACACTGCGTGATCTTGGAAAATTGACAACACTTGCACGCATCGGCCTCTGGACGCATTACGGTCCTTCCGATAAAATTACACCGGGCATCAATCTCTACCCGTTGCTTGGTGATCCTGCGACGCAGCTGGCAATTCCCCGGAAACCCGACCTCGAAATCGCTTCGAGTGATATTCGTACCGAACCCGTAATCCCGATCGAATCGGATTCAGCCGTTACTGTTTTCATTCGGCTGAGAAATTTCGGACTGGCAACCGCCGACAGTGTACAAATTCACGTATCCGATCTCTATCAAAACGCGACATACGACCTCGGCACGATTTCACTTCCACCGGTCGGATATGCAGATTCGTTGGTGTTTCCCTGGAGGGTGAAAGGGAAAGCGGGTTCTCATTTGCTCACAGTTACGATTGATCCGGCGAATTTAATTTCCGAGGTATGGGAAGACAATAATATTGCAGCACTGGCAGTGATGGTCGCTCCAACGAGCCTTTCTCCACTGTCACCTCTTCCCTATGGAGTTGTACCGGCAGGACCAGTTCAATTGCGAGTGACAAATCCACCCGGTGATTTCCCCGGAGGGCTACAATTTCTTATTGAAGTTGATACCTCAAATACATTCTCAAGTTCTCAAAAAATATCTTCGCCTCCGGTTCCTGAAGGCGTCGTGGCAACCGGATGGAATACTCAGGCACTGCAACCCGGTATATATTATTGGAGAGCACGCACATATGACGGCTCTGCATATGGTGCCTGGATGAATAGTGCGTTTACCGTCTCTTCAACGATTGTGCCGAATGTATTCCGATGGCAGCAGCAATTCCCGTTCTTTGGAGGCGAATCTGTTTTTTCATCGACGATTCCAACTGATAGTGGTGCCGTCCTTGTCCAGCAACAGCCAACGAAACTTTTTTACCGCGCTCTTGGCGCACGCGATAATACCGATAAGGATTATTATACCATCGCACGAATCGATAACCAGACGATCACGGCTTACTGGTGGGAAGTGGGTGGAGGATTCATCGTTGTCGATGTCGATGGGAAGAGCGGAAATTACCGCTATGGAACATTTGACAATTATAGTGAATATTTCCCGGATTCCATGGTAACGTATCTCGAATCGATTCCCACGGGACATTATGTCATGATGGGGACTATTTACCGTGGTAAAACCAATGTCTCAGAAGCTCTTTATCAGGAAATAGAGAAACTCGGATCGACAATGATACGGCAGGTGGTCGATTTTGATGCATGGTGCTTTATCGGAAAAAGAACTTCTGGCGGGGGGACAAAGATTGCTGAAGAGCACAGCCAGACTGACTCTGCAGTTGTCGCGTATGAAATTCCCAACATTTATCGTGTCCTTAAAGGAAGCATTGAATCATCTCAGATCGGGCCGGTTCGTCAGTGGTCAAAAGTTACGTGGAGCGGTACAGCCCAGCCGTCGGTGAGCGGAATTATGGTTCAAGTACTTGGAGACCGTGGAACGAGCATTGATACTCTGTTTACATCGAGGAATGCAATGGATTCTCTTGATATTCACACCGTTGATCCACATCTCTATCCAAAGCTCCGCCTTCTTGCGACACTCGAGAGCTTTACGGGCGACCAGACTCCTCGGTTTTCCGGGTGGCATGTCGACTTTATGCCGCCCCCTGATCTTGCTATCGGATCACAAACAGTCAAAGTAAGCGCCGATACGGTGACGGAGGGGAATTCTGTTGATGTCGATCTCGATGTCTATAACATCGGTAATGGTATGGCGGATTCAATAAAAGTCCGACTTATTCGAACCGGACTGAATAATGTTCCGGTGATTGTCGACGAGAAAATAATTAATACACTACCGCCACTTCAATCTCAAAGAGTGCACTTTACACTGAGCACAGCCGGAATTACCGGCAGGCAACAGCTCAAATGCGAAGTGCAGTCACTTGGCGTAGTTGATCAATATGAATTTAACAATATTGCACTCGCACAATTTACCGTACGCGGTGATTCCCTCCAGCCGAATATGGCGGTAACATTCGACGGTGTAGAAATTGTCGATGGCGATTATGTGAGACCTGCGCCACAGATTCTTGTCACAATGAATGACAATACAATGTTCACACCGGCTGACACGTCAACGATTTCAATTGCACTCGATACGAAAAGGATACCGTACGCAAATAACCTGTCGCTGAATTTCACTCCACTTCCATCAGGCGGGGCGCAGGTCCTCTTCACACCGACCCTCAGCAATGGCGATCATACGATGAAGATCGAGGCGCACGATATCGCCGGGAATAACGCCGACAATCAAGGATCACGGACCATATCTTTTGTAGTCCAGGGTCAACAGCAGCTTCTGAACGTTTTAAATTTCCCCAATCCGTTTGCAACCGAGACCTATTTTACATTCAACTATACGGGCTCACAGCCGCCGGAGGAGGCTTCGATAAAAATATTTACCGTAGCCGGACGATTGATACGATCAATCAAGAGTTATGGATCGGATTTACGGATCGGTTTTAATCGCATCGCCTGGGATGGAAGAGATAATGAAGGAGACGAAATCGGCAACGGCGTATATTTCTATATTCTATCAGTTCGGGCGGGAGATCAGACGGATCAGGTAAAAGGAACCGTGGCGAAGGTGCGGTAGGGGGGCTTCTTACTTGATCCCGAACCGGAGTTCCGTGGAACGGTACTTTAGTGCGGGATGACGGCCTTGGAGGGAGATGAAAGCCGAGAAATAAACGCCCCACGCTAATTAGTCATCCCGACGAAAGTCGGGATCTGACAAAAACGAGAGAGCTCCCAATGAGTGGCGAAGGCTATGTCTATATCATGTCAAACTACGCAAGGACAACCTTCTACATCGGCGTGACAAACGATCTACGGAGGAGGGTTGAAGAGCATAAGCAAGGAGTGGGTTCGAAGTTCACGGCACGATACAAACTAAAGTACCTTGTTTATTACGAGGAATATTCAGCAATGCAGTGGGCTATTGAAAGAGAAAAGCAATTGAAGAACTGACATCGCGATTGGAAATTGAATCTCATTCGATCGATGAATTCTGAGTTGAAGGATTTAAGTGATGAACTATGATTCATTCGGGGCTTTTTACCAAATCCCGAACTGGGGTTCGGGATGACGAATGGGGGCGTTGATGTCAATCAAAAAAACAGAAAATGGTCATGCCGACGCATGTCGGCATCTAGTAAATAGTTTGAAATCGAATAAATGAAAAACTGTGAGCTGTTTGGGGCTTTTTACCAGATCCCGAAATATGTTCGGGATGACGAAGTGGGCAAGGGTTTCAGTGCTATGATATAAAAGAGCTCCATATCACTGGAGTTCTTCATGTTTCAACTTATTGGTACACTCTCTACTTCAGCAAGATCATCTTCCTTACAGCCGAGAATTTTCCGCTCTTCAGAATGTAATAATATGTCCCTGATGACAGGTTCGTTCCATTGAACGTCACCTTGTGGATCAGACCTGCAGGAAGAATCTCTCCGTCAACAAGTGAAGCGACTTCCTGACCAAGAGTGTTGTAGACTTTTAAAGAAGTAGGAGAATCATCAGGTATTGAAAATTCGATTGTCGTTACCGGATTAAACGGACTCGGATAATTCTGACCGAGCATGAATGATTTATCTGTTGCCCCCGATATTACCTCGACAACATTGCTGTATTCAAACGCACCGTCGAAATCGGTTTGTTTCAGACGATAGCTCAGTCGTCCCGAAGGTGCATTCCTGTCGGTGTACGAATACTCCTGCGGTACGGTTGTCGTGCCGTGTCCGCCCACGAATCCGATCTTTGTCCAGACTCCATCGGTAGATTGCCG
>JBEKIL010000005.1:0-254718 GCA_050011775.1 Bacteroidota bacterium | reverse complement strand
CAAACTAAACTCCACCACATTATTTGTCGATAAGTTCTGTGCCTTGTCCTGTTGAACTGTTCCCAACTTCACCCTGAATGTCAAATTCACCGGCAGTAACTCCTTAGTCACCTCGCCGTTCACTGTATTTCCAATCTGCCTCCACGCACCTGAATAATAACTTGCCTGTGCATTATCGACCGGCTGATTCTGTGAATTCTTCACTCTCACAGTACATAACACCGTCGAGAAGCTTACGGTATTATTTGTTGAAATATCCTGTGACTTATCCAGGGATATGTATTCATGGGTCATTCTGAATGAATAATTATTGGGCAGTAGCTCTTTATTTGCCGCTCCACCACTTGTTGTACCGAAACTTCTCCAAGCTCCTGAGTAGTATTGTACAGTTCCCTGATCCATCAGACTACCCTGACTATTCTGCAATTGTACTGCTGTATTGACAGTTTGAAAGACCACTGTACTATTTGTTCCTATATCTTGCTGTTTGTCCTTGCTCGCAAATGCATAGATCATTCTGAATGAATAATTATTTGGCAATAGTTCTTTTGTTGCTACTCCGTTTATAGTAGTCCCAAAGTTTCTCCATGCTCCTGAGTAGTATTGTACAGTTCCCTGATCTATAAGACTACCCTGACTGTTCTGCAATTGAACTGAAGCGTTAACAGTCTGAAAAACAACAGTTGAGTTGTTGCCTATATCTTGTTGTTTATCCTTGCTAGCATAAGCATAGGTCATTCTGAATGAATATGTATTTGGCAGAAGCTCTTTAGCTGCAATCCCATTTGTTGTTGTTCCGAAGTTTCTCCACGCACCTGCATAATATTGCACTGTGCCTGTGTCTATCAAGGCACCGTTACTATTTTGCAGTTGAATTTGTGCATTGACGGTTTGAAAAACTACTGTATCACTGGTAACTGGCACATTTGATTTTGTTTGTGTGCCGTACTCGTATGTCATTCGTAGACTTAAGGTTTTTTGGCTTGTAGTAATGGTGAATGTGCCGTCGTTGTTATTGACGGCGTCTTTCCAGTTGCCTTCGTAGTATTGAAGCGCTCCGCTGGTTAGTTTCACAACACTGCTATTGATAAGTTTTACAACGCATCCTGTTACTTGCGGTTGCAGCTTTATGTAGAAGCGGATACCGTTGGACTCTCCTCCGTCAGGGTTTTTTACAGTGACAAACGGAGAATCTACAGCCGTAATATCACCTGCCAGAATGCCACATTGTAGAATTGTATCGGAGATAAAAGTAGTTGCCTTCGGTTGATTGTTCCAATATACTGTTGAACCACTTAAAAAATTCTTGCCGGTTACTGTCAGTGTGAATGGATTACTGTTGGCTATTATATTCGCTGGAGCAATATTAATAATAATCGGATCAGGCGGTATTTGAGGTGATCGATCCAAGATATATTGTGCATTGTAATAGAGAAACTTCCAGCCTTCGACCGTGACAAACTTGCCGTTATTGTTAAGTGAGTCGCGATATTCTTGATCTACTAGTTGTTGGAAGATTCTAATTTGTCGGGCACAATTGATGGAGTCACCAGTATTTAGTTTGTTCTGCGCATTTGCTAAATATTCATTTAATTCGGAAACGAAGTTTTGATTGCCAATCCAATTGTAATTTAGCAATTGTGGTAAAGAATTTGTCAAACTATCCAGAAGCATTTTTGATTTGATATTGGAAGGAGGTGACAGATGAAAAGGATATTGATTTAATTCTATCTCTACGAATGATCGGTCTGCTGGAAAAGTGTTGTTTTTATATAGATCAAGGACATATTTATATGCCCATACTTGTCGGCTGTCTAGTAACCAAGCATAGTACCACCTACGACCTTCCGTCTCAAACTTTAAAGCATCAATCAACGAGGTTAAATAGAGGGGACTTCCTATTTCATTTAACAACCAACGCGCGCTAGATCTGATTGAGCTGGATGTATCGGTTTTTGAAAGTTCATATGCAAATGATTCAAATTGCGGGTCTGGGATTCCTTTTAATTCATCCAACGCTTGTCCGCTAAAAGCGCGGCCCGGGTCTTCGCGGCAAACAAATCGCAATGCTTCAATGACTTCCGCGTTATGTGATGAATTATAAAACGGCCGTAAAAATTGTAACTGTGCTTCAAATTTAAATTTTATACGATTTTCTTTTATTGTATAAAATTTAATCATTGTGTTAAAACCATAATCATCTTGATATTTTTTCATTAGATATGATGCAAAACGTATATAGTAATGTGCATCCTTCTCAAGGTAGTTATTCAGAGAATCTAGTTCTAATCGGAATTCCTGTTGAAATCCATCCCCATCCATCGCTAATACTGCATCCAATATTTGAACTCTATCCTCAGTTCCTCTGCTGGGATTACAACTACCAGTTGATTGTGTAGACGGATATTTATAAAAAAGACTTTTAAGGATTGGCAATGCTTCTACAATCTTCGCTTCCTTACAATAATTATATAAATGATATCTGAGATAATCATTAGAAGAATTTAACGAATCTAAAACTTGTTGTTTATTATCAGGATCTATTCCTAACTCACGCAAGTCTAAACGATACTCGTATAACAAGTCGCTAGATCGCGGCCTTGGTTTTATAGTTTGACTAAAAAGCAATCCGGAATATAGCATGGCGATTGCAGAGATAATAAAAATTTTTTTCAATTTATTGTTCATAATATTCTCCGGTTCCACTTTTATTTTCCTATACTTTTAAGTACTGGAAACCTATCTTCAAGTATACATTTCAGTCTAGTAATTTCAGTATAACCAGCTTCATACGCATCCTTTTCTTCATCCTTAAGTGCATTCCAATCTTTTATAATACTTTCAATTTTTTCCTTAAATTCCTTTTCACGTTTTTCAATCAATTGCTCCCATGTTTTAACATTATGACACCAATCAGGTGGTAGTGGTGAATTATTTACATCAGCTAAAGCTTTATCGAATATTTCTTTAGCTTGCGCCTTGTACCAATTGACATGTGTTAATTCATGTGCCCGTATTTCGGAAAGAGGATAATATGAAATTGGCAACTGAACCTTACCTTGACCTTTGAAATTCAGCAGACTTTTATACATCCTTTCTGCTATATCATATCTATCCATGGTCTCTGGCAAATCAGCTTCATCAAAGAATATTAAACCGTCACCAAACATTCGTTTCAAATTATCATAGCAGTATCCCCACTCAATATTAATTTTCAGCTGAGTTATAAAATAGGTCATACTAGCATAAATAGGATTATAATCCCATTTACCATGAAGAGTCGACCCTGCAGCGGCGGGATCTTTGCCACATCCTTCATTCTCGTCTGTTTTTTTTATATCGATCATTTCGTCGGTCACATTCTTAATTCTAGGATCTGGCAGATGTTCATCTATATATTTTCTCTTAATATAACCTTCAATGGTTTCACAGGTATCTTCCACCTCCACATCTCCCACAGTAAATGATTCATATTGAAAAGTCTCAGCACTACACCCTCCCTCTGATGCTAACTTTGCCGATTCACTTTTACCTCTTAACGATAAATTAGGTCGTTTTGGTATCCGCTGTCGATATTTGTTCTCCCCTTCTTTCGTCAATCGACTTAATACCGGTACCTTCTCCGATCTATTCTCTGCCGGCATGATTTTACCGACACTGCCGCCGCCTTCGAATATTCCAACACGAATCGCTACTACTGCATCAGTCGTATCTATCGTTGAATCTGCCACGAACTGGAATGGCGGCACTACATCACAAAAATAATTTCCCTCCCCCGCGCTCGTAACCAACTTCCCATAATTACATCCCCCGATAATTCCGATCTCGCATGACTGCGATTCAGGAAGATCATTAATTACACCGTTCACACGTCTTTTCAAGATAATATTGGATGTCCCGCCGGGTGAGATCTTCGGTGGATCGAAAGTGACAAACAATGTATCCCTGGGTACAATGAATATACTATCCCGTTTGGTAATCCCATTCACTGTCACTCGGATCACCACCATATTTACTGAATCTCCCTGGGCGCCGGGCACTGCTTCAAGACAGAGATATCTCAAACTGTCAGATGTAAAGTCCGTCACCGTTGTTCCATAGACGGTATCTTTATCGAAATTATATAATCGTGCATACTCACTTCCTGATTCAATCTCATATGTCACCTTATCGACAAAAGCACACCACGTTGGACTAATTTCATTACAACGCTCAACAATACTTCCCGTAACATTAATGTATTGTTTTGTATTTGATTGCATTGTATCTACTTCTTTTGAAAGTTCTATATCCGAACGATTAAATATAGGAAGATAAATTGGTTTCCACTGAGTTAAATAATAAATATATGGATCTGGTATAACCGCAGTCACGCTATCAATAGAATCTTTAAAGGCCAACCTCCCATCAACATACACAGAGAAATGCTCCTGAGCGTATGTCGTGTATTCATCAAAAACCAAATATGGTGAAAATGTAAATCCACCATGGCCAATCATGTCGACTTCATAGAAACCGGGAATATAATCGGGTTCAAGTGTATCTCCGGGTGACCAATGGATCGACTTCACGCATCCATATTCACACGTCAACCAATCTTCCGGATTTCCACCGGGAAATATAGGTTGACTCCATAAATAATCCATTCCTATTAGTCGTGTCGGCGTCCACGTAAGTATAACGTTGATGTTATGATCTCCGACAGAAGCTGTATGTGCACCTGACGGGTGGATTGAAACTCGCTCTCTTATCTTCACCTGGCTAATAGCAGGGGGAATGATCAAGTTTATAAGGCTCACAACGATAACGCTAAATTGAAGATATCTAAGAAACCTGCTGTGAGATGATGAAATATGGGCTGCCATTGCTTCTGAGGGATGCCTATTTATACTCTTGACAGTAACTTAATACTCAAACATTGAAATGTCAATAGTTTTTAGAAAATATTTACGATGGGGGTTGAATTCGGGAATTAGAATGCCGGTCTCAGTCCTTCAAAGTCCGGAATGAAATTAGGCGGCGAAAGGAACACCTGATAATCCGCGAGAAGCGCATCGGCGGTATCCTCGGCATCGATCTGAGATTCAAAAAGTCCGAAGACCGATGAACCGCTTCCAGAGAGAAGGGCAAATCCTGCACCGCCGCGATACAGGGTGTCTTTCACGTCCGCAATTTCAGGGTATTCGGCATATACTATTTCTTCGAAATCGTTCTGCATTTCCGCTTTCCACAGATTAAGATCGTACTGGTGTTGTTCGACAAGTTCCCGCAGGTTTTTTCGTTCTTCCATTCTAAGCTGAAAATTTTTATAGGCCCATGCAGTCGAAACCTGAATATTAGGATAAACAACGACTACCCAGTAGGGGAGTGCATAATCAAAATATTCCAGTGTGTCTCCCCGTCCGGTGGCGATTGCCGCTGTAGGACGGAGAAAATATGTGACATCAGCCCCGATACCGGAAGCCAGACGGGTAAGCTCATCGTCGGGGACATCCGCCTGCCAGAATTCCCGTAGCGCAAGTAGTACAGCCGCTGCGTCGCTGCTTCCTCCTCCAAGTCCGCCTCCGACAGGAATATTTTTATTGATCGTAATGTGAAGTCCGTCGCGGTATTTAAGATGTGCTCGAAGGCTGTTTGTTGCGCGTGCGCAAAGATTTGTAGAGTCTGTGGGAACGTCAGGATGATCACAGGATATGACGACGTCGTTTTTATACGGTCTCAATTCGATTTCATCGAAAATATCCACAGGATAGAAGAGGGTTTCGAGATCGTGGTAACCGTCATCCCGTTCACCGAGGATGTGGAGCCCGAGATTTATTTTCGCGTAAGCACGGATTGTAAGATGATCGATCATTCAATGTCTGTGAATGGATGGAAGAGCTTACATTTGTACTGCATCGAGTCCTCGTTTCTGCAAGACTTTCACGGCAAAAGCCGCAATGGAAGCCGAATCGAACGACAGGCGGAATGTTCCTCCCGTGCCTTCCCGGATCTTCAACAATTCGATGTCTTTAATGTTAATGCGATTCTTTGCCAGAGTGCCTGTCATTTTCTTCAGCGAACCAGGTTCGTCCTTGATCTGAACATATATGTCGTGCAGAGGGGCTAGAAAGCCTTTTGTGTTTTTCGGAATTGCATCCCGGAGCTCTTTAGCACGTTGAAATTCTTTCTTGAGTCCGGTCTTTCTTGCTGTAATTCTGTTCGGATATTTACCTATATGACGGATCAGCAGCCGAAGCACTTTTCGTATTTCGCTCTTATTATAACGTAAAATATCATCCCAGATTTCATAGGGACTGGAAGCAATACGCGTGATATCCCGGAAACCTCCTGCTGCAAGTTGAAGTGCCGGATGACGATTGCTGTCGGCCGCTCCGACGATATTCATCATTGCTACCGCGAGGAGCTGAGGAACATGACTCACAGCCGCTGCGATTCGGTCGTGGGTTTTCGGATCGAGGAATAACAGCCGTGCGCCTGTCGATTCGAGTAACCGGATAAACCGGGAGCTTCGTGGGATTTTATTCCCTCGCGCCGGACAGAGAACATAGACGGCGTTTTGGAACAACAGCGGATCGGCCGCTACAATCCCGCGGTTTTCAGTACCGGCCATCGGATGTCCCCCGATGAATGTCACACTTGAGGGAAGGTACCGTTGTGCATCCTGAACGATTATTTGTTTGACACTCCCTACATCTGTAACGATCGCACCCCGTTTGAGAAAGGGGCCGATTGTTTTCAGAGTCGTCCGTATTGCTTCGATGGGCATTCCAAGAATGACGCAATCGGCATCGGCGACTGCTGTTTCAAGATCGAATGCGGCAAAATCTATCGCACCACGCCTCAGTGCCCTGCGAAGCGTTTTGCGACTGGCATAGCCTGTGATTTCGACGGTGTCCTGCGCCGACTTGAATGCGAGTCCTAGGGAACCGCCAATCAACCCGACACCGAGAATTGAGATCCGATATGGTGAAGAAGTGTTTTTAATATATGATTTCATTGTTTCACATCGATTTCTAAGCGATTGAACGGCCGATTGCATTGGCGATGATCCTGATTTCTTTCATTAGTTGTGTAAATTGATCGGGTTCGAGCGATTGCGGACCATCCGATTTAGCATGGGTGGGATCATGGTGCACCTCGATGATCAGGCCGTCGGCACCCGCCGCAACCGCTGCACGTGCCATCGGAATGACTTTATCCCGCAGACCGGTGCCATGAGATGGATCGGCGATAATCGGCAGATGACTTTTTTTATGGATTACGGGAATAGCACTGATGTCCATTGTGTTGCGTGTCGCGGTTTCAAACGTTCGTATTCCCCGCTCGCACAGAATGACCTGATGGTTTCCGCCCGAGAGAATATATTCGGCGGACATCAGCCATTCTTCTATGGTCGCTGAAAGTCCACGTTTCAGCATTACAGGTTTTGATGCCTTACCCAGAGCCTTCAGGAAGGTGAAATTCTGCATGTTTCGTGCTCCAATCTGAAGGATATCGGCATATTTTTCGACAAGACGGATCTGACTTCGATCCATCACCTCCGTGATGACGAGCAATCCATTTTTATCTGCGGCCTGTCTCATCAGGCGAAGGCCGTCTTCACCGAGCCCCTGGAATGCATAGGGGGACGTCCGCGGTTTAAATGCGCCGCCGCGCAATACACGTGCACCCTGCTGCGCCACATGTTTTGCTATGGTAAAGATTTGCTCCTCTGATTCTATAGCGCATGGACCGGCCATCACGACAACTTCAGGTCCACCGATGGTTATGTCCTTGATCTTGTATGCCGAGTCTTCCCGTTTGAACGAGCGGCTCGCAAGTTTAAACGGCTCGGTAATCCGATAGACCTCGACGACACCCGGAAGTATCTGCACGTGTCGGGTATCGAAATCAGGCTGGACGCCGATTGCACCGAGAACGGTCTGGTTCACGCCTGTCGATCGGTGAACATCGAATCCCATATCCTGCAGCGTTTTGATGATTCTTTCGATATCCGCTTCAGTTGCATTTTTTTCGACAACGACTACCATAATGTGATTCCTTCCTTCGAAGTATTAATATCGATCGAGTTTAAATTTCTCGCCGAGATATAACCTGCGTGCCTCCTTGTCATTTGCCAGCGATTGAGACGTCCCTGTCATGAGGATTTGCCCTTCGAATAACAGGTATGCACGATCGGTTATGGAAAGTGTTTCGTGCACATTATGATCGGTAACGAGAACTCCGATCGATCGGTTCTTCAGTTCACGGACAATTCGCATAACTTCTTCGACAGCGATCGGATCGATACCGGCAAACGGTTCATCGAGTAGAATGAATTTCGGGTTTGTTGCCAGTGCCCGGGCGATTTCAGTACGCCGCCGTTCACCTCCCGAGAGCATATACCCGAGGCTTTTTGCCAGATGGGTGAGTCCGAAGTCCTCGAGCAATTGATCTGCCCGCTCGTTCCGTTGAGCCGGGCTTAGCGGCATCATTTCGAGTACGGCGAGTATATTGTCGCGTACATTCATTTTTCGGAATATTGACGCTTCCTGCGGAAGGTAACCGAGGCCGAGTTGTGCACGGACATACATCGGTTCATCGGTGATTTCCCGGCTATTCAAAAATACTCTTCCTTTGGTCGGTGCGATCATTCCTATCATCATATAAAATGTCGTTGTCTTTCCGGCGCCATTCGGTCCGAGCAATCCGACACATTCTCCCTGACGTACGTCGATCGTAACATTCTTGACGACGAAACGTTTTTTATATCGTTTGAAGAGTCCTTCCGAACGAAGGGTATCTCCGAGAATTTGCGGAGTTTTCGAGATTGATTTTACCCGGGTTATTTTCTTTTTATTCATAATCTTTTTCAACGATAGTGTCGCCGATATATCGGAATGAAGGGCGATGAGTCACCCATTTAAATCCTGCAAGATTGTAGTCGCCCTCTTTCCCCCTGACCATTTTCTCAGGGTAGTAATTTCCCTGCACACCGCCCACGACGTTAATGTCCTGAAGTCGGCCTTTTGAGAAAAGGAGTGTGATTATATCGCCGCTGGATTTATTGGCTCCATTGGGCGTCTGTTCCTCGTACAAATAATAGAGACTAGTAGCTGTCTGTTCAACAACAATTCGTCTAATTTTTCCCTCCAGGAATTCCATCGTCAGATCCCGTCCTGTCAACTGGTTGAAGCGGGTTATCGTTAATGAATCACTTTTAGAAACCGCAAAGGCATTTCCGCGGACGATTATGCGCTCCAGTTTTCGTTGTTTCATGGTAATGACGATTGTATCGCCGCTGAGCTGGTTTTGTTCGTACCAGACAATTGGTGATGATTCGAGGATAATCCGGTCCTTTCCAGGGTAATACGTTCCTTTCCCGGCACATGCAGCTGTCTGGCCGCGTAACAATCGGACGCTATCGGAGGCGATAAATCTTTTAGTTGAGTCATCATATGATTCCATCAGCTTACTGACGATGATCAGTGTATCGATTGTTTCGTTGGTGGTGTCGAACCGCACAAGCCGCGGCATGTCGGGAATACGCGTATAATTGTTTTCATCAAAATGTTCCAGAAAATTT
Source organism: Bacteroidota bacterium (assembly GCA_050011775.1). Taxonomy (GTDB): domain Bacteria; phylum Bacteroidota; class Ignavibacteria; order UBA10030; family CAVZMI01; genus CAVZMI01. Next base: position 245,150 of record JBEKIL010000005.1, on the reverse strand, counting down.
CCATAGACGATCGTATTGTCCGTCTTGCTCCTGACCTTCACATTCCCTCTGCATTCGGCTTTCCTTTTTTTTTGATCGTAGGTTCCTTCATGTGCAAGAAGAACCGATGCAGAGTCGACCACCATCATATTGCGGTTAAAAAAAGCTTTTTTCTCTTTGGTCAAGTATATGCCGGAATCGGCGTTGATCGTCATGTGTCCATTGTTCAATGTGACGCCGCCGTCTCCAGAGGCGATTTTTGTGTTTCCGTCGTAAAAACCGTGAGGTGCAGTAAGCGTGACCGTATCCTGGATGACCCGGACATTTCCCCGCAGTTCTACGCGGTTCATCATAAGATACTGGATTGCCTTATCGCATGAGACGAAAATGTTTCCCTGCCGAAATTCCACGTTTCCTATTACTTCCCGGATTTTTTCGTTGATCATGTTGAAACTATCGGCACGACGGAGTACAACAGCGGTACTATCCTGCGCATGAATTTGCAGCCCGGATGCAAGCAGTGCAATGGAAAGCACTCCCGGAATATGTCGGTGCAGATGAATTCCAATTCCGGCGTTATTTTTGTTTTTTGGATTCACCCGAGACATTGAATATTTTATAATTTTTAAGACTCTGATCTGACTCCAACCCGGTTCCCTGTAGATCCTCCGTCGCTGAAGAAATGCTGACAAAGCTTTTTGTATGGATTATTCGTGTTGCGTTCGTCCACTGGAGTTGCTCCGTCCGCAGTATCGTTCCGCTGTCGGAAACAACGACCACATTATCTATGGCTTCGAGGTCATGGTTCAGGTCGTTAACATTAGCCTTTCGCGATGTCAGTACAGATGTATGGTTCTCATTGTTATCATAGAAATCGACCCGAACGTTCCCGTCAATGAACGTCATTCGTTGTGACGCATATTTAGCGATGTGGCCTGCATGAAGCACGGCCTTGATTTTCCCGGAATCGGAAAAAGTCACGGTGGTATTCCAGCTTTCCTGTGTGGGCATTTCACCCTGTATGCCGGTCTGGAGTACCGAAGGCTTGATTTTCTCCTCGCATCCTGCAGAAAGTATTAAAACCATCCCGGCGAAAAGAAATATTTTAAAACGAGTTATCATTACTCAAACCGGCTTTCACGAGATCGTGCAAGTGAACGACACCAATAGGTTTATGTTGATCATCAACGACAACAAGCTGGGTAATGTTATATTGTTCCATTTCCTGCAGAGCTACGGCAGCGAGCATATCGGCAGTAATCGTATGAGGATTTTTTGTCATAATTTGTTCGGCCGTGAGCGAGCCGACGTCTGTCGTTTTTTGTAAAAGCCGGCGAAGGTCTCCGTCAGTAATAATGCCTGCAAGTGATCCGTCCTCATTGACGACGCATGTCGCTCCGAGCCGTTTGGATGTCATGACGATAATTGCATCTTTGAAGCTGACAGAAGGTTTGACGATCGGTATTCCGTCGCCTTTGATCATTATCTCTTCTGTTTTTAATAACAAACGTTTTCCTAAGTTGCCTCCCGGATGGAACATCGCAAAATCTTCTTTGGTGAAATTTCGTTGTTCGAGAAGCGCAACTGCCAGTGCGTCGCCCATGACGAGAGTCGCCGTCGTCGATGATGTGGGTGCAAGATTATGCGGGCACGCTTCCTCTTTCACGCTGATATCAAGGACGATTTCAGCGTTACGTCCCAGTCTTGAGTTCGGATTACCCACCATGGCGATGAGCCTGGTACCGATACGTTTGAACAGCGGAATAAGCTGGTAGAGCTCTTCCGTCTCACCGCTTTTTGAAATCATAATCACAACATCATCTTTCGAGACTATGCCGAGATCGCCATGAATCGCATCGGTAGGGTGGACGAAGATTGCCGGAGTCCCGGTTGAGTTCATTGTCGCCACAATCTTCCGGGCAATGAGTCCCGATTTTCCCATACCTGTGACTATGACGTGTCCGGTGCTTGAACCGATCATCTTGACGGCATGTTCGAATTGCTCGTTAATCCGGTCTTCAAGCGATGCAATAGCGCATAGCTCGATCCGGACAACCTCTTTTCCTTTTTCGACGATAGAAAGTGCCATTCGTTCCTCAATATCGATGATATATTACAAAACGATACTACTTCAACCTATTTTTTTTGAGCTCTTAAAATCATGTCAAGAATTTCACGGACAGCACCGCGCCCGCCGGCGTTATGTGTCACGAAATCTACTTCTGACTGAACTTCTGCAACCGCATCCGAAGGTGCAGCACTGAAACCCACAGTTCCAAGTAATGGAAGATCGGGTACATCGTCACCCATATAACAGATTTCATCATCACGCAACTTGGCGTAATTTTTCAGATCGGTATATGCTTTTGTTTTATCTTCGACCCCTTGGTAGATGTCGGTAATTCCCAGTTCGCGTGCCCGGGCTTCGACGAGCTCAGAACGCCGTCCCGTGATAATACCGACCCGCAGGCCTGATTCAATCGCGCGCCGGATTCCAAATCCGTCATGTGAATCAAAAAATTTCGTTTCCGTAATCGCAAGCCCCACATTACCAATGACGACTCTTCCATCTGTAAGTACCCCGTCAACATCCAGCAGTACGAGTCGTATTTTTTTCAGTTTTGAAGTAATATTTTTTTTCTGCATACGAAATTATTCGAAAGTTCGCACAAGTTGATCGAGTGATTTTAACTGATATACCAGCTGTTCCAGCCGAGATAGCGGAAGCTGACTTGCTGCATCGCTCAAAGCTTTACTGGGGTCCGGATGAGTCTCAATAAACACGGCATCGACTCCCACAGCCACGCCGGCACGGGCGATCGGGAAAATGAATTCCGGTTGTCCACCCGATTGTTCAGCATCTCCGCCGGGAAGCTGGACGGAATGTGTCGCATCGAGAACAACCGGGAATCCGAACTTCCGCATGATGGCAAGGCTACGCATATCGACGATAAGATTATGATACCCGAATGTAGTGCCACGCTCGGTGAGTAAGACTTTCGAGTTGCCGGTTGATGTGACTTTCTCGGCGGCATGTTTCATGTCGTCGGGTGCAAGAAATTGTCCTTTTTTAATATTCACCACACGACCTGTCTTCCCTGCGGCTTGTAACAGATCGGTCTGGCGTGATAGAAACGCGGGAATTTGAAGGATGTCTACCACTTCGGCAGCAATGGAAGCTTCTTGTTCCGAATGGATATCGGTGAGAACGGGAATGCCGAATGTCCGTTTCACCTCTTCCAGAATTTTTAATCCCTGTTCTATTCCCAGCGAGCTGAAGGATGCAATACTTGTTCTATTTGCTTTTTTATACGATGATTTAAAAATAACAGGAATTGTATATTTCTGTGCACATGACACTATCGATTCGGCGGTTGTGAGGATCATATCCCGGCTTTCGATTACACAGGGCCCTGCAATAAGGACAAGTGCAGAACCGCCTCCGACTGTCACCTTTCCTATTTGAATGGGCTTCATATGATGTAATTGCTCCACAGTTTGATATATTGTGAATAAAATTTGTTAGTATTACAAAAAAAGCGGAAACCTTTGAGGTGCTTCCGCCTTATCGACACTCAGTACGCGTGTTCGAATATATCCTCGGTAGACGCACCACTAAGGGGTCCGCCACCAGTAATAATAGGAGTATCCGAATACGTTTAGTTGTTGATTTATCATGGCATTAATATAATAATTTATTTTCGAAAGTCAAGATACGGCGTAGCAGTACTTTAGTACAGCGTATCAGTACCCTTCGACCACTCGATGAACTCGTGGCAAGTAAACTCGGGGCAAGCAAACTAAGGGTCTTCGACTTTAGTGCATATGTTTAAAAAGCAAACCTCCGTTTCAGTGAGTGTATTTAGGTGCGGCGAAACAGTATCGCTTCGCGGCTACGCGGTATTGCAACAATGGGTATATTATGGTAAATTATATTATCAGAATCTAATGAAATTCTTCCTGAAAATATTACCTCACGGGACATGGTGTGTACTCGTTGTCCTGGCTGCTCTAATGATGATCCCATACATGAGCCGGGCTTCGGTGAGTGTAGCCGATTCAACCGATGAACTCACCGGAAGCATCGCGAATCCTTCTATAGGAAATAAAGGTATCGTGGCTGATTCTTTACAGCAGACAATGTATGTTCAGCCGCCTCTTAAATGGCATTCGATGATAAGTAGAATACCTGGCGACTGGGTGCGTTGGTCGAAATCAACATTTCAGATGGAAAATATTCCGGAAATTCTCGGCATTACCGCACTGAGCTGGTTGCTCATTGTAACGGATGAAGATTCATGGCAGGCGTCGAAAAGGATTTATGAAGGTTCAGGATTTGTAAAATCTACGAGCGACTTTTTTACCATGATGGGGGATGGAAGGACCCAATTTGGGATGGGAGGCGCATTCGGTCTTTACGGACTTGTCACCAGCGATGAACGTGCTCTGCGGACGGGAAGCGAGATCATTGAAGCTGTACTCTCATCGGGAACGGTTGTTCAGGTGTTGAAGCATATTACTGGGAGACAGAGCCCATTTGTTTCGTCAGAACGTGGTGGTGCATGGGTTTTTTTCCCGAACCAGATTGAGTATCATAAACATGTTCCGTGCTATGACGCGTTTCCGTCGGGTCATATTGCGACGTCGACCGCTACGGTCGTGGTAATTGCAGAGAATTATCCGGACTCGAAATGGATACGCCCCGTTGGTTTTACAATAGTCGGTCTGATCGGCATCGGCATGGTCAATACCGGGATTCACTGGTACAGTGATTATCCGCTGGGAATTGCACTTGGGTATGTGTTTGGAATGATTGCCGCACATCCGGAAGGCGTCGAAATTGGAAAAATTGCACCGGACCATGGGATTCAGATGAGCCTTGTTCCAACAGCTGACGGATGCGGTATCGGGATCGGATTCAAATTTCATATATAATTTATTTTTAAAATCCGATGAATATCAACAACAATTCATCTCAGGGGGGATACAGACGCCGACTTTTTATCATCTTCGTCTTTCTCTTCTGGTGTCTCGCAGCTTTCAGTCAGCAATCGAGTGTCTTCCTGTCAACTGACGATTCGATTTCATCAAATGTATTGCCGTTTAGTGTCTCTCAGCAAGATCCATTATACACCTCGATGATCCGACCATCGATAACGCCCGAATGGCATTCCATGATTACAAATATTCCGGGTGATCTGAAATCGCTGGGGACTTCACTGTTTCACAAGGAGAATGTTCCGCTTCTCGCAGGTGTAATGCTGACTACCTTAGGTCTGCGTACGGTTGATAAACAGATATGGGAATGGACAAAGCCAAATTTCAATCGATACCGCTCTTCGTCATCCTTCAACAAATATTTGGTTGAGATCGGTGATGGCCGGACCCAATTCGCAATTGCAGGAGCTTTTGCAGCGTACGGTTTTATTGTTGATGATCATCGTGCACTGCGGACGGCGAGTCAATCTGTTGAAGCGATTCTGGTAACAGGGTTAGTTGTTCAGGTGCTGAAACGGATTACAGGAAGAGAGAGTCCTTATGAAGCGGCAAATCCCTATGGAATCTGGAGGCTTTTTTCTAATCCAAAGGAATACGAACGACATCCCTCAAGGTATTATTCGTTTCCATCGGGTCATACAGCGACAACGATGGCATTGCTTACAGTGATTTCACAGAATTATCCGGAGTGCCAATGGATCAAACCGGTAGGATTGGTGCTTGTCGGGCTTGTCGAATTTGGTCTTGTCAATTCCGGGATGCATTGGTGCAGTGATTTCCCTCTTGCAATGATGCTCGGATATACATGCGGGAGAATAGTCAGTGATCCGGCGATCTCGCGTGATGACGGAATTACTATTGTTCAATCTTCCAATATTACTTTCAAACCGGTTATCACTCCGGTAGGAACAGAGATAGGAGTTTCCCTTCACTTCTGAAATATATCAGCGATACATCTCATTATTTTGCCTATTATTCGTGGAAGTAAGAGTGAATATCGATAACCGGTTAAATTCGAGAACCCGGTTCAGCAGGATTTTTCTATAGAACAAATTTCCGCTTTGATTCCTTCAATTTTCTTGTAAGGCATTTTTTAACGTACGGCGGCACAAAGTCGCTTACATCTCCGCCAAGCCGGGCCAGCTCTCTAACGATGGACGAATTCAGATAAGTATGATTTTCGTGCGGCATGAGAAATACCGTGGTGAATTTGTATTTCTTGGCAATTTTCCTGTTCATCAGGGCCATTTGAAATTCGTATTCGAAGTCTGAAATTGCTCGGAGCCCTCTGACGACTGCGGATGCTTTTTTCTTTTTGGCATACTCGACCATCAAGCAATCGAAGCTATCCACTTCCACCGTCGGATATTTTTTTGTTACTGCTTTAATCATATCCAGACGCTCATCGTCTGAGAACATCGGGTTTTTTGCGGAGTTCCGTGTAATAGAGACGATGACTTTGTCGAATAATTCGATTGCGCGTTCGAGGACATCGATATGTCCGTAGGTTATCGGATCAAACGTACCGGGGTAAATGGCAATTTTCATAATTCTTTGTCCATTCTCGTTGGCAGGATGAAAGAGACCACTGTCATACCAAACACGCGTTGGTCGTCAATAATATACTTTGGAGAGGAGGGAAAGGAAAATTTTTTTGTATGTTCCATCACCATAATTCCATTCCGGGCGATTCGTTCATGTTCGACGAGCAAAATCGGGAGCATTTCTGAATGTTTCAGTGCGTACGGGGGATCGACGAACACTAGATCGAACGACTCGATGCTTTCTTTAATATAGCGGAATGCATTCCCCCGGATGACTTCAGCACGCCTGGAAGCCGATTCACCGAGCATGCGGAGATTTTCTTCAATGACACGAACGGCAGGATATGCCTGCTCGACGAACACAGCTCGCTCGGCACCGCGGCTCAGGGCTTCGATCCCGACACTACCGCTTCCGGCAAAAAGATCGAGTACCTTCGCTCCTGCTATTCGAATGCGGTTATTTAAAATATTAAACAGGGACTCTCTGACTCTGTCGGTTGCCGGGCGGACAGAGGGGTTGTCTACGGTGCGAAGGATGCGCCCGCCGTATTCACCAGCGATGATGCGCATCGTTATTCTTTCCTGAGGGCCATTCCCACGCAGGGCGCAAATTGATAGGCCAGCCGCCTGTATTTTGCTCCATCCCGGAATTGTTTCCCGAATTTTATTCTTTTAAATACATCGATTACCTCAAAGGGAACTGAAAGCTGATCGCGAAATGATCGGAGAAGCTCCGTCCCGATCAGAGGTCCGTGAACATAAATCTTGGAAATCTTTTTCTGTTGATGGAGTGAAAGAAGAGCCGCAATTTGTGACGCCGCATCGGTCGGAGATGAAAACTCCAAACTTGAATAGGCGACCGCATGTCCTTTTCGAAGAACCGTAAAATCGAAACTCGTTTTTTTCATCCCGAGAAATGCAGTCGTGTGATGAGCGATCTCTGGATAATTCAGGCGTAACGCATATTCGGCGCCGAAATGATCGACATCGACAATACCGAGGGAGAACCCGAATGATCCAAGAATTTTTTGAAATGCCGCTACCATTTCACGGCGTATGGTGATCATAATCTTGTCATGGATTCCCTGTTCGGGTTTTTCTTCAAGCGTAATTAGATCGGTAATAAAATTTTTCGGATCTTCGCCGCTGAAATGAACCCCGAGTTCCCACAAGATTTGCTCGTTCAATTCGATATGGTTCAACGAATTGTCTGTAGGAATGGGAGTGATGAGCAGCGACTGGCTATCGACTGCGCAGGCAACTTTCTTTGCCGACGTTCTGTTCCGGCCAAAGAGAGTCTTAAGGTCGGTAACCATTGACTCGACAAACAACTGGTTGGATAAACTCATCTCCTCCGGGTTATCCGAATAATTAATCACGCTGCGATATGTATCGATCGCAGTCATCGTGAATTCATCGCCGTGCTCCATCTCGATCATCGTGATGGTATCATCGAGAAAATGGAGAGAGAGGTATTTTTCACTTCGAAGTATCATGGCTGTGTAAATATGGTTTGAGTTTAAGGAATTTTTTTTCGCCGATGCCTTTAACCTTCATTAATTCTTCATTTGTGGCAAATCCGCCATGTTCTTTTCGATAGAGTACGATGCTTTCCGCCGTGGTTTCGCCGATTCCCGGAAGTGCCACCAATTCTTTTTTTGTTGCAGTATTTAGATCCACGCTTCCGTGCGGAAGAGACTTCTTCTGATTTCCGTGGAATCGCGACGTAGATAGATAAGCCGGCGATGATGCTTGACTGATGTGCAGGCTGTCAGCGCTCGACCGGGCACGGGATCTTTCTTTAAATTCCCTGTCCATGGCCGTATAGTCGAATCGGGGAGGTGATGCGCTCCCCATCATCCCGTAATATAACTTAATTCCACCACCAATGCAGAGTGTTATCAGAAGAAAATATATAACCTTCCGTTCGTTCGGAGTAAATCCCAGTTTACGGAGAAATTCCCCGGATTTCATGGACCACATACATGTCTCTACGGTTTAGGAAAATGTGTCTTTGACCCGTCCCGGTGCATCGGTATGACCAACTTTTTTCCTCTCGCTGTCCGACGGCGTGACATTTTCACTTTTTGCCAGGTCCCTCAGCAGCTCTTTTTCTTTTCCATTCAGCTTCGATGGAACCCAGATGTAAATCCGGGTAAGCTGATCTCCCCTCCCGTAGCTGTTCAGATGCGGTATTCCTTTGTCTCGCATCCGTAAAATTCTACCGGCGGGAGTACCCGGATCAATTTTCAAACGGGAACGTCCGGTAAGCGTCGGAATTTCAATTTCTGTACCGAGCGCCGCTTCAGGAAAACTCAGCAACAGGTCATATATAACATCATCGTTGTTCCTATGGAAATATTCATGCGGTTCTTCTTCGATGATGACGATGATGTCGCCTGCAGGACCACCGCGCCGGCCGGCATTTCCCTGTCCGCGGAGGGGAATATAATTCCCGTCCGCGACACCAGCCGGGACTGCGACTTTAATGGTTGTTTCACCCTGGACCCGTCCTTCGCCGGCGCACGCCGTGCAAGGATCTTTTACGATTCGTCCTTCGCCTCCACAGGTGGAGCATGTGCTGATGTTAACGAACTGACCGAACATCGACCTTGATACCTGCCGGATTTCACCGGTTCCGCCACATGTCGGACAATTCGAGCGAGCGCTTCCCGATTTTGCTCCTGTACCGTTGCAGTTCTCGCACGACTTCCATTTTTTTATTTTAAGTTTCTTTTCGACCCCTGTTGCGATTTCTTCAAGTGTTAAACGAAAACGTACTTTGAGGTCCGAACCCGGTGTGCCGGCTGTCGTATGGCGTTGTCGCTGCTGTCTACCGCCTCCGAACACCTCATCGAAAATTCCACCGCCAAAAATATCGCTGAATGAACTGAAGATATCGTTGATGTCCTGAAAACCGTGGAAGTCGGCACCCGGACGCAACCCTTCATGACCGAACTGATCGTACCGGTGGCGTTTCTCGTTATCGCTGAGCACCTCGTACGCTTCTGCAGCCTCCTTAAATTTCTCTTCCGCTTCCTTATTATTCGGGTTCCGATCAGGATGATACTGTAGTGCCAGTTTGCGATACGCTTTTTTTATTTCTTCAGCGGATGAATTCCGGGTCACTCCCAGAATTTCATAGTAATCTCGTTTTGCCATGATTATTCTGCAGCCTCATGTGTACTTCCGGATGCTGTCTTCACATCCTGAGGCTCGCTTGCCACGACGACCTTTGCATGACGAAGTACTTTATCGAATAGCATGTATCCTTTTTCGACTTCTTCAATAATTGTATGAGGGGTGACGCCTTCTTTCGGCATCTGCATTAACGCATCATGGAAATCAACGTTAAATTCCTTACCGATACATTCTATCGGTGTAACCCCTTGTGCTTCGAGGATTTTCATCAATTTACTGTAAATGAGTTCGACTCCTTGAAAGAAAGGACCGAATTCACTTCGGTCTTTTCCGCTTTTCATCGACCGTGTAAAGTCGTCGAGGATCGGAAGAAGCTCGAGGATAAGTCCTTCGTTGGCAAATCGACTTATCATCGCCATATCTCCTTCGATCCGTCGTCTGTAATTCTCGAAGTCGGCCGCCTTCCTGAGCAATTGATCTTTTGTGGATTCAACCACCTTTTCGAGTTCAGCGATGCGCTTTAATAAAGAATCGGTTTCCGATTCCTGAACCGGAGCCGACTGTTTCTCGCCGTTCGCGACAGATTCTTTTCCGTTTGTCTCTGTATGTTCATCCACCATGAATTGCCCTCTTAAAATGTATAACAATATTCATCGGAAAACGCACGATGCAGATTAACTCAGCATCGACGAGATAGTACGCGCTATATAATCGACCAGAGGAACAACCTTCGGATAATTCATTCGCTTCGGTCCTATTATGCATACCGATCCATTGACATCGGCGACAGAATAGTCGGTCGTCAATATGCTGTAATGCTTAAGTGCTTCATCACTATTTTCCGATCCGATGGAAACGCCGACGTCGCCGACTTTCAAATCTTTTTTCTCCAGCACATGAATAATCATCTGTTGATTGTCAAGCAGCTCGATGATACTCCGGAAATTTTCCGGGTGCTCGAACTCGGGCTGCGAGAGTATGTCGCGGGTTCCACCGATATGGACTTTCTCAACTTCGGGAACGTCGTCAAAAAGCTTATCGACAGAATCAATAAAAAGACGGACAAGGCCGGTCTGTTCTGTTGAAATATCTTTCATTCGATCAAAAAAGGTATTTCTGATTTCCAGTAATGTGAGACCGGACAACCGCCCATTCATGATTTGTGCCAGCTCATCCAATTTCTCCCGTCGAATTTCACTCAACACTTCCATGGTAATTGTCTTTACCAGTCCTGCTTTCAACGATATCACAACCATGATCTTACTGCTGCTGAGAGGAATCAGCTCAAGCTTTTCGAAAATTCCGCTGGCGAAGCGAGGAGAAGTAATAATGCTCAACTGGTGCGAAATTCGTCCAAGGATTTTCGAGCTTTCGCGGAGCAGTTCTTCCGGATCGTCGACAGGGGAGAGGATTTGTTGAATACTGTCCTGTTCGCTATCCTGAAGGTGTTCGACTTCCATCAAATAATCAACGTAGAACCGATACCCTCTATCTGTGGGCATTCTCCCGGCCGATGTATGCGGATGGTTAAGATATCCCATAAATTCGAGATCGGCCATCACGTTGCGAATGGTAGCCGGACTTAATCCTATGTCCAGGTATTTTGCTATCCACCGTGATCCGACCGGTATTGCGGTCTGGATGTAATTGTGGACGATATACCGGAGAATTGTCCGTTCTCTCTCGGAAAGTGCTTCAGCCATAAATGCTCATCCCACCATAAATTCTATTAAAAATACCAAATTTTGGGCAGTTTGTCAACTTGCTTCTGAGTGCGTGCTTTCGTAATTTCATCCACTTTCAAGAACATATGCGACATCGTTTTTGTTACATTATATAGATAGAAATAGTAAGAAAGCATAGACTTATGGTTTCAATGCGAGAGATAAAGAGATGAATGATTTTTTTCCCATAAATCGTACTGATGAACGGTTGGATTTTGAATCAGAAATTAGGCGGTTAAGACGCGAGTTAAATGCCGTTATTCTCGCGCATTATTATCAGGAATCTGAAATCCAGGATGTTGCGGATATTGTGGGCGATAGTCTTGAGCTCGCAAAGAAAGCTGCTCAGACGAATGCCGACGTCATTGTTTTTGCGGGCGTCCATTTTATGGCTGAGACGGCAAAGATTCTCAATCCGTCAAAGCAGGTTCTGTTACCCGACTTGAAAGCGGGATGTTCGCTCGCCGAAAGCGCCCCGGCCGATGATTTCAGAAAATTTCGCCTGAAACATCCCGACCATGTAGCGATCACGTACATCAACTGTACGGCCGAAGTGAAAGCACTCAGCGATATTATCTGTACGTCAAGCAGCGCTGAAAAAATAATCAGGCAAATACCGCCTGAGAAACCTATCCTCTTTGCACCCGATAGGAATCTCGGCGCGTATCTCAGGAAAAAAACCGGACGTGATATGCTCCTGTGGCAGGGAATATGTATTGTCCATGAGGCATACAGTGAAAAGAAAATCCGGCAGTTGAAACTTGAGAATCCGAAGGCGAGACTCATTGCACATCCGGAATGCGAGGATATTGTACTCGCTCAGGCTGAATTTATCGGCTCGACGAGTGCACTGTTGAAGTATGTTCAATCGAGCCCGGAGAATGAATTTATCGTTGCAACCGAACCCGGAATTATCCACCAGATGGAGAAAGCATGCCCGGGGAAGAAATTCGTCTCGGCACCGCAGGACGAGTCATGTGCATGCAACGTCTGTCCGCACATGAAACTAAACACAATGGAAAAGCTTTACCTCTGTATGAAGAACCGCTCGCCGGAAATTGTTATGGATGAAGAGCTCAGGCGCCGCGCCCTTATTCCGATTCAGCGTATGATGGAAATGACTGCCTGAAACCGCTTCTGCCAGCCCCACTGGTCCCACAATCCCATTTAGAAAGTGGGACGTGAATCTCACTGGGAAACGTGAGACGGAAAAGAACGGAGCACGAAATCGTGGGACGTGAATCTCACTGGGTCCCACACAAAACGTGGGACCATAAAGAACACGGGAACGTGAGACGGAAAAGAACGGAGCACGAGAACGTGGGACGAAGAAGATCGAAACACGAAATCCTTCGACTCGTCCCGCATCCTGCGCGGGACTCGCTCAGGACAAGACGGCGGACAGGTCGGGGTACTGTGCCCCAACGGGTCGTAGACCCTTCATTTGTAGGTTTAATTGGTTGGAGGGGCATTTGTTTTCATGCGACATAGCGGTGCTGCAGGTATATATGCAAATCACACACATCAGCGTAATGTTCAAAAAGCTGGTTTAGAATTTTTGTCCACCCGAATTCCTGCGCTCGAACGAGTGCAGCGGCTGCCATTGAAGCACGTCGGTCAGGATGATCAAGCAGGAATTCAACCTCTTGTGCCATATCTGCAGAATCGTGTGGAAGCGCGAATAATCCTGAAATTCCCTCCTGTATGATCCCGACGGCCCCGCCAATTTTTGCCGTGACGGGAACAGCTCCCGAGGCCATCGCTTCAACAGTGACAAGTCCGAATGTCTCCGTCGTCGATGGGAACACGAAGATATCAGATGACGCATAACTTTGCGCAAGTGTCTTACCGCTCTGGTAGCCCAGGAATTTAGCTCCCGGCATCATCGCTTCGAATTCGGTGCGGGCATAGCCGTCGCCAATAACGACCATCTCAAAATCATTTCTTTTATTTTTCAGAATATTGTACATCCTGGCGAGGTCGGTTAGATCCTTTTCCCATACCAATCGGCTTACGAATAGTACAATCGGTTTATCGGTATCCGATGTGATTCCTTTTCGCCAGTCTACAGAACGGTTTTTTGGATTGAAAAAAGTCAGATCGACGCCGTTCGGTAGATATCTGAGTCCGTGAATATCATGTACCGAAAGTTCCTCAAGTATTGGGAGTGCAGGCACGAAAGTACGATCGACATTATTATAGAAATGCTTCATAATTTTCCATGTAAGATCTTCAAAACCCTGAAGATTATAATAGCGTGAATATGCCGGAAAATGTGTGTGATATGTTGCAACGGCAGGAATATTGAAATCCCTGGCATAGACTCCCGCTACAAAGCCGAGCGGACACGGACTGTTGATGTGAAGAATATCCGGTTGAAACTCGCGGAGTTGTTTTGCGAATGTCTGATAGCATGGGAACGCAACGCGATAAACTTTTTGCAGCGGTAGAGCGATGGAAGGCACCTGTACCATCGGTACGATACGATCTTCCGGGTCGGGTAGTGTCGAAGTAACTGCCATAACCTGATGGCCGCGCTCGCGGGCGGCGTCGATCATTTTGTAAATGACCCGTGTAACGCCGTCCTGTCCCCGCTTCATATTCGCATTGAAATAGGCGATTTTCATTTAGGTGGCTCCTTTCTTCGATGAAAAGAATGAATCAGAGCTCTCATTATCTTATACGGGGGACGAGTGGAAAGGTTATAGAGAGGTAAAAATAAGGGAAAAGGAAACCCTTCGACTCGCCCCGACATCCCCACTAAGAAACGTGGGGCGTAAAGAACACGAAAACATCGGGACTCGCTCAGGACAGGAATTAAAAAGGAAAAAGGGATTTTTACTAGATCCTGATTTTCCGCCTACGCTTCGCTCTGGCGGACAGGTCATCAGGATGACGCGTTCCTTTTTTCTTATTAAGATTGATAGGAATTTGTAATTCTTTAAGATGAGAGTCCCGTAGGGACGGAATATTGGTAGAAAAGCATAATCTAAAAACGAAAGAGCTCCGTCAGGAGCGGCATATGGAATAATAAAAAAATAAAAAGGAAATCCTTCGGCTCGTCCGCCTTAATAGCATGGTGTAAATCACAACCAAGCATCGCCGCGTTTTATATCAGAGATGTCCCCTGACCTGTTATCAAACAAAATTCTATGACCAGAGACTTCGATCCATACGGGAAAGCCATGTTCTTTCATCAGACCGGCGTTCGCCTTATTGTCGACCAGAATTTTAATGATGATATTATTAAATGTCATTCTGTCTGTTTTACTGGAAAAAGAATCGATACCGTCAGCGCGAGCAATGCATGGAAAAACACAAGCGTGTATCCTGTAGGCAAATCTAAGTTGTACGAAACAAGGATAGAAACGACATTCACGCAAGTTCCCACAGCCCATGCTGTTAAAAGCAATTTTCCTTTTTTCATCCTAATCGATATATATGCGGGAGCCACAAGGAGCGCAAATACAATGAGTACTCCAGCCATTCGTACAGAGCTTGTGACGGTAGCGGCAAAGGATACAAAGAACAACATGTCCTTCCAGATTCCTTTAGTTCTTGGATAGAGAAAAAATAGAACCAGGCCGAGGGCGGCATAGATGATTGCCGTTTCGACGATATCGCTCAATGGAGTGAACAGAATATCGGATGCCATGAGCCTGTCGAACATCTCAATTCCGTGGCTCGATTTTGACAAGACAATGAACACGCCTGAAATACCGAACGCGTACATGAGTCCAATGAACGCTTCGTGTGATACAGTTCGCTTTGCGCTAAATGAAATAGCGACTCCACCGATTAAAGCAAATGCAAGTGATATCGGGTAGATATAACGGCCCTCAAAAAATAGAATTGAGAGTGCGGCGCCTAATGCCGCCATTTGCCCTATTGCAAGATCGGTGAATATAATCCCTCTTTTTATAATTTCGAGACCAAAGAAGGAATGTATACCGAGCAGCACTACCGAGAGAAAGAATGCGGAAAGAAGTATATCAGCCATTAGTCAGTCTCCTCACGATTTCATCAAATACGCTAAACACATTGTCGGCCTCTTTCACAGCTCCGACATCATGCGGCAGAACAATAAGTTTTACATTGAGTCGTTTCGCTAAATACGATGAGGCATCCTGCGGATTGTAGACATCCTGCAGTATGAACTTCACCTGTTCCCGCTCGATCAATTTCTCGATATCGGCAATGTGTTTTGTCGTCGGCGGAATTCCGGGCAGCGGTTCGATTGTGCCGGCAATCGTAAACCCGAACCGGTGCAAAAAGTAATCGAAGAGCCGGTGATATTCAACGACCTTTTCTCCCTTGAACGGTTTCAGTTTCTCTTCCCATGTTTTCATGTTCTGCTGCCACAGGGCGTACAATTCTTTATTGTTCGCTTCATAGAAAGCTTGATTTTTAGGATCGAGTTCACTTAAACGTTCAGTGATAGCTTTTGCAATGAGCGGAATATTATCCGGATCGAGGAAAAAGTGCGGGTTCCCTTCCGGATGCACATCGCCGAGTTCCCGGGAAACACTCGTCGGCACATCGATCAAATGCACATACATGGAAAGATCGAGAAATCCCCGTTCCCCCGGCTGCACGGTGCCGTTGTTCGCCTGTTTGATAAGTTGCGGCAGCCATCCGATTTCCAATTGCCCTCCATTGAGAACAAGAAGATCGGCTCTTCGTAATTTGGCAATGTAGGATGGTTTTGGAATGATAAAATGGGGGTTATAATCTCCCCGCGCAAGAGTGACTGCTTCGACACGATCCTTGCCGATGCGCTGAACGATGTCGCTGATGTACCCGTAGGTCGCTACAACCTGCAGCTGTCCCGTAAATGCTGTTTGCACGCACAGCAGCAACAGCGGAATAATTTTAGATAACTTCATACGATACTCCATAAATAAATGAAAAATATTTTTTCTTTAAAATGCATGAGCGCCGTGAGCGCCGATGGTCAGGTTCGCTTGCAAAATAATTTGTGTATACGGCTGCCGGGACCATCCTCCGGAAGCCTGCATGTAACGGCTCTCGTCCCTGTCGAACTGAAGTCGAAGCCGTGAGAATTCTGTAGGACTATATTCGATTATTGCAGAATAACGCGGAAGATTCGACGGCATGTGTTGATCTGCGCCTCCGAGCGCGACAGCGTTCTGCATCAGTAGATCATACCGCACGCCGATTCTCCATACCTGATCGGCTTTTGCGACAAGCTGTGCATAAAAACCGGAATGATGTTTGTCGAGGTTCAATGACGAGACAGCATTCGATGAGTCGCGTTCGTATTCCGAACCGTTCATCACGCGATACATATATTCGCTCTGGAACGAAAGATAGCGGATTGCATCGAGAGAATATTTAACCGTCAGGTCGCCGCCGATAATATCGGTTTTCGCATTGATGGCTTCTCCTGTGCCTCCTGTAGAGGAAAAGCCCTGATTGGTTCTTGTCGTTCCCATCGCATTCGAAATGCCGAATAAGATCGAAGCATCTTCGATATCGAATGAAGAACGGATAAATCCTATAAAGAGATTCGGTCCCTGCACGGCGTTGACAGCAACGTTACCTCCCGGATCGCTGAAACCCGAAGTACCGAAACTGTGTTCATTATCACCGTTCAACACTTCCGCACCGAACACAAGAAAAAATGAGCTCGGTGCAACCCAAGTGGCTTGCGCGCCAATTTCATTCAGCCCATCCTCGCCGAAGAGTGCTGTTGCAATAAGCGGCCGGTTGGCAAAGTCCCAGAAATGTTCATGCTGCTCGTTGACCCTGCCGAAGCTCGCGAGAAACTTTCCTGCCTTTATCTTAAAACCATACGGAAGTTTCCTCGTCGTAAAATACGCCTCTTCCAGGCCGGCGCTTTCCGGCGCAAGGTCGAGAACGGCAAAGAGGTCGAAATACGGATCGACAACGGAATACAGCGACAGTTCACCGTAATTAAAATTCAATCCACGGTGCGCATTCAATCCGGAAGAACTCGGGTGGTTCAGAAACGGATAGCTGAAACCGGGAATTGTAAGAGAGTAATATTTCTCATTTGCCATATCCCTTGCAACTCCGGAGATATCGAGAATGAGTGCGATATCCGGAACGAATTTAGACTGATCGAAGGCAGATCCTTCTCTCGATTGCGACCGGAGCAATCCGCCCGGCCAAAGAAATATTAAAAGCAATGCTGAAATGCATGTTTTCTTCAATTTCATAAGAACTCCTCAAAATTATTGTAATAACACTATGGGCAATGACAAGAATATGACTGCGCATGGTGCACTATCGAATGTACCGAATCCTGTCGCTCTTAACGGCAGCAAGGGGAAGCGGTAAAATTCTTTATTAAGAGATTAGTTGAATTGAGGAGGAGCGTGAGAAGCGCAGACAAGTTTCTGAGATGGGTCGGTGGCGTTGTAGTTGAGAGTGATTGCACGCTCAGGAAGCGGTCGCTGAAAAAGAGCGACGGCCGATACAAGTGTTGCCGGCATTGTGAACGAGGCATTCTGGAACCTGCAAATAGCGCAATCGTCAGTTGTACCGTT
The DNA here is from genome assembly GCA_050011775.1 of Bacteroidota bacterium. Classification (GTDB taxonomy): domain Bacteria; phylum Bacteroidota; class Ignavibacteria; order UBA10030; family CAVZMI01; genus CAVZMI01. The sequence goes on along the minus strand of JBEKIL010000005.1, from coordinate 227,231 downwards.
GCAGTGGTGTTCGTGAAAAGATGAAACAAGAATGCTCGAGAAGAATAATGCAAGTAAAAGGAGTGGAGCGTAAATTATTTCCGAATGTTCAAGTGTGAAGAATCTGTTTTTCATGAAGCATATATAATCAAAATTCTTTTTAATGTCAAGAATTATTGATCTATAAGGAACGAGAACACGTTAAATTAACAATCAACCCGGTATTTGATTTAAACTGCCGGAAAGAATTATGATAGCGGGCTCATGTGTGGTATCGACTGACGTTGTGTGCCGTCAAGAAACATCTGCTCAATCCGCCGGAAATTGTCGTTTCCTCATCGACACAGAGTTGAAAAATTTATACTATCGTTTCTGGAGTAACTTCCCATTTTTTAGTATATTTTTTATCTTGGAACCTTAAACCTTAAACCTTAAACCTTAAACCTTAAACCTGAAACCACCTATGGCCACCAAAACAGCCCTCATAACAGGCGCTTCAAGCGGACTAGGTGCCGAGTTCGCGCAGCAGCTAGCCGCGAAAGGATACAACCTTCTTCTTGTTGCCCGTCGAGAAGATAGACTTAAGACAATTGCTTCGGCGTTGATGCAAAAATATCCGATTACGGTTGAAGTGTTCAAAACTGATTTAGCGGACGAAAACGATTTCATCCGACTTGAACAAAAGATACTTCAATTTCAGCCCATTGATATGTTGGTAAATAATGCCGGTTTTGCGACTGTCGGCCGATTTACGGATGTCGATAGTGCAAAGCACAATGCAATGATTCGAGTGCACGTCGATGCGCCGGTCAGACTCAGCCGGCTGGTTCTTCCTTCAATGATCGCAAGGGATCAAGGTGCGATTATTAACGTTGCTTCTGTTGCGGCTTTTTTCCCGTCACCGAGGAATTCCGTCTATTGTGCCGGAAAAATGTTCCTGGTTGTTTTTACAGAAGCGTTGCACGAAGAACTCCGCAAGACCGGTATAAAGATCCAGGTACTCTGTCCGGGTTTCACACTTACCGAATTTCATGATACATCCGAATATGCCGGAATCGATGCCCGCTCGGATATTCCGCGATTGTTCTGGTTGAAAGCCGATCGGGTCGTCCGCTGTTCACTCGCCGATCTGGAGAAGGGAAGGGTGGTGAGTATTCCAGGGATGGTATACAAATTATCATCGGTTCTTTTACGATATCCATTGATAGCATTCTTCTTACGGAATATCCACCGGATGGTAGATGCCGGAAGACCGCTGAGGTAGAAGAGTTTATACCGCGACTGGGCGGATTGCGTTTCGAGATCGCCAACAATGAACTTCTAGTCACCCTGAATATATTTTGCAGGCATTACTTTTTGTAAAGCGGACGAAGATTTTTCTTGAGAGCCAGTTTCAACCACCGGCACTCTCTTTATTTTTGGTGACGCTGAATTACAGTCAACGTTGACCAGGACGATATCGAACATCCACGAAGATCCGCTCGACATACTCAGGAACATATTTCCTTCCCCGCCTGATTTTTTAGAGATGCTTACGGAAAAAGTACCCTGTCCCTTTGATGATATGGTATAATTTTGAGGCATTTGATCGAATGTTGTTGTTCCTCCCCAATTCAAGGAAATTACGGCATTCGAAAACGTGGTTAATTTATATGTGCCGGAACAATGGTACGTGCCGTTCTGGCAATTCGAGACCGTCGCCCCTTCAGGGCCTACCAGACAACTTGCGGTGATCTGATCAAATCTCGGGTCTCCATAACCGGCCGTGTAATGTGGGACTTGACGGCAGAATGCTACAGTGTATCCTTCGCCGCCACCGCAGCTTACACGATTCGGACCTGTCGAGTCGTCTTTACAGCTCATAACTGCAATCGTCAATAAGAAGATGATCGAAAGAAAATCAATAATCTTTTTCATAATCTGATTCCTCTATTGTGGCACAAATCATACGATATAGCCAAAGGCACTTTATGAGACGACGATAGCTGAGAGAAGAAACATAAGGTCAGAGTAGCACTGGAGGGATCGAAAAACTTAATGAAGATTCCCTGAGCACATACTTCCTGGCAACAGATTATAATTGTTTTTTAATGAAATGTCAAATTCTCGGACAGTGTGATGGTGAGGAATCACGAAGTCTTTTTTTATTGAAGGTGTCCTTTTTTCTTTCTATATTTATAAATATTAGCATGACGAAGGGAGCGGATGAGCCGAATCTATATTGAAGACCTTGTGCACCATGTCGGCGAAGAAGTAACTCTCCAGGGCTGGTTATATCATAAACGTTCGAGCGGGAAAGTTCGGTTCTTACTCCTTCGTGACGGAACCGGCGTTGTTCAGGGGGTGGTTGTAAAGGCAAATGTTACGGAAGAAATATTTAACATCTTCGACCAGTTGACGCAGGAAAGTTCTTTCGTGATGAAGGGAAAGGTAAGGAAGGAAGATCGTGCACCGGGTGGATATGAACTTGATGTCAGCGAAGTGAAAGTAATTCATATCGCCGGTGAGTATCCCATCACGCCAAAAGAACATGGTATTGAATTCCTTGCAGATCGCCGGCATTTATGGCTGCGGTCATCCCGACAGCATGCGATCATGCGTATCAGACATACAATTATACAATCGATCAGAGAATTTTTTGACGGCCGTGGATTTCTCCTGATAGATGCTCCGATTTTCACACCGGCGGCATGTGAAGGGACAAGCACTTTATTTGAGACGGAATATTTCGATCTCGGGAAAGCGTACCTGACACAATCCGGTCAGCTCTACGGTGAAGCAGCAGCAATGGCGTTCGGGAAGATCTATGTTTTTGGACCGACATTTCGTGCCGAGAAATCGAAGACCAGGCGGCATCTGACAGAATTCTGGATGGTTGAACCGGAGGTCGCGTTCAACGATTTGAATGACAACATGGAGCTGGCCGAAGAATTTCTTGAACATATCGTCGGGTCCGTGTTGCGTAATCGGCAACCCGAACTTGCTGTGCTTGAGCGAAACACAAAATTTCTTGAGAATGTCAGGAAGCCATTGCCGCGCATCCATTATGAAGAAGCCGTTGAGATTCTTCATAAGCATGGAGTGCAGTTTGAGTGGGGGAACGATTTTGGCGGTACGGATGAAACGATTATTTCCGAGCAATTCGACCGGCCGGTAATAATACATCATTATCCGGTCGGCATAAAAGCGTTTTATATGAAGCGTGATCCAAACGACGAGCGGTATGCGCTTGCCGTGGATGTCCTGGCTCCGGAAGGGTATGGGGAGATTATCGGCGGGAGTCAGCGTGAAGATGATTATGATACACTTGTCCATCGTATTCAAGAAAATCAGCTGCCTGCTGAAGCGTTTGACTGGTACCTGGATCTTCGGCGGTACGGATCCGTCCCGCATTCAGGATTTGGACTTGGAGTTGAGCGGACGGTAGGATGGATATGCGGTCTTGAGCATGTCCGTGAGACAATCCCGTTTCCCCGAATGATTTACAGACTGACTCCATAATTTCCTATGCTTACGGTATCGCATTTACGAAAAGAATATGCAACAACGGTGGCCGTCGACGATGTGTCGATTGCGGTCCAGCGCAAAGAAATCTTCGGATTGCTCGGACCAAACGGTGCCGGAAAAACAACAACCATCCGGGCGATCCTCAATATCATTGAACCGGACAATGGACAAATTCTTTTCGATGGAATACCCTATAATCCTGGAATCTCAAACCGTATCGGATACCTTCCCGAAGAACGCGGACTCTATAAAAAAAATAAATTACTGCACACCATTCAATATCTTGCAAGTCTTAAAGGGATTCCCTCTCGCACAGCGGCGATAGAAGGTAGGAAGTGGCTCGAGCGATTCAATCTTCAACAGTACATCCATAGAAAAGTCGAAGAACTCTCGAAAGGGAATCAACAGAAAGTACAGTTCATCGTCTCCATTCTTCATAATCCCGACCTTGTGATACTTGATGAGCCATTTTCGGGACTCGATCCGGTGAATCAGATCTTAATGAAGGATATTCTGATGGATCTGAGGAGTCAGGGAAAGGCCATCATATTTTCAACACACCAGATGGATCAGGCAGAGAAACTCTGTGACAATATTTGTGTGATCAATTATGGAAGGGTTGTGCTGGAGGGAGATATTTCCGAAATCAAAAAGCGATACGGAAAGAATTCATTACACATAGAATTTGACGGTGATGGTAGTTTCCTCAAAACGATGCCCGAATTTCAGAAGGCCGATGTATATCAAAACTTCGCTGAGGTACAGCTCGCCGATCATGGATCGGTGAATGATATCCTCCGACAGCTTGTCCAGCGGCTCGAGATCAGGAAATTCGAAATCATGGAACCCTCTCTAAATTCCATTTTTATCGATGTTGTCGGCTCGAAGGGGGGAAAGGCATGAAGAAATATTGGAGCGTTGCGCGTTGGGAATATCTCGAGCGTGTGAAGACGAAGACATTTCTGTTCGGACTTTTCATTTTTCCTGTGATCATGATCTTGTTTGGCGGATTGCCGACACTGCTCGCGACACGGCCGGATACTGAGACGCGGGTGATCGGTGTGATCGATCAGACCGGTTCGCTGATCGAATCCTTACAGAAAAAACTCGATGAGAAATACAAACTTCCTGATGGGCAACCGAACTATGTTCTCCGGAATATGACTGATCCCCGGTTTACTACGTTGGATGAACTGAAAAAATATGGAAATGAGATGGTAGCAAATGAGGCGATCACAGGGTATCTGCTTATCGGGAAAGATCTGTACGACAGTAATCTCGTTGAATATCGATCTGAAAATGTCGGGAATATTCGTGATATCGAGCGTTTTTCGAGTTCAATCCGTGAAGTCGTCACCGAGAAAAAATTGATACAGGAGGGAATGGACCCGGCGCGCGTGAAAAAGCTAAGCACATCGATCGAGATTAAAACAATCAAATTGAGCAAAAGCGGAGGAGAGGAAGAATCGGGATTCGGACAGATTTTTATAACGGCATATCTTTTTATTATGATGTTGATGATGCTGATTCTGACATCCGGCCAGATACTTGTCAGAAGTGTTATCGAAGAGAAATCGAACCGGATCATCGAAATCCTTGTCTCCTCATGTAGTGCGACAGATCTGATGGTGGGAAAGATACTCGGGTTGAGCGCTCTCGGATTGACACAGATCGGTTTCTGGTTTTTGATTGCGGCTGTAGTTACTCTTCAATCCGGCGTCGCGCTAATTTCTTTTTCCAGTCTCCCGCTAATTCTGGTATATTTTTTATTGGGATATATTTTTTATGCGGCAATTTTCGTTGCTGTCGGAGCGCCTCTGACCACGGAACAGGAAGCTCAACAGTTCACCCAATATTTAACAATTATCCTGGTGATGCCCATCGCGTTTGCATTCGTGGCAATCCAGAACCCTGAGGCTGTCTGGATCAAAGTCCTAAGTTTCTTCCCCTTATTGACGCCGACGCTTATGGTACTGCGGATTCCAATCAGTATGCCGCCGCTCTGGGAAATCATAGGGACAATCACGGTGCTTTTAGCAAGTTCAATTTTTATGATGTGGGCGGCAGGAAAGATCTTTCGACTGGGAATACTCATCACGGGAAAACGTCCAACAATCGGTGAAATAGTGCACTGGCTGAAAAGGGCATAAACTATGAAAAAACTTATCATGGTACTGTTGTCAGGAGTACTCGGAAGTACGTCGCTCCTCTATTCTCAGGTAATTGTCTCGGAACGGACCGACATGCACTATGAAAGGCAGGTCTTCGGTGTCGGTGTCACAGCCGGCCCGATTGAAGGGGCAGGAATTAGTTTCCGGCATCATCTTCCTGCTCCTTTTTCCTACACCCTGAATATGGGCATCATCAAGGTCGATGAAAACCTGCACTATGCGATTGGAGGCGATATCCAATACGATCTTGCGCGGAGTACCAATGGCCGCTATTTTGTTCTTCTTGGTATCGGATACTATTACTCGGGTTCTACTTCGAAAAACGATTTGAAAGGACCCTTACGGGTTGGACTTGGCATGGGAGCCGAATTTGCAGTAAACGGCCCCCTCCATGTTTCGCTGCTGGGAGCGTTCACCTTCTTTAGCGACGGAACAATACTGCCGTTGCCGCACATTGGAATCCATTACTATTTCTATTAAAAGCGGTTGCTTATATGATCTTAGATACGGTTATATTCTATCTCCTCGGTTCAGTTGCGATCGCTTCGGCATTGCTGATGGTGACCCGGCGTAACCCGGTGATAAGCGTAATTTTTCTTATTCTGAATTTTTTCTGCCTTGCCGGTCTATATCTCACCCTTCATGCACAATTTATTGCGATCGTTCAGATTATTGTATATGCCGGCGCGATCATGGTGCTCTTCCTTTTCGTCATCATGCTGCTCAACCTTGGGAATGAGGATCAACTTCGCGAGAAAATCGGCTGGAAAAAGATCGTCGCTATCGGGTTGGGTGTAGCCCTCGCCCTTGAGGTTCTGTATATCGTCGGCTACCAGTCACGGCTCGCCGCTGTGCAATCACCGGGGGCGGTCGAGATTGGAACCGTCGAGAGCATCGGCAGGGTATTGTTTTCAGAGTATCTCTTTCCGTTTGAGGTGACCTCTTTGCTGCTTGTTGCAGCGATTATGGGCGCAATCGTACTGGCAAAGAAAAAGTTTGAGTAGGAGAAGTTAAAAATGATTCCGTTGAGTCATTATCTGATCATCAGTGCAATAATGTTTACTGTCGGCGTTGCCGGCGTACTGACACGCCGTAACGCCATCATCGTCTTCATGTGCATCGAGTTGATGTTGAATTCGGTGAACCTGTCTCTTATTGCTTTTTCTGCTTTTCTGGGAAACGCTACGGGACAAATTCTGGTCTTTTTCGTCATGGCTGTCGCTGCTGCTGAAGCTGCCGTCGGACTCGCCATCGTTATTGCGATCTACCGGAATCGATCGACTGTAAATATCGATGAACTGAATATCTTAAAGTGGTAATCGGAGTCTTTTATAAAAGATTGTTGAAGTGAGATGAATTCATAATTAAAAATTAAAAAGGGAAAAGTAAAAAGATGAAAGATAAAAGTCTGTCCTGAGTGAGTACTACCGATGGAAGTTCGAGTCAAAGGAAGGTAGTACGAATCGAGGGGATGAACGACTCTCTTATCAGCCATCTCGTATTTTTTCCTTTTTACCCCTCGACAAGCTCGGGGTAAACTTTTTACTTTTTCCTTTTAAAAAAGCCTTATAAATGTTTTTTGTAAATGATGTCTGGGACATTCCGTTTTGATTTTTTGAGACAAATCTGTATCGGAGTAAAGAATGTATAATTATGTCGGTTTGATTGTCCTGTTCCCGCTTATCGGATTTCTCATCAACGGTATCTTCGGATCAAGGATCCGATCCGAGAAATTCATAGGGTGGATCGGGAGTCTGACCGTCGGGCTCTCATTCCTCGTGGGAAGCGCAATCTTAATTGAAATGCTCGGTGCACCGGTTGATCAGCGTAAACACATCGTTGAAATATTTTCATGGATTAACGCCGGAGCGCTGTCTGTTTCGGTTGCCTATCAGGTCGATCAGCTATCGATCCTCATGACAATGATTGTTACAGGTGTCGGCTTTTTGATTCACGTTTATTCCATCGGATACATGCACGATGACCGGGGGTACTGGAGATTCTTTGCCTACCTGAACCTTTTTATCGTTGCAATGCTGAATCTTGTCCTTGCCGATAATTTTGTCCTGATGTTCCTCGGATGGGAAGGGGTCGGACTCTGCTCCTATCTGCTGATAGGTTTCTGGTATGACAAGAAATTCGAAAAAGGGACAACGGGTGATGCGGCGAAGAAGGCGTTTATCGTTAACCGGATCGGCGATTTTGGTTTCCTGCTCGGGATGTTTCTTCTCTTTACGCATTTTCAGACTTTAAGTTTCGACGGAGTGTTTGCCCGGGCGGAATCGTGGAAAATCGGCGATACAACAATGACCTGGATAACACTCCTGTTATTTCTTGGCGCAACCGGGAAATCCGCTCAGATCCCGCTGTTTGTCTGGCTGCCGGACGCGATGGCGGGTCCCACACCTGTCAGCGCATTGATTCATGCCGCGACAATGGTCACCGCGGGTGTCTACATGGTTGCCCGCTGTTCGCTTCTTTATGCGCTTGCGCCACTGACAATGACCGTCGTCGCGATAGTCGGGGCATTGACGGCAATCTTTGCAGCTACAATCGGACTTGTTCAAAATGATATTAAGAAAGTGCTGGCATATTCGACAATCAGTCAGCTTGGATATATGTTTCTCGCGCTTGGAGTAGGTGCGTTCACAGCCGGAATATTCCATCTTATGACACATGCTTTCTTCAAAGCGCTTCTTTTCCTCGGTTCCGGTGCGGTTATTCATGCGATGCATGAAGAGCAGGATATCCAGAAGATGGGGGGATTGAAGGAACTGATGCCGAAGACGTACTGGACTTTTCTTATCGGTGCAATCGCAATTGCGGGTATTCCACCCTTCTCGGGATTTTTCAGCAAGGATGAGATATTGTGGCGGGTTTTTTCGCACGAATCGTATTTTCTGTGGACGCTGGGTGTTTTCGGTGCCGGATTGACGGCGTTCTATATGTTCCGGCTCGTCAGTCTTACATTCAACGGTGAAAAACGATGGGAACATGATTTACATCCCCACGAGGCGCCGTCGACAATGACCGTACCCCTGATTATTCTTGCATTCCTATCGATTGTCGGCGGCTTTATCGGTGTTCCGGCGGCAGTCGGCGGTGGAAACAGAATCGAGCATTTCCTCGAACCGGTTTTCGAAGGGGCAAATATCAAACTCGGATTATATGCAGAAGGTGTTCAGATCATCGAATATATTCTCATGGCGCTTTCTGTCGGCGTTGCACTCCTCGGTGTAGCCGGTGCCCGGATGGTGTATCTGAGGAGAAACGATATAGCAGAGAACATAACAAAACAATTTCATGGAATCTATACGCTCCTATGGCGGAAATATTTCGTTGATGAGATTTATGATGCAGCTGTTGTTACTCCGGTTGTGAAAGTCTCCGATAAAATTCTCTGGAATGGTTTTGATGTCGGTGTAATCGACGGTATAGTCAACGGTTCGGCAAAACTGATGCAATCGCTGAGTTCGTTCGCAAGGCGCATCCAGACCGGCGTTGTGCAATTCTATGCAATTGTTTTTGTTATCGGAGTGCTTCTTGTAATGGGATGGATGTTGTTCAGGTAGTGCCATGGTCTTTTAAAATTTTTTGTAGCCTCTTTGGAGAGGTTCATGAATTCAATGAACGAAATAATTCTTACGCTTGTCATCTTTTCACCGCTGATCGGTGTGCTGCTGATTGTACTGTTCAAGCCCGAGCGAACGACAGCGATAAAAACAATCGGTCTGGGAGTGTCGATACTGACATTCATCCTCTCACTCCATCTGTATTTTCGTTTCGACAGCACTACGGCGGCGATGCAGTTTGTAAAGCGGGTACCATGGATATCATCATTGAATATCAGCTACAGCGTCGGGATCGACGGCATTTCATTATTGCTTGTACTGCTGACGACGTTTCTCACACCGCTTGCTCTTCTTGCATCGTGGGATTCAATTACACAGAAGATTAAACAATATGTAATCTTCATGCTTCTGCTTGAAGTGGGAATGCTCGGCGTGTTTTGTGCGATCGATATGTTTCTCTTTTATGTCTTTTGGGAAGCAATGCTTATACCGATGTATTTTATAATCGGGGTATGGGGAGGTCAGGAACGGATCTATGCGGCGGTGAAGTTTTTCCTCTATACAATGTTTGGAAGTGTGCTGATGCTCGTCGCGATTCTATGGCTTGGCTATACGGCGGCAAACTCCACGCTCTCACATTTCACGACAGACTATATTGAACTTCTGAATGTCGCTCCAAATATCCCAATCGGCATCCAGACCTGGATGCTTCTTGCGTTTGCGCTGAGTTTTGCAATTAAGGTCCCGCTGTTCCCGTTCCATACTTGGCTGCCGGATGCGCATGTCCAGGCTCCAACGGCCGGGAGCGTCATCCTTGCCGGCGTACTATTGAAGATGGGGACTTACGGGCTTCTTCGCTTCTGCATACCGTTTTTCCCGATTGCATCGGCTCATCTTGCGCCGTTTATAAGCATTCTGGCAATCATCGGAATAATTTACGGCGCTCTTGTCTCGATGGTTCAAACAGATATCAAGAAACTCGTCGCATATTCATCGGTGAGCCATCTCGGATTTGTCGTGCTCGGCATTTTCGCGATGACCGAAGTGAGTCTACAGGGGAGCATCATTCAGATGGTTAATCACGGGCTTTCTACAGGCGCGCTCTTCCTTCTTGTCGGGATGATCTACGATCGTCGCCACACACGGATGATCAGCGACTTTGGAGGACTTGTGAAGGTGATGCCTGTATTTGCATTCTTCTTTATGTTGGTTTCGCTTTCGTCGATCGGACTTCCCGGTCTGAATGGGTTTGTCGGCGAGTTTCTTATTCTTCTTGGATCGTTCAGCTCACCACTTTTGAACAGTCCCTGGTACACAATTTTTGCCGCGACAGGAGTGATTTTTGCGGCGGTCTATCTGCTGTGGGCATATCAGCGGATATTTTTTGGTGAATGTACAAATCCGGCCAATCAATCGCTTCATGATCTGACGAAACGAGAAATTATGGTCCTTGTGCCTATTGTACTCTTCATCGTCTGGATCGGTTTATATCCATCGACATTTTTGAACACCTCTGCAGTATCCGTGCGACATACCGTCCAGCAGATGCAGGGGAGGATCAGCGGGAAGATCACATCTATGACACCCACACAGCAACAACCGTTTCCTGAGGCGGTAAAATAATGAAGAACGCTGCATTGATATTGATCTGTCTGCTTGTGCTGTGCTTCGCGGCTCTTCCGAAATCGGCCGGTGATACCGTCAATTCTGCCGCCAGCGACACTACTGCATACCAAAGTACTTCGCAGCCGACATCGCATCTTGATCCTGTGACACCGATTTTGCTGGCACTCATCATTATTCTTATTGCTGCAAAAATAGGAGGTGAGCTTGCCGAGCGCCTGCATCAACCGGCTGTCCTCGGCGAATTGCTATTCGGCGTGATTCTCGGCAATATCGGGATGCTCTTTCCGGAGAGTAGTCTCATGAATTTCTTTGCACCGTTTCGTACCGAACATCTGACGGTGCAATGGGCCGTTGTAGTCGATCGGATTGCACGGATCGGTATCATAATTCTTCTTTTCCAGGCCGGTTTGGAATCGAACATCCACGAGATGAAAAAAGTCGGCGTTCCGTCTTTTATTGTTGCGACGCTTGGAGTGATAGCGCCATTTATCCTCGGTTTTTTTGCCAGCAAGTATTTTTTCTCTGCCGAACCCGATGCCGTTCATATATTTACCGGAGCCGTTCTCTGCGCAACGTCCGTCGGGATCACGGCACGGGTCATGAAAGACCTGAATAAAATGCACACCGGTGAAGCAAAAATCATTCTGGGAGCTGCGGTCATTGATGATGTGCTCGGCTTAATTGTACTCGCAGTGGTCGTCGGTATCGTGAGTACAGGTTCTTTTTCCTTTGTAGATATCCTTATCATCAGTCTGAAGGCAGTCCTCTTTTTCGTCGGCGCAATCGTCCTCGGAACAAAATTATTTCCGATTATAGGGCGTTGGATTTCGCGCATGACGGTTGATGGGATGAAGGTGGTTACGAGTTTAATCTTTGCTTTCTTCCTGTCATGGATTGCAAGTCTAATCGGACTTGCACCTATAGTCGGGGCATTTGCAGCGGGTCTCGTCCTTGAAGATGTCCATTTTGTCGGTAATGGTGAAGAAAAACACACGGTTGAACTCGTTCAGCCAATATACCATTTTCTTGTTCCTGTTTTTTTCGTTCTCATGGGTATTCAGGTAAAGCTGGCGACTTTTTTCCAGCCCGATCTTCTGGGTGTCGGAATTGCTATTACCGCTGCTGCTATTGTCGGCAAGCAGATATGCGGACTCGGCGTCAGTAAAAATTACGACCGTCTAACGATAGGATTTGGAATGATCCCCCGCGGCGAGGTCGGTCTGATTGTTGCCGGTATGGGTAAGAGTATGCAGATGCTCTGGGTTCATCCTGATGGAAGCCAGCAAATGATCCCGGTCATTAGCGATGCTGTATTTTCAGCCGTGGTAATGATGGTGATGATAACGACGTTGGTTACTCCACCGTTGTTAAAATATTCGTTCAACCGTAAATCGAGATATAAAACGACTTTTTAAAAGAAAGTAATTTTCAATGGGTCTCATGTTTACACAGGCCGATTTTCTTGCTTCGCTCCCGCTTATGGCAATCTCGGTCCTTGCCCTCATTGTTATGGTGCTCGAGGGTACAATAAAAAAAGGAGAAAATATTGTCTTCGGTGTATCGCTGGCGGGATTGGCAATCACCGCCGGGATCGTCGGTTCTATTTCAGGATTGCATGTCGTAGGGTTTCAAGGGATGCTCCTCGGCGGGGGATATGCGGCTATTTTCAATATGTTATTTGTGATTGTATGCGCGTCAACGATCCTTTTCTCAAAGAGCTATCTCGAAAAAGAGGGCATCAATTACGGTGAGTATTATGCTTTGCTTTTATTCGCCACTGCCGGAATGATGATGATGGCCTCGGCGCTCGACCTGATCATGGTATTTCTTGGAATTGAATTGATGTCGGTATGCCTCTACGTTCTTGCAGGATTTTTCAGGAAACGCATAAAATCGAATGAATCCGCTCTTAAATATTTTTTGCTCGGATCGTTTGCAACCGGCTTTCTCTTATATGGAATAGCCCTGATTTACGGCGCAACGGAAACGACAAATTTTTCGGTCATCGTTCAGCGAATACCGCAGCTTCAACAGCCGGTTCTGTTCTGGATAGGAGTTTCTCTGCTGGTCATCGGGTTTTCGTTCAAGGTGGCGGCGGTTCCTTTTCATATGTGGGTTCCCGACGTGTACGAAGGAGCGCCGACGCCGGTCTCTGGATTCATGTCGACGGGTGCAAAGGCAGCCGCGTTTTCTGCACTTCTATTGTTTTTTTCTCAGGCAATAACTGTCAATCTCCCGAGACTGATCGAGGTTTTTGCTATTCTTTCGGCGGCTTCGATGATTGTCGGGAACATTTTCGCACTTGCTCAAAAAAACATCAAACGAATGCTGGCCTATTCAAGCATCGCCCACGCCGGATATATTCTCTCGGGTGTGACTGCATCAAATACTCTCGGCCAGATCGGTGTCATTTATTACCTTGTAGCATATTCATTCATGAACCTGGGAGCATTCGGTGTTCTGTCGATTCTTGAAAAAGATGAGGATAAGAATCTGACATTTGACGATTATCTCGGACTCTGGCACCGTAAACCGGTACTTGCCTCACTGATGGCATTATTCATGTTCTCTCTTGCCGGAATTCCGCCGTTTGCAGGATTCTTCGGCAAGTATTATGTGTTTGCTGCAGCGGTAAGTTCCGGTTTTACATGGCTTGCCGTTATCGGTGTGCTGGCGAGTCTTGTATCTGTATACTATTATTTACATCTCGTTGTCGTGATGTTTTTCAACGATCCTGATAAAAAAGAAGAGATCGAAGTCCCTATCACGGGGATAATCGCACTGCTCATATCGGCGATTATCATTGTTGTGATCGGTCTTTTCCCATCGACAATTCTGCAATTCACTCGTTCACTCTTTTGAGGCCCCTATGATCCTTGTTGCCACACCTCAGGAAATGCGTGAATGCGATCGACGTGCAATTGTTGAATTTGGAATTCCCGGTCTCCTCCTGATGGAGAATGCAGGTCGATCGGTGTCGCGCCTTATCCAGAATTCTTTTTCACCGCTCGATGGAAAGACTGCCCGCATCTATTGCGGGAAAGGGAATAATGGGGGAGATGGATTTGTTGTTGCGAGACATCTGTACAATCTCGGAATGAATATCCAGGTTATTATTTGTGGCCGAGAAGTATCGGGCGATACTAAATTAAACCTCGATCTCGTCAGAGCTATTATTCAGGCGGAGGGAAAGAAACCGCGTATTCTTCTTGAACAATTTTCTCTGTCAAAACCGCTGACTCCGCCAGATTTGGTTATCGATGCATTATTTGGTACAGGTTTCTCTGGAGAGACGCAAGGGAATTACGCTGCGGCGATCACCGAGATGAATACTCTCGGTGTACCGGTGATTGCCGTTGATATCGCCTCCGGACTCAACGGTGAAAGCGGTGTAGCAAGCGAATTGACTGTCCAGGCTTCATATACCGTGACCATGGGAATGCCGAAAGTCGGACACCTAATCAACGACGGGCCCGATGTGAGCGGCAATCTGGTGATTGCCGAGATCAGTATACCGCGCGTCGTCTATGAGACTTCGAATATTGCAACATACCTTGTAGAACATGAAGACATTCTTAAACGATTACCTCACCGGGAGCGCAGAGCACACAAGCATTCGGTCGGAAAGATATTTATTCTCGCAGGGTCACGTGGACTCACCGGTGCCGCAAAGATGGCATCCGAATCGGCATTAAAGGCCGGTGCGGGATCTGTAGTGCTGGGAGTACCTGAGGGAGTGTATAACGCAGTGGCAAAAAAATCAGTTGAAGTCATGCCTCTGGCACTGGCACAAACAAATACTTTTACTATCGGTAAAAAGGCAATGCCCGAAATTCAGAAAAGGATCGAATGGGCGGATCGATTGATCATCGGTCCGGGACTTGGCCGTAATACTGAAACGGATTCCCTAGTCCTCGAACTCATCACCTCTTCCAGGAAGCCGATGCTGATCGATGCCGACGGTTTGAATGCTCTTGCGGCAGACATAGATATTCTCAAAAAGAAAAAAGCTGACACGATTCTCACACCTCACATTGGCGAATTTGCACGCTTATCCGGTATCGATTCGGCAGACATTCCTCGCCACCTGATCGATGTTGCACGTGAATTTGCTACAACGTATAAGGTAACGCTCGTACTCAAAGGAGCGCCGACGATTACTGCATCTGAGAAAGGAGAAGTCTTCATCAACAGTACAGGAAATCCGGGGATGGCAACAGCCGGCGCCGGCGATGTGCTCACAGGAACAATTGGCGGACTCTGGGGTCAAATGTCATCCGCCGTCGATGCGGCTATCTGCGGTGTGTTTCTCCATGGATTTGCAGGAGATATGGCTGCTGAAAACAAGGGCATCGGATTATTGGCGACCGATATCCAGAAACGGCTACCGCAGGCCATCCAGTTTATAAAAATAAAGGAATAGGATGCATTTTATTCGTTATCAATTGCCGGCTCTTCTCTGGTTTGTTGTGATCTATTTTTTATCATCTCTTCCCAGTTCAGTATTTCCTGTTATTTCGATTCCGTATGCCGATAAACTTGTTCATATAGGCATCTTTTTTATCCTCTGCGCTCTTGTCGATAGGGCGCTCCTTCATCAACGAAAATTTTCACGTCTGGCGAGTCTTCATCTGTTTGTTGCTCTCGCTATTGTTATCCTCTACGGATTATCCGATGAGTTCCATCAGTCGTTCATTCCTGGGCGTACTAGCGATCTTTTCGACGCTACGGCTGATGCAATCGGAGGATGCCTTTATATTTTGTTGTATTCCATTCGAAAAATCCGCATGCAGCAGTGACAGCAAAAGGTTTCCGTCAACCAATGCCGGTGTGAAGGACGGAAACCTTTCACAATTCTAATGAAGAGTGGCAGATCTACAAAGGTTTACTTTTTACAATTGAATCTCAGCAAAAATAGCCGTAAATTGAGAAAACATATAACTTGCTTCAACACTTCGATACCTATTCATGCAAGCGATCATCGATCTTCTGGCAAACAATCAACTTCTTCTGTTATTTTCCGTTATTGGATTAGGTTTTTTAGTCGGGAACATAAGGATTTTTGGATTTAATTTTGGAGTCGCTGCAGTACTTTTCGTTGGAATTACATTCGGTGCTGTTGATCCGCGGTTAAGCCTTCCTGAAGAAATTTATATCATCGGCCTTGTTCTGTTTGTCTATGCAATCGGACTCCAATCCGGACCTGCCTTTTTTGCCTCTTTTAAGAAAAGAGGAATGAAAATAAATGCGGTAGCATCTCTGGTCATTGTAGGAGGAGCTGTACTGGCGATTGTTCTGGCAAAATTATTGGGTCTTACGGGACCAAGTATTGCCGGACTTTTTTGCGGGGCACTTACGAATACGCCTGCTCTTGCTGCTACCGTCGAGACAATCAAGGGTATGTCAACGCATCTTCCACCCGACGTGGCAAATTTGTACTTGAATAGTCCTGTCGTCACATACGGTCTGGCGTACCCCTTCGGTGTTTTCGGAATTATTTTTTGGTTTAATGTTTTTATGCGGCTGTACAAAATTGATTTTGTGAAGGAAGAAGAGAAGCGAATGCGGGAAGCAATGGGTGATGCAATCCTGAGCCGGACATACCTTATCACAAATCCTGCTGTCGATGAAAAATTCGTTCGTGATGCAATGCGGCCGATGAAAAACGCCGGATTTGTCCTGAGCAGGATTCAACATAGAGGAAAAACTAGAATAGTCGAATCTGAGACGATCCTTCATAAAGGGGATAAGATTGTGGCTGTGGGGAATTCCGAGGCACTTGAAAGGGCGCGTTTTCTTTTCGGGGAGCAATGTCAGGAACATCTCGAGGAAACTCAAGGAAATTTTCTTTATCGAAGGATTTTTGTGTCGCGGAAAGAACTTGTTGGAAAAACAATCGCAGAGCTAAATATTCAGAAGCAATTCGGTGCAACCGTGACACGCCTCGGACGGGGTGATATCGAGTTTATACCTACACCGGACACCATACTTGAAATGGGAGATAGAATTCGGGTCGTGTCAAACCGCGAGAATTTTGAACATATGAAAGAATTTTTTGGTGATTCCATTAAATCGATAGCTGAAACCGATTTCCTTTCCGTCTCACTCGGCATTGTTATTGGGGTTTTTGTGGGAATGTTCCCGATTCCGCTTCCCAACGGTATGGTATTCAAGCTGGGGTTTGCAGGCGGCCCGCTTTTAGTTGCTCTCATCCTTGGAAGGCTTGGACGAACAGGTCCGATCACATGGGGTATGCCCTTCAATGCGAATCTCGTACTGCGTCAGATCGGTCTGGTTTTCTTTCTCGCTGCAATTGGTACCAAGGCCGGGACGGGATTCGGTGCGACATTCCAGAGTGGAGGACTGGGTTTGATAGCGGCTGGAGCCTGTATTACTTCGTTCGTTGCCGTCGCAGCGATACTCCTTGGATATAAATATCTCAGACTCCCGATGTCGGCAATCATGGGGATGCTCTCGGGAATGCAGACTCAGCCAGCATGTCTGGCGTATGCAAATCAGGTGACGCAAAATGAATTACCGAACGTCTGGTATGCGACGGTATATCCTGCATCAATGGTTGCAAAAATCATTATGGCACAAATCATCGTATCGATGCTGCTACTATGGTAAGTCCAGTCTTCTTTGGGATCGGAACGCAATTACAATCTAAAAAGCGAGACGAGACAACGAATAAATTATGAATTTTGAGTTACGACCTGTCCGCCGAAACGAAGTGAAGGCGGAATTGTAATTGATCGGAGGCTGTATAAACAGCCAGGTTGCAGAGCCTTGGGTCGAGCATGCCTGCCGTGAGTCTATCGAACGGTCGAGACCTTGTGGTGCACTAAAGTACGGCTTCGCCGAGCGAGTCCCAACGTTGTATGTTGGGACGAGTCGAACCACAACTGAATAATTTTCTTATGAATTAGATATCGAGCCACACTTTGAACTTTACCGTCGAATATAGCGATGGTGCGGCGAGAGCCGGCAGTATTCAGACTTCTCACGGGGTGATTGGAACCCCGATTTTTATACCTGTCGGCACACAGGGGGCGGTCAAGGCTATCGAACCGCGTGAGCTCGAAGAGCTCGGGGCCCAGATAATCCTTGGAAATACATATCACCTTTATCTGCGTCCGGGGACAGAGATACTTCGACAGGCTGGCGGACTACACCGGTTCGCATCATGGAATCATCCGATACTTACCGATAGTGGTGGATATCAGGTTTTTAGCCTTGCTGACTTGCGGAGGATGAGCGAAGAAGGTGTTCAGTTCCAATCGCATATCGATGGATCGGCACATATCTTCACACCGGAGAATGTCGTGGATATCCAGCGAGTGATTGGTTCCGACATCATGATGGTGCTGGACGAATGCACGCCGTATCCCTGTGACTTAGAATATGCACGGCGCTCGCATGAATTGACACTGCGATGGGCCCGGCGCGCGCAGGAGCGGTTTATGAAAACGATGCCGCACTATGGATATACGCAATCTCTTTTTGCAATCGTTCAGGGAAGTGTTTTTCCGGATCTCCGAACTCGAAGTGCAAGGGTTCTGACCGATCTCGAATTCGAGGGATATGCAATCGGTGGATTAGCGGTCGGCGAACCGACTGAAGTAATGTACGAGATGACTTCTCTCTGCTGTAATATTTTACCGGTTACCAAACCCAGGTATCTCATGGGAGTCGGTACTCCTGCAAATATCATTGAGGCAATTGCACGTGGTATCGATATGTTTGATTGTGTGCTTCCGACACGCAACGGAAGAAATGCGCAGGTGTTTACGCGATTCGGACAGATGAATCTCCGGAATGCGGTCAATAAGGACGATTTCCGGCCGATCGATGAAGAATGTACCTGCTATGCATGCCGGAATTTTTCCCGGGCATATATTCGTCATCTCGTTATGGCCAAAGAAATCCTTGGATTACAGCTTGCAACTATTCATAATCTGGCTTTCTATCTCTGGCTTATACATGAAGCACGCAAGGCTGTTGTGGAACAGCGGTTCGAATACTGGCGGCATGGGATGGTCCGGGACCTTGAAAAAACGACTGCTGAATAATTTTAAAAAAATCATTATATTACTCTATAACATAATATAGGAGGATCCTTTGATATCAATCGTAAACCTGTTGGCCTTCATGGGACAGCAACCCAATGGCGGCGGTAGCGGCAGCCCCATGATGACCTTCGTTATGCTCGGGGCGATGGTTCTGATTTTTTGGCTTTTCATTCTACGTCCCCAGCAGAAAAAACAAAAAGAACGTCAGCGACTTCTTGATTCAGTAAAAAAGGGAGATAAAGTTGTCACGATCGGCGGAGAATATGGAACGGTGATCGGTGTGGAGGAAAAAACTCTGCTCATACAAATCGCCGACAACGTGAAAGTGAAATATGATAGAAGCGCGGTTTCGACGATTCTCCGAGAAGGCGAAGATAATAAACCGATAAACTAACGTGGAGAGGGGATTTTCTCTCTGGGTGTCCATCGAACGTCGAGGGGAGAGGAAGATTTCGGGATGAAAGAAAAACACATATCGGAATTCAATACGATTCACGAAGCGATCGAAGATCTGAAAGCGGGAAAAATCCTTATCGTTGTCGATGATGAAGATCGTGAGAATGAAGGCGATTTTGTAATCGCGGCTGAGTTTGTTACTCCCGAAACTATCAACTTTTTTACTAAGTACGGCCGCGGCGTCGTCTGCACGCCGTTAACAAAACAGCGGAGCGAAGAACTCGGACTCGGAAACATGGTTGAAAGCAATACTTCGCTTCACGAGACTTCATTCACCGTTTCAATCGATTTCATTCATGGAACTACCACCGGAGTATCGGCGTACGATCGTTCGGCAACTGTTCGTGCAGTAATTGACCCGAAATCGAAGCCAAGCGATTTTGCCAGACCAGGGCATATCTTTCCGCTGCGCGCGTCTGAAGGAGGAGTCCTTCGCCGCGCAGGACATACCGAAGCTGTCGTTGACCTCTGCCGCCTCGCAGGGCTCTATCCCGCAGGAATGCTTTGTGAAATCCTCAACGACGATGGGGCCATGGCACGAGTTCCCGATCTTCATAAACTGGCTAAGAAATTCAATTTGAAAATGATCACCGTCCGTGATCTGATCGAATATCGTATGATGCGCGAAAAACTCGTGACGCGTGTCGCCTCGGCGAAGCTTCCAACACGGTACGGAGATTTTGATATTCATATATATAAAAGTCAGACCGATGCAAATGAACACATTGCGCTTACAAAAGGGGAGCTGTCGCCCGATGTTCCCGTCATGGTGCGTGTTCATTCCGAATGTCTGACAGGCGACGTCTTCGGTTCATTACGATGCGACTGCAGCGATCAACTAATCGCTGCAATGAAAATGATCGAGAAAACAGGTGCGGGCGTGATCGTGTATATGCGTCAGGAGGGGAGGGGGATAGGTCTGTCGAATAAGCTGCAGGCATATAAATTACAGGATGAAGGTCTCGATACTGTCGAGGCCAACGAAGCACTCGGTTTCCGGCCGGACTTGCGTGATTACGGCATCGGGGCACAGATTCTTCATGATCTTGGCGTGGGGAAGATGAAGCTGTTGACAAACAACCCAAAAAAGATTGTGGGACTTACCGGCTACGGTCTGGAGATTGTGGAGCGTGTTCCTATCGAGATCGAACCGAATGCAACTAATGAGCGGTATCTCAAAACGAAACGCGATAAATTAGGCCATTTGATACTGGTTGATATGAATTATCGCAAGTAGTATATTTTCTCATAGTAAAAAAGTTTTTCTTGCGTTTAATTTTATTTCGTTGTACATTTAATTATAGCCACCATCCGCGGCTGCGGTGATGGCTTTTATTTTTCTCCGTTCCATTCGAAATCATTATCTAAATATTAGGGAGAATTCAATATGTCCGACAATACCAACAATGGTATTGTCTATCTGACTCGGGAGCGTCTGGTGGAGCTTGAAAATCAGTTGCGTGAGCTGAAAATTAAGGGACGCGCTGAAATGGCGCAGAAGATTGCCGACGCGCGCGGTTACGGCGATTTAAGCGAGAATGCCGAATATGAAGCAGCCAAAGAAGCACAGCAGCATCTCGAATTGCGTATCTCAAAACTCGAACAAACACTTTCCCGTGCACGGATCATCAATACTAAAGACCTCCAAACCGATAAAGTATATATCCTCTCAGTTGTTAAAGTGAAAGACAAGAACTCGAAAAAGGAATTTGAATACCGGATGGTTTCCCCCGAAGAGGCGGATTTTGAGCAGAATAAGCTCTCAATTACTTCGCCGATAGGAAAGGCTCTTATGGGAAAATCAAAGGGAGAGATTATTAAAATCCAGGTTCCTGCCGGCATGCTCGAATATGAAATAATCGAAATAGGTCGATAGTTTTTCCAAGTTCAAGCCGAGAGCTTGTCGTTGGAAGACGGGACGACAGTACTTTAATTTTGAGGATTTCTATGTCCCATACTTTGTCAGGAATTTCAGCCATCTACTTCGCTCTGCAGGGCTAAAAATCTATCCATATATCCTATAGCTTAATTCACGTGCATTCATAACTGTGAGATACATAATTTGGGGAAATTCATCGAAGAAGCTTAGCGCTTCAATTCTATTGCTGCAATCTTTTCAAGCTTCTCAATCTTTTCTTTCAAATGATACGGAATCCAATACTGATTATGGATTGCCAATGCTTTCACTGCATATTCTCTGGCAATTTCTTTGTTTCCCAGAAAATTATTTGAATAAGCGAGATGTTCGTAGATTCCGGCAAGGTAATATTCACAACTTATGGTACAATTGAATGCTTTCATATATTGAGTAACTGCATTGCCATACTGTTTCTGTTCTTCGAGAGCAAGACCTTTGTAATAATAACCGGCCACTATATCGGGATATTTCTTGATCATTTTATCGGCGTAAGCGATAGTCATATCCGGCGCTTTAAAACGATACAGATATTGCTGACATAATAAATCAAGGCAAAAGTAATTTTCAATTTGTGAATCGATGATGTGGCGAACCAGCGAATCGACCATCGTGCTATCGCGCCAGTCTGCTGCCTGGTACTCTTTACAGATATCGGTAAATTTTAAGACATCCGCACGTTTCAATTTTTCATCGGCTTCTCTGTAGACACCAGCCTCACCTGTAATATAGTTATACTTCAACCATCTGCTCCATGCAGCATAATGTGTATTGTATGTGAAATACACGGTAGAATCGGCCAGATCGAAAACGGCCGATTGAATCGTTTGATAATTATTGATTGCATCAATCCACACTTCTATCGAGTCGGTGTAATGATAGAAATCGACGTTACTTAAGATATCTATTGCCTCATCGACGATATCTGTCTTAGTCGTATCGATTAATTCTGAAAATTTTATTTCCCTTGAGATATCATGGAAATTACCGGCATAGATCGATTCGCTTTTCTTCCCCAGGGTGTACGATATGGTCCTGTTTGCCACATATTGATAATCCTTTAACGGAGTAGCGGCTTTTATTTTTCCGATTGCATCGTAGACATTTGCCTGTTTTTCCTTACTGTCTGAGAGTGTAAAAATATATCCCTCGGGAATAAATAGCGCATTGACTAGTGAGTCGGCTTCTTTTAGGTTGTGAGCCCGGGTTATTATTCTGTTTCGTTCAACCAGCAGGTTTGAATTATTCTTATCGAAAGCCATCGGATTATTATTTGAATCTTCTGAAAAAGAAATTCCCGATTCGTTGAAGCCGGTGGAGATCATCAATCCGGAAATAAATCCTATATCTGTATATTTTTGTTTTCCGTTAATGTTGTAACATACGACGACAGGATATCTGGCGATTAGATTAAGCGGCGTATCGAGGTTGCGGGCGTGATAGATTTTGTTTCCTTTCTTTATGATGAATGACGAACATCCGCGAGATAGAAAATCGCCGAAGAGATTGACTTCGTAAAAAAATCTGACCGGCATATCAGCACCGTCAGCCATGCCTTTTAATTGATTATGGATATCATCCGGAAGTTGATCGACATATTTGTTTATCTTGTGTTTTAAAACCAACGAGCCGAACAGATTAGCGAAAAATCTTTGATACCAGGGCAGGTATTTTATTTCCCTTTCCATCATGTTCTCTTTGAAATCGTTGAATTCCTCGTACACGGCATGTAACTCATCTTTAAGGAGATAACCGTACTGGTAACCTACTTCATAATCGGTCCCTTCCAGATACAAAAACGGTACACCATAATGATATTCTTTATATGCTTTATCATAGTAAGTCTTGTGTATATCGTTCTGTGCGCGGACAGGCGGATTAATCGGACAGACAAGCAGTGAAAGCAAACTCAATAATGCCAACGAAGATTTCATTTTCTTTTATTATTCTCCCGAGGGATTTGTTCCTTACATCGACTGCTTATTAAATATTATAGCCGATTCCCTTGAAAAATGTGTAACAAAAAACACCGTCAATCTGAGTCGTTCGATACAAATCCTGAATACCTTTGTCAATTGTACTTTTATCGATGAGACAACTATTGACAGCTCTATCTCTTATTCCTTCAATCATAGCTGTAAAAGTATTTTTTGCAAAGCCCTCGACAAGTTCAGGTTTACTCGAATCGACATAAACCATTCTGGGAGAAACCTTGCAGTTTTTGTAGTTCGAGATGCTTAATAGCGGGTAAAGTTCTCTGCCTATTGAGGCGTTTCCGCCGTTTGTCGACTGCAATTTTACCAGTGCATCAATCGCTTCTTGCGCATACCGGCTGTAAGGATAAAAATAGGCGGAGCCGTGATCTCCTTCAATGACCGTAATGGATCCCCCTTTTTTCAATACTTTCTTTAATGCTCGTAACGCTCCGACAGGATTGGGAAGATGTTCAAGTACAAAACAAACGAAAACATGGTCAAAGGATTCTTCTTTAAATTTCAGATCAAAAATGTTGCCGGTTTGAAACTCGACATTATTGATATTAAGTGATTTTATGAGAGAATCGGCTTTACGCAATGAATCTTCGGAAATATCAATTGATATGAATTTTGAGTCAGGATTTTTGGGGGCGATGATCTTTGTCTGAGCTCCGGTTCCGCAGCCGGCCTCGAGTATTATTGAGCCTTTAGGAAAAATAGAGTCGTGGTGGAGAAGTTCGCTCAGGCAATTGGCTTGATCTTCCAATCTGATCGACTCTCGCTCTGTATATCCATGGACATAATCGGTATTCATTAAAAATCTATTATATCATTTATGATCATACAAAAATATTCTACAACCGTTATGCGAGCTTAAAGAATAGCTGATTATTTTCGGAAAGTCTTCTCGCCCTGTGAAATCATATTTTAATTAAAAAACTGAACCCATGTTTTTCAAATCCTAATTTCTCGTAAAAACTATGTGCTCTTTCTCTCTTCAAATTGCTGGATAAACTCATTTTATAGCAGTTATTTTCTTTACATATTTTCATGGCATATTCCATCATTATCTTCCCAATTCCTTTTGATCTCATGGTATTATCAACCACAACATCTTCAACCAAGCCGGAAGATTTACCGAGATGTGCTATGTTATCCATTATCGAGAGTGAAAATGTGCCCACCGTTTTCCCATTATATTTTGCAATATAGATTTTATAGTTCGGATACGATTGCATTCTATTAAATATTACTTCTGCTTTTCCGATCGATAGCATATCGCCGTTATCAATGTCTTCAACGGCATAAAGCTTTAAAATTGAGGGCAAATCTTCTTTTTTTGCTTCGAGAATTTCGATATTCACTGAACAGCCTCTATTTCCATTCAAAACGTTTTTTTGCTTCTTCCATAATAGATTCCGTTGCCGAAGCACCGATTCGGGCTGCACCCAATTCGCGAAATTTCAATAATTGATCAAGTGTCCGTACGCCACCGGCAGCTTTTATCTTTACTCCGGGAGCGCAATGTTTACGCATAAGCTTTACATCGTGTTCGGTCGCTCCGGCATACGAATATTTTCCATTATTATCCCTGACAAATCCGTAACCGGTCGATGTCTTCACGAAAGCAATATCATGTTTGCTGCAAAGTTCGCATAGTCTTATTTTATCCTCGTCGCGCGATACGAAGTCCGTCTCAAAAATGACTTTTAAAAGTGCCCTGTTTTTACGGCAGGTATCATTAATAATCTTAAGTTCGTTATCGATATATGACCAGTCACCCTGCAGTACTTTTCCGATGTTCACCACCATATCCACTTCTGTTGCGCCGTCGTTAATTACCTGGAGTGATTCTGCATTTTTAATATCAGTCGAACTGTTTCCATGCGGGAAACCGATTACTGCACATACCCCAACATCGGAACCTTTAAGTAATTCAGCCGCCATCCGAGTATGATAGGGCTTGACACATACTGTGGCAACATGATATTTTTTTGCTATATCACAATTCTTCTTCAGATCATCATCGGTAAATGTAGGATGAAGAATTGAATGGTCGATCATCTTGGCAATGTCGCTGATTTTAAGCATTTTATTTTACTGATTATCCTTTCCGCCATGGGCGGCCATTGCCTCGATAAGTCTGCGTCCCTGCAGCCATACCCGGAAATCCAGTCTGCCCATCATATGGAGTGAACGTGCTGCATCATAATTCAATTTAATGGCGAGACTGCGGCAATCAGCGCTACGGCACAACGAAGGCGCCCAGCTGTGGATGCTGCAGCCTTGTTCATTCAAATAGAAACATTCGCCGTTCGGTTTATGGGCAATCATGAGGGCTCCGGGGATGTACGGATGGGTTTCCGTCTTATAATCCAGCGCCCGGTCTTCTTCTTCAAGTCTGATGGCATCACCCTGGCAGCAGAGCGTGCAGCCGTTGCAGGGTACTTCCCTTATTGTAAGTGCCTTAGCCAATATTGAATCTCTCCATGGCTTTTAAATGCTGAGACCTCTGAATAACATATCCGGTCGGAGAAAAATTAATGCCGAATGAATGGCCACGACCTTCAGGTCGTGGATTTTTAAATCTAAAAAATCTTTGCGGGCTTTAGCCCTACATCAATTTAATGTGGGGTTAAAACCCCTCATTTTTCTCCTCTTATTTCCCACGAGCTAACCCCACTGGTCCCACAAAGATCGTGGGACGTGAAAAGCACGAAAGCGTGGGGCGTAAAAGCCCGAGCTCGTGGCAATTCAGAAAATACAGGTTGTTTCAGACCGCCGGCTCAAGTGTGTCCATAGAAAATATATAAACAGAGTTTTTCAGACGTCCTGATCTATAAAAATTAATTATTCTTGTGTGTAAAAGCAATGATCGTCAGCCCTTTCGAAATTCAAGGAGTTCGATAGGGGCGCCGTCATGGATGATCATGGCGACCCTTATGCCGTTGGAGAGAAATGTTGCTTCAGTTAATACATGTTTACCATTCATTGCGGAATCGAGGTCATCTACTTCAAAGGCTATATGAGGAACATTCCTGATCAGTTCAGAAACAGGGCTATCCTGCTCGAATCGCATCCATTCGATGCCGTAAGGACTTGTTTCGAAACCCGACACATACATCTTGAATTGCTCAAGAAATCGCTCGCCGGGACGGGGGATATTGGTCGGTATACCGAGATGATGATAGCGCCAGCCATATGAAGCGGTGACGGCCGGAGGTTTATGATCTTCCCGCACACCACCCGTGTAATCTTCCTGTGCAGAGTTTAAATTTTCATTCATCAGATCTTCTCCTATTTATCGCCGGCAGGTGAAGTGTGGGGCAGTTTATTATTTCTTTTGCATCAGAACGTTGATCAATTCGAAATCAGGTGCGAGAGAAATCTTTTTTTCGAAGTCGAATGTCCATATTCCAAAGTCGCCTTTATATTCCCAGTTGCACCAGGCGATATTGTTTTCTTCGAATGCCGAGACGATATCGTTGTAGTATTTCAGCCTTTCAGCTCTGTCGACATGAGGAAGGCATCCGAATTCACCGCAGTAAAGCTGAAGATTGAGTTCCTTGGCTTTCTGTAAGGCAGGCAGAAGTTCTTCTGTAAGCTTCTTTTTATCGAATACCTGGTCCGATCCGTCCATTCCATGCACAAGAGCTAAATTATTTGTGTCGACATATTTTTTATAATCGGCGTTGGCAACAACCTGGCCGGGATAGTGTGCAGGCCCGGTGTATGATTTGAATGATGTCCAGTCGGCCCGATTGTGTGTAAAATGAATCGGCGAATACGTGTGCAGACTGAGGATAATATTTTTATCATTCTCAGGCACTTTTAACTGCGGGAAAAATTCGGGTCTTTGCCATCTATTCGATCCGATGATAAGAACACGATTGGGTTCAAGTATGCGGATCACCTTTACAGCTTTGGCAATCAACCTGTTCCAGTCTTCATGGTTAGGCGCAACCGCCTCGTTCATAAGCTCATAGGCAACCATGTTGACAGGATAATTTTTCAGGTAATCCGAAATGTCATTCCAGAGTTTGATGAAATTGTTCTGTGCTGAAGAGTCCGTCCATAATATATTTTTTCCACCTTCATTATCGGCGTTGAAATTATGCGATTTCAGGATATGAAGATCGACAATAGCTTTTAAATTGTGTTTCGCGCACCAGTCGAGGCAGCGGGTGAGATATGAGAATGATTCTTCTGTCGGCTTTCCATCGCTTGTCCACATTTCGGTTTCATCTATAGGTATTCGCACATGGTCGTAGCCTATGCTGTCTATTAATTGTATATCCTTCTCCGTGATAAAAGTCTCCCTGGGCGACCACCCTAAACATTGCGACAGCCAATGGCTCAGGTTGACGCCTCTGTGAATTTCGAAGCCGGAAGAATTAATATTCTTTTGCTGTCCGAAGCAAAACTCAACAATTATCATAAGGAGCGAAACGACGATGAACGGTTCTATAATGACATTCGATAGTTTCATTTTGTCGTCCTGTTGACTAAATGTATTATGTTATTTTGCAACGGATAGTGTAGATATAACTATAGCGACAAATATTCTTTTCATGCAGATTTTTCGGCGATTAAAAATATTCTATTAAAAACTAATTTCACCTTTCCATCGCTGCCGGCCTGTTTATAGAATGAGTCTTTCACGATTCGTTCAAATTCTTTTTTATATGACTCGTCGAATCCATCCGGGTAGTACTCTTTATTCAGGTATCCTGCAATTGCACCCGACGCAAATATCTCATATGTCTCTTCCGGACTGTGGTATGTTTCCATTGTTTGTATTTCACTCAAAGCAATGTGAAATCCCTGTCTGATAAAGTATTGTGAGTATTCGTCGGCGCTATCACGAAAAAACCAGGGATGTTTAAAATTCCGAAAATACTCTCTTGTGCCGGGATTTTTCAGTACTTCTGAAACAGCCGCGATGAAATTCGGACAATATTGCCTTCTCCCCGGAGCCTGAATTCCTACACGTCCTTTGTTTTTGAGTGCACGATAAAAATTGGCAGTGACTTTATCGACATCCCGAATCCATTGAAAGGTCGAATTGCAGAAGACCGCATCAAATTCATTTTTAAAGTCAAGATCTTCCGCCCTCATCATCCGGAATTCCATGATATTACCGTAAGATTTTATCGATTCATCGATCATACCTTTTGAAGGATCGATGCCGACGGTTCTTCCATGAGTGATATCGAAAATCTTTTTTGTCAGGTTTCCGGTTCCGCAGCCGATATCCAAAACACTTTCACCATCCTTGAGATCCAGTAATGAAAATAATGTTTCTGCTGCAGACTTCTGGATTATCGAAGTCTCTCTATACCGTTGGGCTATCGTTGAAAAGTTTTCGCTGCTCATGACGTCCTAGTGTCCGTTCAGATGGAACAGAATCATCCGGCTGATGACTGCGTCCATCGAGCCGGGTGTCGTGCTGGTGCAGATATTCGTTTCAGCAAGAACTGCAAATCTTCGATTCGGGGCGAGCCATGCGACTGCGAAGTTCAGCCCATTGCTCCCCGTATGTGTGAGTGTGCGCCCGCCGGCCCACTGCCGGTCGACGATTACCCACCCGAATGCATATGAACCCTCTCCGGGCATCGGGACTACCCCTGTGGTCAGAGTATGTGCGGTTTCAGGACGAAGCAGCGTGGGATGTCCAGCCTCACATGCGAGTACCCATTGGATGTACCGGCCCCAGTCACCAATCGACATATGAAGCCTCCCAGCAGAATTGTATATTGGAGGATTATCCGCAGCTGCTTCGGGTTGAAGAGGCACGTACTGAGGTGTATGTTGAAGCGGTTGATCGTCGAGTCCGACCGTTCCCATTGGGCCGAAACCGGCCGTGGTTATTCCGAGAGGCTTGAGAACCCGTTCCATGAGAAGATCCTCGTACGGACGATTCGTCAACTTTTCCGCGATAGCTCCGGCAATAATGTACCCGAGATTACTGTAGAGATATTGTCCGCGTGCGTTTGCGGGGGGCTGTTTAAGAGCCCAAGCGACGACTTCCGCACGCTGATCCCTTACTGTTTGTGTAGTAAGCGTCAGGGATGGATCACGGACGAATCCTGCGCTGTGGGAAAGGATATCGCGTAGCGTGATAGAGCGGTATTCAGTTCGCATTGTTTCTGCGTACTCTGGAAATATCGACGGCAATGTCGAATCCCATCCTAGAAGAGTGCTGTCTACAAGAATTCCCAAAAGGACTGCAGTGATGGCTTTGGTATTCGAACCGAGGTGGAATTGATCGTTTACAGTTACGTTTGCCGGCCCGCCGTATCGTCTGCAGCCGACTGCCTCCGCACCGATCACACCTGTATCTGCTACGATGGCGCCGGCGAGGGCGGGAAGATTATGCGCATTCCTGAGCGAATCGAGAAGCGTCGCAAGTGCCGAGTTGTAATTCGCCGGTGGCTGGTTATCACCGGCACCGGCTATGTCTTTCTTACATGAAGTGCTGCTAATAGCAACAAACAGCAAGATTAAAAGTATGATTCGTTTCATTCCGATAAGTTCCGACTGTGAGACAATGGTATAATGACCTTATATAGGAAAAAGTAAAAGCGCAAAGGGAAAAATTATTTTTCTGTTATTGAAGATTATTTTCAATAATATACGATATTTGATCGTCGCATGCCATATCGATTATACAAAAGATGTCATGGATTGATTCGTCCGGACGATTTCCTCAATTTTTTTATTCTTGCCGTGATGGAGGGTATATTTTGCCGTTCAATGTTGGAAAGGATCATATTGAAGTCGGTGATCAATTTAGTGTAGACTCTTGATAATTCAAAAAGACCCTGAATCGAATTCACCCGCACAATCCTGCTTTCCGTATTATCCGATGCCCAGCGTGAGAGTATATTCCAAATTCTTTTAAGTTCTTTATAGGTCAAGTGCAGCCTTGGAATCATGAGAGCGAGATGCCATTGCAGTTCTCTATCGTCAGCGGTGTTGCACAATTCCAGAATTTTCTTTTTATGCTTTGCCAGATACACAGGGTTCTTTATTGTTATTTTTTCAATGGCATCGGCCGCGCGCATTGCAAAAATTCTGTCTTTATGAAATAAAAATTGAAAAAGTTCGTCAAAGTCGTTTTGATTTTTTATTTTCAAAACAACAGAATTTCTTTTCCCGATCGAACGCAAATCGCCGCCGGACAGTAACTTTTCAATCTGCCTCATGTAATTTTATTGAGGTTTCCGTCTAATTACAAGGAGATAACCGGATCCGATTGTCACGGTGGGAATGATCAAATAAGTAAGTCCGATATCTTTTATATAGTCGATAAAACTCATTTTCATGGGACCTGCGCTGAACAGAAACTGGTCGATAATGAAGCTTATCAGAAACCAGATAACGCCGAGGAGAATGCCTTCTTTTAAAAATTTAGATTCGACCTTTTTTAAATAAAGAATTGAAAATAGAACCGTACTAATAGTCAATACGACAGGCATTATAGATTCGAACAGCGGACGGTCATTCTCACGAATCGGGAATATTATGAACGATACGATGAAAGGTATTAACCAGATGAGAAATCCGTAGAGGAAAACCAATTTAATCGATTTCATTGTTTATTCTCTTTTGTTGGTTTATTTTTATAAATATTCAAAAAATTCTCTGCTTTTTTTCTTGTGGCGGGACGCGAATTATTTATCTGTCTGCTGACAAATTCCACGACCTGATCATTCTGCTTCAGTTCTTTAAAATACGAATTTATTGCCACAATGACTTTACCGAGGGCTATATTATGACATTCATCTGTGTCGTACGTATATTGTTCGACTTTCAGAAGCTCCCGTGTCACTTTCTTCTGATAATATGGTTTAGCCGAAGCGATGGCGGCCAAGGCGGTGATTGTATGATTCGCAGTAATCATTTTTCCGGCTCGAAGGAATCTGAAGAGCGTTGTCAGCAATCCGTCGATTCTCTTCGCCGTATCGACCCTGGATAAAGATCCAATGATGTCGATTGCCATCCACCTTAAAATGTTATTCTCGCTCTTGAGAAGTTTGACAAAGAAGGGGAGATGCGGGTAAAGTTGTTCCGGGTTCTTCCCGGCAATCGTAAGGAGATTTTTGACCCGTTTATATTTTACTCTCGGGTTATCGGACGACAAATCCTTGAGGGCTTCTTTTGTGACAGTCGGTTTCATGATTTCATCCTATTCTTATTTTTTCCAAGAATACAAGTTTTATCTTATCACCAAGGTTTTCTTCCTTAAAAATCTTATAACCCAACTTACCATAGAAGTATATGTTTTTTTCGTCTTTATATCCGGTAAATAGTTCATATTTTGAAACATCGGGGAATCTTCTTTCAATCTCTATCATCAATTTTGTTCCAATTCCTTTGTTCTGATAGTCGGGATGAACAATAACTCTCCCGATGTAACAAATACGATTCTTCTCATAAGCCCTTAGACTGCCGATTATTTTAGATTGATCTTCGGCTTTTAATATTACATTATGATTAAATTCATCTTCTAAATCTTTAATTGTTTGAGTCATTGGTGGTATTTGGTAGTCGTTATATCGTTCCGCATTTTCCCGATAACACAGCTTCTGGAGCTCTAATATTGAAGGAAGATCATTAAATATGGCATTTCCAATTTCCATCTTTTAATCTCCGATTAAGTGAGCGCCGAAGGCGCCATCCCGTTCTGAGGGATCTGTTTACCATGATGCTTCTATGTTCCGTTTTTTCCCGTCTCACGTTCTACAGTGAGATTTACGGTCCCACGTACCATGCTCCGTTTTTTACGTCCCACGTTCTCGTGCTCCGTTCTTTTCCGTCTCACGTTTCCCAGTGAGATTCACGTCCCACGTTTAATGTGAGATCGTGGGGTCCAGTGGGATTTATCGGGGAGCGGCTGGTCAGGAGGCCGCTAATATACTTCTGTGGTGCTAGTTTTTGTCACTATCAATGTGTCTCTGAAATTTGTAAATCCGACTTGCTGCAAAGTATCTTGTGTCTCCGGTGAGATACTCTGACTCAATGTTACTTTTCTCGAAGTCTTTGACATTACCGTTCCACATTCCCCAACTAGTGAGTACAAAATTGACTTCGAAGAGTTCTGTGGCACAAGAATTAATCCATATTCGATAATACCCCAACTTGTTGCTTGTATCTCAAGAGTATCATTACCGACGCGAACACCACGCAACGAAATATAAGATGAATCGCTGTCCGAACCTCGTTCAATAAAAAATTCCGGGAATAAAGAAAATTGCCCGGTAGTTTCTACAGGAGTATTATTGGGTTTCTTGCAGGATGACAAAAAAAACAATGACGATAAGAACGCCAGCGTAATTATTATTTGAATGAAGTATGGATATATTAATCTTTGTATTTTCATTCGAATATAGTGTAGTTGGTAAACTAAATTATATTTATCACTTCTTTCGTCCGATGGCTGTGATGGCGCGATCGTTTTGCTTCACGCATTTGCTCGAGGAGTTATGATGTTGACATATTATTATATTCCACAATCAAAATAAAGCTTATGCAAAATGTAAATTCCCACTAAAACTGACCCACTTTATCTTAATATGTCCAGTTGGCTTTGCCGTAAAAAGGTAGTAGATTAGGTGCATGAGCAAATATAAGAAATTATCACATGCAATCTACTATAACTAAACTACATATGGAGGAGTACATGCACAAGACCATACTGTTTTACTTGCTGACAATTTCTCTTCTCACATCCGCATCCGCGCAAGAAAATCTATTCCGCAGCGGCATATTCCTGCACCATTCGACAGGCGGCTGCATCTGGGGGCCTAATGAAAGCGCTACAAGCGTTCCGCAGGAGATTGCTGCTTATAATGCAAGTCATGGATATAACGGATCATTCGCAGTCTCGCTCAACGAAGAATGGTGGCCGGTGGATCCATGGGATAATGAATGGTACAGGTGGCACGATATTTTCGATAGCAACGATACCACATCCGATATCGGTCCGTATCTTGCCGCCAACAAAATTATCATGATTAAATCGTGTTTTCCGTCATCCGACCTGTCAGGCGATGGCGAGCCCTCGGATACCACCGATCCGACATCGAAAACGATCTTCAATTACAAGTGGCATTGGCGCAATTTTATTCGTGTCATGCAAAACCACCCGGAGAACTTTTTTGTCGTATGGACGAACGCACCGCAGGAGAGAGAATCGACCAGCGATGAGTCGGCACTCCTGTCCGACCAATTCTGCCGCTGGGCAAAAGATACGCTTGCCGGCGGTTTCGACACAGAGTTCGGACAATTTCCGCGAAACATCTATGTCTTCGATTTCTTCCACCATCTTGCCGGTCCGGATGGTAAATTGCCAGACTCGTACCGCACCAGCTCCGGCAACAGCCACCCGAATGATGCGGCAACGGCGTATGTAGCGCCGCTTCTTGTTGAGGAGATATTCAACGCGGCAATCGCATATGAAGCCATACTCGGAGTCGAACAGGGTGTGGACGGAACACCGTCGCAATTCATCCTCGAACAGAATTATCCAAATCCTTTTAATCCTGGAACCACTATCCAGTTCCGTGTGCCCAAACATGATCGTGTCTCGATCACACTCTTTGATATCACAGGGAAGGAAATCGAAACACTTCTGAACGCTACCCTCGAACCGGGATCGTACTCAATCCGTTGGAACACAGCATCGGTGTCGAGTGGAGTCTATTTCTGCCGTCTCCAGAGCGGGAATATCACTATAACAAAACGGATGGTTTTGCTGAAATAGAAATTTTAACATGTCACACTTACAGGGTTTGTGATTCTTGACCTGTCCGCCGGAACGAAGTGAAGGCGGAATTGTGAATGATCGAAGGCCGTAAAAAACAGCCACTCGAGGCAACCGGTTAAAAATTGTATAACAATATATCTTTGTTCCATAGAATATTTCCCTTCCCGTCCTGTGGGCAGAACGGGACTCAGGAAACTGGCTGATAAAAAATGGTGGCAAGGTTGAGTGTGATTTCAGACACATTATCCGGAGTAAGGTTGCACTTCGGGATTTGTACGCGTATATTTCTCTTATGGAATATAGAAACATCCTTATTACGCGAACGGATCGCATCGGCGATGTAGTTCTTTCTCTTCCGATGCTGGCGGTATTGCGTCGGAAATTTCCACTGGCAAAGATATCAATGCTTGTGCGTCAATACACGTTGGGTCTTGTAGAAGGACATCGTTACCTGGATGCTGCACTGACTCTCGAAGAATTAGGATCATTGTGGACGTCGTTCCATCGGGTAAGAAAAGAACGGTATGATGTCGTAGTTATGGCCTTCCCGCGTTTTTGGCTGGCTCTTCTTTTTTTTGCAGCAAGGATTCCGATCCGAATAGGGACAGGTTACAGGTGGTATTCTTTCCTGTTCAACCGGCGTGTATATGAGCACCGGAAAGATGCACGCTGTCACGAGCTGGAATACGATATTCATTTGCTGGAGCCGCTCGGTTGCAGCCGAGAGCCGTCGAGAGATTTTTCGGTGCCGTTTGGAGAAAAGGAACGGCTGAAAATCCTGACATTCTTTGAAGAATATCATATATCGCCGGCCGATCGTCTGATTGTGCTTCATGCGGGAAGCGGCGGTTCGGCACGCGATTGGCCGATGGAACGTTTCATATTCATAGGACGTCGATTACTTCACAGGGGATTGAGAGTGATCCTGACCGGAAGTGAGGAAGAACAATCTTTGGTTGATTCAATATTCACGGGAATCGGAGATGGATGTATCAACACAGTAGGGAGGTTTTCCCTAAGAGACCTTGCGGCCCTTTACGAGAAAATACACGTTCTCGTGGCAAATTCTACGGGTCCGATTCATATTGCGGCGGCCGTCGGTACTCCGGTAATAGGATTCTATCCGCCGATTGTGCAGTGCAGTCCGGCACGCTGGGGGCCATATACGGAGAAGAGGTTAATCTTTGAGCCGGATAAATCGAAATGTCCAGAATGCTCGAGAGGTCCTTGCCGATCCTCGCTATGCATGGAACAAATTGCAGTTGACGATGTCGAACATGGAGTGCTCCAGCTTCTTGAGAAATATGCCGCAATATAATTGTAGAATCATAATCAGGACACTCGCGTTGGTTCTCGTCTTGCAGCAGCATGCTTTTTGCCAGACGGATACCGTTCGTGTTCTTCCGGATACGATGAATCTGAATCCGTCAGGCATCGCGAACACTGCATTTGGGATTGGCGAGAAGCTGGTGTTCGACATTGGTTATGGCTTCATCACCGCCGGTGAAGCATTTATGTCGGTTACCGATACTATGATTATGCAGGGTAGGAGCACGTACAAGGTGCTCTTTG
Source organism: Bacteroidota bacterium (assembly GCA_050011775.1). GTDB lineage: Bacteria > Bacteroidota > Ignavibacteria > UBA10030 > CAVZMI01 > CAVZMI01. Next base: position 191,614 of record JBEKIL010000005.1, on the reverse strand, counting down.
AGGTGAATTCCCTGCCGGCATTTTCATGGATTTATCGCGTCAGGGATCGGTACGAAACATATATCGATGCGGAAGGAATCTTCCCCTGGAGATTTGAACAGCACATACGCGAAGGAGGTTACAAGCGCGATTTTACTGCCGATTTCGATCAGCGGAATCATATTGCCAGAACGAGTGAAGGCAATTACCGGATTCCGGAATTCGTCCACGATATTATGTCGGCATTCTATTATATGCGGACTCAAAATTACGATAATCGGCGTCCCGGGGAACGGTTTCATCTGAAGAATTTTTATAAAGACTCAGCGTATGCACTCGATGTGAAATATCTGGGCCGTCAGGAAATCGAGGTTGAGGCAGGGACTTTCAAATGTATAATTCTTGAGCCTCTTGTCAAAGAAGGTGGTTTATTCAAGAGCGAAGGGCGTATTATAGTATGGTTATCTGATGATGAGCGGAAAATACCGGTCAAGGTAAGTACTCAGGTTGTCATAGGAACGATCGATGTGGAGCTGCGGGAATATTCCGGTCTGCGCGGGCCGATACCGGCAAAGGTAAAATAAATTTCTTTATTGCCTTACTCGTACAACTATTTTTTAATGAATGAGTACAGCATCGTGTATTATTTTTTATGAGCCTGGTATTATTTTTTGTTTAAAAAGAAAGCAGGAATATCATGTCACAATTTAAAAAAGCGGATCTCAGCAAGGTAAAGACGGTTTCCATTAAAAAACGTGGGAGCAGGGTCAAGCTTTCGGCATTCGCAAAGGTATACAACCCGAAGAAAGAGGCTTTTTCGTCTTTCGTGCGTTCTCTTCCGCGAATTCTCATTGCCGGGGATCTTCGGAAATTAGTCGATGATATCGTCAATTCGCGTAAAAAAAACAAACCTGTCATTTTAATGATTGGTGCGCATGTAATTAAAGTCGGACTTTCCCCCGTTGTAATAGATCTTATTGGGCGTGGAATGATCACTGCAGTTGCGATGAACAGCGCGGCATCGATTCACGATGTGGAGACTGCAATGTGGGGGGAAACGTCGGAAGACGTTGCGGTGAAAATAGAGGACGGTAGTTTCGGAATGTCCAGAGAAACTGGCGAATTTATCAATGGAGTTTTAGAACGAGCCCGTATCGAGGGTGATATGGGATATGGCGAAGCGCTCGGAAACGCGCTTCTGAAAGCGCCAAAGAGAAAATACAGCATCCTCGCGGCATGCGTCACGCATGGCGTTCCAGTGACAGTTCATGCGGCGATAGGAACCGATACAATTCATCAACAGCCATCGATGAGCGGAGCCGTAACCGGTGAATTGAGCTTCAGGGATTTCAGGGTATTATGTGAAGTCGTGAAGGGATTGCGCGGCGGTGGCGTTGTACTGAATGTCGGCTCGGCGGTCATCATGCCCGAAGTCTTTTTAAAATCGCTCACTGTCGCGCGCAATCTCGGATTCGACGCCCGCGGTTTTACGACGGCGAATTTCGATATGCTCCAGCATTACCGGCCAAGAGTCAATGTGGTCCAGCGACCGACGCAAAAAGGGGGTTGGGGGGTTCAGATCACCGGGCATCATGAAATCATGATCCCGCTCCTTGCCGCGATGATCAAACAACGGATGTAATGACGCAGGAATATCAAAACGACGACCAGGCACCCAACCAGAACGTACCGCCGCTCTCCGAATTTTCTGTCATTGATCGACTCGGGATCTCACCCTGGATGTACGCACTCATTGTTCTGTGCGTTATATTTTTTTCGTATCAGATCATCGGCAGCATCATTTCAGTTCTAATTTTTAAGACTGCACAGGTCACGCCTGAAAATGTTCGGGGAGTCCGGATCCAAACAGCCCTTGCGCAGATTTTTCTTTTACTGGTTCCGACGCTAGTTCTGGCGCGACTCCAGACAAAAGACCTCCGTTTGCTCTTTCGATTAAATACACCGTCAATCAAGAGCGTATTCTTTGCGATAATAGGTGTCTTTGCACTTCAGCAGGTTCTGCAGGTGTATCTTTATTTTCAGGATCAAATCCCGCTGCCTCATGTGCTCAAACCGCAGATCGATGAAGTCCGAAAGATGATTGAAGAAATCTATCGTATGCTTATTACGGCACATTCAATACCCGAGCTTTTTTTGTCATTACCGTTGCTGCACTGATTCCGTCGATTTGTGAAGAGTTTCTTTTCCGCGGATTGGTCCAGAGGAATTTCGAGAAAAGCGGCTCTAGCGGGTGGCTTGGTATTATTATTACAGGGATAATTTTTGGAGTGTATCATCTCAGTCCTTTTTCACTCATACCACTTATTGCACTTGGAATCTTCTTTGGCTACATTGTATATCATTCGAATAGTATTATAGTCGCTGTCATTGTCCATTTTTTTAATAATACGGTTGCTATATTGGCAGCCTATTTTAAAATCGACGATGATATGGTCGGAACTATTACAGCGGGAAAAATGACGATACCGGTAATTATGGCAAATTTCATTGTGTTTACGGTCGTATTGGCTTTCTCCATCGTCGCATTCCATTTCTCGGTGAAGCCGAAAGAGGGGGAGGGATAATCGTATGCCGAATTGTCCCGTATGTGGAAATTACTACACAGAAGGTGACGCCAAATGCCGGGAGTGCGGTGAGGAACTTGAGCGGCTCGAAGAACAGACGTGCGAAAATTGCGACGGACGGGTGAGGGCAAAGGATTTCTTCTGCTCTCATTGTGGAGTTATTCTCGAACCCGGCGAAGGGGAAATCGAATGCGAGGAGCATCCGAAACAGGATGCCGTCGGTGTTTGCGTGGTCTGTGGAAAACCGGTCTGCAGCGATTGTGAAAGAAAAAAGGGAAATACCATCTTCTGCAAAACTACCGAGCATATGAAGATTCACCGGCAATGGTCGGCTGTTTTTACAACGAAGAATGAATATGAAGCCGAGATGATCAGGACCAATCTCGAGAATGCCGGATTTCCCTCGAAGGTATTTTCACAACACGATTATCTCTCTTTTGCAATGAATAACAAATTAGCCATTGTGAAAGTAATGGTGCAGCGTACGCAAGCGTCCGATGCCCGCGGGATTCTCCGCGAGCTTAACTTGCTCGATGATGAAGGGAGGGTCCTGTAATAACAGTATTATCCCCCCAATAGCCTCATTTTCTATTTAAAATTCAATATCTGAAAACTGTATTCTTGCTGCAGGTATCAAAATATACTTATTCAGGGAATAAGCAATTAGTCTGCAGAATCGATTTATTTTATTCCTTGAATATGTTTGATATGACGGTCGACATGACGGATATGAAATTCTACTAGTTGTCTCATGTTCATCACACCCCGCCGGGAATGAACGCCTTCCCTCTTTTCAGACTTTTTCAAATGCATTTTGATAGTCTCGATAAATGAGTCCCGTGTTGTCATGAATAAGCTTTTTGCCAGTACAATATCCTGTTTCATGTATTTAAGATTCTTCTGCCATTGATCTTGCCAAAAAAACCACAAAATAGGTTTATCCTCCGCAATGATTCTTCTGAGTCTGTCATAATTAACAGTCTCGGAGTCTTTGATATGAATCAGGACTTCTTTTCCCGTCCATCCACCTTTTCTGTATCTCTTGCTGTAAATTTCTTTTTTATCGAAGAGATCGTTCAGAATTTGTTTCTGTTTTTTAAGTTCGGAGATATAGTTCATATTTTCTTTCCTTTTATATGATGTTACTATTCCGAATAATTTTTTTTCAGAGATTCCCCGGCAGCCATCGGGGTAGGCACCATCCCGCTGTCTCAATATCCTTTATACAAAAAGATTTCGTACGGAGTATGCAAGATCAGCGGGATTGTTAATAGAAAAAAATGTTTAGACGGTAATCGTTATGAGATTATTATTACACCGCCATTTCAGCTCTTTTTTGTTTTAACTGTTCCTGAATTTCACTCACCCGCTGCTTCGTAAGAGGATATTTCCACATGCAGAGAATAGCCGCAACCATGGCACCAACCGGAATGGCGATGTAGATCCACCGTAGTGTGAACAGTTGTTCGAAGGTCGGGTGAAGATCCTGTCCTTCGAATCCAAGCTTTACAAGAACCCATGAACTGACCGCAGAAACGAACGCGATAGCCAGTTTTGTAAGGAAGGCGAAGACAGCACTATACATCCCTTCGCGGCGGCGGCCGGTTTTCAGCTCATCGTAATCGCAGATATCGGCATTGAACGAGCCATTAAGCACCCAGCATGCGCAGAGTCCGATATTGATGATGACTGGAGGAATAATGGTCAGGTATGGAGCATCCGGTGTGAACAGGAACCAGCCTGAGATATAACCGATGATGCCGACGATAAGCCCGGCAATAAGAACGATTTTCTTATCGAAATGTTTTGCAAAGGCACCGATGGCGATCATGCTCAGTATCTGTGTTGTCGCCTGGACGAATGCGGTATACATTCCGATAGTTGCCATCAACTCTTTGCTTCCGTGGCAAACGTAGTAGAGCGATATATAGGTGAGCAGAGGTATCATGAAGAATAAGCCAATAAAGACGAAGAATGCCGAGCCGATGAGCAATTGAAATGATTTATCTTTAAATGTCAGCCCCATCGCACGCCAGATGCTTAATTTTTCATGCTTGGTCGGCAGGCTGTACCGTTCTTTACAGAAGAGAGACGGAATAATTCCGGTGATCAGCATCAGGACGCCGATAATGGTACAGACGTATCTGGCTCCGATGATCTCATCTCCACCCCACACATCTCTCATCAGCGTCAGTTTATAGAGCGATCCGATCGCGATACCCACGATGAATGAAGGGGTTACACGGTAGATCATAAGTTTTGTACGTTCATCGTAATCGGTCTCCAGCTCGAGTCCTAAACCGCTGTACGGGATATTCCAGATGGTGAATGCGAAGTAGAACAGAGAACACATTGCGATGAGGTACACGATCGGAAATGATCCGCCATCAGGACGCGGTGTGAACCAGATCGCAACGAAGAGAATCGACATCAGGATCGAGCCGATGAAAATCCAGGGCCGTCTGCGTCCCCATCGTGATTTCGTATTGTCGGATAGATTTCCGATCATAGGGTCTGTGATCACCTCGACGATACGCGAACCGGTCAGGGCGAGGCCGATAAAGAAAGGGCTGATTCCCATACCGACAGCAAAAATCGGGTAGATGAGAGAGAGAAGTGCATTATTGGCAAGATTTTCAGCGAAACCTCCGAGTCCCCAGTAAAATTTCTGAAATACAGACAACCTTGCTTTGGTCTCCATTGGATCTGTTCTCCTTCAGTGTAGTTACTATGATTATTGAGTCGGCATTAAAAAAATAATATTAAAATTCCACACCAAAAAGAAATGATATTGATCGATTGTTCACGGTAACATTCTCGTTCTTGTAACTATTGGTTAAGTCCAGACTGTAATTGACCTCGAACAAGAACTTCGGGGTGAATCCGAAATACAACTCCACCCCCGCGGCACCAGTGACGGCGAGCTCAATTTTATTAAACTTATCATAGACGGGTGAGGGAGGATGTGCAACCAGGTACTCGAGGCGTGGTCCGAGAGCAATATACGGAGTCACCATATCGTTTTCGATGCGCAATTTAGCAAGGACAGGGATGCTAATATATTCAAATCTCTGTTTGATTTCTTCCGGGCCAAGATCGATGTAACCCTGTGGATTGTCGGCAGCTGCAGTTGCAATTACAGTAACAGTCCTTCCTTTTTGAATATAATGAAGTTCGGTGAGTAAACTGAAATTTTGGAAAGTGAATAATTCAACAAAGGCACCTCCATCAAATCCCCATATTGGACCGATCCCGGATGCATGCATTCCGGATTGTGGAGCATAGTCCCATTGCTGCTCTGCATTAATGAATCCGGCCTTTAAGCCGTAAGTCCGTATTAATTGAGCATTGGAAGATGAAGTGTTGATAACAGTGAAAAAAGTAATGAGTGAGATTAGAGTCTTCAATTTTTCGTCCTCAGAGTCACTGGTTGTTTGTTATCGATTTGGTATGTTGCATATCTTCTTATGATTAACAAATGCTTTCTTTACATTCCATAACCAATTCACGAATTCTTACCGATGGCGAAACGCTTAACAACCAACGAATAGTTTTTAGAATATCCGACGGTTGTATCATTTCTGAAGCAGCGATTGGAGATTCTCCTTTTTGTGCCATTTCGGTATTGGTCCACCCCGGACAAATAGCAGTTACTCTTATTCCGTATGTCGACAGTTCTCTATAAACCGATTCATTCAACCCCACCAGTCCGAATTTACTGGCAGCATAAGCGCCCTCATCTGAAAAACCTATCTTTCCTGCCCGCGAGGCTATATTGATGATATAACCGTCTTTTTGATCTTTCATTATCGGTATTACTTCCCGCATAAAGGCAAAAGGAGCTATAAGGTTGACCCGTAGCATATAATCAAGTTCTTTGATAGTTACGCTGGATGTTCCTCTGAAATATGCTCCGGCATTGTTGATTAATACATCGATACGGCCATATTTTTTTATGGAGTCTCTGACTACTTTTTTAATACACTGAGCATCCGCTACATCAACAGCATACATCATGTGCATAGCAGATGCACCATTGACGGGTTCGGTGTTAATTTTATCCAGCACCTTCTTTAAATCGCCTTTTGAACGTGCTACTAAAACCACACTATAACCGTCTCTGGCAAGACCTATGGCAACCTCCCGGCCTATTCCGCGACTAGCTCCTGTGATTATTGCGACTTTGTTTTTCGTCATTTGTTAATATCCTATTGATAGATTAATCTATAGCTTACGAAAGCCAGGTTCTGACTATCGGGTGACCATGACGGTACGTTGATCGTGCCTTGCCCGCCAAATAGTTTTGCCAGTAACTGAATTGGGCCCCCGCCCACAGGCATAAGACGGAGCATGACATCTTTGTTCGCGGGATGTCCTTTCACATCTTTTTCATATGAAAGAAAAACGATCCATTTGCCGTCCGGCGAAGGATGGGGAAACCAGTTGTTATATTCGTCGGATGTCACCTGTTCCTGAAAACTCCCGTCGGTTTTCATACGCCAGATCTGCATTGTACCGGTCCGCTCGGAATTGAAGTAGATATATTGCCCGTCTGGTGTATAATCCGGACCGTCATCCAGACCAGGGGCAGTCGTTAGCTGTTTTTCATTGCCGCCTTCGACGGGAATGGTATAGATGTCGTACTCACCGTTTCGCTCTGCGCAATAAGCAAGAGTTTTGCCGTCAGGCGACCAGCCGTGCCAGTAGGAGGGACCGAGTAGGGTAACGAGCCGCGGCGTACCACCGTCGATCGGCAAGATAAAAATAAGAGATTTCTCATCCCTGGACTGATCGCTTATCGCGAGAAGCGTGCCGTCGGGTGATATGCCGTGATCGTTATTGCAGTGCGAGGCAAATCCGGTGTCGATTAACAAGGGTGTGCCGCCTGTCACGGGGAGTCTGTAGATACGGCCGCTGCTGTTGAAAAGGAAATATTTCCCGTTGTGCGACCAGTTGGGTGCTTCGATATGATCGCGGGTAGTATAGATGACGCGCCGATCCGCTGAAACGATCGCAATAGTCTCAAGTGTACTTTCCAGAATAGAATGCATTATTCAGAATTGACAAACTTTGAAAGTAGTTTAATATAAGAGGCCTGGTAATAAATTGCAGGTTCCGAAATTTCCCAGGAGTTTTCCGGATAGCCGTTATTCCAATTTAAATAGCACTTTTGTAGAGGCTGCACGGATAAATATCTCAAGCTGCCGCCATACATGGAATTAGGTCCACCGGGGACGTAGCCCGGCGGAGGTTTCAGGCCCTGCTTCAGTCCATCCCTAAACCAGTCGTGCCATATTTGATCGGCACAATAATCGGCGCCATAGTTGTACATGTTGCTTAAGTAAACGATCCCCAGCGGATTAACTCCGTGAAAATAATGAAGGATTCCCAATGCTCTATTCAGATAGGCGGTCTTATTCCCGCTGTTAAGATTGTATATAATGAAATCATAATTTGCGCTGCCAAGTGCAGCACGCAGACTATTCGATCCCCAGTTATATAGAGCCCTCGGCAAATATGCCATATACAAATCGTCCGCCTGTTGATACCGATACAACTCCATTCCCATTCCTTGTTTTGCACGGTGAGACAGAATCGCCTTTTTTACATCTTCGTCGGCGTCAGAGAGAGTTGTGTAATAGAGTAATGCATCTTCCTGATGGCTAAAAAAAAGGGAGAGATGCGAATCATAGAATGGAGAAGTGACGTAAAAATTATTCTTGACGATGTCATTATATTTTGATTTTCCGGTAAGTGCAAACAAATAGATCGCGGAAACGACTTCCATTCCATCCTGCATGTCCAGGCTGTAATCCGCATCCCCCGATTCAATTGTTCCATCGTCGCATGAATCAGAACGCGGATTACTTTTATACCATTTCCAGGCCTTCACAGCTCTTTTTTCCAAATCTTTTGCATATTCCGTTAACGTAGGGAAACCCGAAAATACGATCGCAGCATGAGCAAACATTCCGGCTGCTGCAATAGTCGATGATGAACACTTCGGTCCGTAGTATCTGGGGCGTTTATCAGTACTTGGGGGAGAGGAGATGTTAAAATCGATATTCCCCATTTTTATCAAAACGCCTCCGTCATCTTCCTGCATTTTTTTAAGCCAGTCAAGTTCATATTTGATTTCATCAATAATATCCGGCACACCATTACCTGACTCAGGGATATTGTAATCGTCTGTAAATATTTTTGGATTTTGATTATAAGCCGTCAGCAGCAGATGGATGGGATTATCCGCGAAGGTGACATATTTATTATAGTCTCCGGCATCCATCCATCCTCCGGAAAGATCCTTTGCAAGAGACTTATTTTTCATATCGTTAACATACAACGCCTCTCTGTCCTGGTCGGGGCCAATAAAAGCGGCGTCGTCTGTCCAGGGTTCCTCGGCGTATGGTTTCTTTTTCGGATCGTTTAACCGTTGATAGTAGAATACGCGCATCGCGGCTTTCAAAATATTCTTATAAACATTTTTCGATATTTCGAATTTATAAGAACCCACGTTTTGTTCTTTATCAAAGATATAATATTCACCCTCCTTGTTCAGCCGGGAGAAATCAAACCACCATCCTTTATCTCCGGATGAAAAGTCTATGGCGCCGTTATTCCATTCTACAGGGTTCCCTGTAAAAACAACTTTGTCATCGTCCCATGTACGTACTTCGTACGTTGAACCCGGATTAAAATTCTCGTTTGAATTACCGCCAATTTTAGGATCGACAATCACTGCAATTTTTTGATCATCAGGTCTGTAACCGAATTGGTCGATCATGATGTTCTTCTGAATCTTTTGAGGTCCTGCAGCGAAAAGAGTTGTAATACAAAGAAAAAGGATGGAGAGAGAACCGACCATTCGTATAAAGAGCACACAGACCTCCAGTATAGAAAAATAAATTAAAAAGTAAATCCTTCGACTCGTCCCGATAAAATCGGGACTCGCTCAGGACGAGAATGAAAAAGTAAAAAGTACTACCTGGCACTTAAAAATATTTTTATTTTATACTTTTTAATTTTTACTTTTTCCTTAGAAAAAGCAATTTAAATGATTATGATGCTATTTCTCCCAGTTGTCTGTCCTGAATGACGACGCAGGCAGACCCTCCTTGTTAAAGAGTGTCGCTTCGTCTGTGTTGTGGAATGCGTAGCGTACCGCCTGAGGACTAAGAATTTCAAGATGAGAGACGACGAGTTTGTTTCCTTGAATTATTACATCAGCATCTTTGAATTGCATATCGTTGCCGGCAATCTGGAATTTATTCCCGGCTTCAAGATTCTTCAAAACCAATCCTTTATCCGCATACTGGAACGAAAGAATGATTCTGCCCTTCTGTATTTTCATCGACTTATAGATAGGACCGGAATATGCGATTTCCCTGCCGTATGTTTTCGAGAGCGCCCAGAGCGCGAGCCGCTTACCGACATCCTGTTTATTGGCAGGATGAATATTATTCGGATTGCCGATATCGAGTGTAACGACCATTCCCGTATTCTTTACCGAGAGAGTCTGCAATTGCGCTTCCCGAAGGAGCTGGGACTTCGTCTCAACGCCGTAATTCCAGGGAGCCAGTTGTACGAAATAGAATGGAAATTCGCCGCATATAAATGCCGAGCGCCAGTCGTTGATCATCGCCGGAAATAGCTTTTTGTAAAGCGCCGGTTGTCCGGTATTCTCTTCCCCCTGGTACCATATTACGCCTTTGATTGCAAACGGAATGAGCGGATGGAGCATTCCATTGTAGAGCGCCGTCGGTGTCTTTGCTGAAAAGTCGATTGTGAGCTTGGGCCGGTTGTAGAATTCCTTCCCCGCTGCTCCGAACATATAGAAGGTATTCGCGCGGTACTCTGCCACAGGTAGATACTTCCAGTTTCCTGCAAGTGATATCCGGGTGCTGCTGCTATCCTGATACACCTGCATGTTCTTTGCATCTCCCCAGATCCCGCCGCCGCCCTGTGTATCAATGACTCGAACTGCAATCTGTAGAAGGGAATCACGGATAATCGACCCTGAAATTTTGTACGCACGGTCGACTTTCCAGAAACCTTCGCCGAGATAATTACCAACTGGCCTACCGTTGACGAAGGTTTCATCCATATCGTCAATTGGACCGAGTTTAAGAACGAGATCCTTTCCTATCCAGGCCGATGGGATTGCGATTTTTTTTCGGAACCATACGACTCCGTCGAAGTTGCCGAGCGATGTCTGTTCCCACAATGTCGGCAGCTTCATTTCATTCCATGTACTGTCATCGTACTCACGCTCATCGCAATTATCATCCTGGAATTTCAATCCTTCCCATTTATGCAATGGGTCACCTTCACGAATCTTAATACCGGGGTGATGAGTGATCCACTGTTTCTGCAACCGCATACCGTCTTTGTTTTCATCCAACAGATTCAACTTTTCGGTAAATTCCTGGAATGATTGCAGTGCTTCCCTGCTCATCCATGCCTCTATCGGAGTGCCTCCATAACTTGTATTGATAAGACCAATCGGTATCTTGAGATTCTGATGCAGCATCCGGCCAAAGAAATACGCCACTGCGCCGAAACTGCGTACGGTGTTGGGCGAACATTCCTGCCACCTTCCCTCACAAATATCGCTCGGTTCTGCTTCGTTGGCACGCTTAACCGAGAATAGACGTATGGAAGGGAATTGAGCTTGTGCAATTTCACCGGAGGAATTCGCGATCGTATCTGCCGGAGGCCAGCCTTCCAACGGCATTTCCATATTCGATTGACCTGAACAGAGCCATACTTCGCCTGTTAGAACATTTCGTAATACCGTCGTCGATGTATCGTGAATAAAGGATATTTGGAATGGTCCACCTGCTTTTGGAGTCGGGAGTTTCACCGACCACGCGCCATCCCCCTTGACGGTCGCGATTGCCTGTCTTCCCCATGATGCCCGAATAACGACTGAGGTTCCCGGAATGCCTTTTCCCCATAGAGGCACATGCCGTTGCTGTTGTAGAACCATATTATCTGTAAAAAGCGGAGCAAGTTGGAAAGTCGATTGTTGGGATAACGAAGGGACAACGCATACAGTTGTTGTCAGAATCATAACACACCCACATAAGATAGTTTTCAGGTACGAGCGTGATGGAAGTATCATTTCTGTGTGCCTTTCTGAAGTGTGTTCCGTAGACAATTGTGTCCATATAAGATAATAAAACTTAACGATAAGAAAAAGACCCGGGCTCTATGATTATTCATTTCATCAATTTGATATTTCTGAAACCTTGCAGTATATTTAAGTATCATAAAAAGGAAAGGATAGAATGAAAAAAGAAGAATTCAACCGGCAATTGAAGCAGCTCCTTGCAGAGCATAAACGTCTCATCACAAAAAAGAATAGAAAATTAGGGAAAGGAAACGGTGTTTATCAACGGTATGCGAATCCGGTACTCACTGCCGAACATACACCGCTTTTCTGGCGATATGACCTGAATTACAAAACCAATCCGTATCTGATGGAACGCCTGGGGGTGAATGCAACATTCAATTCCGGCGCTATTGAATACAAGGGAAAAATTTTATTGATGGTACGCGTTGAAGGAGCGGATCGCAAATCCTTTTTTGCCATAGCAGAATCTTCAAACGGTGTGGACAATTTCCGCTTCTGGGATTATCCCATCCAGATCCCGGAGACTTCGGATCCCGATATTAATGTCTACGACATGCGCCTTGTCGGACACGAGGATGGCTGGATCTACGGTTTATTTTGTACAGAGCGGAAGGATCTCGATGTTCCCCGTACCGACACATCTTCTGCTATCGCCCAGTGCGGTATAGTAAGAACAAAAGATTTATTGAAATGGGAGCGGCTGCCGGATCTCATAACAAAATCTCCGCAGCAGCGGAATGTCGTCCTTCATCCTGAGTTCATTAACGGGAAATATGCATTCTATACACGACCACAGGACGGTTTCATAGAAGCCGGATCGGGCGGCGGGATAGGGTGGGGACTGTCGGATAGTATCGAGAATGCCGTGATCGATAACGAAACCATTATCGATGATCGGGCATACCACACAATTAAGGAAGTGAAAAACGGCCTGGGTCCGGCACCGATTAAAACAGACAAAGGCTGGCTTCAACTTGCCCATGGGGTTCGAAACACCGCCGCAGGATTGCGCTACGTATTATATATGTTACTTACTGATTTATGGGATCCTGCAAAAGTCATCGCAAGGCCCGGCGGATATTTTCTGGCTCCCCAGGGCGACGAACGGATCGGAGATGTTTCGAATGTTACTTTTAGCAACGGGTGGGTGGAACGTAAGAACGGCGATGTATTTATCTATTACGGTTCATCTGATACGAGGATGCACGTCGCTGTTTCAACGGTTGACAGGCTTCTTGATTATGTTCTTTCCACGCCGGAAGACGGACTTCGTACTGGTGCAAGTGTTCAACAGCGAATTCAACTCATAAAGAAAAATCTCGAGCTGTCACATCGAAAATAATACATTCAATTTTTTCACGACCTGCTGCGTCGAGAGTATTGATGTCAGCAGGATTTTTTATTTTGGTAACTGCTTAGCGATCTTGCGCCAGTGTTCGATCACTCTGTTCAATGGTTTATCGGAATTGTTGATGATCATTGTGATGCAGTTCATGAGAGACCGGCATGTATGATAGGTGCATTTCCACATGTGGCTTTTCATTCCTGTGCGGAAGTGCGGCTCCTTATCTATGCCGCCCTCGAACCAATCTCCGTTTTCCCCGTCGATGATGTACGATTTTACATACTTCCATTGGCGCAGGAAATATGAATAGTAGCGGGGTTCGTTCGGAAATATTTTTGAAAAGAGGAGCAGTGCGTTCAGTCCTTCAGCCTGCGCCCACCAGTTTTTTGTATCCTTGATGATTGTACAGCGGTCATCTCCCTTGAAGTAATATCCGCCGTCGTAGAACCCGCCGGCTTTTTCATCCCAGCCGTACGTCAGGGCGTGATCGAGCATTTTTTTTGCGACGGCCAGTGTACGTATATCGCCGGTCAATCCTAATGCATACGAAGCTTCCAGCATTAAGAAGGCGGTTTCATAATCATGGCCAAATGAGACATGATCCAATCCGTAGTTGGCTTCGCGTTCTTCCTTAGAGCTGTCACGGAAAGAAACCGGCGTCCAATCATTGTGGAAAAACAATTGCAGATAACCCTGTTTTGCCACCATTGTATCCCGGATGAGCTCCAATAGCGAATGCAGCCTTGAATGTACCAGAGGATCCTTCCAGACATCGTACAGCTGGGTAAATGCTTCCAGCAAATGTATCGATGAATTCTGATCCTTAAATCCCAGTTCGTTGCTATCGAAAGCAATTGTTTTATATTCCGACGTTCTGTCAAACGGCTTCGACTCCCGCGTGAAAAACTGGAAATATCCTTTGTGCTTCGGATCGTATGCATGTTCTTCGATCCAATGAAAAGCGGTCTTTACAAACTCCAGAACCTCCAGATCGTGTGTTTTCTCGTAGAGTGCGGCAAGGCCGTACACAGCGAAAGCGTTTCCATACGCTCGCTTTTCATCGCGCCATCCGCGAACATCCGACATACCGCCAACCCGGCTTCGGATCTGGAAAAAACCGCCGTATTTCTCATCCCACATTTTATTTTTAAGGAATGGAAAGCCATGACGAGCCATCTGCTCATATTCCCTGTTCCCTCCAAGAAATTCGGCCACCTTCGACAACGTCCATACATGACGTGCCTGAGACACTATCATTTTTTCCTGCTCCGGCGGCAACGTCCAGTCGTGAGACATATTGGTAAAATATCCCCCGCATTCCTTATCGATGACTAATGGATACCACCTGCGTAAGATTCCTTCGGTGAGAAGTTGCATCAATTCTTCCACGCGTACCAAATCTGTGCTCATATCGCCCTCAGGATTGCTTTTTTATATTGGATGGTAGGATTATATTTTAGAGTTCATTATATTATAATACAACTCTTCTTGCCAAGAATCAATAATGAGCAGAAAAATAGTATCGTGGATCTTCTGTCTGACAATACTCTGTCAAGGGAATGTCTTCTCCGGACATTCGTCGGAAGTATTTAATATAGGGAAGTACAAAATTGGAATCACTTTTTACTCGCCGGTTGTTGTGCGCGTCCGTATTTCAGCATCGGATACATTCTCAAGCCGAAACAGCCTGAGCGTCATCGCTTTGCCACAATCTGTCGACGTGCGGAGAAAAATCGCAGAGGGTACAACTACACTCTCGAGCGGAGAACTTTCGGTTATTCTGTCGTTAAAAGATTGCGCTCTCTTTTTCAAAGATCAATCCGGCAGGATTATACTTGAAGCTGCAGGGATTGACGAGTCGTCGCTGGTACGAGATACCGTTGCCGGAGAGAATGTTTATCACGCCAGACAAAATTTTCATCTGTCCCGGGATGAAGGTCTGTACGGATTAGGACAGTTCGAAGATGTCGTAATGAATTACCGGCGGCACGATGTGAATCTTACCCAGGCAAATCGTACATCGGTCAACCCATTCTTAATTTCTACGAACGGATATGGCATCCTCTGGGATAATTACTCACGATCGCGTTTTGTCGATTCGGATACTGCCACATTCTTCTGGTCGGAGGTGGCCGATCAGATCGATTATTACTTCTGCTATGGTCATTCGATGGATGCTGTGATAGCAGGATACAGATTTCTGACCGGTGCTGCGCCGATGTTTGGGAAATGGGCCTACGGATACTGGCAATCAAAAGAACGATATATCGATGCTTCCGAATTGCTCACTGTCCTGCACGAGTACAGGACACGAAAAATACCGATGGACAATCTCGTTCAGGATTGGGCATACTGGCCCGGCAATGAACAGTTCAGCGGCATGGTGTGGGACAGTACACGATTCCCCTCTCCAAAAGCTATGGTTGATTCAATACACAATGGACATGCCCACGTCATCGTATCGATTTGGCCTGCATTCGGAATTCAGAGCAACATCTTTAAAGAAATGAAAGAGAAGGGTTATCTCTATCCGGTCACACACTGGAATGGTGGACTGGTCTATGATGCGTATAATCCGGATGCCCGCTCATTATACTGGAAGTACATTAAAAAAGGAATGGTAGATAACGGCATAGATGGTTTTTGGACGGATGCCACTGAGCCGGAGTTCCGCTGTACGGATGATCGTTTTATCACCGAACTCTCGATGAGACAGGCCGGTAGAAATACACTGGGTACTTTCGCCCGTTATCTGAATTCTTTTTCTCTGATGACGACGCAAGGACTCTATAAACACCATCGTGAGGCGACCAGTGCGAAGCGCGTTTTTCTTCTCACTCGTTCGTCGTTTGCCGGTCAACAACGCAACGGAGCTGCGACCTGGTCCGGCGATACATTTGCGAGTTGGGACAACTTGAAAGTTCAGATCGCCTCCGGTATAAATTTTTCGATGGCCGGGATTCCATACTGGAACAGTGATATCGGCGGATTCATTACAGGTTTTCATTTTCCGCACGGATATGAGGATCCGGCTTATAAAGAACTCTATGTTCGCTGGTTTCAATTCGGGGCATTCAGTCCGATCTTCCGTGCTCATGGCACGAACATCCCCCGCGAGATTTGGCGGTTCGGTAAAAAAGGGAATTGGGCGTACGATGCGCTTATTACAGCCGATCGGCTGCGGTATCGGCTGATGCCGTATATCTATTCGGTCGCGTGGAAAGTGACAAGCGAAGGATATTCCTTCCTTCGCGGTTTGCCGATGAGTTTCCCCGGCGATAAACGAACGTACAACATCGCCGGTCAATTTCTTTTTGGTCCTTCACTCATGGTGTGCCCGGTCGTGCGACCTCTGCAGTACGAACCGGAATATCGTGGCATCGACATCACACCGGAACATTTTCTTTCGCCCGATGGAAAGACGTCGGGTGCCTTGATTTCAATTTTCCGCGGACTTTCATTCGACAAACTTGTATTACACCGCAGGATCGATGTCGGTCAGATTGCCTGGTTCGGCTGCGTCCCGGCTGAGCTGGATACAGCATACAGCGTAAGAATCAATGGCCAATTGAGGACCGACACCTCCGGTCTTCATACATTCTATATCAAGACAGACGGCGGTGTCCGGATGTGGTTGAATGACACTCTGCTTATCGACAGATGGGATAACAGGGAAGAACAAACACTCAGCGCCGAGTATCCATTGGAATCCTCACATAGTTGCAGGTTTGTAATTGAACACCGGCAGTTCAAGCCGCAGACGGCAAATTTCAAGATGAACTGGATAAAACCTGATGCGCCCTCCTTTGCAGACAAAAATATAAATGTCTATTTGCCCAAGCATAGATTCTGGTATAATTTCTGGTCGGGTGAGGCCATCACCGGAGGCCGGACAATTCAGGTATTACCTCCAATAGGACAGATACCGCTGTTCGTTCCATGCGGTTCTATCGTTCCGATTGGTCCTGAAATTCAGTATGCCATGCAAAAGACAGACGAGCCTGTCGAATTGCGCATCTACGCCGGTGAGAATGCCGAGTTCACCCTGTATGACGATGAAGGCGATACATATGATTATGAAAAGCATCAATGTATTCAAATTCCGATCCGGTGGAATGAGTATAGGAAAATACTTACCTTGGGTGCACAGATAGGATCATATCATGGAGCACCGGTGCAGCGAACCTTTCACATTGTTCTTGTGGGTGCTGATCATGGAGTTGGTGTTGAAAGTACCGCGAATCCTGATAAGATCATTACCTACAGACAAAAAGCAATGACAATAAAATTGAAGAGATAAAAAATGAATAAGAAATTAGTTCTTGTTGCTATACACATATTCATTGGATTTGCTCTTGCATATGGGCAAGGAGCTGATATAACCGGATTATGCACCATCCCCGAGGGTCCTGCATGGCTTCATCACGCGGTGTTCTACCAGATTTACCCGCAAACCTTCTACGATTCAAATGGCGACGGTATAGGCGATTTGAACGGTATCATTCAAAAATTGGATTACGTTAAAAGCCTCGGAGTAGACGGCATTTGGATTAATCCGTTTTTTGACTCGCCGTTTAATGATGCGGGCTATGATATTCGAAATTATTATAAAGTGGCGCCCCGTTACGGAACAAACGATGATGCAAAACGGCTGTTTGAAGAAGCGCACAAACGCGGTTTAAGAGTGATTTTCGATTATGTCATAACCTACACTGCCATTGATCATCCGTGGTTCATTGAATCATGCAAACAACAACAGAACAAATATTCGAACTGGTATGTATGGACAGATAATGTATGGAAGATGGACGAAGGCGAGTACTGTAACAGATTTATTCAGGGTTACGGACAACGTAATGGAAATTTTATGCGTAATTTCTACTGGTCGCAGCCGGCGCTCAACTTTGGTTTCGGTAAACCCGATTCGACAAAAAAATGGCAGCTGCCGGTCAACCATCCAGACATTCTAGCGATGCGCGAGGAGTTAAAAAAAGTATTCTGCTTCTGGATGGACATGGGCGCCGACGGTATACGCGCAGATATGGCCGGTGCGTTGGTGAAAGGCAGCGATGTAAATGGAGATACGAAAAAATTCTGGACCGAGATTCGTCAGATTGTGAAAACGAAATATCCCCAGGCATTTATGGTATCAGAATGGTCGTATCCGAAAGATGCGCTTGACGGTGCTTTCCATGCCGATTTTTTCCACTGGTTCGACGGCTACAACGATCTTATGCAAAAAGAAAGCTGGCGTATTCTAAACGGATATTCCGAAGGGCACAGTTTTTTCGATAAGGAAGGAAAAGGGAACATAGCTAATTTCCTTTCGAAATACATGGATCAGTACAACGAAACAAAAACCAAGGGATATATTCTGCTGCCTCTCGGGAACCACGATAACGCACGGTTGAATATAAACAGGACCACCGATGAGCTTGAAATGATTATGGCATTCGGGATAACCATGCCCGGCGTACCATTTATTTATTATGGAAATGAAATAGGTATGCGTCAATTGGCCGACATGCCCCAAATTGAAGGCGCCTACAAACCACGCTCAGGTGCCCGCACTCCAATGCAATGGACGTCGGGTAAGAACTGCGGTTTTTCTGCAGCTGATTTTTCGAATCTGTATTTGCCTGTGGATACGACAAACGACGCACCCAATATTGAAAGGCAGGATAAAGATCCGAATTCGCTGTTGAACCGGGTTAGGAAACTGATACAATTGAAGCATAAAGAGCCTGCTCTGGCTGCATATGCCGAGTTTGTACCGCTATATGCAAAAGAAAATACATATCCCTTTATTTATGCCAGAGCCAACGGAAAAGATGTGATTCTGATGATTCTAAATCCGGCCGATAAGGATGTATCGGCGGAATTCCAGATGAACATAGAATATAAAAAGTTGCAGCTACTGGCAGGGAAAGCGATAAAAATATCAAGGAAAAATAGAATCGTAAGCCTGGATGTGCCGGGGATCTCCTACGCTATATATAAGGTGAAGTGAGGGAAAAGAATCGCCTCTATATATTTAAAGGTGCTAAGAAGTCGCTAACGCTCACGTTTTCTTCTTTTTTAAAATCATATCCGGATACAATTCTTTCGCGCATTCAGGACAGATGCTGTGTGAAAATCTCACATCTGAATGAGTCTGGACATATTCTTCCAATTGGTCCCAATACCCTTTGTCGTCTCGAATCTTCTTGCAATTGGCGCAAATCGGAACAAGGCCCCCCAATATTTTAAGATTGGCGAGTGCCTCCTGGATGCGATCCTGCAGCTCTTTCTCTTTCTTTATATGCTGCCATAATCGTAATCGGATAAAGCCGTAGATGATTCCTCCCAATACAATCAATATGAGTGCATAGAACCAGTACATTTCATAGAAGTGCGGCTCAAGTTTAAAACCAAAGTCTGCGCAGACCTCATTCCATAATCCGTCGTTGTTACATGCCATCACTCGAAAACGGTAATCACCATGTGGAAGATTTGTATAATAAGCCACACGTCTTGTACCTGCATCTACCCAATCATGGTCATATCCTTCAAGCTTGTACTTGAATAACACTCTTGAAGACACAAGGAAACTGAGTGCTGTGTAATGAAATTCCAACTTTTGTGTACCAGCCGGAAGGCTAATGAAATGATCGGGGGGTATTATCTGTTGATCCACAGTGACATGCTCGATCAACACCGGTGGCTGGAGTTCGTTTTTCTTGAACGTTTTGGGATCAATCATTACTGCACCAATCCTCGTCGCAAACCATATATGGCCGTCGTGTGTTTTCCATCCTGCAGGCTGATATTCTCCAAAGCACTCATCCGTTTTCATCCCGTCAGCGATTTCATAAACCTGTGAATGAATGATGTTTGTCCGTCCTTCGGCGTAATCATCGAGTTCCTTGCAGCTGACGCGCCCGATGCCCACCGGACTGCTCAACCATAGATCGCCCTGATCGTCGCCTAACACGCAATATATTTCATCAGTGAATAGACCCGCCTTCTTGCTGTATGCAGTGAATTTACCGTTCTTGTATCGCGTGAGACCGCCTTGGGGTGAACTGATCCAGAGGTTCCCTTGTCGATCGTCATAAATAGAAGTTACCCAATTGCCGGCCAGCCCGTCTTTTGTCGTATAAGTTGTAGCCTCTCCATTCTCTACTTTTATTAACCGGCTGGCAGCCCCGATCCACAAGAGATTATCATGTTGTTGGTAAAAACATACCACATATTCTTCGGCAGGATATTTTTTCCCATTTTTCATCAAATAAGGCGTCAACCGTCCATTAATGAATCTAAAGATGCCTTTATGGTCGATGTATAAGATCAGACTTTTATCGTCTTCAGTAATTGCAGGAATCCATTTTAAAGGTAATCCTGTTGTAGCATCATAGCGTTTGACTTTTCCATTCTTGATGTTGAAGAGTAATCCGCTCTGACCAACCCACAGACTACCATCTCGTGCTGAATAAACCGGTCCCGCGAAAAGGGGGCCGATTTGTGTACCACGTTTGGTGATCTTCCCATTTATGAATCGAGTAACATATGATCTTTCATTACTAAAGAAGTACAGGCTTTTATCCGATGTTTCAATGATACTTGAAATGTAATTACTTGGAAGTCCTTCGTAAGTTGTGAATGTAGTGATGTTGACGTTTTTGAATAGATTGAGTCCATTTGAAGTGCAAACCCAAAGGCCGCCTTCATGATCTTCCGCTAATGATAGAACATTGTTATCGGTCAAGCCATCTGAATTTATGTAGCTTGTCCATTTGCCTCCAGAGAAACGATTTAGGCCTCTACGTGTTCCCACCCAAATGTTGTCATCCTTGTCTTGAAAGATTACATAGATGAAATTGTCCGACAGGCCGTTGTTCACATTATATATTGTAAATTTACCGTCCTTCCATCTGGCTAATCCAGCGAACGTTCCAACCCACACGTTTGCCTGTCGATCCGTGTAGATGTATGTAGTCACGTTTTGTGGTAATCCGTTTTTAGTTGTAAGCCAGACGACTTTTGTCGGATCAGACTCGTCAATGATTCGTACGCCAAGATGTGTTCCAACCCAAATTCTACCCAGTGAATCTTCAGCAAGACCGGATATGTAGTTGGGATTAAGAAGAAGGGGCCTAAATACCCCGTTTTTGAACGTATAGGAACCATTGGAGGTACCAATGAGGAGAGATCCTGTTCGGCTTTCTACTAATTGTCGAATTTGAGTATCGTAAAAACCTTCCTTCGAGCCGTAATTATACATCTTACCGTTCTTCAAGCGACGCAGACCATTATATCCTGTACCGATCCAAAGGCTGCTGTCTCTGGTTTCACATAATGAAGTGACCGATTCGTTCGATTTAGAATTTTCCGGATTTGTGCTCACTTGTGTGAAGCTGACACCGTCAAAACGAAATAAACCCGCCGACATACCAAACCAGATATAACCATCATGGGTCTGCAGTACTACGTTCACGGCAGTTGCAGGTAGACCATTTTGGCGTATCCAGATAGTGTGTCCGTATTGATTAATAGTTTTTTGGGGATCGAGAGCGAAGATCGGCGACATTGCTCCGAATATAAACACCATTGCGAATACTAAGAGCACCACTCGTTTATATTTGCTCTTCGGCATATGACTCTGCATAATAATTATGTATTACCCCTAATAGCTGTGGTTTTTCCCCTAGCTGTACCCCTTCATTATATATATTCGGCAACAATCATTGTTATCTTTATTATAACAAGATTTTTTATGAGGTGAACGAATAAAGTGCCCATTAACAAGGCAAATTTGTACGCCGGCATATCAAAAATTTTCAGCGTCATATGTCCCTAATCTGGATTTTGATGGTCGGAAATTGAAAATGCACGGATACAATCTCAGGGATCATATTAAACTTAAGATAGGAGTATCTTCTTCATCTCTCATATAAGCCTTAGAAAGCAAGATTCGTTCGTTGCAGGAACTGCGATCTTCAAACAATAAATGCAGGCATATATGACAAGCATTGAAAAAAATTGTGAAAAGAGTTATTTTAAAATATTCACCTTAAGAAACACATCTTCAACTATAAGCGGGAAAAACAGATTCCATCGGAAAGGAAAGTACATATGCGGAACTTTTACGTCTTTATATTCGCTGCAATATTGCTCATAGTTTTCTGTAATCTATCGTACTCCACAAACATCGTTCCTGCGAATGATCCCAACATACAATATTTTGGAAGATGGGATTTCAGCGTTCCAACAGCTCCGACACATTCATGGCCCGGCGTCTCTGTGTATGCCGAATTCGAAGGAACAAGCATCGGAATCAGGATGACCGACAATTTTTGTTACTACAATGTTACTATTGACGATACAATCAAATTTGTATTTCATCCGACAATATTTACAACCGCTTCTTACACGTTGAGATCGGGCCTTCCGGACGGCCATCACACGATCCGCGTGACGAAAAGGAATGAGACGAACTGGGCAAAATTTGCATTCAATGGATTCGTCCTTGATGATGGAAAAAATCTCCTGATGCCGAAGCAAAAACCCGCAAAGAAAATCGAGTTTATCGGCGATTCATTCACCTGCGCCTCCGGGAATGAATGGACTTCGAACGACTCAGCCCCTCCAGACGATTCGTATACCAACATTGATGAAGGCTTTGGAGCGATCATTGCTAGATATTATGATGCACAATTTCATTTGACAAGTGCATCAGGTTTCGGTCTTATACAGGATTGGCAGGGGAACACGAACAACAATTTGCCCGCTATTTTCGACCGTGCGCTCGAGTATACCAGTCTGCCGAAATGGAATTTCGGACAATGGATTCCTGACTTGGTTGTTATCTGTCTCGGACTGAATGATTTCAACAGCTGGCATGGATATGATAGTTTAACAATACCGAACCAAAATAAAACTTTCTTTCATACGCGATATCATGAATTTATCGATACGATCAGGTCACTATATCCCGGTACGAAAATTCTGGCCGTCTCGGCTCATCCGGAATGGCTTAAGTCAACCATATCGGAAATTGTAGATCAGGAAAATGAGATGGGCAATGGTGATGTCTTTTATGCGTGGTTCCCCTATTATGACGGCGGCTATGTGAATAAAGGACACCCCAATGTCAGTACTCATCACAAAATCGCCGATACACTCATTGCTGTCATAAACACAATCGATTGGGGAACATCTCAGAATGCCATACATGGGAGAGGAATATTTTCGGATGACGACGGTACTTTGCCGGGTATGTTCGCTCTGTACCAGAATTTTCCGAACCCGTTTAATCCGACAACTGTGATCAGATATCAGATAGCGGGCGCGGGATCGCGATTTTATGTATCGTTGAAAGTGTACGATGCCCTGGGTCGGGAAATCGCCACACTGATCAACGATGTAGAGGGAAGAGGACTTCACCAGATTATCTGGGATGCCTCTAAGTTTTCCAGCGGTATGTATCTTTTTCGATTAACCTCGCGGGATCAGAGCGGTATAAATTCAACTCGAACGATGAAAGCAATCTTGTTAAAATAAAGATCTGTCATCGAAAATTATTTATGCCAGAGCCAACGGAAAAGATACGATGTTGGTGATTCTAAATCCGGCCGATAAGGGTGTACCGGCGGAATTCCAGATGAGCATAGAATATAAAAAGTTGCAAGTACTGGCAGGGATAGCGATAAGATTATTAAGGAAAAATAAAATGGTAAACCTGGATGTGGCCGGGACCTCTTACTCTGTATATAAGGTGCATTGAGGAAAAAGAATCGCCTCTATATATATAAAGGTGCTAAGAAGTCGCTAACGCCTATATTTTCTTCATTTTTGAAATCATATCCGGATACAATTCTTTCGCACAATCGGGGCAAATACCGTGTGAAAATGTCGCATCGGAGTGTGTCTCGATATATTCTTCGAGTTGGTCCCAATACCCCTTGTCGTCTCGAATTTTCTTACATCTTGAGCATATCGGAATTAATCCGTTTAATATTTTGATATTTGTTAGAGCTTCGTGTATATGCTCCTGCAATTCCTTCTCTTTCCTCACGTGTTGCCATAATCTCAGCCTGAAAAAACCGTACACGATTCCACCGATCACAAGCAACAGAAGTGCATAAAACCAGTGTGTCTGATAGAAATACGGTTCGAGCTTGAATCCGTAATACGCACCTGCCTCGTTCCAGAGTCCGTCATTGTTACATGCTATTACCTTGAAATGGTAATTGCCGGGCGGCAGATTCGTATAGTATGCGACTCGCCTGGTTCCTGCTTCGATCCAACCCGAATCATATCCCTCAAGCCTATATTTAAACAGCACCCGTTCCGGCACGAGAAAACTCAATGCTGCATAATGAAATTCAATTTTATCTGTGCCAGGAGCAAGTTCAGTGAACTGGTTTATACTTGCTCTTTGCTGATCTACTATAACATTCTCGATTATCACCGGCGGGGACAGTGAGTTCGTCTTGATTGCTTTCGGATCAATCATCACTGCCCCTTTCTTTGTGGCAAACCAAATATGGCCGTCGTGTGTTTTCCAACCGGCAGGTTGCCATTCACCGAAACATTCGTCTGTTTTCATTCCATCCACCATTAAAAATACTTCTGAATGAATGGCGCTCAATCGACCCTCGGCGAAGTCATCAAGTTCCTGATGCTTAATATGCCCTATTCCTCGTGGACTACTCAGCCAAATATCTCCCTGGTCGTCAAAAATAGCACAGTATATTTCGTTGGTGAACAATCCAACTTTGTTGGTATATGCAATAAATTTTTCATCCCTGTAACGAGCAAAACCTCCATGTGACGAAGTTATCCAAACACTCCCCTGTCCATCATCAGAAATAGAACTGATCCAATTACCTGCCAATCCATTTTTTGTTGTAAACGTTGTACTATACCCGTCATGTATCCTTACTAACCCACGCGTCGTGCCTGCCCACAACGTTCCGTCTGATTGTGTGTAAAAACATACTATGTATTCATTATTAGGATATGGTTGCCCGTCCTTCATCAAGTAAGGTTTCAATTGTCCATTAATGAACCGCCGAATGCCGATATTATCAACATAGATTATAAGACCTTTATCATCTTCCGTGATTGCCGAAATCCATTTGGCCGGTAGACCGGTGGTTGTATCGAATTTTTTAATTAGATTGTTTTTAATATTGAAGAGTAATCCGTTTTGGCCAATCCAGAGGCTGCTGTCGCGTGAGACAAAGGCGGTCCCAACTTGATTAGAAAATTTTGTGAATTTGCCATTCTTCAATCGTGTAATACTGATATCCGAATTGCTGAGAAAATACATACTTCTATCCGGTGTTTCAAGAACGCTGGAAAGATAGTCGTTGGCAAGACCCTCTTTCATGGTGTATGTAGTGACGTTCACATCCCGGAAATGATTCAATCCTTCCAAAGTGCAGACCCAAAGACTCCCTTCATGATCTTCAACAAATGATAAAACAAAATTATTGGAAAGGCCGTCCGAATCTGTAAATGTAATCCATTGGTTATTATAAAAACGATTAAGTCCATTTCGTGTTCCGACCCAGAGGTTGCCATCCTTGTCTTCATAAATCGTGGTAATATGATTATTTGACAACCCATTTTTTGTCATGTAGGTTGTTAATAGACCGTTTTTCCAACACGCCAATCCATCTTCAGTTCCAATCCAAACATTCGATTTTCGATCAATACAGATGGATGAAGTTATATTATTGGGTAAACCGTCAGCAGATGTAAACTTGAAGGCCTCTGACCCATCGGCATCTTTAAAGATTCGCACGCCTTCATGTGTCCCTACCCAAATTCTTTCATGGGCATCTTCGGCAATGCTGGTGATGTAGGCGGGATTGATAGGTACTTGCTTGAACTTTCCCTCACTGAGTAGAAAGAGTCCATGAGCTGTGCCCACCCAAAAATGTCCGGCGCGGCTTTCAAATAGTCTCCTTATCTCTATCTCCGTTAACCCCTCGTTTTGACCATATAGAACAACTTTTCCTTCTTTAATGCAGCGCAATCCACTATATATTGTGCCGATCCAGAGACTCCCATCTCTTGTTTCACATAAAGTAGATATCTTTTCATTTGCTGCGCTATCATACGGATTAATACTCACCTCACTGAAGTGCACACCGTCAAAACGAAATAAACCTGCCGACGTCCCGATCCAGAAGTAACCATCATGTGTCTGAAGAGCGACATTTATTGCATTCGCCGGCAAACCGTCTTTTCGCATCCAGACATTATGGCCGTATTGATTAATCGTTTTATGAGGATCAAGAGCGAAGACCTGCGACACGAATCCGATTACAAATGTCATGATAATTGCTGGGAGTATGGTATTCATATACATCTTATGAGTCATACGATTCAAGATCAATCCTCCGAAAATTTTTTTCATTAGTGACTATCTGTAATTTAAGAATATTTTCTCATATTGTTTACGCTATGAAAATCGATTTAAAAATTATTTCGCCATAGAATGCGATAATTACATCCGACTGCCTTAGTTTTACATTCGCTACTATTCTCCTGAGAAAGGCACATTACACCCTTTCGTGCAAGAGCAGCAAGGAATTTAATTGCTGCACGATTCTTAATTATACCCGGAATAACTTTCAACAATCGCACTTTTCAATATGAAATACTCTTACCATCCCTGAAAAATTATTCCGTTCTTTATAAAAGTATTACAAAAAATGTGCCAGCTACATTCGTATTATTATGCGGTTTCTCCGAATAAAAACATAAAGTTTTGATCTCCTTATTATCCCCGGAAGAATATATTGTAGAATTGTTTGGTCGCTATAGTAAAAACTTCAAACAATGTAATGTGTTTAGAATTTATTAATTGATTATGGTCGATAGATTGAAACGAAGGAATAAAAGAGTTATCATGATACGTTTACGTCAAGAAGCCGATCATCAAAGGCGGTTAAAAATGAATAGCTTTCCTCGGAAGGGAGGATATGCATGAGAAATTTACTTGAGGCTCATATATGAATACTATTAAAATTACCCTTATACTATTCACGCTAATATTCTTTCCTGTTTATTCTCTCTTCGGCGGCGATAATCCCGTCAGGCCGGTGACGCCAAATCCGTCACCTGAAGCTGTAAAACTGCTGCAATATATTTACAGCATTTCCGGAAATCATACACTTACGGGTCAGCACTGTAACCCGCTGTACGGTTCTATACGGCTCGCCGGTGTTCAGAAAATGACGAAGCGTTATCCTGCCGTCTTCGGACAGGATTTCGGATTCAGCGAACCGGGAACGTGGGACGGCATCAACTACCGTCAACAGATTGTGGACGAAGCAATCAGAAGAAACAGTGAAGGATTCATTATTACGCTTATGTGGCATGCGGTACGTCCGATCGAAGAAGAGCCGGTAGATTTCCAGCAGTCTATTATGGGAAAACTTGCAGAACAGCAATGGCAGGATCTGATCACACCCGGAACCGAGATCAACGAGCGCTGGAAATCTCAGGTGGATGTGGTTGCATGGTTTCTGAAACAATTACAGAACGCCGGCGTACCGGTGCTCTGGCGCCCTTATCATGAAATGAACGGCGATTGGTTCTGGTGGGGGAAGAAAGAAGGGGAGACCGGCTATAAAAAATTATATCGCATGCTCTTTGATCGGCTTGTGAATTTTCACGGCTTGAACAATTTAATCTGGGTGTTCAATGCCAATGAGCTGCGTGAAAATGTCGATCCGTTCGACAAATATTTCCCGGGACAGGATGTAGTCGATATTTTAGCGATAGATGTTTATCGAAACGGGTATGCTCAAAACGATTATGACCAGCTTTTAGTGCTGGCCGGTGACAAACCGATTGCACTGGGTGAAGTTGGTGCGGTGCCGACTCCCGAAAACCTCCGTGCACAGCCGCGGTGGACCTGGTTTATGGCCTGGGGTGATGCAGGCGGCTTTCAAGGGTTCCAGGCATTTCGGGCGATTTACGAGTGTGAGGAAGTCCTTACATTGGATAAATTACCCTGGGTCACTGTGAAGGAACCAAAGATACATTATCCGATTTTAAAATAAGTTTTAGCCGGAACGATTCGCCATTACCCGTCCGGGTATTACAATCATATCATCCTATTTAAGCAAGACCATCTTCTTCGATTTATCAAAAATTATTCCATCCTCCAGCGAGGTGGCTCTCACCCTGTACATATAAATTCCGCTGGATGCCGGGTTTCCATGATCATTTCTTCCATCCCACACAACTTTCTGGTAACCTGCTGATTGTGTGTTAAGCATAAATGTTCTTGTTGCACGTCCCTCCAAATCGTAAATTGTCACTTCAACCGACGACTTTTTAGGTAACGTATACACTATCGTTGTGCCGGGATTGAATGGGTTGGGATAATTTGTGTAGAGTTGAAAATACTCATTCAGATGATTGGCGTTATCACCTGTATTGATATCGGAAGGATGTTCTACTTCTATCAAGTCGATACCTTCGCCTGTTCCAAGATTCCTTGTATATTTTTTATCGGCGGCATTATTCCAGTGTTCATGGACACCCATACTTCGGGGCAGGTAGGTACCGTCACCTTCCGGATCGTATTTGATCGTGGCCGGCCAATTCAACGAATCGGCTGCCTGATGCAAGAAATCGTCGACGCCCGAATATTGTGGAAAAGCGTTCCCGCTTGGATTGCCTGCATAAAACTCATTATGGAGAAAATCGAAACCGACTGATTCTATCGCTACGGGATCTTGAGAAGCAAATACCGATGCCGGGTAATTTGTATTAAACGGAGACATTCTCCACCTCCAGGGCGGATCTCCGTAGTTCGTCGAACTCCATAATGCATCAAAGAGGTAGAGTATCGTTTTTCCTCCGAGATCTTTATGACCAATGAAATCGACAAAAATGCGGTACTTACCATACCCGCCATTATCGACATTGCTATCTCCTTGTGTGCATGGAAGACTGTAATGGACCGGGAAAGCGCTGCCGCCGCTCAGGTAGGGGAGCAATGTTCCAAAATGATTTTTGCTCGATAGTGATATGCCGGCGCGATGATGCTGCTTGAACACCGGAATATTGATCAAATAGGCTGCATCCACGTAAGCGGCCGGTAAATAATTTTGCATCTGGCCGTCACTGGTCATCAATTCGGGTAGTGTTGATCGCACTATTGGTGTCCGGCCGTTGCTCTTGCCCCAGTATTTCACATCAGGAAAATTCGGATGACATTTATCCCAATACAAATTGTCAATATTTCGTCCTGGATCGCCGGCGCTGATGTCAGTTTGCGCAACATGCACGGTATTTACAAGTTGGTCCAGAATAGCATAGACAATTTGGGGTGATGTGTCGACTGTTCTAAAGTCCGACCGGACGTAGGAATCGCTGTTGAAAATACATCCGCTACTATTCAAATTGATTTTGATGACAATTTTTTCTCCCGCTGTATAACCAACATCTCCTCTCCCATGAGTTTGATTATAATATCGAAAGATTGCATCCCAGGCCTCTGCATCGGATCCTTTGCCGGTCAACATTTGTATCGCTTCGGATACCATATTGTTTACCGTGGTTTGATTTGTGTTATTGTCCTGCGACCAATAATCTCCATATGTATTTGTACAACTCTGATTAAGCGCATCGGGATTATGAATCCAGACAACACGTCCTGGATAGACTCCTTTCCCGACCCCTATCGGTTGATTAGGGCCTTCCAGAACCGACTGGGAATCCGCATATACTTTTTGATTTGTGTTTACGTAGGAAAAAATACCAAAAATCAACGCTAGCAATAACGATAATGAAAATAGAATAACTCTTGATTGATAGAGATATATCCTGGCCTTCTTAAAGAAGACCAACGATGAAATAAGGCCCAATAGATAGATGATAAATGATGATGCAACCGGTGTTGCGGCTCGCATGCATGGATACGCGGCACGACTTGGTTTCGGAACCACACGAATAATTATCCACACCAGGGCGGCCAGCCCCATGAGCGGAAATAATAAACGTGATGCACCGGAAAGCGGTTTGGAGTTGATAGGTCTTCCGGTTCTAGGACAGAACCTAAAATATTTACTAAAGATGTTTTTCATAGGCTGTGTCGGATAATCGTCCTATCCGTCCTTTCTCTCTACAGAAAAGTACTTTATATTTATTTTAAAAGGACTAATTTTTGGATCTTCTGCGATTCGCCTGCCTGCAACCGAAGCAGATATATACCGCCGGCAATTTCTTTTCCTTGAACGCTTGAGCTGTTCCAGGTGAGCTTGTGGATTCCGGCGTTACGGTCTCCATCGATGAGTGTTTCCACTTTCTGCCCTTTAATATTGTAGATAGTCAGATTGACATGGGCTGCTTCCTGCAAACCGTATTCTATCTGTGTGTTCGGGTTGAATGGATTGGGATAATTCGCATATAACTCGAATTTGTCGGGAATGACAGAACCATGATTTTCGATTCCTGTACCCGATGCGAGCCTGATTCGATAAATGAATCCTGAACCCGGAGTGGCATTACCTGTCGTGATATAGAGTGTTTTTCTGTCCGTATCGCCCCATGTGCAGTTTGATGGATTATGATTTGGGGGTGTGGCGATTTTATCGAGATATTCTCCGTCCGGTGAAATGATCCACACTCCGGTCGGTCCTGTGCAGTAAATATTCCCTTCAGGATCAACTTTCATTCCGTCAGAATACCCGCCCAATGGAATCGTATACAATAACCTTTTGTTTGTAATGATTGAGTCGTTGACAACATCCCAGGCATAAATTTTCCCCTGGGGCGATTCATTTACGTAGAATTGTGTCTCGTCCGGCGAGAAGCAGAGTCCGTTTGGTTTATCAAATACACTGTCGAGAAGCGCAACGGTACCCGAAGGACTTATTCTATATACTCCCTTGAAACTGAGTTCCTTTGTCTGACCTGCCGGAATATTGAAATCGGGATCTGTAAAAAAAATCGATCCATCGGATTTTACCACAAGGTCGTTCGGGCTGTTAAATTTTTTCCCCCGGAACGTAGAAGCGAGGGGAGTGATAGTTCCGTTCGATTCCTGACGTGATACCCGGCGCTTTTGCATTTGGGTGAGGATAAGTCGTCCCTGTGCATCCAGGGTCAAACCGTTGGAACTGTCTGAAGGGTAGAGGTAGATCGTGATCGAACTGTCGGAAGGCGACCAGAGGTATATCCTGCTCCGGGCGATGTCGCTGAATAGCAATCCTAGTCCGTCTTTCCAGACAGGTCCTTCGAGTTGAGACAGTCCAGAGACCACCGTATCCAATTTCGCACCGGGGGGAATCGGTGATTGTGCTGCAGCGATGAACGGGAGAAATACTACGAGCAGTAAACAAAATATTTTCATCATTTACTCCGGAGATTTTAATGAATTGTGTGTGTGGTATCCTGCATTGCTTTTTTAAAAAATTCACCGCTTTCGGTCAGCTTGTAGGTATCCCATGATGAAATCAACGATGGGGTCCATTCCGGATCGAATATCCATGCCACCCAGCTTATGCCCTTTTCTTCGAGATACTTGATGATCCTATCTCCGTAATCACTGTATTCATTCACAACTCCATGACTTCCCGTGAATCCAAACTCGGTGGCAATAACCGGATATTGATTGGCAGCGAATCCGAAGTCCTCTTCCCACTTTTGTTCCCACGGTTTCGATCGTTTGTTCGCATAAGGATGCGTTACGTATCCGATTCTTTCCGCTTCGATTGGATTAATGTGCAGCGGAGTGAGATCATACGCCCAGTCAAACGGTGCTACGAGGGGTATGCTTTCTTTATTGTACGATCTGATCAGGGCGATAATATCTTCATTGATCTTTTTCCATTCGTCCCAGCTTATGCGTCCGAGTCGATTCTGAATTGAGGTTGGTTCGTTGAAAATTTCGTAAAAGGGAATCGTGTTGATTCCGGCGTAGCGGGCAGCGACGGCACGCCAGAATTCAAGCGTTTCTTTCATCGTTGTGTTGTACATCGGATTTTGAAATAGTTCCGTTTTCAAATTTCCGATTGTGTGCCAGTCGATAATGATGTACATATCCAGTTCCGTGCACCATTCCAACGCCTGATCGAGCAGGGCGAGATATTTTTCAGGGGTTCTTTCCCGCCATGCGACCGGATGAACGGGTATACGGACAATTCGCGCACCCATTTCTTTTATTTTCACGAAATGGTTTTTATTCCAATGACCCTGAGCCTCGAGCTTGTCGGGATCTGAAATTGAAATTCCCCTGAAAAGGACGGTATCGCCCAGAGAATTGACGAATCTGTTTCCTTTTACCGATATCAGTGGAAGCTTTTTGGCATCCGGATATTGAAAATGTTTTCCAAATTGAGCTTCATTCCACCAGTGTCGTATTTCTTTTGATTTGGTTTCCTGGGTATCCTGTGTGAATGTCTGCTGAACGAAGAACAACAGAGCCAGGCATATTGTGAAGATACTAATTGTAGTTTTCATTATTATTCGCTCTGGATTTTTTTAGAAGTGTTCTTTGAGTATCCGGAGAATTACTTAAGTAGAATCATCTTTGCCGACTTATCAAAAACTTTTCCATCTTCCATGGATATCGCTCTTACCCTGTACATATATACTCCGTTGGATAGCGTATTACCCTGATTGGTTGTTCCATCCCAGATAACTCTTTGTTGGCCTGCCGGTTGAGTATCATACGTATATGATTTTATTATTTGACCCTGCGTATCGTAGATTGTGATTTCGACCGATGACTTTTTTGGAAGCGTGTAGGCGATTGTCGTAGTGGGATTGAATGGATTGGGATAGTTGGACTCAAGACGATACTCGGGAATTAACGAAGGGGCTTTTGTTTCGATTGCGGTTACAAACTGCGAAACGCTTGCACTGTCCAGCACGCCGACCAATTCTTTATTTGAGTTGTAAACCCGTATTTCGACTGTTGCCGCACCCTCTGGAATTGCAATTATTTCCTGAAATTGAAATTCCTGTAGCGGCGTGACGTCATGTGCTTCTCCTTCGGCAACAATCTGATGGTCTATGCTTGTGAACACCACCTTTGCCGTGCCTTTATGGAATACGCCATAGACAGCCGAAAGGGTTTGTGTTGACGAATCGTATGACAATCTGCCGGCAATCGCCCCAACGGTATTAACATCCAATACCGGTGCCCGCATCTTCGCAGCCCACCAGTTTTCTGTGAAAGTATAGCTTCCTCCACCGCCTGCAAGTTCGACTATGGGACCGGTGACTTCTACTTCCATATAGACGGGTGGATTGAGAGGACTTACATAAACCGAAGAGCGTGAACCGTCGTCTGGATATTCGGCCTCTTCGAAGATGTCGAACGTCCTCGCATAGACGACGGAATCAAGTCGATCGGTATATGCGATCCATCCTTTGTGTGAATCAGAATATATTTTTCTTACATCGCTGTTGCTAGCCGGCACACATTGAACACCGTATATTCCCGGTGCGACTTCTCCTTTCCATGAATTCGAGGGGAGTGAATAATATACTCCGCTTGTTCCATATCGACTGCTCGGATTAATCGGGAAGTACACCCAGAAATTCGAGTAATCGGTTTGACCGGAATGGTTGACGATTGATTGTACGATGCTCCACATGCTCCAGCTCACTGCCTCTGCACCCTGATTGATCATGGTCTGCTCCATCTTTACATGGCTAGATCCAAGATACATCGTTGCCTTCCGTTGGAATTGAATGTTAGGTGCGATCCATGATTCAACCGGGCTTGTCACTAGAGCGGAGACGGAATCGGCTGTCTGAGAAACGATTTGATAAGAATAATTGCCATAATCGAGTTTCGGTGGCGGGGGCCAGGTGTTGGGCCAGCGGCTTTGAGGTGCCGGTGCGGTTCTATACCCTCCGAAATTGTGCCACTGTGAACCTTGAGAAGGAATATATGTCTTTCCCTTCTCCACGGAATTGATGAAAATCGAGGGATGACTTCCCAGATCGTACTGCATCACGCGACCGCCGATAGCCGGTACTGTGGCATGCGTGATGAGACCGTTCTGCATGACGATTGCCTTCCATACCCACGAGTTATAATTGGAAACCGTATCAATGGTGACGTCCGGTGTTTGAGCATGGAGGAGTGCAGAAACGAAACAAGCTGCAAGAATAATTGTCTTTCGCATATGATCCCATCCGATAATATTACTGTATTTTGACGATTGGAAGATACCGGGTCAAAATTCTGAAGCCGCAGGATGGTTGTGGATCATTGAATATCCTCCGGCTTCAAAGAATTCTGACTTAACTTGAGAAATATTATTTCAACAGGATCATCTTTGCCGACATATCGAATATATTTCCATCTTCCAGCGATGAAGCTCGTACCCTGTACATATAGATTCCGCTCGATACAGGTTTGCTATAATTATTTGTTCCATTCCATACAACTCTTTGATACCCTGCCGGTTGCGAGTTGTAATTGAATGACTTTATTGCACGTCCCTGCAGATCGTAAATTGTTACTTCAACCGATGATTTTTTGGGTAACGAATAGGCTATCGTCGTAGTAGGATTAAATGGATTAGGATAATTTTGATAGAGCTCATATCCTTTTGGAAGATTTCCTTGATTATCCATGGCGATAGAAGTAGTCGTGTCAACTTGGATTAATTCGATACCGTAACCTGTTCCCAGATTTCTTGAATATTGCTTGTTATCAGGATCATTCCAGTGTTCATGAACGCCGAGACTATAGATGTGGACGCCGGTGCTATCCGGATCATATTTAGTGCCTGTTGGCCAATTTGTCGAATCTGCCGCCTGATGAAGGTAATCGTCGACTCCATCCATTTGTACATAAGTGCCTGCGCCGCGTTCTACCGTAAATTCGGAGCGCAGAAAATCGTAGCCGACTGACTCGATAGCAACAGGATCCAATGAAGCAAATACGGATGACATATAATCATCATAGAAAGGAGCCATCTGCCATTTTAACGGTATATCGAGTTCATAATCGGTAGCCCATAATGCATCCATCAAGTACACAAGATTCTTTTTACCCTCCAATGAATGCGACATTATATCAACTTGAATGCGGTACAATCCGTATCCGGTCCGTGGTGTGCCACGTTCCATCTCGTGTGGCGCTAATAAGCCGTTATGAAGATGGGATGCATCGCCCCGTGTTTGTGAACCGAAATGATTTTTGGCGAACATTGTCACTCCGGCTCGTTTATGTCCCTTGAGCATTGGAATGTTGATCAGATATTCAGCACTATCAAGGATAGTATAAAGGTGATCACTGTACACGGGAGTTGTACCATCCGGGCCGGACCATGGATCTCCCCAAACATTTGGACGTAATATCGTTCCATGATCTGAGTAATGTATGACGGCAGTTGTACTTTTAATAGCTTGTTCTCTTCCCAGATTTGTATAGGCACCACTATTATCGAGATAATGGACATACGGAAATTCTCCGTGCCATAAATCGTATAAGTGTTTATAGATATGCTTCATCGGATCGCCGACGTAAATATCGTGCTGGTCAACGCCAACAACATTGACAAGCTGTCTTAGAACTGCAAGAACCATCGGAGGTGAGGTTTCAGATACTCCAACCGCATTTTGGGTTGGTTTCAGATTAGCATCATAATTCCCATAGCTGCTTGTTGCATTGATTTTTATAAAAATCTTTTCACCTGCCTTATAATTCGCTGCTCCTTTTCCTCTCAAGATATTGTGATACGAAAATATCGTATCCCACGCAGCTTTGTCTGTGCTTTGTCCTGTTAAGTTTCTGAGAGCCGCTGACACCATATCACTGACAACAGACGAATTGTAATTTCCAACATTATACCAGGAATTCTCATATGTACTGGGATTGCAGTTTTCATTCGTTGCGTCGGGATTATGTACCCAAACCACTCTTCCCGGGTATATCCCTTTTGCCACGCCCATCGGTTGATTTGGCTCGACGGTGGCATTTACGGTTGGTTGTATATCCTGCTGTCCTGTATAACCATTGGTCAGGTAAAAACCGCTGATACCAAAAATAACAAAGGCACAGAGGAAGAAAACCGGATAATATCGGAGAGGTTTCTTGTATTTGAGGAAAGCTACCGCAGACAAAGCCAGCATCGCAAGGTAGCCGATGAATCCCGAAGCGAATGGCATAGCAGTCCGGACACAAGGATAACTCAAACGGCTTGGTTTTGGTATAACACGAATAAGTATCCACACCAGAGCGGCCAGACCGATAAGCGGAAATAGGAGACGCGATAAGCCGGAAAGCTGCCCGACACCCACGAATTTCCCTGTCTTCGGACAGAACTGGAAATACTTGTTAACAAAGTTTTTCATAAATTTTTTCGAATGATTACTTCATCCGTCCTTTCTGACTAAAGATACTTCATATTTGCATCAGTATCAATTATCCTAAATAAAATATTTTTCCGATTGTGTCGTTTTAGAGTAATATTTTCACACTTTCTGCTCTTCCAGAATATTCTTGCAGAAGGTAATAATTTTTCTTATCATGGAGTGTGACTCCCGTCTCTTCTATGGAGGAAAGAGCCAGTAAAATGTACTGACGTCAGAATAACTTTTCATGAGTAATACTTTTATTCGGATACTCGTTGCGGTCGTTGGTATACCGTGTATTGTTGTTATCTGTTTAATTGGCGGATTCTGGGTGTGGGGGATGGTCGCGGTATTAGAAACGATCGCCCTGCTCGAGTTGTATCGCCTCGCAGAAGTAAAAGGAGCGAAACCACTGGCGATTGAGGGTGCAATAGCGGGTATTATCATCACGCTTGCATTCGAAATGAATCGTATACTTGGACTTGCTCCTTTGGAGGGAATCGCGCGAACTGTTCGACAATTTATTCCGTCCCAGGCTCATCTCATAGTTATCATCCTCGTTCTATTCGTCTGGTGGGTGTTACTCCGCGAATTATTCAGAAAAAACGGATCTGCATTATTGAATCTTACAGCGACGGTTTTCGGAGTGCTGTACATACCGTTATTCTTTGGGACCTTGATCGGTATTCGCGAATTGTTCAATGCAGAGATTCCTGCGATACGATTTTTCGCATATGATTCGTCGACGATCGAACAATGGGGCGGGATGACACTTGTCTCAATTTTCGCAATCATCTGGATTTGTGATTCTGCTGCATACTTTGGCGGCCGTGCAATGGGGCGTCATAAACTCTTTGAACGGGTCAGTCCGAATAAAACCTGGGAAGGTGCAATATGGGGATTGGCCGGAGCGGTTATCGCAGCAATAGCAGCAAAGTATTTAGTCCTGCAGTATCTTACTCTCGGTGAAAGCCTTATCGTCGGGATGATTGTGGGCGTTATCGGACAAATTGGCGACCTCGTGGAATCTCTCTTGAAGAGAGATGTAGGAGTGAAAGACTCATCGTCCATTATTCCTGGACATGGTGGGGTGCTGGATCGGTTCGATAGTCTGTTATTTGTATCGCCTGTTTTATATCTGTATCTCGGAGGCATCGTATTGCGTCCATAAGGAAAGGGGGGATCGGGGGATATGGCGGCGCGAACAAAAGTCAGCATGATCACACTCGGATGTCCGAAAAATGTCGTCGATTCCGAGACGTTGATGGGACAGATGAGACTTAATGGCATTGAACTTGCCGGGAATATAGATGATGCTGATATCGCGATCATCAACACATGCGGATTCATTGATGCAGCACGGGCAGAATCGATTGATACTATTATCGAGACAGTACATCAGAAGGACGTGAAGAAGCTTAAAAAGGTACTTGTGATGGGTTGTCTTGTTGAGCGCTATAGATCGGAATTAGCTAAGGAAATACCGGAAGTCGACCGATTTTTTGGAACGCACGAAATTCCAGCTCTGCTCGAAGAGCTTGGAGGGCGTTATCGCTACGGGATGATCGGGGAGAGGGTATTGACGACACCGGCGCATTATGCGTATCTAAAAATATTGGAGGGGTGCGATAATCCCTGCTCTTTCTGCTCGATTCCTCTGATGCGGGGCCGGCTTGTTTCACGTCCGATCGAAGAAATTTTAAAAGAAGCCGAGCTTCTTGCATCGCGGGGAGTAAAAGAAATCGTCGTTATCGGGCAGGATACGACAGCCTATGGTATTGATCGTACCGGCAAGAGGATTCTGGCAAAGTTGCTCGAAGAAATCGCGGCGGTCGATGGCATTAAATGGATTCGCCTGATGTATACGTACCCGGCGAAGTTCCCGATGGAGATTTTGGAAATATTCGGGAGAACGCCGAAATTGTGCCGTTATATTGATATACCGATCCAGCATATTTCGGATGGGGTGCTGCAGTCGATGCACCGTGGAATTACTCAGAAAGCGACGAGAGAACTTCTTAAGGCGTTCCGTGATATGGTACCGGATATCGCACTACGCACGACGCTCATTGTAGGATACCCGACAGAAACAGCAGAGGATTTTGAGGAGCTTCTTAATTTTGTCGGCGAAGAACGGTTCGAACGGCTTGGAGTATTTTCGTATTCGCATGAAGAGGGGACTCCCGCCCATGAACTTGGCGATCCTGTTCCATGCGAAGTAAAGGAAGAGCGGTTATCTCAAATCATGGAGCTCCAGCGCGATATCTCGGAAGCCCGGAATCAGAGTATGGTGGGAAAAAAATTCCCCGTTCTTATCGATAGGATTGAGCAGGGGTGGCATATCGGCCGCACAGAATCGGATGCTCCGGAAATCGATAATGAAGTATATTGTCGCGGTGTCGAAGCTCGCTGTGGAGAATTCTATCAGGTGTCGATTTCGGATGCGGTTGAGTATGACTTGTACGGAGATATAGTCTGCCGGTTGGCATAAAGCGATTTGTGCGAGTTGTACGAATGTTATTCGTAGAGGAGATACAGTCATGAAATGTACACATGTTGTATCGAAGATATTGATGTTCTTAGGGATTATCCTTTATCCATCACTCCGTGGATATGCTCAAATCGAGGCTTATAGCGAATCGGGTGAGAATCCATTGGAAGTATTTATCGATGCGATGAGTTTCTCGACAGGAGATTCAACAAACGCACGGCTTGATATGTACGTTCAGGTTGGATATGATCAATTGAGTTTTATCCGCATGAAACAGTCTTACACGGCACAGTACGAGGTAACAGTGGGTGTATATGACGACCGGGATCGGATGGTAATTGAAAAGACGTGGAATGATCGTGCAACTACGGATACATTTGACGTTTCAATTTCTCCCCAGTATTATATAATGTCGGAGAGAAGTTTTACTCTTAAACCTGGGGCATATACCTTAAAAATCAATTATCTTGATTTGGAATCGAAACGTGAATTGCAGGAAACGCGAAAAATTCATATTCCGGATTACGCTCATCGGCAGACCGAGTTGAGCGATATCATGCTGGTGAGTAAGCTCACGATGGAGGATAATCGTCGGATTCTCACTCCGAATATTTCAGGGAATGTCGGAAATCTGGAGGGTGGTTTTTATCTCTTCTTCGAATATTATCCGGTCGGAAAGCCGGATTCGGTAGAATTCCGATATTCCTTTATCGATTCTAAAAGAGAAAAAGTATATACAGGATCGAGTATAAGACATATAGAATCACAAGGGATTCAGGAATTTATAAAGATCGACTCTGTAAACGTACCCATGGGGGATTATACAATCAATCTTGAAAGTCATCCAAGGGGAAGGAATGCTGATACGGTATTTGTAAGCACAAGCCGGAAACAGATATCGTTACATTGGAGAGGAATGCCGTTGTCAATACGCGATCTGGATGAGGCTATTAACCAAATGAAATACATTGCACAGGATGCCGAATTGGATTCCCTGTTTGAAGCGCAAACAGTATCGGAAAAACAAAAGAGATTCATGGATTTCTGGAAGAAAAAAGATCCAACTCCCGGTACGCCGAAGAATGAAATAATGGATGAGTATTACCGGCGTGTAGCTTTCGCCAATAAACGATTCACACGATACCGCCCGGGGTGGAAAACAGACATGGGGATGATCTATATCATTTTCGGACCCCCGAATTCTGTGGATCGTCATCCTTTCGAAATGGATTCAAAACCTTATGAAGTCTGGACGTATGACGATATCAAGCAATCATTAATATTTGTTGATGAGACAGGTTTTGGAGACTATCGTTTACAAAATTTAGATTGGGAGATTTGGAGACGCCTCCCACACTAATAATTTTATACTACAATGACACCATGGTGCCAGTTATTCCGTGATTTGAGAGACATACTGTTACTAGTGTGCTTTGCACCCGCCATCGTTTTTTCTCAAGAAAATGCACGTATTACCGATGTCCGATTTCATGGTCTCACAAACATCTCACAGAACGAAGCCCGGCAGATCGTTCTTCCAAAAATTCAAACTCGTGGTATTTCCGACTCGCTTAGCTCCTTTTTTAACCCGCTACTGGAACAGTATCAACACCTCGGTTTTTATTATACGCGGATCGATTCGATTGATACAACAGGGAAGTCAGATCGTCCGGCGAAAATCATCGATGTATGGATAAATGAAGGGCCTCTCACGATAATCGACTCCATCGGGTTTCGTTCGATGCAACTCTTCTCCGTATATGAAGCGCTATCATGGTTTGAGACGCAACCCCATTCTGTGCTTGTCGATAAAATTCTGGAAAATGATATCCATGCACTCATCAGAGAATATTCGGAACGTGGTTATCCTTTTGCGTCGATTACAATAGGAGAAATCATTTCCCGTCATCATCTTGATGAGAAACGCGACGGTCTTTTTCTGAGATTGGATATTGTAGAGGGACCTCGTGTCACAATCAATCGGATCGATGTAGTGGGAAATTCAACGACACGGCCCGAGGTTATCCTGCGTGAATCGCGCATTACGCTGGGCGATCTCTACCGGTCAAGCGAAATGGAAGCGGTACGTAAGCGTCTTCTTCGGCTGGGTTTCTTCAGCACGGTTGATGAACCCGAAATAATTATGACGGAACAGGGAGGAGGATTGAAACTCCGGGTGTCGGAAGCGGCGATGAATACATTCGACGGAATCATCGGGTATCTCCCTCCGTCTCCGGGGAATGAAAGTGGGATGTTTACCGGAATGGTGAATGTGCTCTTGAAAAATATATTCGGAACGGGGCGACGTCTTGGCGCACGATGGCAGCACGAGAGTGTGTCGACCCAGGAACTACAACTCCAGTATTTCGAACCCTGGATTGCAGGACTTCCTTTGAATGTCGGACTTGGCTTTTTTCAACGTCAGCAGGATACGACATACGTTCAGCGGACATATGACGTTAGGGCTGAGGTTACAGCATTTGATAATCTGACATTATCCGTACTCTTTTCATTTGATCAGATCATTCCATCGGCATCCGCTACCGGTTCATCGATTCCCGCAAGCACGTCAGTGAGTTCCGGAATCGAAGTGCGCTACGATACTCGTGACGACCCCACTGCTCCAAGTCGCGGATATCTCTATCGGAGTGACGTTCGGGTGGGTGAGAAAACCATCAGCAATGGAGAAGCCGGGACAGAGGAACATTCATCGCTACAGCGATATTCGCTTGATTTTGAATGGTACGTACCTACATTTTCACGTATGGTACTTGCCTCGAGTATCCATGCAAGGGAACTCCGCAGCAATGCAATGACAGAGCCCGATCTTTTTCGATTCGGTGGAGCACGGACACTGCGAGGGTATCGTGAGAACCAATTCATCGGTTCCCGTCTGGTGTGGGGTTCGCTGGAATATCGTTTGTCAATCGGCCGCCATTCGTTTACATATGCATTTACCGACTTAGGGTATTACCTCTATCCGGGCAACCCTGTCCAGTCGCTCCCCGAAACTCAAGCATCGAAAACAGGATACGGGATAGGATTCCAGCTTGAGACCGGATTGGGGATTGTGCGTGTGAGTTATGCATTGGGTGA
The DNA here is from genome assembly GCA_050011775.1 of Bacteroidota bacterium. Classification (GTDB taxonomy): domain Bacteria; phylum Bacteroidota; class Ignavibacteria; order UBA10030; family CAVZMI01; genus CAVZMI01. The sequence continues at coordinate 149,648 of JBEKIL010000005.1, read as the reverse complement.
AGGAGATACCTTCGCAACAGGAAAAATACATTTTGGAATCATCAATGATTTCTAGCGACACGACAACTGACAGAGAATATTTCCGGCTTCAGGCACTGTCGCGATTCGAGCGTGTTCTCTGGAATCGAGGTATCCTGAATGTCGCCGGTGTTGATGAGGCTGGCCGCGGTCCGCTCGCCGGTCCGGTTGTCGCAGCCGCGGTGATTTTCCCTCCCGATACGATGATTACGGGTATTGACGATTCGAAAAAGCTGACACCGGCCCATCGTGAGCGGTTGTTCGAAAAAATAGTACATTCGGCGATTACGCATGGTGTAGCAATCGTTGATCATCATGAAATCGATCGAATAAATATCTTGCAGGCGACGTATCAGGCAATGCGGGATGCTCTACGTCGGCTTCAACCGCAGGCAGAATATATTCTTGTAGATGGGAACTCATTTAACCACGATCAAATTCCCTCGAGGGCAATTGTCAAAGGTGATACTCGTTCGATCAGTATAGCCGCGGCATCGATTATAGCAAAAGTGACCCGCGACCGTATGATGCTGCAGTTTCATGAACAATACCCGGAATACGGATTCGACAAACATAAAGGTTATTGTACATTGGCGCATGTTCGGGCAATCGAAATCCACGGTTATTGTCCAATTCATCGCAGATCATTCCATATTAAAGGTATGATGCATAATGGATGACGATATATCGAAAGAACAGAAGGATTCAATTTCGGCGCGGATGAAAGGGTCGATCGCAGAGAAGATCGCCGAATCATTCCTCCACACACAGGGATTTGAAATTCTTGAGAAGAATTATCGGTATGATAAGGGTGAGATTGATATTATTGCACGTGACGGCGAAGTACTTGTTTTTATCGAGGTTAAATCGAAACTATCGGATAGCGGCGGAAGACCCGAGGATGAAGTCCATGCGCGTAAGCAGTCGCAGATCAGGCGCATCGCGGAAGGATACTTGCTCGAGCATGGTATACGTGATGTTTCCTGCCGATGTGATGTTGTGGCAATCGTGGGCGATGAAAAAAAACATGTCATACGTTATTATAAAGATGCTTTTTAAGAAAGCCAATTAGCAAATCAGTTGATATTGATGATTGATGATTTCTGATTTATGAGTTTAATAAAAGGCAGAGAATTTTTCCGATCCAGAATTTTTATACTATTTTAAGCTAAGAGGAAATCTATCATGACTCCTGATGAGCTTAAGAAAAGAACAAAGAAATTTAGTCTGGATATTATTCGATTAGTTGAATCACTGCCGAATAATAAAATCGGAAATATTTTAGGAAAGCAATTAATGAGATCGGCTACTTCGGTAGGCGCGAATTATAGGTCTGCTTGTAGAGCTCGATCTAAAGCCGATTTCATTTCTAAGATTCAAATTGTTGAGGAAGAAGCCGATGAGTCAATGTACTGGTTAGAGATGATACAGGAGCTGAAAATAGTATAGGAGAAACAATTAGTATCACTACTTCTTGAGGCAAATGAGCTTATTGCCATCTTTGCCGCGACAGCGATTAGAGCAAAAGGGAAAAAAAAGATAGCCATTTCAACACATAAATCATCAATCATACATCATAAATCAGAAACATATTAGTCTTCTGTCTCTCCTCAGGAGGATTTTCATGAACGCTTTACCATTACTGCTTTTTGCACTTTGTATAATGGCAATAGCCTATCGTTATTATAGCGCGTTTATTGCTGCCAAAGTAGTCGCTTTGAACGATTCGCGTATCACACCTGCACATACACTAAACGACGGAAGCAACTATTTGCCGACGAATAAATGGGTACTCTTCGGTCATCATTTTGCCGCTATTTCAGGAGCAGGGCCGTTAATCGGACCGGTACTTGCAGTGCAGTTTGGATATATGCCCGGTTTTCTCTGGCTTGTGATCGGAGTTGTGCTTGCCGGAGGGGTGCACGATTTTGTCATTCTTGCCGCATCAATTCGTTACAAAGGAAAATCACTTGCTGAAATTGCACGGAGAGAAATTTCGCCGTTAGCAGGAACGGTCGGCTCGGTTGCGATCATGATCATTGTAATTATTGCGCTCTCTGGACTGGGGCTCGCCGTGGTAAACGCCCTTCGTGAGAGTTCATGGGGCACGTTTACTATCGGGATGACAATTCCTATTGCTATCTTCGTCGGATTGTGGATGTACCGCTTTCGAAAGGGGCATATTACCGAGGCGAGTTTAATCGGTGTGACAGCAGTAGTTGCCGCAGTAATTGTTGGAGCGTGGATACCCGGTTCATCGCTGGGATCGTTTTTCACCCTCTCCCGGGAAGGAATTATTTTTGCCCTTGCCCTGTACGGTTTTTTTGCATCAATACTTCCTGTCTGGCTTTTACTCGCCCCACGCGATTATTTGAGTTCATATATGAAGATAGGTACAATCGCTGCTCTTGTCATCGGTGTTTTCGTTGTGCATCCAAATTTACAGATGCCTGCATTTACAGAATTTATTTCAGGGGGCGGGCCGATCATTCCGGGTCCGCTGTTCCCGTTCGTGTTCATTACCATCGCATGCGGTGCGATCTCGGGATTCCATTCTCTCGTGTCATCAGGGACAACGCCGAAGATGCTCGATAAGGAATCGCATGCACGGATGATCGGATATGGAGCGATGCTGATGGAAGGATTGGTAGGTGTGATTGCACTTATCGCCGCAAGCTCGCTTCATCCGGGAGATTATTATGCGATTAATCTTCCCATAGAGAAATTTAAGGCACTTGGATACTCGACTGTAAATCTTGATATGCTTTCGCGAGAGGTAGGCGAAATTGTTGCAGGACGTCCCGGTGGGGCGGTCTCGCTCGCTGTAGGCTTTGCACAGATTTTTACTGCATTACCCGGTATGAAAAGTCTCATGTCGTACTGGTATCATTTTGCGATAATGTTTGAAGCGCTTTTCATTCTTACGACTATTGATGCCGGGACAAGGATCGGACGTTTTCTCGTCCAGGAATTTGTGGGAAAATTTTATAAGCCTTTTGGGAAAATGAACTGGCTTCCAGCAAATATCGTAGCCACGGGCGTTGTCGTATCGTTATGGGCATATTTCATTTATGCGGGAAATATCAGCACTATCTGGCCGATGTTCGGAACTGCCAATCAGCTTCTTGCCTGCGTCGCATTATGTGTGGCATCGACGGCAATAATCAATGCGGAGAAAATCCGGTACGTGTGGGTAACACTGCTGCCGCTGCTGTTTGTGGCGACGACGACGCTCACGGCTTCGTGGCTGAATATTACCGCAAATTTTCTTCCTCTGACCCGGAATCCCGGAACTGCAGTCCAGGGATACGTGAATTCGGCCCTCACACTGGCCATGATGATTTGTGCGATCACAATCCTTATTGAAGGAGTACGCAGGTCATATCACGCATTGCACAGTCGCGAATATGGTAGTGAATATGCCATCGGTTCGGGAACGAATGAACCGGATGATGAAGTAACACCGCCGCCATTTCGATGCTGTTGACGTTTTGCTGATGTTACTGAACAATATCATTCTGATATGATTTCTTTCGAGTTGTTTCTCTTTTTCGGATCATTTCTGGTGCTGGTGACGAAACCAAACGTCGGCGAAGTCCGCCGAATCCTATCACAGTGTGCACCGTTTTAGCGTGGCTGTGATTGTCGTTTTCTAAAACCATATAACTTTTCTGTAAAGCCGCCCTCGGATAAATATTGCTTTTCGAGTTGTCGCAATTGATGATCCAGCAAATAATCCGCCTGATGAATTAGGCAAATAATTGTATTTGCAGCGGTTTCATCTAGAGAGCTTTCTATATAGGTCCTATAAGTCATATAGGACTTATTCTCTAAGAAAGCCATTCCCCTTATTTCTTGGGTTTTCTGAGCGTCTTTTGGCCAGAGGGGGAGTCCATGCTGTCTCAGGTAATCCTGGTAATCGAGCAATAATTCCTCCAAACTTGCCCTTGCAACGGCTACCAGCTTGAACTCGAATTTTTTCGATGTTCCGGAAGCCATGCTTCCTTCTGCAATATTTTGTTTTCCACTGCGAGCCGCTTGAACCATCTGATCGCGAGTCCTTGACGACCGCTCAATGAAACGATCACAGAACACGACAGTCGCATCATAGACAATCTCAGCCATTTGGTAGGATTTAAGTTTTTGATAACCACCATGAGGCCCTATCAGGTTTTCACCTTTATGCATTATTCACCCTGTAATTCACATGATATAATCCGGGAATTTGTGAACGAGTACGACCTCCCTAATAATAAGAACGAAATGAGGTTACACTGTCGAAGAACCACGACAGGGCGAAAGTCTTTTCCCTTTATAACGCATTACCGTATGACCGACTTTTGCATAGATTTTTTCCAAAAAAACCCTTTAAAATAATTCTCTTTTTTTGTATATTATTCAGATAATATAAAATAGGGGAGTGCAGAGGGCTTGCCGAAGCGGACGGATATTAAATCGATACTGATCATTGGAAGCGGGCCGATTGTCATCGGTCAGGCATGTGAATTCGATTACTCCGGCACCCAGGCATGTAAGGTGTTGAAAGAAGAAGGATACCGCGTCATTCTCATCAATAGCAATCCTGCCACAATCATGACCGATCCGGAGCTTGCGGATCGTACCTACGTTGAACCGATCACTCCGGAATTTATCGAGTTAATTATCAAACGCGAGCGTCCGAATGCATTGCTTCCCACTATGGGCGGACAGACCGCACTCAATGCTGCAGTCGCACTTGCAGAACAGGGAATCCTCGAAAAATACAACGTCGAATTAATCGGGGCAAAGCTTGAAGCAATCAAGATGGCGGAAGACCGCGAATTGTTTCAGAAAGCTATGCAGCGCGCAGGACTCGAGATGGCGCGGGGTGGATTTGTCGGAACGTATAGCGAAGCGATAAAGATTGCAGAAGTAATAGGTTTTCCTCTAATCATCAGGCCGTCGTTTACACTTGGCGGCACCGGAAGCGGAACTGCATACAACATCGAAGAATTCCGGGAGATTGTCGAACACGGACTTGGCAGCTCGCCCATCCATGAGGTATTAATTGAAGAATCCGTAATCGGATGGAAAGAGTACGAGCTTGAGGTGATGCGCGATCTGAAAGATAACGTCGTAATCGTCTGCTCGATCGAGAATTTTGATCCAATGGGGATTCATACAGGCGATTCGATTACCGTTGCTCCGGCTCAAACATTGACAGATAAAGAATATCAAAGACTCAGAGATGCTTCAATACGAATCATCCGTGAGATCGGGGTCGAAACAGGCGGATCGAATATTCAGTTTGCCGTTAATCCGCATGATGGAAGGATCCTCGTCGTTGAGATGAACCCAAGAGTTTCGCGCAGTTCGGCTCTCGCTTCAAAGGCAACAGGATTCCCCATTGCAAAAATTGCGGCGAAGTTGGCAATTGGATACACGCTCGATGAAATACCCAATGACATAACGAAAAAAACACCCGCATCGTTTGAGCCGACGATCGATTATGTCGTTGTGAAGATTCCGCGTTGGGATTTTGAAAAATTCAAGGGGGTTGAGGATACGCTTGGCGTCCAAATGAAATCGGTAGGTGAAGCGATGGCGTTCGGCCGGACATTCAAGGAAGCTCTGCAAAAAGGGCTTCGATCGCTAGAGCAAGGAAGGGCAGGACTGGGCGCCGACGGAAAAGATATCATCGACACGATACAAATCCCGGAAAATGAAAAAGAAGATTGGCGCACGAAAATTAAAATAAAATTAATTACTCCAAAAGCTGAAAACATTTTTTATCTCCGTTATGCCCTTCAACTCGGGATCACGGTTGAAGAACTTTACGACATCACGAAGATTGATCCATGGTTCCTTGAGAACATCAAACAGATCGTCGATCTGGAAGAAGAACTCGGGAAATATACACTCGATTCCATTAATGTTTCTCTGTTTCGAAAAGCAAAAGAATATGGATTCTCCGATAAACAACTTTCTTTTCTATGGAAAACAAACGAGCTCACGGTGCGTGCAGCCCGCAAGAAACATGGAATTGAACCTGTCTACAAAACGGTCGATACGTGTGCAGCAGAATTCGAGGCCCACACTCCGTACCATTATTCCACGTATGAGAGCGAAAACGAAGTTGTGAGAAGTCATCGAAAGAAAGTGATCATTCTCGGCAGCGGCCCGAACCGGATCGGACAAGGGATCGAATTCGACTACTGTTGTGTGCACGCGGTCTTTGCCCTCGAGGAAGAAGGGTATGAGACGATCATGATCAACTGTAATCCTGAAACTGTCTCGACCGACTATGATATGACCGATAAGCTGTATTTTGAACCTCTTACCCTCGAAGATGTTCTTAATGTATACGAGGCCGAACAACCGGAAGGCGTTATTGTCAGTTTTGGAGGTCAGACCCCGTTAAAGATATCGAAAGCGCTGGAAGCCTATGGAGTTAAGATTCTCGGGACATCACCCGAGGGAATAGATATCGCAGAAGATCGCAAGAGATTCGGTGCACTGCTTCAAGAATTACATATACCACATCCAAACTATGGAACAGCCTCTTCCGTCGATGGAGCACTCGAGGTAGCCGATAGAATTGGTTTCCCTGTCCTTGTCAGGCCGTCGTATGTTCTTGGCGGTCGTGCAATGGAAATTTGTTATAATACAGATTCGTTGCGCGAATATATGACAAAAGCTGTCAACGTGTCGCCTGAACACCCGATCTTGATCGATAGATTCCTCGAAGATGCGTTTGAGTACGATGTTGACGCAGTTGCCGACGGCGAGAACGTACTCATCGGTGGAGTGATGCAGCATATCGAGGAGGCCGGCATCCATTCGGGTGACAGTGCGTGCGTGATTCCTCCCTACATGATACAGGAACACCAGCTTGTGTTGATGGAGAAATATACAATAGAACTCGCCAATGCATTGAATGTCCGAGGCCTTTTGAATATTCAATACGCTGAGAAGGATGGAGTTGTATATGTTCTTGAAGTAAATCCGCGCGGATCGCGGACCGTACCATTTGTCAGTAAAGCTACTGGTGTCCCTCTTGCAAAAATTGCAGCGAAGGTAATTGTCGGCATGAAATTGAAGGATCTTGATATCATGTCGTTCGATTTCCGGAAACTCAAACATGTTGCAATGAAGGAGTCGGTGTTTCCATTTAATAAATTTCCGCGTGTAAAAATATTCCTGGGACCGGAGATGCGGTCAACGGGTGAAGTGATGGGAATCGACGGTAACTTCGGGGGTGCGACGGCAAAAGCACAGATGAGCGCATCAAATACTCTTCCGACATCGGGGAAGATATTTGTCAGCGTTAATGACAGAGATAAAAATGAAAAAACGCTGGCAATCGTCCGTCAGTTTTTTAAACATGGATTTTCGATCGTTGCAACCGCGGGTACCGCGCGATTTCTCTCATCGGCAGGAATTCCTGCCACACCTGTTTTTAAAGTCAATGAAGGACGACCGAATATTGTGGATCGAATTAAAAATGGTGAAATACAGTTCATCATTAATACACCGCTCGGCGAGACATCGCGATACGACGAGTATGCCATAGGATGGGCGGCTATCGAGAATAAAGTGTCGATTGTAACGACTCTATCGGCTGCGTCGGCGGCCGTGAAGGGCATCGAGAGAGTGAAAGAAGGACAACTCAGAGTCAAGAGTCTTCAGGAATATAACCGGGAATCTCGGCACTAAGAATCCTGGATAATTACCTGAAAGGTATCGTTTCATCGTATGAATGAATATAAAAGCATTGTTGTTAAGGGTGCGCGGGAGCATAACCTCAAGAATATTGATGTTGAAATTCCGCGAGATGCATTCGTTGTTATTACAGGTTTGTCGGGATCAGGAAAATCCAGTCTTGCCTTTGATACAATCTACGCGGAAGGACAGCGTCGATACGTTGAAAGCCTCTCGGCATATGCACGCCAGTTTCTCGGACTCATGGAACGCCCCGATGTTGATTACATCGAAGGATTGAGTCCGGCCATCTCCATCGAACAAAAATCAAGCAGCCATAACCCTCGCTCGACGGTCGGTACAGTCACTGAAATTTATGACTACCTCCGGCTGCTGTTTGCACGCGTTGGAACTCAATTTTGTACAGAGTGTGACCGTAAAGTCCAGAAACAATCAACTGATCAGATCATAGAGGCGGTCCTTGCACTCTCAGAAGGAACCAAAATTCAGGTACTTGCACCGGTTGTCAGGGGAAGAAAAGGGCACTATCGCGAGCTCTTTGAACAGATTGTAAAAGACGGATTCCTGCGTGTGCGAATCGATGGAGAAGTGAAGGAAATTCATTCTGGCATGAAGGTCGATCGATATAAAATCCATAATATCGAAATCGTTGTTGATAGAATTGTGGTCAGTAAGAATGTGAAATCACGCATCAACGATTCCATAGAGACTGCGTTAGATTTCGGCAGCGGTGTAGTGATTGTCAACGACGGGAGACGAGATCTCCTTTTTAGTAAACATTTTTCATGCCCCGAGTGCGGTCGTAGCTATGACGACCCGGCACCGAACTCGTTTTCATTCAATTCTCCGTATGGATCGTGCGAATCGTGTGAGGGATTGGGTGAAAAACGGGAGCTGGATCTACGTTTAATCCTTCCGAACGAGGATCTGACTATTAATCAGGAGGGGATTGCCCCACTTGGCAAACCAAGGCAGACATGGATGTTCAATCAGATCAGTGCCGTCGGGAAGAATTATGGTTTTGATTTCGATACACCAATAAAAAAACTTTCAAAGAAAGCGCGCCAGGTATTGCTCTATGGCGGGGGAGATGAGCGATTCGAGATCGAGTATAATTATTCCAGCGGACGATCTGTAACTTATCGCCATAGATTTACGGGCATTCTTGATATGCTACGCCGTTCGTATGCCGAAACTTCATCGGCTCACGTTCGTGAGTGGATTGAAGCTTATATGACCACAACGACATGCGAGGTATGCAAGGGAGGAAGGTTAAAAAAAGATCGGCTTTCTATCCGGCTTGTAGATACAAAAAAAGGAGAACGATGGAATATCCATGATATTGTGAGTCGGTCTATCGTCGATGTACGTAAACTTTTCAGGGAACTTACCTTGACTCGCCGGGAGATGGAAATTGCACGGCAAATTCTGCATGAGATTACACAACGCCTCGATTTCCTTCTGAACGTCGGGTTGGATTATCTGACGCTCAGCAGGACTGCACGATCTCTCAGCGGAGGTGAATCTCAGCGGATACGCCTCGCCACACAAATAGGGACACAGCTTGTCGGAGTTCTCTACATACTTGATGAACCGAGTATCGGACTTCATCAGCGTGATAACGTAAAACTTATCCGGAGCCTTAAAAATCTGAGAGATCTCGGAAATACTGTCATTGTCGTGGAACATGATAAAGAGACTATCATGCGGGCAGATTTCATAGTTGATCTAGGCCCGGGAGCAGGAGAACATGGTGGATATCTTGTTGCGAGTGGTTCGCCCATGTTGATCGATGGCCAATCGTTGACGGCACAATACATCCACGGAAAACGAAAGATTGATGTACCCGTGCACCGGAAACCGGCCGCTCAGCAATGGAAAAAAGAACTGTCGGTGAAGATCTCATTATTCGGAGCATCCGGGAATAATTTGCAGAGGATCGATGTCCATATCCCTCTGGGACTTTTTGTGTGCATTACCGGCGTAAGCGGTTCGGGGAAATCGACATTGATTAACGAAACGCTCTACCGAATTCTTTCACGCACATTGTACAAGTCGAAGGATGTGCCGCTTCAATATGAGCGTATCGAAGGATTGGAGAATATCGATAAAGTGATTAATATCGATCAATCTCCCATAGGCCGGACACCGCGTTCAAATCCGGCTACCTATACCGGACTCTTCACGGTGATACGCGATCTTTTTACACAGCTACCCGAATCAAAAATTCGCGGATATAAAGCGGGACGCTACAGTTTTAATGTAAAAGGCGGACGATGCGATGAATGTGAGGGGGATGGTCTCCGGAAAATCGAAATGAATTTTCTACCTGATGTGTATGTCATATGCGATGTCTGCAAGGGAAAGCGTTACAACAGGGAGACGCTTGAGGTCCGATACAAAGGGAAATCAATCTCGGACGTTTTGGAAATGACCGTCGAGGAAGGAGTGAGTTTTTTCTCCGAGATTCCCCGCATTCAGCGGAAACTCGAAACACTCCATGCAGTCGGACTCGGATATATCCGGCTTGGACAGCAGGCAACAACGCTCAGTGGTGGTGAGGCTCAGCGTGTGAAACTTGCTACTGAACTTTCGAAAATAGGAACCGGAAAAACAATGTATATCCTCGATGAGCCGACAACAGGATTGCATTTCGAAGACATCCGCATGCTGCTCGCAGTCCTCAATAAACTTGTCGAAAAAGGAAATACAGTAGTAGTGATCGAGCATAATATGGATGTCATTAAAACGGCCGATTGGATTATTGACCTGGGACCTGAAGGAGGAAATGCAGGCGGGAAAATTGTTGCAGAAGGTACTCCAGAAGATATTGCCAGGGTTCCAGACTCGTACACGGGTCAATTTTTAAGGAAAGAGCTATCGATGATGTGAGACGAAAGGGTTCCCCTTCAAGAAATACCTCCATTCATTTTCAACACTCCGTGATATTCCAATTCTGCGACTCGTCCCGATTAAATGTGAGGGAATATTCCGACCTCTCGTGATAAAGAGTTCTTTACTCTGAAGATCTATGCCATTTTCATTCTTTGTGATATGGAGGGCCATACATAACTTTCCCGGGCCGTTTGTCAATTGTTGTGTGTGTGGGTTTCCCCGCAGCTTATGCATGGTGGTAATTCCGGCAATCGGCTCAAGAGCACGAATGAGGACCGCAGCAGGGTATCCTTCTTTTTCTGTGACGACGTTCAAACAATGATACATTCCGTAAGTAAAATAGACATAAGCAATTCCCCCGCGATTGTACATGATTTCGCTCCGGCCGCTCCGTCGTTGGTATGCGTGTGAAGCTTTGTCGTCGAATCCATGGTACGCCTCCACCTCGACGATCATACCTGCCAGAAAGGAACCGTGATACCGGCGTACAAGAATCTTACCGATTAACCCTGGTGCAACATCGAGGGTTGACCGTTGATAGAACGACCTGGGAAGAGGTTTTGAAGGATAAAACGATTTATTGCGCATCGCTCTTGTCAGTGGAATCGAATGAACTTTTCACAAGAATGTAAATCGCGGCTGCAATGAGCACAGCGTGAAGAAATGTACCCGAAGTATAATAGATTGTCGTTTCATCTACACCCGTCGGATAAAAATCAATGGCGTTCATTATGGCACGAACAAGAAGCCACTGGAACGCATTCAATACGTACAATAATAATTCTCCAATCAGAACGGCTACAATAACGGGGAGAAGATTATATTTATGAAAATATTCGGGGAAGTCGTGGAAAAAGAACTTGCGTAACTCCATAGTTCTCTCCATTGTTAAGTTACGATTGATTGGTCTCGAAACCCAGGCTCTGTTGAGGAGAAGTTGGACTTCGTTTCTTGAAATATGTATAACAGTACGGCGTCACCTCGCGTCCGCGCAGTGTTCGTTTCAGAAATCCTTCCTGAATAAGGTATGGTTCGTACACTTCTTCGATAGTACCGGCTTCTTCGCCGACCGCTACAGCAATGGTCGTAAGTCCGACGGGACCGCCGTTGTGTTTATCGATAATCACAAGCAATATGCGTTTATCCATATCGTCGAGCCCTTTTTCATCGACCTCTAGGGCGCTTAGGGCTACATTGGCGACCTCTTTTGTGACAATTCCGTTGTAATGTACTAATGAAGGATCCGCTTCGGCAAAATCTCGGCAGCGCCGCAGGAGGCGGTTTGATATGCGCGGAGTGCCACGCGAACGTCGTGCGATCTCGCTGGCACCGTCGTCCTCGATTTTAATACCAAGAATTGTTGCGGATCGTTCGACGATTGCTGTAAGATCATCGGCTGAATAGTAATCAAGTCTATTTGTAATTCCGAATCGTGACCGGAGTGGGGATGTCAATAATCCGGTTCGTGTTGTTGCTCCGACAAGTGTGAACCGCGGAAGCGATATCTGAACACTCCGTGCACTCGGCCCGGAATCAATCATGATGTCGAGCCGATAATCTTCCATCGCGGAATAAAGATATTCTTCGACAATCGGATTGAGCCGATGGATTTCATCGATAAAGAGGACGTCACCTTCTTCGAGATTTGTCAGTACTCCCGCGAGATCGCTCGGACGATCTAGAACGGGGCCTGAAGTCGCTTTGATGTTCGATCCTAATTCATTGGCGATGATATATGCAAGCGTCGTTTTCCCGAGGCCTGGTGGACCTGTAAACAGCACATGATCGAGCGGTTCATGCCTCTGACGTGCAGCTTTGATGAATACGGTGAGGTTCTCGACTATTTTTAGCTGACCTACAAACGAGGCGAATTGAAGAGGACGGAGTGTCTGATCGTACTCCCGTTCGTTCTCGAGCCGCTCCGGTGTGGTTGTCGATCGTGATCGCATGATGAATGAATGTACGAAGAAGAAGAATCAAGAGCAAAAGGTAAACCTTTGTCTATCGAATAGGAGTTTCTACAATCGCACGGCATTCTAGCGCCGTTTTATCAAGAACGAGAAGAAAATTATTTTCGGGGAATGACAATGATTTCCTTCCGCTGAAATTGCGTTTTTGAAGGAAACCTTTTGCACCTTATGCCGTATGGCGCAATGCTCTTTTGATCAGCTCTTCCACCGTAAGCGCATTCGTGTCGCTTCCCTGCAGAGCTAGGCGAATCGCTTTTTCTGCAACCGGGCGCGAAACGCCGAGGGCAACGAGTGCCAGCAGAGTCTCTGATCGAACGTGCAAAGCCTCGTCGCCGATTGGCTGAAGAGGAAATGTCGATATCTCGTCCTTACCGAGTTTATCCCGTAGTTCGACGATGAGACGTTCTGCCGTTTTTTTACCGACGCCGGGAATTGTCGTCAGTGCGGTCGTGTCGGCATGGAGGAGGTGATCCTTAAGCTCGTTAACGCCGACACCGGAAAGAATGCCAAGAGCGATTTTCGGTCCGATACCGGAGACAGAGATGAGAAGCCTGAACATCGACCTTTCAGCTTCGCTCGCAAAGCCGAAGAGTTGCTGTGCATCTTCACGAACGTGAAGATGGGTGAGGATGGTGACTTCCGTTCCGACTTCCGTCAGATGCTGATATGTCGAGACCGGAATTGAAACCAAATATCCAACACCATGAACATCGATCTGAAGTTCTGTAGGTGTTTTCTTTGTGAGTATACCGTGAAGTGAAGCAATCATAATGAGCGTCGTGTTCGTGGAATAGACTGAGTAACAACCCGCTCCGGGTGCGATTCAACGTACGTTTTCCAATCTGAAAATTTTGCTCGTGGAGCCGTTATTCGGTGATAATGACAGATTGCCACCGCGAGAGCATCGGTGGCATCGAAAAATTTCGGCGTCTCCTTCATCCGGAGGAGTGTTTTAACCATAAATTGAACCTGTTCTTTTGAAGCAGTGCCGTTTCCAACCACAGCTTTTTTCACCTCGCGTGGCGAATATTCAGTTGTCGGGATATCCTGGAGAACAGCAGAAAGAATCGAAATTCCCCGGGCATGTCCGATCTTCAAGGCTGATTGTGCATTCTTTCCGTAAAATGCAGTCTCGATGGCAAACTCATCCGGATGATATCGATTAATGATATCTTCGAGTGTTTGATAGATCATCTTCAGTCGTTCCGGAAGCGGACTCGTTCCGCGGTTTCGGACGACGTCGTATGTCCGCACCCTGATCGAGCGGCCTGTTCCCTCAATAACACCATATCCCGTGACGAGTGTCCCGGGGTCAACGCCAAGAATAATCATGAATTGAATGCGGCAAGAATGCTGTCGTCGATATCGAAGTTTGCATAAACATGTTGTATATCATCGTGTTCTTCGAGCGCCTCCATAAGCTTAAGCAATTGTTCGGCTTCTTTTCCCTCAACTTTAACATGGTTTTGTGGAACCATTTGAATATCGGCGTGCTCGATTTTAATACCTTTTCCTTCTAGAGCTTTTTTGACGTTCTCAAATGCATGCGGTGTCGTAATGATTTCATATGCATCGTCGGTCGTCTGCATATCATCGGCTCCGTTATCCAGGACGATATTCATCACATCTTCCTCACCCAATCCTGCTTTCTGGATGATAATAGTTCCTTTTTTCGAAAACTGGAATGCCACTGCGCCCGACGATGCAAGCTTACCGTTGTGACGTTCGAGAATATGTCTTATCTCTGATACCGTCCGGTTTTTATTATCCGTGACGGATTCGAGAAGGAGAGCTGCACCACCGGGACCGTAGCCTTCATAAGTCACATCTTCATATGTGACTCCGGGAAGTTCCCCTGTCCCTTTCATTATTGCACGTTTAATGTTATCGGCCGGCATGTTACTCGCCTTCGCCTTATCGATGGCAAACCGTAGGCGGGGATTGCCATTGAGATCGCCGCCGCCAATCCTCGCTGCGACAGTGATCTCTTTGATCAGTTGGGTAAATGCCCGTCCCCGGGCTGCATCAATAACAGCTTTTTTCCTTTTAATCGTAGCCCATTTGGAATGACCAGACATGCGTTGATGTTCTCCTTTTATTTCAAATCTTTGATTTTAAGTTGGGGATATTGATCATGTGGTCTGCCGTTACTATTGCCATCTCCGTTACCAGTCCACTCATTCTCATCGATCGAAAAAACGATATCGAGATTTTTCCGCCCTGTTTCAATACGGGAAATAAGGCGGCCAAGTCCAAAACCGATAGCATCGAATACGAGCTGACCGTTTCGGACCTTAAAACGCAGGTGATCTTTTCCGACGATTCGTGGTGAACCGACTACCTCGACGTTCCTGGAGAGAAAAACCGGGCGCATATTTCCAGGTCCGAACGGAATAAATTGCTTCAAAATCCGGACGAGCTTCGAAGTAATGTCAGAAAGAGAAATTTCGCTGTCAATCTTGATCTCCGGAACTCTTAAATTTTCGGGCAGAAGTTCTTTCACAACTGCATTAAATGCAGCACGGAATTCGTCGACCCGATCGATATCGATCGAAAGTCCCGCCGCATATTTATGTCCGCCGAATTGTAAAAGCTTATCTTCGACACGCTTCAATGCCTGGTAAATATCGAATCCGGCAACACTCCGCGCCGATCCTTTTGCGACTCCGTCGATTGTTGTCATCATCACGGTTGGGCGATAATATTTTTCAACCAGACGAGAGGCGACGATTCCAATGACTCCGGGATGCCATTTATCCTGATGGAGAACGATGACAGAATCGTTTTCGACGTCGAAATACTTTTCAACGATTTCCTGTGCTTTTATGAATGTCTCCTCGTCGATTTTGCGGCGATTCAGGTTCTCTTCTTCCATGACCCGTGCGAATTCAAGCGCTGCGGGATAATCATCGCAGGTCAGCAGTTCGACGGCGCGTTCAGCGCTTCCAAGGCGACCGACGGCATTGATTCGCGGTGCCAGAACAAAGACGATCTGACCGGTTGAAATCGAGCCGAATCGAAGTCCGGATGTCTCGATCAGTGCACGTATACCCGGTCGGGGATGGGTGTTAATAATATCCATGCCCAGTTTCACCAGAGTGCGATTTTCGCCGATGAGAGGAACTATGTCGGCTGTACTTGCCAGTGCAACAAAATCGAGATATTTATCAGGAAGTTCATCTTTTCCCAATCTGACGGCGATTCCCTGAATCAGCTTGAATCCGACGCCGCAGCCGCATAACGATTTAAACGGATAGCTACAGCCCGGTTTAATCGGGTCAAGAACTGCATAAACATCCGGAAGTGTCGGCCCCGGTTCGTGATGATCGCAAATGATGACTTCGATTCCCAGTTCACGGGCGTGCACGGCTTGTTCCACGGCTGTGATTCCGCAATCGACAGAGATCAGTAGTGTGATCTGATTTCCCTTCGCACGGTCGATACCGCCGTTTGAAATTCCGTAACCATCCGTTACGCGTCCCGGGATATAAACTTCGACATTCGCCCCTATTTCTTTGAGAAAGAGATACATCATCGAGGCGCTGTTTGTTCCGTCGACATCGTAATCGCCATAGACGAGAATTCGCTCGTGCGTTTCGATTGCTTTCAGCACACGTCCGACAGCCTTTTCCATTCCATCCATGAGGAATGGATTATGAAGGAGATCCGGGCTCGGACGGAAAAACATATGAGCTTTTTCGAAAGTATCGATTCCCCGGTTCATAAGGACCTGTGCAAGCACTTCGGGAATAGAGAGTTCGTCAACAAGCTTTTTTAATGTACCCGGATCTGATGGAGATGCACAATTCCAACGATGCTCCATGAAGACTCCTGCAGGAACGGCTTACCGCATTTAGACAAAGTCTAATGAGCCTATGGACACCGAAGGCTTGTACCGTAGGCGTGCCTCTGGCTCAAAAGAAATACGGAAAGGCGCAGGTCGATAAGCCGAATTCTGTCTTCCCCGTTCACAAATGTGAGGGGGGAGGCAATCATTTATCTTGACCACGCTTCACAGCGCAGCTCTTTCGCCCGTCATTATGGCGGGACGGAATGCGACCTACCCGGAAATCTTACGATACGAGCAGCATCGTTTCGACTACGCCGGTAGGTGTAGTCGTCATGTTTCCTTATTCGGTCTTGCTCCGGATGGGGTTTGTCGTGCACCCACTGTTACCAGCGGGACGGTGAGCTCTTACCTCGCCTTTTCACCCTTACCCTTCGACTCCCCTGACTTTCGTCGGGGTCGCTCAGGGCGGTATATTTTCTGTGACGCTATCCGTCTGCCTTCGTCGCCGTCAGGCAACGGGAAACAGCCCACCTGTTAGGTGGCATCCTGCTCTACGGAGTTCGGACTTTCCTCACCCTATGCCGACGAAGTCGGGATAGGACGCGATTGCCTGATCTGCGCTTTCCGCACTCCTAGCGGTTATGAGAAGTATTATTTTGTTAGTTATTACACTTCATGTTCATCAATCCCCCGGTTCGCGAGTGAGTCAGCTGTCGCATTCAGTTCGCGGGGGATATATGATATTGAAAATCGAAAGGGGGCACTGTCAAGCAATTGGCGTACCTCCCTGTGAAATCGCTGTAATTTTTTGTTACGTACCCGGTATACTCCATTCATCTGCCGTACAAGCAGCTCGCTGTCCGAATTGATCAACAACTCTGAGCAATGTGCGAATCGTGACATCACCAAACGCAGACAGGCGATCAGAGCAGAATACTCGGCAACATTATTCGTTGTGATTCCAAGAAATGCGAAGTGCTCTGCCTGGCATCGACCCTGGCCGTCAAAAATTGCAATTCCGATTCCACTCTTTCCCGGATTTCCGCGCGCAGCTCCGTCGATAAAAGCAGTGAGTTTCATGGCATGGAGCTGCTGGATTCAACAATTTCATCAGAGACAAGAATTCTTCCACACCCTTCGCACGTATAAATACGATTATTTTTCCGGAGCTCGAGGACACGCTGAGGCGGCACCGCATTATAGCATCCCGCGCAAGCACCGCGTCTTACGGGAACGACCGCCCGGCCCTGCTTTGCAACCCGAATTCTAGTATACGTTGCCAGGTCGGCTTTCACAATCTTATGCACGATCTTATCCCGCTCATGCTGCAAAGCTGCCTCTTCTTTTTCGGTTTCTTTTGAAACTTCTGCAAGTTCTGCTTTTCGTTCGGCAAGGGTCTCGCTTAATTTTTCGACTTGAGCCTGAAGTTCTTCCGAAGAAATTTTTATTTTTTTAGTCGTGACTATAAGTTCATCGATATGTGCTTCCAGTGTAGAGATTTTCTTCTCTGCAGCATCAATTTCTTTCGTCAACAGATCGTATTGTTTGTTGTTCCGGACCTGGAATTGCTGATTCTTGTATCGTTCGATTTTTTCCGTCAGCGAAGTGATATCGAGTTCACATTTACTTCGGTCCTGATACGCCTGAGTAACGGCCTCTTCATTTGTCGATATTGTATTTTTTGTTTTTGTGATGATCTCTTCCAATTCCCGCACAGCAGCAGGAAGATCGCCCTTCAGTTCCTCAATCTCATCAAGCTTGTTATCAACGGTCTGCAGTGCGTACAACAATCGGAGTTTGTTTTCCAATTCCATCTCCTTTATGAGAAAAAAATGGGATTTGTTCGCACACCTGTTATCTCTACAAAAATCATACGTTTCGTGCGGTGAAATGATGATTCGAGGAACGATTTCATCGCAATAATAATACCGCGCTCGGTCTCAAAATGTCCGGCGTCAATGAGAAAAATCTTTCCTTCGGCATCCTGAAAAACATGATACGAAATATCGGCAGTGACAAAAGCGTCTGCTCCTGAAAGGATCGCAGCATCAAGATATTCTGCACCGCTGCCACCGCAAACAGCAACCCGTCTGATCGTCCTTTTTTTCCCCGTTGTATAACGGAATCCTTCCCATGAAATTTTCTTTTTCACGCGATTCAGAAAAGCTGAGGCCGGCATTGGAGTCGGAAAAGTTCCGATTGCGCCTATACCATAATTCGGACTTCCATTTTCTACGGGATATATATCGTACGCCACTTCCTCGTAGGGATGTGCTCTCAGCAGCGCATCGATTATCGCCGGTACATTCCAGCGAGGTGCGACCATTTCGAGCCTAATTTCTTCCGCGCTTTCGAGCAGACCGGGAGTTCCCGCCCAGGGTTTTGCATCGATATCTGGCCGGTACGTTCCCACACCCTTAACACGAAAAGAACACTCCGTATATTTCCCGATAATTCCGGCGCCTGCCACAGCCATTTCCTGAGAGATACGCTCCGTCATCTCACGCGGTACGAAAGTCACGATTTTCACCATCGACTTTTCCAGTGATTTGAGGAAGGTTATCTCCTGAAGACCGAGCTCTCGGGCAAGCGTCCAGTTGACACCGTCACGAACACGATCGATGTTCGTATGCATTGCATACAGGGAGATATCATGCTTGATGATTTCTCGTGCGATTTTTCCCTGATTCGTCGAATCAGTCAGTGCCCGCGGCAGCCGGAAAAACAGCGGATGATGTGTGATAATAAGATCGCTCTTCTTCCGGATTGCCTCGTGAACCACCCTTTCAGTGACCTCTAGTGCGATGAGGATTTTTCGCACCCGTTTACTGGTGGTCCCGATCTGTAGTCCGACATTATCCTTCTCCCATGCTGCCCCACGGGGCGCCCACTGCTCACAGATCCGGATGATATCGCCGACTGTCATATGTGTACATTTATGAAAAAAAAGTGTCCCGATTTTGTCGGGACACCTGATGTTATTCGAGAAAATTTTCGGGTGTTGCTTTGATTAATAATTTTGGAAAATGTAATTCCCTGTAATTCATTAACGATGCACGCATAAAAAATGAATCGCTTTCCGTACTCTCTAATTAGATTAAGATAACGAGTTTCGGGAAAAAATGCAAGTCTTCTTGCAGTTCATTCCAGGCTTCTCTATATTCCTTATACACAATGAGGATAAGCCCTTTCAGATGAAAAACCTATTGATCATCAATTCCTACGCCGGAACGATCGCCCGCCACTGGAAGGACATTGAGCCGCAGGTCCGCGAGCACCACATGTATCCGACAGAATTTCAGTTCACTGAAGCACCGGGGCATGCCACGGAAATGACCCGCACAGCCCTGCATGAAGGATACAAGAATATCGTCGTTCTTGGCGGAGACGGAACAATAAACGAAACAGTAAACGGTTTTTTCGAAAACGGTGTTTTAATCAATCCTGAGGCTACACTCGGAATACTTACCGGCGGCTCAGGAAACGACACGATCCGAACATTGGGTATTTCTCGTGATGTTACTCAGGCGATAAGGCAGCTTGCCCGGGGCAATGTGATGCTGTGTGATGTAGGCAGGATTCGCTGTAGGGGAGTCGACGGCGATGAAATCGAGAGGATGTTCTTTAACGTGGCCGATATCGGGCTCGGTGCAATGGTCGTTCAGAAGGTAAATAGAAGCTCGAAACCGTTCGGCGGCAGAATCGCCTTCTTGGCGGCAACGACATCGACGTTCATTAGCTATAGAAAACCGACGCTCCGTTTTTCTTTCGACGAAGCACCGATGAAAGAAGAAAAGATCATCACATTGGTTGTCGCGAACGGACGGTGGTTCGGCGGTGGGTTGTCGCCGACGCCGACTGCACAGATCGACGACGGACTATTCAGCATCGCGGTGTTCGGTGATATCAGCATTCCGACCTACGTTCGAAAAATCAGTTACCTGATGAAAGGAAAAACGATCGATCATCCATGTGTTACCTATGCAACAGCAAAGAAGGTATTCGTCGAGTCGGATGATAACGTTTTTATCGAAGCAGACGGTGAAGTGATCGGGAAACCACCAGCCTCGTTCGAAATCCTCCCCAGGGCAATGCGTGTATATGTGTGAGAAAATCGCGCTGTGGATATAATATCTAAGTGACCCTTTGGATTTGAAAAGTGCAGCCGTGATCCGATTATTCTTTGGACAATTGATATAGCGATATACCTACTAAACCAAGTCCGATGCTTTTTCCTCCCATTGAAAGAAGGAACACTACCGTCAGAATGAGTGGAAGAGTATACATTGTCATTATCTTGGAAAAAATACCTATTATCATCGATGAAATGATCAGTATGCAGGCGTTGAAACCCAATCTGTTTTTTAACTTATAAAAAAATAAAGCCATTTGAGATGAGATTACGATCCCTGCAGTTATACCGGCGACTAATGCGGAAATCCCCAACAACATTCCGGCGAACTGAATATTTTCATGCGAAGCACCATATTTCTGCAGGGTCAATGCAAAGTTGATATCGGCAAAAGCCCAGAAGCATCTTTCAAGGCTGTAGATTACAAAAGTGATACTCAGTGTTCGTGCCAGTTTTATATTATACTTTTCCCATGCACCCCAGAAACCAATGCTTATCATCAGGATTGAAAATATTAGGATAGGTTCGCCAACAAATCCTATGATCAAATAAATGTTCGGCGGTATTGAAATCGTGTTCTGGTACATGCTAACCAGGCCGTGAAAATCAGCTACAAATTGAGCGAAGACGCTGAGCACAATACAACCCAAAGCACCAATTTTCAGTTTATTATTTAACGTCATTGAAAATATTCCCTGACCATTTGTTTAGAAAACAAACCTGAGTATCTCGAACACGGCTTCGACCAGATTAATGGATCGTTTCGGGTCACGTTCGAATCGCCCCGCCTATAATTTAGCCGCCCGACGGAGCTTCGACAATACGGGCAGCTTTGCGCCCGCCATACCGCTGTTGGCTGTCTGTGCTTTGGGCACTCTTCTTCTTCGTGCGCGTCTTTTCTTTCAGGATTAATTGGTCTTGTGTCTTTTTTCAAGGGCTTTCTTTAATGCAAACGGATACGGAGGGCATCCTATTATATTTTCATTAAAACTAATAGTGTCCTCCTTACAACAATTTCCAAAAGCAATTTTGATTCTATCGTTAATCTCAAAAGCAGAAAATTTATCTCCCATAAATATGTCAGCGCTAATATGGTCTTCGTTTTCAAGAAACTGACAGGATAATAAAAAGGCATTCATGCAAGAGCTGCATGCATTTGTGTTGTAAATCTGGAAGGATTTTGGAATTGAATTATTCATGCTAACTTTTACAAACGGTCTGCGAACGTCTTTCAGCTTTTCTCCCATTATGACGATATCGTCAATTTTTAAGCCTTTGCTTTCAATAAAATATTGCAGGTGTTTGACTTCGTTGAGGGCGAACCCCATAATTTGAGACCCAACATAATCAACTTCACCACGATTACAGCCTGCAACCAGGAGATTTAAATTGACAGTATCTCCACCTCTTGGGCCCATTTTTTCCATACAAGTCGTGCAATCAATAAGATTTAGTGTTGGCGCAATGGCATTATTAAGATCTACGATTGCTTTATCTAGACCTATCTCATGGAAGCGACGTTTTTCATCGCCAACCAGGAACCCCTTCAAGTTCTTTAATGACAAAGTGATTGCTGTAGCGTAATGGACTTTCATAACCGGAATATTTATAATCACACTGGCCTCAAAAACGTCCTCGGCGATACTTACTTCATTAACCACAAGTGGATTCTGAACTTTAACCTTAACTTTTCGAGATTTATTTAGATTTATCAATTTGGTTTGGTGTTTTTTTGCCAAATCAGAATATCCTGTCTTTGAGAAACAAAGATCGGTCATTTTTGCATCGCCGAAGGTAGATTCTGCAATAACAATTTGTTTGATTCCTATATCTTTTAACAGAACAAGCAGCGCCTCAACAAGTTTGATATTTGTAACCGCTTCTGTTCCATTTATATTTGGTTTCAGCAAAACATGGTCTTCAGGTTTCAAATAGCTTTGAAGGCCTCCGATATTGTCAAAGCAGGAAATCACTGATTGCCTGATGTCATTTTTAACCTTTGCAATACTTACTTGGCCCATTGAATTTCCTATAGAATGGATATATTGCTTTTCAGATTGTTTTCACGTGTGTCTTCTGTCCTAAGCATTGTAGCCAACGTCTCGCGTAAAAATGACGTTGTGGCACGAATGCGTTTTATGCATCCCGCCGTTCTATGGCGGGACTATTAACGACTCATTTATTTTGTGAGCGGTGCAATGTCCGTCCGCCTTATACTTCGCCAACATTTTTACACGTGTTATGCGAGGTTGCGCCCCGGAAGCTCTCATTTCCAGTTATCATCAACAATAATTTGTTTCAATGAGTCCCTCATCGCACCATTTTTCATAATCCTGATAGTTTTAAGGAATTGTTTTTCATTCTCTATCCATATTTGATTTTCTTCTTCAATTAAAAGAAGTTTGTTATCTTGATACTTATATTTCCTCCCTGTGTGGATCATACCCGCCATTCCACCAGTTTCATATGTCGTTATTAATTTTGTTTTCGGATTAAAAATCGGACTTGTCAAATCGCTTAATTCTGCATCGTAAATAAACTTGCCATTGTTGTTGTCAAATCTCCAAAAGCTGAAATTTACGTTGCCCGTAACGCCCCACCAATTTAAAAGTTTTATATCTTTGTAGCCATCGAAATTCACATCTTCAATTTGAAAATAGACTGCTCCTCGATACGGCTGCTCCTCCATATTAACGTCCATACTTTGTACAATTGTTGGATTATCACCAATAGAGATATCTATATGAGTTATGACATTGTATTCAGAATCTCCAATTAAATGAAATACATAAATTGGCAAGTTTGGATGGATCGTATATTTAAATGTATGTATTCCCCGAACATTTGTTTCTATGTTGTTAAGACTGTCCGTCGATTGCGTTAAAGCAAAATCTGGAAAGGCTATTAATATTATTAGTGAAATAATTTTGTACATAATTCAATTCCTATGGTGAAAGGGGGCAATGGCACATAGCGTTTAGGCAAACCGCCGTCCTGCCCAGACAATAATATAAAATAATTTTATATGTCGGGGTAGGGTGGAGCTAGCACAATATATTTAGCCAACCTTTGAACTAACCTCGCCTATCCAGCGTGCGCCTGCTCGCCTCGCTCTGACGAGTATCTCGAGGCGGAGCGGGTCCGCCATGCTGTCGCGTTTCGATCTCTTTCGTCCCACTCTATTCAGTGGGATGTGCGTCCGCCGTTTCCGTGTTCTTTACGGCCCTTTAGGGTCTGGCGGAATCTTTTGGCGGAAGCGCCTGCCCGCCGTGCTTTATCTTCTGGCGGGTCGTTTTGCCGTTCGTTATGCGCAGGCAAAGTTCTATTTAGATAGCGTTTTGTGGCACAAAAGGAAAAGCCCGCAAAACGGCTCGTGGTTCGTTGATGTTTGTTGCCTAACGGACCGGCGCTAAGCTGCGGCACTACAAATTTGCAACATGCACCCAACAGGCGGAGCCCCATAACTGTAACATGCGTAGCGTGTTTCTATTTCTATAGTTCATGCTGATGACTTTCAAATCTGCACTAAACCTCTGCTCGCCATGAATTTTGCAGTGAGCCTGCCCGCCGACTCGTCCGCCGGAGTGAAACGAAGGCGGAAGTTTGCTGTTTAACGTAGGCGGGCTCATTCCGTCAGCTCTTGCCCGCCTGCGGCGGGTGTAGCGCCTGGTTAGGGCGCAGACATAATTGGCTGACAATTACTTTTTAAGACTCGTTTTCAGCGCTCCGGTCGGACAGCTCTCAACGCAACGCTGACAGAGGATGCAATCGCCTTTGCCAATGCGTGTGCCCATTTTTACACGCGCAGCCACGGGAATGTCCATTGGACAGACTTCCGTGCACGCCTCGCATTCGGTGCACGCCTCGGCCTGGGCAGAGACATGGAGAAGCGCCGGGCGGCTCGTCCAACGCAGAATGAATCCGGTGGGACAAAGGTATTTGCAGAACGCGCGTTGGTCGTGCAGAGCCAGTGCCAGCGCAATAGCTGCCGCATAGTAAACGGCAACGCCGGCAGCGACGGGCCAGATGCTGTTGCCGCGCATGTGTCCGTGGGCTCCGCCCGGCTGGGAGTCTAGCACCAGCACGAACAGAACTGCGGCCGCAAAACTGACGGCCACACCGACAAGCGGCATCCAAACCCAAACACCCTTGCGCCGGCCCGAGCCTTTGCCAACGGGAAGACGCTCGAGCACCATCGCTCGCCAACATCCCCATCCACACAGAATTCGGCCAAAGATGAGCGGCCCGACGATGGTGGTCATCATCGTGTGACCGATAGCCGGGCCTATTGTTAACAGGATCAGGAGCTCAAAGAAGCCATCTAGGTCGAGGTTGACGGCATCAACCAATGAGAACATGAGAATTCCCAATCCACCGGTGACCAGGACTAGCCACCGCCACCACTGTTTGCGGTCAGCACGGGCAAAGGCGTAGCCAGCGAGAAATGGACCTTGGGAGAGCCCCGAACCGAAGAGAGAAATTGCGAAACCCAATGTGTTTCCCCGGAACAGTACTACTGCAGCCAACGGCCATAAGACGAGAAGGGAGATAGCGCTGACGACGAGCAACGCACGACTGACTCTACGGGGGGTCTTGTACTCCCCGGTCACGGAATCCTCCGAGGATACGCATACATTCGGATTCTTCTTCACCTGTAGAAATTTTACAAACATATAAATAAACTTTATTACAATTGTTAAAACAACTATGTCCAAAATAATAATCGAACCAATTAAAAAAGATTACACCAATGATGCCAGATAATAACTCTCCTACAAATACAAAAGCAATCGAAAACGATTTATGAATTTCAACGATCCAATTGAGTACTGTGCGCCCACCTTGGATTGCTGTTTTCATTATTAAATAGATTACGAATAAGAATTCGATAAATAGTGCTATTAAAAGCGATTCTTTCAGTTTTGCACGTATCTTAATATGGTTGCGCCCTAACATTGATTAGAACGATCCGCCTATTATGTGAAACACTTGTTCGCGACCCGTATAACACGCCGTTGCCATGCCAGATCCTACTGCAATAATTCCTTCAAACTCAACCACTTGTGTCTCTTCGCTTCGTGTGGCATGGCGTCTTATGTGGGTCGGCATAAGATTCTCTTTTTCCATTCTACAGCCCATCCACCGGGCTGCGAACCCCGGCCGGGCCGCAAAACGCCTTAGGAAATGAACTTTGCTTGCGCATAACATTTGTATAGACGCTATACGGTGGAACAGTACCACTTTGTGGTATTGCGTAATTATTTTTTTAATCTGAATCAGGCAGATAAAGTTTATTATCCTTTTCTTCTTTTGGCAGCTCTTTTACCATTGCATCAAGCGGATGTACAATCTTTCCAAGCACTGTGCTGAACCGATTTAAAGCTGTCAATTACTGTGAGTGTACAAAATTGCGAATTAAAATGCAATTTTTGTTCAAGGGTGCGAAATTTTGAGTCATTTGCGACTTGATAACTCAAGTAAGTTCCTCATACCCCATTTAATACTCTCAGAATACATTTTTCAAGGTTTTCATATATCGAGTCATGAAATATGACCGCCTAATAATTCAATTGTCTTTTCTCAGTAGTAAAAAAAATATTGACGACAAAATCGCTGGTGAGCAGCGGGAAGAAGGGAGGCCGTGCGTTGGCGCAATCTCGTGCGTTTCGATCGAGGCATATAAAAAGGTACAAAAGAATTATCCATGTCTAATAAGGCCGAGATCGACGGATTTGGGTTTGCCATCTAAACAGTGCGCGGAGGATGCCACTTCATGCGGGTTGCGATTTTGTCAGTGTATATTAACGAACTTAGATTTTATTATCTGTGCGCAGTACCTTTAGGTGCAGGCTTTCTTTCTGTTCCTTTCTTTCTGGAAAGAAAGGAACAAAACAAATTTCTTAAATTATTTTAGAAAAGTCTGAGTGGAATTACCTTAATTATTGCTTATTTCAATAATAAGAAAATCCTGGACGACAAAATCGCTGGTCCCGCTATAAATATAAAGGAGAGTAGGCTATTATGTTGTCACAAAATATCATATGACAGCGGTAATACAAATGAGGCCTCTTTTATCACTCATTTTATCCTTCTATTTATGTCGCTGCGATTGGTTCTGCTGTTCTTATTCCTCCCAATATCGCTTCATGCCGGATTCGAACGATCATTCCGTCCCGCTTCAGCATTCAGTATGGGGACGAGCGGAGCCGCATCCTACGGTTTTGGCCGGTGGCTCGTAAATCCCGCCTCACTAGCAAAAACAGAGTACATATACCTTCTCGGCTCGTTTAATCCGGCGCCATTTGGAATCACAGAGCTTAAAGAAACCGGTGCAGGCGGTGCTTTCGATACAAAAGCCGGAGGTTTTGGCGCATCGGCTTCGGCCTTCGGTTATGAGCTGTATCAGGAATTCACAGGACGCATTTCGTGGGGGCGATCTATCGGTTCGATTTTCGATATAGGCCTTTCACTTTCGTACTATCATCTTTCCATCCAAAATTATGGAAGCGGCGGAACTACCGGACTCGATGCCGGCGTCATAACACATTTCGGTTCTTCGATCCGAGCCGGTTTTGTCGTTACAAATATTAACAACCCGCGCATCGGATCATCGCGCGAACCGCTGCCGCAGACTATAACAATCGGCACGGCGATCGATCTCCTGCCGCATGTTTCTATATCGGCCGAGTTGTTTAAAGATTTTCAATTCCCGGTTTCAATGAAATATGGTCTCGAATACATGCCATTGAATGCACTTTCATTCTCGGTCGGTACATCGAGCGAACCGTCGATAATCGCTGGAGGGTTCGGATTCTCATTTTCATATTTTCATATTGAATATGCTATTCAATATCATCAGCCGCTTGGAATCAGTCATTACGTGACTCTCGCGATCGCTTTTTCACCTATCCCGCCAAATCCACCCAGCGTAGGATTACTTAAAGGGAACTAATCAAGTTGAAAAAAATTTTTATTTGCTGGTTTATTTGTTCTATCAGCCTTTATGCGCAGTCGCTTATCGATTCCACAAATCGGGATTTTCTCGACTCCCGACCAATTGATTATATAATTGAAGACCAAATCCAGTCGCTGTCCGGCCAGCAATTTCTCGAGGATTTAAACGATCGAATCGAACAGCCGATCGATCTAAATACCGCTTCAAAAGAAGAGCTTATCTCTATTCCCGGAATAGATCCGCTCACCGCCGACATGATTCTGAAAAGAAAAACAGAAGCTGGAACACTGCGGACAATGTCGCAAATCGACGATATCCAAGACCTTGATCCACGGCTCCTTCCGTATTTGCATACGTTTACCGGTTTTGGATCGCCGGAACATCAGCCGTCTGTTCTGCTGAGGTCTCGATGTCTGTATGATTTCCAGAAATCACGCGGATACACAACAGGAATATATGAAGGATCGCGCCCGGCTCTAATGAATCGCTTGACATGGAAAGTGAACGATTATGTTGAGGCCTCGTTTCTCACAGAGAAGGATGCCGGGGAATCTTCGCTCACCGATTTTACAAGCGGCTATATTTTATTGAAAAAAGTAGGATTCATTACTTCAGCCGTCGCAGGCGATTTTATTATTGAGAGTGGCAACGGCGCGGCATTCGGGTATTCCTCATCGTTCGGAAAGGGGAGCGACGTCATTCTACCCTTATTGCGCACAACGCGCGGTGTGGTTCCGTATCGGTCGACAGGTGAAACGCATTTCTTCAGGGGCGGGGGAGTCAATTTCAAAGCGAGCTCTGTTGACGGATATTTCTTTCTCTCCAGAAAAACCATCGATGCTACATTAAACGATTCAGGCGCAATATCATCGCTCTATGATCTCGGGTATTATAGGACCGATGCCGAAAAAGCCAAGTATGCTGCCGCTCGGGAAAGCATTATCGGAGCCCGCCTTGGCTGGACTTTTTTGCAGAATGCCAGCATCGGTTGCCTGTGGTACAGTGCACATCTTGATCCATCGCTGTTGCCAAACGATCCTTTCAAACCTTCAGGAAGTAATTATACATCATTCGCGCTCGATTATAATGCAGAATTTCCTCTCGAGACGAACCGGGAATCCCTTTATCTATCGGGAGAGTGGATGAGGGATCGCAGCGGAACCATAGGCGGGACGACGGGAATCGTGCTCCGTTTGCCATCGCTCCAATGCGCCGTCGGGTATCGGTTGTATCCCGAAAGATTCATTTCGCTCTTCGGATCGAGTTTTGGGGAGCACGGCGAAACGATGCAGAATGAGCGCGGCGTTTATATTGGATTTAGAACGGATATTCTCTCGAATATGCGGTTTTCGACTTACTGGGATTTTTATGAATTTCCGTGGCGCACATACCAGAATCCGCTCGCGACGAACGGCCGGGATGTCCTCGTGGAGCTCGAAGCCGATCTTTCAAAATCAACTCAGGTAAGAATACGATACCGGGTTGATACCCGGCAGGAGATTAATGAGCAGAAGCGCCAGACGCCCCGCGCTGACGTGGAAATTGAACCATGGCCGGGATTTGTATTTCATACGCGGATCGAATTGACTCGTGTGAATGATTCATCCAGCGAGAGTGGATTACTTCTATATCAAAATGTTCGTGTAAATATTCGTCCAAAGTTCAGGGTTGAAGGAAGGATAGTGTACTATGAGACCGATTCGTACCAGTTTGCGCTTTATGAGTATGAAGGGGATGTAAGCGGAGCGTTCACAGCGCCTGCTCTTTTTGGGAAAGGATTTCGATGGTATGTGCTTGCGTCTTACACGGTCGGCAACGTGTGTAAATTCAGTGTGAAATATTCTGAACTGCGAAAGAGCGGGGTGAAGTCGCTCGGAAGCGGATATGATACGATCGAAGGCGGGCTGGACAATTCGCTGCATATGCAATTGGATATTTCTTTCTAGCGGATTGTGTTTCGATAAATATAACCACGGAGGACACAAAGGATAAAAAAAGGACACAGAGAGATGATAGAAAATGAAATAGCCACAAGAGTAATTGGCTGTGCTATTAAAGTTCATCAGGCATTAGGTCCTGGACTTCTGGAATCAGCCTATAAGGAATGCTTGTACTATGAGATGCTAAAAGGAGGTCTTTGGGTTCAAAAAGAATTCCCATTACCGTTGGTATATGAAAAAGTATATCTCGAATGTGGCTATCGTATTGATCTTTTCGTTGAGAATCGACTTATCATTGAAGTAAAATCAGTTGAAGCTCTTAACGATATTCATCTAGCGCAAGTTCTGACATATTTGCGTCTTACACAATGCAAATTAGGACTACTAATCAATTTCAATGTAATGTTATTGAAAGACGGCATCCGTAGGATTATACTTTAACAGTGTTTATATTATCCTCTGTGTCCTCTTCTATTTATCTCTGTGCTCTCTGTGGTTATATTTTCTATTAGGGTTTTGGTATATCCTTCAGAAATTTCATATATTGAAGATAGAATTTCATTCACGATTCAAGAGGAGCCTTTGGCATCAAACGTTCGGAAGAAAGTTGTTGTAGCGATGAGCGGAGGGGTCGATTCTTCGGTTGCGGCCGCTCTTCTCATTGAAGCCGGATATGATATCATCGGTATTACATTAAAGACTTGCCAGTACGAAAATATCTACAATAGGAAAACCTGTTGCTCTCCCGATCACATCAATGATGCCCGGACTGTTGCCTCGAAGCTTGGTTTCCCTCATCAAGTCATTGATGTTTCAGAAAAATTTGAACAACTTGTGATAGATTATTTTGTAGATGAATATCTCGCCGGCCGAACCCCAAATCCCTGCGTTGTATGTAACCCCGGAGTCAAATGGAGCGAACTAATCCGCAAAGCCGATGAACTCGATGCGGAATTCATAGCCACCGGCCATTATGCAAGAATAAGATTAGATCAGACCCTCAACCGGTATGTGCTTTCAAAAGGGAAGGACGAGTCGAAGGATCAATCATATGCACTCTGGGGCCTGGATCAGAAGTTATTGGGCAGAACACTGTTTCCGCTTGCCGAGCTCACGAAGCATGAAGTCCGTGCACTCGCCGCAAAGTTCGAACTCTTTCCTGCAACGAAAGACGAGAGTTTTGAGATATGCTTTATTCCCGATGACGATTACGCGCGTTTTCTGCGTGAGAAAGTGAAGGGACTTAAGGAACGCGTGGACGACGGGGAGGTGGTTATCGACGGGAAAGTTGTCGGCAGACATGAGGGTTATCCTTTTTATACTATCGGTCAGCGCCGCGGTCTGGGAATTTCATCGGCAGCTCCACTCTATGTAATATCGATCGATCCGCAGAATAATCGGATCATACTCGGTGGTGAAGGCGAACTTCTCCATCGCGGGCTTATGGCTTCTCATGTGAATACTATTAAATATGAAAAGATCAGGGAGCCGAAAAGACTCTCTGGAAAGATTCGTTATAAGGATCCGGGTAGCATGGCCGTCGTTCGTACATCTGAAAATGGATCGCTTGAAGTTCTCTTTGATGAGCCGAAGCGTGCCATGACACCGGGTCAGTCGATTGTATTGTACGAAGGCGACGATGTTGTCGGAGGTGGAATCATAGATCGCATCATTCCCTGAGTCTCAATGGAAAAATAGTACCGGACTAATTACAAAAGATGATGTATGGTGCCGTACTTCTTCATTATTAAGAGAAATAGCTTGATTTTCTTTTTTTTGTGGGATATATTATACTATGTCATTACATGAAGGGAGCGAATGAAAGGTTTATCACGTTGGGGTTTCTTCGCTGTCGTTATTATCATAGTAATTGCAGGCTGCTCGTCTCAGAAATCCGTTCCCCGTCAGTCTCCACCCAATAGTTTTCCCGTGTCACCTGTTGTTCCCGATTCGCTCACTGTGGATGCACCGGATTCAACGGCGATGTCATATGATGTTGTTGCTGATAGTCTTTCGGGGACTGAGCTTCCTGACAGCCTGAACAGCGACGCGAACGATGTCATTGCAAAGAAGCTCGAACGTGCCCGTCTGCATTATCTTGTCGCTCTTCATGCTCAGAGTACCGAGGATTCAGCGAAGACCGCCGCCGAGTTTGAAAAGGCAATTTCGCTACTTGATGATCTCAGTAACTATCCTGAGACCGAAGCAAACCAGGATTTCCACGACCTGCTGCGAAGCGTAATTGAAGATTATGAGCGATACATCGCTTCGGTTGACAGTCTCGGACCCGAGAGCTCGGTCTTTGCGCTGCGGGAGAAACTCAATCAGGTTATCGATACAGTGGATGTCAGTCGTGTTCAGGTGCCATCGAAATTGCCCACGACTTCGATCCCGCTTGTGATGAATTATTCCGTCGAGCAGCATATTGCTTTTTTCCAGGGTAGGGGCCGGCATCATATGGAACACTGGCTCAGGATGTCGGGCAAATATTTCCCGCTGATGAAGCGAATATTCCATGAGTATGGTGTTCCGGAAGAAATGGTATTTCTTGCATTACCGGAGAGCGGTTTGAATCCGGTTGCGAGGTCATGGAAAAATGCCGTGGGAATCTGGCAGTTCATCAAGAGGACAGGCCAGTTATACGATTTACAGAGCTGCTGGTGGTACGATGAACGGCGCGACTTTGAAAAGGCAACTCATGCTGCAGCACAACACCTTCGAGATTTACACGGACTATTTGGCGACTGGTACCTTGTTCTCGGAGCGTACAACGCGGGTGCGGGATGGATCAACAGAGGTGAGCGCCGGAGCGGATCGGAAGATTTCTGGATGATGCGAAAATATTTGCCGAGACAGACCCGCAACTATATCCCGCAATTCATCGCCGTCACTCTTATCGGTTTAAATCCGGCGGAATATGGATTCGAATTAACAGAAATTGAACCGCCGTTGGCCTGGGATACAGTTAAGGTGGGCGGTGGGATAGATTTGAAAGTATTAGCCCAGTGTGCCTCGACAATGCTTGACACATTGCAGGATCTCAACCCGGAACTTCTCCGATGGACGACACCGCCGGGTAAAAAAATGTACACGCTTCGAATTCCATCAGGAAGAAAAGAACAGTTCGCGGTGAAATATGCTGCGGTCCCAGAAAATCAGAGGAGAAATTTTGCAGTCCATAAAATCCACCGTGGAGAAACGCTCTCAAAAATCGCCAGGCACTATGGAGTCTCAGTCGGGATCATCCGGGAAATGAATCGTCTTCCAAATGGTGCGCGAATTTCGGTCGGTAAAGTGTTGACTATTCCGGTACCGAACGACGGCCGTGAGTACGCTTCGAATATCGATGAAGAGCAGCTTCCGCGTCGATCAAGAGCGAAACCGGTGAAGGGTTCATTAAAAGGTCAGCAGGTTATGTATAGAGTGAAGAAAGGCGATACACTCGGCAAAATCGCGGCTGATCACGGTGCACGGATCAGCGACCTGCGGAATTGGAACGACATTCCATACGGCTCGAAGATTAGAATCGGCCAGACCATG
This sequence comes from Bacteroidota bacterium, assembly GCA_050011775.1. Lineage (GTDB taxonomy): Bacteria > Bacteroidota > Ignavibacteria > UBA10030 > CAVZMI01 > CAVZMI01. The sequence goes on along the minus strand of JBEKIL010000005.1, from coordinate 116,707 downwards.
ACGATCTACCCCCGAAGCTCCCATGTTGTGCAAAATAAGACCGCCGGTATGCAAAATAAATCGTTACCAAAGAAAAAAGGATCCGGCAATCCTAAGATACACATGGCAAAGAGAAGTGAAACATTTAATCGATACGTGGTAAAACCGGGCGATACGCTCTGGAGCATTTCGAAAAAATTCAACATCTCCGTTAATACACTACAGCAGGCAAATCGTGGGGTGAAGCAAAAGATCAAGCCCGGGGATCGGATAACAATTCCACAGTGAAAAAGGGGAAACGGAAAGCGTATTATTCGAGGAAGGGATTATCTGCCCGTTCATCTCCTATCGTGGACGAGGGTCCGTGGCCGGGATAAACGATAGTTGAATCCGGAAGAATCAGCAATCGTTCTTTTATCGATTCCAACAATATTTCCCAATTGCCTCCGGGTAAATCGGTTCGTCCAACGCTTCCTGCAAACAGAGTGTCGCCGGTGAATACCACTTTTTCATTCGGCTCGTAGAGACAAATGCTTCCCGGTGTATGCCCAGGCGTATGGAGCACAACGAATTGCAGGGAACCGACTTTAAGGGTTTGATTATCTGATAGATACTCATCGGGAGTTATCGGTTCTATCGCAATCGGGAGTTGGAAGAGAAGCGTCGCCGGATTCAGAAGATAAAGAGCGTCGTCTCTGTGAATGACCAACTTCGCAGCGGTGTTCTTTTTTAGCGTCGTATTATCAGGTATATGATCCCAGTGTCCGTGGGTGTTGACGATGTGCGTGATGGTCAGGCCGTGCTTTGCTGCAAGATCGAGCATGTCTCTGGCTCCACGTTCCGGAGCGTCGATGATAATGCCTCTACGGTCTATCGGATCGCCGACGACATAGCCGTTCGTCTCAATTGAACCGGATGTAATATGTTCGATGATAATCATAACTGTGAAAAAGTACGTTTTTTCCTTTGAGGTTTAACATCGAACGATACTCAAGAGTTCCCCCAGGTAATCTATAATAAAATTTCGCAGCATTATTGCACCTGATTCCGCGAATCGGCAAGCAAAGAAGAATAGAGTAGGAAACATCCTTTCAGGAGATTCGTTTCGACGAGACAATCTGTATCGACGTCCAATACTCAGGGTGAAGATAATGGGTAATCACATCTGTTGCTTCAATAACTTTTGATGCCGGTACAATAATGAAGAGGTGTGCGGGCTTTTCTTTTGGAAGTACCGGACAATTCAAGAAAACGTTAAATTTAGTCAGTGTTTCATCCGACCCGAGATCCCCATCACCCAAACATACCATACCTATGATGCTCCGCTTTTCCGAGGAATCATATGCCAGGATATCCGGGCTTTTATCTTCCTGATCGCCGTATTTGGTGTTTTTGATGGGAGATGGTAACGTGAATCGTTGCTCACACATGGCACTTTCGATTATAAATCCCTGTGTCATGAAGATATCTATTAATTCATTCACCAATATAGTATGGTTCCCGGAGCTTTTCGGTTTTAATGCAATCATAGATACCTCATAACGACAAAAATAAATGAAAAGCATATGAGAAGCAATGAGTGATATGGGTAGCAAATGGTTTCCAACTGATGGGGAAGGACATTGCATAAGGAAAACTTTTGCAGTTAATGGCCCAACCTTCGTTATGTCGGGAGAGACGGAGTTGAAGGTTATATGTGGAACCAACATAGTATGAACCGTCGATTTCACTCTGGATAATATAAACGAAGTAGTCCATAATTAACAAAGCCTCCTAAATTGTAGGAGGCTTCTTACGTGCGGGGTCGACGAGATTTCCCGTCCCGTTTCTGAAAGAAACGGGGCGGGACGACCTCCTGACTCCGTCCTTTAGGACGGAGATCCCGTTCCGGTAAAAAGAGAATTCAAGAAGTCCGGAACGGGACGTGACAGGCAGGCGTTCATGCATTTTTTATTAAAGACTCGATATATTTCTTACTTTTTCGACGTTTGATTTCAAATTCACGTTTCAGTGCTTCTGATTTTGTCTGAAATTCTTTGAAGTAGACTAAATTCCATGGTCTTTTCGCTTTGGTAGAGCGAGACCACCCTTCGTTGTGGCGTAAAACACGGAGTTCAAGATCGTGAGTTGAACCAATGTAAAAGGAACCATCGGTATCACTTTGAATGATATAAGTGTAGAATGGCATAAACGACGAAAGCCTCCACTTCTTTGGAGGCTTTTTGCGGGGTGGACGAGAGTCGAACTCGCGACCTCCTGCGTGACAGGCAGGCGTTCTAACCAAACTGAACTACCACCCCGAAGATAAAATATATTGAATAGAAAATCATTTTTGTCAAACTGGTCGACGAGATTTCCCGTCCCAACGAAGTTGGGGCGGGACGACTTCCTGCGTGACAGGCAGGCGTTCTAACCAAACTGAACTACCACCCCGAAGATAAAATATGTTGAATAGAAAATCATTTTTGTCAAACTGGTCGACGAGATTTCCCGTCCCAACAAAGTTGGGGCGGGACGACTTCCTGCGTGACAGGCAGGCGTTCTAACCAAACTGAACTACGACCCCGTTCTAAATTGTTAATATAAGAAAAAATTATCCACCTTGCAAGATTTTACGCAACTACTATTTACCCATTGGAGGCATCCCCGTCGGCATCTCCTGCTTCGTATAACCCGCCGGTATCTCAAATTGTGAATCGTCTACCGCCTTTTTATTGATCGCCGTGATCTCAAGATCCGAGCTCATGCCGCTTTTGTGTTCCTCATGTATTTTAAGAACAAGCATCTTCATTTTTTCAACTTCTTGCATCCATCGGGACTGAGCACTGGCGGAGGAAGAATTGATCCGTCTCATCGATTCGGCCAGTGATGAAAGCTCTGTTGTTCCCCAGAGTGAAGCTTTCATATCGGATGTCGTAACAAGGATTTCCTCGCATTTATGCCCGAGAATGGTTTGCGTTTTACCGCTCTTTGTGATCGTAGGCTTTAGTGTGTCCCGTTGCATGGACTTTGCCATTTCTTCTGTCTTTTGTAGAGATGTTTCCATGTACATTTTCATGGCATTCATTACGGTCCACACGACTCCCTTATCCCGTCGGATAATCATCGTGATGGGTCCCATGGGGCTTTTTTGGGTGGTCATATTTGAACGCATCTTATCCCCTTTGATAAACACCTCTTGTGTTACATCCATTTCTCCCTTGCTTGATTTTTGTAAGATCTTCATATTCACAACGCCTTCAAATTGCGCAAGGCATATCGATGTGAACGCAAAGAGCAGGAATGCCATAACTGAAATGCTAATAATTTTTTTCATTCATTATCCTTTCCTGAATTGAAGGAATATCGGTTTGCGGGCCAATTAACATACGGAGAGTATAGCGGAATGTCAAGCAGATTGCACCCAGCAGTAAATCCACCTCTCTTTATTTGATAATTATTAGACAGAATGGATGATTGAAATGATGCTTTTAGACTTTATCAGAATATTGAGCATTGAGAGCATAGCTTTATTTATTGCATAGATACATTCCACACGACATCACTAACCAATTAGCTTTTTCAAATAAAATGGATTGACTAAGACTGGAAATTCAAATGTCGTAGTAGTATAGTAAAGGGCAGTAAGATTAAAAATCATTGCTTATTAAGGTCTTTTCTTTGTGACTATTGCTTTTTTCAAACCGATTTTGTACACTCCACCCATCAGGAAATTATCCTTTTTCCTTACGTATAAATCGCTGCTTTCCGTGGATGAAAAACACGAGTTGGAGTGGCCGATATAAAGATCAAGACACGCCGATGCTCAGTTCACGCCCAATGAGTTCCAACCTCTGCACCCAATTACGTTAACATTAGTTGTTTGGCCATAAATTCTTTTGTGGTTTATTATACTTTATTCCGTGGAGTTTCCATGATACAGTATAGTGCATTACTTTATCGGCGCACGAAATATTTTTGGATCCTTGCGGCGCTCATTTTTTTTACTTTTCCAGGACTGGTCCGTACACAGAATCCCGCCTGGAATTCGACGCTCGTTATTACGCCCAATCCATCACCAGCATTGTCTGATTGGCAGCGGGATCCCCGGATTCTGAGTTTCACTGTCACGTACACCGGTAAATCACCGGCGACGGTGACGTTTAAAGGAACCTTGTCGTCTGTCCGCTTTGGTGCTATCGGCGATGTCCACGGAAATACAATGCAATTTACAGCCGGACCAACGACGAAAATATTCCGGAATACGGAAGTTTTAAGCATTCAGGAATCGCATCTCTCCGGCAAGATTGTCGGAATCGTCAAACAAACCGGTAGACTTCCGGAGGATGAATATACATTGTGTATAGCAGTTTTAAACGAACTAGGAGCACAGCTGACACAGGCATGTGCAACGTTCAGTATTTCTCTCGGAGCACAGCCTCAGCTTGTTTATCCACTCAATAAAGATACCGTAAGAATAATTTATCCAACATTTCAATGGACACCGGTTCTCAAGACGCCATCACTGCAAGCGGTCAGGTACGCATTCAGGTTGTGCGAAGTTCTACCCGGTCAAACCCCGGAAAAAGCTTTGACAGCAAACCCTCCGCAACTCGAGCACCTCGTGAGTGGAGCTGCTATGCTCCTTTATCCTTCTGATGCACTACCGCTCCAGAAAGGTAAATCGTATGTGTGGCAAATTCAGGCTGTCGATGCAAACGGATTGCCCGCAACAGTGAATGAAGGAAGGAGTGAACTCTGGACATTCATCTATAACACGGGCTCCTCCCAAAATGAAACGGTTACACATCCACCAAGTGGCATGAAGGATGTAAGCGGGATTCTAATGTACACATGGCCTGGTGCCAGCATACCTCCAAGCCCCGTTAGAAATTCCATAGTCGCTCTGGAAGTGTTCTATGTCATACATCCTCAATCCGGAGCACCAGTTTTACTTAAAAGTTCGGAAACCGGCACACTTTCACCCGCTTCTGGTTCTATGTTATCATGGACAACAACCGATGCGAATGGGAATTTCGATTTCGAATTTACATCGGACGATTCGATAGGTTGCATAAAGAACGATACGACATGGACGGTTCACGCCTCTAGTGCCCATGGAGGAGGTTACAATTATACAATTTCAGGTAGTCTATATCGTGTCACTCGAGTCGTTGTTAAAAATCAATCTTATCTCAGTCCTTCCAACGATATTATTTATGCTTCAAATATATTTGTTGATGTCGGAACGTTGACAGCAATAGCACGCCGCTACGACCTGCGGGTGCAAGTATCTGATCCCTTCGGTCCCGGAGGAGCTCCGCAGCAGCATTTTATTGCACGAATAACGCGTACGCGTCTAAAGGATGATTTACCTGTGGAAGAAGATAGAATAACACGCACATCAGGTTCTCAAGGGACAACCTATACGCTCACGGATAGCGTATCGTCTGGGCAGGCTATCTTTCCTTGCCTTGTACAGACTCGAGATCAAAATGATGCTTATACGCTTGATCTTCTCTCAAGTAGTGGTCAGCCAAATGTTTCCTATCAAGAAATTGAAACCGGATTTGATGGAAGATTCCCGGATGATTGGACAGATCAATATTTAATACCATATAACGGACCAGACAAATCAGTATGGACGAGTGATTATTATGAGGTTCCTCAACTTTTACTTAATGTTACGCCTGCAACGGTTTCAACAATTCTAACCGGTCATCTTACATATCATTTTCCAAATGATGCAACATCAAAGCCGCTTCCATATGTCAATACACATATAGCTGTTCGATATATCCTTCAAAAAACCGAGGGAGGATATGTCGATGTTAGTGATTGGGTGAATCGAACTGATGCAAATGAAGTGTTGGCTTACGGTACAACGGACTCGACAGGATACGTGCAATATAATCTCTCTTTGAGTATGTCAGAGGTCAATCGTCTTGGCGAAAATTGGCATGTAGATAATTTTCAGGTAAGCTCGGGTGAATTTCCGAATTATTATTCTGGATTTATCCATAGGACTTACCGGGTAATTATCGATAACCCATATTATTGTTCACCCGATCAGGATACGGCTCCATGGGGCGATATTGATATTGATGAATATCACATGCAGGATTTTGGAACTCTCTCGTGTCTCGTCAGGTCGTTCATTGTAAGAGTATTTCTGAAGGATCAAAATAACGGATACCCTATAAACAATATCGATGTTTGTATCGGTCGCATCATACATCCTAATACTGTACCATCCGACGAGGGAGATTACACAGGATATCCGAAGACGATGCAATACGGATACTTCCATTTCGATATCGTTGCAAAGGGAACGACGACAATTGATGAAAATGGTAATGCCGGAAGAATTACCTTTACACGTTTTGTCAAGCGTGACGACTATAATCCTCAGGATAAGTATTATATCGTCTGCCAATCGAATCCGCAGGCACTTGAAAATTATTCAGATTTCTCCGAATTCATCCTTTATAATTGTGATGGTGAAAAAGCGATCTACAATCAAGATTATATATATCCTAAGATCTGCACATTTTACCGAAGTATGAATCCGGAAAGACCGCGGGTTACAGTGAAGCTTCGTCGAAGTGACGCTTCGGCACCTGCCGTAGGGGTGCCGGTATATCTAAGTACTCATGGTGAAGCCTATGGTGATGTTTGGTCGGCACAATCGGATACGAGTGGAAGCGTGGTATTCTCCGATCTGCCGCCAAATCCGAATGGACCGTCGAGGGATATCTATATTTTTGGGCCCACGATCGGCTACAACGATACAAGTCTTACCGTCATCAATCTTGATTTGGGTCAAAAAAGTGATCTCGGTGTCGTCGTGCTGCGGCCAAGAAGTCATATTACCGGAAATATCGTGGATGAAACCGGAAAGGCAATAGACGCATGGGTCAGAGTGAATGACGGCAATTGTGTCTTGACTAAATGCCATAATTACGTGGTGGCTCTTCACGAATGCGAGCGATATTATTTTTCATTACCGGCTCCAACGGGTTCCGATAAAATTACTATAGAGCCGGTTAATCAGGACAAATATTTCTCACGCGACACAACGGTAATCGTGAACACTACTTCATCGATCGATGTCGGCAACATCGTTGTGTTCCGAAAACTCCACCGATTGAAATTCTTTGTAGAAGGAGTTAAAAAAGCCGCCTCAATGTATGCAGCGATGAAATTGAAAGGTGCTCTTGTTCAGTTTATGAATATCGATACGAATATCATTCACCCTCAATATACTGATTCACAGGGGCTTGTATCATTCCTCTTTGAAAGCGATTCAAAAACGTTTCAGGTTCAGGTTAGCGGTCCTTCTGATCAGAATTATGTATCAGCCTCACCAACGGTTGTTGACAGTTGTTCGTCAAATTGGAATCTCATAACGGTCGCTTTGCAGAAGGGAGGACAGATTAGCGGTACTGTGTATGTTGGCAAATCAGATGTTGTCGCTGGGGCTACAGTGTTCATGGATGTTGGGACGCAGAGTAATTTCTCTTCCAACATGAGTCAGTTCTCGGTCAAATCATCGGCTGATGGCTCTTATATTCTACATAATATTCCGCTGGGTACGCATACATTTTATGGTGTGAAGGGAGGTACGATCGGTGATTCGATGATAGTGATTGTTGGTGAAAATGATATGAAAGTCTTTCAACCGCTGTTAGATATGAAAACGGGAAAACGTAGATATGTGCCGATGGCTGCTTCCTCCATTGATTTTTATTTACGCATCTATCAAGATATGGATATATCGGAGCTTTTTGGTATCCCTATTGAAGTGATGAAATTCACCGATCTTTCGGGTGGAAAAATTAAAATCAGCGGTCGATTTGTCTCAATTCCATCATCACAAGCCTTCCAGATTGATACGAACGTGGTCGTGACATTTTCAGATGTTATAGCAATTGCTGGAAAAAGAATAGATACGAAGAATGTTCCTTTCATTTATCCGATCCCCGGCTATGTCAGACTGAATGAAATGAATTTCGACATTGAAAAAATATTTAATACTTTCCACGGATCCTGCCGTGAAAATGGGACCGGTGTGTTGAGTGTCGAGGAAAGCGGTACAACCGAACTCGGTGTAATCAGAGGAAAGGTAGCCATTTATGCAGGATCTTTTGCGACAGGCAATGCAATCTCGTTCCCGACCGACAGTGTATGGATTGCATATCCACCGTCGAAGTTACCTGGTATTGATCGTCTTTCGATCGCAGCTGCCAGTGCGGATCCGTCAATTCCCGTTCCTGTAACATTTAATGTTAATGATTTCAAAGGGAATTCACTGCGGTATTCTTTGCATACCTTTATCAATGCCGCAATTGCCGATTCTGCGCTTTCGTCAGTCCAGGCAGGAAAATTATTATTGCAGACTCGGTTGCAGACTAATATTTCCAATATATCTCCATCGAACCTCAATATCGATATCGGATCAGTGACAGTGACACCAAATAATGTCCCTAACATTAACAGTACCGACAGCATTACGATACGTCTGGAGATGTGGAGACTGATATCTAGAAACTGGAGCCTAAACGCCCAGGGACTTTTACTTCATAAGGGCGTTGTTTCGACCGGTGTTGTCGATATTCCTTTTACGAACGATTTGCCGATTACACCAACATCGCTTGAGACTGATAAGGCAAGCTTTCAATTCTCAAACATGACGCTAGGAGGTATACTGCCGATTCAGCTCAGCGGAGATATACTATTTGGTTACGACGCGTCCATTGGTTATCAGGATCCAAAAGGTCACTGGGTGTTGCGTGTATTGACGCAATCAGGAGCACAATATTGTGGTTCACTCAATAATCTCGTCGGTACGAATATAGGCGACAAGATTCTCATCAATTCACTCTATCTGCTCAGCGATGGTGAGTCCATTTTCTCACTCACGCCGAATGCACCGCCGCTCACTCTTTATAGGGTGACATCATTCACACCGGCGAAAATCGTTGTCTTTCCGAATAGGGTCAATATTCCAGGATCGATCGATCTTGGAATCCCGCTTGTGGGAAACGACAAAACAACATCAATCGATTATTATTTGAATAATGGAAATGTAGCCTTCAGCTTATCGACTCCGATACCATTCTCATTTAATACAAAGGGTGTCCATATCGAAGTTCCGGCGACTCCCAAATATCCACAATCGCTCGACGATAACGGCTTCCTCGCGCAGGGAACTGTCTCCGAGGATGGAAAATATAATTTTCAATTTCAGCTCTATCGAACAACCGATTCGACGTCCCTCTGGTTATTGCCTAATCAATCTATAAATATCAGTTCGTCCGGTATGATCCAGCTGGAGAAAATGAACGGCTCGATGATTGCGACATCAAGCGGTTGGAATAATTTCTGGTTTGATGGCGATCTTATCGGAGCGAAGGCTGCCAGCGGCCGATTGAAGTTCACAGTCACTGGCGATATAAAGGCAGATGACCAGCAAATTCAATTGACGAATATTCCATCCCCATTTGGCAACATACAACTTACATACGATTTTGAAAATCATCGTCTAGTCGGTAGCGTCGATTTTAGTCAGGGAATTGATCTTGGTCCAGCATCAATTTCTGGAAGTGCAACCATATTATTCGATGACGACGGATGGTATTTTCTCGGTACCGGAAGCATTAATTTAGTAGGTTTAGGCGGACAGGCAGCACTCCTTTTTGGTGATTACCCAATTACGGGTGATATTCGAAGTAAATTTGCGCAATATTCATGGATTTATCAAACCAAGGGATCGCTTTCGGAAATTTTCCCGGTACAAAATATCAAAGGATTTTTTGGTGAAGGGAATTTCCAACTTCCCGTCATTCCCGAAATCAAATTTAATTTTTTTATTGTCGATGCCAAATTATGGTGCAATCTTGGTGCCGATATGTTTATGTCGATGAACTTTGGCGGCGGCGGTACCTATGGCATGGGTGTGTATGTTTACGGCAGTGCGGGATTACAACTCGGTGTTTCAGTTCTAATCGCATGTGCCGGTGTTGAAGCTTCAGCTATTGTTTATGGCGGATATATGGGGCAAGTCCAAGGTAATGGTGATTGGTCTGCAAGCGGTGACATCGGTGTCAAGTTGTGCGGTTCCGCGTACTGCGGTTGGGGTATTTGCGATTCTGAATGTGACGGCACTTTTTGTGACAAGCACTCAGTAGGTGGTTGTGTGGGTATAGGTTTGACCGGAACATTTGGAAGTTCCGGCTGCAGTCTGTCACCATATATTAAATGAGGAATGAAAATGAAATTACAACAAAAATATATTATTATATTGATTACTATTGCCGGTGTGAATCTTCTTACAGCGCAGGAATTCCAGAGAGGATTGGTGGGTGCCGGACCAGATGGAATTTTTATCACTACCGGTACTGAGCTTTTCTCGAAGAATAACCCGGTGAACGGTAAATCAGCCTATCAGATTGAGCGAAGAAAAAAAGGGGAAAATCAATGGATTGAGATTGCACGGATTTCAACGCCGGGAACTTATCCAGAGTTTCTCGCTCGTTTTGCAGAAGCGAACAACATATTCCCGGAACCGGTTATCTTCAGCGATACTCTTCTCTCAAAGTTATGGCTCCAGGCTACAACATGGAACCGGTTAGATTCATTGAAGTTTTACAGTGGAGTGCTGCCTCTTCGGATTGCATTGGGTGTATGTGTTTACGATTCGTCAGCAGAACGATCGAAGCCATATGAATACAGAATCTTAAAGATCGGTGTGGATAATTCTCTGCAGCCGGTTGCTTTAACCCAAGCTATCCAGTGGCCGGGAGAAACGAAGTTTGGGAAAATTCGTTCGTTTAAAAAAGAAATCACGGGGAAGTCGGTAGAAATAGGCTGGGGATATATCTCCGGTAGCCGGCCGGCAGGATTTAGAGTTTTTCGCAGCGATGGTAGTAAAGGTCCGTTTCGGCGAATCCGTCCATCCACATTTACTTATTTCCAGAGTGATACTGCTGTTCTGATGATGAGGGATACAAGCGTCGCACAGAAACAATCTTACTCTTACTATGCCGTTCCATTCGATCCCTATGGTAATTACGGAAAACCGACTGATACCGTCTCGATAAATACACCGCTCGCAAAGATCCCTTCGTTACCCGGATCTTTTTCTGCTGCCGGTTCCGATTCGCTTGGAGGAATAATTCTTCGATGGCGGACACCAGAGCCCGAAGTTTTGAAGGGGATACGAATTTTCCGATCGGAAAAGTGGGGGAAGGTCGGGAAAGAAATTACTACAGTCTCACCACATGATACAGTTTATCTCGATCAACGAATCGCTCCGATGAGGGAATATTTTTACTCATTGTCAATACTTCTGATTTCGGGTGAAGAATTTGGTCCAACACCTGCTATCATAGGACTTTTTAAAAGCAGTGAACCTCCTCTGCCTCCAACCAATCTTGAGGCGCAAGGAACAAAGAAGGGTGTGACACTGACCTGGGAATCTTCGAAAGAGGATATTAATGGTTATTATGTTTACCGATCTTTACCGGAAAGAGATTCACTGCAATTAATATCGCCACTCCTTCCTTGGAAAAGGGTCGATAAGAAGTTGAGTTATATTGATACAAGTCTCGTGCTCTCCGGCAAGAAGATTTATCGATATGCCGTACGTGCATCGAGTATGAGCGATGTTCTAGGTAATTATTCAAATATAGTTATGGTGAGGCCGGCTATCCCGACCGAACCGCTCACACCAACATTCACATCTGTTAGCTATGCAGATAGTACCGTTACGCTCCATTGGGAAGCTATGAATGAATACGATGTTACGATCAAGGGATACAATCTCTATCGACGGATTTTGAATGAAGGGAAAAGTACAAATTGGAAAAAATTATCAGATACGACTCTGCCGGCTAAAAAAAATTATTGGTACGATGTACGTGTCGAAGAAGGAAAAACGTATGAATATGGTGTGCAGGCTGTCGATTTCTTCAATGGTGTCAGTAGAATAAGCTCATCGAAGAAGATCGTGGTGCCTATCGATCTTCCCCCTACCCCGGTAGGTCTGTTTGCAGAGAAGAGGGAAAAAGGAGTGTTTTTACGCTGGGGGCCGATTATTCGTTCGCAAATTAAAGGTTATAAAATTATTAGATTTCAGCCCGGCGGAAAAGAGGGTGCGGCAGGAAATGTGAAAGGCGAGGTTTGTGAATTCTTTGATAAAAATGTAAAAGCCGGCGAGCTGTATTTTTATCGAATTGTTAGTGTGTTACGAAACGGACATGAAAGTAAACCAAGTAAGGAGATATCGATCAGGCCATAACAATAACAATCATCCATGGACCAGTTTTTCATGTAGACATCCTTATCAAAGTGCACAGGGGTCCATAACGGGGAAAAAATGGGCTTGTGAATGTATGACGGAGTGTGCTAAAAGGAATTTTTAATATCATACACATTTCCCGGGCATTTTTAAATCTTCTTCTTCCAGTCTGACCGATGATGCTCAAAATCCATTTTCCATAATAAAATCAAGGGTTTTTTACAGGTTTTTAACAAGATTATTTTACTTGCTTTTTACATATCCGTTTAGTAGAATGTTGGTGCAAAGCGCCGATAAATACTATCGATGTGAGAGTAATCACATAAGAGGGGTAGAAGCCCTTTTACGTGACAATTGTCACATCATCTATTCATCGGATGTTGTATATAGTAAGCGTGATAAGCGGAGAAGAGCCTCCACTCACACGGGGGTTACCTTCGAAAAAGAAAAAACATAAGGAGGGAAAAAAGAGAATCGTCGGTAAGGGGAGTCTTGGCTCCCAGAAATCCTTAAGTTGGTAAGGATGCCATTAGTAGGGCGTGACGATTCTCATCGATATCAAGTATGATAATCGAATGATGTGTGAGTTTGCCAAGGTTTTAATTCTTCAGCATCCGCATCCACATTAATTGTAAGGGGGTCAATATGAGACTGGGACCCATAGTTGGTATCGTGCTCCTCATCTGTATGATTTTCTATCTGGTCTCGACATAAGTGTGTTGAGCGGTTGCAGATGGGGGAGAAGGCCCCGTTTGTCCCGTAATTCGGGACGAGCGGGGCCTTTTCGTTTGCGTTTTCATCAATTGCGCACTATATTAAGGAATGATGAAACGACCTGCTCATTCTTAATTTATGAGCATAATACCCACAGATAACGAAAATTCCATTCCCACCGAAGGGGCAATCCTGGTCGTTGAAGACGATGAATGCCTGCGCACAATTGTACGCATGATGTTTAACGTTCGGGGATGGAAAGTGTATACTGCTTGCGACGGTGAAGAAGGTGAACAGGCATTTCTCTCTCATCAGGATGAGATCGTTCTGGTCATGGTCGATCTCGGACTTCCGAAAATCGAGGGTGTGGAGCTTGTCCGCCGGTTCCGGCTACTGAAACCGATGGTAAAAATTATCGTAACAAGCGGATACAATGATCAAGAATTCATTGCGAACCTACTTAAGAACGGGGTCGATGCATTTCTGAAGAAACCTTTCAACCAGAGTGAATTCTACACTCTCATACGGCAATTCCTTCAAGATAAATCAGAATGAATGAAATAGGCAGGGAAAATGAAATCGTTTACGCATTATCTTATATTTTCAACAAAAAACCATCGTGAATATATCAATATTACTTCGGATGTTGAAGATGTCCTGCGAAAAAGTGGAATCAAAGAAGGGATGGCGCTTGTTTCTGCAATGCATATTACAGCAGCAGTCTATGTCAACGATGCCGAATCCGGATTAATCAATGACATCGACGGGTGGCTCGAACACCTCGCCCCTTATAATCCGAACTATCAACATCATCATACCGGTGAAACAAACGGCGATGCACATCTCAAGAGTCTTCTGGTACATCATGAAGTAATTGTTCCCATCACAAACGGTAAACTCGATTTCGGTCCATGGCAACAAATTTACTATGGCGAATTCGACGGCCAGAGACGAAAACGTGTCGTGATTAAAATTATTGGAGAATAAATTATGAAATTCTTTTATCGCCTTTTTACTTTCCTGCTGTTTACCGGCATTATGTGTTCGCAAACAGTCCAGCCAAAGCTTAGGCTTTCCATCGATTATTCACGTTTTCGGGGAGATTCGGCAAATTCCTATCTTGAGATATATTATTCATTTTCGGATCGTGGGCTTCAATTACAAAAAACCGGGGATGGATTTAAGACCGGCGTTATCATGACAGCACGGGTTTTAAATTCTAAAAAGGATTCTATCATTTTCCAGAAACGATGGCGCGTTCCACGAAGTTTTGCAGATTCTGCAAGTAATTTTTCCGGACAGGATCTAGTGGGCGTCGTCGCCATGGCTGTTCCAAAAGGAGATTATTTCCTCAATGTGAAAGGACAGGACGAATATCAGCCGGCGAACATAGATAGTGTGGTTTATTCATTAAATTCAAATCCTGTAAAGGAAGGTGCTGTGACAATAAGCGATGTCGAACTCTGCAGTTCGATCAAGGAGAGCGCCGCGAAGGAAAACATCTTTTATAAAAACACGCTTGAAGTTGTCCCGAATCCGTCATTATTGTTTGGAATAGGGATGCCGGTGATTTTCTACTATGTCGAGGTCTATAATCTCATAAAAGACATGACAATCCCGCATTATTACACACGATCCTCTGTCTATAATAATTCAGGGAAAGAAATCCTACATCAGCAGCGTAAAAAGCTCAAATCGAATGAATCGAGTGTCGAACTGGGAACAATAAATATCAGCAAACTTCCCAATGGGACATATACTTTCTTCTTTTCTCTTACGGATTCTTCCGGTACTCCCAAATTTTCAGCGGGAAAAAAGTTCTATGTGTACAACCCTCATATCGTCGATTCGGCTTCACTGAAGACGGCATCGCTCGATGTATTGAGCAGCGAATACGCCGCCATGTCCGCTGAAGAACTCGATAAGGAGTTCCAGCAAGCTGTCTATGTTGCGACTCCAGAGGAAAAAGATAGATATGAGGAACTTAAGGAAATCAATGCAAAGAGAAAGTTTATATTCGATTTTTGGCGTATGCGCGACAATGATCCGACGACAGAGGTAAATGAGTTTAAAGAAGAATACATGAAACGAATTGAGTATGCCAATAATTACTTTAGGGCAATGTCACGGCCGGGATATAAAACAGACCGTGGTCGTGTCTATTGCGTGTACGGTCCCCCCGATGAAGTACAGCGGCATCCGAATGAAGGTGATTACCGGCCTTATGAGATATGGGA
The DNA here is from genome assembly GCA_050011775.1 of Bacteroidota bacterium. GTDB lineage: Bacteria > Bacteroidota > Ignavibacteria > UBA10030 > CAVZMI01 > CAVZMI01. The sequence continues at coordinate 101,497 of JBEKIL010000005.1, read as the reverse complement.
TTATAACAGTATCCAGGGAGGGGTAATTTTCGTGTTTGTAGATCGGTCTGGTTTCTCAGACTATCAACTGGTGCACTCGACACATAGGAACGAAATACAGGATGAAAATTGGGAACAAAAGGCACTCATGATGCCAACGCAATAAGTCCTGTTATGAAACAGATTGCGTCGATCGATCATCATAGCATTAAGACAATCCTTGTCATTCGCCAGCATAATCAACTTGGTGATATGTTATGTGCCGTACCGGCATTGCGCGCGCTGCAGGAATCGTTTCCCGCGGCGCACATACGATTTGTGCTCAGTCCGCTTCATCATGACATTATCAACGGATGTCCGTTCATCGATGAGATTCTGAATTACGACAAAACAAATTTTTTCAATCATCCCCGGCGTTTTTTTTCTTTCGCACGGCTCCTGAGAATACCGCATCCCGATATAGCGATCGTAATCTCCACTGTTTCGAGTTCATTCACGAGTAACGCAATGGCGTGGATTTCAGGCGCTCCTATTCGGATCGGTCCGGCAAGCATTGCGGACCAAACAAAGGGAAGCAGGCAGTTTTTCACTCACCCGCTTGTACTCGATTGGACCAACACACCCCGGCGACATCAAATAGAAAGAAATCTCGATACCGTACGTTTTCTCGGAGCAGACACAAAAGATTTCTCAATCGATATTGGATTAACTGATATAGAAAAACAATTCGCCCGGGAATTTTTCACTCAGAATAAAGGTTCCGCTCAACGCGTGGTTGGGTTCCATCCCGGAGCAGGGAAAGTCCAGAATCGATGGAGCGCATCATTTTTTGCCAATGTTGCGAATACACTCGGTAAGAGGTTTAAAGCGCATATCATGATCACTGCAGGACCGATGGATGACGAGCCGGTGGCTGCAATGATAAAAGAATTAATCGTACCGTTTACAATAGTAAAAGGGAGAACGATTCGCGAAGTGGCAGCCATCATCGATCAAATGAGTCTATATATCACGAACGATACGGGTACGATGCATGTCGCAGCGGCAACAAACGCACGAATCCTGTCACTGTTCGGCCCGACAAATCCATATGAGTGGGCACCACTTGGTGAACGAAATCGTTTTTTACGGGGGAAGGGTGGAGACATAGACCTTATAAAAGTAGATAGAGTAATCGAAACAGCAATGGAAATGTTGAAGAAACACTGATTAACAAATACTAAATGACGAAATTAAGAAGGTTGAAAAACTACCTCTTGGGGCTGTAGAAATTCTTAAATGTCTGTTCGGTATTTGAATTTTATTTTTACCTACTCTTGCTTTTTCAAATCGTTTGTTATATATTACTAACGCAAATGACAGTTCCTTTAATTCCTACCCTGTGAGGTAGGGAAGGACGTGCGACCTCCTCCAACCCACAGGAATCGGAGGTTTTTTTATGCCCTCCCGGAATAAATAGGCGAGAATAAAATGACAAAACCACCGAATATCATCATCGACCAGAACGGTTTCCAACGCACTATCGCCCGTCTTGCTCATGAAGTCCTTGAAAACAACAAAGGAGCCGAAACAATTGCCGTCGTAGGCATCCGGACACGGGGTGAATACCTTTCACGGCGGCTTGTTGAGAAGATCTCGGAAATTGAGCGCCGGAAAGTCGAAATCGGCTTCCTCGATATTACACTCTATCGCGACGACCTGCGCGGAAAGTTGGAACAACCGATATTGAAAGGTACCAGAATCGATTTTAATGTCACCAATAAAAATATTATTCTCGTCGACGATGTACTCTATACCGGTCGTACAATTCGCGCAGCACTCGATGAGCTGATGGACCTCGGCCGTCCGGCTACCATCCAGCTTCTGGTCCTTGTCGATCGCGGTCATCGCGAGCTCCCAATCAAGGCCGACTTTGTCGGGAAAAATGTTCCAACGTCTGAAGGACAGGAAGTCCGGGTCCATATGACGGAAGTTGACGGCGAAGACGCTGTTCTCGTTGTCGATGTTGCATAATCAAACACTAACCAACATAGAGCATTCTATGGGACTGAAAAGCAGACACCTCCTGGGACTCGAGGGCGTACCACGCGAGGACCTTGAACTCTTCCTGGATACAACGGCATCCTTCCGCGAGATCCTCGATCGTCCGATTAAAAAAGTACCGACGCTCCAGGGCAAAACAATCGTAAATCTTTTCTTCGAAAATTCAACACGCACACGCATCTCATTTGAAATGGCAGAACGGCGCCTCTCGGCAGACATCGTCAATTTTACGGCAAGCGCAAGCAGCGTGTCGAAAGGCGAAACCCTGAAAGACACTGCAAAAAATATCGAAGCTATGAAAATCGATATGGTCGTGATGCGGCATTCGGCTGTGGGCGCACCCCACTTTCTTACGCGATGCCTCAATGCGAATATTATCAATGCAGGAGACGGGACGCACGAGCACCCGACACAGGCGCTTCTCGATATGTACACGATACGTGAGAAATTCGGAAGGATTAAAGGATTGCATATCTGCATCGTGGGCGATATCTCACACAGCCGTGTCGCACTCTCAAACATCTATGGATTGAAAACGATGGGCGCACGGGTATCCGTATGCGGACCCGCAACACTGATTCCTCGCGACGTTGAGAAATTGGGAGTCGAAGTATATCATCATATCGGGGACATAATCAAAGAAGTCGATATCCTGAATGTCCTCCGCATTCAGCTCGAGCGGCAGGCAGGCGCAAGTTTTCCGTCGCTCCGCGAATATCAAAAATATTTTGGCATATCAAGGGAACGACTCGAAAAGGCCGGACGACCGATCACCATCATGCATCCCGGCCCGATCAATCGCGGCGTCGAACTCTCTGCCGATGTCGCCGACGGTGAACAATCTGTCATTTTACAGCAGGTCCTAAACGGCGTGGCGGTGCGAATGGCCGTCCTTTATTTACTCGGAACCAAAAATTAACAATGGTATCGCAGCCATGAATATTCTTTTACAGCAAGCACGAATGATCGATCCGGTCTCCAAGCGCGATGAAGTCGTGGATATCCTCATTGAAAACGGAACAATCGTAAAAATCGGGACACATCTTGAGACAAAAGAAACAGCTCGACGAATTGACATGAAGGGGAAAATTGCTGCACCCGGATTCATCGATATGCACGTTCATCTTCGTGAGCCGGGATTCGAATATAAGGAGACGGTCGAGACCGGTTGCGCAGCCGCAGCGGCCGGAGGATTTACCGCTGTTTGCTGCATGTCGAATACAAATCCGGCAATGGATAACGCCGAAGTGGTAAAATATGTCGGTGAAAAAGCTGCGGAAGCGCTCGATGGATTGGTGGACGTCTATCCGATTCCTGCGGTCACGAAGGGACGTGAAGGGAAAGAGCTCTCGCCTATGGCCGAACTCGTGGAGTGCGGCGCCGTGGGATTCAGCGACGACGGAAATCCGGTCGAAAGCGCTGCCGTCATGCGACTGGCCCTAGAATATGCAGGAATGTACGGGGCGATGATCATACAGCATGCACAGGATCTGTCGCTCACAAAAGGTGGAGTGATGAATGAAGGGGCGGTATCCACCGCGATCGGTATGTCGGTAATGCCCCCGATTGCCGAGGATCTGATCGTCGCACGCGATTTGATACTGGTTGAATATACCAAAGGCCGTTACCATGTTGCGCATGTGAGCACCAAAGGAACGGTTGAATTAATCCGTCAAGCGAAACGGAAAGGACTACCGGTGACATGCGAAGTTACACCGCATCATTTTACGCTGACCGACGAGGCTGTGCGATCCTTCAATACAAATACCAAGATGAATCCGCCTCTTCGGACCAAAGCAGATATCGATGCTATTCTCGAGGGATTAAGTGACGGGACGATCGACGCCATAGCTACGGATCATGCGCCGCATTCGTTCGATGAAAAAGAAGTTGAGTATATCAATGCGCCCTTCGGAATCGTGGGACTCGAGACCGCGGTCGGACTTGCCGTATCGCAGCTTGTTGAAAAGAAAATTCTTAATTGGATTCAGCTGATCGAGAAATTCTCAACTGCTCCGCGGCGGCTGCTCAGGCTTCCTGAAATAAAAATTGCGGAAGGGGCGCCTGCTAACCTTACACTCATCGATCCCAATATGGAATGGACTGTTGACGTCACAAAGTTTAAATCTAAATCGACGAACACTCCTTTCGCGGGATGGAAATTGAAAGGAAAGCCGATCGGTATCATCAATCATGGAATGATCAGAATGGAATAAACAGAGTTGAATGGTATTGAACTATCAAACAAAAAAGCCCCACATCGATTGAGAGATGAGGGGCTTTCTCTTTATCTCGTTTCCTAAAAATTCATTTCAGCAGCAACATCTTTTTCGTCGATATGAAATCATTCACCTTCAACTGATAGATATAAAAACCGCTCGAGAGATTGGCCGCATTAAACTCCACATTATACTTACCGGGTTTTTGGTATTCATTAATAAGAGAAGCGACCTCTCTCCCTAAAACATCGTAAATCTTTATCATAACGAATCCCTCCTGAGGAATCTGATACCCTATTGACGTCGTTGGATTGAACGGATTCGGATAGTTTTCAAATAGGGCAAATTCATTCGGTACTTCCTCTTTTGACGCCATTTCTCCTTTCCCTAAACCTGGAGGTGCAGCAATTCTCTTTGGTGTTATAATTTCTCCAAGTAACACCATACAAAACATAGTAAGATCATCGTCAGGGTATTTAGCTTTCAACTCGCTAATATATCCTTTCGAATTTATAGTATCCTTCAGTTCATTATAGTAAACATACCAAATATTGAATAATGCATGCTTGTACATTTCCTTATTACCGGAAAAATCCTTCATTAGCGTATTGTAATTCTTTATTGCCTGGTCATATTTCCCATCGCCTATTAAGAATAGATTCTCCAATTCCAATGTTTTAGCGAAAAGTTCATCGTTCCTTGACAAACCCGGACGGATTTCTCTGTCAAGAAAATCTATGAAGTCCTTTTTCTCAGCCGACCGATAACATTCTGCCAATTGAATCAAAGCATATCTTCTCTTTCCTATGTTCTTCTCTTTCTTGAATTTCTGGAGATACTGAGCTATTGCATCATCAAATCTCCTTTTACTCATATTATCAAGTGCCGCATCAAACTCGGAATCGAAGACGGGCGTGGTATCGGCAATAGCTACGACCTGTCTGCCAGGCAATTCAGTTGTGTTTCCTTCCGATTCCCAATTCTCTGCCACAACAGCTTTCCCCATTCCACTATTGGGATCGGAGGGACGATAAGCCGGCGAATAAATGATACTTGAACCGCTTTGTATAGAAAAGTCAGTAGCGCGGTAATAACCTGTATCCTGAGGAGGATATCTATTCCACCAGTTATATTGTGCTACGACATTTGTACCGTACGCTACAAGAATAGCGTATGAAGTGTTATTGTAAATACTATTTAAACCACGCTTGCTTGTTGAACCCGCAAAAAGATTGCTGGTATAGGCACAGGATATTCCGCAACCATTATTTTTTATCACATTGTGACCCGCCGAATCACCGGCATAATTGGTTAGATGAGCGGAGCTGTGGTCACAGAATACACCGACGGTATCGTTTTTTATGATATTGTAATACAAATATGGTGTCGAGCCCGACAAACAATAAACTCCGTAGTAGGGGCTATTTAAGATGGTATCAATACTTATGTTTGTTGGAGATGAATTGTAAAGCAGAATCCCATAGTAAGAATTGGATATAATTTTATTATGTGAAATTTGGCTAGATGACACTACAACATTATTCAGGCGTATTCCCATGGTGTTATTCGATATGACGCAATAACTTATTGGCGGCAGAGTGCTGGCGCCATTACAGTAAATCGCGGCGTAAGCATTCTTGATGTCGCAGTAAGAGAGAGAACTACCCGAACTGCTGTTAAATTTTATTCCATTTTGTGCAGATGAATTTGGAGAAACGAAATCGAACGTAATTCGGTTTGAAGAGGTACCCACAGCATTTAATGTACCATTCGCTATCAAAGAAGAGTTATTATTGAAAACAAGTTGATTACCTGTACCTGGTTGAATTGTCAAGGTTATTCCATTTGAAACCGTAATATTTCTGTCAGTTATTACATTACCATCATATGTTGTATTTGACGCAATTGTACTAGTAAGATAATTAACGTAGCTATATTCTGATAATACGGATTCTTTCCCGCTATTATCTACGGCAGTAATTTTGTAAAACACTTTCCATGTGATATCTCCAATGTTGATTTCCTTATCTGTCCAGGTTATCGTAGGTGTTAAAACTGTTGTTACATAGTTGTACGAAGCTGGTTCAGCTCCTGTTGTCTTTGCCTTATATATTTTATAGCTGGCCAGATCAGGTTCAGAATTAGCATTCCATGTTAATATAGTCTGACACGATGAATTGTAGGTAGCTCCTAAGTTTTGTGGCTTGGAGGGTTTACCGTTGTATGGATTTGAAAAATACAAAGTGCAAGTATAATTATCATTCTGATCTTTAGCAGTAACCTCCAAAGAAAAATTAATCCCTGAAGTATTTGTCGATCTGGGATTGCTTACCGGTGAATAAACATTGTTATAAGTGAGATCGAAAGCATCATTCTCATCTCCCCATGCTGCGTTTGTAGGATATACAGGTGTGTAACATGCATATTGGAAACCATCAACCCAAATGTTATAATTCATCTCATTATATTGGCTAGATGGATTCGGCGTTGTCCTCGTAAGCGTATGATAGCCTCTGACAAAATTCCAATTGCCGTCGGCGCATTCTACCTTAATCCACGGTGGATAAGAATTAGCACTTTTAATATGATAAATATAAATCCCTCTATCACCAGCCCAATCATGAGCACTTATCTTTTGTCGATTTTCTATTAAAAAATATTCACTACTTGATATAGGAATTCTGCAAACGTTTCTCGTAGTTATATAATCTGAAAGTGTGATAGATCCATCGCTACTTTGGTCGGTATAAGATACCCATCCGATTTTATGTCTTTCCCAGGAATTCATTCCCCGACCTGCATTCCACGCTGGACCACTCATCAATGATAAATTCGAGGCTCCTGCCTCATGCCCTGAGCCAAAAAGATAATGTCCCATCTCATGAGCAGAGATGTACATAGTATAGTCCCTCCCGTAACACCCCCCCTTTTGATGGACACCAGAGCCAATATAGTTATTTCCTACAATCTGTACTCCGTCATTTGTAGTGATTGTACTAGTAAGTGGGAGACATGCCATACCACTATAGTGTGGCATTATTGCATCACTTACATTCCTATAGATTATGTAAATAAAGTCCACTTTCCCATCATGCCCAGGGACACTTCCGTTTAAGTTATCATATAGTGAAAAATCGACATACGGATCTATTCTAGTGAGCACTTCATAGTTAACTGCAGCTATGTTGCTGTAGTTACTTTCATTGTTATTTGTTATTATTAGAGAATCATAAACATCACCCTCCACCATAAAAGTAACATTTGACATTTCATAAAAATATTGTGATAAATTATTGTAGGCAAAAGGACCACTGCCATTAGAACTGACGAAATCATTTGCCCAGGACGGATACGAATTTAGAGCCCATCCACCATTTTCTGTTAGCGTATCATCTTTAAACTGTACAAAAACAACAAATACTTTAATTGTTCCTGAAGTTGGAATGCTATTCGAAGCCAATGAACCCGTAGTACCACAAGTATCACCGGGTGATGTTGAAGCATAGGTTACATTCATAATAAAAAGTATTCCGGCGATCCCACTCAGAAGAAACCCTTTTCTCATAACACACCTCCTTATTTTAACAATAACATTCTTTTTGTTATTATTTTTGATTCGGTAATTAATGTGTAAATATAAACACCGCTTGAAAAGTTATCTCCGTGAAATATAACACTGTAAGCGCCGGGTTTTTGTTCTTCGTTTACTAATATCGAAATTTCTCTGCCGAGTATATCAAATACTTTCAATTTAATTCTACCCGCTCTTGGCAAATAATAAAAAATTGTTGTCGACGGGTTGAAGGGATTGGGATAATTATTCTCAAGCATATACTCTGAAGATGATATTGGATGTTCATTTTTAATAGAGACTATAGTTCCATATTTTCTTCCATTTATAACAGCACCGACCAACGAATACAACGGCGATTCCCTATCAAAAGCTATTATTCCATAACCATCAGCGATGTACTCAGTCAAATATAGCTGTGCATACTGTACAATCTTCACAAGTACAGTATCACCACTCCACATTATTGCCCAGGTAGAGTCATAGAGAAGAGCATCTTTTTCACCACAGTACAAATCACTACCCGGATAAGAATATTTATAACTTTTATACCATGTATAGTATGGCAGATCAAGACTGTCCAGTGGTAATTCTTCTGATGTATTTCCATTATTGTTCACATCTTCAAAATCCAACATATACGAATTATCTGTCATCGAATCATTTCTCTCCCATGACACAAAATTACTTTTTTGTGGATTAAGATCATACCACCAATAGATTTTCTTAAAATATCGTTTACCGTTTATAATACTATCTTGAACTATTCTCGTAGCAGCATACATATATGGCGGGCTACTATCTTCAAAATAATACTGCCATATATCTCCAACATGTAATGGATTAAATTCATGTTTCCGCTGGAAATATTTTACTTCAAAATCTCTTGGTATACTTTTTAAGTATTGTTTAATCTGTGCTTTCACCGGGGAGACAAATGATAATACAGAAATAAGGATGATGTATAATTTTATACTTTTCATGTGATAACCCGAATTATCTATCGAATTACCGGCAAAAAAGCTGCCAATTTTAAATTGAGAGAATATAGATATAATTCCCTTTTTATGTTATATAAAATCTACAACAATTTTCGTAGGAAAAAACGGATATAGATATATTAATGATAATAATTATTGGAAAAGTACAAAATTTTTCGCCGCTTGTCAAGGAAATAACAAGAACATTATTCCTTAGCTAGTATGGACTATATCGTGTAATATTTGTAGACATACTGTTCAGAATAATGAACAAGGGGATTCAGGGTTTTTGCGTAAATTGTGGCAATTATGAGGGTATTGTATGGCATATGGTTTGCAATTATAAAGGTTGAGGTCTTGAATGAAGCAAGAGAATTGGAGGCAGTCATGAAACATATAGTCATATTTGCCGCATTCAGCATCCTGATAGGAATGCAGTCGTACGGTTACGATGAAAATCGTGCACGCGTCTCCTTCGGGGTGTTTTTTGATGCCTTACAGCCATACGGGGAATGGGTTGATATATCGGACTTCGGTTATTGCTGGCATCCTGCCGGAATCGACCGCCACTGGCGTCCGTATATGAATGGCCGCTGGGTTTGGAGCGATTACGGATGGTACTGGGTATCGTATGACGATTGGGGATGGGCACCTTACCATTACGGCCGATGGATGTATGACGATTATTACGGGTGGATCTGGGTTCCTGACTACGAATGGGGACCGTCGTGGGTACAGTGGCGTTATACTAATGGCTACATCGGATGGGCTCCATTGCCGCCGCGGGCTGGTTTCCATTTCAGTATCGGGATAGATATTGGTGACTACGGCGTTCCTTATTTTGGTTGGTGCTTCACTGCCGGATCTGGATTTTATAACGATCATCCCAGAATCTTCGGAGTTGAACAAAATCACCACCTGATCCGTATAACACGTAATGTTACAAATATTCGTACGAGCGATCGGGGTATCATTAATCGGGGTCTTGATTACAGGGATGTCGAACGGATGGGTCGAAGCCGGATTAGTCCGGTACGAGTAGAAAATGAACGTGGTTTTTCAACCGGACGCGGTGACCGCTTCGAGGGAAACCGTCTCCGTGTTTACCGTCCTGAGGTTCGTCCCGAGACACGGAATGATATAGAAACCCGGGTTCGTGGTGAAGCCGCAGCCGGTCGAGATGCAGGTATTCCCGGTGGAACGAGTGGACGTTCTTCAGATATCAACCGGGGTGGACGCCGGGTTGAACAGCCCGAAAATCGTGGTGATGCCGGGAAAGATTTTCAACGGCCACCGGACAATCAGAGTGAACGAAGAATCGATAGGGAAAATGCCAACCCCGCCGGCAGGGGTAACGATCACGAACCGATGAAGAATGAAGGAGGTCGCGGAATGCGGGATGAAATCCAGAATCGCCATCCGCAGCTCGAGAATCAACCGCGGTTTAATATTCCCGAGCGAAGAGAAGGTCGTCAGCGTGAATTTGTGCCGGAACGCCGGAATACTCCTGCTCAAGCGCCGCAGATCGAACGACGACGTACAGAACAGCCACCGCCCGCAGAACGTCGGAATGAAGGACCCCAACGGTCTGGTAATAGGCGCAGGTAATTAACATAGTATAATATCCAGGGAGATCAAATCATGAAATACAATATATTCGGAGCGATGTTTCTTACGATCCTCTTTTTTGGATGCGATCTGCGCCATCATCCTTTCTATGATGATGAGCCGCCAACTATCCCATCAGGACTCTCGAGCCTTGCTCTCGATCGTCAGGTTGAGTTATGGTGGAATGGAAATCCGGAAGACGATATCGCAGGATACAACATTTATTCGACGACTTCGCCAGGTGGACGGTTCCGGTTGATCGGGACTTCCAGAACTCCTCAATATTTTGATGATCATCTGGCGAATGGAGTGACCTATTACTATGCAGTATCGGCATATGATCGCGACGGAAACGAGAGCGAATTAACCCGGGCAAATGTTTATGCCATTCCTCGTCCTGAAGGTTTTAGTATAGCGCTGTTTGACTATAAACTCTACCCGAATACGTCTGGATACGACTTTTCATCGAATACATTCGGAAAATATGACGATAAGTACACCGATATATTTTTCGATAATGATAACGGAACGTACTACATGGATGTCTGGAAGGATACCGACATTCAAGATATGGGATATACGAGTAATTTAGACGAAATAACTTATGCGCCGGATCAGGGCTGGTCTCCTACAAAAGATGCGATGCTGATCAAAGGGCATACCTATGTCGTGTGGACATGGGATGATCATTATGCAAAATTCCGCGTGACCGATATTGCGCCGGATCACGTCACAATCGACTGGGCTTATCAACTCGTCGTGGGAAATCCTAACCTGAAGCATCAGAAGACACCAACGGGGGACCGGCTCCCACTCAGCGCCGGCAAGCTTCTGCAACATTGAGAAGTATAGACTCAGTATCTTTACTTCAAGTTATTTTTGAATCGAGACAGTCGTTAAAAGTCAGAAAAAAGCATTTTACGGGGACATACCGGAATGATGATCGGGGGAGACATCATGAAGGCGATGTCCCCGTGGTGTTTTTTATTAGCTCCCCGGTCCGGGAGAAAAGGCGGTTGCGTTTTGATGCGAGAAATGGTATTTTTAACAAAGCCGATCATGAATAAAACATGTCGATATAGAAATCCCGCACCCCTTTTTCTCATTATTTTTTTTATTGTTTTTTATTCTCTTGACGCATTTCAGAATCGACAGAACGATCCGCGGGAAATCATTGATCTTGTCGAGAAGGGGATTGTTGCCGGTGACGTTGACATCTTTTCCCGGGACCTCGGACCTCAAATTGCCATTTCAATGAGTGGAGATCGATCCGGTTGCTACAGTAAAAACCAGGCTTTTTCGATCCTGAAGAATTTCTTCGGTGTGCGAAAGACGCTGAGTTTTACTTTTACGACACGGCAGGAATCGATAAAAAACGCGTTTGCCACAGGTGGAGGAAGATTCATATGCCGGGGGATAAAGGAAAATCTTCAAATCTATGTCATGCTCAATCTTGTCGAACGACAATGGGTCATAACGCAGATTCATCTGTATTAGTTCAATATTTATTGTGACTTAAAAACGCCGATGAAAACGATTTCGTCCTTACTACCGCGGAAGATACGAACAAGATATTGGTATATCGTCGTGTTGATTCTCGGATTAATGGCAGTCGATCGTATATCCGAAGTATTGGTTGTCAGATATACCGAGGGGCGATGGGAGGATATACAGCGATCGAAATCGGCCGTTGATCTCTCACGGGCAGTTTCGGCATTTCAAGAATATCAATCAAGTACAAATGAGTTATCGGAAAAGATTCTTCATGCCCCGTCACTCGTTGCCGCACTGGAATCGGCGAAAGAAATACGCGATACATTGCTCTTCTCGTTTCTCCATGATTTTCGATGCCCTGAGGACTGGAGCATCGAGATCTACGACTCGGCCTCGCATCTCATCGCCTGGAAGGGAAGAAGCATACCAATTGGCTATCGTGATATCGACAGCGCTCTCGCAGGAAAGACCTTCTCAACTGTGTCACAGGGTGCCGTATATTCCTATCTTTCCATTATTTCTCCTTTGAATACCGGTAAAGTAACTACTGTCGTTGTCGTCAGTCGAACCGTCGAAATTTCATATCCATTCCACAATCGTTTTCTTGCGAGCTCAGGTATTCAGGAGCTCGTGCGTCAGGAGCTCGGTCAATCGGTGGAATATATATTTGACACGAACGGAAGTCCCGCTCAGGATAGCGCACGCATCTCTGCAGAACTGATGAGCATCGATCATCGTCCGATCGGGATCGTAACCCTGCCGATAATTGGGAAAACGGAATACCTCGCAGACGTCAATCTTATATTTGACCGTATCTTCAACGGAATGGTGACTATTCTTTCAATCGTCATACTGATCATATGCTGGAAGTATGCGAAAGCATTATCAACGTGGCGTCGGTTTATTCTTTTATCTATCATTTTATGGATTGTGCGTTATATATGGATATTCTTTGAAGTTCCCGGTGCATTTTTTGAAGATAGCATCTTTAGTCCGCTCTACTTCGGGTCACCATTTGGTTTCGGAGTCGCACAATCACTCGGTGATCTTTTTATTACCGTCGTCGTTGTCTTAGTCGAGGTGCTCCTGATTCTGCTGGCAGTGATCGATACCGTTCGTCAGCGGATGATATTCACCTCACGGACTTTATCGATTGCTCTTCTCTTCATCGCGCCTTTTATATCTTCTCTGGTTATCCGGGGATATGCAGCTTCGGTCTGGAGTGCCGTGTTCGATTCAACCATAACATTTAATGATCCGACGACAATTCTTCCGGGATATGTGACGGGTGTGATGGAATGCGCGCTTATTATATTGACATTTTCTTTGATCCTGTTTCTTATAGCCTTTTTCCTTTTTCTCGTCTACGTATTATTCGCAGCGCTTTTCCAAGTGCATCAGTATCGTGCTGTGTTGATTATAGGTGGATGGCTGTTGATCGGCGGCTGGGTCTTTGGGATTCTCTCATTTTCTCAACTCATTACTCAGTGGCTGAGGGGCGGATTGGTTGTTGCGACACTTCTCACAGCTGTCTGGTTATATAAATCAATGGTTAACGGTAAATCTTTATGGCGGGTGAGACGCCTGACATATCTTGTCCTGGGTTCTGTCATCGTTCTTCTTTTTGTCCGTTATGAGGCCGCGTACGAACGCGACCGTGATAAAGTTCAGGCACTGGCACTCGAGCTGATCCGTCCTGTCGATGCATGGATGGAACAAACGTTGCTCGATGTTTCAAAATCGGTATCGACAAACGACGAAGTTAAGAAAGCGCTCAGGAATGAAATGCCGTATGATAGGCGTCTGAAAGTGGCTTTCACGACGTGGGCTCAGAGTACGCTGAGCAAAGAAGGTTATAACTCGGCTGTGGTAGTATTTGATTCTACACAGAAAATAATCAGTCAGTTCGACATCGGAATTGAAAATGTGACACGGGCGAACTTCACTCGCCGGCTCATTGCTCTTGAACAAAACGGTTTTCAACCCCGTCAGGTTCGATCGACTCGTCTTATCGGTGACTTGAGCATATATGAATGTGCCGAACCCGTTCTCTCACCCGCGAACCGCAAACTCGGAACGATCTATATAGGTGTGGTAACGAGTCATAATGCTTTTACAGGGCCGAATAATCCCGAAATACTCCGGGCAGGCATTCGGCCGACTCTTGAAACGAGTTTTCAGGAGCTGGTCTTTTCAGAATATCGGGGTGGAGTCATGGTTTCATCAACCGATGAGATCATACCGCGTGAGCGGATGCTTCCGCCGGAAATGCAGCAAATGCTGAAAACACCGCAGCCGCAGATGGCATGGATGAGTGAAAATATCAACGATCGATCGTTTCGTACTCTCTATGTACCTATGGAGGATGCGTCTGCAGGTAATGTGCTTGGGATTAGTCTTGTCGAGCAGAATTTCCAGTGGAGGATCTTTATCGCTTCAAAATTGATGCTTTTTACCACGCTTCTCGTAACGCTTTTTTCCCTGGCGTTCATAATTTTTCGCGTTTTTCGATACGGAAGGCCGCGGATCTCATTTCGAACAAAACTCCTCCTTGGGCTTTTCTTTGTATCGCTTGTTCCGCTACTGATACTAAGCTACGCAAATCGCCAGATCATGGTCGATCAAAGTAGACGATCTGTGCAGCGTGAGCTGGCCCGGGAGCTCGATATTGTCGTCTCAAACCTAATGAACGGCGTCTCGAAGGAAGATGATACTATCTGGCAGATCATCGATGACGTAAGGTGCCAGCAGATTTCAATGCAGACCGGGATTGATTTCTATCTCTTTAATAACGGCCGGCTGGAAGCTACAAGCAGGCCCGAACTCTTCGTCTCCGAACTCGTGGATCTACGGTTGAGTGCCGATGCATATGCCCGGACTGTCATCGAAGGTGATAATTTTTTTAGTGAAGTATCGAAAATCGGACGCTATCGATATACTACGGGATATCGTCCGATCCGTAATCGTCACGGCGAAGTGGCAATAGTGGTCGCCGTCCCGACCATTACCCGCCAGTCGGATATATATCAGGATCTTGTCATGGTAAATGCGTTTCTCTTTGCCGGATATTTTGTTGTGGCGTTGTTTATTGTCGTAACTGGAAGCATCATTGCTCACCGCATCACGCTGCCGCTTCGCACTTTAGGAACGGCAACACAGGATATTGCTCACGGTCGCTTTGATTTCTCGCTTCCAGTTAATCGTACGGATGAAATTGGCGATCTGGTACAATCTTTCAACAGCATGGCGCATGAATTGCAGCAAAGCCGTGAACAGCTGGCAAAGGCTGAACGAGAACTCGCATGGAAAGAAATGGCAAAACAGGTTGCTCACGAGATAAAGAATCCACTAACACCGATCAAATTATCGATCCAACATCTTCGTCAGGCTTATGCGGACAGGGTTGATAATTTTGGAGACATCCTGCAGCGGGTAACGAAGACAATCATCGAACAAATCGAGGTCCTCAGTCGTATTGCATCCGAATTCTCGCACTTTGCACGGATGCCTCGGCAACGAATCGAAGAATGCGATATAAACGAAATGCTCGACGAGTCAGTAACACTTTTTCAGGATGAAAAACGGATTGCATTTCACAGAAATTTTGCCGATACTATGCCACTTGTTGTTGCCGATCGTGAAGAGTTGCGTCGTGCCTTCGTCAATATTCTCCGTAATGCAGTTCAGGCAATTCCCCAAACAGGCACGATCACGGTGATGACGGTCGTGGAAAAGGGGAATATAATTATCGATATACGTGATACTGGGGTTGGCATTCCGGAAGAAATCCGCGACAAGCTCTTTGAGCCGAGTTTTTCAACAAAGACTGACGGGATGGGGTTAGGGCTTGCTCTTGTAAAGAAAACGATCGAGGATCTTCATGGAACGATTACCGTAGTCAGTCAGCCGGGCGAGGGTACACAAGTCACAATCCAACTCCCCGCTGCGACGCCCACCCATCTGTGAGTCCGACGACTTACCGGTCTTTGCCGCGTGACGCCACAGTAAAAGGAGACGGTGCCATGAAAGCGAAGAAGCGAAAGTCCGATGTGAAATCGCAGCACTGTGCAATGGAAACGTTGCTCATTCATGGTAAGGCCTTCACCACGAAGTGGGACTATAGTCACCAGCTGGTACCGCCGATATCTTCATCCGCGACTTTCAGACTCGATAGTGCAAAACGGGGCGCGCAGGGATTTGTGGAATTCGCGCACGCCAAAGAATCACCGACAAAAGCGCCGATCTATATCTACGACAGGCTTGGAGAGCCGAATAAAGGACTCCTCGAAGAAAGCCTCGCATTTGCCGAAGGGGGCGAAACAGCCGTTACATTTGCAACCGGGATGGCTGCCGTCTCTGCTGCGCTGGGAATTCTTACGATATCGGGAGACGAAATCATAGCGCATGATGCGCTCTATGGATGTACTTTTTCACTTATGCGAAATTGGTACCCTCGATACAATATCGGGGTTCGGCTCCTCAATATGACGAACCTGAAGCTGCTCCGGAAGCACATCACTCCCAATACCCGCGTTCTCTATTTCGAAAGTCCTGTGAATCCCAACCTCGACCTCATCGATATCGCTGCAATATCCCGAATGGTCAAGGAAGAAAATGCACGTCGCCGTCCGCATCATCAGATATATACAGTCATCGATAATACATTCGCCACACCATTCTGCCAGCGTCCATTGGAAATGGGGGCGGATTTTGTCGTGCATTCACTGACGAAGAATATAGGGGGATTCGGAACGGACATGGGAGGAGCAGTGATCGGTCCGGAATGGAGCCGCGACCGCCTTCTTCTATATCGGAAAGATTTTGGCGGTGTCCTGGCTGGTAAAAGTGCATGGCCGATTCTTGTGTACGGGCTCCCGACCCTCGCGGTGCGTTTGAAACATCAGGAACGTTCCGCACACGAGATTGCCACATTTCTTTCGCTTGATGAGCGGATCGAGACCGTTAGATATCCCGGACTCGAATCGCATCCGCAATATGAACTCGGACGGCGGCAGATGATCGACTACGAAGGAAATTTTGCACCCGGATCATTGATCTATTTTATTCTGAAAGGGCGAACTCCAAAAGAACGGAGACAGCGGGGTGAAAAACTTATAAATTGGATCGCAAAGTATGCCTATACAATAACACTTGCAGTAAGCCTGGGAAATATCCGTACACTTATCGAACACCCAAGCTCTATGACCCATTCCGCAATTCCAGCAGGCGAACAGGAAAAAGCCGGAATTGATCCGGGTGGACTTCGTCTATCCATCGGGATGGAATGCGTCGATGATATAATAAGCGATTTGAAAAAAGGGCTCATGGCGTTACGTAAAAAATAACTCTGCACATGCCGCAGCTGAACATTCTCAGGCCAAAAATATTTCAACCATATCCCGCAGTGGTTGCGGCATTTTCGACTCGTGTGGGAGGCGTAAGCCCCGGTCTGTATGGACTCAACCTGAGTTTCAATGCCGGTGACGACCGGCTGAATGTGATTCGAAATAGGGAATTGTTTTTTGGGCGTCTTCACATCGGTCTTGATGAGCTCGCAATTCCAATTCAGTGTCACAGTACGAATATCGCTCATGTAAAAACACCGGGAGGATTTAAGAACAGTGACGGACTGATGACAAAGGAATTTGGTGTATTCCTTACTGTCAGTGTGGCAGATTGTGTTCCGATTCTTCTCTATGATCCTGTTCAGAAAGCAGTTGCCATTCTTCATGCAGGGTGGCGCGGAACTGCCAATGGCATTGTGAAATTTGGACTCGAGGCAATGCATATTACATTTGGTTCTATTCCTGCCAATATCGTTGCATGCCTTGGTCCTGCAGCCGGTGGATGCTGTTATGAAGTAGATGAGGAGGTTGCACAAAGATTTTCGGCAAAAGTGGTGGACCGCTCCGGATTGAAGCCTCGTATTGATTTGAAAAGGGCAAATAAGGATGAGCTTGTAACTCAAGGTGTTCCGGGTGAGTCCATTGAAATATATACACAATGTACAATTCATGAATCTGATCTTTTTCATTCTTACCGGCGTGACGGAAAAATGGGTGGGAGAATGATGGGTGTCATCGGGATTGTACGATAAAAATTAGTCTGGGAAAAAACAAAAGGAGCAGTATGTGCGGAATCGTAGGCTATATCGGTTACAAAGAAGCGCTTCCGATAATTATGGATGGCCTAAAACGTCTTGAATATCGGGGATATGACTCGGCCGGAATCGCTTTGATGGATAACGGTGATTTGCGAATCCAAAAAAAAGCCGGCAAGGTATCGGATCTTGTGCGCATTCTTGATAGTTCGAAAGCAACGATGGGCATAGGACACACACGGTGGGCTACGCATGGTGAACCGAACGATCGGAATGCCCATCCCCACCAGGATTCGTCGGGTTCGATAGCTCTCGTTCATAACGGAATAATTGAAAATCATGCGTCCATCCGTCAGACACTTGAACGAGGGGGATGCACCTTCACGACTGAGACGGATACCGAAGCGATGGTTCAGCTGATCGGAAAGTTTCATGACGGCACGACGGATATTGAAACAGCGGTCCGCCGCGCACTGAAGGAAATCACTGGAACGTTTGGGATTGCCGTGATTTGCAAGGATGAACCGGATAAAATTATTGTGGCAAGAAAAGGGAGCCCTCTGGTTATCGGACTCGGTGAAAATGAAAATTTTATTGCATCCGACGCCTCGGCATTTCTTCCTTATACACGACAAACCATGGTATTAGGCGAGGACGAGATTGCAATCGTTACGCGAAAGGGTGTTACTACAAAGAACATCGAGAATATTGAAATTACAAAGGAAGTCGAAGAAATAACGCTAGACATCGAAGCAATTGAAAAGGGAGGATATCCCCACTTCATGCTGAAAGAGATACACGCCCAGCCTGAAACGCTGACGGATGCAATGCGCGGAAGAGTGTTGAAAAAAGAAGGGACGATAAAACTGGGCGGTCTGACCGATGTCGTGCCGGATCTGCAGCGCGCAGAGCGATTCATCATTACCGCATGTGGAACCTCGTGGCATGCGGCATTGATCGGAAAGTACATGCTCGAACAATATGCAAGGATTCCCGTCGAAGTCGATTATGCATCCGAGTTTCGCTATCGGGATCCGATCATACAACCGAATACTATTGTGTGGGTAATCAGTCAGAGTGGAGAAACTACGGATACTCTTTCAGCACTGCGGGAGGCGAAGAACAAAGGGGCCAAAGTGTTCGGTATCTGCAATGTCGTGGGTTCAATGATTGCCCGTGAAACCGATGCGGGAGTGTATATCCATGCGGGTCCGGAAATTGGTGTTGCATCGACAAAGGCATTCACATCACAGCTGGTCGTGCTCGCTTTGATCACTCTGTTGATGGCCCGTCTGCGGGGAATCTCGAATAACCGGACCGATCAACTCTTAGATGAGATGCTGAGCATTCCGGAAAAAGTAAAAAAGATTTTCAATGAGGAAGAACACATTAAAGGAATTGCGGCTGATTATGCCAACAATCATAATTTTCTCTATCTAGGCAGAGGTTATAATTTCCCGGTGGCACTGGAAGGAGCATTGAAACTAAAAGAAGTTTCCTATATACATGCCGAAGGATATCCTGCGGCGGAAATGAAGCACGGACCAATTGCCCTGATAGACGAACGGATGCCTGTCGTCTTTATCGCACCGCATGATCGGACATATGAAAAAATTCTCGGGAATATCCAGGAAGTCAAGGCCAGACATGGAAGCATTCTGGCCGTGACAGATAAGAAGGATTCCAGGCTTGAATCGTTGGTCGAACATACTATTTGCGTTCCTGATACGGTGGAATTTCTCTCTCCCATATTAACGATTATCCCCCTCCAATTGCTCGCATATTACATTGCAATTCAGAGAGGATGCGATGTCGACCAGCCAAGGAATCTGGCAAAAAGTGTGACAGTAGAATAATATTCTGTATGAGGATATATGAAACGGATTAACGTATTGATAATGGGAGCGGCAGGAAGGGATTTCCATAATTTCAACACAGTCTTTCGCGATAATGAATGCTATAATGTTGTTGCGTTTACTGCGACACAAATCCCCAATATTGAAGGAAGAAAATACCCCGCAGAGCTGGCAGGACGGTCGTATCCAAACGGAATTCCAATTTTTACCGAATCGGAACTTCCAAAATTGATTGCACAATATAATATAGATGAAGTGGTTTTTTCATACTCGGATGTGAGTTATCAATACGTCATGGAACGAAGCGCAATTGCCATGGCTGCCGGAGCCGACTTTAAAGTACTCGGTACTCGACATACGATGCTGAAGAGTTCCGTCCCTGTTATTGCCGTTGTCGCCGTACGTACCGGCTGCGGGAAGAGTCAGACGTCGCGAAAGGTGTGCAACCTGATGCGTGCAATGGGAAAGAGAGTCGTCGCAGTCCGGCATCCGATGCCGTATGGCGATCTTGTAAAACAAAAAGTACAGCGCTATGGCTCGATTGATGACATGAAACGAAACCAGTGTACCATTGAAGAAATGGAGGAATATGAACCCCATATAGTCAATGGAACAATTATTTATGCCGGCGTCGATTACGAGGCTATCTTACGAGAAGCCGAGAAAGAAGCCGATGTGATCGTGTGGGACGGCGGGAACAACGATATGTCCTTTTATAAACCCGATCTCACCATCACGGTTGTCGATCCGCACCGGCCGGGCCATGAATTAACCTATTATCCGGGTGCGACGAACGTCAGACTTGCCGATGTCGTAGTGGTCAATAAAGTCGAATCGGCATCCCGTGAAAATGTGGATATCGTCAGAAAAAACATCCGGACACTAAATCCACATGCGATAATTGTCGAAGCGGCATCGCCAATATCAGTGGATAATGAAAGAGTCATAAGCGGAAAGCGGGTATTGGTTGTAGAAGACGGACCGACGCTCACACACGGAGAAATGACTTTTGGAGCAGGCATTATTGCAGCAAAAAAATATGGCGCATCGGAAATTATCGATCCACGCCCCTGGGTCGTCGATTCAATAGCCGAAACATTCAGGAAATATCCGAAAATAGGAATGCTCCTGCCGGCCATGGGATACGGGAAAAAACAACTTAAAGATCTTGAAACAACAATCAATCGCGTCGATTGCGACGCTGTGATAATTGGAACACCGATCGATTTACGCCGCGAAATTACCATCAAGAAACCGTCGGTTCGCGTCCGCTATGAATTGGATGAGATAGCCCGCCCCGACCTCAGAGAAATTCTGACAAACTTTTTTAACTCACGAAAAACGTCATAGGAGATCATGTCAGTGAAGAAAGATTTTATATCGATTCATGATTGGACCGTCGATGAGATACAGCATTTTTTTACAATCGCGGAGGATATGAAAGCAAATCAATCATCGTACTGGACAGTTCTCAGAGGCAAAACGCTTGCGATGATTTTCGAGAAGCAGTCGCTTCGGACCCGTGTGACGTTCCAGGTCGGCATTCAGCAGCTCGGTGGTCATGCCGTATATCTTGCTCCTGTCGATATCAGTCTGGGAAAACGTGAATCTGTCTATGATGTTGCTAAGAACCTCGAACGGTGGGTCGATGGAATTATGATCCGGACGTTCGGCCATTCGATCTGTACCGATATGGCACGTTACGCAAAGATCCCGGTTATTAATGGGCTGACAGATCTCCTCCATCCCTGTCAGGCGATGGCCGATTATTTCACGATGCTTGAAATTAAAAAGACATTGAAGGGATTAAAGGTCGCGTTTGCCGGCGATGGTAACAATGTGTCGCATTCTCTCATGTTCGGCGGAGCAAAAGTAGGCGCTCATGTGTGGGTGGCTACACCAAAGGGATACGAGCCGAAGAAAGAAATTGTCGATGCCGCCCGTGACGATGCAAAGCTGACCGGCGCTACGATTAATGTGACTAACGATCTTGCCGAAGCGGTCCGGAATGCCGACGTTGTCTATACAGATGTTTGGGCAAGCATGGGACAGGAATCCGAAGCCGAAGTCCGGGACAGGATATTCAGGCCTTATCAGGTGAATAGTAACGTGATGAGACTTGCAAAGCCCGATGCGATATTCTTGCATTGCCTGCCTGCACATCGGGGAGATGAAGTCACAGACGAGGTAATCGATTCACCACAATCGGTTGTGTTCCAGGAGGCGGAGAACCGACTTCACGTCCAAAAAGCGATCATGTATGAATTAATGAAAGGGTAGAGTGTGAACGCCGCAACGCCTATCGTCCTGGTCGCGATTGGTGGAAATTCAATCACACGGGCGGGCCAGCGAGGCACGATTACCGAACAGTTCGAGAATATCGAACAGACGTGCGAGCATCTGGTCGGTGTGGTCGAAAAAGGATACAACCTCGTTATTACACACGGGAACGGACCGCAGGTAGGTGCGGCCCTTCTGCGCTCGGAACTTGCGCAGCCTCAGGTTTACCCATCGCGGCTGGATGTGTGCGTTGCGGATACACAGGGGAGCATCGGATACATGCTGCAAAGTTCGCTTCAGCGGGTCATGGCACGGCGGAACCTCAGTATTCCTATCGCAACAGTAATCACACAGATGATTGTCGATGAAGCAGATCCGGCATTCACCCATCCATCAAAGCCGATAGGCCCGTTCTATTCGTTTGAAGAAGCTGAAAAGAAACGGCAGGAATTTGGATGGATTATGGTGGAAGATGCAGCACGGGGATATCGGCGGATTGTGCCGTCACCTCTACCGGTCGAGGTTGTCGAGATCGATGCAATTCAACGATGCGTTAATGCAGGCATAATTGTCATAGCAGCCGGCGGAGGTGGAATCCCCGTGGTCCGGCGTAATGACGGGTGGTTTTACGGATTGGAAGCGGTGATCGATAAGGATCGTGCATCAGCTTTGTTGGCCAGACAACTTGGAGTAGCAAGCTTTGTCATTTCAACCGATGTCGAACGGGTTGCACTGCATTATAAAACTTCAGGCCAGAAACTCCTCGATAGCTTGACGGTCTTGGAAGCTAAAAAGTACATGGCGGAAGGACATTTCCCTCCGGGCAGTATGGGGCCGAAGATCGAGGCAGCAATCGATTTTCTAGAGCATGGCGGGCGTGAAGTCATTATTACATCCCCGGAAAAATTATCTGCAGCGTTACAACGAAAAGCCGGTACACGGATTACCCTTGAGAGGAATGACAAATGAAACTTCATCATGCATCCTCTTCCACGATTGAACGAAATCTTTCCTGAGGTCGATGGCGATTCACGGGCGGCATATTTCCGACAGGCACGTAACGGAATTTATGTACGAATGGCGCTGCTGGGGGGTGTGTTGTCGTGAAATCTAGCTATATAAATTCACAGAAGTTGTAGAATAACTATTCCTCATCTTCCTTGGTTTACCAAGTATAACCGTTTTGTTTAAGCCAGCTTTGAGCATCAGTATTTCCAAGTTGAGCTGCTTTCATATAACATTCAATTTTCTTTTCTGTATTTCTTTTTTTGCCGTAGGCGTTTCCTAAGTTATAGTAAACCCACGCATCCTTCGAATCGAGCTCAATAGCTTTTTCGTAGAGTGGAATAGCTTTGTCGTAATTCCCTTTGTCGTAGTAGGCGAGTCCTAAATTATCGTAAGCTACTACACACTTCGGATCGAGCTCAATCGCTTTTTCGTAAAGTGACATGGCCTTGTCATGATTCCCTTTGTCGTAGTAAGCGTTTCCTAAATTATAATAGGCCACTGCATCTTTCGGATCGAGCTCAATCGCTTTTTCGTAGAGTGACATGGCTTTGTCATAATTCCCTTTGTCTACGTAGGCGAGTCCTAAATTGTTGTAAGCTGCTGCAAAATTCGAATCAAGCTCAATCGATTTTTCGTAGAGTGGAATAGCCTTGTCGTAATTACCTTTGTCTTTGTAGGCGTTTCCTAAATTATTGTAAGCTGCTGCATACTTCGGATCGAGTTCAATCGCTTTTTCCCAGAGTGACATGGCCTTGTCGTAATTCGCTTTGCCGTAGTAGGCGTTTCCTAAACCATTATAAGCCTTTGCATACTTCGGATCGAGGTCAATCGCTTTTTTGAAGAAAACAATTGCGTTATCAATATCTTTCGCTTCATATGCGTTATAACCTTTTTGAAACCAATCGCTGGCAGAGAGCGAATTTGCGGCAGTGGCATATTCTTTCTGAGTCTTAAGCCTTTGGTTTTCATCTTTTTCGGCAGCAAGCTGTTTACGCAGTCGGTCAATTTCTATATTAGCTTCATACGCTCTACGTGTTGCTTCTTCAAGTTCCTTGAGATTGCTCTTGTCGTTTGATATGCGTGCAATATTATTTGAAAAATCATCGGTATTTACGGTAATTGAGGCCTTAATGTAATATGTAACGCCATTCCATTTCTCTTCAAGAATCTTTGTTTCAGTAACCCCAGCGGTAATGCTCTGTATTTGCTCTTTTGTAAGTTCCGTCAAAACGTTGTTCTTTTCTTCTTTGGTCGTCTCAAACGTGCTCTGCAGATAAACGCCGATCTCTTCAAGCAAAATTCTTTTTACCTGATCCAGTGCTATTGAGCGAGATGTAATCTTGCTGTCTGCCTCTCCAGCAGTGTACGTGTACTCTCGAACAAAGGTCTTAGTTTGTGAATATAATGGCAGTGAAAAAAAACATAGCAATAAGAAAAGTTTATTTTTCACAATTTCTCCTTTCGGAAAATATCTATCATGAATTTCTATATTTGTCAGAGCAGCAGCTTCTTTGCTACCTATATTCTTCTCATATGCTAATTTTCCAGGCTCCATTTAGATTCTTGCCCATGGCAGACCTCAAGTCTTTAACCGCCTTATCAAAAATAGTCTTCTCGCTTTGTCCCATGTGTTTTCGCGTTCTTTATCTGTTCGTTCTTTGTCTGGTGGATGTCCCGCTGTATTGCAGGCGGGATCGCGGGGCTCATTAGATCAGCCATAACCGCTCGGTTAAGGCGTGCCAGTATATAGATATTTATCTGGTAAATCAAATGCCGATATTCGAATGGATTTATCTGAATATAAATACTTCAATGAAGAAAATAATTTCGGTGGAGGATTTAGAAATATTTCAATGCGACCGCTTTTATCAATATGGTGCTGAAGTTGACGATAATAATATAACAAGAGTGTGAATAAGGCTGCGACAGAATCGATAGAATTGCCAAGAGTTGCTTCATTATAGTATTTGGAACGCTCATGTTTCACGTTATTATACGCTTTCCACCAAGTCAAGTTGCTACCCCGATTCCACTCGTCCCAAGGTTTTGCGTTCAAGCTAAATCTAGGAATGTTTACTTCAAATGTGGCAAACATTGGATAATGTTTAAGAATGATAGTTTGATAATCATTTATATCATCGCATTTAGAATTTGACGACAATAACTTGCAAAATTCCTTTGCGATTACATCTATCTCCGAAGAACTTGAAAGTAAAAGCCTAGCAAATTCAAGTGAATAGACACCAAGGTTCTCAGTTACAA
The DNA here is from genome assembly GCA_050011775.1 of Bacteroidota bacterium. GTDB lineage: Bacteria > Bacteroidota > Ignavibacteria > UBA10030 > CAVZMI01 > CAVZMI01. Next base: position 76,097 of record JBEKIL010000005.1, on the reverse strand, counting down.
ATTCTACGAACCGGCTTGCTCTTGACAAATCATCTTCCATTGCCAAAAAATATTGCCAGTATGGCGGGTTCAATGGATTAAAATTTTGATTCATAAGTGGGTGGGCCCTAACGAATGGTGGCTAATCCCGATTCGACAGACGTAGCGATTCTCAGCTACGTCGTGATCGAATCGAGGATCCCGCTGAAGCGGGAGCTACGCCACTGAATACTTTCAAGTTGTACTACACGGGATAAGTTCATAATGAAAAGTTTATTATTAAGAACCGAAACCTCTGCAAGCCATGCTTAACGTATTTATCCGCTGAAGTTCCGATTTGAATCGGAACGCAGGCGGGCTCATTCCGTTCGCCCCGAGTTGATCGAGGGGCTTGCCCCGATGCTTCCATGTTTAGCGTTTCGTTTTTTTACGTCCCACGCTGTCCAGTGGGATTTCCGTCTCACGTTCCGTGCTCCGTTCTTTTCCGTCCCACGTTCTTTGTGGGGCCCAGTGAGATTTACGGTCCCACGTAATCCAGTGGGATTTATCGGGGCTTGAGCCGCTTGTTAGAACACACACAGTAGAATATCCAATTGACAACCAGTATTGAATATCATCTTGAAAACTTATTCTGTTTTCTGTTTTGCTCTGAGTGCAGCGATCATACTTGCCAGCGAAGCACCAACGGCCACTCCGCATACAAAAATTCCGAGGAATTGCACTGTCCTTACATTCTCTGTAAAAAATGTTAATCCTACAGCACAGAACACTACCATGATGGCAATATTTCTTATAATGATTTTCACAGTATTCTCCGTTTCAAAATGATTAGATTTAGAAGACTTGAGTTTAGTACTTTCTCATTTGTATTCTTGCTGGCGGCTATTACGCATAACTTTTATAATAACACTATAAATAATTCGTGCACCCTAACTAGTGTTTATATCGTTTCTGTATAACAACCTTGATTCGTGTTTCTTCATTTATAGTTCATCCATAATACATACGCTACAGCGTTTCCGAATACTTCTTGGTAAGTACGTGGATAACTCCTCCTCCTCCCGACTTAATCGCACCCATAGCCCCGCCCGCTACAACCTTTGCGACAAAATCCTTCAAACGCGGCTCTTCATACTTGCCTAGTTTTTTGACTTCATCCTGCTGAGCTTTAGAGAAATTTCCCTTCAAGATTATCAAAACACCGGCACCGCCCTTGTCAATGAAGACATCGGCCTTTATGTCTGAAGGCCAACGAATGTCGTCGCCATCGCGTTTAGAAAAAGATAAGGAACTCAAAGCCTCTAAAGCCTTTTCATTGGAGCTGACGCCAAGTACGAAAACTGCTCTACCCTGTTTTCTTCCGAAGAGTTTGGTGAATATGTTCATTTCTGTGGTATCCTTTCTCACGCCAAGCACTGTTGTTTAACGGATGGCGCATATCCTGCGCCGCTGAATAATTCCAATATACACAAAACGAAATAAGTTCAACACAAATATTATAAAATAACAAGTATTTCACTGGAGTTATAAACACAACGTGAATATTTAAATGCTTCACTTATTGATGATTAGAGCGGTTTCATCTGAAAGCTATTGTTTTTCTTTAAAAATTCCTTATTTTTATTAAATTATATAGTTAAGTGCCATAGGAGGAAGGAGAGATAATGAGTGCTGAGGGCAGGCAAAAGAGATCTGACTGGGCATTGATATTGGGTGCTTCAAGTGGATTTGGCGGAGCGGTCGCTGTTGAACTTGCAAAATTAGGATTAAATATTTTCGGTGTGCACCTTGACCGTCAGGCAACGATGCGCAATGTTGAGCGGGTTATCAGAGATATCAGACAAACGGGAAGTAAAGCTGTTTTCTATAATATAAATGCAGCCGACACAATCAAGCGTGAGGAAACAATTGATGATATGGTGGAGCGCTTAAACGAATCCGGTTCAGGGAGCATCCGCGTTTTCCTTCATTCACTGGCCTTCGGCTCACTTAAACCGTTTATTGCAAAGAAGGCCGAAGATGCAGTGAATCAGGCACAGCTGGAGATGACACTGGATGTAATGGCTAACAGTCTTGTGTATTGGACTCAGGGTCTTGTGAATCATAAATTAATAAAACGAGGTGGACGGATATTTGCCATGACGAGCTCAGGCGGCCATACCGTGATGCCGTATTATGGTGCAATATCGGCAGCTAAAGCAGCTCTGGAATCGCATATCCGGCAACTGGCGATGGAGCTTGGACCGATGGGAATCACCGCAAATGCCATCCTTGCCGGTGTGACCATTACCCCGGCTCTCCGCAAGATCCCGGGAAGCGACAGGATGATAGAATATGCCAGGATGAAAAATCCGGGAATGCGTTTAACAGTACCGGAAGATGTCGCAAAAGCTATTGCTCTGTTGTATCAGGAAGGAGCAGGGTGGATCTCAGGAAATGTAATTCATGTCGATGGAGGGGAAGATGTAGTCGGTTTTCTTAACATGAAACAGTAAAAGTGTAACTATCCCTCGTAAAGAAAAGGGAGGCACAAAGGGGTTCATATAAGGCCATAATTCAATAAATAGAACAATCTACCGCAACAAAATGGAGATTTGCCAATGATCGAATTCGAGTTCACGGAAGAACAAAAAATGCTTCGGGAAACTGTCCGAGAATTTACCAACGCTGAAATCAAGCCGATCGCCCAAAAAATTGATGAAGAAGAACATATCCCCGCGGAATTGATTAAGAAGTTGGGGGAAATGGGTCTCATGGGTGCGGTCTTCCCGGCAGAATACGGTGGAGGGGGATTCGGTGAAGTTGGCTACTGCATCACCCAGGAAGAAATTGGCCGCGGATGTTTATCAACTGCGACTTTCATAGGTGCACATCAATCGATCGGAGCCAATGCGATTTATATCGGCGGGAGTGAACAACTGAAAAAGAAATATCTGGTGCCGCTTGCAGAAGGGAAAATGATCGGCGCGTTTGCACTCACCGAAGCCCTTGCCGGTTCGGATTCGTTCAATCTGCGTACACGGGCTAAACTCGATGGAAATGAGTGGGTTATCAACGGAGAGAAACTCTGGATTACCAATGGAGGAATAGCCGATGTGATTTCAATGTTTGCCCGGACTGAACGCGGAATCACTGGATTTGTCGTTGATACAAAGACTCCCGGTTTTTCCGCAGGACCGCCGGAGAAGAAAATGGGGATCCGCGGCAGCCATACATCTGCCCTCACTTTTGATAACGTCCGTATCCCCAAAGAAAATATCATCGGCGACGATGGAAGGGGATTTCTTATTGCAATGAAGACTCTCGATGCAGGACGGCTGGGGTTGGGAGCCGCATGTCTTGGAGGTTGTAGAGAATTACTTGAACTCTCGACGCGGTATGCGAAAGAGCGAAAACAGTTCGATGAACCCATCGCCCATTTTCAAGCGGTTCAATTCATGCTTGCCGATATTGCTGTAGCGATATATGCTATGGATTCAATGGTGTACCGTACTGCAGCAATGTACGATGCCGGGAAGTCGGTTTCACGCCAATCGGCCATAGTGAAACTCTTCTGCTCTGAAGCAGTCGATAAAATCGCCGATCTGGCTGTCCAGATCCATGGTGGAATGGGATATTCGCGCGAGCTGCCGATTGAACGTTTTTATCGTGATGCCCGTATCAATAGAATCTTCGAGGGGACAAGCGAAATCCAGCGTCTGGTTATCGCTAAAGATGTGTTAAAGAAAAATGGGGTGCTCTAACTTATCCTTTGTTTAAGTATCTATGTAAAGGCCCGAAGTCAATCCACATGCTCCGGTCTTTTTAGTCATTAGATTTAATCAGTGCTGTCCAAAACATGGTAGAAAGTATCATTCAAGAATGAAAATATGATTAATGATCTGCCTTGAGAAATATCTCACCCCTTCAGGGTTTTTTTGACGTCCATTCTTTTAAGATTCAAGGGGCTACGCCCCTTGCGGACATATCCCACCCCCTTGGGGTGGTTTTAAAGGCATATCCATACTGAAAAATTCAAAAATTATATTACATTCAGACCCTGTAAGGGTCGGATACTTCGGCTTGGGATGAAATCCCAAGAAATGTCAAAAGCAAGTTACTTCTGCACCCTGTAGGGGTGCAATATCTATTTTGGACCAGTCTGAGCTTTTATCACCAATACTGGTGCACGTTAGGGCGTGCATAACGATCGTACACCTCACGAATTGCCGACATTGTTGTGTTCGATAATGGCGGTAGATCTACCGCTTTCAAATTTTCTTCTACTTGGGCCGGACATTTCGCTCCCGGGATTGAACAAGTCACTTAACCTTTCTTCCTTAATGCACCGTATGAATTTTCGGCGCTGATGGCTTCGACCTGTTGCCATCTTTCGCATAATATTGAACCTGATAGTAATAAGTTTCACCCCGGACAAGGTGTTCATCTTTGAATTTGTTTTCCCGGATGATGGGACTTATTTGATGATAGCCAGAATCAAACTTTTTACTGCGAAATACTACAAAGCCAAGATATTCAGCATTGTAGCTCGGATCCCAAGTGAGAGTCATAGTGCATTGGGTGGTATCTACAATTTGCAGGTTCATCGGTAGAGCCGGAAGATGTCGATCATAAGCGAAAGTTCCGATCTCGGGCGAAGGATTACCTGCATTGCCCATGTAATCAACTCCTCTGACCCGGTACCAGTAGTTTATCTTCGGCCTTATATCCTTTGTGTCCAGATATGAAAACATGGAGTCGGCCCAATTGCTTGTAGCCGGGATACATTTGCATCCCACTGTTGATGGATCAGGAACGGCAAGGTCGGGGCTGATTTTTTCCCACAGTCCGGCCGGATCGGTCGCACGTTCAACAATGAAACCAAAAAGATCCTGAATCGGCGGTGAAACCCATTGAACAAGGACCGCTTTATCGCGTGCATAAAGACCGGCTATCACCGGCGCAGAAGGACCGGTCCTGTCCTTCAAGCGGTCACAAACACTATCGGACATAACACTCAGGTTCTGGCTTTTATCGTATGCTCTCATTGCATACCTGTAACATATCGGCGAACCTTTGGGGACACTGCGGTCGGGGTACTTCCGAGCACCTGCGCTGTCGATATTACCAATAAGTGCAAGATTGTACGGACGGCAATATATTCTAATCAGTCGCCAGCCTACCCCCGGAGGTCTATTCTCTGTTAACTCGACTGTGTCTCTTCTGAAACCAGTGGTCAAGTGTGTCATAGTTTGCTGCTTATCATTCCGAAAAACATAAACTGTTTCACATCCACAAATCCCACGATAGATATAGAAGCCGGCCAGATCTGCATCGGGAGGTGGGTTCCAGCGAAGCAGGATTGAATCTTCGTACGCATCTGTCGTTAATCCCGTCGGTCGGTTAGGAGGGAACGGATCCTTGAAAAATCCTGAAACCGGAGCCGATTTGTTACTAAAATTATGCAGCGGGATCGCACTATCCTCACAACAAACACGATACCAGTATATCGTCTCAGGTTGAATAAACGGCATGGAGTCGACGAAATTTACGTTGATTACAGTATCAGCCGGTTGACGGACACGGCCCGCTAAAATTCCAAGTGTGTCTTTGGTTGAATTTATAAAACTAATGTAACGGTAAATTGAATATTTCTGAACCCGTTCAGGTCGTCTCACAATGTCCGTATCTATTTTTGCCCAGGTGAGCCTCAGTCCCAGTGTGAGTGGTTGAACTAGTATTCCCGCCGGTGTCAGAGGGGGAGTCATATCACGTGGTGTGGCAGAGACGATAGAGCTCTCGCTGCCAAGCCGCCCTAAAAGATCAGTGGCCTGTACTTTGTAATTATAGGTTGTGTTATTCAAACACAAAGTATCCAGAAATCCCGGTTTATTAACGAGCATAGTATCGTTTGTGATCGGGTCATGCTTAAATAATCCTGAAGTACCCGATGGCGGCGTTATTCGACCGTAGGACCCACCCGGAGCTGTCGACCGAAAGATCTGATAAGCGATTGCGTTCTCTATTTTCCCCCATGTTATAAAGATGCGGGCGTCACCGGCTTCGGCTGTCGTTGATGGCGGTGCCGGAAGTAGTACAACAACTCCAGCTTTGACTTCAAGATCGGATTTTAAAATTTTCTCGACTCCATCCTTCACCGATTTGATCATATAAAAATACGTCTGTCCGGAAACCACACCATGATCTTCATATGCTATTCCCCGTACCTCCGCTATTTTATAATAACGAAGCGAAAGTGCGCTTCTCGCCTTAAACCAGTCCTTCTCCTTGTCGCTATTAGCCCCGTTGATCTCACAACTTGTTATATGTAGTGTTCTAGAAATAGCAGTCGCCTCGGGAGAATGGCTGGGAATCACAGTGTTGATCTGAGTACAATCAGTGAGGGGAATGATAAGAAAAGGATTAATTTTTGTATATGTACCGCCGTCTGTTTTTCGATAGATATTGAATCCATCGATCTTTCCCATTTCATCCCATGACAGAAGAACGAAGTCAGTCTGGACGGTGGCTTTGAACATAAATTCTTCTGCCGAAAGGGTATTGATCCCCGAGAAGAATAGTATATAAATAAGAAGAATCAGCTTGGTTCTCATTTCTCCTCCTAGTACCCATCGAATTAAATGATTGAACAGTATCTGCATCACATTTCTTCAACTATACTTTTTTCTTTACAGCGGTTGTTTTTCATAATCTTTAATGGTATGGTGCCCCATTGTGCATGATTAATTAGTTGTTGGGGCATTAGTGAATTTTTTGCCTGAAGGCTACAAATAAACCGGTCACTCTGGGTACAATCGCACGAAGACATGTTCTACATATCTCGATCATTTCACTTTTATCATCTTTTATTGAGGTATCCTTAAATGACTGATCATACCAGCAACATTCCCACGCGAGGGTATGAATAGCTATAACCGGATCGCATGCTGGCAGAGGAGCACGGGCAAAGCTATCGCATGTAGCATCAAAGTGGTCGTACCAGTGTGTCGTGTCGGCGATCCAGTCCTCGATTTTACCATGATAAGTGGCTTGCCATATATCGGCAGCGGGATCCAGATAATTTTTTTCATTGTGTGGAGGAAATCCGACGTCTTCGAGATAGTGGGCAGCCATTGCCAGGTACGCATATGCTTTTCTTCGATTGCCCGCCTTATATTCTCTCACAGCAGTGTTAAAGAAGAATTTGCACATTCCGTCGGCAAATCCGCCGCCGGCAGGTATGTACATATGTCCGAATAAAGCACCCATGGCCTTTGTCGGTCGATCAAAATCATCCGGTTTCGTTCCCCATTTTAAAAATATCGCTGAATCGGCCTCACCTACATGTACCGTATCGAGCGCGTTGATATTAAAGTCTGCCTTTGAGGCTGCAGCAAAAACAGTCAAAAGAAAGCCGTTTATATCATAACCTTTAAGCCCGAGTGTGTTTTGAACCGAGTCGAGATTCCATACTACAGTAACTATAGAATCACCGGAATCACCAACGGAAGGCGGTAGTCCTGAATATCTCCATGCCCAGTATGTAATTCTGCTGTGAGTCAGACGACTCCACCCAAATCCACAGTCGGAAAAGACGAGTAGCAAAAAGATAATTAATAGGAGCTGTTTGGAAAATGTTCTCATTGTAATTCTCCTTAATTCGTCTTGATGCCGTTTGTACCAATGCAGACGCTACCTGACCATCCGAAACAGATAAGGTCCCAACAGCAACAGACATCAATACCTGCTGCGCCGCAGAGTGAAAAACGAGGTGGAATAGCTGACACATCTAATGCGCCTCCCATCTCGGCCCACAGTGATGCGGAGAGGAGTCCATATAGAACCTCGCCCGTAATTTCAACTCCGGCATTTCCTACAATAATAAAACTCGAGGATTTAGTGATATAGAAACACCCCGCTCCACCCCAAACCCAACAACCGCCGCCGATTATTCCCAGGTCAAGGGTTCCGCCGAATTTGCCGCCTCCATAAAACCCCGTAAGCCTGGCATCTGATGCAACTCCGAGACTGGTAAGAACTTTATTTGCGGTAAGATTTTTTCCTATTTTATCTAAAGCCCACAATTGTTCTCGTGGCGCATTAAGCGCTACGACTAAAGCTCCCTCCGACTTCATGCCGCTTCCAAAAAAGTATATCCATGTTTTGGCATAACCCTCGAAGTAGAACGAAGGGTTCGGTGGATAACCTACACCAAAAGAAAACTGACCTTCCGCACCGACCTGGACCGGGAAAGTATTAAAATTGCCGAAAATATCTCCCTGCAATCCTGTTGTCGATGCGGTGAATTTCATACCGGCCATTCCTTGCAGACCCGCAACACGGACAAGAGTCATGGAAATTCCTGCAACAGTACCCAACGTAAGGCTTGTCGGTGTAATTTCAACCGTCATCAGACCGTCTATTTGCATGGCCGCTCCAATTCCCAGCCAGCCTACATCACCGGACATTTCCATTGGCCCTTCAATATAAATTCTCTCGAGCTTATCACCGATGATTTGTATACTTCCTCCAATGGGTCCGAGTGTTATACTGCCGACCGCTCCCGTCAATAATACATCTGAGGCACTGCCTCCGGCACCTTCCTCCGTTTCACCTAAACAGAAATAAATGTTCGACACAATAGAGCTCATATCCATCAAAGATGCTATCGTACCGTCGAGTTGACCAAGTAGTTTAACCTGTCCTCTACCCTGAAAGCCGTCCTGGTCAAGACTATCATAACAGACGACGGGAAAATTCATATCTGCTCTTCCGGATCCCCAGTTTCGCTGGACTGCAAAATAATCCGGTGTTATTCTGACATAGCGCAAATTATATGGTGTCTCTGGACGATCGGGATATTTATAATCCCTGATGGTGACGGTTCTACTTCCCCAGAAGGGGAAATGAACGTCTCCTTCCACTTCGAGATATCCGAGGAGAGGATGTCCCTCGGCAAATGCCGGTACCGGATTATAGCGGGAGAGTGACGCGTTATGAATCGTGAAAGGAAATCCATCGAATTTCTGATTCCCTGAATTATAGTTGAAGAAGAAATTTCCGAGGTTTCCATCGGCACGCATCTCGCCCCAATAAATATTAAAGCCCAATGCAAAATGTCTCGGTTCCGTAATCATGGCATCGGTGTATAAAATCTCACCGGTCCGAACGCTCACGACACCCCATTTCGAGGTGATTCCAACCCCCCAATAATCGAGAGTAATGGTATCGGCAAAAACGGGGTTGCCGCCGACGCAGGCGCCAATTGATGTAAATCCCATATCATAGAAAGGTATCTTAACACCGACCACTGCCGCTCCGCATGGGTATGGAATTGTAATGTCTCCTTTAAAATAAGTATCGTAGACGGCATTATGCACAAAATCGACGATGACAGTATCTTTGAACTCGGTGGCAAACGTACTATCCGATTTATATCCGGGAGTACCCGGTTGACCAAGTCTACATTGAATATCCATTGTTTCCTTTGGATTACCGAAGAGATAAATGTCGCCCACTCCACCTTGAGTGACAACATTCAACCACCCATGAGGTCGCTTTACCCAGAAGCGAGGATGAACATCCTTGGAGCTGATCATCAACGAATCGATATTTCTTCGGTAGATGGTCAGACCCGGTAACGGCATGGTATCGAGGATACTCTCTATAGTGCTACGGTTATAAGTGCTCCTATCGAAATAGAGAGGAGCAAGCGGTACCGGCGCAGCCGGCAGGAAAAAGTTCCCTTTTCTTACGGCGAGCGCGTATGATTCGCTCAATATAATTTTGGTGTGAATTGTATCGACGACACCGGTGATATTGAGTAATGAATCAACCTTGAAAGAATCAAAATGAAACGGGATTGGACTGCCTCCATCACTTTTTACACTTGACGGCAATTCGCCGGCGACTGCAAACGAACCCTCTTTGACCATTCCGTTTTCTATCTGTAAGGAACCGCCATGAAGAATAATATAGTATGCAAGCGGTGCAAGGGTCATATACTTACTTACACTGTCCAGAACCAGTTTTGTATTGAGCCCCGAGGAGCTTACAGTTGCATTTGTAAATCTATAACTTCCATAGAGAAAACCGACATTTGATGTGTCAATCGATGAATGAGCTACAGTACCGCCGCTCTTCAATACAACACCACGCCAGGCCGGTAGCATCGGAGGTAGATCAGGTCCTGCGGGCACCATCCATGATGTTGAGAAATCGGCAACAAAACCGGTTCCTCCGAAAACGATTCCTGTATTGTCCATTACCCATGGGCCGAACGTGTTGTCGTATAATTCTTTATGAAATTGGCATGATGAGTTAATTGAAATTGTTCCAAGGCTGACGCGCCCCGGCCGGCATTCAGAAAGATCGACGATTGACGGCGGAAATTCTAATTCGGCTTGAGCCGTTGCAGCGGCGGGTGTAAGGAGCAGACTGTCGATGTACACCTTGAAACCTGCGATGGACAGTGTTATGCGATCGGGAGTCGGTGGCACTGTCGGATAGTGTGCCGTCCCCTCAAGGACTTTCCCGACCTTCGAGTGAGCAACAGGTTCGATGGTGAGATTCTCGAAACGGACTTTAATAGTACCTTTGGGTTTTCCAAGAAGGTCGATTAAGTCTCTTTTTCCCTTTAGTATATCTGCGTGGAGATCGGATTTTGAGGGGATATCAAGCTGGAGAGTTTCACCGATCTTCACTTCGGGATTTATAAGTTTTGCTGTTTCCAGGTTGATTTCCGTGAGGGTATCGCTGACAATCGGGACGACCTGAAATGTTTTTGAGATAAGTTTGATATTGCCCGAAAAAATTGGAAAAAGAGTGACGAAATCGCATGAAAAAGATGTCCATGCGACGCCGGAAGCGTTCGTCATTACATTGCGCTCGAAATCCCAGCTGCGGCCCGGGTCATAGGATTCTACTTTTAAAATAAAGCTTCCCATCACAAGTGTATCAGGAGGATTACAATATGCAGGATCGATAGCACAGATGATAGCGTCGATTTTTTTATGGACGTCGGCAATCAGCACGGGGATTTCAAATTCCTGATCGCGGGCGTCATCCAGCTGATCTTCCAACGCTCCCAGGTCGCGTTTTGATTTATTAACGCTTTCACGGCTCATGACATCTTTCGAACGATCCAGTCGTGCCGAAGCTTCTTTCAGAGGACCCTTTTCCATGGCGATGATGATTTCCTCACGATAGCTTTTCATCGCTTCTTCAGTTTTTTTTCGGGCTGCGCGTATATCGCCGGCCTCCACTTTTTGGATTGCGTCCTCATAACTCTTCTCGGCATCCGCGAATTCGGAAGGTGCCAGCTTGATATACTCTCGCTGTGCTGCTTCTTTCCTCATGACGCTTGCTTTTGCGAGAGTGATTTTGGAAATATTTGCCGCTTCAATTGCTTCGTTTGTTGCTTTCACTGCATCACGAAGTGTTTCGCGGATATCTTCGAGACGCTCGCCATCCCGATAATCTTTTTCGGCGCTCTTATATAATTTTATAGCTTTTTCGAAAAGGCTTGGCGCAAAAGCAGGTACTTCCTCTTGTTGTGCTTTTTTAATTGCAGTCTCGATTTCTCGGAACAGTTCGCTCTTCACCCTATCCTGTTCTTGTGCGAAAACAAACGAATTCAGACAGGCCAGCAGAAGGATGAGCACTGCAAATATAAACGGTAAAATTTTTCGACAATGGGAAGAATTCATAGGCATTCCTCATGAAATAATTCCATTTGAAATATTTTTTTTGGAGCGAGCTGTATTCAGTGATTAAAAACCGCACTCTCAATTCTCATTTTCTACAGAGCGTGCGTGGAGTTTCAATGACTGCCTCGTTGATCCAGATTTTCCGAAGATATTAATAGTCAGACGAAGAAACACGTATTCACATAAACGTTAATCGGTAGGTAAAATCACTCACACGAATATAAATAATACTTTTTCCTTTATCAATAGTCATTTGTTGGATTTTTTAGGAAGTAGCGGTTAATGAAGGACCTAAAATCAGGCATCGGTAGGTCCTGATCCAGAACAGATCAGAACGACAATATTGTCTTTCAATTGAAAATATACGGTTTTTGCTCAATGATAAGAAGTCCTTGCCTTCTTTTTCGAAGTTTCGTATATTATACTATACGAAATTGCGCCGATAGCTCAACTGGATAGAGTGCAAGCCTCCGGAGCTTGAGGTTCCGGGTTCGACTCCCGGTCGGCGTACCAACTTATAAAAGGAGAATGTATGCTTAAAGCGAAGAAGAAAATTTCAAAACGAGAGCTCAAACAGGATACTCTTATCACAACACTCGTCAAGGCAGAGAATTTCTTTACTCAATATAAACAGTATATATACTATACTGCGGTTGGAGTAATCGTCCTTATTATCGTCGCATTTGTCTATTCGAACAACCGGAAAGCCGATGAAGAAAAAGCGACAATGGAGCTCACAAAGATTAACCCGATGTTTCAAGCGGACCAATATGAGACTGCAATCAAAGGAATTCCCGAGAAAAATATAATGGGATTGCAAAAAATCGTCAATAACTATGGGAGCTCGGAATCCGGCGAACATGCAAAGATTTATCTGGCAAATTGTTATTATGCAACGGGGAAAATCGATGAAGCATTAAAATACTATGAGGATTTTGGCGGTAGCCCGCTCGAGTTGAAAGCGGCAGCTCTGGCCGGTGCGGCCTCGTGTTATGAATACAAGAAGGATTATAAACGGGCAGCCGAGCTTTTTGAAAAAGCCGGAAACAAATATTCATCGATTCCTTCGGCATCGGAAAATCTGATCAATGCCGCTCGCAACTACGGACTCATCGGAGATAAAGAGCGTGCAAAGATGCTCCTGAAGAAGGTTAAGACAGAATATCCGCAATCAACCGAAGCTCGCGACGTCGATCGTCTGATTGCTCTTCTGCCGTCATGAGTGTCGAACTACAGACAACCGCTTTTCCAGCAAAGCTCTCTAAATGAGGGCTTTGCCTGTTTTTATGCTTGCTTGTGTTTCGTACCGAAAAGAAGTATCTTTGCCTCAACGGAATTTGGTGAATTCCTTAGAAAAATTGCAACTTTTGCTCAATTTCTTCGAACAATATATATAGTCCCGAAGATTGATCACGGCATATAGTTACCAGAGTATCAGGTCACGATGCGATTCCGGCGTATCCTCTACATACTAATTCCACTTGTAATATTTACCATTATCTTCATTCTCGACATCCTGAGGAAGAATGTCGCGCTCAATATATTCGGGGTCTGGTATCTCCGCGATGTGTTTGTCATCGTCGGTTTTTTCTTCTCTTATTTGTTTATCCAGAGTCTTCCCTCGATAACGGCGGTAAGAAGTCCGATCAAGCGTTTGGGTAGCATATTCATTCTTACTCTCATTATAATCGTTGTATATGCTCTCCTCTCATTCATCCGGAAGGAGGGATTTTTACCTGTCGATTCCTGGCTTGTTCCACAGGATTATATGACCATCATTGTCGGAACGATTCTTAGTGTTATTGCGGGATTGACGGCGATTGCCATCTTTCTTCATCTCAAGATGATGGTTCTTCTCCATCGGAAGAAAGGAACGCGCCGTAATTTTATCATCCTGCTGCTCCTTCTTGCAGCGACAAGCATCTCAGCATTCGGTATGCATCCGCTCGAGAGCTCGGCGTTCACGACTATCCTTTTATGGATGACCGTCATAATGGTGATCGTTATTTCATTCAGGCTCTCATGGATCGTTCTTCTTTCACGGAAGGAAAAAATCTACAGCATCGTGTACGGTGTTCTATTGTTTATGGCATTTCTCGCCATCAATATGTTATTCAATGGGACATTTCTCGACAAGGCAATGGTGTATTATTGTGCTCCGCTAAGATATTATTCCTTTCTCGTATCAATATTTGGTATGATTTATTTTGGACTCACATTCGTCAGTACTCTATTTCACCTGCCGACAGCCGATGCATACGAACGGAAACAGAGCGAGGTAAATTCACTCCACAACCTTGGCCGTCTTGTCACACGTGTTTTCGATTTTAACGATCTGGTCACCACAGTCACGAAAATGACACTGGAAGTATGCGGAGCACAAAGTGCATGGCTGGAAATGGTCCAACAGGATGACGACCGACAACGGACGGTGTATAAGGTCGAGACAGTATCAATTAAAAACATTACAGCAGAACAAATTGAAATTCTAAATAGTGAGAAAGGAAATCTTCTCCGCGAGCTTGTAGTGGAAAAAAAACGCGTCGTGCTGATCGACGACGTCGCACGTGATCATAGGTTTACCCATATCGGAAAGTTGAAGAAAAATATCGGCTCATTGCTCATAGTTCCGCTCCTTTCTCACGAAACGATGATAGGTATTTTGTACGCTACGAAAGGGAGAGAGGAACATTTTGATCAGGATGATATTGAGGTCATCTCTACATTTGCCGATAACGTAACAATCGCTATAGAGAATTCGCGTCTCATTGAAAAGTCGATTGAACGCGAACGTCTGCAGCGTGAAATGATGCTCGCGCGTGAAATGCAGCAAAAGCTGCTTCCTCAGGTAATTCCAACCAATCCCCGATATGAGTTATCGGCGATTTCGATTCCGGCATCCGAAGTTGGAGGGGACTACTATGATATTGTAAATCTTGATATTAATACGATCGGTATAGTCGTTGGGGATGTATCGGGTAAGGGAGTTTCGGCGGCGTTTTATATGGCTGAAGTAAAAGGCATTTTCCAGTCACTGAGTAAGATGACTCAGTCGCCTAAACAATTCCTGGTTCTTGCGAATAACGCACTAAGCGGCAGTATTGATAAGCGGTCGTTCGTGAGCCTCGTCTATGTCATTCTTGACGGAGTGGGAAAGCTTCGAATTGCAAGAGCAGGGCACTGTCCCATGCTCTATGTCGGAAAAGATGAGGTTCGCTACGTCCAGCCGACAGGACTTGGTCTCGGGCTCAGCCGGGATAGCATTTTTGCAGAATCTACGAAGGAAGAAGAAATCATTTTGAAGAATGGAGATATCTGCGTATTTTATACCGACGGAGTAACCGAAGCGCGAAATCAAGCAGGAGATGAATTCGGTTATGAACGGCTCTTACAGGTTGTAAGCGGTCACCATTCCGATTCCGCCGAACGTATCCGTAATGAGATAGTCGATTATGTCCGCCGTCATCAAGAGGAAGGCCTTAATGAGGATGATCTCACAATTCTCGTCCTAAAATGGCATGGATCGTAGGTATCTTGTACTATGTCATGGCGGGCAGAAAAGCAGATTATTATATACAGACAGAGGGAGATTTGAACGTATGAGCGATTTTAAAATTGCACTTCGCGAGGAAAATCGCATCAGTATTGTTGAATTGAAAGGTTATCTTGATGCACATACTGCGCCGGAGCTGGAAAATGCGCTCCAACAGCTTATGACAAACAAGAAATTCAACATCATTGTTAATTGCCGTGATCTGAACTACATCAGTAGCGCCGGTCTCGGTGTCTTCATGGCGTTCATCGAAGATGTCCGGCAGCAGAGGGGGGATATCAAGCTGTCGAACATGTCTCCAAAGGTATATAATGTCTTTGATCTGCTCGGCTTCCCGATTCTTTATGAGATCTTCAAAGATGAAAAGGAAGCAATTAAGAAATTTACGGAAACGACGATATGATGGAATTCAGCGTGAAATTCAAGTTGGCAAAGAAATCTGGATGGTAAAAAAAGATTCATATATGAGCGATCTAGTCGTCCCGAGCCGGACTGACCGTCTAAAAGAAGTCCGGGATTTTGTATCGCGCGCTGCTCAACATTTCGGTTTCGACGAAGACGATGTAAATAAAATAGTCCTTGCTGTCGATGAGGCCTGCACGAACATCATTAAACATGCATACGATTACGGTAAAAATCATACAATAAAATTGTCTATTCTCACAAAAAATACTGTATTTGAAATTACGATTACAGATCAGGGAAGGCCGTTCGATCCATCGAGTGTTCCCCAACCCAATATGAAAGAATATCTTACGCACTTCAAAAGAGGCGGTCTCGGGATGTATTTAATGAAGACTGTAATGGATAAGGTGGAATACGATTTTAAACCCGGCCCCGTCAACCGTGTCCGGCTCACCAAATATCTTCAGCGTCAAACCTGATGAGCTCCCTATGAAAAAGGGAAAAGCGAAAAAAACGGTAAAACCGAACCAGCATCGCAAAAGATATCACACAAAAAACATCCAGCATGATGCATTTACACTTGGGTCGCTCTTCGAATATAGCCGCATCATCAACTCTTCACTAGATCTCCCTTTTATTCTCGGCAATGTATTGCTCACCATCATGGGAAAACTTCTTGTATCCCGTGCATTGGTGTTGCTACGGCATGAGGAGGGGAAATACCGGATTGATAGTGCAAAGGGATTGCCTCAAGATATCATGGGAAGAGAATTTCGAATCGAATATTCACAAATTTCAACCCTGGGGATAGGAATTCTTCCTCCGATAAATACACCACTCGGAGCATTTCTTTGTCAGTATGATTTTGAGACGGTTCTTCCTGTAACATCCAGAGGCGTTCAGTTCGGTATGATCGCTATTGGACGAAGACTGCGTGGAACTAAATATTCCAAGAGAGAGAAGGAATTTCTGGAATCATTGGTCAATCTGTCCGCCACGGCAATGGAAAAAGGATTGGTGATCGAAGAGTTGCGCCAGGTAAATCGAACACTTGATCAAAAGATACAGGAATTGAATACACTTTTTGATCTCAGTAAAGAATTTAACGCGACACTCGAACGTGAAAAAATCATCAAGACACTCCTGTTCGCTCTGATGGGACAAATTGGCGTCAGGCGATATTGCGTTTTTCTACGCGAAGGGGATACAATGAAAACCGTCGTAAATCGATCGATGATGGAAATTGTTAACGATGGTTTTTTCAGTGCTCTGAACAGAATCGATTCGGCCTCTTTGGTTAATGAAATTCCCGCAGGGAACGAAGTCGTACGTACAGAACTGGAAAGGTTACAAATGAAGATCATCGTTCCAATGATGACACAGAATATCACAAGTGGAATAATATGCCTAGGTGAGAAAATAGGTGGAGGGGATTATACGGAATCGGATTGTGAATTCCTCTCATCGGTTGGCAGCCTGGCGATGATTTCACTGGAAAATGCCCGGTTATTCGTTGAGACACTTGAGAAGCAAAGGATGGAGGATGAACTCAATATTGCTCGCGAAATCCAGAGAGGATTATTACCAAGTACACTCCCCAAAATACCCGGATATGAGATAGTCGCTGTTAATATATCATCAAAACAGGTGGGTGGAGATACCTATGATGTTATCCAGCTTTCTCCAACAAAGTATGTCATTACAATTGGTGATGTATCAGGCAAGGGTACACCGGCTGCACTTCTGATGGCAAATGTACAAGCCACGATCAGGGCCCTTGTATCGCTCGATATGACTCTTCCAGAACTCACTAAGGGCGTAAATAATTTGATTTATGATAGTACGAGTACAGACAGGTTTATTACATTCTTCTGGGGGATTCTCGATACCCTTAACAGTCAATTTACGACAGTTAATGCCGGACATAATCCGCCGTACATAGTTTCAAAAGATGGGAATTTCAGGCGGCTTGAAAAAGGAGGGATTATACTCGGTGTAATGCCGACATCTGCTGCGTATGAAGAAGAGGTCACACATATTCAGGAGGGTGATTTAATCGTTCTTTATACCGACGGTGTAAGCGAGGCGATGAATGCAGATGGAAAAGAATTCGGTGAAGAACGAATCGAAAGAGTTCTCATAAATTCGCGTCATGAATCTGTAAATCGTATTCTTTTTGATCTCCAGACAGCCATACGTGAATATACACTCGGAGCATCGCAATCAGATGACATCACACTTGTCCTCCTTAAGCAGAAATGTGGAAAATAGCTTGACTTTTTATAATGTTTTTTATATATTAGCACTCATATTAAGCGAGTGCTAATAATTGATAATTTTATAGAAATCATTCAAATCTGCCTATTTTTCAAGAAATTCAAAAGGAGGTTCATATGAAGATTAAACCCTTAGCAGATCGGGTTGTTGTGAAGCCGGCCGTTGCGGAAGAAAAGACAAAAGGGGGGATTATCCTTCCTGATACTGCGAAAGAGAAGCCGGTCATCGGAGAAGTTGTTGCGGCAGGTCCAGGGAAGGTAATGGAAAATGGAACCCGTGTGGCACTTGAGATCAAGGTAGGTGACCGAGTACTTTACGGGAAATATTCCGGCACCGAAGTAACACTCGACGGTGAAGAGTACATGATTATGCGCGAAAGCGATCTTTTCGCAATACTGTAGCCAAAGGATATTTTGAAAAAAAGAAAAACCTAAAGGAGTAAAGAACATATGGCAGCAAAATTAATTCATTATGACACAGAAGCGCGTTCGGCGCTTAAAAAAGGGGTTGACAAACTCGCTAACGCCGTCAGAGTAACGCTCGGTCCCAAAGGGCGGAACGTTGTTATCGACAAGAAATTCGGAGCACCGACAATAACAAAAGACGGCGTGACAGTCGCAAAAGAAATCGAACTCGAAGATCCAATCGAAAACATGGGTGCCCAGATGGTACGCGAAGTTGCCTCGAAAACCTCGGATGTCGCAGGCGATGGTACGACAACGGCAACCGTTCTTGCACAGGCAATTGTTCGTGAAGGATTGAAAAACGTAACTGCCGGTGCAAACCCGATGGATCTTAAACGCGGCATCGATTTGGCTGTTACTCAGGTCGTGGCAGATCTGAAGAAAATGAGTAAAACAGTCGGCGACGACAAGCAAAAAATTGCCCAGGTTGGCGCTATTTCAGCAAATAATGACCCGGCTATCGGTACATTGATTGCCGATGCGATGGAAAAAGTAGGAAAAGATGGTGTCATCACTGTTGAAGAAGCCAAAGGTACTGAAACAACAGTCGATCTCGTCGAGGGTATGCAGTTTGATCGCGGCTATCTTTCACCCTATTTTGTGACGGATGCAGATTCAATGGAAGCCGTCCTTGAAGATCCATATATCCTGATTCATGACAAGAAAATCAGTGCAATGAAGGATCTTCTCTCGATTCTCGAGAAGATTGCTCAGGCCGGCCGTTCAATCCTCGTGATTGCCGAAGAAGTCGAGGGAGAAGCCCTTGCTACTCTGGTAGTGAATAAGTTGCGCGGTACGTTGCGTGTTGCCGCTGTGAAAGCCCCGGGTTTCGGTGATCGCCGTAAGGCAATGCTCGAAGATGTCGCCATACTGACAAAAGGAACAGTGATCTCGGAAGAGCAGGGCTATAAGCTCGAGAACGCGACTCTTGCTTATCTCGGAACCGCCAAAAAGGTTGTTATTGATAAAGACAATACTACAATTATCGAAGGAAAAGGTGAAAAGGATTCGATCAAGAAAAGGATCAATGAAATCAAGGCCCAGATTGAAAAAACCACATCGGATTACGATAAGGAGAAGCTACAGGAACGCCTCGCGAAGCTCAGCGGTGGTGTCGCCGTATTGAAGATTGGTGCGGCTACAGAAGTCGAAATGAAAGAGAAAAAAGCCCGCGTTGAAGATGCCCTTCATGCAACCCGTGCTGCGGTTGAGGAAGGAATTGTCCCGGGCGGTGGTGTTGCCTACATTCGTGTTGCCTCGAACCTTAATGATGTGAAGGTTGCCAACGAGGATCAGAAAATCGGTGTCGAAATCGTCCGCCGTGCTCTTGAAGAGCCCATTCGTCAGATCGTCAATAATGCAGGTCTGGATGGAGCGGTTGTTCTTAATAAGGTCATGGAAGGGAAAGACGATTACGGCTTCAACGCTAACACCGAACAGTATGAAAACTTGATCAAATCGGGTGTTATCGACCCGACAAAAGTAGCCCGTACGGCACTTGAGAATGCCGCAAGTGTAGCCGGGTTACTTATTACAACTGAAGCGACTGTTGTCGAAAAGCCGGAAGAGAAGAAGCCTTCTATGCCGCCGATGGGTGGTGGAGGTGGTATGGGAGATATGTATTAATAGAATCGTATCTCGCAAGATTAAGCAGTTATTGCCCGAAGCCTCTGGATTTCCAGAGGCTTCGCTTGTCTTTGTACATTGCTTCTCATCTGATATTCTTTTATATTTCGGCAATATATTTCCAGCATACAAATGAATGTCATCCGTCCGACCCATGCAATCATCGATCTTAAAGCGATCGATTACAATATGCGCCAGATAAAACGGCGTGTCGGAAATGTAAAGGTGATGGCAGTTATCAAAGCAAATGCCTATGGACATGGAGATGTTCAAGTGGCACGTGTTGTTCTTAACGCCGGCGCTGAATGGCTGGGTGTCGCAATAGCCGAAGAAGGAATAACACTTCGTGCTTTTTTCCCTGAAGTTCCCATTCTTGCATTTGTTCCGGCAATTATTGATCAACTCCCGCTCTATGTCGAGTATGGTATCGATATCACACTGTGTACAATCGAAGTAGCCAATGCGCTTGATGCGCTCTCCGGTGTGCTGCAGAAGAAAGCATCGGTTCATATCAAAGTTGATACAGGTATGGGGCGTGTCGGTGTTCCGTGGGAAGAGGCGGCAGAGTTTTATCGGCACGTAGCACGACTTCCGAATATCGTTATACGAGGTATATACACTCATTTTTCCCGGGCCGACGAGGCGGATAAAACGTATACGCGACTACAATTAGATAGATTTAATCATGTCCTGGACATCCTTCAGAAAAATGGATATTCAATTCCTCTAAGGCATTGCGCAAACAGCGGGGCTATCCTTGATATGAAGGAATCTTATTTCGATATGGTTCGCCCCGGAATAACGATTTACGGATATTATCCGTCGTATGATGTCGGCAGGACTATCGAACTGAAACCGGCCCTTTCACTCTATTCACGCATCAATTATATGAAAAAAGTATCCCCGGAAACTCCGTTGAGTTACGGGGGTAAGTATGTGGTACAGAAAGAAACTAGAATTGCATCGGTAACGATAGGTTATGGCGACGGATACAGCAGGCTTTTAAGCGGAAAAACATACGCTCTAATCGGTGGCCAACGGTATCCTGTTGTGGGACTAATTTGTATGGATCAAATACTTGTTGACATCGGTATGGAAGCCTCTGTGCAATTAGGTGATCGTGTGACACTCATCGGCTCGGATGGCGATAAATCTATTACGGCCTGGTCGGTTGCCGAAACACTTGGAACAATTCCTTACGAAGTATTTTGTCAGATATCTCCGCGTGTGCCACGAATATATGTGGAGTAACCTATGAACAGTGGAAAAGAATACCTTGTGAAAATATTGCAATCATGCCGACAAGATCTTGAAGAGCGAATCGCGGAAAGCGAACGCGAGAGGCTGATTGCCCTCACAGAAAAAATGAAAAACTCTCAGACCCTTGAAAACGACCTGAGGAAATTATACCGGGTCAAGGACATGGAACAATGTGCGCTTGCATGTCTGTGGATTATCGATCGAACAAGCACAACACCGGCCAAGGGAAGCGAATTCGAGATGGATCGAAAACTTCTGAGTACTACGCTTCTCGAGTACTATCTGCGTCATGATGCCGTTATCAAAGCCGCTCCATTACCGCAGCGTGCTGTACCGCCGGTCTTCCTCAAATTCTATGAATCGTTCGATACGCTGGTGCTTCAGGTAAAAGACTCCACCGATGACCCGGATCTATACGAACAGATGTTCGATCATCTCCAGGAATTTTGTGAAGAGAAATCGAGAGAAATGGAATCAATCGACGAACCTGGAGTTCAGATTTTCATGAATGCTTTAGTCGATTTTTTACATTGGGTTACAACACGGAAAATACGTAGCGATGAGCGTGTAGTCCAATTCTTGAGCGATACCACGGTAGGTCTAAGCGAAGTTGTTGGATCGGGAGTCGATTTCAATGTCTCCGCGTTGGAACAAACGACGACCAACCTAAGCGATGCAAGATACAAAATAAAGTGATCATGAAATGAATGGCGACTTATGGCTCATGTATTTGCATTGATAATGGCGGGAGGTGTAGGCGCCCGTTTCTGGCCGCGAAGCAGAGAAAAATATCCAAAACAACTTCTTCCAATTGCCGGAGAAGGAACGCTTATCCAGAATACTGTTGCCAGAATCGACGGTATCATAGAGAAAAAAGATACATTCGTAGTAACTAACCGCGTCCAGAAACCGACTATCATCAAACAGTTACCATCAATCCCTCCAAATAATATTCTCGTAGAACCGATCGGCAGAAATACCGCACCCTGTATCGGACTTGCAGCACTCTTCATACGGCGGATTGATCCTGAAGCGGTAATGATTGTTCTTCCGGCTGACCATATCATCCAGGATGTCGGTGAATTTCATCGACTCGTCTCAATCGGCGTTCAGGTTGCATCGGAAACGAAAGGCCTCGTAACCATCGGGATCCAGCCGGACCGCCCCGAGACCGGTTATGGATATATCCAGATGCTCGAAGAACCACAGGAGAAAAATCCTTATATAGACCGCAGAGTATATCGAGTGAAAACATTTGCCGAGAAACCGAATTTGCAAACGGCAGAACGCTTTTTGGAGAGCGGTGATTTTGTGTGGAACAGCGGTATGTTCATCTGGAGAATCGGTACAATTCTCGAAGAAATCGAATTACACCTGCCAGAATTACACCAACAACTCCAGAGAATCGATGCCGTCTTGGGCACAGAGAAATATATGCCGGTGCTTGAAAATGTATATGGCGTGATCCGCAGTATCTCAATTGACTATGGGGTGATGGAAAAAGCCCGACAGGTCTATGTCATTAAAGGAGATTTTGGCTGGAGTGATGTGGGCTCCTGGGATGAAGTATATAGAATAGCCGAAAAGGACGATCAGGGGAATGTCATCCTTGGAAATGTGATAATAAAGGATGTAAAGAATTCAATTATCCAATCCAATGAAGAAATTACCGGTGTCATTGGAGTCGAAGATCTTATCATAATTAACACAGATGATGCACTCTTAGTATGTAAAAGAGGGAAATCGCAAGATGTCAAAGAAATCGTCGATTATCTCAAACGAAAGAAGATGAATGAGTTTCTCTAAGAAAATACATGCACCTTTTGTTATAACCTCATTAATTTATTACAGCTTTTTAATCGTATTCGTTGGTTGTGCTTCATCACCTCGGTTTATATCAAGTAGAGATCAGGGGCACCGTACTGTATCCGGAGAGAAAGCACTCAATAGTCCTGCCGTCGAAGAAGGAACAGCGTCTTATTATTCTGATCAGTTTAACGGGCATCAAACCTCAAATGGCGAAGTGTACGATATGTATGCACTCACAGCAGCGCATCCGACACATCCGTTTAATACAAAAGTCAAAGTTACAAATCTTGATAACGGACGAACGGTCATTCTTCGTATCAACGACCGCGGCCCATTTGTTAAAGACAGGATCATCGACGTCTCCTATTTAGCCGCAAAACAACTCCAGATGATTGGGAACGGAACTGCCCAGGTTCGTGTCGAGGTTTTAGAATGGGGACAACCAGATGTTAATACAAAGTAATATAAAACATAAGATGATTCATTTAATGTCATACTAAAAAAAATGTCTTTAAAGGGTAATAATTCTGTTAAAAGGCTCTTTTTTCTCAAGAAATTAAAAATAAATATTTTTTAATTCTACACTGACAAAATAGCTTTGCCCTTCTTTTCTAACATCTCAATTGTAAATGTTAAACACACTTATATCTGCCATTATTACCGACCAACTGAGTCATTTCGACCTTAAAAAGAGAACTTTAAAGAGCATCAGAACGTTAATACTTGACATTAAATAGATAGAACCATATATTTCTATCGTATTTAGAAGACTGTAAGTGTCATAGTACCTCTATATGAGCATGTTATGCAGCCAGCTGTGACATAATTAACGCCCAGCATCCTGTCAATTAAGGCAGGCATCCGGAAACCCTCTGTGCTCTGTTAGTGTTAGTAGGGGGAAGGCTTGGGTATAGTCGAACAGTATAAGGATTAACGGATGAAGAAAAAACTCATTTATGAAGTACTTGTAATAATTTCGGCAATAGTAGTCTTTGTTTGTGTGATAATAAGGGTAGGGGAGATTTTTCGAGAAAATACAGAAAACGGGGGACCGTCCACAGATATTGTTTCATCCCGCGTAATACTACCCCCATCTTCGAATGATGACCAAGTGGAGAGAATACTCAGACTTTATGGCAGTACAATCCATAAATATTCAGGGCGATATGACCTCGATTGGCGCCTCGTCCTTGCCGTAATACGTCAGGAGAGTCGTTTCACCATTGATGCAGAGAGTCACCGAGGTGCAATAGGATTGATGCAAATCATGCCCACAACCTTTGAAGATATTGCAGAACAAATGGGATTGGGAGACATCATGAATCCAAGGACTAATATTATCGCAGGAATTAAACACCTGTCGATATTATCGGGTTCGTTTGATGACGTTGCACCGGAGGATCGGACTCGTCTTACACTAGCAGCTTATAACGCCGGTATAGGAAGGATTCTTGATGCTCAACACTTAGCCCTTTTTCTGAACGATAACCCCAAGACGTGGAAAGGAGTGCGGGATGCCCTTCCACTTCTTTCAAAACGTTTCACCACCCTTCATGAGCGGGCATGGGAAAGCGATAGGCCACGGAACGGTTTTTTTAATGATTATCACCAGACTGTGGAATATGTCGATCATGTAATGGCATATTATGACGATTATCGTCAGCGGTACCAGTGACGAAATGAACACGCCTCCGTATTTATGGGGCCTGCCTGCATACTTTCGGCCCCCTCCACCGATTAGAGCAGGAATGAGCCGCGAGACGAGCAAACAGGGCTGACGTGAAAAACATCATTGCGTGCACTTCTAATTTAGATTATCCTGGTTAGCCTTTGTTTCCCATCCTGTGCATAGAGTCAATCGGACCCCTTACACATACTAAAGGAAAATCCCAAGCGGTAATAGATAGTTGGGATTTTTCTATTTCTTGCCCATTGCTTCCTCTTTTGATCCTTATTATTTTTTTCCCTAATATGACACTGGATCGCTTTAAGGGGGCATGTCAAGTCTATCCTCCGAAAGAACACTGCGATACATTATATTTGGGAGGTCTTTTTCAATAATTGGTAAGGATGAAAGGAGGTCCTGTGAACCAAGCCGTGTTAAATTTCTTCAAGCAAAACTACGCTCCGGGTCGCATTTGTATAATTGGCTCATCAACTCCAATTTACAAACTAATCCGTGACGGACAGGGTGGATTGACAAAGGATGGGAAACCATCCCGGTATAATCATACCTTTCTCATGAGTAGCATACGTGATGACGGGAGGGATGACGGCAGCATCTATATTTATGAAAGTGATTTGCACGTAAGTGTTCCAGATTGGGAAGTTAAAAATGGAGTGATGGAAAGTCGTATTACGAAGTGGTGTCTTGATGATTTAGAGTATGCAGCGGTTTTAGGCATCGATCTTTCTCAACAAGAAACAGAATCTCTCCTTAGGAAAGCGCTCTGGTACTCATATGATGAACACCACCTCCTATATCCCGTCGGATCCCTATTTGGGACTCTTTGGGCCATCCTGACGAGACAATTAAGCCGGAAAAACATTTTTAATTCCGCTCAGGCGGTTCAATGCGCGACGTTCGTTCGATTGTGTTATCAAAGCATCAATCGCGATATTATGGCGGCGGGCACTGATCTGTCCAATACGTCTCCAGAAGGTATATCGCAAAGTCAAGTGTTTACCTTCCGTAAGGAGTGGAAAAAAGTGTAAGCTACGGGATAAAAAGAAGGAAGGGAGTTCAAATGAAATATTCAACCGTAATCGTTTTATTAATAATAGTGCGATTAGCATTTGCTCAATCTCAGGATACTATCACAATACATCACAAGTATTATTCAACGATATTCGATACATAAAAAAATATTCCTGTAGTTGTAAAATATTAGCTCACAAAAAAAATGCACTCCTGTCGGTATATCCAAGTTAAAGTGAGAAACCAACTTGTGCGTTGATCAAAAGACGTGCTTTCCTTTCGATAGGAGAAAATAGAGTCAATTCCAGACCTGCATTAATTTTCTTGATGAATCCGAGATCGAGTATCCTCGTCAGCTCGATCAAATCCAGAAATGTTGATAGCGCAAAACCGCCTCGTCCGATACCCACATCGATCGGCGAGCTGACCCCAAACGTTCCCATTCCAAAGCTGACGGGGAATCGATTTCCTGATTCCGCGTTGACATAGTAAAACCGCAACATCGCACTGGTGTTGCCATAGTCAACGGTATCCCTGGTTTGTGTATCGTACAAAACTTTGGGGATGCCGAGCGAGAAACCCATTTCTATCGTTGGGCCTCTCACGCGGAAATAGCGCGTGACGGAGTTGGATCGATCGTATGAACCGATTCTGATTGTGTAATCCGGTTCGATGTTCACCTTGATAAGCGCCCAGGCAGGGAGGGAGTCCAACGGCAGGCGTACTTTTTCGAGATCCTCTGTGCTGATTGCAGCATAGGCACCGTAGGCAGTACGGTACTGAATGAACATTGCACGATCCCGTTCCGGATTGCCATGACTTCGGAATGTCACCACGCGGCGCTCGAATGTTTGTACTATAGTTCCGTCTCGCAACTGCACCGTCGTCCTGATCGTGACGAACTGCGGTCCCATCTGCGACCGAATACTGTCTCGCCGGAACGCGATGTGAAGAGTTCGTATCTGCTCGCCGTCAAGCGTCACCGGCGTCTGCGGATCGCTGCTGCCGTCCGTTGGGACAATTCTCACATAATTGCTAAGTTGCTCAATGTCTTGATATTCTTCGACCTCCACAATGTGACCCGTTTCATAAACAAAGCGCCGGCCTTTGGCATCTACAATTCTGAGGAGAATACGATATGATCCTGGCGTGACAGTTTCAGGAATGACCGCGATGTAGGTATCGCGTCCGGTAGGCTTGAGCTCTATACCCTCCATAGCAATTATCGGAGCAACGGCAGTTGTTGTCATGCTGTCCTCCCGTTGAATTGTCAGGTGAAGGGTATCGTCGGGAAAGTACACCGGCTTGTCTGTCGAAACGAGAATACTTTCATCGAGTATGGGCAGAACAAGGGTCGTGGATATCTGTTGTGCTTGTGTACGCATGGTACCGACAATGCAGAGCAACAGTAGACAGGGAAATAAAAACTTCAGCATATCGTTTCTTTCCGGAAGAAATATTCACCTTTTCGTGCAAACTTCAACTTTGTAAGTCACTCATGATTCCGTGTTTCATCTTTTCATTTTTCTTCTCTCTTTTAGCCGCTTTTTTTTCCTTCATTGTTTTTTGTGGTTCTTTCTTTGAATTCTTTTTACTGTTTTGACTTTTACTCATGACTTTTCTCCTTTTATTTGTGTGAAGAATTCGTTTCTGTGCTTCAAACCGGCGGCTTATTTCCGCAATGCTGCCAATTTTCCGAACAAGTCTATTTCCTCTTCGCTGAGATACTCCGGCAGCACGTTGACGGCGTTTTTAACTTGCCGCGCCTTCAGTTTGATTAACCAGATAGTTTTCCATACCCATTTGTTCGATCTGTGCACGTTGTATTTCTGCCCAATCGACGTGACCTTCTTCCATCTTCAGTATCTTGGAGAGCAGGTCAATAGTACCTTGATCGTCAACTGCACGAGCAAGTTTGATTGCTTCATTATAAGAGCGCACAGCATCAAGTTCATCGTTGTTGTCGTTGTTGATCATTTCTGATACAGTCTTGCCGATTTTTATCGGGTTAAGTTTGGAAACAGTCGGCGTACCCTCAAAAAATAATATTCGTTCGATAAGCCACTCGGCATGGTGCATTTCATCCATTGCTTGTTTTCTGATATCCACGTGAAGCTTTTTATAACCCCAGTTCTCGCACATTTCAGAATGCACCATATACTGGTTGATGGCGGTAAGTTCATCAGCCAAAAGCTGATCAAGCACAGCGAGTAATTTTTTATTGCCTTTCATAGGTGTTCTCCTTAAGTATTTTCTTGGCTTTCTCACTATGAGTTTCAGCGACCAGCAATTGAACACCTTGCGCATTCTGTAGCGATGGAAGCATTCCACCCCCATCGTCTTTGATTAGAGATGCCGGAATGCCTGACGCTTCGAGATGTCCTTTTGCGATTTCAGCGTCTATCTCATTTTCATATTCGCCAACGACTACTTGTTTTTCTTCCATGCACTCACCTCATTGCTATTATAAAAGCCCATGTTCGCCAACACAGTGGCATTGTCGTTCACATTTTCAGTCTTGCTCATACGAGAGAATGGTCTTAAGAGTTTTTTCTTCCACAGCGTTTCCAAACGTGTCATATGCTTCATAATCTCATTCAGCGCAGACTGATGTATGATCATTGTTTTATTTGCTGTGCTGTTCAAGCCACTCAAGCATTTTGCGTATACTGCCGGTCGCCAGGGCGATGCTCGTATCTGCCGCACCATAATATAAATTGATCGTATCGCCATCAGGGCCAATCGTGCATCCGCACGGAAATACGACATATCCTACATCACCGCTTTGTTCGTACGGTTCTTCCGGAGCAAAGAACCAATCTCTGCTGCGCTTAAGTAAAAGTCCAGGCTTGTTCAAGTCGAAGAGTGCAAGTCCCAACCTATAAATGCATCCGGCACAAGACTGTTTTACACCATGGTAAATCACCAGCCATCCCTGAGGAGTTTCAATGGGCGGGGGTGAAAGACCAATTTTATTTGCATCCCACCATGCACCCTTCCGGGCTTCCATCATGAGAGTATGACCGCCCCAATATTTCAGATCCGGCGAGTATGAAATCCACATATGCGCTCTCGGTGCACTGACAGGACGATGGATCAAAGCCCAGTTACCGTCAATTCGATGTGGTAGAAGTGCCGCATCTTTGTCTTCAGGCGGCATGATCACACCAAAGCGTTCAAAGGAGTGAAAGCTTTCAGTTAAGGCTAAAGCAACGCCGGGACCGTCGCGCGTGTATGCAGTATACACGACTGCATATTTTTTTAATTCCGGCAAAAACGTAATACGCGGATCTTCAATGCCCCATAATTCTTCCGGGAAACTAATAGGATTGGGTACCAGCGTTGGCTCCGGATCAATCTTCCAGCTATCTATTCCGTTGGCGGATCGGGCAGCACAAAAGTGAGAAAGTCCCCGCCGGTCCTCCACCCGACATAAAAGCAATGTTGTTCCATCAGGCAGCAATGTAGCGCCTGCATTGAACACACTATTGATAGGATAG
Source organism: Bacteroidota bacterium (assembly GCA_050011775.1). Lineage (GTDB taxonomy): Bacteria > Bacteroidota > Ignavibacteria > UBA10030 > CAVZMI01 > CAVZMI01. The sequence goes on along the minus strand of JBEKIL010000005.1, from coordinate 46,839 downwards.
GGCCAATTGTCGGCTGTAAGAATAGGGTTCAGGTTATAACGGTGAAAAAGTTCTAAATGCTGATTGTTTGGTTTAATAATGCCCCCATAGATAAATGTGTCTGTTCGGCTAAACGCAATTCCAATAAGGATTGAAGAAATGCGAGCGTAGATTCTGCTCCCTGATTTTCGTTCGGCCGGTCGGGATGTAAACCGTCGCGGCAACCGCCTGTTGTTGCATCGTACAAAGGAAGCTTCAAATCGTTCCGCCCGAGGAACCACTCAAATGCCCGCCGGGCTTCTTTGTTCCAGTGTTTGTCTCCAGTAATTCTGAATGCTTCGAGACAAGCCGAAACCATCGCCTGTGCTTCAATCGGCTGTTGATCGAAGCGGGCACGTTCGTTTCCAGACTCATAAAATCCGTTCGAACCTATTGGAACAAATTGCCCCTCGCTTCCGCACTGCAAACCGGCCAGCCATTGTAACGACTCCAATCCGGCATCGGTCATTGCACTGTTTGGAATTGATCTGCCGCAGATAAGAAGGGCATGAGACAGGGCCGCATTGCAGTACGTAAGGCTTCTTTCAAACCAGCGCCAGTCTTCCGATCGATTACTTCGATACAATCTCAAAAATCGGCTTGCCAATTCTTCACTGACCTGGTTGGCCATCCGATCACCGGAATATTTTTGTGAATACTCGGAAATGCCGATGAGTGCAAATGCCCAGGCACGCGGGCTGGTCGTTACAAGGATGGAAGGAAGAGCCTGCTCAAACAACCAGCCTGCCATATTATTGAATGACGGTGTCGTAGAATGGCTCAAGACGGTTCCTAATGCCCAAATTGCGCGGCCATGACTATCGTCCGAACCGGCGTCATCCGACCAGTTTCGCTGGTAATCCAGGACATTCCGAAAACGTTTATTCTGAGCGTTAAACGCGAACCCGAGGAAAGCGAGATATCGTGAAGCTAATCCTACACTCTCGCTGTTCCCCAGTTCATCCAGGAGAATACTCACCATCAGAGCACGTGCATTGTCATCAGTTGTATACCCGTGAGAATAGTTAGGCACGGTAAAAAGAGCATGCTGTAAAATTCCTGTTTCATCTGTCATGGCCCGTAAGTGATCCGATTTTAGCGGAGGTAATTCACTAGGATATTGATCGAGCGCTTTCGCAATAAAACCCGGTGGGATATAATGACGGCGTTCTGCCCGAGCCCGTTCAAAACTTTCCATATAGCGTTTTGCAACTTCGGACCAGATCATCGCTCGTCCAAACATATAAGCACGCTTGCGCATTGCGTGCCGCTCCGCTTCATTGTCCAACAAGTTAATTACCTGTTCAGCCAGGGCTGCGGGATCACGGAAGGGGACAAGCACACCCCGTTTATCGGCAAGCATCTCCTGCGCGTACCAGTATGGTGTGGAGATGACCGCCTTACCCGCTCCTAATGTGTACGCAAGGGATCCGGATACGATCTGTGCCTCGTTAAGATAGGGTGTAATATAGATATCAGCGGCTCCGATGAACTCAACAAGTTCTTCCAGGCTGACAAAGCGGTTGTAAAAGATTACATGACTTTCTACACCCTTCTGCTGAGCTAACCATTGAAGAGAGAGCCGGTACGTTTCGCCTTCATGTTGAATAACATGAGGATGTGTGGCACCAACAACGATATACACAATGTCGGGGTAGCGGGCAACAATGTCGGGTAGGGCAGATATAACGGTCTCGATACCTTTGTTCGCTGAGAGTAAACCAAAACTCAGCAAAACGGTTTTACCTTCTACGCCGAACAGATCTTTATTGAAACTTGGATCGACGAACGGCACATCGGGAATTCCGTGCGGAATCAGATCGATCTTTTCTGGTGATACATGATAGACGTTTTGTAAATATTCAGAGCCCCGTTCACTCATGACGGCCAACCTATCCGAAAGAGCGGCAACTTCCTCCAGCACCAATCGCTGATCATGGGTTGGGGAGTTGAGTATGGTGTGCAGCGTTGTGACAATCGGCATTCGTAGATCACGCAAGAGTGTCAGGATGTGGCTTCCTGCCTTTCCGCCGAATATTCCGTACTCGAATTGCAGGCATACCAGATCGACATTGTTGATATTGAGAAAGTCGGCTGCGCGCCTGTACGAATGGATATCTTTCTCTGCGAGTTCAAAGCGAACACGGGCCGGATAGGCGTAACCGGCTTCGATATCGTTGACCGGTATAGCAATACATGTTGTTTCACTATATGCCGATGCAACAGCCTCACATAGATCTGTGGTAAACGTGGCAATGCCGCATTGCCGGGGTAAATAATTTCCGACGAATGCAATTCGGCTGGATGTTGAATTTATTATGCTTTGATTCAAGAAGAATATCCTCTTCTGATTATTTTTCGTAGAACATGTTTTACATAGACAGTCATAAACAATCCCATTTTTCTTCCGGAGCTTTCCAAGAAGCATCTAGTACTTACCCACGGCGACTGCCGGTTCGTCATTCATCACTGTTCCCCAATGGGTCAAGGGCTTTTCCCGAGCCTTGGGTCGAGCTTGTCGAGACCTAATCGAGGGGTTTGTCCCCCGGTTGTCTCTATGGTACTTCCATGCGATTCCAATCCAAGATTCTTACTCCTATCTTTTTCAATGATTCTCCACAGATCTTATTTTATCGATCTTTGAGAATAAACACATTCTTTACTGAAACATATAAATATACTAATGATTTCGTCAAATAAAAAATAGCCCGAAAGGATGATAAAGTGGTTAATTCTCTTAGGAAGAATGGGGTGTTGTTCGAGAATGAGGGAAGAACGGTGAGTCGCGGACTCCCTGCCGATTTCGAACCATGAAAAGCTTTCACTTCGAAAGATGTATCTTATCTCATTGTCTTTTTTGTGTTTTTAATTTATTCGGAGTATATATTCATCTTACTTTTTTAAAGTCGATATATCCCCGATCTACATCCGTGTAAGCTGAGCTGTACAAGGAGTTTTTGTCCTACATCCATGCCTTAATACCCCCATACAAGTCTTCCCTGGATGGGTGGATGCATAATCCGGACCGACGTGCCTTTCGTTCTTTCCCTTCATGATGTTCCCCTGGAGAGATTTTGCTATTGTTACTCCCATCATAATTTCTCCCTACTTCACCCTGTACCGGAACCGTATCGTTTTATCGACCCCGCGAACGTTGGCACTCACGGTAAACAGATATTCTCCCTTTTCTTCGAGTGCCAAACCATTAGCAAAATGCCTCATGATACTCTTGAGGTTGACTGTGGATTCTTTCATTGACGGAGATTCAAGACGAAGGTTGGCACTACACTCGGCGATTTCCATCCCGCTTACAGCATCTTTAAGAAAAAGCATGAAGTGATGCGTGCCGGACATCATTTGATGTCTCAACGAGGGTTCCTTTTTCCCGCGCATTATCTGGCCCATCTTTCCCTTCATCATCTTCCTATTTACTTCCTGAGTCACGATCCACACTTTCATGTTGAGGTCATCGGCTGTCGAGTCGAATGTCGGCTTGCCGATCATTCTCGCAATGTCCTCTGCCTTTGTATAGGTTCGTGTTTGATTGTCATTATTATGTTGACTAAATATCGGTAGTGTCAAAGCGATTGCCAGGACTGTCGAAAGAAGTATATGTTTGGTGTTCATGATTTATTCTCATGGCGAAGGACATATATCGATCGTAAAAAAAATTGTATCAATATTCCACGTACCTCTGCCGGCAATCATCGCGGCGATACACAAACCCAGAACCAGCGTACATAATCACTCTCATATTTATTTTTTCTGCTCGCCCTGAGAATGATCTGGCTTCGTGTCCCGTTGAGTGTTCTGCGGATTGACAGAACGGGATGGTTGTTCCTTTGGTCTGTTGGTATTTGCCGGTTTGACATTCGACGGCTGTGCCGGTTGTACCTTTTGTCTGTTGATTTTTACCGGAGTGACTTTGGTCGTCCGTACCGGTTGTTCCTTTTGTCTGCTGGTATTTACTGGAATGACATTGGTCGGCCGTGTCTGTTGTTCCTTTGGTCTGTTGGTATTTACCGGAGTGACTTTGGTCGGCCGTGTCTGTTGTTCCTTTGGTCTGTTGGTATTTACCGGAGTGACTTTAGTCGGCCGTGCCGGTTGTTCCTTTGGTCTGTTGGTATTTACCGGAGTGACATTGGTCGGCTGTGCCGGTTGGTCCTTTTGTCTATTGATAATTGCCGGAGTGACCTTGGACGGCTGTGCCGGTTGTTCCTTTTGTCTATTGATAATTGCCGGAGTGACCTTGGACGGCTGTGCCGGTTGTTCCTTTTGTCTAGTGGTATTTGCAGGTGTGACATTAGGAATTGGATTTGCTGCATTTCTTTCCGATGGCCGTTTTACATCTTTCAAATTGACTACTCTGGACGGTGCCGGTCTCGGGCCATTTTCATCGTTCTTTTGTACTTGTGGCCTGTATATCTGCAGCTGGCCATTTCTCAGATTCTGTCCCGGTTTTTCGTTATCCTGAATAACAACAGGTTGGATCGATCTCCCTGTAATCTTTTGTACATCGGCTCTGTCGGGTCCAGAAACGTATGTAGAGTGCCGGTTTTGATCGGTGTAAGTTCTATTTATCACCGAAGAATTCTTTATGATCATACTGTTTTTAGTTCGGTTGATATAATAATGATTGATGTCGGGCCTTGAAAAATCTCTGTCTCTGACGAATCTCCAGCGGTCGTTGGGTACGGTGTATCCACCACGCTCTTCTCCAATTGACCCACGAAGGACCCCATTCATTATCAGGGACCCAAAACCAACCATAAAAATCATCGTAATCCCAACGGCCATAATGGAAAGGCGCCCATCCCCAGCTATAATTGGACACCCATGTCCAGCCATAATCGGTAAAGATCCAATACCCATTGCTGGAATAGGGGGCGAAATCCGATTCGGCCGATGGGATCCAGACATACCCATAATTGGGATAATCGACCCATTGACCGTAAGGACTTAATTCATTGTAAAAAACCCCGAAGTTCACTCCGCCTTGCTGCGCTGATGCATGGTTCGTAAATATTGCAGGGGTCATATTCAATGCAATAATTAATGCAAGAAACTTAATAAGTGATTTCATGATAAGTTTATCCATTCTCGTTCAATAGTGTATAGTATGTGCAATATTTAATCACGCGCTTAGTACTTGCAAAAGGATCACCGCATCAGCCAGCAGTGATCCATCAGTCTGCTGAGACTACTCAATTGTCATCCGGTTCTTTACGCTCTTCACACCTTTTATATCTCCGGCGAGTTTTGTAACCAGGTCCTTTTCGGCAACATTCTTAGCCTTGCCGCTCACCGTGACCACACCATGATTCGTCTCGACCGTGGTATTGACGACGCTGGTCGAGCGATGAAGCCACAACGCCATCTTAACCTGGGCAGTGATTGAGGTGTCATCGATCTTTTCAATCACAGTTCGGTGCGTCTTTTGTGCGTGTTCTGACACTGTCATCTCATTTTTCACGTCTTTAACCCCATCTATATCCTTTGCATATTCGGTCGTCAATTCTTTTTGTGCCTGGCTGGTGGCATGGCCCCGCAGGGTCACGATGCCGTCCTTGACGTCAATCTCGGTATTGTCAGCACTCACGCTCCGATGAAATAAGAGTGTGGCTTTCACTTTCTCTTCGATCCATGCATCCGAGTTTGCGGTGGGGGGTGCACCTTTGATTTCCAGCCTGTTGTCAACGCTTAAAACTCCGGGCAGGGCTGCCACTGTTTCTTTGGCCAATGATTTGTGAAATTCTTCGGAAACAACTCCTGTCAAGGTAACGGCGCCATTCTTGGATTCAATTTTAATATCATCGCCCTTGAGATAGATCTTGAACACATACGAATTCTTTGCCGATGATACGATACGGTCATCCGTCTTGGATGCGTGCAGAGGGACGACGATCAGCAACAGCGCGGCTACAGCCACCGTAAGAGCACCACGATACATTGCATTCATTGTAATTTCTCCTTTTGCAATTTTTGTGTCTTAATAAATCTTTTTGGTAGATGCCCATCTTCATATAGGAGAACGCCGAAATTCTAAATTCCGGCGTTCTCATGAGCGGATTTACCCGTATTTTCAGATACTTCTTTCAATCCATCGCTATTTTGCCGGAACGATATCGATGATGACTGTTCTATTATAACAGCGTTCCTCAGGGAAATCATTTTCGAACGGTGCACTATGGACATCTGCACCGAACCCGTATGTTTCAAATGAAACCTTCTGTTTGCCGGCATTTGATACTGAACGTTCGAGAATGTTCTGGACATCGCGGGCTCGATCTCTGGATAAACTCAGGTTATGTTCTTCCTCTCCGATGATATCCGTATGACCGTGAATAATAACATTTGCGCCTTCAGGAATCAGCGGTGTTACGACGTCGACGAGGAATTTTTCATAGCCGCTCGTAGCCTTCGATATGTCGAATCTATACAGAACGCTGAACCGCAACCCCGTCTCATCTTTCGGTGTTTCCTTTCGGAGCAGGGAGAAAGAACCTTCCTTTCTTACCATTTTACCGCTCTTCGTTTGTCCCAACATCACTACATTGTAGTTGCCCTCGGTGCGATCACCAAGGATAGATTTTCCCGAAATATGCTCATAATCTCGTGTGAAGGGTCCGAAACGTTGAACGTTTCCTGTCCCATCCTTGAGTTCCAACGACCATGATGAGAGCAACTCACTCGCTCCGGTGACGGTGAAAAGAACATAGCTGTCGGGAGGATCATCCTGCACTGAAAAGATTTGCACTGGTTTCAATAGGTCGGGCTGGCGGCTCTCGAATTGCACCAACATGTCGGGAGAACTGCTTTCGATATTAACCCGACGATCTTCGGCACGCAGGAGACCAAGTTCCTTTGTACCACCGGGCTGCTCTGAGGGGATGAGCGGTTTTTCTCGTCCTTCAGTCACAATTCTCGATCCGTCAATTCCAAATACGTTCACAAGATATTGTTTGATCGATTCCGCTAATGCTCGGCCGTCCTCCGGTCCTTTCTCCGACGCTCCAATCAACGACACTGTCGCCCCCGGATATTTTCTCAGACGATCACCGACGGTGTTCAGGATGTTATGATACGCATTCAATTGTCGTCGTGAGCGACCGATCAACTCTTTTGGCTGTGCTTCTTGTAATTGTTCTTCCTTGAAGCTTGCAGCCTGATCTTTTGTCAGCATCACATAACGATTCGGAATTGCGGTCGATCCTTCATCGAAAAACACATAGTTGCGAAGCGGGAGTGTTTCCCGTACCTTGCGTTGAACCGGTACGATCTTGGGAGACCGAACCGAAAACTGTACATCACGTTCGACTACTGTAACCTCTTTTGCTGGTGCCGAGATTGCAACATTCAAACCTATGCCAATCGTATACCAGGCATCGGAATGTGTTTTATTTTCGTTTACAAATTGATAATAGTTAAGATCGTCATTGAACGAGTAATTATATCCACCGGTAATGTCTAATGAGACACGTGGTGATAGTGGAATTTCGAGCCCGAGACCGAGCGGCACATACCCGCCAAATCCGTCCTGGTCAACATGCGCTGTGCCTGATGACGGGGGGTGCAATATATCGGGGGATGGTGACCCGAAAACAGCATGATAATACAAAGCCCCGACTCCAATGTAGCCATATGGTTTTACTATTAAGGGTTTCATAATATCGATGGTGAGGGGGTACCAGTTCACGCGAAAATCCAATGGATAGATATTCGTCCGATAATATTGACGGTTCAAATCGAGTCCCGAAAGAAGCAGAAAGCCTCCGCCGAATTCGCCTTCCAAATTTCCAGTTATGGAAAAGCGGACAAGGCCCCGGCCCTGATACGAGTTCTTCAACCCGTCACTCTCCCAAAATTCGGTGGCCGGAATAACTTCATGAAACTGCAGGCCGATGCGTGGATACGTATCGGCTACTTGTGCGAACACTGCAGTTCGCGCAGTGATCATACAAGCGCAGAGAATGAAGACAATAAGTAGTGTTTTTTTCATTTTTTCTTTCCTTCTATTGTAATGGTGGTTGTTTAAAAAATACTTTATCCCGCGGCAATCTAGTTGTGCATGAATCTTCGACAAGGTTTTTTCATAGTTGTCATTGTGTTGTTGCTTGATGTACATTGATCGATGAATATATTCAGTCTCTCCATACGAATCATTTTCTTTTCCTTGACGATGCCTTTAATTTCATCTGCCGTTTGTCCGATTTTCTTTTTTTGCTCAATGCTTTATGCAACTTTATCAACTTGCTGTTGGCTTGCTTAAGCTGTTCAACGATAATTTTATATTCATCCACACGGTGTCTGGCTTCATCTTTAGCAATCCCGTATTTCTCTTGAAGCTTTCCAACAAGCTCCCCATACTTACCCAGGATAGCCGACAGTTCGTCGTTCATCATTTTACCCCAATGATAGACGGCTTTCCCCCTTTGTTGCTTCCATTGTCCTTCCAGACGATCCCAGTTCATAGTATTTTTTTCTTATACTTAAAACGATTCAACTTTCATACAAAAGAATACTAATGATTTATATAAACGGAAATCGCCCGAAAGGATGAAAATGGGATTAATTCTTTTGGGAGCTAGATACTTAACAATATAGCAGACGAAGTCCGCTCCGATTCAAAAAAAAGAGGTAAAAGAACACAGATACCTTTTCTTGAACTCGGACCGCTGACGCCCTTGTGTCAGGCAGCAATAACGGGACTGTAATGGAAGAATGGGTATTCAATAGTTTAGCGCTTTTCATTTTACATTTTTTTCTATGCTTATCTGGAAGGTATTGGAGGAAATCCAACTACATCCGCAACACTGTTGCGAAGAGCAAACCATAAATACTGGAGAAAAGTATCTTCCGGATTCCGCGTGTATTTTACTTCACCCATCTTCATTAAACCTTTTTCATCCGGCATGTTGGTTTTGCGGATAACAAATATTTTACCAAAGAAAGAGACGATCCGATCGAATATTCCTTTTTCACTTCCGGTCTTTTTATTGAGGATGGCGATGGTTAGATCTTTGTACGCGACTCGCAAGGTACCGCTTGCATGACCCGAATTAACATTGATGGTATACTCTGCGGACTGAAGGATCCCGGATTTAATGCGTTGATGTTCACCTGCTTCAATGAATTGATTGAGTTCTGTAACATCCATCGTGCTGAGTGAACCGGAGTATCGAAAAGAAAAATCCTTCGATGTGAGAGGAATTGTCATAAACAGCTTCATTGTGCCGGAATTCATAAAAAGTCCCTCCCCATGAATAACTGCAGTCTCGGGGTGAGCCGTATGATTAGCAATTCCACTTACTGAAATATTGACTTTATTAAATGTAATCACTCCGGGTATTGCTTCAACAGCATATCTCTCGCAATATTTCAACCGTCCATTAATGATTTTCACACTATCTACCTTAACCAGTTCCTTCATTGAAGATAGAGCTTCGTTCGGCATCTGTGGATTAGTTGAGTTCTTGTCATAGGGCTTATCCATGTTTACCAGAATATCGGCAAACACATCATGTATATTAATGCTTTTGGCATTATAGATATTTCCTTGAAGCAATGCGAGACAATCCAAACCCGTTATATTTATTTGAGGAATATCAAAACGAAACCTGGTTTGTCTGAATTGACTTTTTGCAAAGAATTGTTCGTCGTGTAGTAAAGAATAATACTTCATTGAATCGGCAACCATTTCAGAATCAGGCACCGATAGATGCAGCATTCCGACACGAAGTTCATTCTGTGACTTCGGGAAATTCAGCACGATATCGTGTGCATTGAGTACCGAGCTTGTAAGGGTATTAAGAGTAAAATCTCTTTGCCAAAGAATTTTCATCCAGCCGATTCCTCCAACGGAGAATGAAGCAACACTGCATGTAAACCCGCCGGTCTTCAGTGTTACAGAATCACACCCTAAACGATTCCTCCAGACGCTGTAATGCATGTCGGCAATGCGGAGCGAGTACGCGGGATACGCCTCAGCAAAAGCCTTTGTAATCCTCGGCTTGATGTATCTGTTCACAAGGGGATCAGAGAAGAGCAGGAGAACCAGCACGCAGACGAGCACTATTGCTCCTGCGGCAATACCCGTATACAACGCTATCTTCAGCGGCGACAGCTTTCGTCGGTCAGTTGGTGGATGTTCATTCTGCATGTGTTCTATCACCTTTCTTTCTTTGTCACGATCGCAATGCGTGTGTTTTCTTAAAAGCGCGCAGAGAGAAAGATTTATGGCTGCAATGTTAAAATCAAACTCACAAAGGCAGCAATCCCGGATAAAATGATCAACCCACCGGAAATCCTATTGACCCATCTGAGTCCACCTGAGTCCAGCTTTTTTCTGAATAAAGTAGCAACGTAACCAAGAGTCAGAAACCATAGACACGAACCTGTAAACACTCCGAGGACAAGAATGCACGCTGAAATGATAATAAGCCTATGTCCCAGCCCAAAGGCAGCAAACACAGCAACAAAGGCAAAGATGGTCACTGGATTGGTAAGTGCGAGGATAAAGGCGGAGACGTACGATCCCAACAATCCCTTGTTGTCGAAGGGGATTATAGGATCCTTGCGCTTAGCACGATATGTTCTTATTCCAAGAAACAAGAGTAATCCCCCTCCAACCAGACTCAGCCAAAAATGCTGACTGGCAATCACATCCGAGACAAACGTGAGACCGAACGCAGCGATACTGCCGAACAGAGAATCTGCGGTTGCAGCCCCAAGGCCGATGATCATGCCGTGTGAGTGCCCCTCAGCCAGTGTTTTGCGGATGCACATTATTCCGATTGGTCCAATAGGCACCGCCATCGCAAATCCAATAATCAGTCCTTTGAGGAAAAAGATTGGCTCCATGCTCTCATGTTCCGATCAGCTTGTTGCTGTTGCGATTTCTCTAAATATTCTCATAATCGATAGAGCGAGTTCAAACTTTCTTCAGGTCTCAGAATCGATCCCTTTTTTCGACACCGGTGGAATGCTCTCAGTGGACTTTTCTGACCCGAGCAAGATTGCTATCCATCGCGTGCTTTTACCGCTCTCAAAGGCAAACTTCAGGGTCATTGTAAAGGGTATGCATAGAACCACGCCGATCGGACCGAGCAGGCTTCCCCAAAAAAGCAGAGAGAGAAAGACGACCAGTGTAGACAGTCCGAGTTTGCGGCCCATAAGCCGCGGCTCAACCACGTTTCCGAGTGTGAAGCCAACGATAAGATAACCGGCAGCCGCGAGCGTGGCATCACCCATCCCAAGTTGGATAAGCGCGAGAAGAACTGCTGGAATGGCGGCGATAATCGGGCCAAGATTAGGTACAAAGTGGAGCAGAAAGGCCAGGAAACCCCAGAGAACGGGAAAATCCACGCCGAGGATGTACAACCATAGCCCTATTATGACCCCCGCGATCAGACTGATGATCGTCTTGATGACCATGTAACGCTTGATATCGTTGACAAACTTCGTGAACTGGGGAAAGGCGCGTTTAGGATCACCGAGTATAGAACGGAGCTTGATGGGGAAGCTTGAGGCCTCAAGAAGAATGAATGTTACCGTGAGCAGGATCAGCACGATGTTGGAAAGCGCTGAACCTATCCCTGTGAGCAAGCCGGCAGTCAGGCTCATCACCGCCCCCGGATTGAGATACTCAAGCAAGACCGTGTCAGTGATTACGATACCCTTGCTTGTCAAGAGCACCTTGAGCGCCAAGACTTGCTCGTGTAGGCGTTTCTGATAGAAAGGCAACGCATCGGAAAAGGTGCTGAGGGATGCGCCTACGACTCCACCGATTATCAGCAGAAGAGTAATCATGCCTGCCATTACGATCATCACCGCTACAAAAGAAGGAACGCGTTTCCGTTCTAACCAGAGTACCGGCGGCGTTCCGATGAGAGCGAGGAAAACAGAGACAAGGAACAATGCAACAACCGACTGTGCCTGATTGATGCCATAGATGATTATCACAAGCGCTGCCGCGGCAACGAGGAAGCGCGTTTTTCCAAAAGGATTACTTTGTCCAGCCATAGGAATTCGATTATATTTTCTTCATTCTCAAATCGGATATCATCGCAACGGCAGAAGCAAAATAGAAAACCACAAACCAGCCGATGCTTGCTTTGGCAAAGAAATATCCAAGGTAAGCAATCGTTGAAACTGCGACTGCAGCTAATACAGTTGGAACACCTGTGAACCCCTTTTGTTTTTGTTTATTTGCCGTGAAGTAGGCCAATCGTACTGCTGCTGCGCCAATATTCAAGAATCCGGCAATATACATTGCAGGACCATTTATCCCGACAAACCAACCGAATACAACCGCTGCGGCAACTGCCATGAAATCCGAGAAACTGTCCAGGTAGATCCCCAGGACCCCTCCACCAATGGTTCGTGCTAACTTCCCATCAGCATAGTCAAAGATGAATTGTGCGAGAATTAACGTGTATGCAACTGCAAAAACGCCTTTGAATGAACAATACACCGAAGTAGAAACGCACAGAAGACCAAGAAGAGTAAGCAGATCCGGCCAACGCAGTGTACGAAGTTGTTTGAATATCATGGTTCTTTTATGACTGATCCCACTCTCCGCAGGTTGTTCAAAAACATTGATGTTCTTGTTTACCTGCGGCTTCATTCCATTTTCCATCATTCCCATGCCTATCTTGTCTATTATTTTTTCCCAGGTTTGTTGCCGTGACTTTTTCCTTTGCTATTATCATGCTGTTGTTGCTTTACCCAGTTATTATGCTCGGGGTGGTTTTTGTTTACAAAATATTTTGTATCACGGCTATCGCGGATTGGCTGCTGATCGTGACGACCTTTATACGAGGAATATTTTTCTTTATACGTATTGTGATTACGCCACGGTGTCGGCTCATTCAGCACTACTTTGTAAGAATTATACAAGTCATGACCATGATAACGGGAAGGCAAAGATGATCTGCCAATCCAGCGTCCTCCTTCATTATAGAAAAACCTATGCTGAGGGACATTGTAGTACACTTCAATATCAGGCAGGTAATAATATTCAACATGATCGTAACCAGTCGGACCCCAAATTGGTTGGCGATCTACATTGAAGTTGAGATTAATATGTACCTGTGCATTTACAGTGCTCGCCAAGAACACTGCTACGATTAATACAAGTAAATGGCGCATGATGTTTCCCCTTCGATAGTAAATGTGATTGAAATGAACCCTATCCCGACTTCCGCCTTTGGCGGATTCCGGCGCCTGCATGCCGGAGTGCCTCCGGCACACAGGCAGGGACAAGCCGGCAGGATTTCGGTTGTTTGTGAACTATAATTTTGGTATGATGGTTGCATTTTTTTGTAACTCAGATTTATATTAGTCAAGCGCAATTCTAATCGTGAGGGGATAGACGGAAGATACTTGGATTCCGTTGTCCCCTTGCTCATGCTGATCGACAACCCAGGTTGCAATAACGTAACCGAGTGCTGCGCCGAGAAAATCATCGGATGTCCAGTGTTGATCTTGATACACTCGGGAAATAAATGTTAATACGGCCGGTACGTAAGCCAGTCCTTTTAGCCAGATCGGTTTGGCGTTCCTTGAAAGAACAGTGGATATGGCAAATGCAGCGGTGTTGTGTCCTCCGGGAATCGAATGATAATTCTGACTAAAGAGTGAAGAGAATGGGTGAAATGAAGATTTACCTTCTTCCATATAGGGTCTTGCCCTGCCGATTGCAAGCTTTAATATATAATCAACTGCGCCGGCGTAGAGCGAAGCCTGCCCGATCTCATAAGCAATTTTCCTTGTTCCTTTGTCATTTGTTAGCATTGAATGTATGGCAAAACCGCCAAAGAGCACAATAGGCGAATATAGTTCCCCCCACATTCTGCCGAATTCAATCGGAACACTTTTGTAATATCTTTGATCTTTTAAAACAGCTTCGCGAATAGGTTGATCGGCAGTTTCCATAATTAAAAATGTTCCGGCACTTATCAAACCTAGTTTGAGCCAATCGCTTCCATTCCATTTAGTCGGTTGCTTGATGAAGTCAACGGTCTCATTTCCGAACTGAGAGAAATTGTATTTATTCCGATCTACGGAATCCCGTAAAGCGGGATTTTGCGCGAAGAGAGAGGGTTCGCAAATGATGATTAAGAGAAGTATTAAATAAATTTTATGTTTCATTTCGCAAACCTGTATTTATAAATGAAGAGTTAATCCAAGTCCATATGAATCGCCGGAAACATACGGTTGAATACTCATGCCGCGTATCCCGAATTGAGATCCTTTACTATCGTTTTTAACTGCTTTCTCATGCTGATCGACTACCCAAGTTGAAATAAGGTAACCGACTGCGCCTCCCAAAAAAACATCAGAGGTCCAGTGCTTATCAAGATAAACCCGGCCTATTACGCTGAGTCCTGCCGGCACGTAAGCTAACACTTTTAACCACACCGGTTCGGCATTTCTTGAAAGGACGGTTGTAAGAGCCATGACAATGCCTGTATGTCCTCCGGGAAGTGATTGATGATCAGGGTTAGAATATCGGGAGAATGGAACATAAGTTTGATTCCCTTGTTCGAGATATGGTCTTGATCTTCCAATTATATATTTTAAAGGACCGTTAACATAAAATGTATAGCATGCAGCTTGCGCTATTTCAAAAGCGATTTTATGTGCTGTCTTATCCCCGTTATACAATGCATAGACGGTAAAACCGCCAAAGAGCAACTCGGTAAAATATATTTCACCCCACATATTCCCGAATTCAATTGGATAGCTTTTGGCGTATTTTGTATCATGGTTGAGTAAACGGCGGATTGGTTGATCGACTTGCATTACCAAAAATGTTCCGGCGCCTAACATACCTATTTTGAGCCAATCGCTTCCGTCCCATTTAGTCGGTTGCTTGATGAGATTCCAGGTCTCAATCCCGAACTGAGAGAAATCATATTTATTCCGATCTACGGAATCCGGTACAGCGGGATTTTGAGCGAAGAGAGAGGGTTCGCAAATGATGAGGAGGAGTGATAAGAGAAATTTATGTCGCATCGTGATCCCTTCTTTCATTTTTAGGTGTGATGGATCCCCCTTATTGCACACGAAGAAGACCCGGCATGCTCAATTTATCCCACCAAGCCCTCTAACAAGTTCAGGGAGCATCAGATCATCGTTCTTGCTTGAAATTGTCTATATAAAATTGCAGAAAGATCTTCTGTTCGGTTTGTACGTTATGAATATAAGGAAAATCACGCGGATATCTGTCACTATAGTACACTAATTGTTCAAATCCAAGGCTGAAATTGCCGGCAATTCTGAATGCGACGCTGGGCTTTATTATGCCAATAAAATTGTCCCCCGCATAACCGACATACGTATGAATCCAGTATAAATAACCTCTGAACGTGACACTTACCCATCCACCAAGATTCAGAGTAGTTTCCAACTTTCCTTCCGCGCCCCCCCCATAATTATAATCTCTGAACTGAGAAGTATCCGGTCCCAATCGCGTACTGTTTCCGGCGAGAGGTACTATGCCGAGATGGACATCAAAATAGAGATTAGAACTCGAACTTACCGGCAGCTTAGAGATCATTCCGCCACCGAAGGCTATAGTACCCAGTTCGAAAGTCTTATTATCCCAGAAGTCATAATGTTGAAATCCCCCAATCAGCATTTCCAGATTTCCAGACTGAATATTCTTGCCAAATAAAATCCCATGGCCGATGACATTGTCTATGATCTTCCTTCCCGCCCCAAAAGTCAGATCTGCCCGAAGTTTGAAATAATCAAAAATCTTTCGCGATCTTTGTTCAAACGGATTCCCGTAATCAAGATGAAGGGTTAACATTTCGTTTATGGGCCCTGTCCCGAAATTTCTTCTGTCATTTACCCAACGTGCCCCGGCAGAGAACGTCATGTTGAGAGGTTCTTTCTGATAGATCTCTTCCGAGGTTACTCTGGAAAAATTTCCATGCAGAAGCCTGTTGAAAGCTCTCCCGGGATCAATAACCCCGGCAAATAGTTCTCTAAAAAACCTTTCTGATCCGGTTGTTCGATCATCCAGAAAATCCGAGCTAAGCCTGTAGGAGATTTCTCCAAGAAATGCGCCGGTAACAGTTGTATTGATTAAATCGTTGATCGACGGCTCCGTATTCTCCCCAAAATACTCCCACATGAGACTGCCTCCAAACGCGAAAGGCACTGATTCGAAGAAAGTATGTCCGCCTGAGCGAGCCGCATTGAAATAACCGGCCCCGGAATAGGGGTGAAAGAAATAATTCATGCCGAACCTGTCTGTATCCCATACAAGACCCGTTTTTAAGTTACGTTTCCAGGTATCAGGTCCTATCCTCGCATAATCCGCGTTGAAAACATACCTGTCAGCTGTCCATGTAACACCGTTAGTCAGCATAACTCTTATAGCACACATCCACCAAGGAGATTTCGGGTTATATTCCGGGTTGTCGTCTCGCAAATCGCCGTACATATTGTATAGCACGGTGTCGCCTGGCGTACTCTGTGCAAGAGCAGTGCCGGAAACAGAGGAAAGGCTAAAATCCCTGTTGTATGGCTGTCGGTATTTCCCGAAGGTCAGACCTGATGATATGTTTGTACCAGCGTACTGCGCTTGAAGTGACATTGAAAGCAAAAACGAGAAAACCACAATGCATACGATTTTCATTTTGTACCTCCGTTGTCGTCCGATTGATCATCCGGCCTGCGTTTTCCCTACAAACTCGGGATCTGACTGGGACCAGATTCCTGAGTAGCCGGTCACTTCCCTGGGTGTCTGTTGTACGACGTGTTTTCAAGAGAACGGCCAGGCTTCGTTATTGCTGCTAGTGCCGTTCTAACTATCATTCCGAAAATATACGATAAGATTATCATAATTGGAACGGTACAGTGAAACACGGTGAAACAGTCCCGCTTCGCCGAGCTCAGCGAGGCGAGACCGCTACGCGGCAGGGGCTGTCTAAAAAGTAATTTTTACCGAGACAATTTTTCATATATGAAATCAAACATTATTTCGCATCATTGTGGCTTCGATACAGTCAAATCCACCGCGTGGATTTGACTTACTCAGCCAACGGCAACTTAATCAATATTAGCTTGTTCTTTTTTAGTGTATTAACTCTATAGCCGGTTCCCGAGTGATTCGTCTCACGGGGTGAGACGAATTGTATCGAGGGAACATCAAAAAGATATGTCTATATATTTGTCACAATTATTTTCTTTTTGGACAGCCCCTATCCCTTTCATTTTATAGGAATAAACAGTTGTAAGATCAATAGTGATGAGTACCAAAAATAACTTGAATAATCTAAAGGATTAAATCTGACATAAATCGCATGAAATAGCAGTAGATGACGCTCCGACTTATTCAGGTTATTTTTGAACTGAGACACTAGTCATTATCTTTGAATAAATCCTTCATTGTCTTTCCTATTTCATCCATATCACGATTGAAGTTCGTCTTGAACTCTTCCCATTTACTTTGTCCCTCATCCTTATATTCTTCCAACTTCTTCTTCAGGTCGCGATTTTTCTGTTCCAACACTGCCACTTCCTTACGGTACTTCGCTTTGGCCTTGTGACCGGCTTCTTCCATCTTTTCCTTGAATGCATCAATCCTCTTTTCATTAGCCTCAATTGTCTGTTTAGACTCGAACTTGAATGTTTGCCATTCTATAAGATATTCAGTTCGAGTGTCTTTCAACTCTTGTTTGGCATCCCCTACATTCTCCTTGGCATTTTCAACTTTTTGTTCCGACGTTTTCCCGCAGCCCGTTAAAAGTGTTCCTGTCATAAACCCTATGACAGCAAAGACAAAAATACTGTATTTCATGGGTCTCCTTTTTAATCTGTCAAAAAGTTTATTGATATAGATGGAGCAGGGTTCTGTCCATTGCCACTCCTTTTTTGCACTTGTGGCCTGAATATTTACAGCTCGCCATTGCACAGATGATGACCCGGCTGATCGGTTTCCCGAATAGCAACCGATTTGACCGTTGTGTGCATAACCCTTTGGACGTCATCTCCATCGGGACCCGCTATTCTCCATGCTGAAGTATCCCCTCTTTTGCTGAGCCTTTATTTAATGAGGATCAACTTCTTCGTCGAGACGAATGATCCGGCTTCCAAACGGTAGAAGTATACACCGCTCGAGAGACCGAGTGTTCCCTTGTTGGTATTGAACGGCACGGTGTAGCTACCGGCTTCCTGACGGCCGTTCACGAGTGTAGCAACTTCATGACCAAGCAAATTGTAGACCTTGAGGGAAACCTGAGCAGCCTTCCCAAGACTATATTGAATCCTCGTGGATGGATTGAATGGATTCGGATAGTTCTGGAAGAGTGAGAACTCTTGAGGCGATAACTCATTCTCGACGGCGTTCACCGGTCCCGGATCTGTGACAGCATTGGCGTCTAATGCAACTTGGGTCTGTGCCAGCGCTCTTCCGTCCAGCGCTGCGCCGGTACGTATCAAAATCGCTGTTTTACACAATATGATTCCCTTCATGGCAGCCGTCGTTCCAAGGGTAACCTGGCCGGCGACCTGCCAGAAGATGTTGGAAGCCTTCGCGCTGCCGCCTAGAGTAACCATGGCACCGTTGGCCAAGGTTAGATCCTGCGCTATCTGGAAGATCCAGATATCGCTTGCGGCGCCCGAGATAGTGACACCACCAGCAGACACCAGTACCCCGGTACTCCAATTGTAAAGACCGGGAGTGAGGGTCTGCCCGGTAAGATCTCCGGCGTACAGTTCAGTATGATCAGGCAATGGCCGTCCGGCTGCGTCGGTGTAAGCGGTTTCCATGTCGCCTATAGCCGTAGTCATTTTAGATGGAGTTGGGTCAGTATAGTCGGCGGCATATACATTTCCAGTGACTAAAGATGATGTCGAAAATGTACCTGAGGGATCCATTATTAATCCAAATCCAGTTATGTATGTCGCAGCGGCTGGACTAATTCCAATATCACCAGTAATGTGGGTGACTCCCGTGGCTGAGATTCCTGTTTTTGCTAGAACCACGAAATTGCCGGCTGTTCCAAGATTAACCGGTGCCGGCGATTGAGACACGGCAGCGACAGTCAGCATCAAAGCAACCGTCAGCATCGCTCCGAGGAAGCGCGTCCACCGGTCTAAAATACCTATTGCATGTGTTGTACAAGTCTTCATAACCCCTCCTTGTAGTTAGTGAAAATGAAGTACTACCTGTTTTGTTTTTTAAAACCTAGATTTCCCGTGATTGTTATACTACCCGCTGTACGGGCACATTTCGAAATCAATTTTTTTCCCCGAACACATTTCGTCCGCGAATGAGTCTAAGCAAGACGACCACAATGGCGATTACCAGAAGGATGTGAATGAAACCACCCATGGTGTAGGAAGAGACTACACCCAGAAGCCACAACACAACAAGAATAACAGCGATAGTAAATAACATAGCAAGTATCCTTTCTCTATTGGTTTAGTGTCCAATGCAGTAACAAAATCTAGATTGATCGACGAATATATTCAGCCTCTCCATACGAATCATTTTCTTTTCCTTCACGATGTCTTTAATTTCATCTGCCGCTTGTTCGATTTCTTTTTTTGTTCAATGCTTTATGCAACTTTATCAACTTGCCGTTGGCCTGTTTAAGCTGGTCAACGATAATTTTATATTCATCCACACGGTGTCTGGCTGCATCTTTGGCAATCCCGTATTTCTCTTGAAGCTTTCCAACGCGCTCTTCATACCTGCCCAGGATAGCTGACAGTTCGTCGTTCATCATTCTACCCCAATGATAAACAGCTTTTCCCCTTTGTTGCTTCCATTGTCCTTCCAGACGATCCCAGTTCATAGTGTTTTTTCCTTAAACTCCAAACGATTCAACTTTTATAAGTGTATACGAATATTTCATCCGCCTTCGAGGACGAAATAATTCTCTCTCTTCCTTCTCTTTGACCCAAGAAAAAAATACTAATGATTCATATAAACGGGAATCGCCCGAAAGGATGAAAATGGGATTAATTCTTTTGAGAGCCCAATATTTGATATAGGGTAGAAATTCCTTTCGTGGAAAGAGAGGCTCAGCGAGATCTAATGCCGTTCCAATAATATTTTGAAATAATTCTATCTGTTTTTAGTAGTTGTCATCCCGCTCGGAGAGCGGGATGCCCTGTTTTTTTATAGGGAATAATAAGTTGGCAGGGCACTAGGAATTTTCTTCGTGGATAAACTTTGCTATCTGTAAACGAGTGTGCAGCGCTAATTTTTCCATGATGTTATGCACATGGCTTTTCACGGTGTGGGTGGGCGATATTGAGCCGTGGGCAATTTCCTTATTGCTCAAACCGTCTACAATCAGCGCTATAATTTCACGCTCTCGTTTAGTCATCCGCATGGCTTTGGGCAGTTTCCTTTTCCCCTTCTGAAGTGCATGGTCGACAACATGAGTGAAAAGTGATCCCATTAGCAGGGGGGAGGATTTTTATTCCCCGCGCTACAGCCCGGATGGCTCCGAGGGCATCCTCTATTGAAGTTTCAAGATCCGTGCCTGCAGCAGAGTATCGTGATTTCCTCCGGATGCTGCCACAATTTTGAGATCTACTTGCTTGTTGATTATGGCTTTGATACACACGCGCAATATGCGGTTGTACTCTATAAGGAGAATTTTGGTTTTTCTCACCAATTGGTCTTTCCAGCGTGCGTAAATGCGGCATTCACCACGCTAGGTACCAACGGAAAAAATGAAGTTGTGTCATATTTGGCAACATATTCCAGATAGCGGCGAGCAATTGTTGTTGAAATGTGCGATCTTGGACTATGCAGAGGAGAATCAGAGACAAGAAGAGGAATTGCAGCCGGCCGCCGGGAAGACTCCGGATCTATTTTGAAGGGAAGGAACAACACCTCCTCGCCATTCTTCTCATTGTTGTTAGCTGTACGGCGGGAATCGTTTTGTACCATATCGACAAGCATTCTTTTCTTTATTTCGGCGACGCGGCTTCGCATATTGTAAAAGCCCGTCAGTTTTTCGACTCGCAGCGTCCGGGCTTTCACAACATCGGCACAGTCTGGCTTCCCCTTCCGCATCTCATCCTCCTCCCGTTGGTGGCGATAGATGCCCTCTTCTATTCGGGAATTGCCGGACTGCTCGTTGGCATTCCCTGTCTCGTTGGAACAGGCATCCTGCTTTTTCTGATTGTCCGGAGAATCACGGGTTCGCTTCCTATTGCGTTTCTCAGTGGATGTCTATTCGGTCTCAATCCCAATATGGTATATATGGCACTCACACCGATGAACGAGCCAATTTTCATTTTTCTTGTCACACTCGGAGGATATGCGCTTCTGCGGTGGCTTCTGAATGATGGGAAAAACTGGCTTTGGGCATGTGCGGCTGCAGTTGCGCTGGCAAGTCTCTGCCGTTATGAAGCATGGTTCCTCGTGCCGTTTGTGTCGCTCGTGAGTGGCTTGAAAGGGATATTCCTGTGGCAACGTGCTGAACGAGGAGCCGCCCTCAGGTTACTCACGATCGCAGGGATCTGCTGGGTCGGCATTGCATTCTGGGTTTGCTGGAACTATGTCGAATATGGCGATCCGCTCAAATTCGCGCGCTGGACATACTCTATCGCTACGGGGGCAGCCCAGGGGAACATGCGCCAGCCCCCCTTGGACGCACTCTTGATCTTCGGCAGGGCGCTTCTGGTTATCTTCGGCCCCGTCGTTCTCCTAACAGCATCGGGAGCATTTGTCCGCTCACAGCGCACTACTTCGAATCGGATCCATCCAGTATTGGTGCTTCTGTTCTTGGGTCTGCCGTCAGTCTTCGCGCTTGTTGCGATTCTGGCCGGCTTCGTGCAGGTCGACCAGTGGAGTTGGAACTGGCGGTATGTTTTGACAGCCATTCTTTTTCTTTCGGTCGCGGGCGGAATTGGTCTCTCCGAGTTCTGTCGCAGAGTGGGGTCAACTTTCGCACGCGGCGTAGTGGTTGCCGGCCTTATCGCCATGCCTCTTGTCCAAATCGCTATTCCTGCTGTGGGCGTTGCCACCTTTAATGATGCCCAAAGGAGCGTCTCCGACGGAACCAGATTTGCGATTGCTCTCGGTGAACAGCTGCATGGAATCTACACAGAAGGCTCTATCGCACTATTGACCGGATACAGCCAGGGGCAAAGGATTAGGATATCGAGCGGATTGCCATTGAAACAATTCCACATCATCTACAATTCTGTCGAGGAAGACATCTTGGGATCGCCGCCGGATTCTGAGCGTTACATTGTAATCGGAAAGGATCGAACACCCGAATCGGAGCAGTTCGTTAACAACTGGCTTTCCCGAAGGGATGAGTTGCTCCACTACTACAACATTTGCTTCGATAATGGTCACTATGTCCTCATGGAGCGCAAGCCCGGCTCCACCTCTCCCGGAATCCAGCGTTCAGGCACGCTCCCGTAACCCGTCGATTGCAAACTGAATCCCGATGCAGACGAGCTGAAACATCCGAATATACAAATGCCCTCAAGTCGGTGCACGCCCAGAAAAGCAGATCGGCCACGTTCTTTATGGTGATTGTTTTGCAGTAGTACGGAGACTTCCTTTCGTGGAAAGAGAGGCTCAGCAAGATCTAATGCCGTTCCAATAATATTTTTAAATAATTCTATCTGTTTTTAGTAGTTGGAACGGTACTGTGCCCCTACATTTGCATAGTTAAATAGTAGGAGGGGCACTAGGAATTTTCTTCGTGGATAAACTTTACTATCTGTAAACGAGTGTGCAGTGCTAATTTTTCCATGATGTTATGCACATGGCTTTTCACGGTGTGGGTGGCGATATTGAGTTGTTGAGCAATTTCCTTATTGCCTAAACCGTCTACAATCAGCGCTATAATTTCACGTTCGCGTTTAGTCATCCGCACGACATTAGTTAAATTTCCTTTATTCTTCTTGAGAGCGTGCTCAATAACATGAGAAAAAAGTGATCCGGTCAGTGAGGGTGGAAGAACTTTTACTCCCTGTGCCACAGATCGTATGGTCGCGAGGAAATCTTTAACTGTCGCATCTTTCATAATGAAACCCGATGCCCCTGCCTCTACAAACTCAACAATGTCTGATTGTGACGGGATAAAACCCATTCCTATCACTTTTGCTTCAGGTATTTTTTCCCTTATCGATTCTACTACCGACGACTCTCTGAAATTTTTCAGACCCATGTCCATAAGAATCACATGAGGTTTTGTCTGGCTTGCTTTCAGCATAACATTATTACCGCTTCCTATGGTAGCCACCACACGCATATCCGCCTGTCCATTGAGCATAGCTGTGATACCATCACGCAAAACGCGATTATCTTCAATGATGAGTATTCTTTTTTTTGCCATAGTCACTCCAACGTATTAAAAATATGCGAATAACCCGAAAGAACTTCAATAAGGTGGGCACCTGAAATGCAGTGGGGAAGATACCTGATGCAAGAGGGGGCTATGCAGACATTGCTTAGAGTGGAAAAACCTTCTTGAGGGGCTATTTTGCTTCGATGATGCGCTTTGCAATTGCGTAACGGGTGAGCCCCGCGACGTCATGGATTTTCAGGACATCCATGATTTTCTGGCGATGCGTTTCGACCGTTTTGATGCTGATGAAGAGTTGCTCTGCGATCTTTTTGTTGGAGTTTCCTTCGGCGATGAGTTGAAGGACTTCTAGTTCGCGGGGAGTAAGTCCGGTTTGTTTTCGAGAAGACTTGCCTCCTTTCACAATCTCGCGATAATCGGAGACAAGGTATTTTGCGATCGACGGAGAAAGATAGGCGTTGCCGCGGTTCACCTCCTTAATAGCTCGGATCAAATCCGAACCAGTCGTCTGCTTGAGAATATATCCCGCAGCCCCCGCATGAAAAACCTCGCGTACATATTCTTCGTCTTTATACATTGAGAGGACAAGGATCTTGATTTTCGGGTTGAATTTACGGATTTGTCGCGTGGCCTGCACTCCATTAAGAATTGGCATTGAAATGTCAAGGAGAACAACATCCGGGAGTGTTTTTTTAACCACCAGAACAGCGTCCTGCCCATTTTCGGCTTCCCCGACGACATCGATAGACTTATCTTGCTGGAGAAGCGATCGAAAACCCTGGCGCACAACGGTATGGTCGTCAGCGAGGACGATTCTTATTTTTTCCATTCTGAGACTCTTTCAATTTTGTGATTCGACCTCCCGACAATGGTAAATGAACACGCACTCTCGTTCCTTTGCCCGGCCGGGAGAGGATCATAAATCTGGCACCCACCAGTCGAGCACGCTCCCTCATCCCCAGAATGCCGAATCCTTGCCTCTTTTCGGGGGTTCCCGAAATGCCCGCTAACTCAAACCCTTTACCGTTGTCCACAACCTGCAATGTGATCCCTTCCGGGGATTTTCTAATCATCACCATGGCGTTACGAGTTCCTGAATGTTTCAAGACGTTGTTGAGGCTTTCCTGCACAATGCGATACAGTGCGGCTTTTTGTTCAATACTGGCTCTTCCGGGATTGCCCGAGAATTTTAGATTGACCCGCATGCCTGTATTCTGCTGAAAGTCACGGACGAAGGAGCGAAGCGCTGGAAAAAGTCCCAGATCTTCAAGCATACTGGGATGAATTTGACGAGAAAAGTTGTGAATGAACTCCGACGTCTTTTCCACAAGACTCTGGACCGACTGGATCTTTCTTTTCACCTCCGATGGTTTTCCATTTGTTTTCAACTTTCTCAGATTCAGGCTAATGGCAGTCAGCGCTTGGCCGATTTCATCGTGGATCTCCCTGCTGATTCGTGTTCGCTCCTCTTCTTGTACGCGGAGGATTTCTCTTGAGAGTCTCTGCAGCTCGCCCTGCATGCGCTGTCCCTCCTGAAAAAGCTCCCTGTAGTGTTGTTCGCTTTTTTGCAAAGCGTCTTCGGTTCGTTTTCGGTTGGTGATATCCGTGATCACCACGCAAAAAGCAGTCATGTCTTCTAATTCCAGATTCTTTATTGAGAAAAGAACTGGGACGAGAGAGCGATCGGCCGCTCGAATGTTAAACTCTTTTCTGATCGGACCTTCTGCCGATTGACGCAGGGTTGTTCTAAATACATTCCTTTCGGCGGACTTAATGATGCCTTGAATAGATGAACCGAGTAATTGTTCAGGCGGAGTCTTCGTCATTTCCGAGAATCGGCTATTGCAGTACAAAATTGTGCCATCAGCCGTGATTGTCAGCGCTGCTTCGTTTAATCCCTCAAGGAGAACACGGTAGGAATGGTCTGCCCCTTTAAGCGTGTACACATGCTCGCCGCTTTTGCCAGAGACGACAAGGGCATCAATCTCCCCGGTCCGGATGGCTATCAGGGCCTGTTCAGTTTCTTCGAGACGGGACCGAAGAGATTTGATCTCCAGGTCAAGCTCTTGGTACGTTTTTCGTTTTGTTGTCAGAATAATGTCCCGGTTGTAAGTCAAGCCCCAAGAGAATGCGTTCAGTATTGGACAAATCCCCGATGAATCTGCGCAGCGGCAACGGAAGCTTCTTGATGAGGGTCGGGGAAGCAATAATCTGTTCTCCCTTCCCCAGACTCGGATTCTCGTAGATATCAATCACCTCAAGTTGATACCTCCCTTTCAGGTAGTTTTCGCAAATGTTCTTGATGTTGGCAATCGCGTGCATCGATCGAGTCGTTGTCCCCGTAACGTACAATCGCAGAACATATTTTTGATGCGACCGATGTGCGGGGGGTGATTGGAGTGTTCCAGCGCTTTTTGCAGTCTTCTTCATCGGCGATCTCCAAGTGAGGAGTTACGTTTCATCAGTGATACCTTAACGGTTTGACCCCGAACCCTCGGCAGCCTGTGCGATCGGAGACGGGCCTAAATCAATACCTCTGTCGCTAAACAAGATTTCGCGAAACTCTCTTGAATGCGCCATCCCACGAGACTTCAAAACAAAGAGTACCCGGGTTCGATCGTTGACGTGCTCAATGTCGCGCAACACAACCAGGGTGTCCATGATTGATGAAATACCGACCTCACTCTCCTCGGACAGTGTATCACCTGAGATCAGGTTCGTCAAAATTGTAGTGACCCCCTTGACCTTCAAGAAATCAATCAGACGCAACAACATTGAGTATACTTCAGGGTTATCCCCCATGGAAGTAAAGTTTGATACCGGATCGAAGACGACAAGGGCAGGGTCGAAATCGCTGATGAGTCGATGGATTGTCGCCAGGTGCATTTCCAGGCCGTAGAGTGTTGGACGAACTGCGTGGAATTGTAAGAGCCCCTTTTTTACCCATGGCTCGAAATCGATGCCGATGGAGTGCATATTACGAATGACCTGACCCTGCGATTCCTCGAAAGCCAGAAAGAGACAACGCTCACCGCGCTGACACGCAGCCTCTGCAACGTGAGAAACGAGGCTCGTTTTTCCGGTCCCCGCTGTTCCGGAGACGAGGATGCTGCTCCCGCGAAAGTAGCCCTTGCCTTCTAACATTGCGTCCAGAGCCGGAACTCCACTCGATATTCGTTCGGTGCTTGCCTTTTGTTCCAACTCCAAGGATGTGATGGGGAAGATAGAAATGCCGTCCTTATCGACGAGAAATGGATACTCGTCTACTCCGTGAACCGATCCCCGGAATTTTATGATTCGTATCCGTCGGGTGGACAATTGGTCTTTGATCCGATGGTCAAGCAGTATTACACAATCGGAAATGTATTCCTCCAATCCGTATCTCGTCAAGGTCCCGTTTCCTCTCTCTGCCGTCACAACAGCTGTGACCCCCTTATCCTTCAACCAGCGAAACAGCCGGTGAAGCTCGGAACGCAGAATGGAGGAATTTGAGAAGGCGGAAAACAGTACCTCGATCGTGTCCAGCACAACTCGTTTTGCCTTAATGGAATCGATTTCGTTTCCAAGCCGGACGAACAAGCCCTCTAAATCATATTCCCCGGTCTCTTCAAATTCACTTTGGTTGATCTCAATGTGGTCAAGAATAACTTTCTTGCGCGAAGAAAGTTCCTGCAAATTGAATCCAAGAGAGGCAACATTAACTGTAAGGTCGTCAGCATCTTCCTCAAACGAGAGAAAGACACCCGGTTCGTTGTACTGAAGTGCCCCGCGCACGAGAAATTCGACTCCAAAGAGTGTTTTGCCGCTTCCGGCACTCCCACACACGAGGGTAGGGCGACCAGTCGGTAATCCCCCGCGGGTAATCTCATCAAGGCCTTTTATACCCGTGGGAGATCTGGACAGTTCGTGGAGCGAGCTTT
Organism: Bacteroidota bacterium; assembly: GCA_050011775.1. Taxonomy (GTDB): domain Bacteria; phylum Bacteroidota; class Ignavibacteria; order UBA10030; family CAVZMI01; genus CAVZMI01. The sequence goes on along the minus strand of JBEKIL010000005.1, from coordinate 19,595 downwards.
GAGGTTTCAATTTAGCCATAAATCTCCTCCGTCTAGATACATCAGTGTAAGCAATCTTCGGTCGGAAGATTCGTTATAGTGGGTGCAGACCCCTTCTTCCATATCAGGTCAGGACCCTCGTGTAGCAACAATTTAAAACAAGATAAGGAATCGCGTGAAATTATGCAACCAAACGCGATTATCTTCAATAAATAAAATGTAAAAAATGAGAAAGAGAAATTCAATATAGCGCCGGAGGTCGTCAGACTTCGACGGACTCCCGACTGTGTCGAGGCTCGTCTCTTGTGCTTTCAGCACAAGGGACGGCTGTCGAGTGCATGTGCAAAAGCAGGGTGTATCTGCGTAACGCCGTCAACTCACCGGATAAGTAGATTTCTTGGTTACTACTGTGGGAATGCAGTGCAATTCTTCTAAAACCGGGTCAGTATTTCTGTCCCGCTTAAAAGCAGCGGGACGCACCCCGGCGATATCGACACTCGCCTTTTTCGTACCATCAACAATGCACGATCACCTTTTATCGGAGGTGTTGTTGCAACGATGCTGACACGCCGGTATCTCACACTTGCGTATATTTTTCGGGAAGATCTTATTAAACTGAGGCGTTCGATCTTCGGCGATCGATTGTTCCTGAGTGTGAAAGCATATCCCGACGGTGGGAGGATACGAATAACTTATATCTTCTAGTGTCGAGCACCAGTCGAGACACTAGGGGAGAAGGACAGCACAGGAAATGACAGTGGTCCAGAGTCCGTTCTTATCTCCCTCGGAAGATTGAGTCACGTTGAAAGTTTTTACAATTTTTCCGCTCATTTTGTATAACTGCTCGCGTTCATCCCATCCTGTATTCGGATCGAATTCCACGCCTAGTGTCGAAGCAAGCATTGTGGCAGCGAGATCTTCGGCATACTCACCGGCGCGTTCGTCGGTCTCGCCGTACGGATGGTGCTCGGAGAGATAACCATAGAAATTTCCATCAGCCGGAATTGCCACTCCTATCGAAGAGGCAATCAATCGATTCGGTTCATTTGTCGCGTTGCGGGCTATCACGACAAAAGTTATCTGGCCGGGCATGAGTAATTTCAAACCTTCTTCCTTGGGGATACGTTTACATCCGGCAGGATAAATGCTTGAGACTGAAACAATGTTGCATTTCTCGATCTGCGCGTCGCGCAATGCAAGTTCGAATGACTGGAGGTATTCCTTATGTCTTCCTACCCCCTTGGTAAAGAATATTTTTGTTGGAACATACAATGGAACATCTCCGCTTTGAATGTGAATAAGAATAGTTCGTCCTCACAGAATCGCGGTGACACGCGAAACTATGAGGGGGTGATCTTCATAAATCGACGTTTTCCGACTTTAATAATAACCGGTTGTATAATTGTAAGCACCTCGTATTCATTGTCGATACGTTTTCCATCGATGCTGACGCCCCCTTGCTGGATGAGCCGTCGCCCCTCATTGTTAGATGCCGTGAGTTTACTATCGACCATTAATTTTAAAAGTTGAATGGATACTGTGCCGGGAGCCAGGCGATATTCGTCAATATCTTCGGGTATTTCTTTTCGTATGAAGAGCGCATCGAAATCTTCTTCAGCCCTCAGTGCGTCATCCGCGGTGTAATACTGCGTTACAAGCTCGCGGGCCAGCCGGCGTTTGAGATCGCGGGGATTGACGGTTCCCGAAGCAAGCTGGTCACGCATTTGATCGAGATCGGAGGCAGCTATCGAAGTACACAAAGTAAAATAATCGATGATCATTGTGTCCGGGATGGACAGCGTTTTGCCGTATATCTGCTGCGGCGGTTCGCTTATGCCGATGTAATTATCGAGCGATTTACTCATTTTTTCAATGCCGTCGGTCCCCGGAAGGATGGGCATGGTGAGAATGACCTGGGGTTCCTGGTTATATTCGCGTTGAATATCCCGCCCGACGAGCAGGTTGAACTTCTGATCCGTACCGCCGAGCTCAACATCAGATTGAATGGCTACAGAATCCATCGCCTGGGCAAGCGGATAGAGAAATTCGTGAATGCTGATCGATTCGTTGTTGCGGAAACGATTCATGAAATCGTCACGCTCAAGAATTCGTGCGACGGTATATTTCCCTGCAAGTTTGATCACATCTTCAAACTTCATCGCGCCGAGCCATTCAGAATTATAGCACATTGTTACACGCACTTTAGAGAGGATTTTAGTTGCCTGCTCGAAATAGCTCCTTCCATTGAGACGCGTCTCTTTGAGAGAGAGCGCCGGGCGGGTTTTATTCCGTCCTGAAGGATCACCGATGATACCGGTAAAATCACCGACAATCAAAATAGCATGATGGCCGAGATCCTGAAACTGACGGAGTTTTCTGAGAACGACGGAATGTCCCAGGTGGAGATCGGGTCTACTGGGATCACAACCGAGTTTGATGATAAGAGGAGAGTTAGTTGCGATGGACCGCTCGAGCTTCTTGACAAGATCATCTTCCGGGATAATCTCAAAGACTCCCCGCGTGATGACATCCATCTGTTCGTTGAGTGGTGGAAACAATTTTTTCTTGGTGCCTCGCTTAAAAATTGACGTATATCTGGAATGTACCCAATGGTACCGCGTATCAATAATGCTATTCGTTCACAAAACGTCGTTCCATTTCGCGTTCATGTTCACGGCGTTTTAAATCCTCCCGTTTGTCGTATGTCTTCTTGCCTTTTGCCAGTCCGATTTCGACTTTTGCACGGCAGTTCTTAAAGTATACGCGAAGCGGGATGAGCGTCAATCCCTTTTCTGTCGTCCTTCCGATCAGGCGGCGTATTTCTTTTTTCGTGAGGAGGAGTTTTCTTTCCCTCCGAGGTTCATGATTGTTGATGTTGCCCTGCTCGTATGGACTAATGTGCATGTTTAAAAGCCACACTTCGGCGTTAATAAGCATGGCATATGCATCGTTGAGATTTCCGTCGCCGTGACGCAGTGATTTTACTTCCGTTCCCTTGAGAACAATCCCTGCCTCATAACTCTCCAGGATAAAAAATTCATGCCGGGCTTTCCGGTTGGTAATAACAGTCTTCTCGCCCTCTCCTTCATAAACTTTCATTGCGCACACGTCGGCAAATGTCGATCAATAATAGTATTTATTGGGCAAAAAATCAATGAAAAATTCATCCGGAGAATCTTCTGGAACAGGAAATTCACACGTTGATTTTCTGTACGGTGTTGACTATATTCTCTCAAATTAATCACCTGGTGTCGATCTTTTCCTATCAAACCCATGCTAATTCGTTTCATCAATTTCAGATGGATACCAAAAACATACCACGCCGGTGAATTTTCAAGGGAATTGTCCATTCCCTTTTTTTGTTTTTTCCTTATGAGGAAAACATGAATGATTCTCAATTTGATGTGGCCGTTGTCGGAGGCGGAATAGGCGGGTATACTGCAGCAATCCGTGCAGCCCAGCTTGGCTTTAAAACTACCGTAATCGAAAAAGAAAGGCTCGGCGGCATATGCCTGAATTGGGGCTGTATACCTACAAAGGCGTTATTAAAAAGCGCGGAATTTACCATGCAGGCAAGACGTGCCGCCGATTTTGGCGTCAATGTCGGCCCTGTGAGCGTAGACTTCCCTAAAATCATCCAGCGAAGCCGCGATGTCTCGGGTAAAATCGTAAAAGGCGTCGAGTATTTGATGAAAAAAAACAAAATCGAGGTCATACTGGGGACGGCAGCAGTTCGTGGAAAAGGATCAATCGAGATTGTGAGTCAGGACTCATCAAAAACGACACTTACGGCGAAACATATAATCCTCGCAACAGGTGCACGGCCGCGTAACCTTCCAGGAATCCAAATCGACGGCAAACAGATCATTTCAAGCACCGAGGCAATGCTTCTTAAAGAACCGCCTGCAACCATGGCAATTATCGGAGCAGGAGCAATCGGAGTTGAGTTTGCGTATTTTTATAACGCCGTTGGAAGCAAAGTTATACTTATTGAAATGATGCCGGCAATATTGCCGCTTGAAGATAGGGAAATTACAAAACAGCTTTCATCTTCACTGCAGAAATCAGGTATTGAAATCCTTACGGAAGCTAAAGTAGAAAAAGTGTCGAAGGGACAAAAGCTTACACTCTCCGTATCGACAAAGGAAGGTGTCAAAGAAATAAACGCAGATGTCGCGTTGATGGCTGTAGGTGTTCAGGGAAATATTGAAAATCTCGGGCTCGAAACGCTCGGCGTGAAAACCGATCGCGGATATATTGTTGTTGAAAAGCCTTCGTATCGGACTTCCGTCGAAGGGATATATGCGATCGGTGATGTGAATGGTCCGCCCTGGCTCGCCCATGTCGCGGCAGCCGAAGGTGTTACCTGCGTCGAATGGATAGCGGGCAAAAATCCACAGGGGGTGAATTACGATGCAGTCCCGGGATGCACATATTGCCATCCCCAGGTGTCAAGCGTGGGATTGACCGAAGAGAAAGCAAGAGAACGGGGGTACGAATTGAAGATTGGGAAATTCCCGTTCCGGCCGCTCGGAAAAGCAATGGCCATCGGCGAGAGCGAGGGGATGGTGAAACTCATCTTTGATGCAAAATATGGAGAGCTGCTTGGAGCTCATATACTCGGACCCGAGGCGACCGAAATGATCGCCGAGCTGGTGCTTGCAAAGACACTGGAATCAACAGGACACGAAATCATCAAGACAATCCATCCTCATCCGACACTAAGCGAAGCGATCATGGAAGCAGCCGGTGTCGCATACGGAGAAGCAATTAACATTTAATGACCGACATGTTTGTGTGTGATATAGGACGGACGAGATATGCTGATGCATGGCAGCTGCAGCAGCAGATTTTTGTTGCACGCAGTGCACAACATATCCCGGACATCCTTCTACTTACAGAGCATGAACACGTTTTTACACTTGGTAAGACGGCCGACAAAAATCATTTGCTTGCGACAACTGATGAGCTTACCGCGCGCAGCATCGATACTTTCGACGTCGACCGGGGCGGTGATATCACATACCATGGGCCCGGGCAACTTGTCGGATATCCCATAATTGATCTTTCTTCACATTACCATGATACACATAGATATCTTCGCGATGTCGAAGAAGCATTGATCATAGCCCTGGCCGATTTAGGAATCACAGCAGGCCGTCATCCGGATTTTACAGGCGTCTGGGTCGGTGACGAAAAAATTGCTGCAATCGGTGTAAAAATCAGCCGGTGGATTACAATGCACGGTTTTGCGCTGAATGTCTCCACTGATTTGAGCCTCTTCGACAGAATAATCCCGTGCGGAATATTCCACAAGGGAGTAACGTCGATTGAGAAAGTTCTCGGACGGCCAGTCGCACTGTCCGACGTAGCACATATTGTAGCTCATAGGTTTTCAGAAGTCTTTCATTCAAAAAGTCAATGGATTCCGCGTGAGGAGTTGGAGGGGCTTGCCCCGAGTAAGTCGAGGGGCATCTTGATATAAAGAAGGGTGCGGAAAAATGCCTTACACAACAATGACCGATATACAACCATACATTCAAAATCCGGAAACCGGACTCGATAACGCAACGCTGATTCGTGCGTATACCTTAATGCTTACATCGCGCCGCATCGACGAAAAGCTGCTTATATTATTAAAACAGGGCAAGGTTTTTTTTCATATTGGAGGACCGGGCCACGAAGCCTGCCAGATTGGTACGGCATTGGCGCTGCGTCCCTCAATCGATTGGGCATACTGTTATTACAGGGACCTTGCGTTTGTGTTGACGTATGGTACGCCAATTGAAGATGTCTTTCTTGAATCACTTCATCGTGGCGAAGCGCCGTCTTCAGGAGGACGACAGACCCCGGGGCATTGGGGCGATCCTAAACGTCGGATTGTAGGTCGGTCAAGTCCGACCGGAACACAATTTCTTCAGGCTGTTGGAACTGCTATCGGAGCGGTGAAGGAAGGGACTGATGAGGTTGTGTATGTTTCATCGGGCGAAGGGGCAACCAGCGAGGGCGAATTTCACGAAGCGCTTAACTGGGCGAGCCGTGAGAAGCTCCCCGTCATTTTCCTCATTGAAAACAACAGGTATGCTATTTCCGTACCAATTGCTCAACAAACGGCAGGCAGCTCGGTCTATGAAATGGTAAAAGGATATGTGGGTCTGCAGCGATTTAACATCGATGGCACTGACCTTATAGCATCTTACAAGGCTGCATATGAAGCAGTAGCACGAGCCCGCCGTAGGGAAGGGCCTTCGATCATTGTCGCTGATACTGTCCGTCTCTTGCCTCATTCGTCATCCGATGATCAGCGGAAATATCGAAGCGGGAGTGAACTCGCAGAGGATCTCAAGCGGGATCCACTGCCGAAACTCGAAAAACATCTCCTCACTGAAGGAATCATTTCTCAGGATGAATTAATAGATATCCAGCAAAATGTAAAACATAAAATTGACGAAGCAGCCCATTGGGCTGAGGGACGGCCTCTTCCGGATCCGTCGTCGGTTCTTCGTCATGTCTATGCCCCTTCATTTATAATAAAGAAAGAAGAATTTGAAGAACCGGAATTCAAAGGTGAAAAAATCGTTTTCGTCGATGCGATTAACCATGCTCTGGCGGAAGAGCTTGAGCGCAATCCTAAGATGCTGGTCTACGGGGAGGATGTAGGTGGTGCAAAAGGTGGAGTCTTTACTGCAACCAAAGGATTGACCGCACGTTTCGGATCTGAACGCGTTTTTAATTCTCCTCTTGCCGAGGCGAGTATAATCGGAACGGCATACGGACTTGCAGTGCGCGGGTTCAAACCGGTTGTCGAAATCCAATTCGGCGATTACATCTGGCCGGCTTTCATGCAGCTGCGCGACGAAGTATCGATGCTCCGGTATCGGACCATGGGAAAATTTTCATGTCCGATGGTCATCAGGGTTCCAGTCGGCGGGTATATCCGCGGTGGATTATATCACAGCCAGTCGATCGAAGGATTTTTCACCCATATGCCGGGAATACGCGTCGTATTGCCATCGAATGCCGCCGATGCAAAAGGACTCCTAAAAACGGCATGCCGCGAAGAAGATCCTGTTCTATTTCTGGAACATAAAGGATTGTACCGACAGAATTTCGCCGCGACTCCTGAGCCTGATTCTTCATACCTTCTGCCTTTCGGTCTCGCAAGGGTAGTACGAAAAGGTACGGATATTACAATCATCACCTATGGAATGATGGTCCAGCGATCTCTCGAAGCAGCACGACGGATGGAAGCCGAAGGCGTGAGTGTTGAAATCATCGACCTCCGGACGCTAAATCCACTCGATCGGGAGTCGATGCTTGCATCCGTGAAAAAAAACGGCAAGGTATTGATCGTTCATGAAGATACGCTCACCGGAGGTTTCGGCGCAGAGCTCGCTGCAATTATAGCCGGCGATGCGTTTCAATATCTTGACGCTCCTGTTCGAAGGGTCGCGGCAAAAGACAGCCCTGTTCCATATTCACCTCCGCTCGAGTACGCAATGCTTCCACAGGAGGCGGACATCTCGCAGGCTCTCCAGGAACTTGCACAATTCTAGAATTGAAAAGATAAAAAAAGGAATAGTCTATGGCCAAGGTTAATGTCGTTATGCCTCAAATGGGGGAGAGCATCACCGAAGGAACTATAGTCAAATGGCATAAAAAAGTCGGTGATAAAATCGCGGAAGATGAAACACTGCTTGAAATCAGCACGGACAAAGTGGATTCGGAGATTCCTTCACCCTTCAGCGGTATAGTAACGAAGATTCTCGTCGAAGAACAGAAAACGGTTCCTATTCAGACCGTCATCGCCGAGATTGAAACCGACGTCGCTGCTGCGGCCCGTGCAGTTGAACCTGCGGCAAAGCCGCAAGCCGAAAAGAAAAAGCCTGAAGCCCCACAGGTCACTCCTGAACGGACAGTCGTCCCGGCGATTGAGGAAGCCCAGCGCGAAAAAACCGCACGCTTTTATTCTCCTCTTGTTTTGAGCATGGCACAGCAGGAGGGCATCAGTTTGGCCGAACTCGAGAAAATACCCGGGAGCGGCCTTGACGGGAGGCTGAATAAGAACGATGTTCTTGCATATGTGAAAAACCGTCAGGCTGCACCGGTCCGGACACAACCTGCCGGCGTCACACTTAATGTCGGACCGGCGAGCAAAGGAAAGCCGGTTGACGACGCAGCACTGCGCGCCAAGTATCCTGCACCACAGAATGAAATCCTCCAAATGACTAATGTGGTCCAGAAAATGGCCCAGCACATGCTTCAGAGCTGGAGTACAGCCCCTCACGTAGGTGCGATATCAGAAGCAGATGTGACTTCTATTGTACAGTACCGTAATAAGCACGTCGAGGAATTTGAGAAACGGGAAGGATTTAAGCTCACCTACACACATTTTATAATGGATGCGGTAATCAAGGCGTTAAAGGATTTTCCGCTGGTCAACAGCTCAATTGAAGGCGATAAAATCGTCGTGAAGAAATATATCAACCTCGGCATGGCAGTCGCTTCCGATAACGGACTGATTGTCCCGGTTGTCAAGAATGCCGATGAAAAAAATTTTGTCGGACTCGCCCGGGCTATTAATGACCTTGCCGGAAAGACGCGGGCCAAGAAACTTAATCCTGATGACATTACCGGGGGGACATTCACTATAACGAATTACGGCGTCTTCGGCAATATCATCGGTACGCCGATTATCAATCCGCCTCAGGTAGCAATTCTCGGTATCGGTGCATTTCAGAAGCGGCCGGTAGTAATCAACGATGCCATTGCTATTCGAACCATGTCATATCTCACGCTCTCATTCGATCACAGGATCATTGACGGGGCGCTGGGCGGTATGTTCATCCAGCGAGTGGTGAAATATCTCGAGGAATTCGATACAAAGCAGACGATCTAACAGCAAAAGTGAAATAAAAGTATTTCCTTCACTTATAACATCCTCACATGAAGGAAACATATTACAATAAAATATCATCCAACTTATGAAGGGAGGCCTCCCATGCCACAGACGGTCAACAAGGAAATCAAGTCGTATAAAGTTACATTTTATGGTGGAGGAAAAAGAGTAACCCAACCATACTCATACCGCGCCGTCATCGGTCTCTATGATGCACAGAACTTGACTATAGCTGCATTGTATTTTCATGATACTCCCGATACAATGCCGGATGGCGACAGTCTGGTCGATGGTCAGCAGCCCATGTCTCATTATCCCATTCAGGTTTTTCCGTTCATAATGGATTTGCTGCGCAATGAAAAACCATTCTACTATGAGCATTTAGGCAGCTGGCAGTATATGGGAAGCATCCGGACAACTCTTGAGCGCGTCGGTGATGGGGATATTGCTTAAGTAATCCCGGAATGAATCGGACGGCCGCATATTTTCATAAAGCAAAAGGTTACCGTCAAACATTGCCATCTCAAAGGACGGTAACCTTTTGAAATAACATTCAATATCATCACGAACCTGCTTCTCTTTCACCTGAGTTTGGATTTCCCATAAAAGTATTTTACTTTGATTTTCATTGTGCTATTGACATAACCGTAAGTATTTGCTATATAGAGACAAGATGGAATGTTATATTGAAGAAACATGCATCAAGGTTGTTAGGCAGAGATGATATAATCAATAGTTAGAACACCCTAATCACTTATTTAGTTTTGCAAATTGTTGACAAAAGTATATCAACATAAAACCCGCTGAAAAAAGCAGAACTAACAGAAAAACAATTAAATGAGAACTAAACAAAAGATTAATTGGACCACTTATCTAACGTTGGCAGTGCTGACAGTATATTTTTCACTGTTGATATATCTGCTTATAAGACTTGGGCAAGAAATTCGTCCATTTAATATTTCTCTCTCCAGTGAAGCCATATCAGCAATAATTGGTTTGTTAGGAGTTATCGTTGGTGTCTTCTTAACTAATTTTTATAATGAACAGAAGGAAAAAAGTAAAAATAAACGTGTATTAATTACTGAGTTCATTGACTTGAATTATGAGATTCAAATTCATCTTCATAAAATTCAAGAGGCAGCCGCAAATCAGCAAGACGAAAAACTCAAGGAGCTTTTACTACTTAATTTGAAAATAAACAATCAACTTGAGCGTTTCAATGTTAAATGCTGGGATATTTTTAAAAGTGTTTGGGTGAAAGCTGCAATCAGTAGGTTAGTTCATAGCTACATAATTATTACTGAACAAGTAATTGAGAAAAGACCTATTGACCAATCTCTTATAAAAACATCACTATTCTGGATTGAGAACCAAACTAGTGAAATACTTCCATTATTGATGAAGAATGCAAGTATCCCAACAAAAACAGGGAACAAACCTGTTTTTGTGGGCTTTAGAAATGTTACTGCGATTGACAAAGAAAAACTTAAGTTTGAATATGAACGACCACCATGGGAACCACACATCATTTTTGATTATACACATAATCCATCGCCCGACATAGCTAATAATATTTATGAAGCGAATATTGGTAAAATAAAAAATCTGAAATGTAAGGTGCATGGATTCGCCCCTCATTTAATTTTATCTGGTTATTCAATAAACCATAAATTATTAATTAGTATTGTAGGATGTTGTGATGATCTTGTGAAAGAAACAAAACAACGAATTTAATATTCGGTGGTATATGTTCTAACCAACCAATCAAGCGGACGCCGCTTATCGGCAACGCCGTTAGATTTAAAAAAGCGCATAATATGAATAAAGTAAGTACTAAAAGCATCAAATGGGAGTTGGATAGGATTATTCGATCTGCCGATGGTATCTATATTGCCATGCTTCCCTATGTGGATTTGTCTTATAAAGGTATTCACGAGAATCCACTTCACCCCTTACAGGCTACAAAGATTGTGGAGCTTTCTTTTATGAATATAGTTTCTGCTTGGGAAGAATTCGTTCAGGAAGTTTTCGTTCGGTATATGCTGGGAGGTATTTCAGAGTCAGGATATTCTCCGACATTACGGATGGGAAAATGCCAAAATCTAAATCATGCTTTGGAACTACTTTCTGGAAAAGCTGGCTTCGACCCCGCTATTGATTACCTGGACTGGAGCAATTGGTCAAATGTGATCAATAAAGCAAAAATATATTTTAAAAAAGCGGAACCATTCTCCCTTTTATTGGAAAACCAAAAGCAATTAATAAAAGAGAGTGCAATTCTTCGCAACAGAGTCGCGCATTCCTCAAAAAAATGCAAACAAGCATTTACTAATCTTGCAAAAAAGCATCTTAACCTTAGGGAAAACGAATCTTTGCCAAGGGGGTTCTCTGTTGGTCGGTTGCTTATCTCAGATAAGGTCAGAGGTTTCGGTGAAGACTATAAGTCCGATAATTACTATCAATCTTTTAGTGTCATGTTTAGAAAAATGTCAAATATTATAGCACCATAAGGAGAATATAAAAGGGCATTATCAGGTTATAGTTAGGCGTTCAAATGGAATGTTATATTGAAGAAACACGCATCAAGGTTGTTATTCAGAAGCGATATAAACGATAGTTAGGCAGCTCAATAAAAATTAGTGGATATTTAGATGAAAGAAGAGCATAAAACAAATGAAGATAATAAAACGAATATTGATATACTTCTAAAGGAATATGACCATAGGTTCCAAGAAGTTCTTCTACATTCAAAAAGATATCATAAGCAATCGAATTATATTTATGTATTTACTTCAATTATTATTGCTATTTGCACCCTCATATTTTCAAAAAATACTCAAGAAGCAATAATCAATTTTGGGCTGGATAAGCAAACATTAAACGCTTTCCTAATATTTTTTCTCATCCTTTCAATTTCAATCGTATATTATTTTTATTCAACGATAATGGAAGCTCTTTTTGTAATTTATATGAACGGAAGTCGCATTGCATTTATTGAAGAATCAATTAATAAAATGACTGGTAAGGATATTTTAGTTTGGGATAGTAAATTGATTCCCCGTTTTTTTAATCCTAAGCTTATGTATAAAAAAGGGTGGGTAAGCCCTAACATTATTTCTGGTATATGGGCTTTTTTATTTTTGTTATTAATAACTACTGCCCTTTGCATTACCAGCTATATGATATTAAATATTAATGCTTTGTTTTACATTATTCCTGTTTCACTTCTTACCATATATCATATTTCTCAATGGATATTACTTCATACAGTTGGTTTACAAAGTATAAAAGAAAATATATATCATATTGATAGTTATGTAGACGCCAAAAAAAAGTTAAGCTCTAGGGGTAAAATGAATATCTTACACATTGAATATTTAGTTCCACTCCTAACTTTCATACTAGGTTTTCTTGTTATGCTTTTATTGAGTATGAAATTAAAAGCATTTTGGTTATCCTCCTCATATAATTTCCCATTGTTAACTTTACCGTCTATTTTTATTGGAGATGCTTTATTACTTCCAATTATCAATTATCGTTTTTATAAACTTCTCAATTTCGATTCAGTTTATAATTTATTCAAAACCTATTCTACTTATTTTATTATCTTCTTTATATCATCATTACTAATCTCTGTTATTATAAATTTTTCAACTCATTATTTATGGGTAAAGGATTCATATACTGGTTTTATGGATACAATGTTAGGCAAGCTATCCATAGCTGGCTGGTGGCACTTAGGTTTTAGCATCTTTCAACTAACCATTATCTTTGTCTTTATTAGTTTTTGGTATCTTTTATCTTTAAAAGGTATGAAAGCTCCATTCATTTATGCTTTCGATACGTGGAAGATAGTTTTGATATTTACCTCTTTGTCAATTATAGATTTCCTAATTCGCAATTTGTATGTCTTTAAAAACAATAATCTTTTATCGGCTTTAAAATCAGAGTGGTCAGCTTTTATTACTCTAATACTATCAATGGTCATTTTTATAATCGGTCACATAAAATTAAAAAATATGTAAAGCTACCTAACCAGTGGCTCAAGGCGACATAGTTTTCGCACTTGGCATCTGTGTAATTATAAAGTTTATTCTTCCGTTTTGGCTTTATTGTGTAGCTTAGTTTGTAAGTAAATTTTCGTTCTAATAAAAAATTTAATTAACAAGTTCGGTATTGTAGTTTTGGGCTGCGCCTTAGCCACAACGACGTTAGGCCGCCAAACATCCCATCACCAATATCTACCTCTAGGGAAGCTATCTCGAAGATCACCGATCACCAATTGGATTACCACCTAGCTATTTTCATACGTCGGCCGTAGACTCCAACAGATTGGTTGCGAACTGGCACAGGAGACGTTACAACTTCATCGACAACTCTTCAAAAGCAGTAATGATAAATGGCATTTGAGGAATGATTGTTTTCATATCGACGTTCGTCAACGGATTATGAGCCGCCGCATCCCCTAGGAATTTTATTCCTCTGATTTCTTTCGCTGTTCTTCCGGTTAAGAAGGGTGTTCCATTCACTTTCTCACTGCTAGCTAGATGAATCATACTTTCTAGCCCCACATAGAAACCTGGTCGTGTTCTGTCATCCAACTTATACTCTAAGTTATGTTTAGCAAAGCTAACAAAAATCAGCTTTTCCAAGATTTTTCTCAACATAAATGACGTACAAGTCCCACTCTTCCAAAAATTATGTCCTAGGTCTTCAAATTCGATTTCGAAATCCTTACCTACTCTTGTCAAAAGCTGATCCGAGAATAAGCTTTCCTCCAATTTCAAGACATTCTCGCCCTTGCCAATTTGCCTCAAAGCAACATCCTTTCTAACACTAGCCAACACCCAATAGTTACCACGATGGCCCTCATGATGAATGGCCTGGACGATCCCAGCCTCCATGAACTTCCTCATATATGTTTGAATTTCAATCGACTTCAGTTTCTTGCCAATGGTGTGCTTAATCTCTCTTAAAAGAGTCTGGGTGTCTTTGGGCGAATCAAGGAAGCCCTTGACAATCAAAACGCGAATCAATTCGTGTTTGCTACCATTTTCAAGTGCTAAACGATTTGCCTTGTATTTCAAATCATCGCTAGACATATGATTAGCTCGCTTTATTATCTGTTCGTTTTATTTTCGAATAACATATTTCCACTTCTTGTCTTTGCCCGGAAGCCGCGTGAGAACACGTTCTCTTACTAAGTTTAGCAGTCCCATCGAAACGCTCGGGTTAGAATAATGCCTTCCCGCTTGACGTAAAAACTCTCCTACTTGTGTCAATGATCTCGGCTCATCTAATTTACCCTCCTCAATCAGCATACGAATGCCACCTGTAGCTCCAGACAATTCCTCTGAGCCATTTTTTTTTGCACTGATAGAGGAAGTCTTTTTCGAATCTCGCATACGTGTGCCCGCAAGTCCTGCAAGCTCGTTGACAAGAGAGACAATTTCTTCTACAATGATCTTTGGGTCTTTATTCATCTCACACCTCGCTCATGATACTTAAATGGTCCCTTGCCATCTACTGACAGGCTCCGGTCAATAGCCTTTTTCTTTATTAGGTAAAAAAGCGGTTTCATGAGAGATGTAGTTGGCTTGAGTACTCCCTCTAAACGAAGCTTCTTTTGGATGTCAGAAATAGTTCTTGGCTCTCGAAAAAACCCGTCCTTCACTAAGCTGAAGATACTTCCTGTGAGCCCAGAATATTCGTGTGTGTTTTTTTCTTTGTCATGAACTTTTGCAGATTTCACCCTCTTGCCCTTGAGCTCTCTCCTTAATTCAACTAAGAGAGACTCAATTTTTTCAATCAACTCATAATGTTTTTCCATATTTAATCCTTTTTTTATGACGTTAACAAATTATTACTAATGAATCTATTAATTCATCTTATAATAAGCATTTTTTGTATCAATGTCAAGTATAATTTAGAATAAATTTGTTTCATGAAGAGATATATCAGCTCAGTGAAATCGTATGAATTCCAGACTGCATATCCGATTGCAGACAAAGCGTAACATCTTGTCAAAACCAGACAGGCTCAAGAGTAGTCCTAACCACAAATAATCAATAATTTTACAAATTATAGCACTTTCGCTATCAGGCAAGCCCTTTCAACATCTCCCAATTCTCCCCTCTTGCTTCTTGGTTACCTCTAGAAAACAACCAAAATTGAACTATTACCATTTATTGTCCAAAGGCGTTATTCAACATTTAACATTATTGTTATGAATATAAATTTATGATGTGCAAGAAATTTATGATTATATAGGTATTAGTGATATATATTTTATATATATCATCTTTTTAATAGAATAAGTAATCTGATTAATTATATAGATGTCGGCAGTGAAATAGTATGAATTCCAGACTGCATATCCGATTGCAGACAAAGCGTAACATCTTGTCAAAACCAGACTTTAATTCTCTCTGATTATCCGATGGGACTATAGTTGCAATCACAAATATTTGTAAATTGTTTGTGCCGCCTCCTAAGTAACTCATGAGTAGGAGTAAGTTGGAGTTGCCAGAGGAACAAGTTGGAACCCAAGATCAGCTGCTTTATGCTTGAGTCGTCCGAGCGTTCGATCATGGTATCATTTACAGTGGACTAGGCTGTATGTTTATCTACCGAATATTGAAACCCCTCGAAGAATTCGATGCGAAGCTTTCGACGTAGAAATTATGAAGAATATATATAAATATGTTCCTCCAGAAAGAATCGATATTCTAGAAAATAATAGAATAAGATTCACACAGCCCAAATACCTGAATGATCCTTTCGATATGTATTTATCGTTTAATAAGTTAGTTGAAAAAGAAGAATTCTTAAAATATTTTGATTCAGAAAAATTATATGTTGATATTATTAATAAAATAAATGATAGTTCAAAAAAGAAAAATTATCCTTATTCTTTCGAGGAATTATTTGGTATTTTTAGCAAAGGTAAAATATTCAAGACAGAATTTAAAAAAATAATAGATTCTTTATCTGATCTGTTCACATCCGATAATAGATATATTAAAGAGTTATTCTATAATGAAATGAACAAAAGGATCGGTGTATTATCTCTGACAAATACTCCGAATAATATTCCAATGTGGGCTCACTATTCTAAGGTACATCAAGGGTTTGTGATTGTTTTTAACGCTGAGCATAAATATTTTAATGGCGGTCTAGTAGATGATAAAGATTTCGGGAAATTAAAAGAAGTAATTTATGAAGAAGATAAATATGTTTTCGATTCATTTAAAGATATAAAAACGAATTGCGATTTTCTATTCAAGAAACATCATAGTTGGGAATACGAAAAAGAGTGGAGGATGTTATTGCCCTTGGAAAAAAGGACCGAATTAAAGGAACCAGATATATATTTGAAATTCCTTCAAATCTGATTACGGGGATAATTCTTGGTTATAGATGTGATGAACAACTGAAGGAACATTTTTTATATCTTAAAGACAAAAATAGATATTTATCTAATTTAGAAATATATGAATCGACACCAAATTTAGATTCATACGAAATGAATATTAGTAGAATATCATAAACAATTACATAATCGGTATTATGAGGAAGCAGGGAGAAATACTGTGTATATATAGAAACAATATAAATAATAGTTAGGGCGTTTTTCATTCATCTAGGAATAATACAATGGGCGACTCAATTCATACGTTGATCAGTATTGCAGATACTCTAAAAGTAATTAATTTGACTCATACTCCGCAACCTATTATTCCTTTAGAATATTTGGGATTACTAGGTGTTATTCTTGGAGCAATAATCTCAATATTTGGTAATCTTCTATTGTCTAATAATAATGCAAAAGTTCAATTAAAAAGTGTGTTATTCCAAAGACGATTAGATGTCTATACAAAGATTGTTGAGTTGTCGTGGGAAGGTTATAGTGTTGTTGAAGATATTATTAATGGCAAGAAAGTAAATTATCCTCGAGCCTACAGTACATTTAATAGTCTACATAAATGGCTAAATTCTATGGTCGAAGTGATGGATAAAAATCGTTTTTTATTGGATCAATCCACTTATACAAATTTTAATCATTTGGATTGGAAATTGTTAGAGCATGTGAATCAATTAAAAATAATTGGGAATGAAAAACAACGAGACATGGAGGCGCGGATAATAGGTGTAAATAATGTTGGCGAGATTCAAAAGCTAACCGAAGAATTTGTGGGTGCCGCGCGTCTGTATATGAATAGAAAATATAATTCAGGTTTTGAAAAAGTAGTATAAAAGATGCCTAACCAGGTACTGTGTTGAAAGTCAAGAGAAAAAGAAAAAATATATCTCCGCCAAAGGCTGATACGCCTGTGGCGTAAAAGAACAAACAACAGCGAATGGTTTAAGACAATAGCCCTGAAGATACACGATGATCAGGTTTATAGTCCGGGATATAGACGGAATTAGTTTTCCAGAGCGTGTAAATGAGTAAGAGTAATTTTCGAGCGACGGCAATGATGGCAAGTTTTTTATTTTTGCCTTTGGCAACAAGACGACGGTAGAGTTCTTTCATTTTAGGATTTGCGCGACAGGCAGAGAGCGCAGGCATAAAGAGGGCTTTCCGGATGAATTTAATAAGATTAAACAAATCAATATGATAGGAAGTGCTTCAAAGGTAGCCAAGATAGTTGAAACGTCGGCTATGGATATTCTTAATTTTGCGCGAATAATAGAAACCGAACTTCCTAAATTTGCTATAGCATGGGAGAATATATCTGAGAATACAACAAACTTACTTCATGTAGCTCCTATCAAATCACAAGAAGACAAAGCCGCTGCTCTACAACTAAAATTGGTGTTTTCTAATCTTGTTTCAAAAATTAAAGACAATATTGTTTCTCAGAAAGAATTACTACAAACATATTCTCAGATGAAAGGGATCAGTAAATCAATGAATGCCGCAGCAAAGAGAGTAATTTTTGCTTCTGATCAAATTCTCGTTGAATATGAAAAAGCATTAGCATATTCAGTAAAAGTAATTGATCTTCTCGACGAGAAATTAATTACATAAAGATGAATGCATACCGCCTAACCAGCGGTTCCCCGCAAACAACACGGGGTTTCACACAAAACGTTCAACAAGCTGACCCCGATGAAAGACATCGGGGCAAGCGGAATGAGCCCACTAAAAGATAAAGCATGGCAGGCACAAGCGGGGTACATTAAGCGTGGCTGGCAGAGGCGCAGTGCAGATTTGATATTAAAGTGAATGAACTGGTTTCGTTTAGTACACTTTAAAAGTTATCAGCGCGGCAGCTTAGCCGCAATCCGTTATACATTTTATATTATATGGAGTTAATATGAAATTCACTTTTTTTATAATGTCTTTATCATTATTTGTATTGTCTTGTTCTTCATTGAATTATATAAAGAGGACTGTTTATGATGCAAATACTGGAAAATCAATCGTAATCGAGGTTCCGGAAAACTGCGATGATTATTCTGATGGTCTTATTGCTTCAATAAATGCAATAGTCAAATATGGTCAACAAGAAGCTTCGTTCAAAGCTGATCTAAACAAGATCAATATTATTGAGCAATATTCAAGTAGAATAAAGACAATAACTACGGCTCAATGTAAAATAAACCAAAATGCTGTGACAATCGACACGAGAATATCCGATCAAGTATTTTTTATGGATTTGATAAAAAATTATACTGAATATCAAAAAATAAAAGATATTCTGGATTCGGATACTAGTTCAATACAAAAAGATAAAATAGCGAATGCTTTATTAGAAGTATATAATTCTATATACATAAATAAGAAAGATGACTTGCTTGCTAAACTAAGCGATATGATGATTCGAATTACTGCTCTTGAGGGCTCTATTGTTGAAGTTTATATTAATAATCAATGCATAGCTGCATCAACATCTGGAATTGATGGAGATGCCATTGTAATAATTAATAAAAAATATTTATTAGAAAAACCAAATGAGAGAACCTCGGTGCTTATAAAGATTAATAAAGCTGGTTATATGACTACAACCATGGAATATACGATTTCAGAACTTTACAAATTCAGAATATGACTAGAAATAACAAAATATTATTTGAATAAATGCCTAATCAGGTACTGTGTTAAAAGTCAAGAGTACAAGTGAGAAATATTTACAGGAACAAACAAAAGCGTATGTGTCATGTACGAACACGAGAGGCAAGAGTTAGCATAGGTGCAATGCAGATTTGTAATCCTTCGGCTTAAAAGTAAAATACATGAAATTCGGTCTGTGTAATGATATATTTAAAGTTTTCGCCTGTTTGCCGTAGTGCCTATGGCACGCAGGCTCGCCTAAGCCCTTCGGGCGCCGGCGAGCAGGCCCGACTTATTCCGGAGGACATCAACGCAGTAGTACTTTAGTACGGCGGGCAGGCGCCGGAGTGAAACGAAGGCGGAAGTGTTATTTACGTAGGCGGCCTGTCCCGATATGCTTCTAATCGGGGAGCGGCCGTCCGTTAGGCCACTTGCGTTTATACTGGAAATATCAAATTTCATTATCAAAAAGTTTAGGATAGTATTTAAATGAAAACAATATCTATGTTTAATTTTTTCAATCTGCTTATAAGCGGCACTTTCATGTTCGGTCAGTTAGTTCAGAAGGAATCTGATGGGATTGTGGTCATTGCACCAGAAAACATTAATGGTATCAAAAAATTGAAACTAAAGGTTTGGTGTGATAATATTATTCAA
>JBEKIL010000004.1:0-239255 GCA_050011775.1 Bacteroidota bacterium | reverse complement strand
CGCCGCCGGTTCCAGTGTTGCTGGCACCGACAGATGTATCGACAGGTATTGCCATCACACCAACACTGAGTTGGAACACATCAAGTGGAGCAACAGCATATCAGCTTCAGGTATCAAAGAATGCCGGATTCAGCACGACAGTGTTTGACGACTCGACGGTTGCATCAACATCGAAACAGGTTGGACCGCTTGGGAATGACACGTTATACTATTGGCGTGTACGTGCAAAAAACACAGCAGGGTGGAGTAGTTATTCGACGGCATGGAGTTTCACGACTATAATTGCCCCGCCGCCGGTTCCAGTGTTGCTGGCACCGACAGATGTATCAACAGGTATTGCCATCACACCGACACTGAGCTGGAATCCATCCACAGGGGCAACGACGTATCGTCTGCAAGTGTCAAAAAACACAGGCTTCACACTTTTAGTGTTCGACGACTCGACCATTACATCGACATTCAGGCAGATAGGACCACTGGGCAACGACACAACATATTATTGGCGAGTAAGGGCGAAAAATTCTGTGTGGCTTAGCGAGTTTTCAGATGATTGGAGTTTTACTACAATTTCGTCGACATCAATCGACCGGGTTGGCAACGATATACCCTCAGAGTATATGCTTGGTCAGAACTATCCGAACCCATTCAATCCGTCGACAACTATCATGATCGGACTTCCGGTAGAAGCAGTTATTACACTTGAGATTTACGATATGTCGGGAAGGAAGGTCAGAACGCTGGTGGATGCAGATAGACCGGCGGGATATTATCATTCAGTTTGGGATGCGAGGGATGATATGGGAAGAGAAGTTTCCAGTGGAATATACATCTATAGATTCAATGCTGCGCCGGTAAGAGATGGGAAACCATTCATCAAATCCGGTAAGCTGGTGTTGGCAAAATAACGTTAATCAGTCTTTGTGAACGTACAAAAAGTCCCCGGCATATACCGGGGATTTTTTATAGATAGATGAATAGCCGGGGTTATTTTTTCAACACCGTGATTTTTGGTTTCAATTTCTCCGACAAGGGCGGGAATGTTTCATTCAGCGATTTGATGAGGTCAATGCCGGCGGTATTTTCGGATCGCGAAATGCGGCGTAATTGATCAATGACCTTTTTGATTTGATGTACTCCATCGCTCACCTGTCGAAGCAGCTGGGGTGAGTTTTTCGCCAGAATATCGAAGTTCGCATTTTTCAGGACGTTTGTAAGAGTTGTCAACGGCGTATCGATTTCATCTGCGATGCCTGTCGTGAGCCGACTGACGGCCGCAAGGTTTTCTTCCCTGATGGCTTTCCCCTGCATTTCCTGGAGATCGGTAAGCATTTGTTCGAGCTCGATATTCCTTCTCTTCAATTTTTCTTCGAACGTCCGCCGCTCCTCTTCCAGCCGCTGCTGTTCTGTCATATCGCGTAGAACACCATCGATGCGGACAAGTCGATTCCCTTCGTAGAGCGCAATCCAGCGGTTTTCGATAAATTTCAATGAGCCGTCTTTGCATCTCCACCAGGTTGTCTGATGGGTAGACACATCAAGAGAATTCGCTTTGGCTGGATTGTCGATTTCTTCCCTCAATGGAGCGAATACTTGATCTGGAGTCACGATGGAGAAAAATTCACGGAGTCCGCCCATCTGTTGAATGTTCTCTAAATTATAACCGAACATTTGCTTGAATACCGGACTGAGATATCGGAATTCTTTTTTATCTTCGTCGATACTATATAGAACCTCATCGATATGGCTGGCCATTCTCTGAAAATTTTCTTCCGATTGGCGAAGTTCTTCATCTGCTTTCTTCCGTTCAGTGATGTCTCGCAGGATGCCGTCGGTGCTGACAAGACAGCCCTCATGAAAGACCGGGATCCAATGATCTTCAAGGCATTTCACCGTGCCGTCTTTGCATCGCCACCAGGCTTCGTAATAATCTGCACCGCCGCTCCGTTGATGAGATGTGATATCGCCGACAATCTGGTCCTGCCTCATATATTTTTCTTCAAGAATAATCTTCGAGAGAAACAAACGGCGGCCTCCCATCATTTTTATGTCATCCTCCGCATAACCGAGAATACGTTCGAATGCCGGACTGAGATAGCGGTATTCCATTGTTTTGGCATCGACGCTGTAGATTATATCTTCGATATTGCTGGCTATTCGTTTGAAATTTTCTTCCGACCTTCTGAGTTTATCTTCCGCCAGTTTTCGTTTCGTGATGTTGCGACCGTTGCCGACCAGCCCTATGATTTTTCCTTGAGGATCTCGAAGAGGGATTTTTGTTGTTATGTTCCATTTCATTTCACCCGAAGATTCAATAATAAGCCCTTCCTTATCAATCAGCGGTCGGCCTGTATGGAATATTTCCTGCTCATCGGCAAAATACTCCTCGGCAGCTTCCGGAAGATGAAAGTCGAAGTCGGTTTTTCCGTAGATTTCTTCCATTGTTTTCTTCCCTAAGCTTTGTATAAGAGCTGTATTCCCGAGAATGAACCGGCTTTCTGTATCCTTGACATAGATATAATCGGGGATAAGGTCTATCAATGTTCGCAGCAAATTGTGTTCATGCTCCAGCGCTTCCTCGATGCGTTTAAGCTCGGTGATATCTTGAACGATTGTTCGGATACCTGTTATCTTTCCATCGACATCCCGGAGAAGTCGATCCTCGAGAAGGATGGGCATCTCTGATCCATCTTTCCGCTGGAGAACACGCGCGACGCCCTGACTTGGCGGTATCGTGCCGGCCAATTTTGCCAATGTTCTTTGGTTTGACTGTTCTTCATCGGCAGCGAATTTCCATACATACTGGCCGATCATTTCCTCGGCGGCATATCCCAACATCTTCAGTTCGGTTTCGTTGACACGGGTGATGCGTCCTTCTACATCCAATTCATGGTACCCTACCGGGGCTTCATCAAACAATTCCCTGTATTTTTTTTCGCTTTCCTGCAAAATATCTTCGGCTTCCTTCAGCTTGGTGATGTCGCGCCCGATGCCGAGAAGACCGATGATCTGGCCCTTCTGATCACGTAGAGGAAGCTTGGATGTCATCAGCCAGTGTTTCTGTCCTTCGGCATCGATCACATACTCCTCGCGATTGAGCACAGGCTGGCCTGTTTGAATAACCGATCGATCATCGGCGATGAATTTATCGGCGAGTTCCTTCGGGAAGAGTTCGTAATCATTCTTTCCCAGCAATTGGGCTTCCGATTCAAGTCCCATGTTTCGATAATCTGCCTTATTTGCGAAAGTCTTACGGCATTCCATATCTTTGGCATAGATCCCATCAGGGAGGTTATCGATGATCATTCGAAGAAGATTGCGTTCCTTTGATAGAGCCGCTTCCATCCGTCTCTCTTCTATAAAGTCTCTCACCTGCACTCGCCACTTGTAGATCCAGAAGGCAGCACCAGCCAAAACAGCCAGCATTACGAATCTGAACCAAAGAGTCTGCCAGAACGGAGGTATTATCGTAATTAGTATGGATATTCCCTCCTCATTCCAAATCCCATCATTATTCGAACCCCTTACTCGAAATATATATTTCCCTGGATCTAAATTTGTATAAGTTGCAGTGTGTTTTGTGCCAACATAATTCCAATCTTTATCAAATCCCTCCATCTTATACGCATACTGGTTCTTTGACGAAGAAATGTAATTAAGAGCAGCAAAATCGAATGAAAAAACCGATTGCTTGTATGAAAGAACCAAACCCTCGGTCATACCAATTTCATTGCTCAATCCCTTGTCTCCAATCACTACGGGTTTATTAAAAATTTGGAAATCGGTGATGACGATTGGTGGAATATATGTATTTTCTATAATTCTATCGGGATTAAAAACATTGAATCCGTTTGATCCACCAAAATACATCATTCCGTCAGCATCTCTTATACATGATCGTCTGCCGAATTCGTCGCCCTGTAAACCGTCTCCGTATGCATAATTCTTGAATTCCGGTTTTACCGGCAGGTTGATTGCGTTAATAAATTTTGATAGACCTTTATTCGTACCGATCCAAAGATTTCCATGATTATCTTCAAGGATGCTTTTAATGTAATTATCGGGCAATCCGTTTTCTATGAAATAGCGCGTAAACCTTCTTGTGTTGTTGTTAAACAGATTAAGACCTTCAGCTGTTCCCATCCAAAGATTTCCTCTACTATCTTCGAAAATTGATGATATCACATTGCTGCTCAAACTTGTACTATCGTTCATGGAATGTTGAAAATTTTCGAATCTCTTTGTTATTATATCGAAATGGCTGAATCCACTTCCATTTGCAAACCACAAATCACCATTTTTCGCTTCTATTATTGCTTGAACATAGTTGGATAATATTCCCGAATTTGATGCGTCGTACCTGATAAATATTTTCTTTTTCCTGTCAAACATATTCAATCCGCCACCCATGGTTCCGATCCATAAAATTCCTCTGCTGTCTTCAAAAATGGAGAATATATTGTTGCTGCCGATGGTTGTAGTGTCTTTAGGATTATTATAATAATGATCAAATGTTCCGGTTTTATAATCAAATCTATTAAGACCACCGCCCCATGTTCCCACCCATAAGTTTCCATGCTTGTCTTTACAAATAGCCCAAACAGCATCAGAACCAATGCTTCTTTTATTTAAGGGATCATGAACATAATGCTTATATGTATCGTTTCTTTTATCATATCGGTTCAAGCCTCCTCCGGTACCTATCCAGAGAAAACCATTATCTTCACAAAAAGCATTCACTTGATTATTATTTAATGAATTTATGTTCCCGGGTTCTTTCATGATATGGATAAACTTTTCTGATCCGGGATTTATGATATTTATTCCATCACCAAATGTACCAACCCAGATGCTGCCTTGTTTGTCCTGGGAAAGAGATTGAATAGAATTATGACTAAGACTCGTTCGCCTGTTGGGGTCATTCTTGAAATGAACAAAGCTATTGACACCTTTTTTGTAGGCATCGAGATGAAGGAGGTCCAACCCGCCATCTTCAATACCTATCCATAAATTGTGTTTATTGTCATCCAAGAGAGATAGAACCGTGCCCCGAGAAATGCTGTTTAGATCATTTTTGTTATTCTGATAATGGACAAATACACCATTTGAGGGACGTTCATGGGCATTCGTAAATAAATTTAAGCCAGCCGCTGTGCCTATCCATAGCCTGCCAGTCTTGTCTTCCAATATTGAATAAACATCGTTATTGTTCAAGCTATGAGGATTTTTATCGTTGTAATAATAATTGATGAATGAATCCTTTTCTTTGTCATACAAGTGTAAACCATAACTGGAACCCATCCATAAATTATTTCTGCTGTCAATAAATATAGCCCTATGCCCTCCAGTATTCAAGTTAGCCTTGTTGTGTGTGATAATATTTGGAGTATAAATACGAACACTATCATTTTTTAAATCGAAACTGTATAATTCAACAGTCGTACCTATCCAAAGTATCTTGTCTTTATCTTCTGCAATTGATAACACAGGATTCTGTGACAATTTTGGATACTGAATGAATCGATCGTTTTTTCTATCGTAAAGATTTAAGCCTTGTGCAGTGCCAAACCATAATTCCCCTCTGCTATCTTCAAATATAGTCGAAACATTATTATTGCTGATTGAATATTTATCGTGAGAGTTATTTTTGTATACACGAAAAGTATATCCATCATAGCGGTTTAGACCGTCATCGGTTCCAATCCAAATAAAACCGTACTTGTCCTGGCGGATAGAACGAGCAAAGCTGTGTGAAAGCCCGTCATTTGTGGTAAGGTGCTTGAAATGTATGTTTTGCGTTTGTGCAATAACTATATCGTGGACTGTAAAAAAGAATATCCAAATAAGAAATAATATTATTCTAATTTTATCCCTTTTATTCATGTCGTTCTCCAACAATAACCATTTATACCACTGATGTTACAAATTCATAAGCATCATTAACAGTGCCACTGTATATAGAAGTAGAGAAATAACGGTTCTTCATCCTCGAAAATACTCCCTTCTTCTTTTGACACTCTTTCATTGACACTTCCTATTGTATATTTTCGGCAGAATATTGAAAAAACTGAAATCTTATAGATTAATGAGAAATATTATGATACAATCTCGGTAAGTGACTGGAAATTATATGAAGAGCAATTAAGAAGCATAAAACGAATGCCAGCAAAATGATAAAAAAACTAAAGATTTTAGGTTTTTTCCCGGGATGAATAATAATTATGGCTAATATTAGCCGTAAAGGGAAAATTCTCAAAGATAGTTTGAGAAAATAAAAAAGAGAACCACAAAAAATATATAGAGTGAAAAGGAGAACAACACACCCTCTGTATGTCAGGTTCCAGACTCCTTTTATAATATTCAGCCTAAAGATAACGCTCAATCCGACCGAATATTCAAGGTAGAGCTCGGAGAGATATCCGGCGGGATTTCCAGAGTACGACTTGATTCCACAGGGTCTTTTTCGTAAACTCTCGTACCGAGTTCTATTTTGTGACAAAGCAAAGGAGATTTCGAACTTGTCACCAGACGTGACTTCCGATTATACTTTTCTTGTCATCGATGACTCACCTCACCTTCGTGCGCTCATTAGTACGTACATACGCAAGGCAGGCTTCACAAAAATTCTGACTGCCGCATCTGGAATGGAGGGAGTCGAGCAATACAAGCTATCACAGCCTGATATTGTTTTTCTCGACGTTGTTATGCCCGAGGTTGACGGTGTGACAACGCTTCAAGAAATTCGAAGTTACGATGCGAATGCGACAGTGGTGATGACAACATCGGTCTCTTCGCGAGAAACCGTTCTGCAACTGAAAGAGGCCGGTGCATATTCCTATCTTCTGAAACCGTTCGAAGAGGCGAAGTTCCGTGAGACCCTTCAACGAACGGTCGCCTATGTAAATGAATTAAAGAAGCTGAGGAAATGATGGAATGTCCGAAATGTAAAGTGCCGAACGACAAATTGAGAAAATTTTGTCGTATGTGTGGATCTCCGCTGGGAATTTACTGTGATCGATGCGGAACGGTCAACGCAATGGAAGATAAATATTGTGGAACATGTGGATTGGCGTTGCTTCCTTCGGCGGTCGATGATATATTGATTGGCGGATCGGAACAGAATATTCCGCGACAGTACAAGTCCCACGAAATCGAAGAATTGCTTACTCTTCGTGAAAAAATACAGAAAGAGAAGGAAGTAGCGCAAACATTTTCACAGGATGATATTGATCTTCTTTTCTCCGCCTAAGGCGCCGGCCCGCCTCAATCGACCGATGAAGGCTGGCGGGGATAAGCTCGACAGAGTTAGTCGAAGTCTGACGACCTTTGGCATACACTAAACGACGATATGATACCTGAACATCAAACCCTCCTTAAAGCGCTCATTGCTCAGGGCAGCCTTGATCCGGTGATGCTCGAAGCACGAAAAGATAATTTTTTCGCCGCAATCCGGGAAAAAGGGATTACACGTGGTCTCATGAGTGTTTTTTCGATTTCTGAAAATGTCATTGCCGATACCATCAGCGCATCATTTAAATGTGCGCGGAGGGCAATTACCAACGAGATCGAAACGGCACCGGGGCAGTTATTGTCCGATGAAGAGATCAAGACATTCCGTGCTATCCCGGTTTTTCGCATTGGGATCGAGCTGACGATGGCATTTATCGATCCCCCGATAAAAGCTGTTGTTATCCAGATACAGAAACTCACCGGATGCAGTGTCCTCGCTATTGTTACAACTCCGTCGGATTTCGATACGGCCTTTAACAAGTATCAGGGTTCGATCGATAAGCTTCAGAACATGGTTTCAACGATCAAGCTCGAAAAATTCGATCTTCAAAAAGGGGGAGCCACTGAATCACGCAGACTCGTCGATGGAACCTCAGAAGCCACCATGGCCCAGCTGGTCGACGAATTATTTCTCCGTGCCACAAAAATGGGCGCAAGTGATATCCATATCGAACCGCTGGAAAAAGAATTATTGATACGTTTTCGGATTGACGGTGTGCTTCAACGTATTCTAACACTTCCGAAAGAAGCCCACCCGGCGTTGGTCGCTGTCGTTAAATCAAAGTGCGGCATGGATATGTTCGAACGTGCTATTCCGCAGGACGGCCGCATCACGATTGATTTTGCAGATCGCTCGTTCGATGTACGCGTCAGCAGTCTGCCGTTAATTGAAGGGGAGAAGATCGTTCTCAGGATTTTGAGTAAATCATCAGGCATGATAGAGCTCGAGAATCTTGGTTTCTCCGAAGAGAACCTGAAGCTGTTCCGGTCATTAATGCGGCTTCCCAACGGCATCATCCTTGTAACCGGTCCGACGGGGAGTGGTAAAACGACTACGTTGTATGCTGCCTTGAACGAAATCAAGGGAATAACAAAGAATATCACAACGGTTGAAAATCCCGTCGAGTATAAACTCCCGCTTGTCAACCAGGTTCAGATCGTTCCGGAGCGCGGACTGACATTCGCAACTTCACTTCGTTCCATTCTGCGGCAGGATCCCAATATCATTCTTATCGGTGAAATTCGCGATGCCGAGACGGGTATCATAGCAACCGAAGCAGCGTTAACAGGACATCTTGTGCTGAGCACAATTCATACGAACGATGCTTTCGGTGCCATTTCACGTCTCATCAACCTCGGTATCGCCTCGTTCTGGGTCAGTGCGTCCGTTATTGGTGTACAGGCGCAGCGACTAGTCAGGCGGATTTGCATTCGTTGTAAAGAGGAATATGAACCGAGTCGTGAATTTCTGAGAACGATGGGACTCTCCGGTCTTCCGGAGGGAATCACATTTTTCCGGGGAAAAGGATGCAACTTCTGTACGGGCATAGGATATAAAGGCCGCCTTGCGATTCATGAAGTGTTTATGATTACCGAAGCGATGCGCGAGATTATCTATGGTGAAGTCACCACCCGGAAGCTACGCGACCTGGCAGTCGCAAACAATTTCCATGATATGTATTTCGACGGAATCCAGAAAGCGCTGGCAGGGTTGACGTCGATCGAAGAAATACAGCGTGTGACACGACGTATTATGTAACTCCTCACCGGCTCATCATTTTTGAAAAAGAGCAATAAATGCGATTTTGAAAGTCCGACAAATGTTGGACTTTTTTTGTACGTTTTCACTTGTGATGAATATTGTACTCTCTTGATTGCAATTCCGCCCAAGTTTGAGTAAGTTCCCGACAGAACAACTAATGGAAAATACAATGAAAAAAAATGTCTATTTTATCATCTGTCTCGTCGCGTTTCTGAACGCGTTATCGAGCTGTCGGTCACAGGATAATTCAATTGACCGAAAACCGGCTGTTGCAGGTCAGTTTTACCCGGAAGATAAGGCGGTACTGCAGCAAACACTTGCAGACCTCTTCTCAAAAGCGGTCCAGCCGGGAAAGGCGAAAAATGTTGTTGCAATCATTTCACCTCATGCCGGCTATGTGTTTTCGGGTGAGGTCGCGGCTTCCGGCTTCAACCAAATTGATGGCGAAAAGGAATTTGAAAATATATTCGTTCTTGGACCCAGCCATCATGTCGCTTTTGAAGGAGCGGCAATCTACACGAAGGGAAATTATATCACGCCGCTTGGTCCTGTTCCGGTCAACCGTGAGCTTGCTCAAAAGCTGATCAAAGGATCGAAGGTTTTTATCGAACGTGACGATGCCCATGCAGCAGAGCACAGCGTGGAGGTCCAGCTTCCATTTCTTCAATATGTCATGAAGAAAAAATTCACCATTATACCAATTGTTGTCGGAACAGGCGGGATAAAAACGTGTGAAGAAATTGCCCGTGAACTCAAACCGTATTTTAATTCGCGGAACCTTTTTATCATCAGCACCGATTTTTCGCATTATCCTTCCTATGAGGACGCAAAGAAAGTGGATATGGCATCTGCAAACGCCGTTTGTTCGAATTCCGTCTCAGTTCTTCTTGACACGCTCAGGCACAACGAAACCATGAAAATACCCAACCTGAGCACGAGTATGTGCGGTTGGTCGTGTGTGCTGACACTCCTGGCTATGACTGAAAACAATCCGCACGTTTCATTCCACAAGATCCTATATAAAAATTCCGGTGATGCCCCCGTTGGCGGACGTGATGCAGTCGTCGGTTATAATGCAATTGCCGTATCGCTCGATCAGGAGGAATCCGATCAAGGATTCAATCTTTCAGAAGGGGAGAAAAAAGAATTATTGTCCATCGTTCGAAAAACGCTCGATAAGTATCTCGAAAAGCAGGAAACGCCGGTCATCGATGCATCTTCGATATCTCCTGCGCTCATGACACCATGCGGTGCCTTCGTAACCCTGAAGAAACAAGGTATTTTGAGAGGATGTATTGGCCGGTTCGACGCAAGCGAGCCCCTGTACAAGGTCGTTCAGTCGATGGCCATTGCTTCTGCAACCGAGGACCCGCGGTTCCGTCCTGTCGAATCGTCGGAGCTTGGATCTCTTGAAGTTGAAATCTCAGTTCTGACGCCTATGAAGAAAATTCACTCCATCGACGAAATCACCCTGGGCAGGCACGGGATTTATATCCGGAAGGGAGGGCGATCGGGAACATTCCTGCCTCAGGTCGCGTCTGAGACGGGGTGGTCGAAAGAAGAATTTCTTGGCCACTGCGCCCAGGATAAAGCCGGGATCGGTTGGGACGGATGGAAAGATGCGGAGATTTTTGTGTATGAGGCACTCGTGTTCGGTGAGAATGAGAGTGCGAAGCAGTAATGCTGCAGCAAAAAAAATATGACATAGCGATTGGCGCGATCGGGTTCGGTGCCATTATCACTCAGACAATTTTTCTGCGGGAGTGCCTTTCTCTCTTCTATGGAAATGAGCTGGTTATCGGCATCGTTCTTGCAAACTGGATGATACTGACCGGGATGGGTGCCTATGGGGGAAAATTCGCGGTAATAACACATTATCGATATCACGCGATTCTTCTGACCCTTATGCTGCTGTCAATCCTTCCCCTGACCACAATCTTTATTTTTAACTACGGACGAAATATTCTTTTTTCTCCCGGAACAATGATTGGAGTTACGTCGAGTTTCATCGTTTCATTTGTATTGTTGTTGCCATATTGTATTCTCTCCGGGTATGCATTCACTCTATGCGCTCAGACTCTTTCGGAACACTATGCAAGAAATACCATTGCTCGTGCGTACGCATTGGAAGCCGCCGGAAGTGTGGTTGGAGGTGTACTGCTGAATCTGGTGTTACTCGTATACTGCACGACATCGCAGGCATTATTGATTATCGCGCTAATTCTGCTGAGCACGGTTTTCATACTCTCATCCGGATCATCATACAGGACGATTAGATATTCAAGCCTTCTTCTCGGCGTAGTATGCGTCGGAGTGCTTCTCGATGTGGATCTTGATACCATTATGAAAAGTTATCTTTACGAAGGGCAGCGTGTGATTGTTCACCGGGATACACCTTATGGGACAATCACCGTCACCTCCCAGGATAATCAGAAAAATATTTTTGAAAATGGAATTTTACTCTGGTCGATGAATGATGTGACGGCCGATGAGGAGGCAGTCCATTATGCGATGGTTCAACATCCCCGACCCCGAAAGGTACTTCTGATTTCAGGAGGTATATCGGGAATCCCGGCAGAAATTCTAAAATATAATGTCGATAGAATCGATTATGTCGAATTAAATCCCTGGTTGATCGAGATCGGAAAACAATTGATTCCAAAGGTACTGGATGGCCGATTCAATGTCCTGACGTTCGATGCGCGGCGGTTTGTGCGGGAAACCCGGGAACGATACGATGTCGTTCTCGTTAACGTCTCCGATCCTTCAACTGCCCAGATCAATCGCTATTACACTCTGGAATTTTTCCGCGATTTGAAAAAGCGGCTTGCTCCGGGTGCAGTCATATCGCTGAGTATGCATTCTTCGGCAGATTATTTCAGTCCTGCAGCGATTGCAGTGTACTCAACCATTGTGCGAACCCTCAACGATCAATTCGCACATATTCTGATTGTTCCGGGTTCGAAGAATTTTTTCCTGGCATCGGATGATTCTCTTTCGATCGATATAACAGAACTTATAGCACGGCGCGGTATTCAGACAGATTATGTGAACCGGGACTATATCGACGATGTGTCCGCCCGTCAAAGGAGCGATGAGATTCTCAACCGGCTGGATCCTCATGCTTCATTGAACTCGGATTTCACTCCTGTCGCATATTATCATCAGTTACTCTACTGGCTAAGTTATTCAAATTTAACGCTGTGGATACCTATATGTATCATTCTTATTCTTATAGTGTTGATTCTTCGAAAGCTCAATGCCGTTAGTTTCGGGATGTTGACAACCGGACTTGCAGCATCCGGGATTGAAGTGCTGCTTCTTTTTTCATTCCAAATTCTCTATGGTATCATGTATCAGGCCACAGGATGTATTATCACCGTATTCATGGGCGGGTTGGCGATGGGATCATGGTACGCACAGAAATACTTCGAGCGGCCCTCGGTCATCCAATTCGGCCGTGTCCAATTAATTATTGCGGTGTATGCAATAATGCTACCGGGGATTCTAATGCTGCTCCGTGATATTCAATTTGGTACATTCATGATTTATTGTATATTTATATTGTTAACGTTGGTCATCAGCGTGCTGATAGGACTGGAATTCTCGATCGCTGTACGCTTGTATCGTGGAACAATTTCTCATGTGACATCGACACTCTATGGCGTCGATCTCCTCGGTTCTGCAATCGGTGCAATCGGTGTATCTGTCTTTCTGGTTCCGATTGCAGGTATGGCTGTGGCTTTTTTCGTTATCGCATTATTGAGCATAGTGAGCGCTGTCATTTCTTTTACAGGACAAAAAATCTATGAATGATCGTGTTGATATAAATGGAATCTCGAAGAGACGTTTTATCAAGCAATGTCTCTGCGGGATGACTGGAATCGCGATAGGACTAAAACATTTCGATTCGTTGGCAAAATCGTTTTCTTCATATGAACAGGGAAGTCCGGGGAATGATGACCTCGGGAAATGGAGCAAGGAAGCTCTCTTTTATAGTAAGACTTCAGGCGGAGTGAAATGTTTTAAATGTCCACATGGGTGCAACCTCGCGGAAGGGGAGAGTGGACGATGCAGGAGCCGGATTTGTAATGATGGAAAATTGTATACAATTGCATATGGAAATCCTTGCGCTGTTCATATCGATCCGATTGAGAAAAAACCCCTCAATCATTTTCTTCCATCGACGCGTGCCTTCTCGATTGCCGTCGCAGGATGCAATTTCCGCTGCCTGAATTGCCAGAACTGGCAGATCTCGCAGGTGAGTCCGCGTGAGACAATCAACGACGATCTTTCACCTGAAGCTGTTGTCGAGCAGTGTGTCAGTACAAAATGTGAATCAATTGCCTACACCTACTCGGAACCGATCACGTTTTATGAGTACGTTCTTGACACTGCAAAAATCGCAAAAGAGAAAAAAATTCGAAACGTCTTTAAATCGAACGGTTTTATCAATGAAATGCCGCTCAGACGGTTGTGCAAATATCTGGATGCAGCGAATATCGATCTCAAGAGTTATAGCGAAGAGATCTATGCAAAGTTGAGCGAAGGAAAACTTGCACCGGTGCTCCGGACTCTTAAAGTCATCCGGGAGGAGGGAGTCTGGCTGGAAATTACCAATCTTGTGATACCAACATGGACGGATGACCGTGACATGATCAAACGGATGTGCGAGTGGCTGTGTGCGAATGGATTACAGGACTCGCCGCTCTTTTTCTCGCGTTTTACTCCGTTATATAAGCTAACGCAGCTTCCATTGACACCGGTCCCGACGCTGGAAAGTGCCCGGGAGATCGCGATGAAAGCAGGTGTCCGGTATGTTTATATCGGGAATGTTCCGCATCACGATGGTGAAAATACTTATTGCCATAAATGTAAAAAAATGATTATTGAGCGCCGGGGTTTTTCAATCCTTCAAAATCATATCGTGAAGGGAAAATGCGAATTTTGTAACGAAAAAATTCCGGGCGTCTGGGAGTAAAAAGATAAAAGGATAAAGATAAAAGAAAAGAATGAAAAAATTTTACCGTATAGTTGCAGATAAAAATATTCCGATGATCGAAAAGATGTACTCTTCGCTCGGTGAGCTCACTGTACTTGATGGTCATTCAATCAATGCTGCTGCCGTCCGTGAAGCCGATATCCTCCTCGTCCGCTCCGTTTCTCTGGTTGATAGAAAATTGCTTGAAGGAAGCCGTGTCAGGTTCGTCGGGACTGCAACGATCGGGACCGATCATATCGACCTTGAATATCTTAAAGAAAAAGAAATCGGTTTTGCAAGTGCCCCGGGGAGTAATGCTCAATCGGTTGCGGAATATGTGCTTGCAGGGTTACTGGTGCTTGGGAAGCGACTGGGTTTCTCGCTCCACGAGAAAACTCTCGGTGTGGTGGGAGTAGGGAATGTCGGAAGAAAAGTCGTAAAGCTGGCGAGGGCAATGGGAATGGAGGTTCTTCTCAACGATCCGCCGCTGGCGCGGGAGATGAACGATCCATCCAAACCGGGGGCTCATGAACCTTCGGCCCAGATATTTGTTCCGCTTGATCGGCTATTGGAAGCCGACATAATAACGCTGCACGTTCCGCTGACTTTTGAGGGCGTCGATGCAACTGTTCGTCTCTTTGACGAGTTTCGCATCTCGCGCATGAAGAAGGGTTCAATTCTCATCAACACTTCACGGGGAAGGGTGGTGGAGACACAGGGTCTCCGGAAAGCACTCGAGAACAAACATCTGTCAGCTTGTATTCTTGACGTTTGGGAAAATGAGCCCGTCATCAATTATGAATTATTACAGCAAGCGGCAATCGGCACGCCGCACATTGCCGGTTATTCATTTGACGGTAAAATCAACGGCGCTGAAATGATTTATCTTGCAGTCTGCCGGTATTTTGACCTTCAGCCGGCCTGGAATCGTAATGAGGCTCTTCACGACACGACACCTCGGAAGGTCATGCTGGATTCAGTCGACAGTTCGACGAATGAAATTGTACGAAAGGTGATCAAAGAATGTTATGACATCGAACGGGACGACGCGCACCTCCGGTTGATGTTGTCTCTCCCGGAGAATGATCGGAAAACCCACTTCAAAAAATTGCGGGCTGAGTATCCCAAGCGCCGCGAGTTTTACGCCACGACGATTTTCATCCCGTCACAGCATCAACAGTATGCAGACCTTTTTTCTGCGCTCGGGTTTACAGTTGAAACAGAGATGATAAAACAATAACCTGAATTCCCGAAATTCATTCGTTTTACTAATAGCTTATCGCGGGCTCAAGCATTGATATAACCTTAATAATTAAGGTCGGTAATCTTTCAAGATCATTTTCCCCTTGAAATTTCTAAAATTTTCTTTTATATTATTCAGACGGAAATATTTCAATTCTCTTCCGCCTCCTTCCATTCCATCCATGGTTAGGTCTGGATGTGCAAAATATCGCGGATTATGTCTGTCGATAAATGGAAAATACTGTACCGGGTCGGAAGGACATTAATGTAATTCATAATTAACTTTCACAGTCATATTGGATTAATGAAATGAGCCATTACAGACTCTCGTGGTTACGGACACGGTCATCACGCCGTAAATATATACTATTTTTTATGGTATTGTTTGCTGCACTTTATATCTGGAATCCGAGTTTCGGTCAGATTCAACAGGCAGCATCACAATCTTCCGGTGAAGAAACTCACTTTGTTCCGTTTTCTCTCTTTACAGATCCGAATTTTCTAACACTGGAAAAAGCAAGCTTGCTGACGGTCCTCGGTATTGCTATCGCGGGATTGCTATATGCCCTTCTGCTGGTGAAACAGGTGTTCAGGGCCGATCAAGGCACCAAAAAAATGCAGGAAATTGCCGCGGCAGTACGTGAAGGCGCTAATGCCTACCTTGGCGCTCAATTTAAACGAATAGGGCCGCTCATCATAATTCTAACAATCTTACTTTATTTGACCTATACAGGTGCGATTGATGCATTTCGCTGGGGGCGCGCCGGCGCATTTCTTGTCGGTGCATTGTTCAGTTGGACTGTCGGTTTTGTCGGTATGCGTCTTGCAACAGCCGGGAATCTTCGTGTTGCATCAGCAGCCCGGAGCAGTTATGGTGAAGCGATGCAGCTTGGTTATCGCACGGGGACGATTACAGGAATGCTCACCGACGGTCTCGGTTTACTCGGTGGCACGACAATTTTCCTGATCTTTGGTGCACGGGCATATGAGGCGCTTCTCGGGTTTGGATTCGGCGGAACGCTTCTGGCACTCTTCATGCGTGTCGGCGGAGGAATTTACACAAAAGCCGCTGACGTCGGAGCCGACCTCGTGGGAAAAATCGAAAAAGATATTCCCGAAGACGATCCACGCAATGCAGCTACGATAGCAGATAATGTCGGCGATAACGTCGGCGACTGCGCCGGTATGGCCGCTGATATTTTCGAAAGCTATGAAGTCACAATCGTGGCCGCAATGATTCTCGGTATGGCTACGTTCGGACACAAAGGAGTAATTTTTCCGTTGCTGGTTCGTGGTGTCGGTGTTCTCGGTTCCATTATCAGCACCTATACCGTAAAAGCCGGTAAACACGATACATCCGATACCGCACTTAAAAGTGTCCACCGGGGCTTCTGGATCGGATCGATGATCAGCGTTCTTGGATTCTTCGGTCTTGGTTTCCTTTATCTTCATTTCGATGCGTCATATCTTTTAACAAATCCAATGTCTGTTGCAGGTTTCCCGAACGGTGATCCGACTCAGCTTCCATTCTTCGCGAACATCGGAATTGCCGGTCTGGATCTGCGTCCGGCTCTGACGTGTCTCATCGGCGTATTTCTGGCAATAGTTCTCAATAAAGTGACCAGCTATTATACGCACACCAGCCATAA
This sequence comes from Bacteroidota bacterium, assembly GCA_050011775.1. Taxonomy (GTDB): domain Bacteria; phylum Bacteroidota; class Ignavibacteria; order UBA10030; family CAVZMI01; genus CAVZMI01. The sequence goes on along the minus strand of JBEKIL010000004.1, from coordinate 222,334 downwards.
ACCGGTGCAGAGTCTGGCAAAAGCATGCCAGACGGGTCATGCAACGAACATCATCCAGGGTTTTGCAGTCGGCTACGAAAGTACGGTCGCTGCGATTATTGTTATTGCCACGGCGATTCTCCTCTCGGTTCTCGTCTATGCCGGAACACCTCCGCTGTTTATCGCATACGGTGTAGCAATGACCGGTATCGGCATGCTGACGCTCACCGGCAACACAATTTCGATGGATGTTTTCGGACCGGTAGCTGACAACGCAAATGGTATCGGCGAAATGGGATATGATAAGGATGAAATGGAAAAGACGGCTCCCGGAAGCTACAAGCGGGCCCGTCAAATACTTGCCGATCTTGACGCTGTCGGAAATACGACGAAAGCGGAGACGAAAGGTATTGCCATAGGTTCTGCAGTGATTGCGGCCGTCTCACTTTTTGCCAGCTTCATCGCCGTAATCGCAGTCGGAAGTGAAGATAAGATCAATTTAATGACGGTAGGGCAATACATTGTCGAAGCGGGGAAAATCACTGTTGCGAGTCCGATCGTTTTCATCGGATTTCTAATCGGAGGCGCGGTTCCGTTTCTCTTCAGCAGTATGTTGATTCGTGCCGTCGGCCGCGCTGCGTTTGAAATTGTGAAAGAATGCCGCGTTCAGTTTCGCGATGCGGATATCTGGAGCGGGAAAAAGAAGCCCGATTACGGTCGCGTCGTGAACATTTGCACGAACACTGCCCAGAAAGAGCTCATCGGTCCCGGATTCCTCGCGATCATGACACCGCTCCTCGTCGGCTTCCTTCTCGGACCATACGCACTCGGCGGCTTCCTCGCTGGAATGATTCTTACGGGTCAGCTTCTCGCAGTTTTCATGGCCAATGCAGGCGGTGCATGGGATAATGCAAAGAAGATGATCGAAGACGGTCTTTACGGTGGAAAAGGCTCGGAGGCACATAAAGCTGCAGTCACCGGAGATACTGTAGGTGATCCGTTGAAAGACACTGCCGGTCCGGCAATAAACCCGCTCATTAAAGTGATGAACATGGTGAGTTTACTCGCCCTCGGACTCGTACTGAATTACAATATTGTCAGTCCCCGAATTTCGGGGACCGTAGTCGGCATTATCGTTGCGGTTTTCGCGATTGCTGCAGTTACATGGGCAATATGGCAAAGCAAACGTGAAACCGGATCAATGGTAGATGAAGCGTAGCTTGGCAGAAGGTTTTTTTAAAACCTTTCAGATCAATAAAAGGTTTCCGTCATCTGAGGAATCTCTTAGTGACGGAAACCTTTGTTGGTTCAATGATAATTCTACCCACCTCACATCCCGCTCAACATTACCTCCTTAAACAGCATACTCGGTTTCATGAGTGTTGAATTCTTTTGGGGATCGTTGCCGCTGTCGGCAAGAAGAATATTATGTGACGACGGTGTTAAAAATAGTATGTCAATTCGGAAATCATAAATCATCAGACTTGCCCGAAATAAATCGCAGAAAGAGCTAGAGTATTTTGTCCCTTTCTTTCTGGAAAGAAAGGGACAGAAAGAAAGCCTGACAAAATCGCAACCCGCGTGAGATGGCCTCCAGCACGCACTGTTGAGATGGCACATTCGAGTCCGTCAATCTCGGCCTTTAATCTAAGAAATATTCAATTGATAGCTTTTATAAGCCTCGATCGAAACACACGAAATTGCGCCAACACACGGCCCCCCTTCTTCCCGCTACACGCCAGCGATTTTGTCGTCAAGAAATTATTTATTATGGATATAACCATGTTTTCTATGGCCCCAATTTATGAATCGAAATACTTATACCTTAAGTAACATATTTGAGGGGATTATCAACTAATAATAATCTATTTTGGACAGCACTGATAAATCATAAATCACAACTCTCCACAGCCATTTAATCAGCCCTGAGTCTCCTTGAAATATCTTTCAACGATGTCCAGCTTTCCATTAATTCCGGCAGGTACTCTGATGACGTAATGAACGTCCAGATATACGCAACAATTGAATAAATATTTCCCGTTGTGAAATCATCCAGATCGATCGAGATGTAGAGGACGACGAGAAAAATTCCAAGAAGGAAAAACCGCATCAGCCCGAATGTCATCGCCCCCCAGTTCGCTACTTTCAGTTGAGGAACAGCCAATGCCGAATAATATGCACGAACGGCCTCAGGATCACGACCGGCGAAAATTTCATATGCATCTTCTGCACCGTCGTGAATATTGGCCTGCAGGAGAACGACCTTTCTATTATAGAGGATGTTGATTGATAATAATGGGATAGTGACGACAAAACATGTCAGTGCGATCCTGTAATCGAAAAATGACAGACCGACCAATGCACCGCCGATAGCGATGACCTGTTCGATAATCTCCGGGACACGGTATTGTAAGAATGTGATAAACTCTTTCGACAGTTGAGCCCGTGCCGCTGTCCGTGAAACGGAGAGTTTTTGTTTATTCGAAGACTTCAAAACGCTTGTCGCTATTTCGGTGAACATATTAAGGAAAATTTTCTGATCGTACGAACGTCTCAATGACCCGACACCGGAATTGACCAAAAAAACTCCAATCCAGATTAGGAGCGGACTAAGTGCAGATATATTCGTTCCTTTCGACGCCGCATCGATCATTGCATCGATGACTTTTCCGAAAACACTCGGCTCGATGATCCAGGCAACATTTTCGATCACCACAAGTGAGGAGGCAAGTAAAATTCCTCCCTTAAAACGGCGAATAATGTCGATAAGATGCATAGGTGTTCCAGACTATGAGATGGGAAATGAATAGTCGAAATATGAACCTATAAAAAAATCTTTTTTTATTTCAGAAGCAATGGTGATACAAAAAAGAGGGTTTTCATAGATTTTACAATACCTTTGGTGATTTTGAAATTACAGGGTGAAAAGTGTAGATTGCGGAATGCGGCACCAATATGATGTAAGGTGTTCCGGGAATTTTTTTTATTCGCCCCAGAATTATTCTTGTGTTTCCCTGCTCATTTCGTTACATTCTTCATATATCAGTCGTCAATTCTCAAACAGACTTCCATATGACATATTCTCGATTAACGCCAGCACAAATCCAACTGTTGACAGCACAGGGTTGTTCTGCGAGTGATTGGAGTGACGTCTCCGTGAAAACAGAGACTGATCTCTCCCGTATCCGGAATGTTCAATTCTTCGGTACAACATCTATCGGAACAAACAAAGGCTCGATCTCATTTGATGGCATTGAATTTCCATGCGGACTCTATAACGCCGCGATTGCCCGGTGCGAAATCGGTGATAATGTAAGGATAGCCAATATTGGTTCGGCGATAACGAATTATACTATCGAATCGAATGCCCTTATTCAAAACGTTGCAGCACTTGTCGCCGATGAGAAGGGAAATTTTGGAAACGGCGTCGAACTCAATGTCGTGAACGAAGGGGGTGGACGCGGTACCGTACTTCTCAACGACCTGACTGCACAGGTCGCTCATCTTCAGGCAATGTATCGAAGTAATAGTGAATTCACGAAAAAACTTTTTGGTTTAATTGGTGCAAAAATACAAGCGACAAAGACTGAAAAAGGAATCGTCGGCACTGATGCGAAGGTTATTCATTGCGGTACGATACGCAACGTGAATATCGGTCCGTATGCGTCCATCCACGGTGCAGCATTGCTTGAGAACGGAACTGTTCTGAGCTGTCAGGAACAACCGACCGAAATCGGTGAGAAAGTCCAGGCAGTCTCCTTTATAATGAGTGAAGGAGCGGAGGTTACCGGCGGCGCAATCCTCAATAAGGCGTTTGTCGGGCAGGGGACAAAACTTGGAAGACAGTTCTCGGCCGAGAATTCACTCTTCTTTGCCAATTGTGAAGGATTTCACGGCGAGGCCGTCTCGATCTTTGGCGGCCCTTATACGGTGACGCATCACAAATCGACGTTACTCATTGCCGGACTTTTCTCGTTCTTCAATGCCGGCAGCGGAACGAACCAGAGCAATCATATGTACAAGCTCGGTCCTGTGCATCAAGGCGTGTTCGAGCGCGGCACTAAAACCGGATCATTCTCATATGTGCTGCACGAGACGCATGTCGGTGCATTCAGCGTAATCCTCGGTAAGCATTATACCAATATCGACACACCGAATCTTCCTTTTTCCATCATCCGTGAGGATGAAGGTGTTTCTCAGATTCTTCCGGGAAGAAATCTTTTTTCCGTCGGTATAATTCGGGATGGTGAAAAGTGGCTGAAGCGGGACAATCGCAAATTATCTCAAAAACGCGACCTCGTCGTGTTCGACATCTTCTCTCCATATATCGTCGAGAAAATTCGGAAGGGGAGAAAAGAGCTTCTTTCATTGAATATGGCGACCCCCCCTGAAAGAACTACCGTTCAATACGGCGGAGTTCAAATCAGCTGCTCGATGTTGAAAAAAGGAGCGGAATCCTATACGAAGGCGATTGTCCGCTATCTCGTTGAGAAGGTATGTACCCGCTTGATGACGGAGCTCGGGACATCGAAAAATTGGAAATCGGCCGTTGAAAGTCTGAAACCGGCCGGAGAGCTGAAGACTCCGTCAGAATGGATTGATCTTTCAGGACTGATCGCACCGCGTGAGCGTATTCTCAAACTCGAAGCCGATGTACAAAACGGTGCGATCTCGTCATATGATATATTACTGCAGCGTTTAGAATCGATCTACCGCACTTACAGAGATGATGAATGGGAGTACGTTTTTACTGCATTCAAGGAGGAATTCGGAGTAGCACCCACGTTGATATCAAAGCCCGGTATAATGAAAGTGATAGATGAGTGGGATCAAGCAGTTTGTTTAATTCATAATGCAATTCTCGAAGATGCAAAGAAAGAGTTTGGAGTATCTACTACCATTGGATATGGACTCGATCAGGATAAGGAAGAAATAGCGAAGGATTTCGCAGCAGTTCGCGGCTCAATCGAAACCAATAGTGTCATTCAGAAACTGGTAATAGAAGCCGAAGAATTCAGACAACGGCTGTCAAAGTTAAAAGGACTTGTTGCCGCAGCAGTCGAATAGGAGTTGAAAATCTCATTGTTTTGGGTGTTATAATAAGGTCGGAAAAAACCTTGTTTCTCGTTTCTAAATAAGGTTGCCCAAAACAGACACATTTTTTAAGCTTTTTATCTAGACGATATTTTATTATTTTTCATACTGTAAGCTATTGACATTGTGTAAAAAAACAATATTTTATTAACGTTCAGATTAATGGGCATCCTAAAAAATGTCGGCTAATCCGTAATTCTTCCTAATCCACCATTATACCATATGTTCATCATAATCATTTGCTGGAGGGTCCTATGAAAGCATCACTTGTTACCCGTTTTTCTAAGATATCTCTTTTAGTAGCACTGTTCCTCTTTTTAAGCGGTTGTACAACGAGGATTTTAGATTTCACTGTAATTAGCAGCAAAAATACCAACATCAAGGTGAAAGACACAGGGAAGGGTGAAAGAGTATCAGGAGAGGATATGGTTGTGCAGGTTATTGTGCCATTCGGGCAGCCTCAAGTTAAAAGCGCAGTCGACCGAGCGATTGAGAAAGCGGGTCCAGGATATGATGCTTTGTTGGATGGAGTAATTTTTTATAAATATAATGTGTTTTTGTTTTTTGGAACTCTTGGATATTCCGTAGAGGGAACACCGATTAAAACCTCTCAACTTATAACTGAGTTGAAAAATCAAGGTATTGACCCTGCACAGTATTTTGCTCAACATAATCTTGTTTGGGGCAGCTCAGGTAAAACGCCATTTTAAAAAAATATTTACTCTTTGATGGGCTCAAGTGATTGAGCCCTTTTTTTTGCGTCTAAAGCATGGTGAATAGGAAGTAAACCGACTTTGTCAATTGTGGTAGATGATCAACTTTGAATTCCCCCTTTTTTTTCTTACTTTTAAATATCAATTATTATGCGTTCAGTGTAAGAGTATCATATGAGGTATATACTATTCTACACTATCGTGGATCTTTCATCGGATCATTACCACCGGTCTTATGATTATAAATTCAGTCTCTCAGGGAAATCATTATTCCTTCCATAGATTCTTCCCTATATTTTCTTTTGCGTGCATCGTTGTGATATCCACGGGAATTACCCGTGCACAGCAGCCTTATTTTTATAAGGGATATGATTACGGCAGTGACGCTGTTTATAATCCGATATCGGTGATTCTGAATGGGGGTTTTGATATGTTTCAGGTGAGTCACCAGCGAAACATCGGGAAGGTGCCGTTTTATCAGAGTGGTAAGAATGTCTTACGAAATATTCTCGATCCAATCGGTCCGATCCGTCGGTACGGGTGGTGGAATTTTCTACAGGAGCAGGTTATTCCCATCAGTTTCAACCGCGAGAATGCGCAGTATTGGCCGAATTATTCATTGCACCTTATAGGCGGCGGCATGGAATATACAATGATGAAAGAATGGTATGAGTATAATAATTGTGCATATCCCCGGCTATTTTCCATTGTTACCTTATATACATATCATTTCATCAACGAAATTACTGAAAACGACACATATATCGGTGATAACGTCGATCCGATTGCAGATCTGTGCCTTTTTGATGTCGGCGGCATCATTTTATTCTCGTTCGATAATGTCAACGAGTTTTTCAGTAAGACACTCAATCTTGCCGACTGGTCGCTCCAGCCCTCGTTTTCAGTCCGGAATTTGCATCTCCATAATATTGGACAATTTTTTTCGGTCAAATGGAAATTCCCGTTTTCCGATCGGTGGCATCTTTTTTACTATTTTGGTACAAACGGTATGGGTGGAGTATCGTACAAATGTCCGGATGGAGATGCATTCTCGTTCGGAGTCGGTATGGCCGCAAGTGATCTGATTTTATTAAATCGCACCAGCAACAAAAAGACACTTGATCTGGTATGGGACATCGGTTTTTTTTATGACCGGAATAATTCGTTACTGGCCAGTCTTTCGATTACAAAGAAAACAGACTACATAGCCAACCTTAATATCTATCCGGGAGTTGTCAGAATTGGGAATTTTTCGCCCGGTTTATGGTGCGCATATTGTGAACGGGAGGGATTGCTTCTTGGACTTACAGTTGCCTGGTCACCCGTCGGTGTGGCAATAAGTACGCGATAATCCTAAAAAATGCCTCGTTTTCTAGGTTTTTTTAACATCACTAGTTGATATGGGTCCTTCAAGGATAATTGCGTATTTTTTTGTCTTTTTTAAAAGAGAGCTTGCTTTTAACGCTGAAAAGATGTAAGTTTACAATGCAAAGAACAGTACACCGTTTTTGCGCTTTTGAGATCTTGCTGATAGACCGTAAGAAGCCTGTTGAAGGTGAGTGTCGCCAGCAGTTGAGAAGTCGCTGCAAATGGTGCAATTGAAAACCGTTTGAAGCGATTTCGCGTTTTAAGAGCATCTCCCGGCGAAAGTTGGGAACGGCGTACACCATTCCCGGGTCATCGGGAAATTACCAGATTTAAGAAAGGATTTGTTCCATGGAAAAAGGAACAGTCAAGTGGTTCAACTCAGCTAAGGGTTACGGTTTCATTTCACGGCAGGGTGGCGAAGATGTATTCGTTCACTTCAAAGCAATCGTAGGTGACGGATATCGGAACCTCAATGAAGGCGACACCGTCGAATTCGAAATCGAAAAAGGTCCGAAAGGCCTCCAGGCTGCGAAGGTCTCAAAAGTGTAAATAGCACTCAGAGATTTTTTTGAAATCACAGAGCCCTGTCCCGTTAAAAACGGGGCAGGGCTTTTGTGTTGCTATCCGAACGGCACTAAATATTACATAATAATCCTTGAAAAAGTCGTTTCTATTTTTTAACATTCGATTGTATTTTAATAAAGAACGCTTTTAAGAGGAATGATCATATATTGAAAATCATTATTTTTATTCTTGCTTCAATCGGTATCATAATTTTTTCACTAAAATCCTTCCGAGTTCGCTATTCCCACGGATTCTTCCGGTTTTTCGCATTCGAGGCTATTATCCTGCTAATTCTAATGAACATTGAAGTCTGGTTTTCCGACCCTTTTTCACTTCATCAGATCGTTTCCTGGATTCTGTTGATGGTGTCGCTGGCTTTTGTAGTAACCGGTGTCTTGTTCCTCCGAAAAATCGGGAAGCCTTCCGCCTCCGTGAATCAACCGGGTAATGTCGGGTTCGAGAACACTAACACGCTTGTAACAGTCGGGGTCTACAAGTATATCCGGCATCCGATGTATGCGTCACTGTTGTTTCTTGGATGGGGAGTGTATTTCAAAGATATTACCATTCTAGGCCTAGTGATTGCTATTATTATGACGGCATTTCTTTATGCGACAGCCAGGGTTGAGGAGGGTGAAAACATCCGGAGATTCGGTGATGAGTATAAGGCATACATGACGAGATCCAAGATGTTCATTCCGTTTGTGCTCTGAGTGGCCTTCATCCTTAATTATTTTTCATGAAAAAAAAAGTGATGCATTTTTTCCCCCGGTTTTGTATATTGGAAATGTGAGAGGAGGATTAAGGATATTTTCCACAGACTCCTCTCATAACAATCGATCTCCAATAGAAGGAGGGTGAAAAACACTCCAGAAAATATGATTCTATAGAGCAGAACCGAGCTGCTCTTTATTCCAACCTGTTATTAAATGATGTCATCGAGGATGTGTGCTATGCAGAGAGCTACAGGGTACGATACAAAGATGTTCATGTATATTTCGGAGATACTCGGTTTGCCGGTCATCGATGGAGGTACCGGTCGAAAAATTGGCAGGACTCTCGATTTTGCTGCTTCCACTCTTCAGGTATATCCAAAATTCTCCGCTCTTATAACATCAATTGTAGATTCGAAAAACCCCATCTATATACCCTGGAGTACGGTTCGCCAGATTGTACCGCGGAAGAAGATCGTTATTGAAACAATGCCCGACACTCTGAGCGGTACTATTCAGGGCGGGGAAAATGAAATTCTTCTTAAGAAGACTTTTCTCGATAAGCAGGTAATCTCGACCTCGGGCTACAAAGTTGTCCGTGTGAATGATCTTCAGCTCCTTATCGATAATACGTCGAAAGAAAATCCGAACCTCCTTGTTGTTCACCTCGATATCGGGATTAAAGGACTGTACCGCCGTCTTGGATGGGAGAAAATCCTCAATTCGATGTTTCGTTGGTTTTTTTCACGCGATATCAAAGATAAATTTGTGACATGGAAATATGTTCAGCCGACGACTACAACAAATGTTCGCGGTGCCCTCCATTTAAAAGTCGACCCCTCGAAGTTTGCCGAAGCACACCCGGCCGATCTCGCCGATATCATAGAGGATCTGGGGACTGAAGAGCGCCTTTCTCTTCTTGGCTCGCTCGATTTTCCAACAGCGGCGGCCGCCCTTCAGGAAATCGAAATGAGAATTCGGGTGCAAATAGCCGAGACCCTTGATACAACTCTCCTGGCAAATATTATTAACGATATGGAAATGGATGAGGCCGTCGACCTTCTCGATGAAATTTCACCGGAGATTCGTAATGCAGTCTATGCAAACCTGCCGGCTGAACAAGTGGCTGAATTGAAAGAACTTTCGAAACTCTCGGAATTCAGCGTGGGCAGTATCATGAATACGAATTTCATCACCGCCCGCGAGAATCAGACGGTCGGAGAGGTACTCACAATTGTCAGGGCAGAGAGTAAACAGGCTGAGCTCTTGTATTATATATATGTCGTTGATGCGGACGAAAAACTCAAAGGAATTGTTACACTACGACAGCTCCTCTGTGAAAAATCCAAAACGGCGATTGTAGAGATAATGACTGAAAATCCTGTGTCCGTTGAGATTGATACGAATATCAAACGTGTCGCACAGATATTTTTTAAATACGACTTTCTCGCAGTACCCGTTGTCGATGAAAAACATCAGATCCAAGGTATCATATCCTCGCGTGATGCAATGGAATCGGTATTCCCTGAAATAGAGAAAGTGGCGGGAGCGTGATATGGGAATTCTGAAACGGCTCAAAGATAATCCTGCCCTTAGAAACCTCCTGATTTTTTTCAGCATTGTCGGTCCGGGAATCATCACGGGAAGCGTTGATAACGATGCGGGCGGTATTACAACCTATTCCGTCGCCGGAGCCAACTATGGATACAGGCTTCTCTGGACGCTGATTCCATCCTTCATCGCGCTCTTGACCGTGCAGGAAATGAACGCACGGATGGGGATCGTAACGGGCAAAGGACTTGCCGATCTGATCCGTGAAAATTTTGGAGTGAGGATAACTTTCTATATTTTTGTTTTCCTGCTTATTGCCGATATCGGGAATACCGCGACGGAATTTGCAGGCGTCGCCGGAAGCATGAATGTGCTGGGCGTCAGCAAGTATCTCTCGGTCCCGATCGCCGCGATCCTCGTCTGGATACTCGTTGTGAAAGGCAACTACAAGGTATCGGAAAAAGTGTTCCTCATCTTCAGCGTCTTTCTCTTCTCGTATGTCATATCGGCGATCCTTGCAAAACCGGATTGGTCGACGATCGGTACAGCGATAGTGACACCAACAATTCAATGGGACAATAATTACATCGCTATGGTCCTCGGTCTTGTCGGTACGACAGTAGCGCCTTGGATGCAATTCTACATGCAATCCTCGGTGATCGAAAAGGGTCTCACCATTGGTGACTACAAATTCACGCTCTGGGATGTCGTGCTTGGCTGTATCGCGACAATCGTCGTGGCGTTTTTCATCATTGTGTCCTGTGCTGCAACGCTGCATGTCAACGGGATTCATATCGAAGAGGCAAAAGACGCTGCGATGGCACTGCGCCCGCTTGCCGGCGCGATCGCGTCCCAGGTTTTTGCCTTCGGTCTCTTTGTCGCTTCGGTTTTTTCGGCAACGATTCTTCCGCTTGCAACGGCGTTCTACGTGTGCGAAGCGTTCGGGTTCGAGGCAGGGATCGATAAAAAATTCAATGAAGCGCCGCAATTCTATACGCTCTTCACGTCGATCATTCTCATCGGTGTCGTTATCATCCTTATCCCTAACGCACCATTGATCACCATCACGATCTGGACACAGGTACTGAATGCAATTCTGCTTCCCATTGTCCTGATCTGTATGATGATTATCGTGAATAAGGTTGAAATTATGGAGGAGTATACGAACAACCGGGTACAGAACTTTATCGGGTGGGCAACATCGATCATCCTCATCCTGTTGAGCGCAATTTTGCTACTCTCAGGGATCATAGGTGGCTGATCACTTGTCATGATATGCCGCTCACTCCGACTACGTCGGAGTGCACGCTGGCCTGGCGAAGCTCTGTCTGTTTATTATTCCGCTTTTCTACCAATATTCCGTCTCTACGTCTATAGAAGTTATGACTGCTCAGAGTAGAACCCCATTTGTCATTACCTTGTACGGACTTTGCTTTCTGCAGGTATGCCTACGTCCGCCTGCGACGGACTTCGGCATCCGGAGGCCAGCCAAAACGTGTAAGGTCGATCTTCCCTTGTTTAAAGGTTATTCTTTCGGATTCGAGAAACCGTTTTTGAACTCTGTACGCCTCGCTTCGTTCCGGAAACGAAATCCGCCCCTGCGCATTGATGACCCGGTACCATGGTACTTTAGTATCGCGAGGGAGCGCATGCAGCGCATACCCCACGAGGCGGGACTGACCGATAAGCCCACAGATATCCGCAACTCTTCCATATGTTGAGACTCTTCCTTTCGGAATCCGTCGAATGACGCTCCAGATCAGATTGTATGTTACCGAAGGGACCATGGATAGAATAAGGGAGAGCGTATTGCGAGAGATTCGTATTGCTCTCCCTTGAAAAAGAGATTTTATTTGATAGATAGGAGCTCTATTTCGAAAATCAATGTGCTGTTCGGGCCGATGACCTGGCTAATGCCGTTCTCTCCATAAGCGAGATCCGATGGAACGAAGAGTTCCCATTTGGAACCTACCGTCATTAATTGAAGGGCTTCCGACCATCCCTTGATAACTCTATCTACCTGCAAGGAAACGGGCTGGCCGTTCCGGTAAGAGCTGTCGAATTCTTTTCCATCAATTGTCATACCACGGTAATGAACAACGACAGTCTGGTTTGCCTTCGGTTTCTTTCCGCTTCCTGCTGTGATTACCCTGTACTGTAGTCCGCTCGGCAGTGGGACCACCCCGTTTTTCTTTTTATTCTCTTCGAGGAAGGTTTCTCCAGCTTTCTTATTTTTTTCGCCCTTCTGGGCAAGCTGTTCCTTTCTGTATCGCATGATCGTCTCTTTTGAAGCTTGATCATTGAGGATTGTTTTATTTACGGCTAAGTCTTTTAATGCCCGGGCAATCAGATCCGGATCGACACTGACAGAATCCTGTTGCAGGCTTTTCCCGACGCTCAGCCCGATGGCGTAACTGAGGCTGTCTTTTTGAGTCTTCAAAGCCGAAGCGTCTTGATTGCTTTTTTGACATGATGTGAGAGCCATCATTGAAATGCAGGCAATGACAATATTTTTCAAGTTGTTTTTCCTTTAATTAAATTATTGATAAATGTGATTATCTTTTTCACACTGTTTACGAAATATACCATTTTTAAAAACTTTATTCAATATGATTATCCAGAGCGGTATAATGTACTTGACTTTAGTATACTCTAATGGTATATTATGCACTGTCCGGAATAAGGTGTTCAAGACAGTTTACATTGCCCAACGTTTTAACTTTCAATATAGATTCGAGAACCAAGAGATAACGTTTTTTCACCAGGCCATTGTAATCCAGTGTGTCGATTTTCTACCCTGTTTTGATCCCCACTACGATAATAATTCCGGAGGAATAATATGAACATTCTCACATATCTTCAGGTGATACCGGATACGGTAGAAGACTTGATTATCGCCCCTGACGGGAAATCACTTGATAGCGAATACCTGCGCTTCATTTTAAATGAACCTGCCGATCACGCTCTTGAACAGGGGCTTCTTCTTAAGGAAAAACATGGCGGCACTCTCTCGGTTATTGCCTTCGACTCAACCGACATCGACGAGGTTCTGTTTGGTGCACTGGCAAAAGGCGCCGATTCGGCGGTTAAAATCACCGGAATTGAAAAAGGGAAAATCGACAGCCATTGCACGGCACGCATCCTGCAATCGCTTCTGAAGGACAAATCATACGATTTAATTCTCACCAGCGTCCAGGCAACGGATGATCTGGACGGACAGGTGGGTGCAATGCTGGCAATGTATCTCGGACTACCGTATGTCGGCGTTGTGAGCGGCGTAACAGTCGAAGGGACATCAGTGATTGTGAGGAAAGAGTTCCCCGGCGGAGTCCTGGAGGAAATCCGAGTACAACTACCGGCACTCCTGGGAATTCAATCGGCCTCTCAACCGCCACGTTATGTCCCGGTAGCACGCATTCGACAGGCGATGAAATCCGGCCGTATCGAAGAGATTACAGTATCCGAATTACCAAAGCCGGCCGAAGCGGCCGTTGGAAAGACAATAGGCGATGGAGGTATTCCGAAAGCACTCGAGATACTGCGTTTGCTTAAACCGGAGATTTCCGGCCGGGCCGAAATGATCTCAGGCACACCTCAGGAAATTGTATCCAGAATTGTCGGGATACTATGTGAGAAAGGATTGGTGAAGTAAAAAATGGAGAACAATATTTTTATCTTCGCCGAACATTTTCAGGGAAAACTTACCGACATTACATTCGAGCTTCTCGGCAAGGGACGTGAACTCGCCGGAAAGAGCGGAGGTACATTATACGCTGTTTTAATTGGAAGCGGTGTCCGTCAACTTGCCCCGGAACTCCGGCCGGCCGATAAGGTTCTTTGCATCGAAGACGATCGGCTTCACGATTTCAATCCTGAGGCATATCAACTTGTTCTAAGTGAATTGATAAAAAAATTTCAACCACGTCTTACAATATTCGGGTCAACATCAATGGGACTCGATCTGGCAGCTCCGCTCTCGGCAAAGCTGAATATTCCGATTATATCCTACTGCAGGGATCTCAGATTCGAAGATGGAAAACTTATCGCGAAAAGTCAGCTTTATGGTGGTAAAATATTTGCCGATGTTGAGCTGACAGGTGATTTCAATATCGTTTCAGTGCTTTCGGGTTCTTTCCGTTCCGAAAGTGAAACAGCACCGAATGCTCCTCAGGTCGAAGATGTTACTGCTTCGATTCCCTTCGAAGCACTACGGATGAAATTTGAACGAACCATAGAGCCTGAAGCAGGCGATATCGATATAACCAAACAGGATATTCTCGTTTCCGTCGGTCGTGGCATTCAGAATCAGGATAATATCGCTATTGCCGATGAGCTTGCAAATGTACTTGGAGGTGCCGTGTCCGCTTCGCGGCCGGTTGTCGATCAGGGATGGCTTCCGCTGACCCGGCAGGTGGGAAAATCGGGAATGAATGTTACGCCAAAATTATATCTCGCGGCAGGAATTAGCGGGGCACCGGAACATGAAGAGGGAATGAAAAACTCCGGACTCATCCTTGCCGTCAATACAGATCCGAATGCTCCTATTTTTAGTATTGCGCATTACGGTGTGTGTGCCGACCTTCTCGATATTCTTCCGGCACTGACCGAAGAGATCAAAAAACGTAAGGGATCATAAATGGAGCCTATTCGACCTACTTACTGGAACATCCCGGGTTGGGCGCAGATCCTGGTATATCTTCTCGGTGCTGTGGCAATTTCTATTTTCGCCTATGGAGTATATCGTCACATAAAAAAATGGCGATTGGGAAAGCCCGAAATGGTTGAAAGATCTGTGTTCGAACGGCTCAAATCCTCTGTGACATATGCTCTTTTTCAATGGCGGCTTTCTTCAGACAGTTTTGCCATAATAATGCATTTGATGATTTTTTGGAGTATGGCAATTCTATTGGTCGGAACAGCGCTTGCTACTGTGGATTGGGATGTTACCTTCTTAATACTCGGTTTTCAGTTCTTGAGAGGATATTTTTATCTTTTCTATGAATTAGCACTCGATATCTTTGGTCTGCTTCTGGTCTTTGGTCTTGGGATGGCTGTATACAGACGATATATTCTTCGTCCGGAACGCCTTAAGACCCCTGAGACACCTACGTTCCGGTGGGATTCGTTCTATCTCTTGATTATTCTCCTGTTAATCGATCTGACGGGATTTATTATAGAAGGTCTCCGAATTACGGCACAGAACCCCCCATGGGCAAAGTGGGCTCCGGTGGGATATTATCTGTCGACGCTCTTCCAGCCTTTATCTCTTTCTGCAATATTATCAATTCATTTTGTATTTTGGTTACTCCATCTTATCCTTGCTCTCGTGTTTGTTGCTAGTATTCCTTACACAAAAGCGTTCCATATTTTTTCATCTGCTCTTAGTATTTATTTTAGAAAGTTCGCCCCGGTGGGATCACTAACCGCTTCCGGAGAAGCTACATTAGAAAAAATCGACGATTTTACATGGAGACAGCTGATGCAGGTCGATGCCTGCACCTGGTGCGGCAGATGCCAGGAGGTGTGTCCTGCTTATACGAGTGGCTATTCACTATCTCCCAAGAACCTGGTTTTAAAATTGGATTCTCAATTGCTGCATTACACAAAAACCAATGGATCAAATTCCGGAAAAGAAGAAGAATCAAAAAAACTGCATGGCCCGGTAATTTCGGCTCCGGAACTTTGGGCATGCACCACATGTGGCGCTTGCGAAGAGATGTGTCCGGTCTTTGTGGAACATCCAAGAATGATTGTCGAGATGAGAAGGTATCTGGTGAATCAAGGCGAGATAGAGACACTTGTTCAGGACACATTAATGAAGATGAACAGATATGGCAATTCCTTCGGCCAATCTGATCGTATGCGCGCGAAATGGACACAGGATATTGGTTTTACAATAAAGGATGCAAGGAAGGAACCGGTTCAATATCTCTGGTTTGTGGGCGATTATGCATCGTACGATCCCCGAGTTCAGGATATTACTAAACTCACGGCGAAAATTTTTCAAACGGCAAAACTTGATTTTGGTATTCTATTTGACGGAGAACGAAATTCCGGAAACGATGTCCGGCGCGTCGGGGAAGAAGGACTTTACCAGCTCCTGAGCGAGAAGAATCAAACGGTTCTTGGTAAAGCAAAATTCGAGACCATCGTTACGACAGATCCTCATTCATATAATACATTGAAAAATGAATATCGTATGAACGGAAATGGTACCCGGGTTGTCCATTACACCGAACTAATCTATCAACTTCTTCTGAATGGGGATCTTACTGTCCGGAAAAATCTGAACGGCCGCATCACATATCATGATCCCTGTTATCTCGGCCGCTACAACGGTGTGTATGAACCTCCTCGGATGCTCTTGAGAATGCTGGGTCTTCAAATAGAAGAAATGCCGCGAAATCGCTCGAAGGGCTTTTGTTGTGGAGCAGGAGGAGGACGGATTTGGATGGAGGATATTCCGGGAATAAAAGAAAGACCTGCAGAGAATCGAGTCCGTGAAGCTATATCGCTTCCTGATGTCAATACAATGGCGGTTGCGTGTCCGAAAGATCTTGTCATGTTTCGTGATGCTGTTAAAACTACCGGAAATGAACAGCGATTGATGATAAAGGATATTGCAGAATTTGTGGGGGATGCACTCGAGATTCAGAAAGGGGTATAAAACTTTATGCAGACACTTACAGCAGCACCGGGAATTGAAAAATATACGCTCGAAAATCTGGCGGAGACACCGGAAGGAAAGCAGGTTCTCTCATGTATTCAATGCGGCATGTGTGTTGGAACATGTCCGTACGGTGAATATATGGATTTTCCTCCGCGGCGGATTATTCAAATGCTGCAGAACGGATTACTGGAAGAAGTGTTTCAATCCGATAGTCTGTTGAAATGTGTGAGCTGCTATGCATGCAAAGCTAAATGTCCGCGGAATATTAACCTCACTGATGTTCTTCTACCATTGGTAAAAGAACAGGTTATAACTCATCAGACACAACTTCCAGCCGAATTTCAAAAAGGACTGGTCAATACGATGCGGTACGGGAATGCAATGGGTGAATCTCCACGGAAGCGGGCGGCTTGGGTTCCTACTGCGGGCGTCCCGGTGCGGATTCTTTCCGAACATCCGGAACCGGTCGATGTTCTCTGGTTCGTGGAGTGCTATACCTCGTTCTATCCGCGAGGACAGGATAATTGCCGTGCCGCTGCAAAACTCTTCAATACGCTTGGAATTGATTTTGCGATCCTCGGGAACGAAGAGAAATGTGCCGGAGATTGCGGACGATTCGCCTGGGAATCGGGATTGTCAGAGACATTAATCGATGCCAATATGAAGACATTCAAAAAATACAAATTTAACCGTATTGTCACTTCGGATCCGCATGCGTTCGACGCTTTTATATATCGTTATCCCATGTACGGTTTCTATTATCCGACCACACATACGATACCGTTCCTTGCAGAATATCTGGATAAGTTAAAACCCTTACTCAAGAAGAAGCTGCCTTACAAGATCACATATCATGATTCATGCTGCCTTGGGCGTAGTAACAATGTCTATGAAGAACCCCGTGCCCTGTTGCGTGCCATTCCCGGTGTGAAACTCGTCGAGATGGTTCACAACCGGATAAATTCCATTTGCTGTGGCGGCGGCGGCGGCGGGATGTGGCTCGATACGTATTATAAATCGAAAGGTATGGAACGTTTGTCGGAACGGAGAATGAAAGAGGCGATCGACACCGGAGCCGAGGTGGTGGCAGTGGGGTGCCCGTATGAAGTTTCCCGCTTTGAAGACGCTCTGAAAGTACTGGGACAAGAAAAAATCCTCGTCAAAGATATCGTCGAACTTCTTGCCGAATCTATGGGAGGTGAATAACATGGAAAAGAAAGACAATGGTCAGATAAGGATTGGATTTTATATATGTCACTGCGGTTCAAATATCGCGGGCGTCATCGATGTCAAGAGAGTCGCAGAATATGCGGCCACGTTGCCTGGAGTTGTGGTTTCAAGGGACTATAGATATATGTGCTCCGATCCGGGTCAGGAACTGCTTCAAACCGACATCCGTGAGCAAAAACTTAATCGTATTGTCATTGCGTCATGTTCGCCGTTTCTTCATGAAAAAACATTCCGGCATGCAACGGAAAAAGGAGGACTCAATCCCTATTTCTTTCAAATGGTGAATATTCGTGAGCACGATTCATGGATTCATGACGATAAAGCCGCAGCGACGGCAAAAGCGTTCGATCTTGTCCGTGCAGCTATACGGCGTGTTCGTTACCACAAGCCGCTCGAGAAAAAAGAAGTCCCGGTTCATCCCGATGTATTGATCGTCGGCGGAGGAATAGCGGGAATTCATGCTGCCCTGACAATGGCAAATGCAGGGAAACATGTCACCCTGGTCGAGCGGGATGCGACCATCGGCGGACATATGGCGAAATTTGATAAAACCTTCCCAACGCTCGATTGTGCGGCATGCATCCTGACTCCGAAAATGTCGGCTGTGAAATCCCACCCGAATATTACGCTCTGGACATACTCCGAAGTGGTGAGTGTGGTGGGATATGTCGGAAATTATACGGTTACGGTAAAACGGAAACCCCGCTACGTGATTGAGGATCGCTGTGTGGGGTGTCTGGAATGCATTGAGGCATGTATATATAAAGAGGCAAAATATCCCGATGAGTTTAATCTCGGATTGGGGAAGAGGAAGCCGATATATGTTCCTTTCGCGCAGGCGACACCTCTTATTGCAATCATCGATCCGGAAACCTGCATCGAGTTCAAATCTCATAAGTGCAAGAAAACATGCGTCGAAGTATGTGCCGATAGAAATGCCATCGACTTCAATCAGCAGGAAGAGAAAATTGAATTTAAAGTAGGCAGCATTATTCTCGCAACAGGATTTCAAATATTTGATGCTTCACGCATTCCGTATTACGGCTATGGTACCTACCCGAACGTCTATACTGCACTCGAAGTCGAACGCCTTGTCAATGCTTCCGGTCCGACAGGTGGTGAAGTGATAATGCGCGACGGACGAAAGCCAAAATCGGTCGCGATTGTACACTGTGTGGGCTCGCGTGATATGAATACAAACCGGTGGTGTTCACGCGTCTGCTGTATGTACTCATTGAAATTGGCGCATCTGGTCAAGGAGCACACGGAAGCCGAGATATATAATTTTTACATCGACATTAGGGCTGTCGGCAAAACGATGGAGGAGTTTTACAACCGTGTCGCGGAAGAAGGAGTCCACCTGATCCGTGGAAAAGTCGCCGATATATATCCGGAATCGAATAATGGGACTACCGGGAAGTTAAATATTCGTGTGGAAGATACTTTACTTGGAAGACTCCGAACGATTCCGGTCGACATGGTGATTCTATCGGTCGGACTCGAACCGCATGCCGATGCCGGAGAAGTCCGCCGTATATTTAACATCTGCTGCTCATCTGAGAACTTTTTTCTCGAGCGTCATCCGAAGCTGGCGCCGGTTAGCACGTTCACCGATGGGATTTTTATCGCAGGATGTTGTCAGGGACCGAAAGATATTCCCGATACGGTGGCTCAGGCCGGTGCTGCTGCAGCGGAAGCTCTTGCACTCATCGATACCGGTCATGTCGAGCTCGAGCCGAATACAGCCTATATCCTTGAAGAATCATGTTCGGGATGTAAGACATGCATCTCCTTATGTCCGTACAACGCAATCTCGTTCAACGATGAGAAGAAAAAATCCGTAATCAATGAAGCGCTCTGCAAAGGATGTGGAACGTGCGTCGCCGCCTGTCCGTCAGGAGCGATCCATCAAAATCTTTTCGAAGATGAAGAGATTTTCAATGAGATCGAAGGTCTATTGATCGAAGCGTAGGGTGCAAGAAAAATTCCAATTATTTTACAGCCCGACCGGCGATGTGTGGACTCACAACCGGCGCGCCGGTACGGAATGATTCATACTCAATAGTAGTGAATCCGCTCATCTGAATTACTGCCAGGGTCTCCCGGTCGGGGTAGCAGCCGTCGCTTATAAGTCTCCAGCACGGACGCAGTAAATGTTGAATCGCTCTTAAAGCGCTTTTCTTCGGTGCAGCCACGTGTTCAATGAAACAATACGTTCCTCCCGGTTTTAATATGCGGAAAATCTCCCGGAGTACCTTAGACTGATTGGCTACAGAACAGAGTACGAGAGTTCCCACAACAGCATCGATACTTCCATCTTTAATCCTTATATCTTCTGCAGCACAATCTCGAATATCTATCATTATCCCCAGACTCGCAGCTTCTTTTTTCAGATAACCGTGCATGAATGTATTCGGTTCGACTGCGATATAATTGATCCCTTGAGGATAGTAATGGAGATTAGGACCGGTTCCCGCACCAATTTCTACTATAGTTCCTTTGAGCGATCCAAGCAGCATCTTTTTCCGCGGTGCTATTAATGCTTCGTAGGCTGTATTTTTATGAGATGAAAGCCAGGCAAATAATCTCTTCGATAATTGAAATTCGATATGGGACATGGAACCGGTTGTGAATAAAGAATGTTAATTGTCCGCGATGTCGACGAATGTTGTGTGATTTATGGTAGCAATTCGAGTTGAAAAAAGCAATATAATACGTCCGCGGCGGTTTCTTGCACACGATACTCATTTTTATTATTTTAAGTCTCACTCAAATCATTCGGATTACTTAAAACAGTACATCTAAAATTAGTAGGTCAGACAGTCATGGCAACAATACAGATCTTTATTACGGGCGGCACATTCGATAAGGAATATCATGAGCTGGATGGAAAGCTTTTCTTCAAAGACACTCATCTTTATGAAATGTTGAAACTTGGCCGCTCGAAAGTCGACGTTAAAATCAGAGTACTTATGATGATCGACAGTCTCCTGATGACGGATAGAGATCGGCAGATAATTCTAAATTCCTGTAAACGTGCGAAGAGCGACCGCATCCTGATCACGCATGGAACGGATACGATGGCTATCACGGCCCGGATTCTCGGAGAGAATATCCATAAGAAGACAATCGTCCTGACCGGCGCCATGATTCCGTATAAATTCGGAAGCTCCGACGGATTATTCAATTTAGGGAGTGCAATAGCGTTTTCCGAAACGCTTCCACACGGTGTTTATATCGCCATGAACGGACGATATTTTAACTGGGATAACGTACGAAAGAACAGAAAAACAGGAGAGTTTGAAGAGGTGAAATAACAAGAAACCAACGGGTTATAGGTTTGAAGGTTTAAGGTTTAAAGTTTAAAGTTGTAGAGGCAACCTTGTCTGCATTAATATGCGAGTGAAATCCAGCTCTGCTTCCTCATTCTCTATTCGCTATTATATATGCCGCCCGGAAACCGAGAATGGCGACGTCCGCCATGATATCCGGATTGAGACGGTAGAGTGTGTCTCCTGTTTGATGATAACTCAGATGCGGACCGTTTGACGAGAACGACAGGCAGGGAATACCCTGTTTCAGAAATGAAGCATAGTCGCTTAACAATGCCTCATCCTTTTTCATAAGGTGCGTATTCTGTAAAGTGCCGACCGGACCGTCAGCCTCAATTAGTATATTTTTAAAATCAGGAGAAGAAAAGCTGCAATTTGTTCCGTCGCCTTCGCCTACCATATCAAAATTGAGCATGCCGGCAACTTTTGAAAATTTTTGTGGAATATGCGAGACAAAATATTCCGAGCCTTTCAATCCCATTTCCTCCCCACCGAAGAGCACAACGACGATCGAACGCTTCGGTTTGACATTAAGTGTAGCGAAGGTACGTGCGATTTCCATTACAACAGCTGTTCCGCTTGCATTATCGTCGGCGCCTGAGAATATTTTATTTTTAAACTGACCGCAGTGATCT
Source organism: Bacteroidota bacterium (assembly GCA_050011775.1). GTDB lineage: Bacteria > Bacteroidota > Ignavibacteria > UBA10030 > CAVZMI01 > CAVZMI01. The sequence continues at coordinate 200,485 of JBEKIL010000004.1, read as the reverse complement.
GCATGAGCTCCAATGACAATGCATTCCTTCTTAAGTGTTGAATCGGAGCCCTTGATAATCCCCACAACATTGTATCCCCTTTCATCCGGGTGATAATGTGAAGAGACCGTGCACTCAATAACAGTCCCGGTCTCGAATGAAGAGGGTTTTTTCGTTCGAAGAAGCACAGCCTTGAGAGAATCGCATCGGGTTCCTTTTTCTTCCAGAATCATGTCCGCTGTTTTGAAGGCAATCATTACCGGGATGAAATTCGCGATCCGGTCGCCATATGGATGGGCTAGGACTTCATCATTGAGGGCAATTACCCCGATCGCACCGTGTTCCTTAGCAATGGACATGCGCCTACGGCTCTCATTAAAGGGTGTGAATCGATCGTCGGATGGATCGGGTGTCTTGCGAAAACACATGACGAATTTTCCACGGACATCGAGCCCGGCATAGTCATCATAACCAAGTTCGGGGGCGCTGATCCCCCAGCCGGCAAATACTGCTTTTCCGGATTGCGTTCCTGAATCGGCGGAGAAGAAGGGAAGAAAATCCTTTACGGGTTCGAGGACAAATTTTCTGGCTGCCGAGTCCGCAGTGGCGGGAAGAATGATAGTCATGGAGGCATTTTTAATTTCTGAATATGCCGCTGGAAATCCCTGCAGGTAATGTCCGGCTGTATCCATAGGTTGTAAGCCCCATCCTCTCAATTGGGTTTCTATCCATAGCGCTGCCTCTGTAAATCCAACGCTCCCCGTCAGACGCCCGGTGTATTTCGGTGATGTAAGGATTCTGCAATATTCATAGATAAGAAGCGGCTGGATGAATTCCGGTGCGTTTCTGGCATCGATGCTGGATCGTTGCGCATCGAGTTGAAAAGAATGAGGTATCAGTATTAAAAATAAAAATAGAACACTTTTTTTGGAAAGCGATCGGAATAAATGCATTGGATGCTCCTTCACTGATAAATTTTTGCCAGTATTACAATATCTGTCATTCGAAGTGAAGATGAATGTTTACAATTTCAGGAGTGTTTCCAAGTCTCATTGGCGGACCCCAGCTGCCGGCACCGCTTGAGACATAAATATGTGTCTGCTCTCTTTTTTCATACCCCCAGCTGATCTCATAGACCTTGTCGGTGATATAATTCAACGGCCAGAGCTGACCGTGATGGGTATGCCCGGAAAGTTGAAGATCGACGCGATTCCGAACTGCCTCCTCGAGGTGAAACGGCTGATGATCCATGAGGATAACCGGATACGTCAGGTCGACTTCTTCCATGAGATCTTCAAGTGACTTTCGCCGCTTCCCCTGAAATTGTCCGATGCTCCTGTCTTCACGTCCGATTAAGAAAAGGTTACGGTTGATTTTTACAACGGAATCTCTGAGCATCGTCACTCCGTGTGCGATCAAATACCGGCAGGCTTCTTCGACTCCGCCGATATATTCATGGTTTCCGGTTATCGCGTATACTCCATACTTCGGCTTGATATTCTTCAAGGATTCGCCCAGGTTTTCTTTTATCACCGGCGCAAGATCTTCGTCGACAATATCGCCGGGGAAGAGGACGATATCCGGCTGCAGGGCGTTGATTTTGTCGACAATCCTGTCAAATCGTTTTCGCCCGATAATCGTTCCGAGATGAATATCCGAAACGGCGACGATATTCATTGATTTCATCTCTTCCACTTTTTTAGGGATAGATATCTCGAGTGTACGGAGTCTAATGGTCAGCGCATTGATGAACGCTGCCGCGAGAAGAACTGCAACCGCGCTGATTGTCACCAACGCCGTGATGGTCTTCGTTCTGCCGTAATCATCGGTGATCCATGAGGGGAAAATGTGAAAGATGAAATTCATCAATCGCAGAAAATCGAAAAGAATAATGGCAAGAAAGAAATACAGCATAGCCGCAAGCCAGATACTCCCGATCCAGACGAACAGTTCGCTGACAAATGAGAGTGTGAATCGCTCAAGTACTCTGCCTACAATAAAGGAAAGAGAAACAACGAGGAATATTATTACATACCAGCCTTTAAGCGGCGATCCTGCCGGAATCGACTGCGCGCCGCGAATGTAAATGTAATAATTACTGAGTCCGTAGATTGCAAAAAAAACCGAGAAAAAAATCACAAAATTCAGTGCTTTCATTGAAAGAAATATGCGATAGGTGAAAGAAGTTTATTTAAAGTATATGAATGAAAAACACTGAATTCATTCCTGGTGTTCCTCAAATCGTTTGATGATCATCCGATTTTGCGGATTACAGATGTTTTTTGCCTCGGTCGTGGACAGGTATTCGATCCGGTTCTGATAGAATTCGGTAATTTTCCCCCGGACCATTTTCATCGTGCTGTTGAGAAACCTGTTCTGTTCCGTAAATCCCTCACCCAGAACGGCGACTGCAGAAGGAAGCCATCGTTCCGGAAACATCCCGGCATATTTTCTGCTTGTTTTGTAATCCTGGATATCCGATTCAATCTTACGCAAGGCGGCGTCCTGTCCCTCCATTGTGTGGCAGCTTAGATTATCAGAATGCATGGCACGGAGGAGCGCATCTTTATTCGGGACGACCAATGCCACCGTATAGGGAGATTGATTATTATAAAGCATGATCTGGTCGATGTAGTCGGAGTGTGCTATGAGCGCCTCTTCTATTCCTTCGGGACTGTATTTTTCTCCGTCGCTTCCGATGAGCAGACTCTTATCGCGACCAAGTACATACAAGAATCCGTCTTCATCCAGGTATCCAAGGTCACCTGTGTAGAGCCAACCGTCGCGTATGGTCTCCTTCGTAGCTTTCTCGTTTTTCCAGTAGCCGGCCATCACGTTTTCACCGCGTACAACGATTTCGCCCTGCTGTCCGACAGACAGCTCATATCCTTTTTCATCACAGATTTTTATTTCGAGATCTTTGACGATCGATCCGGATGAACCGAGCTTGTGTTTGAGGGGAACATTGGCGGAGATAATGGGCGTCGCTTCGGTGAGTCCATATCCCTGAAACATAGGAATCCCAATTGCATAAAAAAACTTCTGGAGCTCGATATCTAGCAAAGCGCCGCCTCCGATAAAAAACTCAAGTCTGCCGCCAAAATTCTCGCGGATCTTGCTGAAGATCAACCGATCGAAGATAAGATAGAGAGGCCGGCGCAGCATTCTCAAACCTTTCCCACGGTTCCATCCTTCTCCATTATATTCGTAGGCGAAGTTAAGTGCTTTCTGAAAAAGTTTTTCGACTTTCGGTCCTTTTTCCTTTATTGCATTTTCAATATTCTTCCGAAAATTTTTTGCCAGCGCAGGAACGCTCAATAGAAAATGAGGCCGCGTTTCCTTTATGTTGATCGGAATATTTTTGAGAGTCTCGAGTCCGGTTTTTCCGACCTGCACAGCCGCCATGCTCGCCCCGTTGCGCATCAGTGTATAAATACAGGCTGTATGTCCGAAGCAGTGATCCCAGGGAAGAATCAGAAGCGAACAATAATATTCGGGAATGGGGAGCAGGGCGGAAGCCTGTTCGACGTTTGCGGTATAGTTGCGATGTGTGAGAATGACTCCCTTCGGATCTGCCGTCGTTCCCGATGTGTAGCAGATATTTGCCGCATCATTTTCTTCGGCATTCCGCCATGTTTGCTCGAATTCGTTTCGGTGATCTTTGAGATATTCCCCCCCCAGCTTCAAGAGCTCGTCGAACGGAATCTCGTCTTCTTCATATGAATCCAGCGGATCCAAAATAATAATTTTTTCGAGCTCGGGAAGATCGGGTTCGATTTCACGGATTTTTATAAGTTGATTTGCCGACACGATGACCATCCGGCAGCCCGAATGGGCAAGCCGGAATTTTATTTCGGAGAGTTCGTTCAGTTTCACCGAGAGGGGGACGTTGATCGCTCCTGCATAAAAGATCCCTAACTCGGAGATCACCCACGCATTCCGGCCTTCGGCGATGAGTGCAAGCCTATCGCCTTTGTGTATACCAAGATGCAGGAGTCCTGCAGCACATTGATATACGGACTCACGGATCTCTTCGTATGTCGAGCCGGTATAGTGATCGCCGGTCTTTTCCCACATGAGTATATTTTTGGCATATTTGCGAACACTCTCTTCGAAAAGATATGGAATCGTACGCGGCTGCATTGAGTGCTCCTTTTTGAATTAATACTGTTGTTCATCAATAGTACTCAAATCAAGAAAATATTTCAAGGAGAATTCTTGATTATACTACTAAGGCAAATGAATTCGGTGGAATTCTACCGCTCGATGGTAGAAACTCGGGGATATAGAATAATTATCGTAATCCCGACGGCAGCATTGGAGAAGCCAACAATCTTGCAAACTCTTCCCAACGCTTTGCCGGATTATCCGCCGTCGCACCGAGACGCTCGAGGTACCGTTTAACCAGATCCTGACCGAGATTATAATTGATTACATAGCTTCGATATTTATCAAAAAATTCTATACGCTGCTCGGCTCGTTGATGCGACATTAACGCATATTCGACTAACCACTCGACGGCTTTTTCAGCGGTGATCTTCCTATCAAGATATCCGCGTGCTGCTTCATTCCCGGCGTACGCGAGTCGCATTGAGAGTTCATGTATTCTATAATAGAGCTCGACTTTCGAAGGATCGAGTCCTGTAAGTGGGAAGAGAATCTCTCGCTCGAAGTCAATTCGCTCTGATGGAGTGAATACGACTTCAATGCCGTAATTTGCCGTCCCTTCTGCAATCAATGCCTGTGGACTGAAAAGCGGAAATATGGAAAATTCCACCCACCCTTTTTGTTTGAAGAGATGCAGTTCAAGGAGTGAATTGTACACATGATGTCCGGGATATCCTTCATGTGCGGCTAAATCGACTGCCCGGTCGATGAATATCGGAAGATCTGTGTTCAGCTGAATAAGGCTATGGGCATTTCCCTTAAACCAATTATATCCGCTCCATGGTTTTTTATTGACATACTCGAGGTTGAAACTCTCGTTCGTTGGAAGGGGGAGATGTTCTTTTGTGCGCTTCCTGCATTCTTCGATAGCAACTGAAAACGCGGCATCGAGTTTCTCATCTGGAATGATGAATTGGTTTTTGAAATTATCATACCGTTCAGGAATACTCCCGTAACCGGGAAGTATGGAATCGAGATCGTTTCGAATTTTCCGGAAATGATCTTCAGGGTAAATCGGTGCAACCGCATCGTAATACGCTTCCGATTCTTCGTCGAACGATAATTTCTTTCCGAGAAGTGTTTCCGCTCGGGCGATCAGCGCCCGAATATGCTTGCTGAGATACATATGTCTGAGTTGCACGATTTCATCGCCCGTAGGAGTTGCTGCTGGTGGAAGCTCGGAGAGAAGCGATTTCGCCTCATTGCGTATTCTTTCAAGCGATCTGTTTATACCCTTAACCCCTTCGACTCGTCCCGCTTCTTTCGACAAGACCTCGATCCCGCCAACGGCGGGAGTCGAGTCGCTCGGGACAGAGCCGCGGGACTCGCTCAGGGTAAACTTTACCTCTTCCTCTACCTCTCTTTCTATCTCTCCTACCCACTCCTTCGGCCCATAATACGCATCGACATAATCTGCATCATGCAGGCCAAGAGCCAGGACGAGCTTCACGTACGATTCAGCTATTTGATTCACAGTCCACTCGATCTTTATCTTAACCTTAACCTTAACCTTTACCTTTACCTTTACCTTAACATTTACCTCAACCTTTACCCTTGCCTCCACCTATTTCTTCTTGGCTGAAATATACGGCGGTCGTTTGCTTCTGTCAAGTATCATGGTGGATAGAGCTGGAAGGCAAGTGTTATATGGCTTTTTCTAAGGAAAAAGGGAAAAAGAATAAAGCTTACAACGACATTTTTATTTTGTTTAAAAATTTGTAGATTAACCGTTATGACGAGTCCCGCTCCTCTTTATTATGGACACCAAGTAAGGCATTTATTATAGATGACACATTAGATCAAACCGGAGGCCAAGTGTCATTCTTTTTCAAAGTTTTCCTCAAGATAGGCTACATGTTCTGTTGGTCTGTCATCGGCTTCTTTGCCGGTGTGTTTGCTACAATGACTGAGGAGCATGGTACCGCCGATAAAAGTACGGGTACTCAGATTTTAATCTCGTCCCTGCTATTCGCTGTAATTGGTCTTTTAGTTCCGTGGGGTGTTGTCAAGAGAATTTCAGGTTTCGTTGCGAGACCAGTAGAATCCGCGCCCATTATATTCAGGATAATACTGGTTATTCTGGTAGTCGTACTTCTATTTAATTATAAATGGGTCCTGATTTATCTTTCCGAAATTTGGCTGGAATATTTTTAAAAATAGTTAGGTATACCGGAAAGTACCGAACGTTAACTAAGAAAATGTTATCGTTCTTTAACGACAGTACAAATTTAAAGACCTCCAACATGAACCTCAGGGTATCAACAGCACCTTCCCCGTCGTTTCTCGCCCAGCCAATGCACGATGCGCTTCGGCCGCCTGCGCTAGCGCATATGTTCGATCGACCCGGATTTTTAATTCGCCTTTGACAATCCATGTGAACAAATCGTTTGCACGCCAGAGTAATTCTTCACGCGTTAGTGTATAATGGCCGAGTGAAGGCCGGCTGATAAACAGAGAACCTTTCTGACTTAAAATATTCAGATCAAACGGTGGAACGACTCCGCTCGATTGTCCGAATAGCACAATCATCCCGCGTGGAACAAGCACATTGAGACTTTTTACAAATGTGTCTTTGCCCACCGAGTCGTAAACAACCTGTACACCTTTACCGCCGGTAATTTTTTTTACTTCGGTTTCGAAATCCTGCTGTGTGTACAGAATGATATCGTCGACTCCGGCTTCTCTTGCGAGCGTGGCTTTCTCTTCTGTCGAGACAGTACCGATCACACGGGCTCCAATTCGCTTAGCAATCTGGATAAGAAGCAGTCCGACTCCGCCTGCTGCCGCATGAATGAGTACGGTATCGTTGGATTTCAATGAATACGTAGATGTAGTGAGGTAATGCGCCGTCATACCCTGCAGCATCGTTGCTGCCGCTGTCTGAATCGGAATGGTTTCCGGTATCGGGACAAGTTTCCACGCCGGGACGGCGGCATATTCGGCGTATGAGCCCATCACCATTGCATAGGAAACTCGCTGGCCGATAGTTACCTCGGTCACTTTCTGTCCTATAGCCTCGACTATTCCTGCTGCTTCCGAGCCGGGTGTGAAGGGGAGGGGGATAGGGTACAATCCGCTCCGGTGGTAGATGTCGATGAAGTTGACGCCGATCGCTTCGATCTTGACCAGCGCTTCATTCTCTTTGATGTGCGGCATGGGTGCTGATTTATATTCGAGCACTTCGGGTCCGCCGGTTTGTGAAATGATGATGGCTTTCACTTTTTTCCCTTTAGTTATTTTCAGATTTAATGAAATTTATGAAATTCTTTTTATTTTTGCTATTTTAATTCCTATAAGAATAATAACCTCTTTCGCGTAAACGGATACTTGACTTTTCAAACAGAAATTTTATCTTTTACAAACAAAACAGATATCGTTACTGCTCTATCGGGAAGCCTATAATTAGGTCGTTCCTGATTAATTCCCCATTCCGAAAATAGCTACGACAAGACAACCCGACCCTGGCGGCCTTTCAAGGTTGTGTATTGTGCATACATAATTTCACTGTGGAATTATGTGAGTTTTTGAATATCCTCGAGGCGTCATGAAAAATGCGGTTTGTTCCCGTATCAACGAGCGAGGAAGAACATAGACTTTTCACATAAATTTTCTCATAGGTGAATATTATGAAACACATTATCTTCGATCTTTTGCAGATGGCCATCATGTTGTGTTGCTTGATGGTATCCTGTTCGAAAAAAAATCCGACAGAATCCCCCAACGGAACCAACTCCATATGTTTTACAGTAGACGGATTTGAAGTCAAGATCTACAACATGTGGAATAACGGATCGGATTACTCAAAAAACGTTCAAGGACTTCTCTCGTTCGATGCGACGATAAGCATGAATGACGAAACACATACTCTCAAGTGGACCAACATCAAGAATGATTATGGTTGGCAGACTGTCGCCGGTTTTGATGTTAATATTGATGGAAAAGATTATAGTTATCCAAAAAATAAATGCGGCGGGCAAAATGTAATAACTTTTAAGTTAAACGGTAAATCATATGAATATTATGAGTGCTGTGTTAACCTTAATTACCCTCACGGAAGGTACACAGAAGCTTTTGACTATACTCCCGAAAATTATGAAATTTGGGGTTCGTTAACGAGTAATGCTGATGCTCAGGGAGTTAAAAATACCATAAACATTGTTTTTTTGAATACCCATATTGATACTAAATGGTCACTCATGATCATGTATTATGATGAAAACGGAAATATCATTTATTTTGATTCTACTGTTGACATTTCAATATTAAAAAATAGGGATGATATTGGGGGGCAAATGTCCTCATCAATACCCGGTCCGTTACTTAGTCTTGATAAGAAAACAACATTATCAGATTTGTATTTTTTTGTTGAGAGAGTGGAGTCATCACCAACACCGCCATCGATACAATTTTTAACGCACAATACAGGAAACCTTGAAGTTACAATGTTTGAGAATGGCAATATTGGTCACTTATACAATGGAGATATCGGTAGGGGTGTCAGGTTTAAGGGGAATACAGACGCATTATATTCATCAGGTCTAATTATGGGAACAATGTCTCGTAAGAGTGTTAATGGTCATTTAGGAAGTTTCATGATAAATAATGATTTAGTTAATACGGTTCACATTTCTGGTTTTAAATCCAATTCTTCCTGGAGCCAAATCGCAGAGGCTACTTTTAATGATGGTGGAGCCCCTAATCCTTACAGTTTGACGGTAAATCAAATTTCATATTCCAACACCGGTGAAAATAGTATGGTCATTCGCTATCGTCTGTATGGGAATTACTCGGTAATCAATGATCTTTTCGTCGGTATTTTTGCAGACTGGGATGTCGGAGGATCGAGTGCAAGCGGGTTAAATCTCGGTGGATATGATCAGTCAAGAAATATGGCATATGAATACCCTGGTGGGGGTGGGGGTGATCCGAATTATTACGGCATTATTGCGTTGAACGGAATGTCGGGTGCTCGGGTGACCGGGGAAGAGCAGGGTAACGGAATCCGTGATTCATCATTCGCATGGATTTCTACTTTCATAAATAAGCCTATCACAGTGCCTGGTGAATACAGGATGTGGATCGGGTCGGGTCCATTTACACTTTCAGTCGGGGATACTGTCGACGTATATTTCGCTATTGTGGCGGGAACCACTCTGAGCGATTTACAGATAAATGCCGATGCCGCTTGTCAAAAGTATAATTCTCTTTTTAAAAAGAATTCTCAAATGATATATAGGAAGCATAATTAAAATTAACGCAGGTCGTCTCGATTTCTGACGAGCACTTTATTTTCACAATGAGCGGTATGTGTACTGTTTTATATTTTAGTACTTCGGTTCCGCCGGTCTGTGAAATGATGATGGCTTTCATTGGTTTTCTTAGAAAATTTTCTTAAAGAGAATAAAAAATTTTAACGTCGGCCCGAGCGAAGTCGAGGGCCAATCCATCACTTTATTTTATTCTTAAAATGCGTTTTGTTCTTACATTCCGCAAGCTGATGGAGAAGCTCATAATCGCCCCTCATAAGTGCTTCCTTCTTTGCACGGCTCCAACGCTTTATTCGCCATTCAGCCTCTTCGGCGTATCGTATGTCAGCGAATTCCTGAGACCGGAGATATTTTACTGGGAGTCGAGTGGCTGTGTAACCATCGAAGTATCCTTGCTCGTGCTGGGCGATTCTCTGCTCAAGATTGGAGGTACAGCCTGTATAGTAAGAACCGTCTCGGTATTCGAGTATGTAGACCCAGGAGTGTTTCATTGTTTTTTGATCAGTTTAGCACGTCTCGACTACGCTCGACGTGACGGTTAAGATTTTTATATGTTTTTCAAAAGAATAAAAGATAGTCATCGTCGTCCCGAGCGACTTGGGCCGAGCTAGTGGTAAGCTTGTCGAACCACCGGTCGAGGGCCTATAAATTCCTTATAATCTATTTAGCATCCCTTCCCGCCGGCGTGGTACTTTTCCTATTCTTCAGGAACAAATTTATTCTTTATTACCTTCTCATCAATATCAGTCATCACACGGGCAATAGGATAGACACCCAGTGATTTGTCCCAATACAATGAGTGCTGGTAGAAAAAATTAAGGCGTGCACGGGGATTCTTTGCAAAAGCGGTATCGGATGCGAGCCTTAAATAAAATTCCTTCTCGAGTCCCGGATTATCCTTAATCATTTCACGAGCGAGTTTCTCGAGTACATAATCTTCGGCATATTCCTTCTGTTCGAAAATTGTATTGAAAAATCCCCAGCTGACGAACGAATCGGGGCCTCGCGGTTCGAGAAGATTTACAATGACTCTTGCTGTCCGCTGGTCTGTGGGGACGACGATCGTTCCTGCAGGGAACGTTCGTTTCTCGGTAAAAAGCTCCGATGCACATCGTACCATATGCCGTCCTTCGGTCGGCCGCTCCTGCCATTTCGGTTCGGTGAGTTTGTACATCTGGACATCGATCGTGATCGGCGAGGTCAGCTTTCGCATCTGAATGTCATGAGCAGCCAGCACTTCTATTACCTCATCCCACTCCTGAGGGATACAATAATATTTTGGGACGAGCACCGAATCCGTGACGCGGATTTTATCAAAGTAAGGTACAACCATAGTCATCGGTTCTTCGGTATAGATAGTCCTTTCTGAAGCCGAAATGTCGCTGAATTCCATCTGTGATCGTAAACCTTTGAATTCCAACGGTGTATATTCTTTTGTTGCCTCAAACTGTAACGGAACGTAACCGTTCCCCGATCGCCCAAGATGTTGTGTAGTTGCATCGGCACAGAGATTCAACGCCCGCAGGTTCGAGTTCTCCCTGTTCATTAATTCCAATGTGGCTACAAGTATATCATAAGTCGCTGTAACCCGCGTTTTGTACGGTTTCAACATATGTGTCTCGATCAGGAGCGTCGGGCGATTTTGGATTGCACCGTATTCTGTAGAAAATCTCGGTGGTGTAGGTCCGGCAATAAGCCCTTTCGACAGATCCTTATCTTCCCGCGGGAAGATGTAAGGGGCGATGATATGTCCTTTTTTTTCGACCTCGGCGGTCATCCAGGGTAAAAAGATTTTTTTATTCCAGTCTGCGAGACTCTCATCGATGGAGATGGACAGCGCCATACTGTAGGTGACATCATACTGAAAATCCAGTCCGTCGGTGACATGACAATCGATATAAAAATCCGGCAGCCACCGGGAAAACAGCTTAAGCATTGCGCGCATCTCGGGTGCATCGGCTTTCATATAGTCGCGGTTTAAATTTAAATTCTGTGCCGTTACGCGCCAGCCCATCTCATCCGGACCATTTTGATTTATGCGGTTGTAAGGACTGATTCTTTCATGTCCGTCAACATTGAATATTGGAACAACGAGAACGATTACATGGTCGAGCAGCGGCGCCTTTTCCCGGGTGACGGCCATATCGCGAATCAGCATCAAAGAAGCATCCTTACCGTCGATTTCGCCCGCATGGATTCCACTTTGAATGAGAACGATCGCCTTTCCGGTTTTCATGGCCCGCGAGGGTGTAAATGCTTTTTCCTTCGATATGATCACGAGAGGCAGGTCCCGTCCCTGCGGTGTCTTGCCGAAACTGGTATAGTGAATCCAGGGTGATGCTTGGGCGAGTCTCTTGCAGTATGTCACCGTTTCGCTGTAATCGGGTGTCTTGCGGTAGTTGCTTCTTTCATAGAACGTGAGCCATTGTTCTTTGGGTTGAGCGAAGGCGAGGATAGGCGAAAAAACTAGCGCCATGAAAAAAAACAATGAGCATTTCATAGTTCTCCATTCCTTAAAGGTTGTGCTGGAATATGTCGAATATATAATAAGAAATTAGAAAACTTTTATCAATTGCTTGACTCTCCATATGTTGTTTAGTACATTGATTTTAATGACCTCAATCTGCTTGTTCAAAGGGAATATCTATGAATAGATGGCTAAAAAATAATCCGGGTTTTATCGTGTGGCTTGCGTTTCTTCTCTTCATGGGAATTACGGTTTTTAATATCTTTTACGATATCCATTTCCAAAGGTTCGACTTTTTTACATGGTTTTTTAAGGTCGAAAGTCTTCTTTTCTTTTTTATCCTCTCATACATCTTTCAACGGCTAGTAATGATGAATCAGTACCTTCACCAGGAGGAGTTAAAGCGGCTCGATATAGAACAGAAATGGCAGTTGAAGGAAAAGGAAATATCCACATTGCATGAAGTTACCCGCAGTCTTCAGCACAACATTGCCAATCCGCTGGCGATTATTCTAATGGTCTCACAGGCTGCAAAGCGGCATGGAACAGGAAATCTCCCAGACGAAGATCTCAAGCGGTGGGAACAGTGCGAGATTGCCGCGAAAAAGATATCCGAGGTTCTCGTCAGGATTCAAAGCATGACTGAATATGAAACGGAGGAGACACCCGCGGGTAAGGTTATACGCCTGGAGGAGGAAAAAGAACAACAATAACATCATCCTTCCGCATTATTTCCACGGCTTGTTTTATCACATCACGTATAAATTTTGTAATTTCCCCCTTTTTTTGTAAATTGATCTTAAATGAAAGAAGTTCGCGCGCACATCCTTATCCGTGGATTCGTCCAGGGAGTCGGATTCCGGTATTTTGTCTATCGGATAGGAGTAAACCTGCACCTGCAAGGGTATGTCAGGAATCTTGTGACGGGCGAGGTGGAAATCGAGATCGAAGGGGATCGTTCACTCGTTGAAGAGATGATTTCGCAGGTACGAGTCGGACCCCGGATGTCTCATATCACCGATGTAGCAATTGAATGGCGGGAACCACAACACGATTTTCCCGCTTTTGAGATACACTAACAGGAGGTGCCAATGCGGGTCGGTATAGGATACGACGTTCATCGGTTGGTTGAAGGGAGGAAGTTGATTATCGGAGGTATCGAGGTTCCTCACGACAAAGGACTCCTCGGCCATTCGGATGGAGATGTCATTCTCCATGCGATTGCCGATGCACTCCTCGGAGCCGCGGCATTAGGAGACCTCGGGAAACATTTCCCAGACACCGATGAAAAACTAAAAGATATTTCAAGCCTGATGATCTTGAAAAGGGTAGGTGAGATGGTCAAGGAGCATAAATTCAAGATCATCAGCGTCGATGTAACACTGGTGCTTCAGGCGCCCAAGATTGCTCCCTACGTTACGGAAATGCGTCTGAACATCGCTCACGTCCTCGGCATGCAACTTGATCAGGTTTCCGTAAAGGCTACAACTGCCGAGGGGATGGGATTCGTCGGTACCGGAGAAGGTGCTGTTGCATATTCAGTTGCATCCCTTCATCCATTGCCACAATGAGCGCATGCACGAATTTATCACGACACTGGCGCAATTAAGTCCGGTATGGGTATACTGTGCTCTGTTTCTTATCGCCTATATCGAAAATATTTTTCCACCGTCTCCGAGTGACGTCGTCATTGTTTTTGGTGGAACATTAATTAGCATTGGACGAATAAATTTTATCGGTGCTATTCTTTTTTCGACTGCAGGGAGTACACTCGGTTTTTTCTCGATGTATCTGCTTGGCCGCTGGTTTGGTGAGCATATTCTGAAGACCGGGAAGCTGAAATTCATTTCATCAAGCGGTGTTCAAAAAATAGAACTCTGGTTCCAGAAATGGGGAGCCTGGGTTGTTGTTGCGAATAGATTTCTCTCCGGGACTCGTGCCGTTGTCTCATTCTTTACCGGAATGTCGGGGCTCTCGCTTTCGATAACGATCCCGTTATGTGCCGTAAGCGCACTGGTCTGGAATGGGCTGTTGCTGTATTCAGGGTACCTTGTCGGCAGAAACTGGCAGATTATTGGTGAATATCTCGCAAACTATAGCAGAATTATCACGATTGTGATCTGCACGGTTGTCATCGTGTGGATTCTTTATCTTGTACTCAGGAAAAAATTGAATAAACGATGATTGATTTTTTATTTGGAATAGATCGATGGCTCTTTTTCTTCATCCATCAGACATTAAGAAATGATCTTTTGAATGTCGTCATGCCATTCCTGACCGATCTCAATCAGATGATCGGAGGGAAGATTTTATTTCTTGCGGTTGGAATTCTTCTTCTTGCCTTGGGTGGCCGGACAGGGCGGATTGTCGTTGTCGTCCTTATTCTCACAATCACGATCAGCGATCAGTTGAGCAGCTCTGTTATAAAGCCGCTTGTCGAACGCGAACGCCCGTGTCATGTACTGGAAGGAGTCCGGCCGTTAGTCGACTGCGGCTCGGGGAAATCGTTTCCATCGTCTCATGCGGTGAACATGTTTGCAGCGGCTGTCGTGTTGTCGTATGCATACAAGCGGTGGGTGTGGGCTTTCTACTCGATGGCAGGAATTATTGCACTTTCACGAGTTTATATTGGTGTCCACTATCCTTCGGATGCTCTTGGAGGTGCTCTCATCGGCTTTATTGTAGGTCAGATAATGATTTTACTTTTAAAATATATTGAAAGGACCATCCCGGCTAAATTCGGGATGATGCCCAAACAGAAACAGTGAACAAACTATCAGGAATATCATCGCACCCAATTCGGATCGGTACCGGCTCCCGACGTATGAACCTCACGCTGGCTCTGTTTTCTGGAATCCTGCTCGGTCTTTCATTCCCCCCCTTACCGACGGCAATGTTTGCCTATATCGGATTCATTCCCTTTTTTATTATGATATCCCGTCTGGAAGGCGTCATGCGTCCGCTCAGGTATTCCTACGTGATGCTGTTTGTATTCAATGCGATATCTTTATATTGGGTTGGAGGATTTACGCACGGCCGCGATCCCTATCTGATGCTGGCCGGTGCAGGATTGATGATCGGGCATCCTTTTTTCTTTTTTCTACCAATTGCGGCGGCGCTCCTTGTACGAAAATCATGGGGGGAACGATGGATGCTTGTTACATTTCCAATATTCTGGATCGGATTCGAGTACTGGCATTCGCTCGGCGATATTGCATTTCCCTGGATTACGCTCGGTAATTCGCAGGCATCGGATCCGGCACGTGTGCAGTTCATATCGTGGACGGGAATCTACGGCGCCTCGCTGCTCATACTCATTGTCAATGTACTTCTCTATGTGGTATGGAGAAATCTTTCAACAGGCCGGTGGACGATCGCATCGCACCGCACGATATTAACGACGCTTGCCGGAATTGTACTCGTTCTTTTACCGAAGATTCATGGCGAAATTGTTCTGCGTACCCATCCGGTCGAGACGATACATTCGGCAGAATCACTCACTGTAGGGATCGTCCAACCCAACATTGACCCGTGGGGAAAATGGAGCGGTGGCGAGAAATTACAGCAGCTTCGGCTTTATCAGGACCTCACCGACTCGCTTGTTAGACGTGGAGCGAAATTTGTAGTATGGCCCGAGACTGCACTACCGTATTTTATCCTTCTTCCACGGTATCAGTTTCATCGGAGTATGATCGAAGAACAAATCGATTCGCTCCATATCGCGCTGCTGACTGGTTTTCCTGATGTTGTATTCTATCCGGATTCCATAAAAGCGAATCCAAGCAGCAAGCGGACAACGGTCACACGTGAGTGGTATGATACGTATAATTCGGCCGTTCTTTTCCTTCCGGGTAATCGTCAGGTGCAGCGATATCATAAGATGCTTCTGGTTCCGTTTGGCGAACGTGTTCCCTATGCCGATACGTTTGTCTTCCTGAATGTGCTGGAGTGGGGTGTCGGATTAAGTGGTTGGGGTGTCGGGAAAGAAATGACGATATTCCGGCTGCCGGATTCTACCGGGGATATAAAATTCTCAACGCTTATTTGCTATGAGTCGATCTATCCGGGCTTCGTCCGTGAATTTGTGAATTCAGGCGCCGAGTTTCTCGTCATTATCACTAACGATAGCTGGTGGGGGAGGACGTCGGGTTTTCTCCAACACGCCGACTACGCACGGCTGCGTGCAATTGAAAACCGTCGATGGATCGTACGCTGTGCCAACGGTGGGATAAGCACGTTCGTAGATCCGTATGGAAGAATGTATCAATCTACAGAATATGATACACAGGCCATCCGGCTTCAGTCTATCGGATTCAATCAGGAAAAGACATTATATGCACGATGGGGAGACTATATTGCGATTCCGGCGTTTGGATTGAGCCTTGGCCTTACCGTTGTTGCTGCTGGATGGATTTTCATACGTAAGGGAAAAAAGTGAAATGTTCGTTGTATTGAATGCAATTTTACATGAGAAAATTTATGATCGATCTTCGAAGCGATACCGTCACACGGCCTTCGCCGGCGATGCGTCAGATAATGGCCCGGGCTCCCGTAGGAGATGATGTCTACGGTGAAGATCCCACAATCAATGAATTACAAGAAAAGGTCGCCAGGTTATTGGGGAAAGAAAAAGCGATCTATGTCACATCGGGTTGTATGGGGAATCAACTCTCGATTAAAGCTCACACTCAACCGGGAGATGAAATCATTGTCGAACAGGAGTCGCATATTTTCAATTATGAGACTGCTGCTCCCGCCATGATTTCGAACGTTCAGCTTATGACAATCACGGGTCGTCACGGCATCATGACCGCCGACCAGATCGAGCGGGCAATCCGATCCAAAGAGTATTATATGCCGCCGACTCGATTGGTGTGTATAGAAAATACTCATAATCGCGCCGGTGGAACAATCTATCCGATCGAGGAAATTCGTCGGATTCACGACCTTGTAAAGAGCGAAGGACTTCTTCTTCACATCGATGGTGCCCGCCTGTGGAATGCATGTATCGCGACCGGGATATCTCCGCAGGAATATGCACAGTACTGTGATTCGATTTCGGTGTGTTTCTCGAAGGGACTCGGGGCTCCGGTCGGCTCGGCGGTCGCCGGGTCCGAAGAATTTATTGGAAGAGTCCATCGATACCGGAAAATCTTCGGTGGAGGAATGCGTCAGGCTGGAATAATTGCCGCCGGTGCTCTCTATGCACTGGAACATAATAGAGAGCGGCTTGCAGAAGACCACGAGAAAGCACGATACTTTGCTGCTGAAGTCGGTACGATCGCGGGCTTTATAATCGAAATGGAAACGGTACAGACAAATATCGTGATTGTAGATATCAAACGCGACGGACTTACACCGGCGGTTGTTCTGGAAAAATTGCGGAGCGAAGGGGTGCTGCTGGGTGCCGGTAGCCCCGGAAAAATACGGGCTGTTACCCATCTGGATGTCTCTATGGACGAAATACGCCAGGCAGTCGCTGTCTTCCACATGCTCTTTAGCTAATGCCCAGACTACTGTATTATATCTGCAAATAAAGGGGTAAGGTATTATAAAATCAATGAATGTACACTTACTTGATGCGGTGACAGGGAAAAGTCAATGATTACATCGTTCGAAGATTTTAAGAAACTTGCGATACAGGGGAATGTCGTTCCGATCGTCGACGAGTTGCTTGCAGATACCGAGACTCCCGTTTCGGTCTATTTGAAGATCGGGCGTGAAAGTCCGTACTCATTCCTGCTCGAGAGTATCGATGGTGGAGAACGACTTGCACGCTACTCGTTTCTCGGATTTAATCCATTCATGATTTTTCGAATCAACGGTAAAAAATTTTCAATCGAACCGCTGCACAGCGATGTTACCGTTCTTCCGGCATTGGTGAAAGATATTGTCCATCCGCTCGACGCATTGAAAACAATTTTCCATCATCTCAAGGCTGTTCCGGTTCCGGGTCTACCCCGTTTCAGCGGCGGTGCCGTCGGATACCTTGGCTATGAGACGGTTCAACTTGTAGAGAATCTCGATCTCCCGAATACGCCCGAACTACCCTATGATGACGGCGTGTTGATGTTTTATGATACGATTCTTGTATTCGATAATGTCCAGCGAAAAATTTTCATTGTATCGAATGGCTACATCAGCACTCACAAGTTACCCGAAGATGAGATACGGACGGAATACCGAAAAGTCGTTGCAGAAATCACACGAATAAAATCGATTCTCCAGCGGCAGGTGACGCCGCATTTCACCACTGCCCGTTTCGATGAGTTACAGCAATGGAGCATGAGCGAAAAAGAGTATCTCGGCAGCGTCGAACGGTGTAAAGAGTATATCCGGGCGGGAGACATTTTTCAGGTTGTGCTTTCACAACGACTGACCCAGAAAATTCAGGCAGATGCATTCGACGTATACCGTATGCTGCGGGTTGTGAATCCTTCCCCCTATGCATATTTCTTGAGGATTGGAGATACGGAAATTATCGGTTCGTCTCCGGAATTGCTAGTTCGTGTCGACAACGGTATCGTCGAGACACGGCCGATCGCCGGAACAACGCGGCGCGGACGGACATCGGAAGAGGATGCGAAACTTGAAGTTGCGCTTCTGGCGAATGAAAAAGAGCGGGCGGAGCATCTCATGCTCGTGGATCTCGGACGGAATGATCTCGGCAGAATCTGTGACTACGGAAGCGTCGCCGTGACCGAATTTATGGCGATCGAACGGTATTCTCACGTCATGCACATTGTCTCGAACGTTCGGGGGAAACTTCGTGCGGACATGAGTGCAATAGATGCACTGTATTCATGTTTTCCCGCAGGTACGCTTTCCGGCGCTCCCAAAATCCGCGCCATGGAGATAATCGCCGAGCTTGAAAAAGCCAAACGCGGCGTCTACGGCGGCGCAATCGGCTATATCGATTTTGCAGGGAACCTTGATTCATGTATTGCGATCCGAACGATAGTCATGAGAGACGGCGTTGCCCGTTTGCAGGCGGGTGCAGGAATCGTCTATGATTCGGAACCGGCCAGCGAATACCAGGAATCACTCGATAAAATGGGAGCCCTGGTGCAGTCTTTTCAAATGTTGCCACAATATTCCCAACGGTCAAGAGAGGGAGCATAACATCATGGTGCTGGTAATCGATAACTACGATTCGTTTACGTATAACCTCGTACAATATCTCGGCATGGTGGGGGTTGAAGTGAACGTTGCACGCAATGATGCAATGACACTCGACGACATCGCTCGACAAAAACCACAGGCGATCATTATCTCTCCGGGACCGTGCACTCCGAAGGAAGCGGGCATCTCCGTTTCCCTTGTAAAAAGATTTTATCGGGAAATTCCCATTCTCGGAGTATGTCTCGGACATCAATCGATTGGCGAGGCATTCGGCGGTGATATTATAAGGGCTAAGCAAATAGTGCACGGGAAAACATCTTTGATTTACCACGACGGATGGAAATTATTTGATGGTCTGCCGAATCCATTTTCCGCCACGCGGTATCATTCGCTAGTGATCGATCGGGCAACGCTGCCGAAAGATCTCCTGGTCACCGCATGGGTTGATGATGGAACAATCATGGGCGTCCGTCATCGTGAAACTCCGACAATTGGTGTCCAATTTCACCCGGAATCAATTGCAACCGACAATGGGATCGTTATTTTGAGGAATTTTCTTGAAGGGAAATATTAATGAGAAGTATAAATGAAAAAGGATAAAGGTTTTATAACTGAGTCCCGTAAGGACGGAATCTTGGTAGGGAAATTATGAACTCATCGGATCAACCAACATTGTGGGATCGTACTGCGTGGCTTGAAAGTGCTCAGCAGGATCTCTGGCGAGTATTTCAGGTGATGGCTGAACTGGTCAACGGCTTTGAGATCATGTCGCGGATCGGTCCGGCCGTTTCGGTTTTCGGCTCGGCTCGGACAGAGCCCGGAACGCCTGCGTATAAGCTTGCCGAAGAAGTCGCACGTGAGCTTGTCCGTGCCGGATACGGCGTTATTACCGGCGCCGGCGGCGGGATCATGGAAGCTGCGAATAAAGGGGCGAGAGAAGCAGGCGGGAATTCCATAGGCGTCAATATTGATTTGCCGTTTGAACAGCAGGCCAATGCTTACGTTGATCAAGATAAGCTGATAAAGTTCAGGCATTTTTTCGTTCGTAAAGTGATGTTCGTAAAGTATGCTCAGGGGTTCATCGTCCTTCCCGGCGGGTACGGCACGCTCGATGAATTTTTCGAATCGATAACGCTGATCCAGACGCATAAGACGACAAAATTTCCGGTCATTCTTTTAGGCAAGAATTATTGGCAGGGATTGGTCGACTGGATTAAAACGACCGTGCTGCCGGCCGGGAATATATCGCCCGAGAATCTCGATCTTTTCCATATTACCGATAATCCGAAAGAAGCTGTTGCCATTATCGCCCGTCATTATACGAAGGAGAAACACCTTCCGAATTTTTAGTGCTTTTTATTGATTATAGAACGAGGTTTTGTTATATTTTCATTTATTCATTTCTTTAAAGTATTTCCGGTCATTGAAAGGCAGCGCATGAACGAAGGCATTATTGTGCAGGTCATCGGACCTGTTATTGATATCGATTTTTCAAGCGGTACCCTCCCGTCGATTTTTAATGCGGTAAAGATTCATCGGACCAGTATTGAGGGAAAGGAAGAAGATCTTGTCGTTGAAGTGCAGCAGCATCTCGGAGAAGATCGTGTCAGGACGGTCGCGATGGATTCAACGGATGGACTCGTCCGCGGCATGAAAGCCATCGACACCGGCGGGCCGATAAGCGTTCCGGTCGGTATTCAGGTGCTTGGCCGCCTTATAAATGTCCTCGGCAAAGGGATCGATGAGCTCGGTGAAATTAAAACAGTAAAAACGAGCCCGATTCATAAACACGCCCCTGAATTCAGTCAACTAAGTACACAAAAAGAGATGTTCGAAACCGGGATCAAAGTCATCGATCTCCTTGAGCCGTACACAAAAGGCGGAAAGACCGGACTCTTCGGCGGTGCGGGCGTAGGGAAGACCGTCATTATCCAGGAGTTGATTCACAACATCGCAAAGCAGCACGGTGGTTATTCGATTTTTGCCGGGGTGGGAGAACGTACTCGTGAAGGGAACGACCTCTGGCTCGAGATGAAAGAAACGGGAGTGCTCGATAAGACAGCTCTCGTCTTTGGTCAGATGAACGAGCCTCCCGGAGCACGTTTACGGGTCGGACTCACGGCATTAACCATCGCGGAATATTTCCGCGACGAGGAAGAAAAAGACGTGTTGCTGTTTATCGATAATATCTTCCGGTTTGTTCAAGCAGGGTCCGAGGTATCTGCGCTTCTAGGGCGAATGCCGTCGGCTGTCGGTTATCAGCCGACACTTTCAACAGAGATGGGTGAGCTTCAGGAACGAATCACATCAACCAAGAAAGGCTCGATCACATCGGTGCAGGCTATCTATGTACCAGCGGACGATCTGACTGATCCTGCTCCTGCTACGGCATTCTCGCACCTGGACGCAACGACCGTTCTAAGCCGCCGGATCGTCGAACTCGGTATCTATCCGGCCGTTGATCCACTCGATTCGACCTCGCGTATTCTTGATGCAGAGATTGTGGGTCAGGAACACTATGCGGTTGCGAAGCGAGTGAAAGAAATATTGCAGGGGTATAAGGATCTTCAGGACATTATTAATATTCTCGGTATGGATGAGTTATCGGATGAAGATAAAATTACTGTCGCTCGTGCCCGCAGGATTGAACGATTCCTGTCGCAGCCGTTTTTTGTAGCGGAACAATTCACACAAATTCCCGGTCGATACGTAAAAATCGAAGATACCATCAAGGGCTTCAAAATGATTATCGCTGGAGAATGTGACCAACTCCCGGAAGCTGCCTTCTTCATGGTTGGGACGATTGAAGATGCGTTTGGGCAGGCGAAGAAGATCCAGGCGGCATGATTATGGAAGAGAAACTGTTTCTGCTTGATATTGTTACGCCGCTGAAGATCATCTTTAGCGATAAGGTCGAAAGTGTGTCGGTGCCGGGAGCTCTCGGTGGTTTTCAGGTGCTGGTTGGTCACGCCCCGTTACTTTCTTCGCTGGTCATAGGTGAAATCAAAGTGACCGATAAAAATGGGAATACGGACCGCTATGCCACAACCGGCGGTTTTTTGGAAGTGCGTAATAATAAGGTAATCCTACTGGCTGAAACGGCTGAAAAAGCTTCCGAAATCGATGTAAAACGCGCGGAAGCTGCGCAGAATCGGGCAAGAGAGCGGCTGCATGTGCGGCAACCTGACACCGACCTTGTTCGAGCTGAAGCGGCTCTTCAGAGAGCTCTGAATCGCTTAAGAATTGCGGGAAGAAACTAATTTCCTTGCTTTCTATGAAGGAATTTACTATATTCAACAACCTCAAATAGCCCACCTTAATGGGCTATTTTTTTTAGAAGGAATTGAATTTGCATGAATCTGGCGAAAACGGTATGCAATCATGCTGAAGCGATTATCGAGGGCTACAAGGCTTACCTGGTCGACTGCACTGTCCGTGGTGAACATGGTACACGCGTTGTTGAAGTTTTTGTCGATTCAGATTCAGGCGTCACGACAGAACTCTGTGCCTCGATCAGTCGTGATCTTGCTGCCCGGCTTGATGCTGCTGAGATCATTCACGGACGTTATAGGCTCGAGGTTTCGTCACCCGGTCTTGACCGGCCGCTGAAATTGTATCGCCAATATCCTAAAAATATCGGCCGAACCCTAAAAGTGAAATATACCATGGAAGGCACAGCGGTGACGGTCGTCGGAAAATTAGTGACGGTGAAAGAGAACTCGATTATGGTGGAGAATGAAGAAGGAACCGCCGTCGAGATACCGATAGCCGGAATTCTGCGTGCAACTGTCGAACCTCGCTTCAAATAGGGGGCGGCAGATATAGGGGACAAAATTTTTATAGCAGGAGAACATGATGAATTATCAAATCGTCGACTCATTCGCGCAGATGGCGCGGGATAAGGGGATCGACAAGGACATTCTTGTCGGCATTCTCGAAGACATCTTCGGAATGATGATGAGGAAAAAATACGGACAGGATGCCAAGTTCGAAGTCGTAGTCAATATGGAAAAGGGAGATATTGAAATTTACCTTGAGCGTGAAGTTGTCGAGGTGGTTGAAAATCCTGTAATGCAGGTCGATGTTGAAACGGCACGAAAAGGATCTGGGGAAGAACTAAATGTCGGAGACGAATACGTTGAGATCATTGATCTCGAATCCTTCGGACGCAGGCTTGTCGTGACGGCGAAGCAGACACTCAACCAGCGGATCAAAGATGTCGAAAAGGAATTGATCTATAATGAATATTCTGCCGCCCTGGGGGAAATCGTCGTTGGGGAAATTTATCAAATTCGGAAAAAAGAGATTCTTGTTCTCCATAACCGTAATGAATTGATTCTTCCCAAGGAGGAACAGATTTTCAAAGAACGGTACAAAAAAGGAGATACGCTCCGGGCTCTGGTCAAGGAAGTACAGAAAGGTCCCGGAAATCCCCGCGTGATTATATCGCGAAGTGATCCGAAGTTTCTCATCAAGCTGTTTGAGATCGAAATTCCTGAAATCTACGATGGTATCATCGAGATCAAGGCTGTAGCACGGGAAGCGGGTGAACGCTCGAAAGTGGCGGTGGAATCGCACGACGACCGAATAGATGCTGTCGGCGCATGCGTGGGCATGAAGGGAGTCCGGATCCACGCCATCGTCCGTGAATTGAACAACGAAAATATAGATGTCATTAACTATAGCGAAGATCATGTCGTAATGATTACCCGGGCTCTCGCACCGGCAAAATTAAAAAACCTCTCGATAGATAATGAGCAAAAGAAAGCAGTGATTCTTGTGGCAAACGATCAGGCGTCGCTCGCGATCGGGAAAAATGGTCAGAATGTCCGTCTTGCATCGAAGCTTACCGGATACGAAATTGACGTTGTGAACGAAGGCGCGCCTGAAGAAGAGTACGATATTGAGCTCCAGCAATTTCGTGCCGAGCTGGGTGAGGCAATCTATGAACGTCTGATTGACGAAGAATTGACGACCGCCCGTGAGGTGATCGAAGCCGGGATGGAAAAACTGACAACAATTGACGGTATTGGTGAGGAACGGGCGAAAGAAATCCTTGAAATGATGAAGGTCGGACTGGAAGAAGCGGAGGTTGAAGAGGAGGGGGAAACCGACGAGGAAGAAGAATCGGAAATAGGAGAGAACGAAGTAGAAAAGGAAACAAAAGAAGACCGCGAGGCGAAACGGAAGGCGAATGCACTTCCACAGGGAGGAACAATCCGCCGATCATAACGTTTTCAACACACTAATTCTTCGTCATGTACGAATTGTAGTAGAAGAATGACAGAACAAGTCGAAAAAAAGAAAAAGGTGTACAAGCTAGCAACAGAGCTAAATCTCTCGAGCGAAACTATTATTGAATTCCTGAATAAAAAGGGATATTCGATCAAGAGTCACATGTCGACAGTGACCGAGGAGATGCTTCGCGATATTGTCGTCCATTTCAAGAAGGATAAGGACGTAGCCGAAAAGCACCATCGTAAGATAGCCGAGATTCGTGAATCCCGGAAGAAAATTGAAAAAAGACCCGAAGAGGTCTCCCCTGTTGTTGAACTCCATGCTCCGAAAGAAGAAAAAGAAAAACCGAAGGAAGAGAAAGTCGAGCATCCAGAGGGTGAACCTGTGAGCGTTTCTCCGGTTACCGAAGTGATCGAAACACCGGTGCAACCTTCAGAGGAGACACAGGAACCTGGTGCTCCGGAGATTGCTGAACCTGTCCAGGGAGAACTTCCCCTCGGTGGAGAAGAGGTACCCACAGGTGGTACGGAACGAGCGACGGTATTAGCACGTGAAGAAACAGGTCCGCAGCGGCGCAGAAGAAAGAAGAAACATGAGGAAGAGGCACATATTTCACCGCTCGAAAAAGCCAAGGCACAGCAGCGAACCCTCAAAGTAATGGGTAAAATAGAGCTGAGGCCGCCGCAGCGACAGGTTGGCCCGGCACGCGGCATTGAAGGAATGTTGTTACCCCCCGAAGTGGAAGAACACAAGAAGAAAAAGAAGAAGAAAAAGAAGCTGCGTGAAGAAGTGCACGCGATTACCGCGGTTGAGGAAGAAGAAGGAAAGAAGAAGAAGAAAAAGAAAAAACTCCGTCACCACGAAATCGATACAAAGGAAGTCGAAGACGCAATCCGACGAACGCTCCAGGAAATGGACGATACCGCGCCCGTCAGTGCCCGTGCACTCTTCCGAAGGAAAAAGCGCGAAAAGAGAGAGCAGGAAGAGCAGCGCATTATGGAATTGGCCGAACGGGATAAATCAATACTACATGTCACCGAGTACGTTACCGTCGGCGAGATCGCTAATTTGATGAATGTGGATGTCAGCGAGGTGATCGCCAAGTGTATCGGACTCGGCCTCATGGTATCGATTAACCAGAGACTGGATAAAGATACGATCCAGCTGGTCGCCGACGAATTCGGATTACAGGTGGAATTCCAGGAAGAATTCACCGAGGATGTCCTGAAAGATGTTCCCGATCTGGAATCTACATTGAAATCGCGTGCCCCGGTAGTGACAATCATGGGACATGTTGACCATGGAAAAACTTCACTTCTAGATTATATCCGTAGTGCAAATGTTGTGGCAGGTGAGGCAGGTGGAATTACACAGCATATAGGTGCATATGAAGTGACACTTCAAAACGGAAGGCAGATTAGTTTTTTGGATACGCCAGGCCACGAAGCTTTCACGGCGATGCGTGCGCGCGGAGCACAGGTGACCGATATTGTCGTACTTGTGGTCGCGACCGATGATAGCGTGATGCCGCAGACTGTCGAAGCGATCAACCATGCACAGGCTGCCAACGTTCCGATTATAATCGCAATGAACAAGATCGACAAGGCGGATGCAAATCCTGATCGCATCCGGCAACAGTTGAGCGATAAGGGGATTCTTGTCGAAGAATGGGGCGGAAAATATCAATCCGTAGAACTCTCGGCACGCTCCGGAAAGAATATAGAACTGCTGCTGGAAAAGATTCTACTGGAAGCCGAAGTTCTGGAACTCAAAGCAAATCCTGATCGACTTGCCCGGGGAACGATAATCGAGGCACAGCTTGACAAAGGAAAAGGAATTGTTGGGACAGTACTTGTCCAAAAGGGAACACTTCGTGTCGGTGATGCCTTTGTCGCAGGAATTTATAGCGGCAGAGTCAGGTCACTCTTTGATGAACGCGGAAATCGTGTCGAAGCCGCCAGACCGTCGACTCCGGTTCAAGTCACCGGCTTCGATGGTGTCCCGCAGGCCGGCGATGTGTTTGTTTCGCTTGCCTCCGAGCGGTATGCACGCGAAATCAGCTTGAAGCGCCAGCAGCTCAAACGCGAGCAGGATTTCCGCCAGATTCATATGTTGACACTCGACGATATATCAAAGCAAATTCAGGAAGGTGTTGTGAGGGAATTGAAAGTCATTGTGAAAGGCGATGTCGATGGATCGGTTGAGGCACTTGGCGATGCTCTGATGAAGATATCGACCGATGAAGTAAAAGTCAATGTGATTCATCGCGGAGTCGGTGCAATTTCTGAATCGGATGTACTGCTCGCAACCGCATCCAGTGCCGTAATCATCGGTTTCCACGTACGTCCGAACCTGAAAGCCCGCCAGCTCGCCGAGCAGGAAAAAGTGGACATCAGACTCTATAATATCATTTACGATGCCATTAATGAGGTTCACGATGCACTTGAGGGATTACTCGCGCCTGAACAGAAAGAAGAAATCACTGCGACAGTCGAGATCCGGCAAACCTTCAGAGTGCCAAAGGCGGGAACAATTGCCGGATGTTACGTTCAGCAGGGAAAGATCACGCGGAATACCCGCGTCCGACTGGTTCGCGATGGTATAGTAATTTTCGACGGTGGGATCTCGTCACTGAAACGATTTAAAGACGATGTGCGTGAAGTCGAACAGGGTTTTGAATGTGGTATCGGAATCGAGAATTACAACGACCTGAAGGTCGGTGATGTTATCGAAGGATACCGGATCGTTGAGACAAAGCGAAAATTGGCGTAAGAGAGTGAGCCGTAGGCTCATCCCGCTATTCTCTATCGGTTTCATATGGCGGGTTGAAAGGAGATTGGTATGACGGTCCGGATGGACAGAGTTGCTTCCCTGATTCGGGAAGAGGTAAGCACAATAATCCTACGAGAATTGACCAAACCGGGATACGGTTTTATCACGGTGACAGAAGTAAAAGTAACACCCGATCTCAAAATCGCAAAAGTGTATGTGAGTATCCTGGGGAATATCGAGATACGGGAGAAAACACTGACAATGCTGGAAGATAAAAAAGGGCACATTCGATCATTACTCGGTGGTCATATTAGATTGAAGTTTACACCGGCAATACATTTTCATCTTGATGATACGCTTGATCGTGTCGAACGAATCAATGATCTGATAAAGAAAACGCATGACAACGGTCCATCCTCGGGAGAATAGTGTGAAATATGGTGAAACATCGCCGCCTTCCATCGACTCTCCTCAATGTAACCCGGGGCAAGTCGCTCAGGACAGGCCTTCAGCGATCCCGCTTCACAGTAAGGTGACATTTGATTTCGATGAAGGGGAGATCTTGCTTATTAATAAACCGATCGATTGGACGTCGTTCGATGTGGTAAAAAAAGTCAAACATCTTTTCCATATCGGGAAAATCGGTCATGCAGGGACGCTTGATCCAAAGGCTACTGGGCTCCTAATCCTCTGCACGGGGAAAAAAACAAAGACGATCGAAGAGTTTAAGAATTTTGACAAAGAATATGAGGGAGACCTTGAGCTCGGAGCGTGGACCCGAAGTTTTGATGCGGAAACCGAAATTGAAGAACGCAGGTCAATCGAAGGCATTACAGAAGCCGATATTCGCCGGGTGTTTCAAGAATTCGTAGGCGTCCGGGAACAAGTGCCACCGATGTATTCAGCGTTGAAGTACGGTGGAAAACCGCTCTATCATTACGCCAGGCGCGGACGCGAAGTAATACGGGAAAAACGAAGCATTGAAATCACAGCATGCGACGTGGCAACGATCGCCTTTCCTCTGGTAGGCTTTCGTATTGTGTGCTCGAAAGGAACATATATCCGATCGCTGGCTCATGATATAGGCGGGCGGCTCGGCTGCGGTGCATATCTCAGACGGTTGATCCGCACGCGTGTGGGTTCGTACCGCCTCGAAAATGCTTGGACAATTGAGGAGCTTGCGCGATTTAACCCGGATAGAACGAGCGAATGAAGATACTCTCTTCACTGATTGACATACAACAAGATTCGAATTCCATCGTCACGGTCGGAACATTCGACGGTGTTCACCAGGCGCATCAGAAGATACTTACCGAGGTTGTACACCGTGCACGGGAGAGGAAGGGCCGGAGTGTCGTGGTGACGTTCAATCCTCATCCGAGAACTCTGGTGGGGAAAAATGCAGGCGCAATCCGGCTTCTGACAACACTTGAAGAACGGATTGCGTTGCTTCAGAAATTCGATATCGAGGTGCTGTTAATCGTTCCTTTTACATATGAATTTTCACGGTTGACGCCGAGGCAATTTTATAAAGAGTATGTTGTCGGCGGAATCGGTGTTGCAGAAGTAATTGAAGGGTATGACCATTCGTTCGGGCGCGACCGCGAAGCACGAATTGCCGAATTACAGACGATAGCCCGGGAATTCGGTTTTGGCGTCCGCGTGATCGAACCGGTAACAATAGATGGTGATATTGTAGGGAGTTCGAAGATACGGAAACACCTTGAAGCGGGGAATGTCCGGAAGGCGAATCTGCTGCTGGGCCGGATATATTCCGCCGATGGTATTGTCGTTGAAGGAGAAGGCCGTGGACCATTGATCGGTTTTCCAACGGCAAATATCAGTATTATCGGCGAGCGAAAATTAATTCCGGCGCGCGGCGTATATGTGGCAAGTATGGTGATGGATGGAAGCGAATATCCCGGAATGCTAAACATCGGCACCCGACCGACGTTCACAGAAACAACAGAAATCAGTGTCGAGATTCACCTGTTCAATTTCAGCGAGGAGATTTATGGACGACGTGTGCAGATCAGATTCTACGATCGGATTCGCGACGAAAAGCGCTTTGTGAGCCCGGAAACGCTCGCTCAACAACTGCGGCTTGATGCCAAGATGTGCAAAGCATATATGAAAAATAAATTTCACATTGGAACATAAATTCAATATAAAGGAGTACATCAATGCCATTATCAACAGAACAAAAAAAGACGATCATTGAGAAATACGGCAGATCATATACCGATACGGGGACGCCTGAAGTTCAGATTGCACTCTTGACAGCGCATATCAATGAACTATCGGGACACTTTAATATCCATACCAAAGACCATCATTCCCGTCGCGGTCTTCTGAAAATGGTTGGTAAACGACGTCGGTTGCTTGAATATCTCCAGGAAAAAAATATCGATCGATACAGAAAAATCATTGCAGCACTCGATATCCGTAAGTAATTTCATGTAAGATTAAAAAAGAAAGATCATATGATTAATGTAAAAGAACTTGAGCTCGGTGGAAGGAAGTTTTCATTAGAGACAGGTAAGTATGCAAAACAATCAAGCGGCGCCGTGATGGCCCGCTATGGCGATACAATGGTGCTGGCAGCCGTAGTTGCCTCAACAGAGACGAAGGAGGATCAGGATTTTTTTCCTCTTCAGGTTGAGTATCGCGAAAAAACAGCAGCCGCGGGGAAAATCCCCGGAGGTTTCCTCAAACGTGAGGGACGCCCTTCAGAGAAAGAAATCCTCTCCTCACGACTCATCGATCGGCCTATCCGCCCGATGTTTCCAGAGTCATATAGCAATGAGACTCAGGTTGTCGTCACGGTTTTTTCTGCTGATCAGGAGAATGACGGTGATTGGCTGGGCGCATGCGCTGCTTCGGCAGCTCTGATGATTTCCGATATTCCGTTCGACGGACCTATCGCCGAAGTCCGCGTCGGCCGGGTGAACGGTGAGTGGATCGTTAATCCGACATTCAAACAGCTCGAAGAGAGTGCGATGGATGTGACCGTCGCAGGGACTATGGACTCCATTGTAATGGTTGAGGGTGAAGCTAAAGAAATTTCGGAAAAAGAGATGCTCGATGCCCTTAATGTCGGTCATGAAGCAATCAAGAAAATATGCCTCCTTCAGCTCGAACTCATGCAGATAGCTCCTAAAGTAAAACGCGAAATTACTCCCACCCCGATTGATCCTCAACTCATCGAGGATGTTCGTGCCCTCACTACCGAGAAAATTAGGACTCACGTCAATACGGCGATGACGAAAGGGGTTCGTCACGATGATTACCAGCGAATCGTAAACGAGACGCTCGAAGCACTGAAGGAAAAATATCCGGACGAAACCCATCCGAAATGTGAACACTGGATCAAAGAAGTTGTATACGACATCGAAAAAGTCGAAATGAGACAGATGATCCTCAATAATTCAAAGCGGCTCGACGGTCGTGGATTGACAGATATCCGTCCGATTACGATTGAAGTAGGACTCCTTCCCCGCACACACGGTTCGGCACTATTCACACGCGGCGAGACACAGAGTCTAACCAGCGTCACACTCGGAACGAAACTCGACGAGCAGATGGTCGACGGCCTCTTGCCCGAATCGACGAAACGGTTTATGTTACATTACAACTTCCCACCGTACAGTGTAGGTGAGGTTGGGAGATACAGCGGGACGGGTCGGCGTGAAATCGGCCATGGGAACCTGGCCGAACGATCGTTGAAGGTGATGATGCCTGACGAGAAAGCTTTTCCGTATACGGTACGCATCGTGTCCGATATTCTGGAATCGAACGGATCATCGTCGATGGCAACAGTATGTGCCGGGACTCTGGCTCTTATGGATGCAGGTATCCCGATCAAACATCCGGTTGCAGGAATCGCGATGGGATTGGTGAAAGAGGGTGATGGAGTGGCAATTCTGAGCGATATTCTTGGGAGCGAGGATCATCTGGGCGATATGGATTTTAAAGTTGCCGGTACACGCGAAGGCATCACAGCATTCCAGATGGATATCAAGATCAAGGGAATTACCTTCGACATATTGAAAACGGCGCTTGAACAGGCGAAAGTAGGACGCTTCTATATCCTCGATAAGATGGATGAGACTATTGCGGCACCAAGACCCGATCTTTCGCCGTTCGCTCCGCGGCTGCATACCATGATGGTCCCGATAGATATGATCGGTGCTATTATCGGTCCGGGCGGGAAAAATATACGGGCAATCGTCGCCGAAAGCGGTGCCGAAATCAATATCGAAGACGACGGTACGGTTGTCATCGCTGCCATCAATCAGGAACAAAGCGATAAGGCCAGAGAACTCATCGACCGTATTATTGAACTCCCCGAAGTCGGCAAAGTATACAAAGGTACCGTCAAGCGCATCATGGACTTTGGTGCATTTGTTGAAATTCTGCCGGGGAAAGAAGGACTCCTGCACATTTCGCAAATCGATGTCCAGCGAACGAATAAAGTCTCTGACGTGTTCAAGGTCGGAGATCCGGTCGAAGTGAAACTGATAAAGATCGATGATGAGGGAAGATTAAACCTCAGCCGAAAAATCCTGATGGCCGGCGGAGAGAATGCAGCCGAAGAAGATCATAATAGACCGCGCGCACCCCGGAGAGATGGCGATTCACATGACAGGAGAGGCCCTCGTCGCGATCACAGGCATTAAAGTACTATTAGGCAGAGGGGTCGAAACCGATGTTAGTACCGCTCCAACTATTATATTAAAATAATTCTATATGATTATGTGTGTTGGAGCGTGTACTGTACCACATTTATAATACGGTGAAACAGTACCGCTACGCGGTAGGAAAAAATAGTTGGAGTGGCACTGGTCGGGATAGGCCGCCCTATGGCAGTAACGCTCTGCGGTATTGAAATACATCAAGCCCCATAAAATAATCCTTGTGGGGCTTTTTATATCGCCGATCATCAAATCTGTAATATATTTTCGATGTACTATTATGAAAAACAAATTTAAAAAGTTATTAAGAACGATAGGTCTCTTAGATCTAATACGAATAGTCTATCATTCGCTGCAATCTTTTTCACCCCGGGTCTTTTTAGACGAATATTCATACCGCCGAAAAGGATTACCCGATGGTTATCCGGCTCCTCCATTACGGTTGATATTCCTGATAATCGGACTGCCGTGGGTATCGGTGTATTATTATTCGGGGAAAGAGATATTTGATGATATGAAAGCTTTGTTGGGAAAAAATAAGATCGATATTCGTTCATTCAATTCGATACTCGATTTCGGATGCGGCTGCGGAAGAATTATCAGACATTTTCTTCCGCATTCAAATGCGGTTCATCTCCACGGTTCCGACTATAATCCGGAATTGATACGATGGTGTTCCGCCAACCTACCATTTGCAAAATTCCATGCCAATACATTGGCGCCGCCGCTTTCGTATGAGAATTCGATGTTCGATTTTCTTTATGCGCGGTCTGTATTTACACATTTAAGCGTCGAGCTGCAAAAAAAATGGACTGCTGAATTCCATAGAGTTCTCAGAAAGGGAGGATATATTTATCTTACAACTCATGGAGAATCCACATTCTCAAAATTTACTCCCGCTGAAAAGGCTGTACTGGAACACGAGGGGATCCTGACGCTGAATCAGAATATTGAGGGGGATAATAAATGCGCTACTTATCAAACAAAAAAATTCTTAGAAGATAACCTTCTGTCTGGATTTGAACTTGTCGATTATATGCCGGGAGGAAAAAATGCCAATCAGAAACAGGATGTTTATTTATTAAGGAAAATCTAATTCACACTTAACCTTTACCTTTCCCTTTACCTTTACCTTTTCCTATCTCTTCACTCTTGACTTTCACTTTAGCAATTACTACTTTTTGCATTGATGAAACGGCTCATAACACTGATCCCTCTCTTTTTCGTATTTCTTTTTTCCTTTGGCGGCTGCGATCACGGCCTCGGGCCGTCGCGTCCGGTCCAGCCGGGTTTTAGCGGTATTATCCGGTTTCAGGGGACATGGCCCCAAGATACACTGGAATTACGTCTTATTGCGTCGCAGGCATGGCGTAAATTTACGTCATTTACCGAGATCATCGCGCTTGTCGTCAATACAGATTCGGTGAAAATTTATCCGCCGCCGGCTGAATCCGGACTTCCGATGGGACATGATTCCGTGCATTATGAGTTTCCTGTTCCGGCATCTACCTATCGATATGTTGCTGTGGTCCAGCGTTTCGGAACAAATCCTTTTGCCGATTGGAGAATTATCGGCGTATACGATGGTGGGAGTGGAACCAACGAACCTAAAGATTTGGTCGTTCCCACCGATCAGGTCGTTTCCGGTATCGATATCCTTGTCGATTTTAGTAATCCTCCTCCACAACCATTTCAGGAGGACTTTCATCAATGAGATGGTACTCTTTAATTTTTGCACTGATAATGTTCCATCAAATGTCATTCGCACAGAAAGGTACGCTTCAGGGTGTTATTAAATCCGACGAGGACGGATCGCCGCTTCTTGGTGTTTCGATCTCCGTTCATGGTACTCTGCTCGGGAGTACTACAAATACACGGGGTGAATTTACACTTCAAAGAGTGCCTCCGGGGCTTTTTACTCTTGAAGTCTCCATGGTCGGTTTCGCCATGAAAAAAGTCGTGAACGTCCGTGTTGCGAAAGACTCAATTAGCACGATCATGATTCTGCTGACACCCCAGCCTGTTCAGACTCAGCCCGTCGTTATAACTGCAGCGAAGCATGAACAGAATATTCAGGATGTACCGACGACAGTTGCCGTGATGGGAGCCGAGATGATTCGTACACGGAATATTATCACCATGGACGAAGCGCTGCGATATATCCCCGGCGTCAACATGACGCAATGGCAAATCAACATCCGGGGATCGAGCGGATATGCCCGTGGAATCGGAAGCCGCGTGCTGGTGCTGCTCGACGGCATCCCTTATCTCACCGGCGATACGGGCGAGATTATTTTTGAATCCATTCCGGTAATGAACATCGATAGAGTCGAAGTTGTGAAAGGAGCCGGATCGGCACTGTACGGATCGAATGCTCTCGGGGGTGTCATCAATATTATTACGAAGGAAGTCGAATCACAACCTGTGACTACGATAAAGACTTTTATAAGCGTTTATGATCGTCCGCTCTACGATGAATGGAAGTGGTCCTCTGTAACGCGGGGTCAGGCCGGTCTATATCTTACTCATACACAGCGTTTCGATAAGCTTACATTGGCGCTCTCGGCAAATCGGACGGTCGATGATGGATACCGTGAAAATGATTATGCCCGGCGTTTGAATTTCTATGCGAAAGCCGGGTATGAATTCAGTCCGTTTACCCGCTGGACTTTGAGTACTAACTTCTATTCCCATCGGACAGGAAGTTTTCTCTTCTGGCGTGATATTTATCACGCGCTTCAGCCGCAGGAAGATCAACTTGGCGAATGGGTAAAAACGACACGTGTGAATGTCAGCTCGGATTTTAAAACATTTCTTACAGAGGATCTTTCATTTACTTTTAAATCGATGTGGTACAGGACTGACTGGGAGGATAATGTAGGCAACATCAATGGAATGGGTGATAAGTCGCTGGCAAACCTTTTTGTAAACGAAGTGCAGATTGAGACTCAGATTCATCCGCAGCATTATCTCACAGCGGGTATAGAAGGGCGGATCGATAAGGTTGATGCGAACATTTTTGGAAGACGATCGGGAGGTGGTGGAGCATTCTACATTCAGGATGAATATGCAATCATGACATCGCTGCATGTCACCGCGGGTGCTCGATATGATTATCAAAAAATCGATTCCCTTTCAGCTTTTTCACGCTTCAATCCGAAACTCGGTCTGACCGCGACGCTGTCCGAGGGGATCATTGTCAGGGCATCGGTCGGGAGCGGATTTCGTGTGCCGACTATCGGCGAAACGTTTACGGTCACGAGTGCCAGCGGACTCACCATCATCCCGAATCCTTCGCTTCAGCCTGAACGAAGCTACTCGATGGAAGTCGGGTTAAACGCCCGGATAGTATCCGATGTCGCTGTCGATTGTGCACTTTTTCAAAATGAGTTCTGGGATATGATCGAGCCCCGTTTTGTTGTCATCGGAGGAAAATCGTTCGGACAGTTTAATAATGTTACACGCGCACGTATCCTCGGCGGAGAAGTTCACCTTCAATCCTCATTATTCCATAATATTCTCAAGGCCGAGCTTGCCTACACCTATGTCTATCCGCGCGACCTTACACTGGATGATCTTTTAAAATACAGACCCCGCCATGTACTCATGGCCGGACTCGATGCAACCATCGGATCGTTCAGCGCCGGAATCGATTTCCGGTTTATCAGTAAAATCGACAGGATCGATAGGGAGTTTGTCACGCTCAACATAGTTAAAGACGGAGACCTGCGGGTCCCTATCTATGTCACTGATGCCCGTCTCATGTTCGATGGATCGCGTTATGGCATCCCTGCACGTATGACGTTCAATGCATATAATATATTTCAATATTATTATGTGGAATTGATTGGTAATATCGCGCCAGTACGACGATTTACACTGACGATTGAAGCACTTATATGATTTAAATACCGGGAAAAGCAATTACTTAAGAGTATCTTTGAAACAGGTTGCCCAATTTTACGTATATTAATAGTGATAAGAATAAAACATCATCCATTGAGGAACACACAATGCAATATCACCGAATAATTATATCCGCTATTCTTATTATTACGCTCTCTATCTTTACTCAGGGCTGTTTCCGTCACCATCATAATTATGAAGACAGCGAATCCATTATCGGCTCGGGAAGGACTGTATCCGAGGAACGAGTCGTTCAGCCCTGTCAGAGCGTACAGATCGTCGGATCGGCAAAAGTATATCTGACACAGGGTACTCATCAGAGTATACGGGTTGAGGCCGACGATAATATTATCGACAGAGTAGTCACACGATGTGAAAACGGATACCTGATCGTAGGATTGGAAGAAGGATCATACACCAACACTACGGTTAGAGTTTATGTTACCCTGACTACAATCGAAAACCTTGAAATCATCGGAGCAGGAGATATTACCACTACTAACCCGATTCATTGCGATGCGGTGAAATGCCGGATCGAGGGTGCCGGAAATATTTCACTTGACGGAAGTGCCAGCACTCAAACGATTTTCATCGATGGGGCGGGAAATATCAGCAATTTCGGTTTGGTTTCCTCCGTGTGTACGGCCACCATTAACGGGACAGGAAATTGTGAAGTTCATGTCACACAACAATTAAATGCTGAAATTAATGGTGTTGGAAGTATTGTGTATGAAGGCAATCCGCCGGTTGTAAATAAAACAGTCAATGGAATAGGAAAAATTTATCCGCATTGACAAATGTGAAATATCTGCTTTTATATTCTCATATCTGACAGCGACACTCTCCGCTTGCCTCTCAGGGCCGTGCTTGGTATATTAAAGAAAAGTTCAATCATAAGAATATTCTTGTTCCATGCTAATAGATACACATGCTCACCTATATTCTCCCGAATTCCAGGGTGTTATCGATGAAGTTATCGCTCGTGCACGCGAAGCCGGTATTGAATATATTGTTGTGCCGGCAGTTGACTATGCAACCAGCCGAACCGTTATCGATCTGGCCGAACGATACGACATGATCTATGCCTGTGTCGGTTTCCATCCCCATGATGCAGGCAAGGCCACCGCGGAATCACTCAAAGAAATTGAACAAATAAGCAGACACCCGAAGGTGGTCGCTATCGGCGAGATCGGACTCGATTACTATTACGACTTTTCTCCCCGTGAGACTCAGGTTGATGTGTTCCGCGAGCAGCTTCGTATCGCCAGCCGGAGAAATCTCCCGGTGGTGATTCACACTCGTGATTCTCTCAATGATGCCATACATATCGTCGAGGAAACGATCGCTCAGGAACCGAAATGGCGGAGTGGAACGACAGGATCGGACGGTAAGGTTCCCATTCATAAAGGAGTGTTCCATTGTTATGCAGGGGATGCAGAAACAGCCTGGAAACTCATTGAGATGGGTTTTCTGATTTCGTTTCCGGGAATTGTCACGTTTAAAAATTCCAACACCGTCGATGTGCTGAAAAAGATCAGTTACGATTATATTATGGTTGAAACCGATGCCCCGTATCTTACTCCCGTCCCCTTCCGCGGCCACCGGAATGAACCGGCAAATGTGAAAATTGTTGTAGAAAAAATCGCCGAAATAATGCATGCAACGATAAAAGATGTAGAACGGACGACGTCGTATAA
This sequence comes from Bacteroidota bacterium, assembly GCA_050011775.1. GTDB lineage: Bacteria > Bacteroidota > Ignavibacteria > UBA10030 > CAVZMI01 > CAVZMI01. The sequence goes on along the minus strand of JBEKIL010000004.1, from coordinate 163,176 downwards.
TGCAAAAAAGTTATTTGGTATCGGGAGCCTCGATCCGCCACGGATCGTGTACCAGCTCAAGAATGCTCTATACATTAACCTGACGATCCGCTGCAATGCTGATTGTGTTTTCTGCGATCGCAAAGGTGAGGCGGTTATAAAAGGACATAATCTTCGCATCACTGAGGAACCGACCGCACAGGAAGTCATAGATCAGATCGGCGATCCGACAAAATACGATGAGATTGTCTTTTGCGGGTATGGTGAGCCGACGATTCGCCTCGATGAGCTGAAAGATATTGCCCGATGGGTCAAAGAGCACGGTGGAAAAGTCCGCATCAACACCGACGGACACGGCAGTGTCATCAATAAACGGAATATAGTTCCGGAACTTGTGGGATTGATCGATAGTGTATCGATAAGCCTGAATTCCACAGATCCTGAACAGTATGGCCGCCTGATGCGTATCGACGGTCCCCGTTTCTATCCCGCAATGCTTGAGTTCGCCAGGCAATGCCAGAAATACCTTCCCGAGGTTGTCATGAGCATCGTAGGCATGGATGAAGTAGATCAGGAGAAGGCAAAAGAGTTCGTCGAGAAAACGCTTGGGATGAAATACCGGATGCGGCCCTATTTCTGATCTTAGTAAAAGGAGGAAGCTCCGAGGGAATTCCGCCACACAATGTAGAAACCGCTGCACCTGATAACAAGCAGTGCATTGTCATTATTTATCAAAATGATTAAAAGAATAACTATCGTATTAATTATCTCTTCATGTTTCCTGATGGCTTCGAATGCACAGGATTCGTTGATTGTCGAACCACAGCATATGCTTGGTTTATCGATCGGGTTAAGCAATCATATAATACGGGATGATATTATTTCCCCGCTTATTTATAAGGGCAGTCAGTTACCAATTCTTTTGACTTATAGGTATAGGGGAATTAAAGATCGGCATACCATCACGGCATCTTATGACAATTTAGAACTTACTTCTTCCATTACCAATACCGTGTCGCATTATGCGAATAACCTAAACATTTTCTTGGAATATTCCTATTGCAGAAAGGCGTTCGCATTCGAAAGGATCAATACGAACTGCTTCCTCGGAGGTAGCTTTTCATTTTTTCTGAACCTGAGAGACTTCCATTATTCTAGAGATAAAAGTGAGTTAACCGGGGAACCAATGACCAGTCTTGCTTTTGATGCGTTATCGGAAACAACTTTCAGCGAATCATCCGATGATTTTCTATCGTTTCATATCCATATACCTTTGATATCCTACGTATTGATGAACGATAGATACAACATAAATGTAAGTGAGACATTCAACGAGCTGGATCTTAATAAGGATTTATTATGGCAAATAATCAAGAAAGGCGATTTTGTCACGTTGAATAGATTGTTTAAATTGCAGGCCGAGCTTTCCTATCTAACGTTCGTCGGTAAGTCTATCGGGCTTGAATTTCAATACAGATTTCAATTCTATTCGTTTGCAGAATACAAAAACCTTTTTTACACGCGATACGTTAACAATCAATTTCTTGTCGGTTTCATCATTCTTCTCTAAAAGGTTATGAAATATCGATATCTCTTGATGCTGTTCCTCGTTTCCTTTATCGGATGCGAAAAAATATTCTTCGATGCCGATCCGGCAAATACGCCCGAAAATAATTTCGAGATCTTCTGGAAGGATTTCGACCTGTATTATGCTCAATTTAAAATCCGCCATATAGATTGGGACTCAGTATATACTGTCACCCGGCCTCAAATATCTTTCCGAACAACCGACAGGCAATTATTCGATATTTTGTCGAATATAATACTTAAGTTGAATGACATGCATTCTACTTTGTATACACCGTTTGGCGATGTCTACTGGAAAGGTGTAACGCTCGGGAAATATCCGAGCAGTAAATTTATTAATTCATGTAAGTACGTCATTTGTGGAGGTGCTCAGAATTCGATTATGGAATTCCGTCAATGTAAAAATAATAATATAGGATATATTAATATCAATACGTTTTCGGGAGGGGGAGAAGGTTTGAATATCCTCGATGAACGATATCTCATCATCGATGATATATTGCAGCAATTCAAGGATACCAAAGGGCTCATCATCGATGTTCGCTGGAACAGCGGAGGCAACGGCTTCAATGCAGAAACTGTTGCCGACCGGTTTGCCGATCAAAAAAGATTATATACAAAATATTGCACAAAAAATGGCCCCGGAAAGGATAATTTCTCCGAATGGCTCAATCGTTACATTGAACCGAAAGGCGCGTATCAATACACCAAACCTGTGGTAATTCTCACGAGCAGGGGGACTTGCAGCGCTGCCGAGTGCTTCGTCATGGCATTCCAGGTATTGCCGCACGCTACCATTGTAGGCGACACGACTGGCGGAGGTCTCGGGAATCCGATCTTCAGAGAATTACCCAACGGCTGGACCTACAGGTTATCTACAGAAATTGGAGCCACTGCCGATGGCTTCATTGTTGAAGGCAAAGGCATCCCTCCCGATGTTCCCGTGTTGACAACTGTGGATGATTCTATCAAAGGTATCGACAGGATCATCGAGAAAGGAATTGAGATCATCGAGAATTCAAAATAATATTGGTTCTTTCAATCTTATTCTATTGAATAAATTTTGTATAAAGGAGTAGATTATGGAAAAGAAAATCGCTAAATATTTCACCCTCGGACTGATGTCCATCCTGCTTCTGGGTACACACTTTGCTCACGGTCAAGAAAACAGCAAGATAGCGGGCTCGCCTCGTTCGCTTCGGCGAGCCGAAGGCGAGACGAGCGAAGCGGGCTGGCCGTGCTTGAAGTACGCGATCTACTTCACATCGCGGGATATTGATACACTTCTCGCCGATCCTGAAAAATTCCAGAAGACAATGGAATATTTCTCTCCAATAAGAGCTCGCCATGTGTATCTCGAAGGGACAAGCCGCGGGGAAATTAATATATCCTTATTGAAAAAAATCGCCGATAAGTTTCGGGCGATGGGCATCGGAGTCTCTGGCGCAATGGTACCGGTCGGAGCACAAGGTCCGTTATATTACAATGATCCTAGAGACTTGGCAGCCCTCGAAAAACGAATGAGCGCACTGGCTGGGGTCTTCGACGATATCATTATCGACGATTGGCTTTTTACCTTAGCCACGGATCCTAAAAGTGTAGAAGAACGGGGCAATCAAACCTGGGCCGAATACCGCACAAAACTATTGCTCGAACAATCCAAAAAATATATCATTGCTCCAGCCAAACAGGTAAATCCTGAAGTCAGGATCATCATCAAGTACCCGAACTGGTACGAAGGATTCGGAGACAACGGTTACGACGTCTACAACGAAACTCGTCTATTTGATAATATGGCCGTCGGCATCGAAACACGGAATCGAATGAATCACGACCAGCATATACCGATCTACAGCGGTTATATTTTCCAGAAATGGTATTCAAGCGTCGATTCCTCCAAGTGGGTCGGCTCGTGGTTGGACAATTACGATATGAAGGGAGACTATAACGATTACAATGCTCAGATCTGGCAGGCGGTGCTTGCACAGACACCGGAGATAATCCTATGGTGCGCAGGTCAGCTTCATCCTGCAACCGGTCCGTCAAGCGACGTTTACCCTTATTTCCGCGATAAGCTGAAGGAGTTCGACCGAGTTGCTGGAATGCTGAACGGCCCTTCGCGCGGAGTCCCGATCTATTTGCCTTACGGCTCTACAGGCGAATATAATATTTTCGGTTATTTGGGCATGGCGGGAATTCCGCTCACTCCGGTGGCACAGTTTCCGACGCAAAGCCAGAATGCAATTTTCACTCTCCACTCACTCAAGGATTCCGGACTCGCCGATGAGATGCTCGCACGACTGCGTGAAGGAAAAGACCTGTTTATGACGTGGGGGCTCTGGAAAAAACTTCAGAATACAGAATTCAAGAACACTCTGAATCTAGTTGATTACGGTGGGAGCGTGACGTCGGATGAATTCAGGCTGAGGGAAGGATGGTTCCGGGAGGATCTCATCAAGGCGGACAGGACTTTCACTTTCCCCCGCATCGAAACGACTACCTGGCCTTACGCGCGCGATGTCGCCGTGGAGCTGGATGACTACGACTTCGGAGTCCTTTTTAACGTGCAATACCTCCAGGGAAGAATATATGTCTTAAATATGCCGGAGAACAGCTACGATCTGCTGCGTCTCCCCTCACAGGCTCTCAATTTGATCCGACGTGCTTTCGTAAGAGAACTTGGAACGGAGTTGGATGGCCCCGGAGGTGTCGGCATGTACTTGTTCGGTGACAAGCAATATGTCCTTTATAACATGAGCGATGAAACAGCGGCGATGACGCTTAGGTTCATCAAGAAGATTCCGACTTCCGGTTGGCGTGAAGCAGTGAACAACAAGGAGCTATCAGTGAAGCAGGATACAAGTTTCGTGCGATTCGGCGGACCTGTTATTAGTGATGTTTCATTGAACATAAAGCCGTTTGAAATCACCGTCGTGCAGGCACCATAAGCAGAGCTTCTACTTCGCGAACCGACAGATTGATCGGGAGTAAGGCATCTATCATCCAGTTTCAGCAGGAAGTACTATGAGAAAAATGACTCTACTCCATACCATTTTTATTTTTCTTGCGATATTCGTCTTCACTACGACAAAGGCTCAGGAATACACACGTGGCGTGGGTATATACCCCGGGAACGCAAAAGAAGATTTCTCTCCGTCGATAAGAATAGATAATGCAACGTATAGAAACCTTGCTTTACACAGGCCTGCTTACAATTCAAGCAGTTACGATTATAATCTGACTGCGCAGCTTGTTACCGATGGAATAAAAGAATCACAACCTCCCCCCTTCGTAGTTACGACCTACAGCGATGGAATAGCTAAAAAGAACGAGAGAGAATGGATTTTGGATCGTCACATGATGACCGGGAAAAATCTGGGAGGTCCGAATGTCTGGGCTCAGATAGAAATTAGCGGGAATAGTATTATCCCGCAGGTGGATAGTATCGCTGTATTAGGCAGCCTTCTGGTTGACAGTCTGGAACCTCAACATTGGGAGATGGCTGTAAGCGTTTCTGATGAAGGGAGAAATTGGGAAACATTGGGTACAGTAAGCGGTGGTGGTCTCCCCGGAGACACTATTACCGGTTTTTACCGAAAATTTCTTCCGCCCAACTTTCGAATATTCAATTATCCTTTTGATTTGAAGAAACCGTCTCACCACCGGTTCTATCGGGTCGATTTACATTCCCCGAACGCCAAGAGTTGGGGTATCGGCGAGTTTGCCATGTTCACCAATGGAACACGTTCCATTATTGGGGGACCGTACCGGTTTTCCAGCGCATGGATGAGCGAAGGCAAAGGGGATGAGTGGGTTTATGTAGATCTGGGCGCGGAATGTTCGTTTGATCGAATCGTTCTCTATTGGTTACACCGTGCCACAGCCGGTTCGATTCAGGTGTCGGACGACGCATCGCACTGGAAGGATGTCATGTTGCTGCCTAAGAATTGGGGATACACCGATGATATTAAATTGAGCAAACCTGTTACAGGGAGGTATGTGCGCGTACTTTTAAAAAAGCCCGCTATAGACGGCAATTACATTTTAAGTGAATTGGAAGTGTACGGCAGGGGTGGTCCAGTAGCGGTCCCGCATGCCCAGCCTTCTGTGAAAGAAGATGGGAAATTGTATTTGTCCGGAGGTGCATGGAAGCTTCAACGCAGCTCGCAGGTTCACGCCGACGGTGGAGCGTTGTCCAGACCGGGATTCAATGACAGCAGCTGGATTGTTGCAACCGTGCCGGCTACAGTGCTTGTCAGTTACCTCAACGTGGGGGCTCTGCCCGATCCGAATTATGGAGACAATCAATTGATGATTTCGGATTCTTACTTCTATTCGGATTTCTGGTACAGGGATGAGTTCAGTGCTCCTGCTTCCTATAAAGGGAAACGGATATCTCTGAACTTTGATGGAATAAACTGGAAAGCGGAAGTTTTTCTGAACGGCCAAAAGCTCGGGCGGATAGAAGGAGCTTTTACGCGTGGCCAATTTGATGTTTCAGGAATCATTATCCCTGGAAAGAAAAATGTGATTGCTGTACATATCGAAAAAAATGCCGCACCCGGATTTGTCACAGAACAAACGAAATTCAGTCCCGATGCGAACGGCGGCGAGCTTGGTGCAGATAATCCGACCTTTCATGCATCCATCGGCTGGGACTGGATACCGACTATACGTGGACGCAATACCGGCATCTGGAACGACGTTTACCTGTCGGTGAGTGGCCCAGTCACAATTGAAAATCCTTTTATTTCAACCAAGCTACCTCTTCCGGATACATCGTCGGCTGATGTAATTATAGAAGCACATCTTTATAATCATAGCTCGGAACGCGTAACGGGAATGCTGCGAGGTAAATTCGGTGGGGTTGCTTTTGAACAATCTGTTACACTTAAAGCTTCTGAAAAAGCGAGGGTAAGATTTAATTCCTCTACACACCCGTCGCTTCACTTGCACAATCCCGCGTTGTGGTGGCCGAACGGATACGGTAAACCTAATTTGTATAATGTTGAACTTACATTCGTTCTTGCAGATGATCGAGTATCGGATTCAATTTCGTTTTCAACGGGCATCAGAGAAATGACTTATTCCGAAGACGGTGGGATTTTGAAAATCTGGATTAACGGCAGGAGGTTCATCGGCAAAGGCGGCAACTGGGGTTTTTCCGAATCGATGCTTCGTTACCGGGGAAGGGAGTATGATATCGCGGTACGCTATCACAAAGAGATGAATTTCACCATGATTAGAAACTGGGTCGGACAGACGGGCGACGAAGAATTTTATAAGGCTTGTGACCGCCACGGTATTATGATATGGCAGGATTTCTGGCTGGCGAACCCGGTAGACGGTCCGAACCCAAGCAATAATAATATGTTCGTACGGAATGTGGAAGACTTTGTAAAGCGAATTCGCAATCACCCCTCACTTGCATTATACTGTGGGCGTAACGAAGGCAATCCGCCTGAGGTAATAGATTCGGCAATCAGGAAATTATTGGAGGAATTACACCCGGATGTGCACTACATATCAAACTCGGCATTCGGAGTGGTGAGCGGTGGAGGGCCCTATAGGGCAATGCCGACAAAGTTTTATTTCGAAAAAAGGGCAACGGAAAAACTCCACAGTGAAATGGGAATGCCTGACATCGTCTCGTTTGAAAGTCTAAAACAAATGATGCCCGATTCTGCAATATGGCCCCGGGAGCGTATGTGGGGGATCCACGATTTTTGTCTGAATGGTGCTCAAGGTGGATCGTCATTTATTCAACAGCTTGAGGAAAGTTTCGGACCCGTGAATGATTTGAAAGAGTGGCTTTCATTCTCACAGTGGATGAACTACCAGGGATATCGCGCAATGTTTGAAGCTCAAGGTAAGAACAGGATGGGAATGTTATTATGGATGAGCCACCCTGCGTGGCCTTCTCTTGTCTGGCAAACCTATGATTATTACTTCGAGCCGACTGCAGCTTATTTCGGCTGCAAGAAAGCCTGCGAACCGCTGCATATTCAGTGGAATCCATTGAGCGACAGCATTGAAGTTGTTAATTACAGCGATCCGAACGGTCGCGAGCTTACGGCAAGCATGGAAATTATCGGTCTGGACGGAACAGTAAAAATAAAAAGGAAAACAACGATGAGTTGTCCGGAAGACAGCATAATACATTGTTTCAGTATTGAATCTGCCGATAGCCTGAGCCGCGTTTGTTTTATCAGGCTCAAGCTTGAAAAAGGCGGCGAAGTGATCTCGGAAAATTTTTACTGGCACGGATTGGAAGAAGGCGATCTCAAAGCGATCCGCAGACTTCCAAAGGTGAAATTGGATTCAGACACAAGAGCGGAACAGAAAGGAAACCGCTGGTATTTGACGACCAGTCTGAAAAACAATACCGATCAACCCGCGCTAATGGTTGTGTTGAAAGTAACGGGAGAAAAAAGCGGCGAGAGGATTTTACCGGTTATATACAGCGATAATTATATTTCGCTTATGCCCGGCGAGCAGCGTTTAGTTAAAATGGAATTGGAAAACGCCGATACGCACGGCGAGAAGCCTGTTGTGGGATTTGGCGGTTTTTCTATTGAAGAATGAGATAGTTGAATATAAATTGGATATGACAATTCTTGAAGACGTCGGTATATTTCCTAATATCGCGATTGATGCATCTGAAAGTATTAAAGATGAACATGATATTGTACTGGAGAAGGCAATTGAAATTATGTAATGATTTCATATTTGTTGATAAAAACCGACGACTTGTAACCTTGAGTAAATCAGATCATTAAATGAAAAAATATTCCGGATAATCATCATGAAATCTACAGGCGTTTGCCCAAAATGCTCCTCCAAGAAGATAGCAGTTATACCCAGCGAAATTGGTACATATAATGTAATTAAGGTTGATATGTTCGGTTTTGCGAACCTAACGCGGTATATTTGTACATCGTGCGGTTATGTGGAGCAGTATGCTGCTGACGAAAAATCATTGTCGAAGCTTCGTCGTAAAAAGTAAAAACGGGGTGGGAAATTTATATACTTTAGTCATCTTCTGCCGGCTTGGTCGTAATCCCTCTTATGTGTCGGATCGTAGTCTGCGAATCTTCCGATCACCGAACGGTCGGGGTAGTTGGCAAAGCGATCTGCAATTTCCTGATATTTTGCCTCAAAGAAAATTCTGGCGAGGGGGAGGGCTGTGTTCTCAGCTTTTTGTGCTTTTCCGATCAGATCGATCGCGTACAGCATATTATCGAGACCGCGATTCTGATTCGTCTCCAGCATATCTAGACCGTGAAAATGGTATATGAAGAGTGCCTTGCGGATAGGGGCATATTTAGAGTTCAGCAGGTCTTCGATGATCTGTTGCCGCGTATAGCTGGTGCCTCCTTTCGGCCACCCCTTCGAATTTTCTGAAGCTCCGCGTGCGGCAATATCGGAAGCCCTTTGAAAATATTGGGTGCCGCCCATCTCTGAGAATGTATCCGTATCGTATCCAATGATAAGGCAGGCGTAGAAATCGAGGAAGCTTAACAACGGGTCGAATTGAGTTTCATTGTGACGGAATCCCTGTCCGGGGATGTAACTGAACTCCCACTTATCATCGAGTATACGCAATGTCAATGTTCCTTTGTTCGACCGGTATATCGGTCGCTGGCTCCCGATGAAGACCCTGACACTATATCGGTTATCCGGAGATCCTGAGAGAAAAAAGATCGACATTGTACAATGGATCTTCTCGCCGAGATAATCTTCGGTTGTCCATCTAAAATCGTTTAGGTACTTCTTCACCTCTTCCGCAAAGTGGGTGACATACTCCTTGTTTGCTGCGGGGAGCTGCTGTGCATCTATGGAAACGTCGAATTCAAGTTCCTGCGCATTAGTTCTCTGAAAGAAAGTGAAGAAAATAGTAAGAAAAAACAGTATAGAATATCTCATTGGGATTCCGATTTTGCGATAGGCAACATAATCAAAAATATAACGATAATTTGATAGTCGTTCAATAATGTAGTTCAAAATCTTCTTTCAGGAGAATATTCTCTAAAAAGCGTTTCATACAGATGACGCGCAATCCAACTATAATGTTCCACCTCAACCTCAACCTTAACCTCTACCTCTATCTTTCCCCCGTCCCGCTTCCTTGCTTCTTCGCCATATTTTCCCTATTTTTATAGTAGATGAATCATCATTCCTGAGGTTACTCGACCGAGGTGCAGTTGCTGTCCAGTGGCATTCTTGCGATTCTGATCGGATATCTTATCGGCTCGATACCTGCAGCCTATATCATTGTGAAGCTTTCTTCACAGCGTGATATTCGCCTTGCAGGCTCGGGAAATGTCGGTGCCCTCAACAGTTTTCAGGTGACCCGGAAAAAATGGGTGGGTATTGCTGTTCTTCTGTTTGATGTATGCAAAGGAGCAGCTGCTGTAGTTGTCGCATCGCGATTCGAGCAGTCTGGATATCCGATTCAGGCTCTTGCCGGATTGTCGGCAATCGTCGGACATGATTTTAATATCTGGTTACGGTTTCGTGGCGGTCGTGGTCTGGCTACAGCGCTTGGAGTCATGTTATTACTCGGATCGATTTTTCCTCTCGTTTGGTGTCTTCTCTGGTATATAACATACAAGATCTGGCGGAACGTACTTGGTGGGAATGTAGTAGCGACTATTATTACCCCCGTATTGTTGTTCTTTCTCCCCCGGTCGTGGGTTGAAGTAAGTTTATGGACACCGGTACAGTGGAATGAAATGATTTGGTTGTGTACGGCGTTGTGTGTGCTTATCCTTCTGCGTCATGTGGATTTCATCCGCGGTCTGATTCATACAAAACGCGGTCAATCTTCTTCTGATCAATGAAAGGACAAAATGGAACGGAAATTTCAGAAATTTGAAACACCCGATCTTCAAGAAATGGCACGACAGATGCGTCGCGATATTATTAAAATGCTCTATCTTGCCAAGTCCGGCCATACAGGTGCACCACTTGGCCTTGCCGATATATTTGCGACATTATTTTTTAATGTCTTACAATATGATCCTACCAATCCCGGATGGGAAGGACGCGATTATTTTTATGTCTCGTGTGGGCATGTGGCTGCCGTTTGGTATTCGGCTTTAGCGCGTGCCGGCTATTTCCCTTTGAGTGAGCTTGCGACATACCGGAAGTTCAACGGCCGTCTTCAGGGTCATCCTGCGCCTATGTGGATTCATGGTGCGCCCGGTATTGAAATCGCTTCAGGTTCACTGGGACAGGGAATGTCGGTAGCGACGGGGACAGCCTTCGGAATGCGTCTGGACAAAAAGCCAAACCGCGTCGTTATGATCGGGAGCGATGGCGAGCTTCAGGAGGGATCGAGCTGGGAGGGCATCATGATGGCGGGATATAGAAAACTCGATAATCTTCTTGCTATAGTCGACCGGAATAATATTCAAATTGACGGCCTTATGGACAAATTGTACGATATCAATCCGCTGGCGGATAAATATTCTGCCTTCGGCTGGGATGTGCAGGAAATTGACGGACACAACATCGACCAGATCCGAAATGCCATCGATAAAGGATTCCAAACGAAAGGGAAACCATCGGTGATACTCGCTCGTACAATTATGGGCAAAGGAGTGCCGTGGATGGAGGGAGATTTTAAATGGCATGGTGTAGCGCCAAACGAAGAACAGGCAAAGAAAGCGCTTGCCGATCTTGCCCCGACAAAATTCGGCGACTTTATAACACTTGAATGGGAAAAGAACAATACTTAAATATTGCAAAGGAAGAAAAATTCATGATACAAGCAGCAGAACAAAAAGCCACCCGCGTTGCCTTCGGTGAAGCACTCGTCGAACTCGGCCGGAAAAATCCGAATGTCGTCGCTCTCTGTGCAGATTTAACCGAATCGGTCAATATGCACAAATTCGCTAAAGAGTTTCCGGACCGTTTTGTACACGCAGGCGTTGCCGAACACAATATGATCGGAATGGCGGCCGGACTCTCGATCACGGGAAAAATACCATTCACAGGAACATTCGCAGTTTTCGCGACGGGTCGTGTATACGATACTATCCGCCAGAGTATTGCTTACAGCAGGATGAATGTAAAAATCTGTGCATCACACGCCGGTCTCACACTTGGCGAAGATGGGGCGACGCATCAGATGCTTGAAGATATCGGATTGATGCGCGGACTCCCGAATATGACCGTTATAGTCCCGTGCGATGCGAACGAGACACGAAAAGCGACATTTGCGATTGCCGAACTCAAGGGTCCCGCATACCTCCGCTTCAGCCGACCTGCTCTGCCGGTATTTACAGATCCCGCAACTCCTTTTGTCCTGGGAAAATCGGATACACTTCTGCAGGGTAATGATGTCACGATTATCGCATGCGGTGTAATGGTCTGGCAGGCACTTCAAGCCGCAGATGAGCTGGCCCAAGCAGGTATCAAGGCCCGGGTTATCAATATGCACACAATCAAACCCCTTGATCGTGAAGCGATTATTACAGCAGCTCGAGAAACCGGTGCAATTGTCACAGCCGAAGAACATCAGATCAATAACGGACTCGGCGATGCTGTCGCTCAGGTTGTGGTGCGAAATGCTCCGGTTCCGGTTGAGATGGTAGCAGTGAATGACGTATTTGGTGAATCCGGTACGCCGAACGAGTTACTGCAAAAATACCATATCCATAAAAATGATATCGTTGCATCGGTACAGAAAGTGATGAAAAGAAAACGGTAGGGAGGATAATTATGGCTCGGCGTATTATCATCGTTGCACTGGTTTTTTTATTATTTGGCATTGCGGGTTTTGTTATCGGCCGTGCTACGGCTCCTTCGCGCCCGATGGATAATTTGGGGGTCGATACCCGCCATTACGATACTGAAAAGGCGGTGTTCCAACAGGAGAACACAAAACAACCGAATACCCGTGAAACACGACGCTCATTGATTACGCATGTCGCAGCGGTCGCGAGTCCAGCAGTCGTCGGAATCAACGTTAAAGAAGTGCGTGAATATACGGTACGCGATCCATTTCAAAATTTTTTCAATGATCCTTTCTTCGATCAGTTTTTTGGCCACCAGAAGCGCGATCAAACATATAAGGAAGAAGTACAGGGACTCGGCTCTGGCTTTATCATCTCTGCGGATGGCTACCTCCTCACGAACGATCACGTTGTCGGTAATGCGAAAGAAATTACAATCACCATGACGAATAAACAACGCTACAAAGCACGACTCGTCGGTTCCGACCATGTCTCCGATGTTGCACTCCTGAAAATCGAAGGAGAAAATTTCCCTTATATACAATTCGGTGACTCGGACGATATTATGGTCGGTGAAGATGTGGTTGCCTTTGGCAATCCGTTTGGCCTCTTCGATATTAACGATAAGCCGATCGTTACGAATGGAATCGTCAGCTCGACCGGCATGAATCTCTCAGGCGATGAAGGGAGAATCTATCGTGATATGATCGCGACGAACGCCCAGATCAATAAGGGAAACAGCGGCGGTCCGCTGGTCAACATGAACAGTGAAGTCATTGGAATGAACACATTGATCTTTACCGCGGGGTATTCTCAGACATATGTCGGATACGGTTTTGCAATTCCGATTAATCGTATCAAGAAGGTCCTTGAGATTCTCAAGAAAGATGGAAAGGTTGAGAGGGATTTCTGGACGGGCATCAGTGTTCAGAATGTGGATGAACGCATGGTAAAACCACTTGGCCTGCAGAAAACCGAGGGAGTTATCATCACCGATGTTCAAAAGAATAGTCCGGGAGATCGGGCAGGATTGCAACCCGGCGATGTGATCGTTGAGGCCAATGGTATTCCCATAGTGAATGAAGAATCTATAATGGAAGTGATTCGCGATGCAAAAACCGGTGATACATTAAAAATGACCGTCATGCGCGATAAGAAAAAAATAAATGTCTCACTCAAACTGGAAAAGCAGAAATAGGAGTCTGTAATTAATAACAGGCTGGCGATTTATTTTTTAAGGTTGTGTTCCTCAAATTCGGAGTATAATTTTTAATTAATAGAGAGAGGAGTGCTTATCAAGTGATCTCACGATATACACGTCCTGCAATAGGGGCGATCTGGAATGATAAAAACAAATTTTCTATATGGCTTCAAATCGAAATCCTTGCATGTGAAGCACAGGCACAGCTGGGTGTGATTCCTTCTGAAGCGGTATCGGTAATTCGGGGGAAGGCGGCATTCGATGTTGAACGTATCGCGGCCATCGAAGAAGAAGTCAAGCACGATGTGATCGCCTTTCTGACAAACGTTGGAGAATATATCGGTCCGGAATCGCGTTTCATTCACCTCGGCATGACGTCTTCGGATGTTCTCGATACGGCACTGGCGGTGCAGATGAAACAATCGGGAGAGCTGCTTTTAAAAGGACTTCAGGGATTGAAAGAAATCCTTGCCCGGCGTGCGGTGGAATTAAAAAATACCATCATGGTCGGCCGTACACACGGTATCCATGCGGAACCTGTTACAATGGGGCTGAAATTTGCAATCTGGTATGAAGAAACCAAGCGGAATATTTCGCGGCTGGAACGCGCCATCGAAACCATCTCGGTGGGGATGATTTCGGGTGCAGTCGGAACGTTCGAGCATCTAAGTCCGAAAGTGGAAGAATATGTGTGCGGAAAACTGGGATTGAAACCGGCATCGGTTTCAACACAGGTGCTTCAGCGCGATCGTCATGCGGAATTCATGAGCACGCTTGCCATTATCGGAGCGTCACTCGAGAAATTTGCGACGGAAATCCGGCATTTACAAAGAACCGAGGTATTCGAAGCCGAGGAATATTTTTCTAAGGGCCAGAAAGGCTCCTCCGCCATGCCGCATAAACGGAATCCGATCACATGCGAACGGATTGCCGGACTCGCCCGCGTTCTGCGCGGAAATGCAATGGCGGCACTCGAAAACGTCGCGTTGTGGCACGAGCGCGATATCACCCATTCATCGGTTGAACGTGTTGTGATCCCCGATAGCTGCATCTTACTCGATTACATGATCCATCTGACCTCGAACGTTCTGGACAGACTTCTTATTTATCCAGAAAACATGCTGGCGAATCTGAACCTTACGCACGGGCTCATTTTCTCGCAACCGGTGCTTCTAGCACTGACAAAAAAGGGGATGAATCGCGAAGATGCGTACCGGCTGGTCCAGAAAAATGCGATGGAGGCCTGGCAAACCAAACAGGAATTCAAGGACCTCCTTAAAGCGGAACCCGAAATTACGGCAATCCTTTCACAAAAAGAGATTGACGAATTATTCGATCTCTCCAGAAGCACAAAACATGTCGACACGATCTTCAAAAGGGTCGGTCTGACATAAGGGGGTGTACCATGGCGAAGCATTACAAAAACTTCATCAATGGTAAGAACATCGATTCACAATCAGGGCGTGCCTTCGAAAATAGAAATCCTGCCAATTGGGATGAAATCCTCAGTACCTTTCCAAAATCCACAAAAGAAGATGTTGATGAAGCTGTGAAAGCAGCGCGAGCGGCATTCGAGAAATGGCGCCTCGTACCTGCACCAAGACGCGGCGACGTCATGCGAAAGGTCGGAGATATCCTCGTAGCAAGAAAAGAGGAGCTGGCTCGAATAATGACGAAAGAAATGGGGAAGGTGCTGCTCGAAACACGTGCCGACGTTCAGGAAGGAATCGATACCGCATACTATGCGGCGACAGAAGGACGGCGGCTGTTCGGCTATACAGTACCTTCAGAGCTTCCAAACAAGTTTAATATGGCAATAAGAGTGCCGATCGGCGTTGCCGGCATTATCACTCCATGGAATTTTCCAATGGCAATTCCAACCTGGAAAATCTTTCCGGCCCTGCTTAGCGGTAATACCGTGGTGTTTAAACCGGCATCGGATACTCCTGAGACTGCCGCAAAGCTTGTTGAAATTCTGACGGAAGCCGGAGTTCCTGATGGAGTCGTCAATATCGTCCACGGTACCGGCAGTGAAGTCGGAATGGAGATAGTTGAACATCCGGATATCGACCTGATCAGCTTCACGGGTTCTTCATCCGTCGGGAAGATTATTGCTTCAGCCGCGGGGAAGACACTCAAACGTGTTTCACTCGAACTCGGCGGGAAAAATGCGCAGATTGTTATGGACGATGCGAATCTTGAGCTCGCACTCGACGGCGTCCTCTGGGGTGCGTTCGGGACCACCGGGCAGCGCTGCACTGCAACGAGCCGGCTTATACTTCAGGAAGGTGTTTACAATATATTCATCGATATGTTGATCAAGCGGACTGAAAAACTTAAACTCGGTGACGGTTTGCTGCCGGATGTTGATGTCGGTCCATGTGTTAATAAATCACAACGCGATACAATTCAGAGCTATGTAGAAATCGGAAAGAAGGAGAGAGCGAAAATTGCAATAGGCGGTGAGATCTATACCGAAGGCGAGGCAAGCAAAGGATGGTTCTACAAACCGACAATTTTCACCGATGTGACTCCGGAAATGAGAATTGCAAGGGAAGAAATTTTCGGTCCTGTATTATCGGTTCTTAAAGTGAAGACGCTCGAAGAAGCGATTACAGTTCTCAACGACACACCGTACGGACTCTCATCTTCCATCTACACGACAAACATAAACTCGGCATTTCAGGCCATACGGGATATCAAAGCAGGCATCACCTATATTAATGTCCCGACCATCGGCGCCGAAGCCCATATGCCGTTCGGTGGGGTCAAAGAAACGGGTAACGGGCACCGTGAGGGTGGATGGGCGGTGTACGACTTCTACACAGAATGGAAAACAGTGTATGTCGACTACAGCGGCAAGTTGCAACGAGCACAAATAGATAATTACTGAAGAGCGTTTAAGGTTGAAGGTTTAAGGTTGAAGGTTGGCATAGATTCCTCGGGAGCAACCCGCTCCGCCGAGCGCTCGCTTCGCCGAGCGAAGCGAGGAGCGAGGCGAGAGCTCCCTCGGAAGGTGCGGAATAAAGAGAGTGTTACGAGGGAGGTCCACCTCCCGAGGCATAGAGGTGCAATTCAATATTTATTAGGATTTCTCCTTAAGTGAAGACATAAAGATGTCGATTATTATAGAGGTAGGGAACGTCAGCAAGGGGACAATTGTTCTTTTCATTATAAACAGGTATATTATAACATGGTCGGTCGTGTAACATATATTGTTTCGTTTTTTGAGCATGAAGAATTCTTCTGAGAGGGGGATTGTGTCTATTTTATTACAACGACATAGTACCCTTAATCATGAAGGAGGTGTTCCATGCCCGACACATTGGTTGTCGATAAGAACCCCGTTCAGAAGGAAACAGAAGTAACGGGGAAGAAAGTCACCGCGGCCCCCGTCCACATCACGCCACAGGAAGTACATTCCACGCTCGCGAAGCACATGCTGGCCGACGGTCTTGATATGGTCGTTGACCTGCAAAAAAGTCACGGCTGCTATATTTATGATTCGCGGCGTGAGAGAGAATTCCTTGACTTCTTCTCATTTTTCGCATCATCGGCGGTGGGAATGAACCATCCCGGTTTGAACTCGCCCGCATTCCGCGAGAAACTTGGTTATGCTGCTGTGAATAAGCCGACGCTTTCGGATATCTACACGGTTGAGATGGCCGAATTCGTCGAGACTTTCAGCCGCATCGCGATGCCGTCGTATTTCCCATATGTATTTTATATTGACGGCGGTGCGTTGGCGAATGAAAATGCCTTGAAGACGGCGTTTGATTGGAAGGTCCGAAAAAATTTTATAAAAGGATATACGATAGAACGGGGACATCAGGTCATTCATTTCCGGCAGGCATTTCACGGCCGGAGCGGATATACGATGTCGCTCACGAATACAGATCCGACCAAGACAAATTATTTCCCGAAGTTCAAGTGGCCGCGGATTCTGAATCCGGCGATCCGCTTCCCGTTGAATGAACGAAACCTCAATGAGGTAATCAATGCGGAGCAGATTGCCCTCGGTCAGATCAAAGAAGCGATAATCAACAATCCGGATGACATTGCGGCGATGATCATCGAACCGATCCAGTCCGAAGGGGGAGATCACCACTTCCGGAAAGAGTTTTTCGTCGAGCTGCGAAGAATCTGCGATGAAAACGAGATCATGCTGATCTTCGATGAGGTGCAGACAGGCGTCGGCCTGACCGGAGCCATGTGGGCACATGAACATTTCGTGAAGCCCGACATGATGGCATTCGGTAAGAAAACGCATATCTGCGGCTTCATGTGCAGTACGCGCGTCGACGAAGTGAAGGATAATGTATTTCATAAATCGAGCCGTCTGAATTCGACTTTCGGCGGGAATCTCGTCGACATGGTGCGGTTCACAAAGATACTGCAGATCATCGAGGAAGAAAATCTCGTTGAGAATGCCCGCGTTGTCGGCGAGTATCTTCTGATACGGCTTCAGGAGATCGGCGAGGAATTTCCGCTGCTGATTCACAACATTCGCGGCAGAGGACTCATGTGCGCCATGGATTTCGATTCTCCCGAGAGCCGGAGAGAATTTCGTAAAAAAGCTTATGAGCTGGGATTGATTATTATGGGTTGTGGAGAGCGGACGATCCGGTTCCGTCCCCCGCTTATACTTTCAAAGGAAGATGTCGATAGGGGAATGCAAATTATTCGTCAGGTCCTTTCATCACTGAAATAGGATCTCCGGATTTCGGAATGTAAAATACGGGGAGAACGCCATAATGCGGCCAGGAGCCTTGGGGCATCTGGCCGTTTTTTTTTGATGCAAACCAGAAATCTACTGCTTATGATAGCGGTTATGTATGTTGGATCTGCCAGTTTTGTAATCATAATTACGACTATATTCTCTCAACAACTTTGAAAGAGTTAGGAAGTGAAAACGTGTATCTCCCCCTTTATCAAGGGGGTCTACGACTCGGAGAGAGACAAAGAGGGGGTTCAACGAAGGCCACCGACGTTGAGGGTAGTAATTTATATCACTGTCAGTTTGAATCGTATTTTTATTTCTTTTTTTCATCTCATATTCCTATATTATGACATTATGATTGAATATTCTTCATCAAATAAAATGAATGCTTCGCGAGGAGTCTTATTTATTGTCGCGACTCCTATCGGCAATCTCGGCGATATCACCGTACGGGCGCTGGAGATATTAAAATCTGTCGATCTAATAGCCGCAGAAGACACACGAACGACGAAGATTCTATTAGACCATTTCGAGATTAAAAAACCGATCATAAGCTTCTACAGTTATAACGAGCAGCGCCGGGTCCCCGATCTTATAGACAAACTCGAGCAGGGTCAATCGATCGCGCTAGTGTCGGATGCCGGGACGCCGGGAATTTCGGATCCTGCTTACAGCATTGTGCGTGCCGCAATCGACGCCGATGTGCCGGTCGTTCCCATTCCGGGCCCCACCGCCTTTGTGGCCGCTCTCGTCGTCAGCGGTTTATCGGCGGATGCATTTGTCTTCGAAGGCTTTCTGCCGGCTAAGAAGGGACGCCAGACGATGCTGAAACGGCTTGCAAAAGAGGAGCGGACTGTCATTCTCTACGAATCTCCTCATAAAGTACTCCGCACGCTTGCAGATATACAGCAGTATTTTGGCGATCGCCGGATTGCCGTGGCGCGCGAGCTGACGAAAAAATTCGAGGAAGTGCTGCGCGGCTCCGTTTCTTCGGTCCTCGAACATTTTTCATCACGGAACATCAAGGGGGAATTTGTCATTGTCATTGAAGGGAAGAAAAAAGAGAAGGGATAGATAAAAATATAGCTCCGGCATTTATACCTGAGGTTTAATATACTCCGAACTAGATGATTCTTTCGCTTTCCTTTATTAACTACACACGCACTTGGTCATCCCCTTTCGTACCGGGGATCCTTTTTCTCTTGACATTCTTTTCTATAGATAATGTCTGACGTGCCCATGCTGCCCCGACCCCGTAACTTACCCGCCCTCGACCGATTCTGTGATGAGCCTGCCGATTCACCCCGGGCCAGGCCGCGGCAAACGACTCATTCAATACCTGCACTTTATCGGTATTGAGTCCGTCGAAACCAGCTGTCAGTTTACCCGCCGGAGTCACGACGGAATTGGTCGTGACGAAGGCGGGCATCGTAACCATGCGTGTTATGCGCAGCTCGATTAAAATGACAATTGCCATGATCACTAGTTACATTTAAAGAGACATCCTATCATTTAGGTATCATAACAACGGTATATTTTAATTTTAACTCTTTTAAACAATTCTCTATTGAATCGTTTATGGAATAGCCTAAAATTGTATAGGTGTAGACTGCATCTCCAGCTTCAGCATGAATAGTATCACCTACTGATATTAACTTGCCATTATATTCTACTCTATTATTTCGAATCCAGAATTCCGTATCGTAATTTAACTTTATCCCTTTTGGACATGAATTCTTGTCAAAACTGCCCGATGGTAACCATCGCACATCAATGATATTTTCGAAATTATTGTACAGATCCATTGTGTTACAAATTGTAAGTGTGGTATCGAGAATAGGTATCTTCGATCGTATCTCTTGTTGTTCTGTCCCTAACGTCAAGAACGCCTCTTGCTTTATATCAATTGCAGAATTAAGAACACTATGCCACCGTAATTGAGGAGTGCTGCCTCGCGATGATTCTGAGAGGATTGGATCGACGTCATCCATGCGAATCCATCCAGTATTTACAGCTATCATAACAGCGTCAGCATTCTGTCTCTCTAGGGATATTGTGGATGAGCGGAAAGAATGGAATGGTATCTTAAGTGTACTATCGGTGTAGAGAATTTCGTCGGGGTAGCTTATTGCACGTTCTTCTTTTGTCCTTTTTGAAAAAGAGGCATATTTATCTTTTGATATCCACCCGTAAATATTTTCTTTGCATTGTATTTCTGCATAATCATCCCCCGGCCATTCACATACAACGGTATCACCTTTTATGTAACGAGAGACAGCGATGCTGCTATCATAATCGATATGGTTTGGCAGTCCGCCGTTACTAAAATCGGAATATCTTTTCGGTTTCCGATACACGTTACAATTATTATTTATGACTAGCGATTCAATGCGGTAAGAATTCCACGAGTTGCTATTGAAATACCATGAGATGATGGATCTATCGGATGTTATCCAGAGGACATCATCAATAATTTTCATGGCTAAGAAATAATCGCCATTAAGTGTATTTTGTGCACAGGGAATATTTGACAACAATCCTTTTTTTATATCGATTAATACTAAACCATTATCACCATACGTACCATATTCACATGATTGATTTGTGGCAATAATGATAGTATCTCCGCGGTTAGTGAGTAATCCTCCTGAACAAGATGCGAGAAATTTATCCCTTATTACGCCAAATATTCTTTTATCGAGATCAAATAGTCCAAGTCCGCCAATCCCCGTTGATCCTTCTCCATCATAGAAATTTATTGTAAACCATATCGTGTTATGTCTCGTAATATTTGGGCCTATTGAAGCATTTATATGATTGAGGGAGTTTGGGAAAAATCGCCAGCGGCAGAGTGTATTATATGATGGAAGTGGAAATTCAAATTGTTCTAGATTATCAGGGCTTTGTATTTTTCTTATTTCATTTTGTTGATTTGAATATTGAGATTTATAGAAAGGTCTTATTATTTCGTAGGTCGTTGTTTCCCACTTCTTTGTCTGAAAGAGAAACTTTTTATAGCCTCCGTTACCACACATGAAAAGTAATCCATCCGTAACACTAAAAATACTTGTTGCCGCAAGATAATATTTATCTCCCTGACAGCTATAAGTATGCCATGTTCCATTTCTTTCTCTTTCGACAACAATGTATCGATTTGTCCAGCTCCCGGCAAAATAGAGACTAGAATCGTGTTTAATAATTTCGGTGAACTTTGGATACCTATCACTATACTCCGATTCCCGTCCAGCGTACAATACGTGTATAGAAAAAATTGAAAAGAAACTTATGACGAGGAGGATATTTTTCAAGGATTGCTCCACTAGTTTTAATTTTTTGGAAATTGTTCTATACGGATACGCGTTGCACTTAACGTTTAGGCAAACTGCCGTTGCGAGCCGCCACTACGACTTACTCGATTTCGTGGCGGCGAGCAATCGAGCACTTTATATTTAGCCAACCTTTGCTTCAACATCGCCTATCCAGCGTGCGTCTGCTCGCCTCGCTCTGCCGAGCATCTCGAGGCGGAGCGGGTCCGCCATGCTGTCGCGTTTCGATCTCTTTCGTCCCACTCTATTCAGTGGGATGTGCGTCCGCCGTTTCCGTGTTCCGGTTTTTCTCGTCCCACACTTTCCAGTGGGATTTACGGCCCTTTAGGGTCTGGCGGAATCTTTTGGCGGAAGCGCCTGCCCGCCGTGTAGTGAACCACTTCACTGTTGCATCATATCTTCCAGCATTTCACATCACAGATTACTGAGAACCGAACTTGATTGTGGTTCCACTAGCCGGCCAGCTGCATCGACCTGGAAAAGCATTTGCCAGCTGTGCGTATGCGCGAAGGCCGGTACAATGCGACAGCATGATCTTCTGTACGTCGTACATCCGCAGCGCTTCGATAGTCTTTAGCATACGCGAGGGAGAAGCATTAAGCAAATGAGTGCCGCCAATGACCGCGTAGATGTGCTGCTCACCCGTTAGCTTGCATACATACTCCATTGTATTGACCAGCCCGGCGTGGCCGCATCCGAGCAATATAACGACTCCCTCTGGAACGCGGAAGAACACGGCTTGATCATCCGGAATTGGATCTTCTATTGTCAAACTGCTGTCAAGGAAAACGTACCCGCGCAAACCGGTATCTTCAAAATCGTTTAGTCGGGGAACCTGGCCCGTGACCATTACTCGTTCAGAAATGAGAGTCGGTCCCTTCGTCTCAACCAGATTGCGAACTCGTTGAAGCAGTTGTTGTCTGGTGAAAACGAAGCTATAAGCCACCGCGCCTGAATCTCCCTTATAATATCTAGTCTCGAAAACGGCTGGGTGAACAAATAAATCCACAGACTTGCAGACATTCAAAGCAGCATCGAGTCCCCCTGTGTGATCCGGATGCCCATGGCTGATGACAATGGCTTCAGTTTTGGCGAGATCCACACCAAGGGCTCGGGAATTTCCGATGAGGACTTGTCCCCCACCAGTATCGAAGAGAATCTGGTGCTGGTCTGTGTTGATCAGAAATGCGGCACCCCATTCGCCGAGCACATCTCCGCGACCTACCATGTTGTCCACCAGCACGGTGACTGTGGCCCGGGGGAGTACTTCCACTGCTTGCTTTCCCTCTGCTGATCCTTGCACCGATTGAGCTCGCACTGAGCACGCAAGTGCGAGCGCAAGAATTCCGAGCTTCATGTAGCTCTTCATGGTTTTCCTCCTTTTATTTCTGGGGGCAAGATTCCCGCCATTTTTAGGCATGACGAATTTAGTCGACTAGACAACAAGCCGCGTGGCGCATAACGTGTGCGGGCACCACGCAAGCCCGACACGGGATATGGCGAACGACCCATTTAATAACTGCACCGTGGCGGGCTTGAATGAAGTGTCGTGGTGCCCGCTGTTATATGAAGTTGTGCCCCTCATTTGCATGTTATATCAGCAAGCCGAGTTGAAGTTAAATGCTTAATAATTGCTTCAGGTATCAATTGTGCCTGTAGAAGTTCGGCTTGAATTAACCCAAGCCGTTGCTCGCTTTCCAGGTCGGGTGATTTACTCCTAATCAGTCGTAAACAAGCATCGGCTTCTCTGAAGAGTTTTCTAATGGCGTCCGATGAAAGATAATAGAGATTATCGGAATGTGGCAAAGCGGCCTTATCGAGCACTGAACGGGGAGTGACAACAATACAATGAAGTTTGGCGTTTTGGGTAAAGAATGGTCTGGATCGCTCCCAATTCAAATGGCCTTGCGCTTGTCTACAGGTTCTGATGGATATCTTATCATCTGGGCTTTCATCACTCTTTGATTCAAATAGAAGCACGAACTCTCCACCAATACGCCAAACGCTATCAGGGACTCCTACGCCTTCGGGTTTTTCGGCATCGAATCCTAACATTTTACCAAGTTCGGTTAATCCTTGATCAAAACTATCAGAATCCGTAACTCGGATTTTAGATTCAAACTCTGATAATACTTTATCAAAGCGTCTTCCAACAGTCCCCAAATTCATCAAATAGGAATTGATAAATTCAGTCGCTAGTACTGTAAGGTATTGAGATTGAGATTGCCGGGTCGGTGTTGCACCGAATTCGTGAGCTAAACGGGCGAACCAGGATAATGTACGGACAGCCTGTGATGCACGTAAGAACCGGTCTGCAGCGGTTTGTATCATTTCATTCTTTCCTGATACAAGACCAAGTTGATATGAAGCGCATCCTGCAAAATAATTCCATAAAGCCCTATATCCGGCCAGCTCGTCGCCAGAAAGATTGTCAATAATAGTAGTCGCCTTCACTAAAGCTTGAGAATAATCTTCTTTCCACAGATCATATTGATAGTCTACTTCGTAATGGACTACTGTCCGTAGAACTCCGACATAGGCGGGTGGGGGATGGAGCGTCTCATCTCGTCTCTTGCTAATGTCTGCTTCTGCTTGATTCCAAGACGCGTCGCGATTTAAGAACAATTCAATCAAAGCAGTCAATTCGCCTATGTTAGATTGGCTAGAATTATCAATTCCAAAGTCTATCTCTGCACGTAGTTCTGGGTGAAGTTCTGACCTATTCTCGTGTTTTACACAGAAATCGAATAATGATTCTCCAATCATTAGCACCACTGCATAATCTGTGGAGTTGCGAGTACATCGACCGACTGCTTGGGTGATTCTGGTTCTGATTCTATCTTTAAGTACAGTGGTAAGACCGAGTTTTGTCCATAGGAATCTTTCTTGGAGATTCACAGCCGTGGGTAATCCGTAGACAACCAATATTCTACAACTATCACCAGGCAAATCGATGCCATCATAGCGATTCGTCAGAGCAAGAAGAACGTTTGAGGAATTTATAAAGGGATCTAATGTTTCTTCGACGTCTTGTGCTTTAAGTATCTGGTGAGTGAGGCCGAATTGTGCCATTGTTTCCAAAAAAGATCGCAAGGATAAACCATGCGGTGTGAGCACTAGCGATCGTTCCTTTGAATCCAAAGTCCTCGTCAACCAATCATCGTACTCAGTATAGGAGAAGGAATGATCCGGGAAAATGAACAACCTCCTGCCAGTGCTCTGTTTATCCCAACCTTGAGGAACTGGAATTCTATGAATCGAAGGCACTCCAATAATACGCTCAAGCTCGCCGCCTGCACCGATAGTTGCAGACATATAGATCCTTTGCTTCGAAGAGGCAAATGGAAGATGAGTTAATGTTGGAGGTATCCAAGGCCGGACTAGAATATCAGACCAAGAGAAAAAAACACAACAAGCTGCCAGCTTATTTCTTATCAAACTCCAAGGGTAAGCGAGTTCGGTATCTGCTGTTGAGGCGTCCAGAAGGTCTGTTAGTGGTTGTAATTTTTTAAGGAATCTTGGAACTGGAACCATTTCAACCAACTGTCTCTGATATGGTCTAGCATCATCATCTTTTAAAGTACTAATTGAGTAATCGGGTAGTTCCGAGCAAAACAGATCCACGATCTGATCGAATAAAGTCTTGTTGTCAAAACGAGATATATTCATTGACCACATTTTAGCAATATAATTCTCACCAGCATGGGCATCATCGAACACGACAGTCTCAGGCCGATCGATTCTTGGATTCGTGTTGAAAAAACCCGAATAAGTAGTCACAGCAATGGCTTTCGCTGACGCATATTCTGCAAATTGACCTGCGGGATATAGAGATTGTGATCCGACCAAGACATGTGCCTTTATTCCATATTCAGTAGCTTTTTGGCCAACTTGGTATGCAAGCTGGCGAGTAGGGCAAAGGTAGGCAACCCGTTGATTGAGGGAAAGTCTGCGCCACTCAGCAATAAGCAAGCCGACTAGTGTTTTGCCGGCACCTGTAGGTAATTCGAGTGCGATGTCAATTTGATCAATGCTCCTATGATATTCCCTCAGAATATCAGCTTGGTGGGACCAAAGATGTTGAATTTTCGGATCACGGTTTTTTAGGTCTCGGAATAATACTTCGGCATCGGAGTAAGTCGTTGTTGGTGTACTCGAAAGTTTGAATAAAAATTTTTTATCCATTGTATTTTCCTTGAGGGGCACAATTTCACATAACGTCTGGCGTGCCCACGCAGTACCATGCCGGTAACTTGCGAATGAATTATTTATACTCTAAGCTCCGGCATGGTATTGAGGGAGCACTATTATCTATTCTCAAATCGAATTTACAAAAGCTTTAGCAAATGTGCGACCGTCGTGGGCACGCTTGTTATACGCCCGTGTGCCCGTATAATATTCAATTATATAGTCTATTATTAGACAGGGACTTCTCATCGAGTTTCCTTGCGCTCCAATTCAGTTATAGTAACTTGAAATGGTTTGCTGATTATTCGTGTGCCGTAATAATCCTGAACATTCACACGAATTTCTATTGGAGTATTTTCCTTAAAAATACGACGAAGATGCTTTGTCACCGTTGTTCCATCTATTTCAAAATCTTTTTGTCGATTAGCATCTAGGTGTAGTGGTAGTAGAATCAAGTTTGATAAATCTGTAATTAGGATAAATTTTTTCGTGTTGAATTCTCGTGCTTCTAAATAACCCGATGCTATCTCATACTCACTTTCTTTTGCGCCTATTGCCTGGATCAAAAGGGTTCGCCATGTTCTAATAGGTTCACCGGCAATGTAGATTTGTGGATGATCCCAGCTCAGGTCTAGTTGAATTCGAGGACCAAAGCGGCGTTTGTTCCATATTTTCCCAATCCACGGAAAAAGTTTATTTCCGATGCTAATAATTCCGGATATCCATTCCATTCGATCCTCTGTAAATATGACGGGCACATGGCGTATAACATCTGTAAAGACGCTATACGGTGGAACAGTACCACTTCGTGGTATAGCGTATTTATTTCTTTTGGATGTACCTGTCAGCCTCTGTATGCTTTAATGGTCTTCGACTTATCCGTGCCGTGCAAGTAAACGTGGGACAGACAATTTCGTAATCGAAGCCCCTCTAGTATCGACTGAAGGAAGTATGTGTAATTTCTGTTAGAACGTAAGAAATTACGAGGGGAAATGCAAACCAAAGTATGAAATGGCCATTGATATTGATGATTTATGTCTACGACCCTTCGGGATTGACGATTTGAGACGTCTGAAAAACTCTGTTTATATATTTTCTATGGACACACTTGAGCCAGTGGTCTAAAACAATCTGTATTTTCTGAATTGCCACGAGCTTCCTGCTCCGCTGAAGCGGAGCGAGGCGAGTAGCTCGTGGGAAATAAGAGGAGAAAAATGAGGGGTTTTAACCCCACATTAGATTGATGTAGGGCTAAAGCCCGCAAAGATTTTTTGGATTTAAAAATCCACGACCTGAAGGTCGTGGCCATTCATTCGGCATTCATTTTTCTCCGACCGGATATGTTATTCAGAAGTCTCGATTTATGAGTCCGGAGGGTATTTTATTTTTTTCAATTATAGTCTCATCTCTCGCTCCGCGGGAAACGGATCATGTTTTTAACTGTTGTGCGTTCGTTGTGCTACGGCTTGATTCTATCTCTTCGGCTTTCTTGGCCAGAAGAAAGAAGTCCTGGCTTTGTAGTCCTGGTATGATGCACCAAAACGGATTTCAAGCTCGCGTTCTTCATATGCTTTGAGAAAGTAAATCCATGCCGGTGTTAAAAGTATAATAACCCAGAAAATAAAATAAAAAGACTGCAAGTACAGGCCAATGGAAATAAGCGTAGCGAGAGAGCACAAGACCATCGGATTTCTTGTCCATCTGTACATCCAGCGATCTGCAAGGCGTTTGCTCAACGCAATAGCAAAGGGTGCACCGAGTCCGCTTAATGCAAGATTTACGACGGTCAACGATAAACATGCACCAGTAATATAAAGCAGTACCGTTCCGACTTCAACCGGCAATGGTATAGTTATGCCGCGTGAGACTTGAAAAAATTTAATGGCTTCGATAACAGAAGCGCCAAAGAAAATCATCAGTATTGTATGAACAAAGCTTGTTATCCAGGCGAGACGCTGGATCGATGGTTGGACATCGATCGCTTTCCGTCCAACCCAAACTACGGGGAAAACCAGCAGGACTGATCCAATAATTATGATGAATGACGTGAGTTGAGAATACTGTCCGTATTGAATTATACGCCAAATGTATATTGTGAAAAGGAAGCCAACAAAACGGGTGATTGTGAGAAATGTAGAGATCATGATATAATGTTCCTTATTGTTATTTCTTGTGTTAACGCAAAAAAATGGCACTCAACGTCCATGGGCATTACGTCGAGTCCGCAGAACAAAACTTTTAAAAATGACTGCAGGATTGGACAAAGTGTTGCAGTGTCCGTTGTACTAAAGTACTGTTTCGCCGTTATGTACAGTTGCCCGCCTGCGGGCTAGAACGCGGCCCTTCCGCCTGCACTCCATTTCGGCGAACAGGTCGGCGTGCAGGCCCGTTCATCGAAGTAAAACAAGTTTCTTTGTTTCAACAAAAATTCCAGCCTCTAATCTGTAATAATAAATACCACTCGCAAAACCTGATGCATTCCATTGCCGAGAGTGATCACCAGCCGATAGTACTTCGGAAACAATTATTGCAACCTCTCTTCCTAACAAATCAAATACTTTCAAAGACACCTTGGATGGTGTCGGAAGACTAAAGGAAATTGTTGTGGTTGGATTGAACGGATTTGGATAGTTTTGCTTTAGGGTAAATACATCAGGCTGATTCTGAGCGGTGTAATTTTTCACATCCGTCATCTCTGATAAGAGACGCCGCCAGACGCCTGAGCTCCCGACTGCGGCATAAAGGTAATCACCATTAACAAGCAACGCATCTATTTCATTCGACCCCACCACAGGAAGCCCTGTTGCCATAGGTATCCAACTCGTACTTCCATGCATCAAAATGGATACACAATTAAGTGTGCCGGCAAACAGATTTGTTCCGTCACTTGCCAATGCATTTATGTCCAAATCCGTTAATCCTTCATTGATAGCTGTCCAGCTGTTGCAGCTATCTGCCGAAACATATACACCTCTATTATTCTGCAATCCCGCATAGATTTTTGTTCCGACTGTCACGAATTTTTTCCCCCTCGCAGGTAGCGGAAGGCCTGTACTGGATGGTGCCCAATTAGCTGCATTGTTCGTCGATACAAAGAAGCCGGAATCATACGTTGCTGCAATGAGTTTAGAGCCAATTTTGCCGAGTGCATAGATTATATTGTGGGGATTCTCTTGAGGTAATCCGGTTTTTGCCGGTGTCCAGTTTGCGGCATGATCAGTAGATAGATATACTCCATCATCTCCGCCAGAGTACAGATTTGTACCATCTACAAAAAATGCATTAACAGGATTGTAATTCACGAAACCTGTATTAGCTGTTAACCAATTTGCACCGCCATCCGTTGAACGATGAGCTCCGCCGTTGTCGCCAAGATAAATAAACGATCCGTCTACGGCAATTGTATACGCGATAGGGATATCTAATCCATTGTTCGATGCTGTCCAGCTTGTTCCTTCATTTGTGGAAAGATACACACCGTTAGTACCAGAAGCAGCATAGATAGTCGAACCAGAACCCCCTAGTGCAGAACAGTATGCAGCAATCATACCGTCACATGCTTCTGTCCAGTGCTTTCCTGTATCGGTGGAGGCGTACAAAGAACTGCGTGTCCCTGTAAAGAGTGTTGTGTTATTCGAGGTGAACGCATGCACTTCACCCCCCGGCAGCGATGCCGTAGAATTCCAATGCGCACCATCATCAGTCGAGACGTATGGACCGTCGTTTCCTGTCCCGACACAGAGCACCGTACCAAAGGTGTACAAGGACATCACGATCTCTGACGAAGAAAATCCGTTGTTCGTCTCAGACCAATGTGCACCGGTGTCTGATGTGACAAACACACCGCCGCCCCATGTACCTGCATATACATTCGTGTCTTTTACTGTAAAGCATCTGATATTCGAATTTGTCGGGCCTGTTGTAGGAGCATGCCAACTTGCACCTTGATCTGTCGAGAGGAATAATCCGTTTCCGGTTCCGGCAAAAAACGTAGATCCAACGATGGCGAGCGCCTGAACGGTAGTATTCGTCAATCCGTTGTTCACCTGCGTCCAGTTTGTACCATTATCGGTTGAGAGTGAAACACCGCTGTATGTTCCGACAAGGAGATATGTACCGTTTGTGGCAATAGAAAGAACATAATCGTTCATAAGAGATGATGACCAAGTCACTCCCTGATCTGTCGATGATACCAAATCGGAACCTGTTCCCATGAAGATGCGCTCACCCGATGTGAGGGCGAGAATTTCGTAATTAGTAAGTCCCGTGTTTGCCGCTGTCCAGTGCGCGCCATTATCGGTGGATCGGAATGCTCCTGCTTCCGTTCCAGCAATAATCGTAGACCCAAGTGTCGTGAGTGCATTAATGCAACCGCCTGTTGGTCCGTTCGTCTGACTCCACTGCGCCTTCAAAGTGGCCTGACCGAGTACGAAAAATCCAATGAGAAATAAAAAGTGAGAATTGGCACGCATAGTAATGTCTCCTTTCATTTATATTTAAAAGGATAATACCAACTGACGTGTGCAGCAAAAATGCCGTACCGTTGTCCCGTACTTTCAGTGCGGGATGAGCAACGGAATAATTCATTTTATATTTTTTCTGCTATTATCTGATGTGCACCTGCATCGTATTTGATGGTAATCTGGATTCTATCTATGTAAATGCTCTTCTTGCAATTGGATACACTGCGATAAAAAGACGGTCTCCAAAGATCAAAAAGAACTACTTTGCAGGGATGATTCCCTGTCGTGCCAATTCTGGAATAACCAAACCAGTGATTTCATTTCTGACTGCTTCTCTAGAGCTTGGATCAATCATTTCACCCGTGCCGGCCCACACTAAATGGCCTCCTTCTTGTGTTGTAAAAATGCTGACCTCATGACGCACGATTTTGGTAGTGTCAGTATAACCGGGCTGCTGTACATCTCGATAGTAAGTGGAGTATGTCTGTTTACGCTCATTATACCGTGTAACCGCCTCGGTCTTTACAGATGGTGGTATATAATTGGTAGAGATCGCGGTCGGTAGTCTCCTGATAAAAAGCACGCCGTCGATTTTCGTATCTCGAACAGCGGCTCCTACCTGGTCGGGATCAGGAATAGAATCTTCAAATAATCGGTACGAAGGGGTGGCTGTAACACCATGAGCGGACAATTCTGCAGCGATTACGTCCTCCCATATACGTCGGTTCACAGGACTTTTTTTCGCTGCGACGATAAGCATGTTGGTCATCGGCGGATTCTTGAACTCCGGATCTTTCCACACATTTGTCAGACGAGAAGAGGTGCATCCGAAGTCAATAGACGCAAGAAGAGTAATCACAGCAAGAATAATCCCTTGCGATGAGTTGATTTTCAATCTTGTTAGCATGAATATATTCCTTTCGTGTAGTTGGTAAGGTTTGATCTAATAATCTCTATTCAAGTAGAAAAACCCATAAACAATTTAAAACAATCGTTTGCCATTTGGGCCTTAGCATGTGTAGGGAACAAAATGTTTCGCATAAAAATGACGTTCCGCCGCGAATGCGTTTTATGCATCCCGCCGTATTCGTGCTTTTTACGCCCCACGCTCCACAGTGGGGTTGGCGGGACTAATAACGACTCATTTATTTCTGTGAGCGGCGCAATGTTCGCACGCCATGTTCTTCTCGCTCGTTATTTCATCAAGATTAACTTTCTCGTTTGAGCAAATTCACCAGCCTGGAGGCGATAAAAATAAACACCGCTCGGCATGTTTACCGCATTCCATTGCCGTGAATGAAATCCTGCCTGCAGCTGTCCCGAAAATAGTGTCGTAATTTCTCTTCCTAGTGCATCAAAAATCTTAAGCGTAATAAATGATTTTGATGGAAGAATAAATGAAATTGTAGTCGATGGATTAAATGGATTAGGATAGGACGGCAGGAGCTGGATTTCCGACGGCATTTCGGGCGATTCTATTTCTTTGATTCCAGTCGGAAGGGCACCGATTACCGTTGTATCCGAGATTACCTCAATTCCATTAAGAAATGTCTCGGCGTAATAGACATTGTAATTTACCGTTTTGATGTATTCACTGGTTATTGTGTACGTACTTCCATCCATGAAACCTCTGACGGCATCGAGTCCCCCCACATTTTTATGACGATACGGAATTACTTTTCCTACGGCGCCGTTTGGCCACTGGAATTTGATGTCATATTTTATATTCGAACCCGAGGCACCTGTCTTTTTGAATGAAATTACAGGTGAGTGTGCCCCTCCGTTTGCTTTCAGTACGCGGATTTCGGCTATGCTTACTGTATCGCCTCTGGGCCGGGCGGCGCCTGTGACTGTGAGACGTATGAATCGCGCTGAGATAGAATCTGTCTTTTCAAGTATTGTGGCCGCCGAGTCGGTTCTTGTTGTGCGATCGAGTGCCGTTATCCATCCGCCTGTTACTGACGGAATTTCGATGCGAAATTGATAACCCGCATTCGCTTCCCGCGTACCGGTGAAATCGACCCTGAATAAATCTATGATCTGAGTCGAGCCGAGATCGATGGTCGCCTCTGCGGGGAATCCAAGGGTAATCCATTGCGTTGTACTTTTGCCGTCCACAAGATTCGCTCCGCCGTACACGAGCGAATCGATCGATCCGCTTACGCTTACGGTTTTTCCTGCCGCACAATTCTCGTCATTTACAGTTATGATCGTATTGCCGGTGAGTTTTTCATAGAGTAATTTAGCCATCACCGCCGATCCGGCACCGTTAGGATGAATTCCGTCTGGGACGACGTCGGAGCGACTTTTCAGCAGAGTGTTAAAGTCGATAATCTGGCATTCTTTGTTGGCAGCAATTTGTTGGATCATAGGAATGATGTCAGCGTTTATCACCGAATCCCGGATACTGAATGCATCGCTGAAGGATGGAGGAGGAAGACAGAGCCACACCACCGGATGACTTGGGAGTGACCTGAACGTATCGATCATCGCGTTATAGTCGCCGATGAATTCACCTTTATGATCATCCCAGTTCCATGGTTTAGTGTCGTTTGTCCCGAGGCAGATAGTTACGATATCGGGATTGAAGGCGAGTCCGTCCTTAAACTTCTGTTCATTCCAGATCGGGAAGTCGCCGTTTTTAAGCATTGTGCGTCCGGATACTCCGGAATTTTTCACGTTCCACCCGCTTCCGAGCAATACTCCAAGCTGTGCAGGATAGCCGTCAGTTGCGGGATTAACTGTAGTATATCCTTCGGTGATGCTATTACCGACACATACCACCCGAATGGTGTCGGTTTGGGCCTGTACAAACGCCGCTGGAAACATAACTGCAGTAATAAACAATCCGCAAGTTAATAAAAGCCGAGTTCGATTAAACATTTGTAGATTCCTTTTCTGATAATCATTTACATTATAGTTTTTCTGATGGCAGTTAGAATTACTGACCATGTAGACATATTCTGTTTGATGATTGTACGAAACAGAGAGGAAAAAAGCAATAAAATACATATAGAAAGTGATTTTTCAAGCGGTGGATACAAGTGTGTGTTACTTAAGTAAAACTAATTTCTTTGTTTCAAGATAATTCCCCGCCCGAAGCTGATAAAAATAGATTCCGCTTGCCATACCTTTCGCGTTCCATTGTCGTATATAGGTACTGGGTGACAGTTCTTCCGAGACGATCGTTGCCACTTCTCTTCCAATCAAATCAAATACTTTCAAAGTCACAAAACACCGTGATGGAAGACTGAATGAAATTATCGTCAATAGATTGAATGGATTGGGATAATTTTGAAGAAGACGGAATTCGCCTGGGATTTTTTCTTTTCGAAAGACCGTATCGGCGTCGTTATTAAAGCCCGGATTCCCGTGTATGTAGACAGAGCTGGACCAGCCGGAAGGATCATTCTCATCGTCGTATAATCTCTCCGGCTTACGGACAAGAGAATACCCCGATCCATCCGGTGAGTGCGGCCATGGATAATCATTGCCGTATGTCAGATTAATAATTGTATCACCTTTGCTTGTCTGCAAAATAATGGTTTCTCCTGCATTATCCAGTTGTCCGTTATATTCGCCATCGGGAGGGAATGGATAACGGGTCTCAAATACCTGGGCATTGGATGCCAGAACGAGAAAAGAGTCGGGCTCGATGATTGTCCCTGAGGGGAATGTATATTTTATTCCCTTTGAAAATGTCATTCCGCTCAAATCGAGCGATGTTGTACCCGCATTTTTAAGTTCTATAAATTCGAACTCCTTTTCATCGATTCCTTCTTCGCCCAGCGGGTGGTAATGGATCTCCGATATTTTCAGATTGTCATTCCCTTCAGGTACCCATAAGATAACCTCATTGAGTGCACTCCACTTCTCATCCTTATAGACCCTAGCCTTAATTCTGGTCGTATGCTCTATCGTAATGGGACCCGTATAGGCAACGGCGCTGGGTGAAAGGGGACTGCTGGATTTCATGGGATTTCCCGCAATCAATTCGACAGAAATAAAAAAATCAGAGTCTGCGGGAGCAACATTCATGGCTTGAATCGCGAGCAGATTCTTACCCGGAACGAGTTTCGATAAATATGGGGTGATGTCAAAAGACTCGATGAATTTACCGTCATTCGTCTTGTTGGCAGTAGAATTCCAGTTGACGATGCCGGAAGAATTTCGTATCAGTATCGCGCTTCTATTATTGAGATATACAATAATTCCATCATCGTACTGCACTCGCAGCGTCATATAGTTAAAATCATTCAGTTGCTCCTGGGTTACTTCGAAAGGGATTCGAATCATACATGTGCTGTTCACGTTATACATTTGTTTCTCAATGTCGAACGATATCAGATCCTCATACCTAGAACCAAGATCATAACCGATACCGCCCGGAGAACTGTTGCACAACGGCCATGCAGTATCGTTGAAATTGAGATCATATCTCCATTTAATGTCTATATTTGCGGTAGGAACAAGAACGCGTTTTTCCGCATTTCGCGGAACCAGTATTGTTTGAAATGCTTTCTGCAGCGATGAAGGCATGTGGGTATCATTCCCATCCACCGTATAATAGACGGGGCCTTCTGTTGTATCTATGGTAAAGACCGTTCCTTTTGAGACTTTGCCGCCCGTCAGATTAAAAACAGGCGGATTGAAATCGGGATACAATTTCTGAGCTCTTAATTGCTTCAGCATATTATCTACGCGTGGGGGAAAAAATTGATCGACAACCCAATTTACTTCCGGCAGCCAGTCGTCGTCTCTTGTTCTGGGAATATCGGAATGTGCATCTCCCCAACGGGCCGATTCGGCAATAATAGCTTCATCCATTTGTTGTTTTCTATCCAGAAACCGGTTCCGGCAAGCCTGGAGCGTCAGAGCACCATTGTTGAATAAATGTTTGTATACACGGTCGAAAAATTTAAGACGGTAATCGGGATGATAGCTGAGTCGTTGATGCAGCCATCGAGGGTTGAAATGTCTAAACTCCATACCGATGCTCGTCTGAACAGTATTGTCGACCTCGGGGTACATGAGACTGTGTTCCGCATCGTGCCTGAAAAAAACGAAACCCCGATCCCCATTTCTGTTGTATATCCCGTAGAAATTGTTTGGGATTCCACCGGCTGTAGGACCATCGGGATCACAAACATAGATGGTACAGAGCATGAAATCGATCAGATTATCTATATCTACCAGAATGGGGTATTCAGGATTTCTTGAGCCGTCGGGATTCAGGCCCTGTATTCTGTAATAAGATTCATCGGTATTAAAACCCACTGTGGCCATTTCCCAGAGTCGTCGATAGGTATCTAAATTACCATCGGTGGCTTCAATATGATAATTGGGAATACTCAGGCTGTCTGTGACGTCGACTTTTATGACATCATAGTCTTCACTGGAACCGCCTAAATATGATGCACCAAAAGAAGCTTCAGATCTTTCCTGAGTCTGATAGAGTCCCCAATAGGTACCGTTGATATATAGATGATAATAGCGGCTTCGTGTGTAAGGCTGTCCCATATCCCTTTGTGTATCCCTGGAAAAAACTTCCCGGAGTTCCGTATTTTTCCGACCTTCAGGATCGCCGTAGAAAGCCCAGGAATAATTCTGGCTTGTTCTGAGATCTACATTGTCGAATTCCGTCACTCCTTCATCTCCGAACAAGGGATAGCGTAATTTTGCTTCACCATATTCTTTCCTGAAAAAAAGACGGAAGGCATGTTTAAAATTAATTCCGGTTCTTCCCCATGCTCCACGGATACGCAGGCCGGCATCAATTTGAAAACCGGTGGTCCCGTCCGGATTCAATAACTCGACGGATGTTTGCCTTTCCCACTCACGACCGTGAGGAAGCGCGTTCATATAAATCCCCGAATCCGGATCAAATAGATTCTTCAGATCGGTGACCAGCGAAATGGTCGGAATGGATAACAATGCATCTTTAATTTTATTCCGGTATCGAAGGTCATGCAGGATGTCGGGATCCATACCGTAGTCCATTCCCTGTTGTGTAAATTGTGTCCCGGGATTCGGATCCGGCCATGAGGGCCCCGGCTTTTTGCCATCAGGAGAAAGTTCTTCTATCTTATCAATGAATAAAAATGTATGAGTTGCTACTTTTGTTAATAGTATTCCATCCTTTACGGCACAGGCTCTTATTACTACACCCGGTGCCCGGTCCCTGTCAAGTGTATCTGTCGGATCAATGGTGAGAATAGCCGGTGAAGATTGACTTTTAGATGTCGATGATGTATATGGGTTTGTTCCATCTCTGGTATACTTAATGGTTGCGCCGGGAGAATTGTATGCGATCTCCAATGTGAATTTATTTTCGTAAAATCCCCTCGTCGAAGAAAAAGCCGGCTCGTCCAAAACTTGTTGTGATAAAAGAGTCGAACATAATGCAATCAATACAATTGCCGAACACAGAAATGTCATACCTCGATAATACATGCAATCTCCCTTAATTTCTCTATCGGTTGCCTCTCGGCCCGCCTTATATATCCAACTTGGTTTTTTTCTATTTATTATTGAAGCGGTCCCTTTAAGAGTCTGATATTATCAATCCAGGCAGTTCCCTCGCCGTTGATAACCAGATTGAGTTTTACATTGTCGGGGTTTTCTCCTTTATTCAAGAAGAATGGTGTTTCTGTTGTGGACCAATTTGTTGTGCCGGTCACCGATGTTTGAAGACCGCGGGAAAGAAACTCTCCTTTACCGGGGAAATGGCACCACATTTCTAAATACACTTGACCCTTCATACCTTCCGTACGGATCTTTGCCTGATAAATCAGTCGTGCATTCTCGATATCGATGTCGCCTGTTTCATACAATCGCACTACCGTAGGCCCTGTTGCCGTAATTTTAAGGGAGCCGTTGCCATCGCTTGTAATTTGCTTGTCAAGTTGGACGCCAGACAGCGTGATAAGTCCATCGAGGTTATCAACGGGAAAAACCTTAAGCTCGACAACTTGCTCTGATGATTTTGAACAACTCATGAAAATAAAAATCATTATCGCACATATACATAAGGTCACTTTTCTCATACTCAATTTTTATTACTCCTTTCTTTCAGCATTGTTCGTAATATGTAGGAACTTAAGGAAGTACTGGGGAAGATGCAAGTTTCGATGGCTGGTAAATTTAGTGTGCTTTTTACAACCTACTCTTCCTGTCGAAATTCTTCTTATAAATTATTTCATCCCAAACTTATCTGGTAAGACTTCAGTATCACCTACGACGCAAAAGGAAACGGAGCCGTTTTGGGCTAAAATATCTAATTTTCTGCCATGTACTGCACAATGAAAATATATTGTATCATTCATGACACAATAATTCAGAGGAATCCCATATGGTATACCATCAAGAGATGCTATTGACAGTATGCCATATTCGGCCTTCTGTAATACAGCCATTGTTTCTTGTTTTGATATTTCTCTATCTTTTCTACGCATATGGAACGATGCATAACATATTATTGAATATGCTTCTTCGACATCTTCAGCTTGAAGATGTCGGAACAAATATCTTTCAGGCAATAAATCGTCCGCAAGTATTTATAGGTCATCAAAATAACTCGAACTATTTAGTGCGATCTATCAGAAAAGGTTCTAATTTTCTCCATAACTCGGGGCATCCCCAATTGTGGCATGAATTACTATTGGTAAAAAATACATATCCAAACTTTTTTTCTTTATTAAACATAAATGATGATGAAAAGCCCTGATTATTTCCTCCATGTGCAATTTTTATTCCATAGATTGAAGGTTTTCTCTCAAATCCAAGACCCCATTCGATAACACCAGAGTACTTTCTTAGGTTGTCATCATTAGGTACTATTACTTGTTTTTTAAGCATTTCATCGATGTTTGCCTGTTTCAAACCTTTATTTTCCATTACGGCGATAAGAAAATTTGCAAAACTGATCGCTTCGGTATATAAACCTCCTGCTGAATTGAAATTTATTATATTAAAGTCCTTGTCATAAACTATTTTATTTTCATCATGCCCCTTTGCCAAATGTTTTGCTACGTAATTATTCATGCCAAAATATGCATGCTTCAGATTCAACGGTTTGCAGACTTCCTGCTGAAATACGCTATCTAGATTTGACAAGTCAGTATTCGTTAGATGTGCTATGACCTTCGTTAAATACATGTAACCCTCGCCGGAATATGAAAATTTGGTCCCGGGAGTAAATTCTATTTCTAATTTCCCGGTATAGTTCGGTCTCCAGTTAGGAAAGCCTGATGTATGGCAGAGTACCATGCGGGCCGTAATTAGCTTATAGCGTGGATCACTCTCGGCATCCGGATAAGGCATATACCGGTACAAAGGAGTATCTAAATCTAACAACCCTTTCTCTACAATTTTCATTACAAAATATGCGAATATTGATTTAGATACGGAAGCCGCCTGAAATAAGGTTTGATCATTCACCGTGTCCAAAGAATAAGCATCAGCTATGCCAAAAGAACGATGGTATACAACCTTTGCATCATTGATAATAGCAATAGATATACCTTTGATATTCAATGAATCCATTTGGGCTTTTAGATATTCATCCATTTCTGCCACGGTTATTTCTTTACCGCTTAAAGTTTTGATCTTTTCAGCATTTTCTTTTTTAAAGGCAAATGTTGTGGTTAATGTGATCGCAATGAATACTAGGAGCAAGCTGCAACAAACAACATAATTTCTTTTCATGTTTTTTCTTCTTTTGGGATGATGTCCCGCTATTCGTTGAAATCTGAGGTGTAACAAAGCCCATGGCGATGTATATTCTTAGAATAACAAACTTGTCATATTCATTAAACTCAGAAAGGAACAATCGCATGAACACCAAAAAAGTAGCAAAGCCGACTCAGCAAATCAAGTTGAGTTTTGACGGAACGTCGGAATAAGAAAAGACGTGCCTATCTTCGCGAGGCATCCTTTCCCGTTAAAAATGGCTCCAACTTTTTGTTGAACTCACTTCCTTTATTACAGTTAGTGAAAAATACATAACCGAACTTTTGTTCCTGGTTGAACATAAAAGCGCAAGTAAAATTGTAATTATCACCATCATGCATGTATTCATTACCAAACTCTGAGTGTTTCATCCTTATGCCAAGACAGTATGGAATACTATCGGTTTTGGAAGGAGTTTCGACATGGACTTTTAACATCTCATCGTAAGTCGCTTTTTTCAATCCTTCTTCCCGTATCATTGCAATTAGAAATTTGGCATAACTTATTGCTTCCGTCTGCAAGCTATATGCAGCATAAAAATTTGGATTTTTAGTGCTTGTACCCCATTCTGTAGAAAAAACCTTACCATCAACATGTCCAGTCGCACGCAGTTTTTCTACATAATCGTTCCATGTATAAAAAGCGTATTGCATTCCTAGGGGAGCAGCAACTTCTTTTTCAAATAAATCCTGAAGATCATTTTTTTTAATATTCTTCAGATAAGCCACAACATTTGCCAGATACTCAAAACCCTCTCCGGAATAGAGAAACTGGGTTCCAGGTGTAAATTTAATATCCAACTTATTATCCTTATTAAGGAACCTCCAATTGACAAAGCCGGATGTATGGCACAAAACCATGCGGGCCGTTATTAATTTATAACGATCGTCATATGCAATATCAGGATATGGTAAGTAAGTATATAGAGGCTGATCCAAATTCAATATTCCTTTCTCAACCATTTTCATTACAAGATAGGTAAAAGGTGTTTTTGATAAAGAACCGGCATCAAAGAGGGTTTCTTCTGATACTTTCTCTTTTGTTTCAACATTGGTTACACCTAAAGTTCGATGGTAGATGATTTTTGAATCATTGATTATGGCTATGGATAATCCGGGCAATCCTATTGAATCCATTTGAGAATGCAGGAATTTATCCATTTCTAAAAAAGAAATAAAACTTCCATTTACTGTTTTTATCTTGTCACTTTCATTCTTCTTTTCATCGAAAGCTGTAAAAATTACAACAAGAAAAATTAAAAGGAGATAAGAAATACTTTTCATTACGATGTTTTTCATAATACTTGATTTTAATTTTACTAAATGATTCAATTAAGGTTTTTATTTATTCTTAGCAATTGTTTCCAATGTATAATCCAATATCTCATCCTTATCAGTTGACATATTATCCTCGACTATGTAATCGGGAATTATACTCCGAGGTGTCGTATCCCCATTCGGCCGTATCATGAGTCCCTTTGGATAGGTAACCGCGAGTTGTGTATTTGGTAAATTAAACTGATGGGTGCCTCCATAGAATGATACGAAATCCGGCGTCTCCTCGCCAATCAATTTGCCTAAACGGTAATCCTGAATGACAGACGCCACGGATGTCGTGTTGGAGATGGAGAATCGATTGATCAAGGCATACACATGTCCCGTAAACCGTATTGAATCGGGTTGGGGCTGATTTTCGGGCAAGGACACTTCAAAGCGGGAGCCATCATCGTGCGAAAGGATCGCCTGCTTCATTTCCTCGAGAGACGGGATGTTGATATTTTTCCAGAAGTCTTTGGTTATCCGGCTGGTTCTGATCTTGGCTTTTGAGCAAAACGTAAATGGTTTTGACGCAATGTAGGAAATCATGTAATCGCTAAAGTTGTTGGCTCCGCCCAGGTTATTTCTGAGATCAATGATCAGGTTCTTCGCTCCGGCTTTACGAAATGCGGTAAACGCGGAATCAATAAAGTGACAGAATTCAGTGTTGTCCCATTTTGTCGGGCTCATCATGTCATCGTGTCTCCCCGGATTGTTTACAAATTCACCCGGATACAAATAGGCGACGTCATCAATGAGCCGGAATTCCCTCGCTGGATTGCGCGGAGGATATTGTTTGGAGAGTTTCCCTTCGTATTCCCATCCCGAAATGGCGGGGAGTTGCACCTTTATTTTGCTTCCATCCTTTTTCTTGATTTCCAAATGAAAGACATCGCACTTGTCGTAGATGAACCAATAGATTCTTGAAAAGTTTATGTTTTCAAGATAAGAGTTTTTATAGTATTCACTCTGACCGGACATGAAACGATAAACACCTTCCATGAATTCCTTGATCGGCTTTCCATTGAATGACAGGATTTCATCGCCCTTGGAAATCTGGGATTCATTGGAAAAGTTATCTTTGACAAATACCTTGCCTTTTGAGAAACCCAGATTCAATGGGAATACGGTTCCACCCTGTCTTAGGTAATTTCCAAAATACTCACCAAAAGGATAAAAGATTATACATTCACCTATCTTTGCCAATGCGAGATAGGGTTGGAAAAGTCTGTAAGCCTGCATAGAGGTTAGTGAATCATTAATAGAACTTTCTATTTTATTATATGCGCTGTCAAAAACTTCTTTTTTCGTATAGGCATAAAGATTATAATGCGAAGCTTCCAGGGTACTGCGCAGATACTCTAAGTCACTTTTTATCTCTTTTACCGAGAATCGTCTCTGTGTCTGAGAATGTACACTAACAGACATACTGTTAATGAAGACAAGAATAATTAATAGTTTTTTCATGGTAATTATTTTAATTAATGATTAAATATATTTTGGCATAAAATTATAAATATATGAAATATAAAATGTCACCGTAAAATTGCCGTGTAATATTAATTTATATCTGAGTACACACATATTCATTTCACCATTTCAGGGTACCAGCTAAATTAATTATTTTCCAGGCTTCGCATGTAGCGTCATTTGTGAACAGAACAAATCCGAGATTTTCATCCGGATACAATTGAATTTTCGTACTAAATCCAGGACCGCCACCATCATGCGTAAGAACCCAACGTCCAGATTTGCCATATATTTGCCAGCCGATTCCCTGCCTGCGGTAGTTTAGAGAATCCTCATTCTTTGCTTTTATTTGCCCCTCATACGTCATTGTTGTAATTGATTCCTGCGATAGTATTCGTTGACCATCAAACACTCCGCCATTCAAATATGCAGCGACCAGTCTAGCTGCATCTGTAGCTGAACCAATTAGTCCTGTGGATGGGGTCTGGTCTG
Source organism: Bacteroidota bacterium (assembly GCA_050011775.1). Taxonomy (GTDB): domain Bacteria; phylum Bacteroidota; class Ignavibacteria; order UBA10030; family CAVZMI01; genus CAVZMI01. Next base: position 120,962 of record JBEKIL010000004.1, on the reverse strand, counting down.
TGTAAACCCGTTCCATCCATATATGATCGTTGTCAAGCTCACGGATATATGATCCGCCAACGAAGGGAAGTAATGGACTCATCAAATTAAATATTGGATGAGCACCTGCTGCCTCGTCCGGTTCCATTGCTTTCGTGTAGAGAAAATCGGTGTGGTTCATTCCCAGCGGCCGAAGAATATTTTGCCGGATATAATCTTCATAAGCTATACCTGTTATCTTCTCAATAATAGCACCCAGTACCATATAACCGATGTTAGAATATTCAGCATGGTCTCCAGGCTCAAACTTGAGCTCAGAATAATCCGGAAGCACTTTCTTTATAAAATCAGTTTGATTAACAGGGGGCTCTCCATCATGATGGATCCAGCGTATAAAGGTAAAAACCGACGGGTCTGGCAATCCTGAACTGTGATTGAGGAGATTCAGAATGGTTACCTCCTTACTGGTGTCGGAAGGGTACTTCACTTTGAAAAAAGGGAGATGCAAGACAACCGGATCATTTAAAGACAGCTTCCCCTTTTCCTTCAGTTGAAGAATGGCAATTGCGGTGGCAATTTTTGTACACGACCACCAATGATACACTGTCTTTGGTGCGGCGCAGATTTCCCGCGGTTCGTCAGCCCAGCCAAAGCCTTTGCTGTATATAATACTGCCGTTCTTCACCACTGCTAAAGACATACCGGGAGGAGTACCGGATTCCACTACTTTGTTAAGGTAGTCCTCAAGTTCCGAAATACTTACAATATTATCTGGTGGTTTAGGAATGGAACAGCAGGAACTGAACAGGGCAATTAATATTGTCAATGAAATGTATAATAAATATTGATTTTTCATATTAACACCCAACCCTGTCAGATTTCATAATCGATGAACTGCAAAATGCCGGGAGCAGGCATAGTTAACTTGTTGTAAGGACCGAAATTATACTGACGATTGTTCTCGTAGAGATAAAATGTTTCGTCTGTAAACCTATCCTTGAAAAATGCATATAAGCTCCTTTTGTGATGAATCTGGGTGAGAAGCTACTGGCGCCTAACTTGCATAACAATGCACTTTATCTCGGCGATTTACTTCATTGCTATTAAATGAATTCGATCGTAACCGCAATATCTTTATATATTACAGTTACGAATGAATGCCTGTGATTGTTGCAGGTATGCTCTTATTAAAAAACCACGACGTAAGGAAGTACTGGAGAAAATGCAAGGTCCGGTGGTCGGCAAATTTGGTATGTTTTTTACAATCTTCTTTTCCTGTGAAAATTCTTCTTATAAATTATTTCATTCCAGACTTGTCCAAAATAAATTGCAGAAAGAGCTATAGTATTTTGTCCCTTTCTTTCTGGAAAGAAAGGGACAGAAAGAAAGCCTGACAAAATCGCAACCCACGTGAGATGGCCTCCAGCACGCGCTGTTGTGATGGCACATTCGAGTCCGTCGATCTCGGCCTTTAATCTAAGGAATATTCAGTCGATAGCTTTTATAAGTCTCGATCGAAACACACGAAATTGCGCCAACACACGGCCTCCCTTCTTCCCGCTACACGCCAGCGATTTTGTCATCAAGGAATTAATTATTATGGAAATGGCCATTTTTGTTCTATGGCTCCAATTTATAAATCGAAATACTTATACCTTAAGCAACATATTTGAAGTGATTATCAACTTATAATAATCTATTTTGGACAGCACTGATTTCATTCCAATTTGCATACATTCATAATTTTGTTTGAATATTTATTTTTGGTATCGCTTTTTATGGCTCTCTTTTCCTTAAACATTTTAAGTAACATATGCGGGCACTACGCAATCCCGCCCGACTATACTTTATTAATTGACGGGTGGGGTTGAATGTTCTTCATGTCATAGTGCCCGCTTTTGTGTGCAGTTGCTCACCTGCGTCCCAACTTGCGGGATTTTCGCCTGCGTTTCGCTTCCGCCTTCGTTTCACTCCGGCGGACAGGTCGCCGGCGCAGTCCCGTCTACGGGCCCGTTATCTCAGTAAAATAAGTTTTTTGGTCTCACTGAATGAGCCGGCGCTCATCTTGTAGAAGTACACCCCACCTGCTAAGTCCGCCGCATTCCACGTCGCTGTATACCTACCCGGCGCTTTCTCCTCAGCCACGAGCGTCGCCACATCCCGGCCCAGTATGTCGAACACCTTCAGCGTCACGTGGCTCCGCGATGGAAGCTGATAATTGATCGTTGTGGTCGGGTTGAATGGATTGGGGTAATTCTGCATCAGAGAGAAATGTGTCGGAAGAGTCTGGCCATCACTTTCTACGCCAACAGTACCCACCGTATTTCGAAGCAGAGAAATAATATTACTACCATAATTTGCAGTTACAAGATCAGGTTTACCATCTCCGTTGATATCGGTGATAGCTATATCAATTGGACTGTTTCCTGTTGTATAATCAACTTTACTAGCCAATGATACACTCCCGCTTGTGCTGGTGTTACGAAGGACAGATACGGTATTACCACCAAAATTTGTCACAACTATATCCGGCTTACCATCTCCATCGATATCGGTAGTAGCTATACCATAAGGAGCATTTCCCGCTGTATAATCTATCTTGCTTGCCAGTGATACACTCCCGCTTGTGCTCGTGTTGCGAAAGACAGAAATGGTATTACTACCAAAATTTGTCACAACTACATCATGTTTTCCATCTCCATCAATATCACCAATCGCTATACCAAGGGGATCACTTCCTGTTGTATAATCAACCTTACTTGCCAGTGATATACTTCCGCTTGTGCTCGTGTTGAGAAAGATAGAGAGAGTATTATCAAATTCATTTATTACTGCTATATCTGGCTTTTCATCTCCATCGATATCTGTAATAGCCACATCAACAGGCCGGCTTCCTGTTTTATAATTGACCCTGCTTGCAAATGATATACTCCCCATCGTACTCGTGTTGCGAAAAACAGAGATGGTACTATCTTCACCATTTGTTACAACTACATCCGGCTTTCCATTTCCATCGATATCGGCGATAGCTATACCTATAGGATAGCTTCCGGTTGCATAATTAACCTTACTTGCAAATGATACACTCCCCATCGTACTCGTGTTGCGAAAGACCGATATTGTATTACTATTATAATTTGTTACTACTACATCCGATTTTCCATCTCCATCGATATCGGCAATAGCTAAGCTACTAGGAAAGATTTCTGTTGCATAATCTACCTTGGTCGCAAATGCCACTACTCCACTTATGCTTGTATTGCGCAAGACAGACAGAGTATTACTAACCCAATTTACCACAACTACATCCGGCTTTCCGTCTACATCTATATCGGAAATTGTTATACCATGAGGATAGATTCCTGTAGTATCATCAATCTTATCGGCAAATGATGAACTTGTAATAGAACCGCCACCGGGGAACGTGACATTAAATTGCTTCGAGGAATATACCGTGAAGCCGGTCGCTAAATCGGTTACAGTAATCGGTGCATACGTTGCACCGCTTGGCACCGTTACCATCAGCGATGTTGCAGATGCTGAATTGACAGCCGCTTTTGTGGCTCCGAAATAGACAATATCGTTGCTTGGGGTTTGATTAAAGTGAGTACCAGTAATAGTAACGGTTGTGCCGATTGGACCATAGGTTGGTGAAAAGGATGAAATAGTTGGAGGAGTAGAGACAAATTCCGACAACGGTCTCCTCCATATGCCGCCGCCATAAGCCCCGGCAAAGAGATTCGTGCCGGAGGCGGCAAGAGCAGTGACACTACTGGTCCCCATGCCGTTATTGATCGCAGTCCAGCTTGTGCTGTTGTTTGTGGAAAGAAAGACGCCGCTTGAAGTCCCGGCAAAGAGATTATTACCGGAGACGGCAAGAGTATTGACAATTTCGTACTTAATTCCGGTATTAGCTGCACTCCAGCTTGTGCCGCTATCGGTAGAAAGAAAGACGCCGCTGCCATAAGTCCCGGCAAAGAGATTTCCCGATGAGTCGGGAGAGACGGCGAGAACCTCGACACTACCATTCGTCAATCCGGTATTGACTGGACTCCAGCTTGCGCCGTTGTTGGTGGAAAGGAAGACGCCGCCGCCCCAGGTACCGGCATAGAGATTTGTACCGATGACCGCTAAGGCCTGGACATAAATGTTCGTCAAGCCGGTGTTGACTGGACTCCAGCTTGCGCCGCTATCGGTGGAAAGAAAGACGCCGACGCCATAATCCCCGGCAAAGAGATTCGTTCCTAAGACGGCGAAAGCGATGACATAAGCGTTCGTCAAACCGTTATTGACTGGACTCCAGCTTGTGCCGTTGTTGGTAGAAAGAAAGACGCCGGCATTAGTCCCGGCAAAGAGATTCGTACCGATGACCGCTAGGGCCCGGACATAAATGCTCGTCAAGCCGGTATTGACTGGACTCCAGCTTGTGCCGCTATCCGTGGAAAGAAAGACGCCGTCAGAAGTCCCGGCAAAGAGTTTCGTACCGATGACCGTAAAGGCACTGACATAAGCGCCTGTTAAGCCGGAATTAACCGCAGTCCAGTTTGTGCCGTTGTTGGTGGAAAGAAAGACGCCGCTTGGAGTCCCGGCAAAGAGATTCGTGCCGGAAACAGCAAGAGCATTGACAGAAGTGTACGTCAAGCCGTTATTAACCGCAGTCCAGCTTGTGCCGTTGTTGGTGGAAACAAAGACGCCGCTATCAGTTCCGGCAAAGAGATTCGTGCCGGAGACGGCAAGAGTATGAACATAAGTATTTGTCAAGCCGATATTGACTGAAGTCCAGCTTGTGCCGTTGTTGGTAGAAAGCAAGACGCCGCCATAAGTCCCGGCAAAGAGATTCGTACCGCTGATCGCAAAGGCCTCGACATAAGAAGTCTTCCACGGCAAGCCTGTGCTTGTGGCTTTCCAGCTTGTGCCGCTATCGGTGGAAAGAAAGACGCCGCCGCCATTAGTCCCGGCAAAGAGATTCGTACCGCTGACCGCAAAGGCCTGGACATTAGTATTCGTCAAGCCGGTATTGACCGCACTCCAGTTTGTGCCGTTGTTTGTGGAAAGAAAGACGCCGCCGCCCAAAATCCCGGCAAAGAGATTCGTGCCGGAGACGGCAAGAGCATTGACAGAAGTGTACGTCAAGCCGTTATTAACCGCAGTCCAGCTTGTGCCGTTGTTGGTGGAAAGATAGACGCCGCTTGGAGTCCCGGCAAAGAGATTCGTGCCGGAAACAGCAAGAGCATTGACACGAATGATCGGCAAACCGGTATTCACCGCACTCCAGCTTGTACCGTTGTCAGTAGAAAGAAAGACGCCGCCGAAATAAGTACCGGCAAAAAGATTCGTGCCTGAGACGGCAAAACAACTAATGGTGCCACCATAGGGACCGTTTGTTTGCTGCCATTGAGCGTGAATTGCCTCTCTCTGAAGAAGCAACATGAAAGATAGAAACATGATCAAACGAAGTACACGCATGATATTTAATCCTTTCGAAGTGTGGTTGAAGGGCAATAGCACATAACTCGCTTAACAGCGTACTTTGTCTCAACGATTTAATTCATTGCACTTTTATGGTACTACTTCGTCGCCCCGCTTCGCGGGACTACTTCGTTGCCCCGCTTCGCGGGACTACTTAGTTGCACTAAAGTACTACTTCGTTGCTATTGATGGACTCAACGTAAGGAATTACATCGGAAAATGCAATTATGACAGGCAGGTAAAAAGAGTATTCTTTAAAAATCCCTTTACCTTTACCTCTACCTTTACTTTTACCTCTACCTTTTCTTTTGCCACTTGAATCATAATAACCCTATGCCTATATTATCCCACCTATGCAGCCTAAATCGAAATACGTTTGCCAGTCTTGCGGCTCTTCATCACCTCGTTGGCTCGGACGATGTCCCGCGTGCGGCGAATGGAATACGTACGTCGAAGAAATAATCCATCACGAAGCTAAAAGTAAAAAGGGGAGTCTCTCAAGCAGCGGGGGGAAACCGGTTCCGTTGAGTGATGTGGATACCGTTGAAGAAAAAAGAATCCTGACTCGCCTTGAAGAATTCGACCGCGTGTTGGGCGGAGGAATTGTCCGCGGATCTGTGATATTGGTGGGAGGCGATCCCGGAATAGGGAAATCGACGCTCATGATGCAAGTCGCTGCGAAAATTCCTGGTACGGTACTTTATGTAACGGGTGAAGAATCGGCAAAACAGATTAAGCTTCGGGCTGAACGGTTGAAAATTTCATCCGTCCAGACGATCCAACTGCTTGCAGAAACAAATCTCGATGTCGTTTCGGAGTGTATACTAAAATTGAAGCCAAATCTCATTGTTATAGATTCGATACAAACAATGTACCGGCCGGAGCTCGAAAGCGCGCCCGGCTCGATCAGTCAGGTTCGTGAATCGACTGCAATGATCATGCGAATAGCTAAAACCGAAGAAATCCCGGTATTTCTGGTCGGCCATGTGACAAAAGAAGGCGTAATTGCCGGTCCGCGGGTCGTCGAGCATATGGTCGATACTGTCCTGCAATTTGAAGGAGAACATCATTATTCATACCGCATCCTCAGGTCCATGAAAAATCGATTTGGATCCACGAACGAAATCGGTATTTTTGAGATGCGCGATAGCGGACTGCGTGAGGTAAAAAACCCATCGGAAGTGCTTCTCGCAGAGCGGAATTATGGTGTGTCAGGCTCTACTGTCGTAGCCAGTATCGAAGGAACACGCCCGATTTTGTTGGAAGTTCAAGCCCTTGTCTCACCGACGAGTTATGGAATGCCCCAGCGGACATCGGCCGGATTCGATACAAAACGTCTTCAATTGCTGCTGGCAGTGCTCGAAAAGCGTGTCGGCCTCAATATCGGCAGTTACGACGTTTTTGTGAATATCGCGGGAGGTGTCAAAGTCGATGAACCAGCTGTCGATCTTGGAATTGCCGTTGCGATCGTTTCGAGTCTTCGGGATATCCCAACTGATTCGTCATCGGTGGTGGTGGGGGAGGTGGGGCTTGGCGGCGAAATCCGCACCATCAGCCAGATCGAAAAACGTGTGCAGGAGGCCGGAAAGCTAGGATTTAAGCGGATCGTCATTCCGAAAAATAATGTGAAGGGAATGAAGATGAACGGCGAAATCGAGATCATTCCTGTCGAAAGTGTGGAAGAAGCAATTAAATCAATTCTTTCTTAAGCCCTTCACTCTGTGTCCTCTTAATAAGAATTCTAAATTCTCTGAGGACTCCGTGGTTATAATTATGGACGAAAAAGAATAACCACAGAGTTCACAGAGAACTAATATAGTTCTGTCTGCAGAGGACACAGTGTAACATTCAATTGATAAAAGGCACAGATGATCGATCAAATAATCCTTGCAACCCGAAATCTCCATAAAATCAAGGAACTGGAGGCGATGCTTTCTGGAAGCGGAATTGCCGTGAAGAGCCTGGAAGATTTCCCTTATCTGTCTGAAGTGGAGGAAGACCAGCCGACTCTTGAAGGAAATGCCCTGAAGAAAGCGCGGGTCGTTTTTCAATCGACCGGCATACCGGCGCTTGCCGATGATTCTGGCCTTGAGGTGCTGTATCTGAATAAACAACCGGGTATATATTCCTCGCGCTTCGCCGGAGAAAGGTGCAGCTACGATGATAATAACCGGAAGCTTTTAAAAGTGTTAAAAGGAGTGCCGCCTCGCCGCCGTCAAGCACAGTTTCGGACTGTCCTCGCACTTGTCGGGCCGGGATATGAAAGAAGTGTCGAAGGAATTGTCGAAGGAGTGATCATCGAATATTCCCGTGGGAGAAACGGATTCGGCTACGATCCTATTTTTGTCCCGAATGGATACACACAGACATATGCCGAGATGAGCACCGATATGAAAAACTCTCTAAGCCACCGCTCAAAAGCCCTCGCTCGAATGAAAGAAATATTATTAACACTTGAATAATAATGAGAAGAATTTCATACTCTGTGTCCTCTGTAGATTCTCTGTGTCCTTTTTGGCGGTGCTCCTATCATAATTTTTACTTATTTATGAAGGGGCACAGTACCGATCGACGGATTTCTGAAAAAGGATTGGTATTATTTCTTCTAGTTGTATTTTTTTTCAACTTTCATAATACACTTATCTATTCCCAGACATCCGATTCTCTTTCACAGCAAGCCGTTGTTACGCTCCCCACGACGGTGATCACCGCGACCCGTATTCCGACGATCACCACCGCCGTCAACAGAGCATACGAAATAATCCATCCCTCAGAGATGAGTGCAGTGCCGCCTATCTCGCTCGAAGAAATATTGCGTTACTCATCGGTTAGCGGGATTCAATCGCGCGGAGTCTTCGGTGTTCAGACCGATGTGAGCATCAGGGGCTCGACATTCAGTCAGAATCTCATCCTTATTGACGGTCAGCGGCTTAACGATCCGCAAACAGGTCATCATACATTCGATGTTCCTGTCGGAATCGATGAAATCGAGCGGGTCGAGATTGTCAAAGGTCACGCATCGGCTCAATACGGCGCAGATGCTTATGCCGGCGTCATTAATATTATTACAAAACGTCCGACCGATGAAAGTCTCACTCTCCGGTTAGGGGGCGGGGAGTACGGATTACTGACAGGATCGGCATCATTCACCACAAATAACACGATAGTGAAAACGCGAAATACATTTGAAATAAGAAAGTCGGATGGATTCCGGGATGATACTGAGTTTACTATCTGGAATATGACCACGAACAACGAGTTGAATTTTCCAATCGGGAATTATACCCTTCTCGGCGGCTATACGAAAAAGAAATTCGGAGCATTTGATTTTTACTCGCCGGGACGAAATGCGGCATCGAAGGAAAAAACAGCCGTCGGCTGGATTACGCTGGGGACAGAAATTACTGCGGGATCGCTGCTTCTTCAGCCAAAAGTCCGTTACCGGCGCCATGATGACGAATTCATTTATATGCCGGGTAGCACTCCGAATACTCACACAACGCATGTTGCCGGCGGAGAAATCGTTGGCACGATGACTTTCAGTAAATCCACATCCCTTCTTCTCGGCGTCGAAGGGAACTGGGACAGGATCACGAGTACCTCTCTGGGCAATCATCACCGTTCAACGCAGGCAATATTCAGTACCTTCCAGACTTTGATCGACAGCATTTTCTCTTTTGATATCGGAACGCGGCAGGATTGGCATTCGGATTACGGACGGCAATTCTCGCCCGGTATCGGCATCGGATATATTTTTATGGGAACGACAAAAATATTTGCATCGGCAGGCAGATCGTTTCGGGCTCCGAGTTATACGGATTTATATTATAACGATCCGGCAAATGTCGGGAATCCAAATCTGTCGCCGGAGATCGGATGGTCATATGAGCTCGGTATCAGAAATTCTTCCATCCAAAATTTCATGATCAGCAGCGCTATATTTCTTAGAGACCAGAGGGATCTGATCGACTATGTTCAGTTCTTCGACGGTGATCAGTACCATGCTGTAAACTTTACTGGAGCCGAAACTCGTGGAGGTGAGTTGGGTATCGAATGGTTGACCGGGAACCAATCGTCGCACGATGAATTCCCGCTCTCCATCCGGAACGTAAATGTCAATTATCTTTTCCTCTCCTCGCGAATTGATCGCGGGAGCAGTTACAGGACCAAATACAGCCTCAATCATCCGCGTCATACCCTTTCAGGCCTGATAGTTATGGACCTCCCGATAAAAATTAAGGCATTGATCTCCGGAACGTGGAAAGAACGTACCTCGGGAGAGTCTTACACCCTCATTGACATCAGTGCGCGGAAGGAAATCAACCCGGTTTGGGTGTATATCACGGCGCAGAATGTCTTTGATGCCGCCTACGAGGAGATCCCTGGCGTTCCGCAACCCGGTCGATGGATCCGGGGAGGGATTGAGCTTAGATTAAAGTGATTTCATTAATAAGAATTAACTTGTGGCATCCCCGCGGGTTTCGTACCTTAGTGTTGAGGAGGATTCCTCAGAAAGGGGATGTTATGAAAATCTTGAAGTTGGTGGGGATCATCGCAGCGGTTGCTATTCCTGTTGCTTTAATAATGAGCAATATGAAAAAGGAACAAAAAGCAACAGTTGGATATCCGACACTCGATGAGATCTTCGAAGAAGAATTCGAAGCAAGTTAAGAAGTACTTCTTTGCCGCAGGATCTTTCGCCTGCGGTTTAGTAGTGTGATTGGTTCTATGGGAGATATAAGCCTCTCACCTGTTGTTCTTCAGGAGTATAGACCTGTCTCCTCAGCCAGAAAAGAAGTGATTCCGATTTTGCCCTCACCGTTGAAGTCCTGTCAATCCGGAAGAGGGCAGAGTGTTGTTTGTTGGTGCATGCCACGTGGACTTTTCTTTTCAATTTATGTCTTAAATCGGTAATAAAAGAATTCATTATTTTCTCATAGCCAAAACTTCGATTTAAGAGACAGCATCTAAAGTGCTACTTTCTATCCCTTTCTTACCGGAAAGACAAATTGGGATTTTTTGTTTTAAATAGATCTTAAAGATCTACAATTAGATATCATTCAGACCTTTTTGCTAGGCGCTGCATTTTTTTGTATATTTTTATGATCATATAATGGAATTATTTCACGCTCTCTTGGGTTATTATTGTATCTTTATGAGTCTGAATTGATTGAAGATTATATAACCTTAGAATAATAGTGTATTAAACACCGAAATTGGTACAAAATCATTATTTTAATGCCTGAATCCTTCTTACATAGACTCCAGAATCGCGTCATCGTGTTCGATGGAGCAACGGGTACGAGTATACAGCGACAGAACCTGAACGCGGCCGATTTCGGCGGTGAGCACCTTAACGGCTGTAATGAAAACCTCGTCTTCTCAAAACCGTCGGCTGTCGAAAAAGTGCACGTCGATTTTCTTGAAGCCGGCTGTGATGTTATTGAAACCGATACATTCGGCGGCGCGAGCATTGTTTTGGCTGAGTACGGACTTCAAGACAAATCCTACGAGTTAAATCGCGAAGCTGCGAGAATCGCAAAAAGAATCGCAACTCACTACTCATCTGAATCTTATCCGCGGTATGTTGCCGGATCGATCGGACCGACGACAAAGCTACCGTCACTTCAACATATTTCCTTCGCGGATATGAAAAATTCGTTTTACGATCAGGTTCGTGGATTGATGGATGGAGGAGTGGATCTTCTTTCGGTTGAGACCTGTCAGGATCTTCTTCAAGCGAAAGCGGCACTTGTGGCGATCTTCGAATATTTCCGGCAGGCGGGCCGTTCCGTACCGGTCATTTCCTCTATCACAATTGAATCGACCGGTACGATGCTTCTCGGGACCGAAATCAACGCTGCGCTTACAACGCTCATGAGTTTTCCCGTCAATATTATAGGAATGAACTGCGCGACCGGACCGAAAGAAATGTCCGAGAACGTGCGCTATCTCTGCGGGGCGAGTCCGAAACCAGTGTTCGTCATGCCAAATGCCGGTATGCCGGAGAATATTGGAGGAAGAGCTCATTATAATCTTACGCCGGATGAGCTTGCCTCGTCGCTCGGACATTTTGTGCGCGATCTCGGTGTGCAGATTGTCGGCGGGTGCTGTGGCACAACGCCCGAGCATATTCACGCCCTGGTCGAAGCTGTACGTGATACGACAATGTATCAACGGACGGTCGATTTTGTACCATCAGTAGCGAGTTTGTATTCAATTGCAACAACACATATCGAACCGCCGCCGGTGATCGTCGGTGAGCGGACGAATGCCAACGGCAGCAAGAAATTCCGTGAGTTATTGCAGGCCGAGGACTACGACGGCATAGTTGCGATGGCGAAGGAACAGGTCCGCGAAGGGGCACATATCCTTGACGTCTGCGCTGCCTATGCTGGCCGCGATGAAGTCCGGGATATGCACGAAATTATCAAACGGTTCAATACGCAGGTTTTAGTGCCGCTAATGATCGACTCTACCGAATGGCAGGTTGTCGAAGAGGCGTTGAAGCTGATTGCCGGAAAGCCAATCGTTAATTCAATCAATTGTGAAGACGGTGAGGAACGGATCGCGAAGATCGTCCCGCTCTGTAAAAAGTATGGTGCTGCTGTTGTTGCCCTGACAATTGATGAAGATGGTATGGCAAAAACGGCACAGAAAAAGCTTGCAATTGCACGGCATATTCATGATATCGTCACGAAAAAATATGGCCTGCCGGAAGAGGACCTGATCTTCGATACGCTGACATTAACACTCGGATCGGGCGATGAGGAATTCAGAAAAGCCGGTCTCGAGACCATCGAAGGGATCCGTCTGATCAAAAAGGAATTCCCGAATGTGCGGACTCTTCTTGGAGTCAGCAACATCTCATTCGGTCTGGCCCCCCAGGCGCGGCAGATCATCAACAGTGTTTTTCTACATTATGCCATTGAAACCGGTCTCGATATGGCAATCGTGAACGCGCAGAAAATCCTTCCTCTCTATAAAATCGAAAAGGAGGGACTTGAACTCTGTCGGAAATTGATCTTCGATGAACGTACTCCGGAATTAGATCCGCTCAAGGCGATAATGGAATTCTACACCAGGAAGTCTACCGTACCGAAAGAACACGTCGTTCGTTCAGTCGGGACGATTGAGGAGATATTAAAACGGCGAATTATCGACGGCGATAAGGTTGATATTCAGGCTGATCTTGATAACGCGCTCCGTCGGTACAAGCCGTTGGAGATTATTAATACGATTCTCCTCGATGGAATGAAGGTGGTCGGCGATCTTTTCGGGCGAGGTGAAATGCAGCTTCCTTTTGTTCTTCAATCGGCCGAGGTAATGAAGACGGCTGTCGCTTATCTCGAACAATTTATGGAAAAATCCGAATCGACGAACAAGGGAATACTTGTTCTTGCCACGGTGAAAGGCGATGTACATGATATCGGTAAGAATCTCGTTGATATTATTCTGACCAACAATGGCTACAAGGTCATCAATCTCGGAATCAAACAACCGGTTGAGAATATATTGCGAAGCGTCGAAGAGCATAAAGCAAACGCCATCGGAATGAGCGGATTGCTGGTGAAATCGACACTCATCATGAAGGAAAATCTCGAAGTGCTTAATGAGCGGCGGATAGAAGTACCGGTCGTCCTTGGAGGGGCGGCATTGACGCGCCGTTATGTCGAAGAAAATCTTCGATCGGTTTACAATGGCTACGTTGAATACGCAAATGATGCCTTCGACGGCCTGCGATTTATGGAACATGTAGTACAGGGTAGTCTGGACAAGACGCCTCGTGATATTGGAACTATCGCGCGAAAAACGACAGAGAACAAAATATTGAAAGAGATACCTGATAAAAGCACGCAGAGACAAACTGCACAGCGCAGTACATATGTAAGGGTGCTCGAGAAAATTCCAGACGCTCCTTTTTATGGCGTTCGTGTGGTCGATGATATTCCATTGACCGAGGTATATCGATACATCAACGAAACTGCTCTGGTGAAAGGGCAATGGCAGTTTAGGAGGGGGAAGCTATCAATCCCCGAGTTCGAGAAATTCCTGGATGACTCAGTACGCCCTGCGTTGCACGAATGGAAAGCACGGGCGGATCGAGAAAAACTTCTTCAGCCAAAGGTCGTCTACGGTTATTTTCCATGTAACAGCGATGGAAACGATCTTATTGTTTATGATGAGGGTGGAGTGAACGAGAGGCTTCGATTTACATTCCCGCGGCAGTCGGATGATCGATTCCTGTGCATTTCGGATTTCTTTCTTCCGGTCGAATCTGGAAAACAGGACGTCGTTGCACTACAGCTCGTGACAATGGGAAGCAAGGCATCCGAGTTTGCAAAAACTCTCTATGATGCAGGCGATTATCGTGACTACTTGTTCTTTCACGGTCTGGGCGTCGAGTCGGCCGAGGCATTGGCCGAATTCTGGCACAAGGTTATCCGTCAGGACCTTGGTATCGCCGGAAATGATGCGGCAGATATGAAGAAATTATTCAGTCAGGGATATCAGGGCTCGCGGTACAGCTTTGGATATCCCGCCTGTCCGAATCTCGAGGACCAAACGAAGCTCTTTGAACTGCTTTGTCCGGAAAGGATCGGAGTGTCGTTGACGGAGGAATTCCAGATCGTTCCGGAACAATCGACAAGTGCAATAATTGTCCATCATCCTCAGGCAAAATATTTTAATATACGCCCCGAAAAGTCCTAAAAATAAGGCTTTTTCATAAGAGAATTGAAAAAAATACCTTGAACTTGGGTGTGGTTTTTCTTATTATTATTCAGTTTGTTTCTTTACGAATATATTTTAAGGAGAAATAAATATGGCAACGATGATCACTGAGGAGTGCATAAACTGCGGAGCATGCGAGCCTGAGTGTCCAAACACTGCGATATATGCAGGCGGCGTACAATGGGAATTGAATGGCGCGATGAACGATGCACTCTCCAACGATTTTTATTATATCGTTCCGGATAAATGCACAGAATGCGTTGGTCATGCCGATACAGAGCAGTGTGCTGCTGTCTGCCCGGTAGATTGCTGTGTTCCCGATCCAAACCGTGTCGAGGCCGAAGATGTACTGCTTGAACGGGCAAAGAAAATACTTCCGGAGAAATCCATCGGTGAATTATCGGCTGCAAATTCACATTTCCGGAAATGAGTACTTGAAGATGTAGAGTTGAGGTCGGTCTCATATCTATGACGACCGACCTTTTTATTTTATCTTTACCTTAGAATATAATTTGGGTGAATCCACATGACGTTTAATGAAGCCGCTATATGGGTGAAGAATCGGGCTCGGGAAGTCGGATTTACCCATGTCGGCATTTCTACTGTGCAAACACTGGATGAAGAAGGCGTTCACCTTGATGAGTGGCTCCTGCGCGGTTATCATGCGTCAATGGAATGGATGAAGAACGACACTCAGAAGCGAAAGAATCCACGTGATATTCTGCCGTCTGCACGCTCGATTATCTGTTGTGCCGTGAACTATTATCATCCATATTCACACCTTGATAAACCTGGAGTAGGAAAAATCTCACGATATGCATGGGGAAATGATTATCATGAGGTTATTAAATCCATGGTCGACACCCTCGCTAATTTGCTTCATGAAAACTTCACGGGGATTGAAACGAAAACGTATGTGGATACAGGTCCCGTAATGGAAAAAGTCTGGGCAGCAAGGGCGGGAATCGGCTGGCTCGGGAAACATACAAACATAATCACGCGTGACGCCGGCTCGTGGATCTTTCTCGGTGAAATCATTACTTCGTTGGAGCTTGTTCCGGATACTCCCATGCAGGATTTTTGCGGTTCCTGTTCAAGATGCATTGAGGCATGCCCTACTCGGGCCATTATTGCACCCTATGTTGTTGATTCGTCGAAATGTTTATCATATCTTACTATTGAACATCGAGGAGAAATCGATCCGCAATATAGAGATAAATTCAACGGGTGGATATATGGATGCGATATCTGTCAGGACGTCTGCCCGTGGAATGAGAGATTTTCTATTCCATCATTGATTGATGATTTTCGGCCTCATGAAGAAAATCTGTCCCCGCAGTTAGATCAATGGGGGAAAATGACAAAAGAGGATTTTTCAAGAAAATTTTCAAAAAGCGCCATAAAACGTGCAAAACACAAAGGATTGATGCGGAATATAGAGTACGCTATGAATAAAGAATGATTCGAAAAGACTTTAATGTGATGCATTGCCGGGCGTACCTGCCAAACCGGAAGATGTATCAAGGCAACCATGGCACGAATCTTTTATTATTTTTGTGCATCATATGAGCGATACGAATTTAACCTGCTTCCAGGAGATTTAGTATGGCAGAAGAAAAACGATATAAAATTATAATTATTGGTTCAGGGCCAGCAGGATTGACAGCTGCATTATATGCTGCACGGGCAGACCTGAAACCGGCGGTTTTTGAGGGATTTCAGCCCGGCGGACAGCTGACGATTACCACTGATGTTGAGAATTATCCCGGATTCCCCGATGGAATCATGGGACCCGAGATGATGGAACTTTTTAGAAAGCAGGCTCAGAAATTTGGAGCCGAAACGATGTTTAAGGATGTAACCGAAGTTAATTTCTCAAAACGGCCTTTCAAAATTGTGGCAGAAGATGAAATATATTATGGTGATTCGGTAATTATTGCATCAGGCGCATCGGCCAGACTATTAAATATTCCGTCTGAAAAGAAATATATGGGGTACGGTGTATCGGCATGTGCAACATGCGATGGTTTCTTCTTTAAAAATCTCGAGGTTGTTGTTGTTGGTGGCGGGGACACAGCAATGGAAGAGGCACTTTTTCTTACACGGTTTGCATCGAAAATAACTATTGTGCATCGACGTGATGCCTTGAGGGCGTCGAAATTCATGCAGGAACGTGTTAAAAAAAATCCAAAGATCTCGTTCGTGTGGAATTCCGTCGTGGATGAAATAATCGGGCGGGAGGAAAACAATAAAAAGAGTATCACGGGTGTCCGATTACGAAATGTGAAAACCGAAGCACTATCGGATCTGCAATGCGATGGTGTCTTTGTTGCTATCGGTCATCAACCGAATACCGGGATATTCAAGGGACAAGTCGAATTGGATCAAAAGGAGTATATCGTACTTCGGGGAAGGAACACACAGACAAATATTCCGGGTGTGTTTGCTGCGGGCGACGTTGCTGACAGTTCTTATCGCCAGGCGGTTACGGCGGCAGGGAGCGGATGTATGGCAGCGATCGATGCAGAACGTTTCCTTGAAGCTCAGGAACAAGCGTAGGTACAGTCCTATAATTGTATTATAAGTTTTTAAAAAGTCCGTCACTTTGTGATGGACTTTTTCTTTTTATCTGTCATAATTTCATTCACTGATATTGCAAAATGTCATTATTCTCTGAAAAATTATCAGTGTTACTGTCATTCTGACTGTCATAGGAATTTTCTTCTGACACATATGCTGAAAAAATAGTCAAATTTAATGAATTTAAAATTGGCACATCGTTTGAGATTTTATTGACTAAAAAGACAAGGAGAAAACAATGGAAGTAAAATTAAATAGTCGTTCACTTATCGACGAAGTATTGAATGATGATATATTTGGAGATCTATTCAATACAAGATCCTATGTTCATCAATACTGTCCTGCTGTTGATATCGATGAAGCCGGAGATTCGTTTGAAGTTGTCGTTGAAGTTCCCGGTGTGACAAAAGAGGATTTGAAAGTTTCGATTCATCAGAATATCCTGAGTGTCTCCGGTAAGCGTTCCGCATCATCGAATGATGGAAGACGGAGGATTGTTTCCGAGATATCACGCGGTGACTTTTCCAGGAAGTTCAAACTTCCATCGACGGTAAACGTCGATGCGGTGACGACGGAATATGCAAACGGTATACTAAGAATTAAACTGCCGAAACAGGAACAATCAAAAGTAAAGGAAATACCTATTCATTAATATCAATTATCAATAAGTAAAAATCTATACAAAAGAACAGGAGGGTTAACACTATGACACTCATTCGTTGGAAACCGACGCATGACATTGCATCGTGGACGCCGATGGCTGATCTTTCCACGGACCTGTTCTCGATGCAAGACGAAATCAATCGTGTTTTCGATCGATTCTTCAACCGCGGGATAGCTGATGACAACAATCTTCGTATCAACAACTGGTATCCGAATGTTGACGTCACTGAAAAAGAAGATGCATACGTCATGAAAGCTGAACTTCCCGGAGTCTCGAAGGAAGATGTGAAAATCACACTGAAGGAAAATCTCCTGACAATTCACGGCGAGAAGAAGAGAGAGAAGGAAGAAAAAGATAAGAGCTACTTTCGCAGTGAACGTGTCTACGGTTCGTTCGAGAGGACGTTTACTCTTCCTTCATTAGTAAAAGGAGAAAAGATCGAGGCAAACTTTAAGGACGGTGTGCTGACGATCGAAATCCCTAAAGCTGAAGAAGTAAAACCGAAAGAGATTCAGATCAAGGCTGCCTGAATCATCGAATCGCGGTAGGAGCGGGTACAAGGTGAGAGTACCCGCTCATATATATAGATTGTAATACCAAAGAATATCTGAAGGAGCCGGATTGTTATAATCGTTGACATCAAAAAGCAATATGTTTAAGATAAAAAGAGAAATCATTGAAATCACTTATTTGTATTGAGATAAATCCATATGAAAGAGGGGAACTTTGTGCGTTCCCGGTTGGTTATTCGATGAGACGGGAAAGAAGGGTCGTGTGATGTCAATGAAAACAACAACTCCTGACAATGTCAATGTACCGGAAGTTCTTCCGGTAATTCCCTTACGTAACACTGTATTCTATCCCCGGCAGGTCGTACCGCTGTCGATCGGTCGTGAAAGTACGATCAAAGTCGTCGATGAAGCAGTCCACTCGAATTCGACAATCCTTCTTCTCGCCCAGAAGGATTCCTCAGTCGATGTCCCGATTCCGGCTGATGTCTATAACTTCGGTACTGCGGCTAAAATCCTAAAAGTTTATGCCTTGCCTGACGGGACAAAGAGCGTCCTTGTACAGGGAATGTACCGCGCTAGAGTGTTAAATTTTGTACAGACTGAACCGTATTTGCGCGCTCTTTCACAGCGTGTTGGCGATGAAGAGACAGCGGATGTTGAAGAAGAAGCCCTTATCGCAAACATACGCTCTCTATTTCGAAAAGTCGTCGACCTCTCGAATGATCTCACTTCGGAGCACCTCGCAATAGTTATGAACATGCAGGAACAGGGACCACTCGCTGATGTTATAATGTCGCTCGTAAACGCAAATATACAGGAAAAACAGGATGTCCTTGAAAGCCTCAAGGTGAAGGAACGTCTTGTAAAAACAAATCTTGCTTTGAATAAACTTGTCCAGCGGCTGGAACTCGGAAACAAGATCCAATCTGATGTCCAGGATGAAATAGGCAAGACTCAACGCGAATATTATCTCCGTGAGCAGATGAAAGCAATTAGGAAAGAACTCGGGGAAGATGAGGGTAACGTTGAAATCAAGGAACTCAGGAATAAAATAGATGAAACAAAATTCCCCCAGGAAGTGAAAACCATTGCCGATAAAGAACTCGATCGGCTTTCACGGATGAGTCCCGCCTCGGCCGAGTATACAGTATCGCGAACGTATCTCGACTGGCTCCTGGAACTTCCCTGGAGTGTAGGCACGGAAGATCGGCTTGACATCAAAAAGGCCGAGGGAGTGCTTAATGACGAGCATTACGGTCTGGATAAGGTGAAAAAACGAATTCTGGAATATCTTGCCGTCCGGAAATTGAAAAAAGATATGAAGGGTCCGATTTTGTGTTTCGTGGGTCCTCCGGGTGTAGGTAAAACCTCGCTGGGCCGATCGATTGCGAATGCCCTTGGGCGAAAATTTGTCAGAATCTCGCTCGGCGGTGTGCATGATGAAGCCGAAATCAGGGGTCATCGCCGGACTTATATCGGCGCTTTACCGGGACGGATAATTCAGGGATTGAAAAAAGCTGGATCGAATAATCCTGTCTTTATGCTCGATGAAGTGGATAAGATAGGAATGGATTTTCGGGGTGATCCATCCTCGGCCTTGCTTGAAGTCCTCGATCCGGAACAAAACTTTTCATTCAGCGATCATTATATTGAAGCGGCGTTTGATTTGTCGAATGTAATGTTTATCACTACCGGAAATATGCTGGAACCGATTCCTCCGGCACTGCGGGATCGAATGGAGATCATCGAGATTCCCAGTTACACCGAAGAGGAAAAGCTGATGATCGCGAAACGCTTCCTCGTGCCTAAACAAATCAAAGAACACGGCTTGAAGGATAAGAGTCTTGTATTCGAAGACGTTGCGCTGAAAAAAATCATAAACGCATACACTAAGGAAGCCGGTGTACGTTCGCTCGAGCGCAGGATTGCAGATGTCTGCCGTGGTGCTGCCCGGGACATCGTAGAAGGGAAAAAAGAGGGGCGGGTTATTGGGAGAGATGATGTTATTGCATTTCTTGGGAAAGATAAGTTTTATTCGGAAGTGTCCGAGAGGATTTCCAAACCGGGGATTGCTACTGGGCTTGCATGGACTCCCGTTGGCGGTGATATTCTTTTCATCGAAGCGACGAAAATGAAGGGGAAGGGGGCTCTGATCATCACCGGTCAACTCGGTGATATCATGAAGGAATCTATTCAGGCGGCTGTGAGTTATATCGCTTCGAATAGCAGGGATCTGGGGATCGAGCAGAACTTCAGGGATAAATACGATATACATGTTCATGTGCCGGCGGGAGCAATTCCAAAGGACGGTCCATCAGCGGGGGTTACGATGTTGACGGCATTGGTGTCATTGCTTACCGATCGCCATGTACGGAATGATCTCGCAATGACCGGAGAGATTACCTTACGCGGTACTGTGTTACCTATCGGTGGTGTAAAAGAGAAAGTACTCGCTGCCGCACGGGCGGGAATTACCACGGTTGTTTTGCCTGATCGAAACCGTGCGGATGTCGAGGAAATTCCGGAGAACGTCCGGCAATCAATCAATTTCTTCTTTGTCAAGGAAATGGGAGAGGTGTTGAAGATCGCTTTACAGCCGAAAAAAGCATCTCGCTTGAAATTGTCGAAGAAAAACAAAACAAGGAAAAAACAATAAAAACATTGGGAAACTCTACGAACTCATTATATCCATTCAGAGGAAGTCGAATCTCTTATTGACTTTTTATCCAACCTTTTGTATAATACATTCAAAATCAATAACTTATCGCATCCATCCATGACAAAGAACACGAAGATTATCCTCTGGTTCCTCGGTATTTGTGGAGTTATATTGATCGTCTTTTTCGGTATTGGGATTTTCCTTCTTAAAAACATATCTTCCTCTGATGAGACATATGAAGTGACAATAGGGAAATCGTCCGGCGATAAACTGGCGGTCATTGAATTGAAGGAAACGATCGTCTCGTCGGAAGAAATCGTCCGCCAGTTTAAAAAATACGGTGACGATAAATCGATCAAGGGTATCGTGTTCCGGGTTGAATCACCCGGCGGCGGGGTTGTCGCCAGCCAGGAAATTTATGAGGCAGTACGTAAAGTTCGTGATGATGGGAAGCCGGTCGTCGTCTCGATGGGTTCAATTGCAGCGAGTGGTGGTTATTATGTTTCATGCGGCGGTTCAAGAATTGTTGCAAATCGGGGGACGCTGACGGGCAGCATCGGTGTTATCATGGAATTTATTCATCTTAATAAATTAATGGATAAGATCGGTATTGACGCAACAACAGTCAAAACCGGGAAGTTAAAAGATGCAGGATCATACATGCGTTCATCCACCGAAGAGGATAAAAAATATTTCAAATCGATTACGAATGATGTGTATGAGCAGTTTATTGGGGTTGTGATCGAAGAAAGGGGGCTTCCGAGGGATACTGTACTTGCATTAGCCGATGGACGTGTGTTCACCGGTGAGCAGGCGCTCCGAGCAGGACTGATTGATACATTAGGAACCTATGAGGACGCGGTGAGCATCGCTGCCGGACTTGCAAGGATTAAAGGTGAGCCGCAGCTTGTGAAGGAACGAAGACGTCGTTCCACAATTTATGAATCACTCTTTGGATCTGTCAAAGAGGAACTTGTTGATCTTAAACAGCAATTTTTACAGCAGCCAATACTGCAATACCGGCTTGCAGAACCTTATTAACTTGTGCCCCTCCAATTATTATAAGAAGGGGTATTGTGGACGTGGGTGGTCCAATGTGATCCTACGAGAGAGGAGATACGCAGGTGACAAAAGCAGACATCGTTGATGTGATCGCATCAGCAACGGGACTGACGAAGGTCGAGACCGAAGCGGTTGTCGACGGTTTCATTTCCACTGTAATAGACACACTTAAAGATGGAAAAAATATTGAAATTCGGGGGTTCGGAAGCTTCAAAGTAAAAAAGCGGAAGGGACGGATTGCACGAAATCCACGGACGGGCGAACAGGTGAAGGTCGATGAACATTATGTTCCATTATTCAAGGTATCAAAGGAGCTGAAGAGCCTTGTGAATGTGAACCTTAAACAGCGTGAACAGCCATAAGGGTAAGGAAAAGTGGGGAGGGTGTCTGCTTTGAAATGTCATGCATGTGGTAATGAACTCCCCCTCAAGGCCCGATTCTGTCCGTCATGCGGCGTGAAAATAGAGCTGGAAGATATACCGGCAGAAACGGTACATCATGAAAAGCAGAAGGAAATAATTACATGCCGGAATTGCGGTTCGGGAAATGATGCAGAGCTGACATATTGTGAAAGTTGTGGTGCACGTCTCTCCGGAGCCCTTCAGAATGAAAATGATGTAATCACACACCAGAGGAAACGGTCACAAGAAAAAATAAGAAGGGGGAAAAAGAGAGGGAAGATAGAAATTTGGCACAGTGCAATAATCCTCGCAGTCTTTGCAGTGATTATCATTGTGTTGTACTTAATAGTGAAAAATGAGCGTGAAACCTCCGTCACACAGGAACCGTTGGCTGTGGCGGCTCCGCTTGAAGCAAAGATAAGTGCCAAAATTGATAGTCTTGAAAGTGTGGTCAGGGCAAATCCAGAGGATCCTGCTGCACGATTGAAGCTTGCAAATGCATTGCACGATGCTCAAAAATTTATCGATGCGATCGGAGAATATAAAAATTATCTTGTGCTCAATCCGTGCGATGTCGATGCAATGGTAGACATGGGAATATGTTACTTCGAACTACGGGATTATTCATCGGCTCGTGCCGAGATGGAAAAAGGACTGTCGATTGACCCGAAGCACCAGCTTGCACATTTCAATCTCGGGATTGTAAGCCTGCAGGAACGGAATATTGAACAGGCCCGACTATGGTTTGAAAAAACGATTGCGATTGATTCGACAAACAATATTGCGAAACGTTCGCGAATGATGATCCAACAGCATTCATTTCCTGTGAAAAAATAAATAGCGTCCTCAAAGGAGGTGAACACCAAATGCCCAGCGGCAAAAAACGTAAACGTCATAAAATGGCGACGCACAAGCGGAAGAAACGACTGAGAAAAATGCGGCATAAAAAGAAAATCCGCTAATGCTGTTATGAAGAGAAAACAGATGTATTTGAAGCATCGTTGTTACCCGTTGTTTTTAAAGGAAGTTGCGTATCGCCCCCTCGACGGGCAAGAGCGGGTAGTTGCATTTTGTATCAGCACTTCTTATACTGAAAAAGTTAAGCAATGAAGGAGTGCGTAGTGTTTTTTTAAAAGAGGATACCCATGGAACAAGAAGATTCAGCAATAAAAGGATTCTTAATAGGATTTCTCGCGGGAGGTCTTATTGGCGCGGCAATTGCGCTTCTTTATGCACCTAAAAGCGGAAAAGAATTACGCGCGGATATAAAGAATAAAGCCGGTGAAATAGCCGACGATGCCGAGCAGTACCTGACAGCGGCAAAACACAAAGCGGTTGATATCATCAATGAAGGTAAAAAAAAATCTGATCAACTGATTTCAGACGCTCGGGAGAAAGCTCAGACACTTCTCACTGATGCCGAGCGGATTCTTACCGATGCCCGTGAGAAAGCAGGAGTTGTCGTTGAAGAGGGAAGCCGTATTAAAAGTGCGGTGAAAGCGGGTGTCCATGCGTTTAAAGATGAACGTTCGCGTTCATAAATTTGTGTACTCGTGATTATAAGGAACTCCTGTGGAACCAATCCTTCGCATTGCCGAGATAGCAGCATTGTTTTCTGCCGTCGTATTATCAATATACCTCATCATCGTTCTTATAAAAGTGAAAGAGACGTTGATCTCGATCGAAAAGGACTTTAAGGAGATCAGCAATAAAGCGGTTCCCGTCTTCGAGAATCTCGAATTCATCACTTCAAAATTCAAGAACGTCGCTGATTCAATCAATAGTGAGGTCGAGAATATCAAGGAATCGGTAAAGACGATGCGCGAGATCGCCGACAATATTGTAACCTTCGAACGCCGTCTCCAGGATCGCGTTGAAGTTCCGATCATGGAAGCAGCATCTTTTTTCTCTGCTGTCGTCCGAGGAATTAAAGTCTTCACCGAGCGACTCCGAAAGTGATATTCGCTCGAAGCCCTCAAGCGTGGAATATCCATCCCCTGGAAGGTGGAGTGTTTCCCTATTATCAACCGACGTATTGTACTACGCTGGGTTGAAGTGTAGTATTACATCGTCAGAGAGAGGAGTAAAATATTGTGAAAGAATATTCATCGGATCATATCAGGAACCTCTGCCTCATTGGTCATGGCGGAGCGGGCAAGACAACACTCTCCGAAGCCTTGCTCCACTCCGCGAACGCTACAAGCAGACTTGGTAAAGTTGAAGAAGGAAACACGCTTTCCGATTTTCACCCCGACGAAATTGAACGCCAGATCTCCATCAATACCTCATTACTTTTTTGCGAATGGAACGCCTGCAAAATCAATATTCTGGATACACCTGGATATACAGATTTTACCGGTGAGGTAAAAGAAGCGTTGAGTGTCGCCGATTCAGCCGTTATCGTCCTTAAGGCGGTTGAAGGTATCGAAGTGGGGACAGAGATTGTCTGGCGGTACACGGTCGAGAATGGGACGCCGGTACTGTTCGTCATCAATAAAATTGATCACGAAAATGCCGATTTCAATAGAGTTGTGGAACAAATCAAGGATCGATTCAGCCATGATGCGTGTATCCTTCAATTTCCGATCGGACACGCCCTGAACTTCAGCAGCGTAGTTGACGTCATGCGCATGAAAATGCTGAAATTCTCACGAACGCCAAAAGGTACTTTTACCGAAGAGGAAATCCCGGAAGAGCATCTTGCAAAAGCAAAGGCTCTTCATGAAGAGTTGATCGAGAAAATTGCCGAGTCCGATGAAAATCTCATGAATAAATTTTTCGAACGGGGAACTCTCAATGACGATGAGCTACAGAAGGGGATCCGGTCTGCACTTCTTCAGCGAAAAGTATTTCCGATTTTCGCAGTCTCCGGAGCAGAGAACATCGGTCCCGCGGCACTTCTCGATGTCTTTGTGAATTATTGTCCTTCACCAATTGATCGCGGCCCGGTCATGGCAAAAATCCCGGGATCGGATGACCCCGTGCCAATTAAAGCTGATCCGGCCTCAACGACCGCCCTGTTTGTGTTCAAAACTATGTCGGAACCGCATGTCGGCGAGCTATCATTCTTCCGGTTGCACTCCGGAACACTTTCGCCGGGTATGGATCTGGTGAACCAATCCAATGGTAAGCCGGAACGGATGGGACAAATCTTCGTGATGAACGGCAAGGAACGTAAAGATGTTACGAAAATATTTCCCGGTGATCTGGGAGCAGCAGTGAAATTGAAGGATACCCATACCAACAACACGCTATGCAGTAAAGCAAATCCGATGTCCTTCAAGCCTATTGTGTTTCCCGAGCCGGTGATTTCGTCCGCAGTGGTTGCCAAGGCTAAAGGCGACGAGGATAAAATTGCCAATGGATTCCATTCTCTTCACGAAGAAGATCCAACATTGTTAATCACTGCCGATCCGGGACTGAACCAGACGCTCATCAGCGGACAGGGAGAGCTTCATCTCCAGATCGTTGTGAAACGCCTGAAGGAAAAATTCGGCGTCGAAGTGGACATGATCGAACCAAAGATACCATATCGTGAAACGATCAGAGGTTCGGCGCCCGAAGTTGATTATAAGCATAAAAAACAGACAGGCGGGCGGGGTCAGTACGGACATGTTGTCATCAAGATTGAACCGCTTCCGCGCGGAAGCGGATTCGAGTTTGTCGATGCAATTGTCGGCGGCGTCGTTCCCGGCCGATTTATTCCCGCCGTCGAAAAAGGAATCATCGAGGCGATGCAGAACGGCGTTATCGCCGGCTGCCAGGTTGTGGATGTCAAGGTGACACTTTTTTATGGATCTTATCATACGGTTGATTCCGACGAGAATTCTTTCAAGATTGCCGGTCGCATGGCATTCAAGAAAGGTTTCAGGGAAGCGAAGCCGATCCTCCTGGAACCGATCTATGAGCTTGAAGTGACTGTACCGGAGGAATATATGGGTGATGTGATGGGGGATATATCAAGCCGTCGTGGAAAGATACTCGGCATGGAAACGGAAGGGCCATTCCAGAAAATCAGAGCCCTTGTTCCCTTAAAAGAGTTGTACAGGTATTCCACTCTGTTACGCTCAATGACGCAAGGACGAGGTATTCACCGCCATAAATTTAATCACTATGAAGAAGTCCCGCGTGATGTGATGGAGAAGATCATCGCGGCAGCTACGAAAGAAGAAGAGAAAGAAGAATAGTTATTTAAGTGAGGTGAACACCAGATGAGAGCTCTGCAGATCTACTGCGGGGCTCATCCTTTTTTCCAACAGACAATTGAGAGGATGCTATGGATAGGCTCTGGTCGCCGTGGAGATCGAAATATATCGAATCGTTTGCCAATGAAACAAAGGCGTCGAGGGATGCAGATAAATGCCTTTTCTGCCGCATCCTTTCTGCTCCGCATAAAGATGAAGAAAATCTCGTCCTGTATCGAGGATCTTCCTGCTTCGTCGTGTTAAACCTTTTCCCGTATAACAGCGGTCACCTGATGATTGTTCCGCATACGCATACGGGCGAACTCTCGGGATTGTCTGAAAATGAATCGGCCGAGATCATGAGCTGTTCACAACAGTGTGTGAAAGCCCTGACAGAAGCACTTCATCCTCAGGGATTTAACATCGGGATGAATATCGGTCGTGTCAGTGGTGCAGGAATCGACGGGCACATCCATATGCATATTGTTCCGCGCTGGAATGGAGACACGAACTTCATGCCAGTCCTTGGGGACACCAGGGTAATTTCAGAGGCACTTGAGGATACATATAGAAAAATAAAGGATGCATTAAGGAAGATATAAGCACAACGCCTGGAATTTTGTGACTGCAAAAGGCTTTTCTCTATCGAAGTAATACCATTTTTTTCGTGGCTGTGAATCCTTCCATCGATAATCTATAATAATACACTCCGCTCGGTAGATTCTCACCTGAAAACTCAGTCTCGTATTCTCCTACTGAAAGCCGCGTGTTAATAAGCGTAGCGACTTCATGTCCAAGAACATCATAAACACGAAGAGTCACATATTTGGATCCCGGTATTTGAAATTTGATCTTTGTTGTGGGATTGAACGGATTCGGATAATTTTGTTCAAGTGAGATAGTTTTCGGCATTTGGTCGATATGGTGGATCAAATCGCTGGGAATCGCCACGATAGTGTCGGAGAAGAAGGATTTTCCATCCCAGAGGGCTATCAGCCGGAATCTATCGATTGTATTATTAATGACAGTTGCACTGTACGGAATCACTGTCCTGATAAATGCGGGTGACTCTGGGATAGCGACCGACCCGCTTTTATCTGATGTGACAATCACTTCGATCGGCGATGAGAGTACATCAAGGTTATGATAACGGTCGAATCGCCGTACATAATATGGAAATTCAACTCCGAAAAAAACCGTATCGGGTTGTCCGTCTGAACCGTTCCATGTTGCACCATGGACGCTTCTGCCCGTTTCATCATACGGAAAAATATCGAGAGTGACGATTGGACCGGGAATAACGTTGAAGGAAGGAGTTGTTCCGACTACGCCGTTCGTGTCGTGGAATGAAAAGCTTATAGGTATATTCTCGGCAATCGTCATGTATGTTCTAAATTGTGCGATGCCGTCCTGAAACACACTATCACTGATGGTATTTCCTTTTATGTACACTCCATATTTATTTAGGTATTCCACTTTCCATTGCTCCTGGGTTGCCGCCGAGTTATTCACCCAGAAGGGAAGAACAGGATTGGCGTAATTGGCCAGGCGATTTCCTTTTAAATCTTTTGCTATGACTGTCCACTCCACACTATCGGTGGCGGCGACTCCGTTTGGAGGGGGAGTCCCGGTCACATCGAATGATGCAACCACCGATGTAGGATTATGCCAGAGGGCGATGTTGCTGCATGGTTTTCCTCCAGCCAGAGAAAAATTTCCAATGACATACAAATCTAGGTTATTAGTCACAAATCCCCGGACGATCCCATTCACACCGCTGCCGAGAGGCTGCCACTGTATAACATCCCACTTTGCGATATTCGATATTGGCTGTTGATCGACTTTTAGTAATTCGCCTCCGATATATACTTCTTTTCCATTCATTGCGACGGCATAAATGCTGGTTCCATCTATATTGTTGACGGCAGATTGCCAGGTCGTACCGTCCCATTTCGCAAGATATTTTGAAGGCTGATCATTCATCACTGTAAATTGGCCGCCTGCATAAAGATTATTTCCGCTTGCAGCCAGTGAATATACATAATCATTCGGTCCTGTTCCTAATGACTTCCATACACTTGCATCCCATTGTGCAATGTTATTTGCCGCAATTCCACCTGCCAGGGTAAACGAGCCGCTCACACATATCGATGTTTTATATACTGCAACCGAAAATACTGTCCCATTCACACCAGTTCCAAGTGCTTCCCAATGTGTGCCAGTCCACTTTGCGATATTCGATGCAGGTTGCCCTCCTGCACTTCCGAATCGTCCTCCCACATAAACATCGTTTCCATTGATAGCAATCGAATAAACTTCACCATCCACTCCGGTTCCTAAAGGGTACCATGTTGTACCATCCCACCGGGCGATCGCGTTTACTTCCTTACCATCTGCATATCTGAAAGTTCCGCCCACAAAGACATACGCGCCATTCACAGCAATCGCACGCACCCATCCATCTATTCCGTTTCCCATTCGATTCCAGTGTGTGCCGTCCCACCGTGCAATGTTATTCAGGTTTGTCTGATCTCCCGCCTCATTAAAAGAGCCGCCAACATACAGATTGTTCCCATCAGTTGCAATCGCATAGGGAGATCCATATAATCCATTAGACCCTCCGAAAGTATCGCGCCAACTGCTATCTTCCGGAACAGATGCCAGATGTTGTCGGGAAAGAAGATTCTGGCTAGTTAAAGGTTGATTTTTATATAAAGGGAGTTTTGTGTCGGGTTGTCCGAATAAACTTAATGGAGCCAGTAAGAAAAAGCCTATGAGAAAAAAAAAGAAATCTCTTCGTGTAGAATGGATCGGTTGTTGAGGATATTGAATACTGTCGTTTATCATGAAATATTGTTGGATTATTGAAATCATCAATACCTAAAAGTACGGGGGGTAAGTTTTTGATGTGTGATATGACTCACGATATTTAATCCCCGGTCGTAAGTCTTTAATGAAATCTCAATTTAATATCATAAATATAGATTATCTTTCGTTGAAAATCAAGAATAGAGATATTTCATCAATTACTGCCGACAAATATCCCCCTTTTTGTCTGGGATAGTGTCATCGTCCGGGCTGAGAATAGCCGTCGGAAAATTACTACAAGGGTATTCCCTCAGAAGGACACAAATTGAAAAAAGAAGCGCACTACTTTCGTCAAATTGCAGATTTAATATTACAGCCGATTTGACCTACCTTTCCGATCTTCTCCAATCTGAATTTCACCGCCGACAAGATTTAACTTTCCATTTCCATGGACAGCAGGTATATCGATCCGATAGGTTCCATCAGGAAGTCGCTCGGCCACCGGAAGCCGATGTCCTGTCGAATCCTGGATAAAGTGGCAACCCTGGCAATTCTGGATGAGAGTACCTCTGACATGGTCTTCGATGGGAAGAGGATTATCGGTTGCCGGATCGCCATGGCAGCTACCACACGGTGCCTGATTGCTTGCAGTCCAGATTACGACAGTATTCTGATTACCGCCAATAAATGATCCATGGCAATATGTATCTGCGCATGAACCGTTTGCCCGATCATATTTCGGATTTGGGAAATGACCTTCTCCTGATTCTCCGGATCTTGTGTATGCAAGCGAGTCACTAAATATAACTGCTGCGCCCGGTGATGTCAGATTAATATGATTCGGGTCCGAGAACGACTCTGGCGGCCTATGACATGTCGAACAGTGATAACCGCCGGATATCGTTGCCGCCTTAAGATGCTTTTGATGTGCGCCGACTCCTCGTGCACTTGTCATTGTGTCTCCCGCAAGATCTCTCGGCGGCGCAATACTGGCCGCGCTTCCATGGCATGTGTTACACGCTTCAGGACCTCTCTGGTGGCACGTGAAGCATGATACGGTTGTCACTCCGCCTTTGTAATCGATACCATGACAGCTCTGGCATTCCTTCATGCTGTACCCCTGCGCAACAATGGCGTTTCCATGGAAACCGGAATCCGAGGGATCAGTCCAGCCGGAATTGTGAAACTGTGACTCAACCGGGTTCATCCTCTGTGAGCCATCTTCCAATTTACTGCAGCCGCTTAGTACGAGGAGTGCACATACAATTCTACCGATACAAATGCACCCAAACCCAAGGTTCCCGGTCAAATGCTCCAACCGCCGAGCTCGTCTGTCTTTGTTCATTGAAATTGGACGGGCTGAGCGTGCAGTCGCATACCTTTGGCATATATGTACAAACCACATAGTCTTCTCGTTATCTGACGATGAATATCCAATCAACCATGGCAATAGCCACAGAAGAATCGACCTTTGACGCCGCCCGGATGTGCATTTGGGTCGGTGTGGCATATATAGCAGATTGCTCCCGGATCATTATGCCAGTTACCATGTTCAGAATTGAGATATCCACCCTGATGCGTTTTGGGATCAGTTCCTCTGACGCCGTCGGGATCGTTATGGCAGGTGATGCATATCGGATCCGACCCCTGCGTGTCATGACAGGCCTGGCAGGTCTCGATGTCGCGTCGTGCAAATTCCGCGTGTCGTCCTCCGCCGGATCCGGCCATTCTTCCGGTTGTAAAACCGACGCCGGAGTGCCAGACAGGTGCCGGTTGATTGCGGAGGGTGATGCCGCCGTCCTGTGCATGACATTGCACACAGAATGTGCGTACTTCATGGCAGCTCGAGCAGTCTGATGCCTTTCCTTTTGCCTCGATCCCGTGCGTGAAGCGGTAATTCAGCGAATGTACAAGTTCCAGTGTCATTGGTTTGCCCCGATCTGTTCCACTCCGGCTTGTCGGTGCACCAAAAGATGTATAGACATCACTTTTTTTTGCATCGGTTTTTCCGATTACCGCGTCGGTATGACAATCCTGACAGAACGTATCGGTGCGATGACACATCTGACAATTTTCATCTCTACCACCGAGACGTGCAAATTGCTTATGTTCTTTCTTAAAATCACTGACGCGATGGCTCGGTAGTAATAAGCCGACTGTAGAAAGATGGCATGCTTCGCAAATATTCGTCGCAAGTCTGATCTTAAACTCTAAAGAATCGTTATCTGCCTTAATAATTTCCTGGGACTCTAGCGATTCAAGTCCTCCGTTGTGGCATTTGTAACATATCGCCATTGTCGGGAGCGATGATGGACCGGAATAGGCTACAGAGTCGAGTCCTTTGTGACAGTTTTCACACACTAATTCCAGTGTGTCAAGGTGGTACTCGTGACTGAACATGATGGAGCGTTCCGGGGTGCTAAAGGGTACGTAAGGCTCGGCTCCAAGATGACAGTACTTACATTCTGTTGTCTTCTCATCGTGGCATTTATAACAGTCTGCCATTTTGGGTAAAATGTTATCACGGGCACCCTTGCTTTTTTGTGCCGTGGAATGACAATCGATACACGATGCACCCACATCTTTCAGATGATATTGATGGGAAAATTTGATCGTTTGCGTTTGGTCTTCACCCCGATCCATTGCGGTAACTATAGGTAAACGGAGTGGGCCAACCACAATAATCAGTAAGAGAAGCCCGACACAACCGATGAGAATTACAAATGACTTGACACTCATGGTCGTTCTATCCTATAGTTGATTGAAGAACCAGTAATTGAGACGGAAAAATAATCTTCCATCGCTCTTATAAATTTTATTATTGATATATTGACCCTGGAGATCGAACGACAATGATGAGAAGGGACGGAATGAAATTCCGAGAAGCGCGGAAAGGCTTTTATCGGTTCCCGATTCATCAGAGAGCTTATAGGAAGTGTACTCAAGGCCGCAGGACCCGGTAATTTTCGATTCCATCAATGGAATTGCCGTATTCAACTGAATCCCGTCAAGTGCCCCCGCATAACCGAGATTTTTAAAATATCCTCCCTCGAAATATGACCAACGACCACCGAGACTGAGGCGCTGCGTTTTTGCATCAGTGAATGCGACTTGTCCAAAACGTGCGTGCACCTGCGTTGTTGGTGTAAAGCTGTACACCACGCCTCCCTCGATCTCGTCGGAATTGCTGTAATTGAATACCGAGAAAATCGAATTGGCAGCTAAATGAGGGACACGGTGGATGAAATTTGCGATAATGCCAAGGCACTCTGTCACGCTCACCCGTCCGGCAAACTCGATTCGCCCGTTGCGATTCAGATTGAGGTCATAATCATATCGTCCATAAACTGAGAAAAGCGTTTCGTATCTATAATTGATATCGCCACTGAGATATTGCTCGGCATCTGTCGTGAGATCGACGGTGAATGGAATCGTATTCTGAATTGCGCTCCGGGATGTGATATAGATTTCAGGTTTTGTCTGCCGGTTCATATAGCTCAGTCCAAAACGAAGTGCAGGTATCGGATTGACGATGACCTGACCGCCCATCATCCTGTTTTTTGAAAAATCATTAATAATTTTCAATTCCTGATTGACAGGAAGAAGACCACCATAATATGCCGTAACAGCGAACTTTCCATCCCATAGTGCAGCTTTTGCGAGAGCTCCGTCGACTACGCCATTGCCGGCGCCGGCAAAGACAGGAAGTCGCCCCAGGTCGATCTCTCCGATGCCGGCGATATTCTTCCACCGGATATAAAGGTTAAGAAACCGGATGAGAGGATCTTCCGTGAGTCTATTGCTGAAATCTGTCGATGCCTGAAAGTAAGTATGGAGGGAAAGATTAGAATACCGAAAATCGAATTGTCCTCCCTGAAAACCTCGCCAGTGTGCGTACGATATTCCCGCACTGTCTTTCCGCTGCCACGAATACACGGATGTCGCCAGACGTCCGTTTATCGATTGTGCAACGAGTACTGCAGGAACAAGAATGGTGATAAAACAAAGCAATAATCGTTTCATGAATATCTGCTTGAGTAAGGGTGAACGAAAATGCTCTCCTGTTGAATCGCAGTATTAAGAATTTTACTCCGGTCTTTCTTTGTGGAAGACCGTAATGATCTTACTATTATCCTTTCTTTGGCAGAGGATGCTTAATTTTTTCCCACGACGCTTTGTAATCGAACTTCTTGTAACTGGGACTTTCCGGATTATGACACTTCTCGCACAACTTGGGATCGTTTGAGGCGATGATCAGACCGGCGGCAAGAGCTTTTCCACGATCTTTCATCACGGCAATTGATTTATATTCGGAACCCGGGCCGTGGCACGCTTCGCATGTCACACCATCTTTTCCATTGCCAACAGTATGGCA
Organism: Bacteroidota bacterium; assembly: GCA_050011775.1. Classification (GTDB taxonomy): domain Bacteria; phylum Bacteroidota; class Ignavibacteria; order UBA10030; family CAVZMI01; genus CAVZMI01. Next base: position 87,536 of record JBEKIL010000004.1, on the reverse strand, counting down.
TTTCAGACAGGCTGGGCTATCCTTTGCAGTGGTCTTAAGTCCTTTTTCTTTCGCAATCTTATCGGCTTCAGGGGTTTCGAGTGTTTTGTACGCTTTTGCATGGCTGCTCTTTTCCCAGATTTCAGCCTGTGAACCCTTCGCTGCACCTCTATGACATGCTGCACATATCTTCTCGCCGACATATTTTGCAGTTACCTGCGAATGTATAAGAGATGCGAAAAAGATCATCACACAGATGACTGTCACTACTGCCATGAATTTTTTCATCATGAGAAGGTTCCTCCCTTGTGTATAATCATGGTATCCAGGGGTTGAAATTGTCTTTACTCATGTCGTAGTATTTTAGAGGAAACATCTTATAGAAAGGTCCTCCCTGCAATAATAATTCCCCTCTGATGTTTTCTGAAGGATTCAACTGCATTCTCTATATATTGTAGCGACCTTTTACCACATTGTCAAGTTATCTCTGTGATTATACCAGTGAATCTGCAGCTTCCCGGAGCTGTGAAAAATCTTTCTCATATGCCGCTGATCCCTTGCCGAACCTTTCTTTTATTGCTGCCTGAAGAGCCTCGGGCGGAACAATATCAACGAGGAGCGAGGCCAGAAACACTCCGGCCATTGAGGCCCGGGATGGAGACATTTTCTTCCTGAAATTATATCTCACGACCCTGGCGTTCGTTTCGTGTAACGATAATTCTGCGTCTGCCAGTATTAAGGTCTTTTCAGATGCACGGCTGAACGTACCGTTTGACAGTAATTCTTCTAATCCATCAGTCGAGGTCACGACTATTATGTCCGGCTCGTCAATAGCCGTATAATATATTTCGGTCGGACTGATACATACTTCCGATAGCGAAAAACCCGATCCCTGTGTAACCGGATTATCGTTCTTTTGCGTACACTCCAGTCCCGACATAACTGCAGCGCGTGCGAGTAGATAAGCGGTCGACTGAACCCGCTCGCCCGCTGTCCCTGCAATGACAATACCCATCTGCTTTTGCAATGAGCCTGAAAAAAGTTGATCGATATATTCCGATGAAGTATTATCGTTCTCCACCCGGGGTTCATATTTCTCCTTGTACAAAACTCCGAATTCTTTTCGCACGGAAGATTGACGGAGTATCCCCAGGGATAATTGGTGTCGGGCAAGAATTTCTTCGAGCGATTTTCCCGTTATCTCGTTGGGTTTTACTGCATATTCTGTACAAAGCTCGACGATTTCAACGAGTGCAAATCCCGGATGTGCGATTGCCTGTGCGATGACATGCGGGAGATTCTTGTCGGTTGCAAGAGTGCGTGCAACGAATCCGGCTCCGCATCCGTCGAGAATATTACATATGTCGATCGGAGGGATCATGTTGCCGCGCGGTGTTGTCGGCGTGATGAATTCAAGCGGAGAGAAATTCGAATTCTGTCCGCCTGTCATCCCAAAAAGAAAATTATTTGCGAGGATGACGGTAATGTCCACATTCATAAGTGCCGCGTTCACGAGATGAAGCAACCCGATCATTGCACCACCATCACCGATGATAACGATGGTCTTTAGTTCAGAAGTGTTTTTAATAGCATCGGCGATCTCGACTCCGGTTGCAAACGCCGTCGAGCGTCCGTGCGTCGTATGCATTGTATGAAGATCTGGGAAGAGATTGTCGACCAGACCGATACAACCAATGTCGCTGACGAGAAGAACCTTTGAGGGATCGATCTGGAGTTCGACTAGTGCATCATTCAGGCGTGTGACAACGTGACTATGACCGCATCCCTTGCAGAATGGAAATATGGCATCTTCAATGAGATAGTTCCGGTATTTCTGCTCAGGCATTATCATGCACCTCCGTCCCCGGCAGGCGAATCCTGAGAAATTGCCCTAAGAATATCATCCGGTGTGATCATTCGTCCGATGGTATTTACTCCGATTACAGTCCGATTGGCGAATAGGTGATTGATGACTCCGTGATATAACCCCGTAAGATTTTCTTCGGCGACGATCACTCTTTTCACTCCATTCAAAGCGTGTGCGATTTTCTTTTCAGGTAGAGGAAAAAGTGACAGAACGTTGAGCAATGATAATTTCCGGCCCTGAAGCCGCGCCCGGCGGACAGCCTCGCGTGCTGTTCGGGCAGTAATCCCATAGCTGATGACGAGCGTTTCGGCATTCTCCTGCGCGTCGAATTTCACTACGGACATATCGAATGTGCGATTGACGATTTTTTCCTGTAGATGCCGGAGGACTTCGATTGTTTCGGGTGAATTTTTTTGGAGAATGCCATTCTTATCATGCGCTGAGCCCGTCATCGTTACTTTATACTCACCGCCGACGGTAAAAAATTTCGGAACTTCCTCCAGCTTTGAAAAATCATATGTCGGAATGTGTCGCTCCATGGCCGAATAATTGGATGGAAGAGCCTGGAGACCTGTGCGGTTGACAACTTCAATATCCCGGAGTGCCATATAGTCGACACTTTCCGAAGTCATTCCGACTTCCTTGTCCGAGAGTATAATCACCGGTGTCCGCAGGACTTCCGACCATGAGAATGCAAGCATCGTCAATTCATAGCATTCTGCAGCGGTACTTGGGGCAAAGATGGGGATGGTGTATCCGCCGGACGTACAGAATTCGGCGAGCAGGACGTCACCCTGGCCACCCTGAGTTGCTCCACCGGTACTCGGGCCCAGACGTTGGACAAGGACAAGAACGAGAGGTATTTCGGTAATTATTGCATACTGGAGAGTTTCGATCATCAGAGCAAATCCCGGTCCGGATGTTGCAGTCATTGCTTTGCATCCACGGGCTGAGGCGCCGACACAATAGGCAAGAGCCGAGATCTCATCGGGCGCACTGAGTGCAATGTCGCCCCGTTTCGGGAGGCCTTCGATCATTGATTTAAAAATTCCTGATGCAGGAGTAATCGGATATCCGCTGAAGAAATTGCATCCTGACCTTATTGCCCCTTCGGCAATCATCTGATTTCCGGAGCGTATTTTCCGATGTTGATGACCACTCTGAGGAGTCATGAACACTTGCGTCGATGTTATATTATGTAAGACTTGATCCGATCTGGTCGGTGATATCGCGTTCGATCTGCACCTCTTCTATTTTCTGATGAAGAGAAGCAATCAATGCTTCCCGTCCAACGATCAGGCGCTGAAAGTAAATCCGTATTTCCGGGAAATCGCATTCGGTAATGACACTCCTGTAATACTCGAGTGTTGCCGATTCACGATGCAAGGATTCTTCCAACGCACTGCAAAACTTCGCGCATTTATGTTCGCATTGAGGTTCCATTGATCCCTCCTGTCGATAAATCTTCATTTCCCTACTAGCTCGGCACCGCGCCTGAGTGCTTTTTCGTTCAACGGAATAAGGTGATGATGACGCTCAGGGAGAACTTTTTTCAGGGCGACGAGGACAGCTTCAAGTCCCACAACCTGCCGGCAGCGCAGGAGCGCTCCGAGTACAATCATATTCATCACTTTCGTGTTATTCAATTTTATTGCTTCTTCACTTGCCGGGATCGGTACGATAGTGATATCGGTCCGTACCGGTTTGTTAATGATGTTCGTGCTGTCATAGAGCAGCAGACCGCCGGGTTTCACCGATTTTTCGAATTTATCGAGCGACGGTTGGTTTAATGCTACAACGGCATCGAAGCGTGAAATGATGGGTGAACTGATCGGCTCATCGGCTATGATTGTGATACAATTCGCAGTGCCGCCTCTCATTTCCGGTCCATACGACGGCATCCAGCAGACTTCGCGGTTTTCAGTAATTCCGGCGTATGCGAGAACTTGTCCCATCGAAAGAACACCCTGACCGCCAAAGCCCGCAAAGATGAGCTCGTGTGTCATGCGTGTTTCACCTCGCCTTCCGGTACTTTTAGGTCGCCCAAGGGATAGATAGGAAGCATGTTTTTTTCAAGCCAATCGTTTGCTTCGAGTGGTGTCATTTTCCATCCTGAAGGACAGTTCGATACGATTTCAATCAGACATGTCCCGCGTTTTTCTTTTTGATAACCGAATGCTCGAATAAGAGATTTTTTTAGTTGTCTGACATGGTTCGGGGTGAAGACTGCCTGCCGTGTGACATAGGCCGATCCCGGTAACATTGCTATGAGGTCAGCAATCTTCAGTGGAAATCCCTGCAGCTTGATGTCGCGGCCGAAGGGAGATGTGCTGGTCTTCATCCCCAGTATCGTCGTTGGGGCCATCTGGCCGCCTGTCATGCCGTAAATTGCATTGTTGATAAAAACGACGAGGATGTTCTCCCCACGATTTGCCGTGTGGATGGTTTCGGCCGTGCCAATCGCTGCGAGATCACCGTCACCCTGATAGGTGAAAACATATTTATCGGGGAGAACTCGTTTGATTCCGGTTGCTACTGCACATGCTCGTCCGTGTGCTGCTTCCTGCATATCGATGTCTAAATAAAAATAGGCGAATACCGCACAACCCACCGGAGCAATGCCGATGACATTCTCCTGAATACCTAATTCATCTATCACTTCCATCACAACTCTATGAGCAACCCCGTGTCCGCAACCGGGACAATAACGTGTTTGTGTATCGACCAGTGTCCCGGGTTTCAGGTATACACATTCGAGATTTTCAAGATCGATTATTGGTTCCATAATGATATTTACTCCTGTACGATAACACGAAATTCATGTTTCTGTGAGAGTGTAAGCATCTCATCGAGAACTTCTTCAGGACTCGGAATCATTCCACCCATTCGGCCGTGAAAATAGACGGGGACCTGCCCGTCGACGGCGAGCCGTACATCTTCCACCATCTGGCCGGAATTCATTTCGACCACGAGTATTGCTTTAGTTTTTTTTGCGAGCAGGTTCATGATGGTGGTTGGAAAAGGATACAGCGTAATCGGTCGCATCAGACCGGCGTTGATGCCCTGGTCTTTTGCAAGGTCAATTGCCTTATGGGCGATCCGTGCTGAAAGACCGAACGCAACCAGAATAAGGTCTGCATCCTCAGCATTGATAAGCTCGAATCGGACCTCCTCTTCACAAATCTTTTTATATTTTTTCTGGAGATGGATGTTGAAGTCTTCCATCTGTTCCGGTTCGAGATGTATCGATGTGATGATATTTCGTTCACGCCCTTTTGTCTTTCCTGTTGTAGCCCACGGCTTTGGAATGCGTTGAGATTTATCGTACGGCCGGAATTCCACTTTTTCCATCATCTGGCCGAGTGCACCATCGGTAAGAATCATGACAGGAATCCGCCATTTATCCGCGAGGTCGAATCCATCGTAAACAAAATCGGCCATTTCCTGCACGGTCGCAGGTGCAAGCACGATGAGATGATAATCGCCATGTCCGCCTCCTTTGACAGCCTGAAAGTAGTCGCCCTGTGACGGCTGGATGGTTCCGAGTCCCGGCCCCCCACGGTTCACATTAACAATAAGAAATGGAAGTTCGGCGCAGGCACTGTAGGAAAGTCCTTCCTGCATCAAACTGATTCCCGGGCTAGAGGATGAGGTCATCACCCGAGCACCGGCTCCCGATGCGCCATAGATCATGTTGATTGCCGCAAGTTCGCTCTCTGCTTGAAGGACAATCCCTCCTTTTGGGACAAACTCCGATGAAAGATATTCTAAAATTTCCGATTGAGGCGTAATGGGATAACCAAAATAGGCGTCAAGTCCTGCCCGTATTGCAGCTTCGGCAAGAGCTTCGTTGCCTTTCATGAGACTAATGTCGTGCACGGTCATATCTCCTTTGAACATGTGTGCTATGGAGTAACGATGGTGTCGGTCTGGGCTGACTTCTCCTTCTTCTTCGCGCGATATACCGCAAACACCGCATCAGGGCAGACTAATGCACAGTTAATACAGCCGGTACAATTATCCAGAACAAGTTCGACATAATGATATCCCTGACTGTTGATCTCGTTCGACAGAGCCAGAGAATTTTGTTTGCATGCAGGAATGCACAGTGAACATCCCTTACAATTTTCTTTATTTATTATTACTGTTCCTCGGATCATCGATAACTCCTTTTTTCCGTACAAACATTTGACGATGTGGTTGCGTTCCGGGCATCGTCAAAAAGCGTCACGAATGTGCGAATAATACATTTCGTAAGATATAATATACCTAAGAAATAATTATTAAACCAGAAAATTGTTCCGGCTATTACCATCTGCAAGTACCCCGGACAAGCACCCGATATTTGCTTTTTTAAATATAGTTAAAATGCCAGAATTCTGGTTTGGTTTGACTCAATCCATTATTACATTTCAACTCTCATTTGACACCCGGGGGAGGTTTACAAATTTATAGAAGTTCGATCATGTTAGAATTTCACCTTCTGATCTGGGGATAATGTTATGAAACTGGATTTCGCTCACCTCATCGAGGAGGATGGATGATTTATGAGTTGAGAAAGTTTCTCATTTTTCAAGACGTTCGGTTCACAACTCTGAATGGGAAATCAAAAATCAAACCGAGATCAATTTTTGAGGTGAATAGAGGCCAGAACGAATATCTTAATTTTTCAATCGTGTTCCTCCGAACTCATAATCTAGATCTCATAGAACCATAAGAAATTAATGCATTGTTAGGTAGGGAAGAATCGATGCCAGGTATTTTTGACTCATAAATAAAAAATCCCGAAGGGTCGTAGACAGAAACCATAGAAATTAAATGATTTGTTTCCTGAAATATTCGATGGTCCTTATCAATCCTTCACGCCGTGACACGACAGGCTGCCAATTGAAGAGATCCCTTGCCCGGGAAATATCGGGTTGGCGGATTTTCGGATCGTCTTCGGGGAGGTCTTTAAAAATGATCGTGCTGCGGCTTCCTGTCAGCTCGATGCATTCTTTGGCAAGATCCAGCATTGATATTTCTTCGGGATTACCAATATTGAGAGGTTCATAATATTTCACACTCAGCAGACGGTAAATTCCCTCGATGAGATCTGTCACATAACAAACGCTTCGGGTCTGTGACCCATCACCGAATACTGTTACCGCTTCATTACGTAAGGATTGAGATAGAAAGGCTGGTATAGCCCGACCATCGTTAAGGCGCATCCGCGGTCCGAATGTATTGAAGATCCGAACGATGCGGGTATCGACACCGTGATAGCGGTGATACGCCATGGTCATTGCCTCGGCAAAACGTTTTGCCTCATCGTAGACTCCGCGGATGCCTATGGGGTTGACATTTCCCCAGTAGCTTTCTTCCTGGGGGTGTACGGTTGGATCACCGTATACCTCGGAAGTTGAGGCGAGTAAGAAACATGCCCCTTTGTTTTTTGCCAGTCCGAGTGCCTTATGTGTTCCCAGTGATCCGACTTTCAGTGTCTGAATCGGATATTTCAGATAATCAAACGGGCTTGCTGGAGATGCAAAATGCAGGATGTTATCAACCCGACCTTCCACAAAGATATAATCTGTGATATCATAGTGGACAAATCGGAAATTTTCATTCCCCAGAAGGTGGACAATGTTATCCATGGAACCGGTGAGAAGGTTGTCGATACAAATCACCATATGTCCCTCGCTGAGGAGTCGTTCACAGAGATGGGAACCAAGAAATCCGGCGCCTCCGGTCACTACACTCACTATCTGATCAGTTTTCATAAAGCTCCAGAGAATCAATTATTATTATCGTCGTCCGACTCCATAATAGGCAAAACCTTTTGACCGAAGTTGTTGCACATTAAGAATATTCCGTCCGTCAAAAATTACAAGGCCCCGCATAATCTCTTTCATTTCTTCATAATCGGGTTCACGGAATTCGTTCCATTCAGTCACTATAATGAGTGCATCGGCTCGTCGTAGCGCTTCATAGGGTGTTGCGCATAGTTTTATTTTTGTGCCGAAAACTTTTTTGGCCTCAGGCATAGCGGCAGGGTCGTGGGCCTGGATTTTTGCACCGAGTTTGAGTAGTTCCTGGATAATGACAATGGATGGTGCTTCTCTGATATCGTTGGTCTTTGGCTTGAATGCAAGTCCCCAGATTGCGAATGTTTTTCCTTCCACCGAATGTGCAAAATGCCGTTTAATTTTCGGGATCAGGGAACGTTTTTGTCGGTTATTAACCTCTTCGACGGCTTTGAGGATTTTAAAATCCTGCCCCATGCGTTCTCCGATTTTAATCAGTGCTTTCACATCTTTCGGGAAACACGAACCGCCATACCCGACGCCTGGAAAGAGAAACGATTTCCCGATGCGTGGGTCGGAGCCGATGCCGATGCGGACTTTGTCGACATCCGCACCGACGCTTTCCGCAAGACTTGCGATTTCGTTCATGAACGAAATTCTCGTGGCCAGAAGCGAATTTGCGGCATATTTCGTCAGTTCGGCACTTGCTTCATCCATCACGATAAAAGGATTGCCTGTACGGATGAACGGTTCATATAGCTGCCTCATAACGGCTATGGCCTTCTCTGAGCTCGATCCGATCACAATACGATCGGGCTTCATGAAATCCTCAACGGCACTTCCTTCCTTGAGAAATTCCGGATTGGAAACTACGTCAAACGGCACTCGAGTTTTCGAGCGGATGATTTCTCTGATACGTGCAACAGTTCCTACAGGAACAGTGCTCTTGTTCACAATAACCTTATAGTCTTTTATTAAGCGTCCAGTCTGTTCAACCACCGCTAGAACGTGCCGGAGATCAGCAGTTCCATCTTCATTCGGCGGTGTTGGGAGTGCAAGAAGAATTACCTGGGAATGCTTGATTCCTTCACGGAGTTGCGTTGTGAAAGAGAGGCGTTTTTCTCGTATATTTTTTCGAACAAGCTCATCCAGCCCCGGTTCATAAATCGGGATTTCTCCTTTTTTCAGAAGTGTGATTTTTCTTCGGTCGACATCAACGCAGGCGACCGTGTTCCCCATCTCGGCAAAACATGCACCGGCAACGAGTCCCACATAGCCGATACCGACAACGGCGATTCTCATTTATGCACCTTATGAAATGGATGATAAGGAAAATTCGCGGTACCAGGAGATTGTTTTTTTCAAACCTTCTTCGAATTGTATTCGCGCTGTAAATCCAAATTCTTTTCTGGCGCGTGATGTATCGAGCATCCGGCGGGGTTGGCCATTTGGTTTTGAGGTATCCCATCGGATCTCGCCCTGAAATCCTGTGAGTCGCGCAATGAGGGATACCAGTTCTTTGATAGTTATTTCAAATCCTGCCCCGATATTGACCGGTTCGGATTTATTATATAGCTCGGTGGCCAGGAGGATTCCTTCTGCCGCGTCTTCGACATAAATGAACTCCCGCGACGGGGTTCCATCCCCCCATACGTCGATATATTGATCGTGGCGATTCTGTGCATCGATGCATTTTTTGATCAGAGCCGGAATGACATGTGACGATTGAGGGTCGAAATTATCACGAGGACCGTAAAGATTGACTGGAAGAAGAAAGATCGAATTAAACCCATATTGTTGACGGTATGCCTGTGACTGGACCAGCATCATTTTTTTAGCAAGCCCATAAGGAGCGTTTGTTTCTTCAGGATAGCCGTTCCAGAGATTCTCCTCGCGAAAGGGGATAGGAGTAAATTTGGGATATGCACAGATGGTGCCGATGGCGACGAACTTTGGAATCTTAAATTGGCGCGCCAGTTCGATCAACTGGATTCCCATTATCGCGTTATCGTAAAAAAACCTCCCCGGATTTTCCAGATTGGCGCCTATTCCTCCGACAACGGATGCAAGGTGAATTACAACATCAGGTTTCGCTTGACTGTAAAGACGCTGGATGTTCTCTTTTTCCCTTAAGTCGTAATCTGTGATGAGAGGGGCAAATATATTTTTACATCCCCGGGCCTGTAATTTTTCAACAATCCATGAACCTAAAAAACCACGTCCCCCCGTAACGACAACCCGCTTATCCTCAAAAAATGCTTTAGCCATATTCTTTATCGCAATGTTATTTTTTGTTCTTTCTCAAGCTTTGCAATATCGGCGTCGACCATAAGTTTTACAAGCTCCTTAAATGATGTATGCGGAACCCAGCCGAATTTTTGTTTGGCTTTCGACGCATCGCCGACGAGGAAGTCGACTTCTACGGGACGGAAATACCGCGGGTCGATTTCAACGTAGCGGTGCCAGTCGAGGCCAACCAGTCCGAATGATTCATCTAAAAACTCTTTGATGCTGTGGGTCTCACCCGTTGCTATAACGAAATCATCGGCTTCTTTCTGTTGTAACATTAGCCACATTGCCTCAACGTATTCGGGGGCGTACCCCCAGTCACGTCGCGCCTCAAGATTCCCCAGATATAACTTTTTTTGTAAACCGGCAAGGATGCGAGCAACCGCACGTGTAATTTTTCTGGTGACGAATGTCTCGCCGCGCCTTGGTGATTCATGGTTGAATAGAATACCGTTGGAGGCAAACATTCCGTAGCTTTCCCGATAATTTATCGTAATCCAATAGGCATAAACCTTGGCAGCACCGTATGGACTTCGCGGATAAAAAGGTGTTGTCTCTTTCTGTGGAATCTCACGGGCCTTCCCGAACATTTCAGAACTCGACGCTTGGTAAAATCGCGCTGTGATCCCCGTCTGCCGCATCGCATCGAGGAGCCGCGTCGTCGATAATGCCGAAACATCACCGGTGTATTCTGGAATATCAAAACTTACACGAACATGACTCTGAGCACCCAGATGATAGACCTCTTCGGGCTGGATCGAGTGGAGCAGCTTCATAAGGTTTGACGAATCGGCCAGATCGCCATAATGCAGGAATAATTTTATGCCGTTTACATGTGGATCATTATACAGATGATCGATTCGTTCGGTGTTAAATGTACTTGCACGACGGATGATTCCATGTACTTCATATCCTTTGGAGAGAAGTAATTCAGCAAGATATGAGCCGTCCTGTCCGGTAATTCCTGTAATTAATGCTTTTGGCAAAGTTCGCTCCTTTAGCTTGAAATGAAATTATCAAATGAATATACGAAGGTGCTCCAAGAAATACAACGAATAATACAACATTAACTTGCAAATCTCGACGTTTCTCTCTATAATAAAAATGTTTATATGAATATTCTGGGAATCGAAACCTCATGTGATGAAACATCGGCAGCAGTACTAAATGACGGGGTGCTGCTCTCGAATGTTATTTCTTCTCAGGTTGTTCATTCGGTCTATGGTGGTATTGTTCCTGAACTCGCATCGCGGGCGCACCAGAAGCTGATAATCCCGGTAATCGATGAAGCTTTGAGAAAAGCCGGTATTTCCCGTGCCGATCTTCAGGGAATTGCCGTGACGTATGGACCGGGATTGGTAGGTTCGCTTTTGATTGGTTTGAATTTCGGAAAGGCACTCGCTCTTGGGCTTCAGATTCCCTTTGTCGGGGTCAACCACCTGGAAGGGCACGTTTATTCAAATTTCTTGAGTTCAAAATATGGGAAACCGCCTGAATATCCATTCGTCTGTCTGATTGTTTCCGGCGGACATACACAGGTTCTCTTTGTGCGTGCTCCTTTCGACCATCTTTTGCTCGGACAGACGAACGATGATGCAGCGGGTGAGGCATATGATAAAGTCGCTAAAATGCTCGGACTCGAGTACCCCGGTGGGCCGGTGATTGATGAACTTGCAGCTGAAGGAGATAAGAATTATATCCGATTTCCCCGCTCTTATCTTCATGAAGATAATTTTGATTTCAGTTTTAGTGGGTTGAAAACAGCGGTTCTCTATTACTTGCGTGACACGAAACTGCTGCACAACGATACGCTGAAAAAAAATCGTATTCTTCTTGCAAACATCTGTGCGAGTTTTCAGTCTGCAGTCCTTGATGTCCTTGTATCAAAAACAATTCGCGCTGCACAGCGATTTAAAGTCCGTGATATCGCCGTTGCCGGCGGTGTTTCAGCCAATAAAGGACTTCGGAGTGCAATGCTTTTAAAATCTGAAGAACTCGGGTTCAGGATTCATGCTCCACAGATGGAGTACTGTACCGACAACGGGGCAATGGTCGCATACGTCGGTTGGATGAAAATTTCAAGAGGAATAACATCACCGTTGAATCTCTCTGCTGTCGCACATATTGAATGATAATCAAGGATTCCACTTGCATAATCGAATAGCAAAAATATTTCTGGAATTGCATAATACCGGACGGAAAGCCCTCATTCCCTACATGACTCCGGAGTATCCACTAAAAGGATGTACTCTCCCGATACTCCGGGCATTGGATGGGTCAGGGGCTGATCTGATCGAAGTGGGAATTCCCTTTTCCGATCCTCTTGCGGATGGTCCGATCATTCAGCATTCATCAATGGTTGCCATCGGAAACGGTGTCACACTTCAAAGCATTCTGACATCTGTGAAGGAGTTTCGAAAAGAAAGCGACGTCCCGGTTATTTTAATGGGGTACAGTAATCCTTTGATGCGATACGGTATTGAAAATTTTTGTCGAGATACGATTGCGGCCGGTGTCGACGGAATTATTGTGCCGGATTTACCGCCGGAAGAAGCGGGGGCTCTTCGCACACATACATACGCGGCAGGATTGAGTATGATCTTCCTCATCGCGCCGACATCCACACCGGAACGAATTCGCACTCTCGATGCACTTTCTAGTGATTTCACTTATTGTGTATCGATAACCGGAGTCACGGGGAGTTATCACGATTTCGAACAGGATCAGAAATTCCGCAGTTTCATGGAAAATGTCCGACACAATACAACGAAACCCTTTGTCGTAGGATTTGGAATTTCGTCGTGTGATGATGTCGAGCGGGTGTGGCAGTACGCCGATGGAGCTGTTGTTGGTTCGGCTTTAATTAAAGCGCTGGGTAATTGTCAGTCGATTGAAGAAACTGCGGTACGTGCGGGTGCATTCTTAACGTCACTCAGACCAGATACCACTCCCCCAAAGGAGGGATCAGCCACGTGAGCACAATAGACGATTGGCGGCAAAAAATCGATGAAGTGGACAAGGAGCTCGTCCGGCTCCTCAACAAACGTGCGACCTATGCGAATGAAATAGGAAAAATAAAAGAGAAATTGGGGCTGGATGCTTATTCGCCGAAACGCGAGGAAGAGATAGTGCAGAATGTTCTGCGATGGAATACGGGACCGCTCACGTCTGAAGCGCTCCGACGGCTTTTTGAGCGTATCGTTGATGAATCTCGCCGGCTTGAACGTGAGGCGATGGTCCAGCGGCAGTCTACATCGTCGCAGTCGGAGGGAAAGAATTAATGTGGTGGCCTCCCGAAAAATCCAGGATAACAAAAATCATCGTCGTTGGCATCGTCATTATATTGAGTGTTGGGATTTATGAGATTTTCTATGTTCATCATTTTTTCTATGGGAAAAGCGAAATCGTTATTACCATTCCGCGTGGTGTCCCGTTCAGCACGATAGTAGATTCGTTACGTTCGGCCGGTGTGATTGATCACGGTTTATCACTACTCATTGCCGGTAACCTTCTGGGGTGGACCGAGACGATTCAAACGGGTAAATATCTCTTCAGGAGCGGGGTCAGCACCATGGAAATTCTTACCGATCTCCACGAGGGAAGATCAAGACTCATTATTAACATAACAATTCCCGAAGGCTCGCGCACAACTTATATTGCTGATATTTTCCAGAAACATCTCGGAATCAATCGCGAACGATTCCTGGCAGCCTGCACCGATATCGAGTTCATCCACTCTCTCGGCATCAGCGCAAATACATTGGAGGGATACCTTTTTCCCGAAACATATCGATTCTACTGGGAGGTTGATGAGCGCGAAATCATTACCCGGCTCGTCGAGGAATTCAAGCAGTTCTATAATGATACGCTTCAAGAACGTACCGCTGAATTGCATCGAACAATGAACGAGATTCTTACATTAGCCTCGATTGTCGAATGGGAAGCCGTACTTGATGATGAACGTCCCATAATTGCCGGATTGTACTATAATAGACTGCGAAGGCATATGCGACTCGAAGCAGATCCAACAGTGCGATATCTCCTCGATTCGGATCAACGGATATTGTATCGGGATCTGAGGATTGATTCTCCGTACAATACATACCGGAATTTCGGTTTACCGCCGGCACCAATCAACAATCCCGGCAGGAAATCTATTCTTGCGTCATTATACCCTTCAGAGCACAATTATATCTATTTTGTGTCCAACGGAGCACAGGGGCATGTGTTTTCCAAGAGTTATGCCGAACACCAGCGTGCTGTGCAGCGATATCACCGCTTCCGTTCGCAGTATAGAATATCAAGTCGTAGACAATAATTGGTTGTACGTAATTCGAAGGTCGATTATTATTCCGTGATGAGAATGAAATATATTCTGAATTTCGTGCCTATTCTCTGTCTGATTTTAATCGGGTGCGCCGGTATTGTCCCGCCTGCAGGGGGGCCTCTGGATACAGTGCCACCGACGATTATCAGCACATTTCCCACTCAAAACGCAACTTGCGTACGACCGGGGAAAATTACACTGGAGTTCAGCGAATATGTCGATCGAAACTCCGTTCAGGATGCAATCTTCATTTCCCCCTATGTCGGGTCGTTGGAATATTCATGGAGCGGTACGGAAGTCGATATCACGTTTTCTGATTCACTTCGTGCAAACACAACCTATGTTGTGACTGTCGGTACTGATGTGATTGATCTCAATAATCAAAATCGAATGGCACAGGCATATACGCTGGCTTTCTCTACGGGTGACAGCATCGACCATGGTATTATTGCCGGAAAAGTCGTTAATCCGAAGCCGGAGGGGATTCTCCTTTTCGCATATCGGCTGGATGGTATTCAGATCGATACGCTCAATCCAATTCATACGCGTCCTGATTTCATCACACAGACGGGAAAGGGTGGCAACTTTTCACTCCAGAATATCCCCGATGGGTCCTATCGCCTGCTTGCGGTCCGCGATGAGATTAGAAATTACCTATATGATCCGGGAATGGATGAATATGGTGTTCCATTTAAGGATATTCACCTTGATAAACATAATCGATTGATAGGTAATGTTCTTCTTCAAATGTCAAAAGAGGATACGACGCACCTTGGACTGATGTCTGCACAATCACGGGATAATCGCCATGTATCGCTTCGATTTAATAAAGCGCTCAGTCGTTTCAGTGTCCGTACAGGCGCTTTCGAAATTATCGATTCACTTTCAAATGAAATGGTGACCGTACGCGACTGGTTTTCGCAATCACAACAACTATCATCTCTTATCCTTGTCACCGATACTCTTCGTGCCGGGGCAAAGTATATCGTCGGAGTGTCGGCTCTCAGAGCAGAAGCGGGTGATTCACTACTCGCCCCACAGAGGGATATCTTTTTTGAGGCACCTGCAGGACGAGACACTCTCCGGCCTCGAATCCAGCATTTCATGCCCGGCGATAGCGCACGTAATGTTCCATTTTCTATATCGCCTGAACTGCAGTTTGATGATGCGGTGATACGTGATTCGCTTGAAAAGGGATTCACGCTTCTGGATTCAAACAAGGTGCGGGTCGAAGGGGCTTTCGAATGGTTGCACGGCGCAACTGTGAGTTACAGACCTCTCCGACAATTACGGAGTGCTGAATGGTACACCGCAGAACTTCGGGGGAAGTCGGTGATCGATTATGCAGGGAATGTCATGCGTGATTCCGTAGTAAGACACCGTTTCAGAACGGTAAACGCCTTACAGCTTTCGAGTATCTCTGGAGTCGTCGTCGATTCAACAAATGAAAAAGGAGACTTTGTAATCCTGGCGACAGAGGTGAATATATCCGTCGCGCCGACATATATGGCCGTCGCCGATGCAACAGGGGCATTCATTATCCAGAATCTTCCTGAAGGAAAATATCTCCTTCAAACATTCCGTGATCGCGAGGGTAAGCGAATATACTCACCCGGGAAACCATACCCGTACCAATCGGCTGCCCGATTTGCCGTGTATCCAGACACTGTGAAACTGCGTGCACGCTGGCCGCTCGAAGGTATAAAAATTGAGTTGAAATAAAACCTCCTCATTTTATTTCAGGAGGAGGGAGTGGCTTCGATGGATTTTTCTGAACCCTGTCCGGTACGATCCACGATTGTATATACCCTTTATCAAGAAGAATTTTCAGCGCTTGTGCCGCATTGCTGCGTTCCTGGTAGTCGCCTACACGGACCTTGTAATAGGGTGAGTCATAGAGCATATACACCATATCAATGGGAAAAAGGGAAGCGACCTCACTCTTGACTTTAGTGGCTTCATCAATGCTGTTTGAAAATATCACCTGGACACGAAAGCCCGGCACAAGTTCCGCTGCCGGGTTTGCCATTTGATCTGCCGTGTCCGATCCTTTGAAAGTGTATCGTTGTGACGACGACTCGACCTCGGCAATGGCGACATCATAAAGTGACGGTCTAAAATCGCGTTCAAAAACATCGAGTGGTGCGTTTTTTTGAGTTTTTGGACGCTGTGCATGTTGCGGAGGCTCTGGGCTTGATGCAGCGCATCCGACGAGAAATGCACAGCACAGAAACGACAGAAATCGTTTATTGATATTCATCAGTTAGTCCTCAACGATTCGATTACCCATGCGTCGCGGTACATTGTCGGATATCGCTGGCGGATATCGCGGGCTATTTCCGCAGCTTGTTCACGTGATATGAAAGTACCGATGGTAACCCGATAAATATTAATATGGAGATCGTATTCAATATACGTCGGCATTTTGAGGATTTCTTTTGTTTGTTCTTCCCAACGACGGGCATTAATTTCATTTCCGAATGCTCCGACCTGAATTGTGAAAACGGCAGAACTTGTCGTATCCTTCTGCTCAGCCTGCGCGGAAGGAGATGAAATGTTACGTGCCGTATCGACCTTTGCAGGAGGAACAATTTTCGCAACAATAGTATCGCGTTTTGTTACAAAGTGTTCGCGTCTAGCTCCCGGCGGAATGTAGAGATCGTCGGCGTTTGTTTCTTCTGATGATCCACATCCCCAGAAAATCCCGAGGATTGCGGTCAGGGCGTACAATAGAACGGCATTTTTCATCGCTGGTTCCTTTACATTCGTGTGATCGATTTTCTTACCGGCTGCCGAGCAGCTCTGTAAGATTTGCATTTAATTTTTCAAGCGTTTGCCGAAAATTATGCTTTTTCTCATTCTCTTTTGCTATGATTTCGGCCGGTGCACGGTCGACAAAACTCTTATTTTGCAGTTTCTCGTCGGTCATACGAAGCAGATTTTTCACCCGGGCAATTTCTTTTTCGAGGCGATTCATTTCGACGTTGATATCAATAATCCCTTTCAACGGCAGAAAGATTTCACAACCTGCAACCACAGCTGTTGCTGCGTACGAAGGCTTGAGTACATCCGGTCCTACCATCAGCGAAGTAACCTTTGCGAGCCGGCGGAAATAATCCTCGTTGTTTTTCAGGATATCAATCTTCTCGGTTTCACTGCATTTTATCACGACATCAATCGTGCGGGCAGGTGGAATATTCATCTCGCCGCGGATATTCCGCAGAGCACCGATCACATCCTGAATGAATGTCATTTCTCTTGATGATCGCTCATCGATCCAACTGTCGTCATGCTCCGGCCAGGTCTGCCTCATGATACTGTCGCCTTTTATCCGCTGATGAAGAGCGTGCCAGAGCTCTTCGGTCAGGAACGGCATAAGCGGATGGAGAAGCTTGAGTGTTTGTCCATAAATCCATAATGCACGCGAAAGCACCACTTTTTTTACTACCGGATCCCTGCTTTCATACAGGCGCGTCTTAATTAGTTCCACATACCAATCGCAGAAATCATGCCATAGAAAATCATATATATTCTTTGCGCTCTCGTTGAGACTGAATCCGTCGAGAGCGAGTGTCATGGTACGAACGGTCTGATGATACCGGCTCAGGATCCATCGATCGGCAAGGTCGAGTTCACGTGTGATCGATGACGGATCATTTTCCGGAATTTCTTCGCGACCGAGCTGTTCGACATTCATCAGGAGGAAGCGCCCGGCGTTCCAGATTTTATTGGCAAAATTCCGGCCGATCTCGCACTTTTCGTTCGAGTAAAGTACATCCTGTCCCAGCGGTGCAAGATAGATGATGGTAAACCGTAATGCATCGGCACCGTACTCCTGTATGACGTCCAGAGGATCGGGTGAGTTGCCGAGGGATTTTGACATTTTTCTCCCTTTCACGTCACGGATGATGCTCGTGAAATAAACATCGCGGAAGGGGATATCATCCATGAATTCGAGTCCTGCCATAATCATCCGTGCAACCCAGAAGAAAATAATATCCGGTGCTGTGACCAGAGTCGACGTCGGATAAAAATAGTCCAGGTCTTCACTCTTCTGCGGCCAGTTCAGGATCGAAAAGGGCCAGAGCCACGAAGAGAACCACGTGTCGAGAACATCGTCGTCCTGTTGATAGGATACGGTTCCGCATTTCGGACAGGGGGTTGTGGGCATCGTGCGGGCAACGATCATATGCTGACACCCTTCGCCTATGCAATAGTACACCGGAATACGATGTCCCCACCAGAGTTGGCGTGAGATGCACCAATCGCGGATATTGGTCATCCAGTATTCGAATACCTTAAGCCACCGATCAGGGTAAAAACGAATCGTCCCATCCTGTACAACTTTTAACGCCTTTTCGGCAAGAGGTTTCATTTTCACGAACCACTGATCGGAAAGATATGGTTCGATCACCGTATCGCATCGATAGCAATGGCCGATACTGTGGACATAATCCTCGGTTTTGAGAATGAGTCCTGCCTCATCAAGATCCATGAGGAGTTTTTTTCTACATTCATATCGATCGAGTTTTTGATATCGTTGAGGAACCTGATCGTTCATTCGTCCTGCTGTATCCATGATCAGAATCATCGGGAGGTTGTGCCGGATACCTATCGTGTAATCGTTCGGATCATGGGCCGGAGTTACTTTAACCATTCCTGTTCCAAATTTCTGATCGACAAAATCGTCGGCTATGACAGGTATGCACCGGTCAGTCATCGGTATGAGAACCTTCTTCCCGATATATTGGCTGTACCGTTCGTCGGACGGGTTGACTGCAATTGCAGTATCACCGAGCATTGTTTCGGGACGTGTTGTCGCAACAGTAATAAACTGCCGTGTCGACGGTGAACCGGTTGTTTCGTCCCAGAACGGATATCGGATGTACCAGAGATGTCCTTGTGATTCGGAATAGTTTACTTCATCATCACTAAGTGCCGTGCGATCTTTCGGACACCAATTGACGATATACTTGCCGCGATAGATCAGATCTTTTTCGTACAGTCGGATGAATACTTCGACAACAGCATTCGAGAGCCCATCATCCATCGTAAAGCGTTCACGGTTCCAATCGCACGAAGTGCCGAGTTTTCTGAGCTGCTTGATGATGGTCCCGCCGTACTGTTCTTTCCACTCCCAGACCCGTTTGAGAAATTTTTCTCTGCCAATATCGCGTCGATTCTGACCTTCTTTAACTAGTTGCTTCTCGACGACATGCTGCGTTGCAATACCGGCATGATCGGTTCCAGGAATCCAGCAAGCTTCGAATCCCTGCATGCGTTTCCATCGAATAATAATATCCTGAATTGTATTATTCAGGACATGTCCCATAGTAAGGCTGCCGGTAATATTTGGAGGAGGAATGACGACGGTGTAAGGTTTCTTTTGCGGATTCACACGGGCATGAAAGAGATCATACTCTTCCCAGTATGTGTACCATTTATCTTCTACATTGCGGGGCGAATATGCTTTTGCGATGGCGTTCGTCGATAATTCTTCGTTCTCGTTGAGTTGTGCTGACATAATGTCGTGAAAAAATATTGTGAGTCCTATTGAACGTTGACTGTTAATGAACCTATCGATTCAATATCTGCATGAATGACGTCACCGTGTGTGATGGTGCCAACACCCTCCGGTGTGCCGGTGTATATGAGATCACCACGTTCGAGTGTAAAAATTGAAGAGAGATATGAGACGACCTCATCAATGGAGAAAATCATATCGCGCGTATTCGCTCGCTGCCGTTCCTTTCCGTTGACGGTAAGTCGTATGGTCAATGAATGCGGATCGGGGATCGACATTCGTGGGACAAATTCTGAAAGCGGAGCCGAGGTATCGAATCCTTTAGCCACAGCCCAGGGCTCTCCTGCGCTTCTCGCTTCCCTTTGGATATCTCTCAGCGTCATATCTAGTCCGACCCCGTACCCTTCAATATAGTCATATGCTATTTCACGTGTAATATTTTTTCCATTTTTTCCGATGAGAACGACCAGCTCCACCTCATAATGTACCTCGTGTGAAATCGGAGGAATCACAACGCTCTCTCCCTCGCTGATAATTGCACTTGAAGGTTTCAAGAAAACGACGGGTTTTATCGGGATATTGGAATTCATCTCCCTGGCGTGGGCAGCATAATTTTGCCCCAGACAAAGGATTTTTCCCACTGGTATAGGTTCCTTGGAACCGCGCTGGCGGACGTAATGCATAGAAGCTTTCCTTAATAAAAAAGAATAATATAGAAATATACGGACATTTTATCAATAAGTACTTGAAACTTCGTTATATAGCCACATGTTGTTTTTTACAGATAATTCGCCACTTTAAAAAAGTGATGTGACCTATTGCATTTCCTTCAAAAATAATTTTAATTTGGAAGGGGAGATGTATACTTTACCTCTTTCATGAAACGGTGCAAGGGAAATCATTTGAGAACAACATATAAAGAGGCGGGAGTAGATATTGCAGCGGGGGAGGAAGTCGTTAAGAGAATAAAAAGAAGCGTCCGGTCAACGTTCACAAGAAATGTGTTGACCGATATAGGTTTGTTTGGAGCTTTTTTCGACGCAAAGTTTAAAGGCTATACGCATCCGGTTCTTGTCTCCAGTGTCGACGGAGTTGGTACAAAACTAAAAGTAGCATTTATGGCCGACAGACACGACACGGTCGGTCAGGATCTGGTAAATCATTGTGTGAATGATATTCTCGTCTGTGGAGCGACGCCTCTGTATTTCATGGATTACTTCGCGACGGGAAAGTTAAAACCGGAAATCACAGAGAAAGTATTGAGCGGATTTATCCGGGCCTGCCGGGAAAATGGCTGTTCTCTTATCGGCGGCGAAACAGCCGAGATGCCCGGCTTCTATTCTACGGATGAATATGATATCGCTGGAATGATTGTCGGCGTTGTCGAGAAAAAGCACATTATAAAAGGAGAACATGTGAAGAAGGGAGATGTGCTCATAGGACTCCCTTCGAACGGTTTACATACAAACGGATATTCTCTTGCCCGGAGCGTGCTCTTTGAAAAATATGATGTCGATTCATATGTCGATGAACTCGGTGCAACGGTCGGTGAGGTATTACTTGCGGTCCATCGGTCGTACCTGCGTCCGGTCAGAAAAGTGTTCGAGCGATATCCGGTACAGGCATTATCTCATATCACTGGTGGCGGAATTATCGGCAACACCTCACGGGTGATACCACGAGCGTTAACGCTTTCGATCGATTGGGATGCCTGGAAGAGACCCCCGATATTTACTCTGATACAACGGCAGGGTGAAGTACCGGAAGATGATATGCGGAAGACATTCAACCTTGGAATTGGATTGGTGGTAATTGTACGAAAGGCCATTGTTGATGAAGTGCTCCGGTTGTTTCGTCGTTGTCACGAGCACCCGGTTGTTATAGGAGAAGTAGTGCAGCAAAAATAAATTGTAACGGCTATAAGATTTTTGATCATTGTCTGCTGTTACAGTACCTTACGGTCTATATTATGTAAATGTTAGTGATTGCTTAGATAAGATATTTTACGTAGTTTGTTGTAAAATAAAAGAATTTCTCTCTGTCACGGGGCGTCCCTAAGTTGCATATACGGGAGTGCACCGGTAGTGCTCACCAATATTCAAGCGAGGAACCTTGGGAAAATTTATGGGTTTAGAATGGCAGCTTCCTGACCACCTCGAGCTATCGCCGGAGGAAATGCGTGCCAGGATTATCGAAGCTCAGGGTTTCTCGGCGAGAGTCGGGACTCTCAGTGAAATCGCCCTCGAGATCGATTCTGCCGATTCTAAAGAAAGTATGCTGCGCGTTTTACGCGAAGATGCCAAGTGGCTTATCGACCACGAATGCTGTTTTCTCTGCCTGGTTAATACAAACAGAACACATTATACGGTCAACACGCTTTCAGCGATTGCCGATTCGCTAGAGCTGAATCACAAGGTGTTTTCGCTTGAAATCGGAATGCCCGGGTGGGTTATAGCCAATCAAACTCCGATCATTGTCGATATCGAATCAAGTCCTGCTTTCACACCTTCACTTGAAGGAAAGCTTGTCGCCGCTGGAATTAAGAGTCTTCTTATTGTACCTATGAAAACCGGCAGAGAGACCATTGGTTCTATCTGCTTTGGATCGGCCCGTCAGAATGCATACCTCGAACCCGATCTGTGGATCGCACAGCTTCTGAGTCTTCAGGCCGCGGTGTCTCTTGAAAACCTTATGAAGATCGATCGTGCGAAGAAACGGATATCACAGATCGAGCTGGTCAATAAAGTCGCAGCGTCACTCACTGCCACGCTCGAACTGGACGAAATGCTCACTTCGGCTGCTACGATCATACAAAAAAGCTTCAGTTATTTCGACGTTTCCATCTTTCTCCTGAACAGCGATGCCAATGAACTTGAACTCATTGCACATGCCGGCAACTTCATCGATTTTCTCCCGCATGGGTTTCGTCAAAAAACAACGCAGGGCATCATCGGCTGGGTCGCTCAGCATGGGGAACGTATTCTTGCGAACGATACATCGCAGGAACCCCGCTATCTTGCCTTTGGATATCACAACACAAATTCCGAGCTGGCTCTGCCGATAAAAATGAACGATGCTGTCGTCGGCGTCCTTAATGTCGAGGATGTAAAGCTTCATGCATTCGATGAAACCGATGCAATCGTTCTCCAGAACCTCTGCGACCAGATCGCCAGCGTCATTCGCAATGCACGCCTGTTCGAAGAGGTTCGCAAGGTCAACACGCGGCTGACGGAGATGGATAAGTTAAAATCGGAATTTGTCGGCATCGTTTCCCACGATTTCCGGACACCACTGTCGAGCATCATGCTCGCGGCGCGTTCACTCATCAAACGCGAGCCGTTTACGACAAATGAAAACCTGAAAGAATATCTCTCCATAATCATAGATCAGACCCAGAAGCTCAGTCAACTCGCCGAGGATACGCTCTCGATAACGAAGATCGAATCGGGACAGCTCAGCTATTATTTCAAGATTGTGAATGTCGAGCGGCTGATAAAAGATGCAATATCGCTCGTGCGGTTTTCACCGCGACATAACATCGAAATCGCCATCGATCCAAATGTACCGTATGTCAAAGGCGATCAAAACAAGCTGCGGCAGGTGGTGCAAAATCTTATCTCCAATGCGGTGAAATACTCGCCAAGGGGAGGAAAGGTGACAGTTCGCGTTGAAGACCAATCGGACGAGCATGTGCTCTTCTCGATTGGCGACGAAGGCATTGGAATTGCGCCCGAGAATATCGATAGGCTCTTTAAGAAATTCTCGCGGATCGAAACGGCCGAGACCAGCGATATTAAAGGTTCAGGACTGGGGCTCTGGATTTGCCATGAAATTGTCCGTGCCCACGGCGGCCGCATCTGGGTCGATAGCAAACCGGCCAAGGGTAGTGTTTTTTGCTTCACGTTGAAGAAGGCGGGAAACTGATACATAGTCTTTCCTTCCCACATTATTTTCTATCGTTATACCCCCGTCACGATAAATTCCTCAAATAGTCATTCTTAATCTTTTCCATGTGCATTGCACAGCAGCTATTTTGATGATTGATTTTCACCATATTTTGTATATATTCGTATTATAAAACGATAGTTTTCTGATATCTTCTTAATAAAAATATTAAAATACTTATACCCGGAACCCTCACAGTACTCTCGGGAATTTCGAAATGAAAAATAAATTGTTTCTAATTGTACTGAAGAAAATAACACTATTGAAGTGATAATACGAAAATAAAGGCCATGGAATATTAATTCCAGGGCCATGTATTTTAAAATAGGAAATAAATGAATAATTTTAGAATATTTTTTTTGCTCTGCTTTAATATGTTGGTTTCAGGTCAGCTATCATCACAATGGCAAGCAACCAGTGGTCCAGTATTGAGGGGAATATATGGACTCGATGCTTTTAAAGGCAAATATTATGCATGTCTGGGAAGCGGAGAAATATATACTTCTTCAAGTCCTGCGTTTAATTGGCAAGAAATATATTGGACGAATGGGATGACCCCTTCTTGTGGATCGGATAGTCAATATTTCTATATTTCATATGTTGATGGAATTATTCGGACCCAGGATGGGTTAAATTGGCAGAAAATCGATTCTATAATGGGGCATGTTTTCTGTGTTGACAAAAATGGGATATTGGTAACCGATGTGACAATCATAGGAAATGACTGGTATACATTGTTGTACCTGTCAAGAGACCATGGAGACACTTGGATACACAAAACTATAAAAGGGGGATATATTTATTATACGGCACTTAGGGATACTACCATCTTGTTGGGTACGCCGGAGGGGAAAATGCGTATTTCAAGAGATTTTGGAAATACCTGGATTGATACGTCAGTAAATATTCCGGGTGCATGGGGATTTGTCGGTGCTAATGCCAATGAAGATTTCTTCTTTCTAGCGTCAGCCGGAGATGGAATTTATAGATCGAGTGATGCCTTTACCTGGGAAAAAGTGTTTAATTGTCCAGGTGTTGATATATGCAAGAATATCGGTATTCAAGATTCGAATATCTGTGTCGTAGCAGATACCTCTGTCGGTTTGTTGTTCTCTAAAAACAATGGCACTTCATGGAAGACGGTGACGTATGATTTCAAATATCATACCAGAGATGACATATATGATAATTACTTGAATCTGAATTATACTGATAATAATTTGATTCTTTCTACAAATGGTAATGGTCTATTTGTTCTTGATACGATCAAACAGTCGTGGATCCCAATCAGCGTAGGATTGTCAGATATCAGCGTTCATTATCTCCTTGATTCCGATTCTGCACTTTTTGCCGGATGTCATTGGGATTTTGATATGAGTGTATCAACTGATACCGGCAGAAGCTGGAATGCCCTAAGTGAAATTGGCTGGTCATCATCGGATGAAATGGACGGTATGGCAGTCAATTCGAATATGGTTTATTCGGTACGAGGAATTGACGGAGAGAATTTGGGAATCAGTAAATCGACCGATTACGGCAAGACGTGGAGTCAAATATTTAAATTTACAACGTATTATGTATATCCAATATTTGCACTTGATTCTCTTATATGTGGATGCATGCCAAACGGTATCAAGCTCTCATGGGATGATGGCGTAACGTGGACAGATTATGTTCCGGGGGCGCCTCATGACACGAGTACACCTCATGGACCTGATCTGGAACGTATTTCAAACTCGACAGATGTACACTTCACGGCATTCGGCGGTATGGGAAGTGAATTGTATGCCGGGACATATCGAGGTTCATTGTTTTATTCTGCTGATAAAGGTCATACATGGGACACGCTGAGTACACCGGCAATTGATTCCATGATCACAGCTATTAGCGTAACGCCAACGACTATAGTAATTGGAACCTATGGTCAGGGAGTTTTTATATCGTTCGATCATGGGCAGACGTGGAATCAGGTAAACAATGGTATACAAAATTTTTATATCCTTACTCTCAGTGTCGCTGGTTCAGCGCTTTTCGTGAGCACCCTAAGCGGCACAGCATATTCATCGGGAGATGACGGTCAGCATTGGCAGGATATTACCGATGGACTTGCAGGAACGCGTATTAATGTCATATGTGCAGCGAAGGGGTATCTGTATGCAGGGACAAGCGGGAGAGGCATCTGGCGTCGACCAATTTCGGATGCAATCAGCGCCGTCGAACATCAACCGGAGAATGAAATACCATTTAAATTTTCGCTATCACAAAATTATCCCAACCCGTTCAATCCTACCACGACAATCCAATTTGGATTGCCGAAAGCAGAGAATGTGGAAATACGAATAGTAAATATTCTTGGTCAAGAAGTGGCAACGCTTGTACACCAATATTTACCTGCAGGTTGGCATAGCGTTCAATGGAATGCGTCCGGATGCGCGAGCGGAGTATATATTTGTGAAATGAGGGTGGGGAATTATGAATTCTCAAAGAAGTTATTATTATTGCGATAGAGAATAAATATCTGCGAAATATTTAATTATTGCATAATAGATTCTTATAAATCTCTTTCTGATCTACTTTGACCGTACTCGCAGGCTATCGAGTTCTTGACCCGCCATTCGAAGTATTTCCTTCCATTCCTCCGGTGTATTGTGATAGAAAGATACCGCATAACGGAAATCTTTCTCTGTTGTCCCCGAGGCTGTAAAGAGCGAATCGATCTTTTGCCTTCTTATATGAGCCAGAGAGTCTGTGGTGGCGGGATATGTTGTGGAGGTAAGCATTAAATGCGCGTAAAGTCTCGAAAAAACCTCCTTGCTCATTTTTTCAGGCGGGTTTTTCTTGCATGAGGTGAATCCCATACAAATAGCGATTATGATGAGAATGGAAATACTGATTTTCATAAATTATGCAATTTTGATCAATTTTTAATGAAAATATGTATAAAAATGACCAAAATCAATTAAAAAATACCATTTTTTGAAAAACTTTCTCTTGACTTTCGATGCCATTCTAAGTATATTTTTAGCCCAACTTTGAGCTATCCAAATATCTGTCTTTTTTCCCTTAAATACGAGATAGAAATATTCTGAGGAGCCATGGCAACAACATCCGATTTTCATTCAGGCATGACAATTCGTTATAAAAATGATCTGTTCACTGTCGTTGAATTCCAACATGTAAACCCGGGTAACTGGCGGGCGTTCGTACGGGTGAAGCTGAAGAACCTTAAATCCGGGAAGGTTTTTGAAGACCGTTTGCGCGCCGGTGAGACGATTGATGAAGTTCGTGTAGAACGAAAAGAATATCAATATCTGTATCATGACGGACAGGTATTACAGTTTATGGATAAGGAAACCTATGATCAGATACCGGTTGAAGAAAAGATCATCGGTGAAGGAGCTAAATTTTTAAAAGATGGCGAAACAATTGAGCTACTAATGAATGGATCGGAGATCGTCGGCGTCGAATTGCCTATCACGGTAGAACTCAAAGTCGTCGAAACTGTCCCCGGTGTAAAAGGTGATTCGGCAACGGGTGGAACAAAACCGGCAAGGGTAGAAAGCGGTGCGACCGTGAATGTCCCTTTATTCATCAATGAGGGGGACACGATCAAAGTCGATACCCGTTCCGGAAATTATATTGAACGTGTGAAGGCTGCATAATAATTTAACTGCAGAGTAACCACCATCAGGAGTTGGAATGGATCTATCTTATCTGAAGAAGCTTATCAAACTCGTCGAGACGAGCGGCATCGGGGAATTGGAATTGGAAGAAGAGGGATCGAAAATCCGTATTGCAAAACCTCCGCACAATTCTTCTCCGGCGCCTGTACATTCGCTCCCGGTTTCCACAGCATTTCATCAGAGCCCGCCGGTCATGCCGGCCGCCGCAGATCCGCGCATATCAGCGGCGCCCGAAGAACCGATAAAACCCCCCGAACCCCAGGCAAACATTCATGAAGTAAAATCCCCGATTGTCGGCACATTCTACCGTGCACCCGCACCCGACGCCGATCCCTATGTTCAGATAGGGCAGATCGTGGATGTTGGAACAGTACTATGTATCGTAGAAGCGATGAAGCTCATGAATGAAATCGAATCCGATATTGCCGGCCGCATTGTGAAGATTTGTGTCGAGAATGGCCAGCCGGTTGAGTACAATCAGACCCTTTTCCACATCGAGAAGGGGTAATCGTTTGTTTAAAAAAATTCTTATTGCCAACAGAGGCGAGATTGCACTTCGGATACTTCGAGCCTGTCATGAGTTGGGTATTAGAACGGTAGCAATCTACTCGGAAGCAGATCGATATTCGCTCCATGTCCGGTTTGCCGATGAAGCGGTCTGTATCGGCCCTCCGCCGATCAAAGAGAGTTACCTTAATGTGCCCCGGATTATCGCAGCGGCAGAAATCACTAATGCCGACGCAATCCATCCCGGTTACGGCTTCCTTTCCGAGAATGCCGCTTTTGCTGAAATTTGCAATTCGTCGGGACTTACCTTTATTGGACCGAAGCCTGAAATGATTACTGCAATGGGTGATAAGGCACTCGCACGAGAGACTATGAAAAAAGCCGGCGTTCCGGTTATCCCGGGAAGCGACGGTGTAATAGGTGATTCCAAATCTGGATATGATCTTGCACATACAATAGGTTTCCCGGTTATCATCAAAGCATCTGCAGGCGGCGGCGGCCGGGGGATGCGTGTTGTTGGGACTGAGGCTGAATTCGAACGTGCGTTCCAGATGGCAAGCGCTGAGGCGGAATCGGTTTTTGGCAATCCTGCAGTATATATCGAAAAATATGTTGAAGAACCGCATCACGTCGAAATCCAGGTGCTGGGGGACAGGTTCGGGAATGTAATTCATCTGGGTGAACGTGACTGCTCGATCCAGCGGCGTCATCAAAAGCTTATCGAAGAGTCGCCTTCCCCCGCCATCGATGCTACTTTACGTGGAATGATGGGCGTTGCGGCGATCAAAGGTGCGAAGAGTGTAAAATATCTCGGTGCCGGCACGATCGAATTTCTTGTCGATAAGTACAAGAACTTCTACTTTATGGAGATGAATACACGAATTCAAGTGGAACACCCCGTGACTGAAATGGTGACCGGCGTGGATCTAATCAAAGCGCAGATCGGGATTGCGGCAGGACAAAGGGTGTCATCGATAAAGTTTAAACAACATGGACATGCAATCGAGTGCCGGATCAATGCCGAAGATATTGCGCACGATTTTCGACCGACACCGGGACGAATTCAAAGTCTGCATCTTCCAGGCGGCTTTGGAGTTCGCGTCGACACCCATATCTATGACGGTTATGAGATTCCATCGTATTATGATTCACTTGTAGCAAAATTAATCGTTCACGGCCGTGATCGTGAAGAGGCGCTAAATAAAATGGCAACTGCGCTCGATGAATTTATCGTCGAGGGAATTCCCACAACAATTCCGTTCCACCAGAAATTGCTACATGAGGAAGAATTTCGTAAAGGAAAATTCGACACATCGTTTCTGACACGTTTTTCATTCAAAGACTAAGGAGACTGTAATGAATTTCCCGGCAGACCTGTACTACACAAAGGACCATGAATGGCTCCGTGTCGACGGTCCGTCAGCTTATATAGGCGTTACAGATTATGCCCAGAGTGAACTCGGTGACGTCGTGTTCGTCCAGCTTCCCCCTGTTGGTACGACATTGAAACAACGACAGAGTTTCGGGACCATCGAAGCAGTGAAAGCAGTGACCGATATTTATGCTCCCGCATCGGGACCAATCATCGAAATCAACAAGAACCTGGAAAAATCGCCCGAGAGCGTTAATAAAGATCCTTATGGAGCCGGATGGATGTTGAAGATTACACTGAACGATCCCGGTGAAATGAAAAATCTTCTGACCGTTGAGCAATACAAAGCGTTAATAGGAAAGTAATAATGACATATTTTTCGAATACCGATCAGGATAGGAAAGAAATGCTCGAATCGATCGGTGTACGATCATTCGAAGAACTCCTCCGTAACATTCCTCCTGAAGCTCGTTTGAAAACCGGACTCCGCCTACCCGCGGCGCTCTCTGAATTTGAAATCACGAAAGAATTGAAACAACTCGGGGAAAAGAACCGCGATACCGGTGAGTGGTTGACATTCCTTGGAGGCGGCGCGTACGATCATTACATTCCTGCGGCAATAGCCGCAATTACAAGTCGATCGGAGTTCTACACAGCGTACACGCCGTATCAAGCCGAAGTAAGTCAAGGAACACTCCAGGCTATCTATGAGTATCAGACTATGATCTGCCGGCTTACAGGCATGGACGTCGCCAACGCTTCGATGTATGACGGCGGAAGCGCGCTCTCCGAAGCCGTCCTTCTCGCGCTTGGACATACCGGACGCAGTGAAGTAGTAATGGCCGGTAAAATACATCCGCACTATCTCAAAGTCGTTCGTACATACACTGCAGCAAGAGACGCGCACATCGTTTTGTCGAACATTGTCGACGGCGGCGCTGCGCCCGATTCGCTTGCAGAAACCGTATCGGCAAATACCGCATGCGTCGTTGTACAGCAGCCGAATTTCTTTGGCATCCTGGAAGAAGTCCGTGAAATAGAGAAAATTGCACATAAATCCGGTGCGCTTTTCATAGTGGTCGCCGATCCAATCTCGCTCGGTATGCTCGAAGCTCCCGGTAATTACAATGCCGACGTCGTTGTGGGCGAGGGGCAGGGATTGGGAATTGCGCTCCAGTTTGGCGGACCGTACCTCGGAATTTTTGCCGTGAAGGAATCTCTCCTGCGCAAACTCCCCGGACGACTATCGGGTATCACGGTTGATTCCGCTGGAAGACGTGGATTTACACTTACTATACAGACGCGTGAACAACATATACGCCGGGAAAAAGCGACATCAAACATCTGTACAAACGAAGGTTTGATGATGTTGTGCGCAACGGTATATATGGCGTTGATGGGGAAGGAAGGCATATGCGACGTAGCGAGACAATCGGTTCAGAAAAGTCATTACCTGGCTGAAAAGATTGCGGCTGTGAAGGGGTACCGTATGAAATTCACGAGGCCGTTTTTCAAAGAGTTTGCCGTTGAGACTCCGCGTCCGGCGTCGGAGATTGTGCATACGCTTTCCGAGCGTGGTATTCTGGCAGGAATCGATCTTGCCCGATTCGTCGATGGCGAGACCGGATTACTCATTGCTGTCACCGAAAAACGGACCAGAGAAGAGATGGATAGGTTTGTAAACGAGCTTGCCTCGTTTTAGGGAAAGAAGTTATGCAGCATCCGGAAACGATACTGATTCTTGATTATGGATCTCAATATACGCAGCTGATCGCACGTCGTGTACGTGAGTGTGGTGTATATTCCGAGATTCATCCTTTCAATATCACATCCGATGAAATACGCCATATTGATCCCTGCGGGATGATAC
The DNA here is from genome assembly GCA_050011775.1 of Bacteroidota bacterium. Lineage (GTDB taxonomy): Bacteria > Bacteroidota > Ignavibacteria > UBA10030 > CAVZMI01 > CAVZMI01. Next base: position 56,387 of record JBEKIL010000004.1, on the reverse strand, counting down.
TTTCGGGAGGGCCGTCGAGTGTGTACGGGACGGGTGCCCCGATCTCTACCGAAAAGATTTATTCTCTCGGCGTTCCGATTCTAGGTATCTGCTACGGTTTGCAGCTGATTGCCTATCAACTGGGAGGTGAAGTTGACCGGTCCGCGAAGCGCGAGTATGGAAAAGCGGAGATCGTGATCGACAATCATGAAGATCTGTTTGCCGGTCTGAGCGATCGTCTCACCGTCTGGATGAGTCACGGAGACGCGCTGACGAAGCTTCCGATTGGATTTACTCCGATCGGGCATTCGTCGAATTCGCCGATCTGCGCCATTCGGAATGCCGAACTGAAAATTTTCGGTGTTCAATTTCACCCTGAAGTTGTTCATACGCCCAAAGGTCGCGATATCTTGATGAATTTTCTTTATAAAATCTGTGGCTGTAAGGGAGGGTGGAATGCCCACTCGTTCATTGAGAGTGCAATTAGTGAAATTCGTTCCACGGTGGGTGAAGGACAGGTCATCTGTGCTCTGAGCGGTGGTGTCGACTCGTCGGTGGCGGCAGTATTGCTTCAAAAGGCGATCAATGATCGTCTCCATTGCATTCACATCGATAACGGGCTGATGCGGAAGGGGGAAAGCGAGACCGTAGTGAAACTTTTCCGCGATACATTTCATATCAATCTCATCTACGTTAACGCAACCGATCTCTTCCTCAGCCGTTTAGCGGGAATAATCGATCCCGAAAAGAAACGGAAAATCATTGGAGGTACCTTCATAGAAATTTTTGAAACGGAAGCGAAAAAAATCGGTTCCGTGCATTTCCTCGCTCAAGGAACGCTATATCCTGATGTGATCGAATCGGTGTCGTTTAAAGGGCCTTCGGTTACGATCAAAACCCATCATAATGTCGGCGGATTGCCCGATATCATGAACTTGAAATTGATCGAACCTTTCAGGGAATTATTCAAAGACGAAGTCCGGACGGTGGGGAGACAGCTTGCACTTCCGGAAGAATTTCTAAAACGACATCCGTTTCCCGGACCGGGACTAGCCGTAAGGATTCTAGGAGAGATTACAAAGGATCGTCTTGCAATTCTCCGTGAAGCAGAGGAAATCTTCATTGAAGAAATTCGGAAAGCAAATCTGTATGATATTATCTGGCAGGCCTTCGCTGTGTTGTTGCCGGTCCGTTCGGTCGGTGTAATGGGGGATGAACGGACCTACGATTATACAATCGCCCTGCGTGCCGTGTACAGCGTCGACGGCATGACGGCCGATTGGGCCCGGATACCCGACGATGTGCTGGCTAAGATATCAAGCCGTATTTCAAATGAAGTCCGCGGTGTGAACCGTGTTGTGTACGATATCAGCTCAAAACCTCCGGCGACGATCGAATGGGAATGATTCTTCTTTCACGACTGACAAAAAAGTTTCAGGATCTGGTTGCCGTCGATGCACTCGATCTGCAGATCCAGCGGGGTGAATTCTTCGGATTCCTCGGTCCGAATGGCGCAGGAAAAACTACCACCATTAAAATGATGACCGGTCTGTTTGCTCCGACAAGCGGGAGCATTACGATCAACGGATTCGATGTCCAGAAAGAGCCCCTGAAGGCAAAAATGAATATCGGTTATGTACCGGATCAACCGTTCCTGTATGATAAACTGACGGGACGGGAGTTTCTATACTTCATGGGCGGACTGTTTTCGATGTCGAAGACCGATATTGAGCGAAGAATTGCACAATTGATCGAACTGTTTGAAATCAATTCATGGATCGATAAAAGGACAGAAGATTATTCTCAGGGGATGCGTCAACGGATAACGATCGGTTCGGCGCTTCTCCACGATCCGAAGGTCATCATTATTGACGAGCCGATGATCGGCCTGGATCCGCGGAGTGCAAAAATTGTAAAAGAAACATTAAAACGAAAGACGATTGAAGAAGGATTAACGGTCTTCATGTCAACGCACAGTCTTCCGACTGTAGAAGAATTGTGTACCCGTGTCGGGATTATTAACAACGGGCGATTGATTTTCGATAGTTCGATTGATCAGATTCGCGCGCGCAAACTGGAAATCGGCGGCAAATTTGAGGATATCTTCCTCGCACTCACACAATGATATGCATCAGTTTCTTCTAATCCTGTATTATAAAGCTAAATCCTCCCTCCATGGTATTCTGGAGGGAAGAAGGGGGGGCACGATCAAGAATATCTCGTCATTGATCGTTTATGCCAGTTTTACAGTTGCCGCCTTTTATTTTTCCCATTTCATCACTCATTACCTGCTTGATGTCTGGAGAATCGGTCTTTACCTTTTTCATCAATTTATGATCATGGGACTGTTTGTATTTTTCATGACCATCAGCCTGGGAAACATGATTGTCTCGTATGCCACGCTCTATCGATCGTACGAAGTAAATTTTTTAATGACCCAACCTATTTCCCATCAAAAAGTGTTTCTATTGAAATTCTTGGATAATTTTTTTTACAGTTCATCAACGCTTATTCTTATCGGTTGTGCGGTTCTTGGAGGATATGGTTCATATTTCGGGTTTCAGTGGTCGACGTTCGTCTTCTTAATGGTCGCAGTGCTGTTTCCATTCATGGTGATAGCTGCATGCATCGGTGTATCTCTTTTGCTCATGCTGCTGCTGTGGACACGGTACATCAACCCGCGGAGACTCATCGGAATCGTCATCTGCGGATATCTTCTCTGTGTCTATATCTACTTTCGGACCAATAATCCCTTCACGTTGGTTAATGAAGTGATGAAATATTATCCCAATATCGATCAATATTTTTTCCAAATCCAACGTCCGTCATTATTGCTGTTACCGAATCAATGGGTCGGAGAGATTTTTTATTTCTGCGCGTACCGGTCCTTCTACGGTGCCATCCCGTTTCTTGTGTTGCTTATCGGGGTCTCCGTTGGATTGGTCATCGGGGTATTTTTCATTGCGCGGAAATATTATTACCGAAGCTGGCTCCTTGCCATTGAACTCAGGGCTCATACACCGGGGCGGATTGCACGGTTGATCACTTTTTTTGGTTTCCGGTCGCGATCGTTATGGGGGGCACAGACTGAGGTGATGTTGAAAAAAGAATGCTGGACATTTTTACGGGAACCAAGCCAGTGGCTTCATCTCTTGATTCTTCTCTTTCTTACATTCGTTTTTATATTTGGAGTAAGCGGAGCGCGCTATCGGGCGGGAAATCCAACGCTACAGACCGTCTCGTATCTGACGATTTATCTTTTTAACGGCTTTCTGATTTCGTCAATGGCGCTGCGATTTCTCTTTCCCTCGATCAGCCTTGAGGGGGAAATGCTCTGGACACTCCGTTCATCTCCGCTCCGGATGAACAAAGTACTATGGATGAAATTCGGAGTCGGTTTCATTGGTGTGCTTGCTCTTGCTATTCCTCTCTCGTATCTCAGTATGTATCCATGGCGATTATTTCCGCCTTTAGTGTGGTTTGCTGTCGGGAATGCAATCATCATGTCAGTCGGATTTGTCGGACTGAATTTAGGGATGGGGGGAGTGTTTGCAGATTTTCGCGAGAAAAATCCAGTTCGTATAGCGTCATCGCGAGGTGCGTCGTTGTCTTTCCTTTTAAGTCTCGGGTACCTCGCTGTTATTGTCATAGTAGCGATCGTTCCGGTACGGGAATTCTATTTCCACATTCTTCTCGGAACGCGTCCATCTTCCATGAATCTGGCGATCGGTAGCGGATTCACGGTTATTATCACATTTGTTATCATCGGGGGTGCCCTGAAAGCTGCACGGAACGCTCTCCGCCGCGATGTGTGATATACGCGGTTGCTTCTGAAAAATAAATGTGTATTTTGTCTGCGAAACTGTTATTTCATTGCCATGGATGACCTGTACCTTCAACCACTCTTCGACCGCGCCCGGGCCTGTGTAACGGAAGAAAAATTTCTTCATGCAGTCCAATTTTATCGCCGTATTCTCTCCGCAGATCGACGTAATGAAGATGCATATTTCGAGCTCTCCGCTCTTTTTGTGAAAATGAAAAATCCTTCTGCAGCTGCGCTGGTTCTCGAAGAAGCACTCTATAATTGCGGTGAAAATGCCGAGATTTTGTTCGCAATCGGCACATTTCATCTACAACAGGGAAACTCATCGAAAGCGCTGGAATTTTTTAAAAAATTGGAAGCTGCAAGAAAACCGGACATATTTTTCAACATGGGACTTGCGTACTCCAATCAGAACAATCCCCGCTATGCCGAAAAGTACTTCCGCCTCGCGTATCACTATGATCCCACATTTCCTAAAATTCATGAAATTCTCGGTGAGTTGCTTCTCCAGCGAAAAGCGTACGCTGAAGCCATATCGTTTCTTCATAGGGCTCTTGAGGTGGATCAATACAGCTGGATGGCGCATTACCTTGTCGGTCAGTGTTACGCCGGAATCTACAACTGGAAGGCGGCGTTTGAGGAATTTACTATAGCAATCGATATGGGCGGGAATGAAGCTCAAATCTGGCAGCGGTGCGGACAATGCCTTCTTCAACTGCGACGATATGATGAGGCGGAACAGTATCTGAACAAAGCTCTCGGCCTCGATCCGCATCTGGCAGCTACCTACGCGGATGTCGGGTTCCTCCATCTGTATCGCGGAGAAATAGATACCGCAATCATCAATTTTGAAACAGCACTTGCTCTTCAACCCGGATTCCCGCCGGCACTTGAAGGGAAACGCACTGCTTCTGTCATTCAACAACGTCAATGATGAAATCCGTTTATATTTGTATTGTCCTTCTACTCTCTCCTATGGCAAGACTGAGTGCACAGGAGACTATTCCGTATAATCAACAGGCGGAAATTTATTTTATACAGGCGTTGACGAATTTTGAACAACAGAATTTCATCGCAGCCGCAATGATGTTTCAGCAGGTAGAGAAGGATTTTCCGCTTCATCAGCGCACAACGGCTGCCATCATCATGGAGGCAAAGTCGCTGTTTCATCTCGAGAGATACGACTCATCGATTCAGGTGCTTGGCGGTTTTCTCCGCCGATTTCCAAACAGCTCTTATGTTGATGACGCTCGTTTCACTCTCGGCCAGAATTACTATATTCAACGTCGGTATCGCGACATCGTTCCTGAAATGCTTTCTATCATCGAGAGTTCAGATGATTCTGTTCTGATCGACCATGCCGAGGATCTATTAACGACGACAGGTGTATTTCACCTGCCAATGGATGAGATTAACGATCTCACTTCGCAGGCCAGGAATCAACCGGCCATTGTCGTCACAGGAAAAATCCTCGCGCAAAAATATGCTCTTGAAGGAGAATTCACAAAAGCAAGCGAGGTAATCAGGACCATCATCAGACAATATCCACATGAACCCCGACGTCAGCGTCTGGACTCGCTGCTGACAATCTATCAGCGGGGAACAAAAATTAAAATTGGACTACTTCTTCCTTTTCTCGGCGGAATTTCACAGGCTTCCGATCACGCGTTATCCTCTGAAATTCTAGAGGGTTCAAAATATGCTGCTGAAGAATTCAACCGTTCCTCTACTGTCCATGTCAGCCTTGAAACCCGGGATACCCGGAGTGATCTTGTTAAAATAGCGAAAGAAATCGGGGAGCTTGCCGCAGATTCTGAGGTGATAGGAGTGATCGGACCGGTTTTCAGTGACGAAGTAGAAGTGGCGGCACGGGTTGCCGTTCTCAACTCGCTACCACTGGTGACCCCCACGGCGACTGCGATCGGTCTTACACGGTGGGGGAGAGAGATATTTCAGGCAAACCCCGATTATATGATTCGCGGTGCATTGATGGCACAATTTGCCGTTGAACAATTGGGTTTGAGGACCTTTGCCGTGCTCAATTCGACAGAGGAGTTCAGCACACAGATGGCGGATGCGTTCATCGATGAAGTGCGGCGGCTGGGGGCACAGGTCGTTGTACGCAAAAGTTATGAACACGGAGGCGAGGATCTGCAGAAACAGATGACCGCGATACGCGAAGAGAGTTTCTTAATGCAGCATCAGCCGACGATTACTTTCTCGTCAAAGATGAAAAAGAACGAGATCATGAAATTCCTGAAAGCGGGAATATCGCAGATGTCGATTGATTCGCTTATCGATCGTAACGCTACCGTTACCGCCGGAGAGCTTCTCGGTCCGAAATGGAAGGCTCTTATTGATTCACTTCGCCTCCCCGTAACCCGACCTGTCATGGATACTATAGAACTGCAAACGCCCGTATCGGGTATTGAGGCGCTCTATGCACCGATAGCCTCTCCTGATGAAATTGGCATCATCGGCGCACAGCTCACTTATTATAATATACATACGCAGCTTCTGGGATCTGGTGATTGGTATCGGCTTGAGGAACTTGATGCCAACAGCCGGTACGTCAATGGAGTCTATTTTGATGCCGACAACTATACATCGAGAGATGATCCTGAGTACAATCAATTTGCCCCCTCATTTCAGAAAGCTACCGGAAAACAACCGACAAAAAATAATATCATCGGCTACGATATAATGAAAATGATCCTCTCATTGATTGATGAGAGGAATCTCAATCGTGCCGAGTTCCTCCATCGACTCTCGACACTCACTCAGTATCGCTCTTTGCATTCCATCATCTCGTTTACCAAAGAGCGCGTCAACGGATCATTAACCATTCTTCAGTATAAGAATGGACAGATTAAAGAAGTGATACACGAGTTCTGGAAAGGAGAATCGCAAAACGAGTCGAAATAAATCCTCCGGATCCAAACAGCCACTATATCACACTCGTATTAAAGATTGGCCGTCGGGTGAGAGACCAAGGGAGAAGCTTCTTAAACGCGGAGTCGAATCGCTTTCTGATGCCGAGCTTCTGGCGATCATAATCGGATCGGGGAGCCGGGGAGTGACGGCCCTCGACCTTGCACAAACGCTGCTCAGGGAGGTGGGAGGTTTGCAGGCGTTGGGTGAGAAAGACCATCAATTCCTTCAAAAGTACAAGGGGATCGGTCAAATACGCTCAATAACGCTTGCGGCGCTTTTCGAGCTTTCACGCCGCATTCAGTCGTCGGGCACTCAGGAATTTCCCACGATCAATTCGCCCGAGGAGGTTGCGGCCATGTTTATTCCACGATTTCGCGGCATCCAGCAGGAACGGTTCTATGTCCTTCATTTGAATAGCGCCAATCGGGTTGTCCGTGAAGTTGAGATCAGTCGAGGGATATTGAATACAAGTCCCGTCCACCCGCGGGAGGTTTTTAGTGCGGCGATCATCGATCGGGCGGCATCGCTAATTTTAATCCATAATCATCCCAGCGGGAATCCGGAACCGAGTGAAGAAGACCGTTCCGTAACCACGCAAATTGTGGAATCGGGAAGGATTCTTGGAATTCCCGTCCATGATCATGTGATAATTGCCGGGAACGGTTATATGAGTTTTCGTAGTCGTAATTTAATGTAATTTCATTATGTAATCAGCTATATTGGGTTTATCTCTTAAGATTTTGCTTGACAAAGAAGCACTCTTTTCTTATTATATCTTCACATGAAAATGAAGTGGCATTTTTTGTGAGATACATTATCTTCACCATAACCCATAATTAGGAGGGGCTATATGCAAAAACTGTTGAACTTGTCAACGACATTTCTCGTCGTGGGGCTGTTGGCAGGCTCGTTGCTGATATCAGGATGTACCAGCCGGGCCAGTGAAGAGGAGATGAAGACGCTGAGCGATACAAAGGCCGAAGTCGCTTCTCTGAATAAGGAAATCAGTCAGAAAGAACGCGACAAAGCGGCATTGGATCGTGAAGTTGCCGAGAAAGATGGAAAGTGTCAGCAATGTGCGAAAGATCAAGAAGCGGTAAAAGCTCGTCTGCAAAACTGGAAATAAGTAACCAGACCAACGAAAAATCAAACAGGAGTTCAAAGAATGAAAAAGATGATGGTTGTACTCGTTGCTCTCGTGGTTACACTCGGTTTTACAGTGAGTGCGTTCGCACAAGAGGAACGATTGGAAAAAGAAGTTTGGCAGAAGCAGATGAATGAACAGGCGTCGCTTCGAAACGATGCAAAAGCCAGACTCGAGAAACTGAGTGCCGATATCGCCGCTCTGAAACAGCAATCGGCGCAAAAAGATATCGACCTGAAGAAATGCGAAGGAGAGCTTCTTGCTCTCGTCGGTGCAACACAGGCCGACGTCGATGCCTATGAAGCAAAAGTTGCGGCTCTCGAAGGAAAAGTCAATGATCTCTCCCGGGTTTCAAATGAGGATCTCCTCAGCCGGAAAGCGGAGCTCGACAATGCCCAGAAAGCGCTTGATGAATTAAAAGCGAGCAAACTGAGCCTTCTCCCGGCATTCTACGATCGGCTTGCTGCGCTGCAGCAGAAGGTCGACGGTTTGAAGGGTACATTGTCCTCAATGGAAAAGTTCTATACCGTTGGTACATGGGCAAAAGATCGCGATTGCCTCTGGAACATTTCCAAGAAGAAAGATATTTATGCAAATCCCTTCATGTGGCCAAAGATCTGGCAAGGAAATCGCGACAAGATTAAAGATCCCGATGTAATCCACAAAGGTCAGAAGTTAAAAATCCCGAATGCTGCACCTATGAGTGCCGACGAAAAGAAAGCCGCGAACAAATATTATCGTTCGAAAGCTGCGGCAGCAGCCCCGGCTCCGGCAAAGAAAGAAGGGAAATAGGCTTCGACGGTTTTTAAACCTTTGAAGGATTCTAAATTCCATAAATGTAGAGCCCTACGATTCCTTAGGAAGACGCAAAGTCTACCGAGGTAATTGGAGGGCTTTATTTTTTTATAATATATAACAGGAGGATGACACTACGGTCATAGAAAAGAAAATCCGGTTGGAAGGCGTCGATATGATGCTGCTGCTGGGGATGAACGATAGTAATCTCCAGATCATCGAAGACAGATTTTCAACAGGGATCATTGTCAGGGGAGATAATGTAACATTACGGGGGGAACAGCAGGAAGTCAATCAGCTCGAACGGATATTCAAGGAACTGATTTTTATATTGAACAAAAACGGCAATCTCACGCCTAATGATATTGATACCGTCATTGATCTTGTATCGCTCTCGAACGGTGACGGTGCACAACTCCCCTCAACGTTGAATAAAGACGAGATCGATTCCGTTGTCCTCTTTACGAAAAACGATGTAATACGCGCGAAGACTCCGGGACAAAAAGAATATCTTAAACAGGTGAAAAAGAACGACATCGTTTTTGCAATCGGTCCCGCCGGAACCGGAAAGACCTATCTCGCAGTGGCGATAGCCGTTGCCAGTTTGAAGAACCGAGAGGTGGAGAGGATTATTCTCGCGCGGCCAGCAGTCGAGGCGGGCGAAAGCCTCGGATTCCTTCCCGGCGATCTGAAAGAGAAGATCGACCCATACCTGCGCCCACTCTATGATGCCCTCGACGATATGCTGCCGGCTGAAAAGCTCAGAACATACATTGAGAAACGCATCATCGAAATCGCGCCGCTTGCCTACATGCGCGGGCGTACGCTGAATAATTCGTTCGTCATCCTCGACGAGGCGCAGAATGCCATCGGGATGCAGATGAAGATGTTTCTAACACGCCTCGGGGTGAATTCAAAAGCAATCATAACCGGCGATATCACCCAGATCGATCTTCCGCAGAAATCGGTCTCGGGCCTGGTTCAGATTCAGGATATTCTGAAAGGAATAGATGGAGTTGCGTTCGTGTATTTCGACCGGAACGACGTCGTACGCCATAAGCTCGTGAAAGATATCATCGATGCGTACGATAAATATCACAACGGTGATAAGTCGGGAAATATCACGGAGGGAAGCGGCGGAAAATAAAGGAATTGTGAATGATCGAAATGCAATTTACAATACGGTGGACAAGCCTTGGATTGAGCGACTCGGGGTTGACTCAGGGTAAGTATCGAGGTCAAGGTCACAGGTCTTAACGATATTTTTTTAAGGTTGCCTCTGAGCCGTAGGCTCATAAGCCTTTGGCTTAGATATGGCTATATAAATTGCTAATTATGGTTCGACAAGCTCACCACGAGACTCGGTAACCCGGCTCTATCTTCCTTCGTCTATAGATAAAGACGTTTCAATAAAGTCCCGCATCTCGTTTTTGGGATAACTTTTATTTAGATTCAGAGGAGGAATTATGAATGCACGATTACAAATACTCGCTCTGATCATCCTCGGATGTTGTTTTTGGGGATGCAGAAATTCATCCGGACCTTCGGATGTACAAAATCCCATTCGTAATCTGAACGAAATCGAAAAGCAGGTTGTCTCGGCTGATAATTCATTCGGGTTCTCGTTATTCAACAAAATCAACCAGACAGAGACCGGGAAGAATGTAATTGTCTCTCCTCTGAGCGTTTCGATGGCATTCGGTATGGCGCTGAACGGCGCCGATGGCTCCACGAAAACAGCCATCCAAAATACGCTGGGCTATCAGGGATTCAGCGACCAGGATATCAACCAATCCTACCGCAACATCATCGACATTTTTGCGCAGCTCGATCCGAAGGTTCAATTCCAGATTGCGAATTCCATCTGGTACAGGACGGGATTGCAGGTTGAAACGACGTTCGTGAATGTAAACCGAGAATATTTTGACGCCGAGGTTCAGGCTTTAAATTTCAGCGATCCCCAGGCGAAGGCGATTATTAACGATTGGGTGAATCAAAAGACGCACGGACTTATCGATAAGATTCTCGAGAATGATATTCCCCCATACATGATCATGTATCTCATCAACGCCCTCTATTTCAAAGGGACATGGACCACATCTTTTGATTCAACAAAGACAGTTGATTCTCACTTTACGAGCGACGGCGGGGTGCAGGAGCAGTGCCGGTTAATGACCACCGGAGGAGAGCTGCTCTGCCTTGAAGATCAATCGATTCAGGCGGTCGATCTTCCATACGGAAATGGTGCATATGAGATGGTTGTGATCCTGCCGAAGTATGGAATAAACATAGACGAGTATGTAGCCGGATTGACTAAAAGTGGATGGGAGCAGATACTGGCCAAGCTAACAAAACGTGAAGGTACACTTTACCTGCCCCGGTTTAAGCTGAGCGACAGCTACAAGCTTAATGAATATCTTAAAGCTATGGGGATGAGTGTGGCATTCAGTCAGGATTCGGCCGATTTTACAAGAATTTGCCACAATATCGCCGGGAGAATTTATATCGACGAAGTGCTGCATAAAACATTTATCGAGGTGAATGAAGAGGGGACGGAAGCCGCAGCAGTGACGTCTATAGGTTTTGGAGTAACGAGTGTCGGCCCGAGTGAGTTTGTCATGGTTGTCGATCACCCATTTATTTTTTGTATACGGGAAAGTTCTTCAGGATCTTTGTTATTTATTGGTAAGGTAGTAACGTTACAGGAATGATCAAGCTTGAGCTGTGAATTGTCCTGGTACAGGTTCGCAGAAAGAAGAGTAACTCATAGCAGAGAGGAACAATCAACATATTTAAGAAAGTAAAGGAGGCTCGAAAGAGCCTCCTTTGTTATCTCCAATAGCCTTTAAGTGATGGATATTTTAATGGCTTTTATCAAATTAGTATATTATGATTCAGTACTACTACAATCCGGGTAATTTCTAACAACTGACACGATGATGGATTGATATGGAGATACATACTACACACTCGAAGAACATAATCAGAGTCATTGTACTCTTATTCTTTCTCGGATTACTACTATCAGAGACACTCCGTGCCCAGCCGACATGTCAGCCCACATCGAGCGGATCGAATTCGATAGAGTTTGATTCAGCGACGAATGAGTATTTATTCAAAGTCGACGGTCAAACTTTATACAAATACTCAATTAACGATGGTCCATCGTTTGATCGAACCGGGGCAAACTTATGTGCGGTGAAAGCAGTCCCACGAGAAGGCAATGAATTTATGCCAAGCTATGCGGGTGGAATCTGCGCAATATTGGGAAATGTGGGAAAAAATTCATGGGATGCCGATGTACTCTATAGCCGCCTTGATTTTTCAAGATCGGACGACACTGTTGTAACGCGATGGCAAATGAGGTTTGCGAGTGATTCGATCGATTATACGTACAAATTTCACATTTCCGGTCGTACTCTTGTGATACAAGTAGAGGTGGAAAATCAATCCGGCAAAGCAACCAGGTTCGATTTGGTTCGATCGGAAGACACCCCGGATGCACGAGCAATCAGAATTCCGTACCTAACACTATTCAGTATACTCTATCATCACAATACATATACCTCGATGTTTTTCGATTGGGAAGTGACGAATGCGTCGCGATTGGATCCGTATTATCCTCAATCCTCCTCACCGACATCTGTATTCTATGCACAAAGGGTATCATACAATCCAATGACGAATGGAGAGCGGCACCCTCTGAAGGAAACCATTTATCTCACGGTTTCTTCAGATCTCAATGAGGTATTACCGAATCTTCCGGGTCCAATAGCACCGAGAAAAAAGGAAGCGACGGACATGATCGTTGTATCGTATGGACCGCCCTTTACCTGGTTGCTCAATCCACCTCATTGCGATCCCCCCGCGTTCGATTACAAATATCTGGACAGTTTGAAGAATAGAGGAATTGAAAATGTTGCCGTAATAATAAATCAGTATCAGAAACGTGGTTTTCTCGGAGGATTACCTGAAGTCCTTCCCGCAAATACATTCCATGATTCTGCCGGTAATCCTATCTGTGGTATTGGATGTTTGAAGCCGGCAAGTGATTTGAGAGGAAATGAGTTGCTTCGCAATTTGCGGAATCATGTTGTCGACGATCTAAATTACTCTTTCGCCTTGTATGAAAATTACATGGATTACTATGGAACATCTATTGATTTCGATGGTTCAGACTGTGCACTTGTGATGAAAAATAATGCCATCGATTCTATCCGGGGGTGGATATCACCGTGTGGTGACTTTGCCTATATTCTAAAACCGGAAAGGGCTGCCGAATATTTACACAAATGGTCTGGCGAAATTCGTAGAACAATCGGTCCCACATGGAGCTACCTGGACGTTCATTCCTCTTATAATCCATCGGATAGGGTCGATTACACGGCATCGGGAACGGGAGGGAAGTTTCTTCAAGTTCTCCAAAAATATCGAGAGTTACCAGGAATTCTTCGAAGTATTTACAATGGCCCTGTCCGGGGAGAAGGTGGAAATCATTTTTTGTATTCAGGATATTTTGACGACTTTGACGGAAGGATCAACACAGCAGATAACGATATATATGGGCAGTACGCCCCATTGCTTGTGGATTTTGATCTCTTAAAAATACATCAGAAATCAGCCATCCATGGAGTGGGCCATTATTATGTATTTTATGCTCCGATAGGAAGTCCCGACCGTAAATCGCCTATGGACGGCACCGAGATGTTGAAGTATGTTGCCACCGAACTCGCTTATGGACATGGTGGGCTGGTTAGCAAGGAACTTTCGAAAGAATCTATTTCAATAGACCAGGCAGTTATCGAATATCAACAGGTATTACCGTTCTATAAAAAAATTGCTGACGTAACTCCTTTGGAAATTTTATACTCCGACAATGGTGGTACTCACTGGCAAACTGCATCAGAATATATTAGAGATCATCCACACTGGGATAATAGTAAAGACTCATCAGATTTCATGTCACAAGTGAAAGTCAGATACCCCGGTGGAATCACGATCATCGTGAACAGACATCCAACGAGATCGTTAGATGTTCCATTACCGGGCAAACGTAATAGCTGGTACGCCTATCATGCGAATGGCTTGTTGGGAACAGGGAGGGTAAATGTCGATTCATTCGCTTTACCTCCGATGAATGGTTGGGTTGTCTGCGATTCCAGCATGAATGGCAATCCCGATCAACCTCTACTTTTGTCGCCGGATAACGGTGCAAAGAACATTTCGGGACCGACAGTACTCAGGTGGGAAGTAACGGAGAGGGCGACACGGTACATGGTTCATATTCGTACAACAAATGGAGATATCGAGGTGACTACTCCGGTAACTTGGTATGCAATCGGGAATCTCCCTCCCGGCAGCGTCGTCATATGGTCTGTAACAGCGATCAATGATGGAGGAAAGAGCATACCCTCTCTGCTCCGGTCATTTATTACAATCCCGGATTTTTCACCACATTGATCGTTGATCTATCTGATGTCGAGTTCCCTCAGTATATTCGTTGCTCCCGAGAATTTATCGAGGATGAATAAGATATATCGCGCATCAACCGAAATTGTCCGGTTGAGTTTAGGATCGAATTCGAAGTCTCCTGTCAAAGCTTCATAATTCCCGTCGAAGGCAACTCCGATAAATTCTCCATTGCCATTGATAACCGGACTCCCGGAATTCCCGCCTGTGATATCGAGATTAGATAGGAAACATGTGATAATATCATTGGATTTTTGATCTGCGTATGGTCCAAAATCCTTTTGTTTCTCTAATTCTATTAGCTTTTTCGGAAGGTCGAAAGGCTCGCTGTCAGTCGCTTTTTCAACAGCTCCGGTAAGATGCGTCGTCGACTTGCATGATACTCCATCTCGCGGGTCATAACCGATAACCGTTCCATAGGTCAGACGCATAGTGCGATTTGCATCGGGATAAATATTACCGCCTTTCCAAAAAATCCACCCTTCGGTAAGTTTAGTGCGAAGTGTGGAAATAACCGCATTCAGCGGAATGTTGAATCTCCTCAGCTGTGCATCTTCCACATTGAATTCTGATGCAAGCCGGACCAAAGGATCGGCTGCAATTGCGGTAGAGTCTTTCTCGAGAAAATCCTCTGCCGATTGTAGCGTTGCCAGCATTGTGTGTGAATACAGACTATCGATATACCGTCCGAGGGCGGCGTTATCACTTGTACCGTTGGTCTGTTTGAGGATATTTTCTGTAACGGAAATCCTTTGTTCAGCTGGTAGATCATGACTCTTAATAAACAGAGCTGTGAGAATTTCCTTATCGGCATTTGCATCGTAATCTTTGAAAGTCTGCCGGATGAACGGTAAAAGTTGTCTGAGTCTGTCATTAATAGAAAGCGATATAGAGCCGGACTGACCGAATTGTGTCCGGCCTGCCAGCACCGTATCAATCCGGATTGCGATCTGAAGGAGATCGACGCCCGCCGAAATATTATTGAGATAGACCTGCTTTTTATTGAAAGCGCGAAGTTGGGCGGAGGCTGTTGTGAGTTGTTGCAGGACCGTCCCATACCTCTCGTAGAGTTCAGGATTTTTTGAGAGCCACTTTTGAAATTCCGTCTCTTCGTTTCGCTTTCGCTGGATCAGGTTGTATTTCGAAAAATCTTCGATCGCGCCGAGACGATTTTTATACGTATTGGCAAGATCCTTAATTTTGTTTGCAAGTTTCAAGGCTGTCGCGCGATCACGATCGGACCATTTTTGAAGAATATCCATCCGTGTTTTGTAGAGATCGACCGTAATGGGGAACGTCTCTTCTTTCAGGAGAGTCACTGCAAATGAATCGTTATATCGGTATGTCTTTCCGGGATATCCCATGATCATGACAAATGAACCGTCATGGTATCCTTTTGTCGAGATGGGTAGATACCGGACTGGTTTATACGGAACATTATTCCTTGAATACCGCGCCGGTCTTCCATCCCGGTCTGCGTACACGCGGAAAATCGAAAAATCACCGGTGTGGCGGGGCCACATCCAGTTATCAATTTCACCGCCAAAATTTCCGATCGAACTTGGAGGAGCATAGACGAGCCGAATGTCTGTGTATCTCTCGGAGATAAAGAGATAATATTTCACTCCGCTGTACATTTCGACAACCTGGCACACATCGTTCGATATTCCTTTTACCCGACGTTCAATCTCGCGTGATTTTTCTTCAATTGCCTGTGTGCGTTCGATCTCGGTCATCGTTGGTGTAACAACACCAAGAACTTCAATAGTGACATCCTGCATCGATTTCAGCAGTGTTGCAGTATATGTCGGAGCAGGAAGTTCCTCTTCTCGAGTTTTTGCCCAGAAGCCATCACGGATATAATCGTGCTCCGTAGTGCTCAGGTACTGAATTGCCCGGAACGCCACATGGTGATTTGTCATGACGAGTCCTTCGGACGAGACGAACGATCCCGTTCCCCCGCCTATAAGAACGATGGCATCTTTCAAACTAGGTTTTATAGCGCTGTAGATTTTATCAGGTGTAAGTATCAGGCCGTCCGATTTTAATTCTTTGAGAGGGAGCTTTCCAACTCCGTCAAGGAGCCACATTCCTTCATCAGATGAGGACCTTGCAACGGTAAGAAACACACCGATGAAGATGATAAGTAAGCACCGTAATGATTTCATTTTTATTCTCCCAAATCAAATGCAATATTTCTATATATCGTGATTAATTTAATAAATATCAAATGTATAAAAAAATGAAACGAACAATATGTCTATACAAAAGTGGGAGGGGCATTATAAATCATTTCCCCCGTACGATTCGGGGGAATGAAGAGGTCAAGACTGAATGGAATTCTTTTTTTTCGCGGCGTGTTCGCGGAGGTCAATTTTATCGAATGCGATATTTTTAAGTTTGTTAATCTCGTCTTCCATTATCGAGATGTTCTGGTCCAGTTCATCGATCAATTTCCGATCGTCGCTGCTGAGTTTTTGTCGTGCGACGATATCGGTGCTGATTTTTATTGCTGCAAGAGGATTATTGAATTCGTGGCAAATTGTTACAATGAGTTCTTTTATTGCTTCTGCACGTTTTTGAGTAATGAGCTTGTTTTTCTCTACCGCTTCAATTTGCCGCTTTAATTTCACACGCTCGAGAACGCTCAGCAGGGTCGATGGCAGGATTGTCTCGGACATTTCTTCTTTGATAAGGTAATCTTCAACACCGAGTTTCATTACTTCTACTGCCAGACGGAAATCTTTATTTGAGGTCAGGAAGATGATCGGTGTATTGATGTTTCGGCTCCGGATTGTCTTTGTGATCTCGCTCCCATTCATCTGGGGGAGGAAATAGTCCATTAATATGACATCGATACCCGGGTTATGCTCGAGCTCTTCGAGTCCTTTTGCACCATCTTCCTTCCAAACGATGTTGAACCGTCTGCCCTGATATTTCTTAAGATGCATCTGGGCGATTCGGACATAGGCGATATCGTCGTCGATAATAAGGACGTTAACAGCCGGAGATTCCATAGACACCTGTATCTAAGAGTGCTTTCTTTAAGTAATTGTAGGATTTCTCTTGATGAATTGCAAGTAAAAAAATGCACTGCCAGCCGGTATTGCTTTTTTCCCGAACTTTCTCTATACTTTTACAATAATGTCAGGTACAACTTGTATACAGGTGTCATCGGTTGCCCCCACGTCATTAGATAAGAATGAAACTTTCCGAAGGAACCTGAATGGCGAATAAGAACAGGATTCTCGTTGTTGATGATGAAGCCGCATTGAGAACCGTTCTGAGTTCAGAACTTCATACCGAAGGTTACATGGTGTCGACTGCTTCGGATGGCGATGAAGCGATAGAACTTCTCCAGGCACATGCGATTGATTTAATCCTTCTCGACATTAAAATGCCGCGAGTCGATGGATTTCAAGTGTTGCGTCATGTAAAAGAGAAACTTCCTCAGGTGAAAGTTATTATGCTGACTGGGTTCGCCGATCTCAAGAATGCAATTGAATCAAAAAAACTCGGCGCGGAGGATTTCATAAGCAAACCATACGATCTGGTCGATTTACTCGCGACCATCGAGCGGGTTCTTACGAGCGGTTCATAAGAAACGAGAGGTGAACATAGCCGTATGGCCCGACGGACCAGTATACTTATTGTTGATGATGAAGTCGCGCTCAGCCGACTGCTGAAGTCCGATCTGACAGAAGAATCATACTATACAGTCGACCTCGCATCCGATGGGGCGGAAGCGATCAATCGCCTCCAGGAACAGGTGTACGATGTCGTTCTCCTTGATATTAAAATGCCCCGTGTGAGCGGCATCGAAGTGCTCAAGTTCATCAAAGAGTACTCTCCCTCCACGCAAGTCATCATGCTCACAAACTATGCCGATGTCAAAACCGCAATTGAGACGACAAAGCTCGGTGCCTATGATTTCCTCAGTAAACCGTACGACTTCGACGAACTCATCGCAACTATCGAACGGGCAGTTGAACGTAAACAGCTTACGATCGATAACACATTGATGCGCTCGGAACTTTCCCGAAAAACCGGAGTATCGGGAATTGTCGGGAAGAGCACGTCTATAATCGAGGTAATCGAAAGCGCGAAAAAGATTGCGAAGAGTGATTCCTATGTTCTCATTCAGGGAGAAAGCGGAACCGGCAAGGAGCTCATTGCACATCTTATACATCAGTACAGCCAGCGCTCGGAACTTCCTTTCGTGCCGGTTAATTGCGCATCAATTCCCGATTCACTTCTGGAAAGCGAATTGTTCGGTCATGAAAAAGGGGCATTCACCAATGCCTATCAGATGAAGCAAGGACTCGTTGAAGTTGCAAACGGTGGCACACTTTTTCTCGATGAGGTCGGTGATATCAGTCCCACTATCCAGCCGAAACTTCTGCGATTTCTCGAAACGGGAGAATACCGGCGGGTGGGCGGAACAGTAACAATGAGGGTCGCGGTTCGTGTTGTTTCAGCTACGAATAAAGACCTCTCGGCCGAGGCGGCAGCAGGACGGTTCCGGAACGATCTGCTGTACCGATTGAATGTCGTACAAATTCTGGTTCCTCCCTTGCGTACTCGGATCCAGGACGTCCCTTTACTCGTTGAACATTTTCTCAGAGTGAAAGCAAAAACAAAAACAGAAATTTCAATTAGTCTCGAAGCGATGGCCGTACTGATGAAGTACGATTGGCCCGGGAACGTCAGGGAATTGGAACACGTCCTCGAAGGTGCGATGATTCTTTCGCATTCCAATATAATCCAGGCGAGCGATCTGATCTTGAGTGTCCAGAGACCGGAACAGCGGTACCCATCGTTACAACCTATTGGGAGCGGACAAAAAACTCTTGAGGAACTTGAAAAAGAGCATATCGTTAGGGTTCTCGAGACAAATAAATGGAATCGTGGAAAAACAGCCGAGATCCTTGGAATTACACCAAAAACTCTCTATCTAAAGATCAAACGATATAAACTTAAAGAACCCTCTTGATGCACAGATCCTAAATCCCTTTACCTTCCTGTTTTTTCTAAAGTTTTGCTTCGGAAATACCGATAATTCTTATAAGAAACGACTTGATCTAAATTACTTAAGTGCTGCTCCAATATAAATAATCATTTAGAAATTTTTTAAATATTAGTTGGAGTGGTAATAAGCAGTTTTAAAACCGGCCCATGGGACTCTTGTTCCATGGAAGTATGGACGGACATTTCAATAATGAAATATATACAATCCTTAATCCATGTCTCGAGAAACATTACGCTTCGTATGACGTGGAAGATCGTTATAATTGTTCTGTTCTACGTCGCGGGGGGATTCGCTCTCCATTCTCTATTATTTCACTTTTTGATTATCACTTCCGGATGGCAGACCGTTATCTCCATGTTATTTGTTGTTACGGTTGCACTGAGTGGTGTCTTTCTTCTGATTCGTATTTCCCATACCGAGATCAAAGCCCTTCTTGCCAGTGACATCGCAAAAGAAAGAGAGCGCTTGCACAGACTCAGCACAACCGTCACAGCCCAAACCTCATCTCTGTCGATGCAGGAACTGTTACGGACGATTGCCGATAATGCTCGAATTATATCAGGAGCATCCTCTATTTCAATCGGCCTTATAAATACAAATTATTCGACTGTCCATATTACGCTTCTGTCAAGCGGAGACGATGATTCACTTAAAAAGGCTATTGAAGTCACCGGAGCCGATCCTATAAATCTTGAGTGTTCGATGGAAGAGGGGACGCTTCTGGAAAGGATTGCAAAGGAACACGTTCTATGGAGTTCGAGTGATCCGGCTGTCTTTTTCTCGGCGTTGCTTCCCGAAATGGTTGGCGCTGAGATTAGACGAATTTCAAATACGGAACACGTGGTAATAGCCCCTATGTCAATTGAGGGTGCGAAATTAATCGGTTTTATAATTTTTTTGTTCGAGGGGGAGATCTGTGATATCGATATTCTTGAATTTTTCGGAAATCAGTGTGCTCAGGCGATTGAGAAATTCCGGATGCTCGATGAGATCCGGCAGTATTCCACGCATCTGGAAGAACTTGTAGAACGAAAAACACGCGAGCTTCATACGTCAGAGAACCAACTAAGCGATTTCCTGCAGAATATGAGCGATCTTGCCCTAGCACTCGATCCGGACGGGCGGATCGTTTTCGCAAATCGCAAGTTTGAAACCTTTGCCGGGAGCGATATTCCTCCGGGTACTCCGTTATTGACTGATTTCTTATCTCCCGAAAGCATCGAAATCACAAAGGCAAATCTGAATGATGTCTGTCGGGGTTATCCACGTGAATTTACAGTAACGTTCAAAGCGCGGAAGTCCATTGCACATGTCAAGGCGAGCCCACGATTCGACAGCCTGGGGCGTGTAATACAGGTTTTCGCGATTGCACGTGATGTCACCGAGACAGTTGAAATGGAAAAACGCATACATCAGTACGCAAAGGAACTGGAAATACTGGTAAACGAGCGCACTGCGCGACTGCGTCGTTCGGAAGAACATTACCGGTTGATTGTTGAGAACATTCACGATAAGGTGTTTATCCTCGATGCAAAAGGGAAATATACATACGTCAGCCCAAGCTGTGCGATGTTGAGCGGGTATACGGTTGATGAGTACATATCAGGAGCCATTTCTCTCAAAGATTATATTCATCACGAGGATTATGATCGGGTTATAACGCTTCTTGCGAAAGCACTCGCCCTGGGTGAACCCCGCAACGATGTCGAATGCCGTGTGGTTCATAAGAATGGTGAGATTATATGGGTATCGATGAGCTGGGCGGTAGTACGTAATCATGACGGAGAACCTGTCGGTGTAGAGGGTGTCGAACGTGATATCACGGCGCGAAAGTATGCTGAAGACCAGGTCGTGATGTTCGCCCGGGCGGTAGAGAGCATTCACGAAGTCGTGATGGTGCTGGATCTCAAGGGTAAGTGCATATATGCCAATGAAGCGGCATCGGGTTTGCTCGGGTATCAAGTCGATGAACTTCGCGGGATGAATTTCGCCCTCTTCTTTTCATATAAAGACCGTGTGGGGATTGACACCGAGATTCTGACACAGGCACAGGAGGTGAATTGGGAAGGCGAAGTTACCATGTCGAAAAAAGATGGAGGCCGGTGTTCGATGTATATGGTCGCCTCGCCCATCCGTGGAACAGCAGGACATCCGACTGCCATCGTCGCCATAGCACGGGATATCAGTCAACAACATGCACTTGAACTACATCGTGAGCTTCTCCTCCAGGCTTCGCGGATCAGTAATGAGACTGAAGAAGCCCCACTGTTCTGTCATCAGGTATGTGCGTTAATTGCGAAAGATGGACTGTATACTGTCGCTGCTGTTCATCGTTATGAGGCCGAGAAATCAACTCTGGAACTCTGTTCGATTTCCGGCGATGAATTGCATCGAGCCGAGATTGCTCAGTCATACTCGATCGTGGATGGGAATGGCTCAGAGTCCCTCCCATGGATCCGTGCGGTCCGGACACGTCAACCCGTTCTTGACGGCCCGATTATCTCCATTCCGCTGATCGCAGAAGAGAGTCTTATCGGTACATTGACACTAGTCGAATCACCGCTACAAAAGCGGATTGACCAGAATATTAACATGCTCTATCTGCTGGCAAATGATATAGCGATTTCGATATCGAAAAAGCAACTGATAAAGCAGCTGTCACATCGAACAACCGAACTGACTACTCTCAACGAGATCAGCACGGTCGTCGCTGGTACGCTTGATCCGCAAAAGGTCTATGAGCGAATCTATACGGCTATCAGCGAGCTGTTCCCGGTCGATGCGTTTTATATCCGAATCTACCGACCTAAACACCACACTCTTGAGTGGGCGATTCTTGTCGATACAGTCGATGGTGTGCGGCGTATCCTTCCGACATCTGAGTTGAGTTCAAGTTATGGCGCAACTGTCGAAATGGTGATGCGCGAACGGAAGCCGCTTCTGGAAATAGGAGTTCCCTCCAATCGTCGTACATCCGGAACTGAAAAATATATCGATGATGAACGACATGCACCGTCGACAATGCTGGTACCAATGATTGCGCGTGATAAGGTTGTCGGAATCATGTCTATACAGAGCTATACCGAAAATGCTTATTCACATAGCGATATCATACTGCTTCAGAATATTGCCAACCAGTTGACGACAGCGATCGAGAATGCAGAGCTTGTAAACGGTTTGGAGAATGCCCTCCGGGAACAGCGCCAGCTTCTCATCGAGATTCAACGCACCAACCAGAATTTGAAAGAACAGAGGGAACAGGCCGAAAAAGCTAATAAAGTGAAAACAGAGTTTCTCGCCAATATGAGCCATGAACTGCGGACACCGCTGAACGCAATTATAGGCTTTAGTGAAATTCTCATCGCTGATTATGCAACATGCTCGAAAGATGTAATTGAAGAATTTTTAGAGAATATACGTAAAAGCGGAAAACACTTACTCCATCTTATTAACGATGTTCTCGATATCTCAAAGGTTGAGAGCGGAAAAATGGAATTACGATTGGCCGATTGTGACTTGCTGGAAATGATGGAAGATGTCCGGTGCACCATGAAACCAATTGCAGATCGGAAAGAGGTCCATATCGTAACAGAATACAATGCCCGCATCAAGACGGCCTATGTCGACCAGCAAAAATTCAAGCAAATACTATTCAATCTTCTTTCGAACGCCGTCAAATTCAGTCACAATGCAGGGATTGTAGTCGTTCGGACGGATGTCGTCGACGAGATGCTCGAGGTAACGATCGAAGATCACGGAATCGGGATCAAACCGGAAGATCAGAAAAGACTCTTCAAGGCATTTCAACAGGTCGATAGCTCCTATTCGCGAAAATATCAAGGGTCGGGACTCGGTCTTGCCCTTGCAAAAACTCTCGTTGAATTACACGGAGGGACAATCTCGATCGATAGCGAATATGGAAAGGGGGCAACGTTCCGGTTTAAGATTCCAATGGGGACACAATCAGTCGATATCCAGAAAAATGTTCCGGCAAGTGCACCTCTCGTACTTGTCGTCGAGGATACTCCGGAAGTCGCACGTCTTCTCGAAGTCTATCTGAGCGAAGGTGGATATAGGGTTGCCATTGCAACAAATGGAGTCCAGGCGGTCGACAAAGCAAAAGAGTTGTTGCCCCACGCGATTACACTCGATGTTATGCTGCCCCTCAAAGACGGATGGAGTGTGCTTCGTGACTTGAAATCGGATGAGGCGACGAAACAGATCCCGGTGATTATGATCTCGATTATCGACGATAAGCAACGAGGATACAGTCTGGGAGCAGTCGATTATCTGGTCAAGCCGGTCGAACGACGACAACTCCTTTATCGGCTAAGCATGCTCGGTCTCGATGCCCGCGTGAATCGAGTCTCTACCGTGGTAATCGACTCGGAGACGGAAGCGCAATCACATATGAAGCGAATACTTAGCGAAGGACACTTCGAGGTCGCAGGTGCGTTATCAGGCGAAGAAGGAATACAGCTTGTCAAGGAAAAGAAACCGGCTATTATTATTCTGGATTTTCTTCTGAAAGATATGGCATGTTTTGATGTAGTCCAAATTCTCAAGAAAGACTCAATAATGAAAAACATACCAATCATTTTAACAACACATGCCGATCTTACGCCTGACGAAAAGGCGCGGATCAGTAATGGAGTCGATGCAATAATAAAGAAAAATGCATTTTCACGAGATGAACTCTTTCGAGAAATAAGACGGTTGATCGAAGGAGAACAGGTCAGTGCAGCAAAATAAATGTTATTCGGGGGAAGAAACAACAATAGGGATTAATTCAGGAGAGGGGAGAGAATATGAAAGTACTGGTCGTTGAAGACAACTTGATGAACCGACAACTCGCAGGGTATCTACTGCGAAAAGCAGGAATTGAAACAGCCGAAGTGGAATCGGGTGAAGAAGCACTCGCCTGGCTCGAAGAACATGCCGCCGAGATCGCACTACTGGATATTCAGCTTCCGGAAATGGACGGCATCGAGGTGCTGCGGCGAATTCGTATCAACGAGAATTGGCGTGATATGACCGTTATCGCATTGACCGCTTATTCAATGCAGGGAGATAAAGAACGATTTGAAGCGGTCGGGTTCGACGGCTATATCGCAAAACCGATTGACTCGAAGACATTCGTCCAATCTATTCTCCAGGTGAATTATCATCACTGAAATATTGGCGCGTTGATTCTATCCTTACTATGACGGAGGGATAATCTTCGAGCGAAGTAATAAGATTTTACATATCCGGTGTAACTTTTTCAAGCTGTCACAGTATAATAAAGCGACAAGCAAGAAAACTCTCCTTCTTAGAGTCAGCCTGCTGGAGGTTTCTAGAGCCACAGCAGGCTGTTTTATTTCATCCATTCCTTGACTTTGCCTCAATTTTTCCCTAATTTTTCTATTCATTTGAACGAAAATCGAGTCAGGTGTCTATTTTTGGCGACATAAACCAGACTGTTCCGTAGTTTTCCATACTTTCCTGAGGTCTCCACAATGTCGAAATTTCAGGGGGTCGATTATTTCCAGATGGATTCACTCCTCTCAGGAGATGAAATTCTTGTGCGAGATACGAGCCGGGCATTTGTGGAGGACAGAATTATACCGATCATCGAACACCATAACAGAGCGGGTACCTTCCCGATCCACCTCGTTTCAGAAATGGCGGACATCGGAGTATTCGGAGCGACACTACCCGAAAAATATGGTTGTGCCGGATTGAATAATGTCGCGTACGGTTTGATGATGCAGGAATTAGAACGCGGTGACAGTGGTGTCCGGAGTTTTGCATCAGTACAGAATGCTCTTGTAATGTATCCCATCTTCACGTTCGGCTCTGAGGAACAGAAAGATACCTGGCTTCCGAAACTTGCAAAAGGCGAAGCAATCGGATGTTTCGGATTGACGGAACCTGATTATGGATCGAATCCTGGGGGAATAATTACAAGGGCTGAGAAGGTTTCAGGTGGTTACAAGCTCAACGGCGCAAAGATGTGGATAACCAACGGAACGATTGCAGATATCGCCGTTGTCTGGGCGAAACTTGACGGAGTAATTCACGGTTTCCTTATTGAGAAAGGGACACAGGGATATAGTGCTCCGGAGATGAAAGGTAAACATTCATTGAGAGCTTCCGTCACTTCGGAGCTTGTGTTCCAAGACTGTGTCATTCCGGAAAAGAATCGTTTGCCGCTGACAAGCGGGTTGAAGTCTGCCTTGATGTGCTTGAATCAGGCCCGGTATGGAATTGCATGGGGTGTAATCGGTGCAGCAATGGCATGTTATGAATCTGCTTTGAATTATGCAAAGACCCGGATTCAATTCGACAAACCTATCGCCGCATTCCAGATAACACAGGAAAAGCTTGTGTATATGCTCACCGAAATCACCAAAGCACAACTTCTATGTCTGCAGCTCGGCCGGTTGAAGGACAAAGGCGCGCTGCGCTATCAGCAGGTTTCGCTCGCAAAACGGAATAACGTCCAGCAGGCGCTTGAGATAGCACGGGTTGCTCGGGAGATCCTCGGCGCCAATGGTATTCTCGATGAGTATCCGGTTATGCGTCATAGTGCAAATCTTGAATCGGTAAAAACATATGAAGGCACTCATGAAATGCACACGCTCATCGTCGGGGAGGATATTACAGGGATTGCTGCCTTCTCCTGAAGAGCTGTTACCAATTATTTGGAATGAAAGGACCATACAATGCCGATGAAGAAATTTGTAGGCGAAGCATTGACTTACGATGATGTACTGCTCGTACCGTCAAAATCAACGATCCTTCCCCGCGACGTCGATATCCGGACGCGCCTTACACGACGAATCACGCTCAACATTCCTTTGGTGAGCGCTGCAATGGATACGGTCACCGAATCGGAAATGGCTGTTGCACTGGCCCGTGAAGGTGCTATTGGAATAATTCATAAGAATATGACGGTAAAGCGACAGGCTGAGGAGGTCGATAAGGTTAAGCGCTCGGAGAGCGGTATGATTCGTAATCCGATTAATCTTGCACGAACCGCTACTGTCCGTGATGCATTGGCAGTAATGGCAAAATATAGCATATCCGGAATTCCAATCGTCGAACATGGGAAACTTGTCGGTATACTGACAAATCGTGATCTTCGTTTTGAGCCTAATCTGGATCTTGAAGTTTCCCAGGTCATGACAAGCGCAAATCTTGTTACAGCCCAGGTGGGGACGACTCTGGAAGAAGCCGAGCGGATTCTCCAGAAACATCGGATCGAAAAACTTCCTATTGTCGATAAGGCCGGACATCTCAAAGGGCTTATTACGTTCAAAGATATACTAAAGAAAAAGCGCCATCCCTTTGCGTCAAAAGATGAACATGGTCGGTTGCGTGCCGGCGCGGCAGTGGGTGTAGGTGAAGACACACTTGAGCGAGTCCAGGCTCTGGTAACAGCCGGGGTCGATGTTGTGATTGTCGATACCGCTCATGGTCACTCAAAAGGGGTGATCGAGATGGTGAAGCAGATCAAACAGAAATATACGGCGCTTCAGCTTGTAGCCGGAAATGTTGGGACGGCTGATGCGACACGTGATCTCATTAAAACCGGCGTTGATGCCATAAAGGTCGGGATTGGTCCGGGATCGATATGTACCACCAGGGTGATCGCAGGTGTCGGTGTACCTCAGGTAACTGCAATTTATGAATGCGCAAAAGTTGGAGCACGATGGGGAATACCGATTATAGCAGATGGCGGTATCAAGCAAACGGGCGATATCGCCAAGGCAATCGCTGCCGGTGCGGATACTGTGATGATTGGAAGCTTGTTCGCCGGCCTTGAAGAAAGTCCGGGTGAAAAAATCCTTTATGAAGGTCGTGCCTATAAGATGTATCGCGGGATGGGTTCCGTTGATGCGATGAAAGCCGGAAGTAAAGACCGGTATTTTCAGGATGTGGAAGATGACATTGCTAAACTAGTACCCGAGGGGATCGAAGGCAGAGTACCCTACAAGGGGAACCTCGCAGATACGGTTTATCAAATGGTTGGCGGACTTCGAGCTGCTATGGGATACTGCGGTGTCCGTGATATCGCTGAGATGAAAATGAAAACACGGTTTATTCGAATGACTGATGCAGGATTGAGAGAAAGCCATCCTCACGACGTCGAAATCACAAAGGAAGCACCAAATTATCACATGTGACCTTTCATGAAGCATCGTCTTTCGAAAGTACAGTCCACCCTTACTTCCTTGGGGCTTGATGGATTTCTTGCCACATTTCTTCCTCATATCCGTTATTTAACCGGATTCACAGGCTCGAATGCAATTCTTTTCTATAATTGTCGTCGCTGGTATTTTCTTACCGATGCACGATATGGGGTTCAAGGTGAAGCTGAAGTGAAGGAATGCAAAGTGATTGTTTCGAGCCGTGGGAGCATCGAGGAGCTTCGTAAACGGAATCTTATGAGGGGAGTCCGTACGCTGGGCATCGACGAACGCTCGATGTCGTTAGCCACATTTAAAACTATAAAGAGGTGCTTTTCGAAGCTACGGTTTCGTTCGGTTGACAACCTGATTGAAAACCTGGCAATCATAAAAAATAAGAATGAGATTGAGAAAATCCGGAAGGCAGTAAGTATATCGGACACGGTTTTTTCCGAAATCCTTCCATTCCTCAAAGCCGGAACCCGCGAGTGTGATATAGCAGCTGAAATAACATATCGGGTGAGAATCCACGGCGCGGAAGGCGAGAGTTTTGATCCGATTGTCGCAAGCGGATTCCGGAGTGCATATCCGCACGCCCGTGCCTCAACAAAAAAAATACGAACAGGAGAATTCGTTCTAATCGACTTCGGCTCAAGATATCGTGGTTATCACTCCGATATTACCCGGACTGTTCATGTCGGAGTGCCGTCATTACGACGGAGGAAACTCTATCAAGCGGTACATGACGCCCAGGAACGTGCAATGGAAAAAGCACGGGCAGGAATACCGGCAATGGAAGTCGACCGTGTTGCCCGGGAATCTCTAGCAAACGATGGGCTTGCGAACTATTTTATTCATCCGGTCGGGCATGGCATCGGCATGCAGGTTCATGAATCACCGATTATTTCTTCGAATAATCCGTATCACCTTGCGGTGGGAAATGTTGTCACGATCGAACCAGCTGTGTACGTTCCGGGCGTGGGTGGAATCCGAATTGAAGATGATATCGTCATTCAGAAAAATTGCTGCCGTATCTTAAGCACATCTCCAAAACATTTAATTATCATATAGACGCTTCATGAAGAATATATTAATCGTTGCTTACTATTTCCCGCCGATGGGACTCAGCGGAGTCCAGCGTACGCTGAAATTTGCCAAATATCTTCCGCAATTCGGCTGGAAACCGACGGTGCTGACAGTCGCTCCAACTGGATATTATGCTCATGATCTTTCGCTCCTCGAAGAAGCGCAAGCTGCGGGTATATCGATTGTCAGAACGAAATCGCTTGATCTTAATCGATTGCTCTCCCGAAAAGGAACCATCGAGATTCCGCACGAAAAAATTCGGGCCTTGCTTAGCATAATAAGTCAGATTTTCTTTATTCCGGACAATAAAATTGGATGGAGAAAAAGGGCGATTAGAAAAGCAGAGGAACTGATACAGCAACAGGAGTTTTCTGTTATATTTGCAACTGCGCCTCCTTATACAGATTTTCTCATTGGGCGATATCTCAGGGAAAAATATCATATCCCGATGGTGATCGATTATAGGGATTCCTGGTACGATAATCCGGCGCATTTCTACTCTACACCTCTCCATATGCTTGCACACAGGCAACTTGAAAAAAGAGTTTTGAAAAGCGCCGACAGGATTATCGTCATCAATAGACGTATCAAGGAGCTTCTCCTCAAGCGATACGAATTTCTACGGTACAATGAAATTGAAATTATACCCCAGGGATTCGACCCTGCAGATTTTAATCTCCAGCCAAAGGCCGTGCTGCCGAAATCGAAAAAGATGCGCTTCACCTATTCCGGTACCTTTAATGGCGGCCGGACTCCGAAATATTTTCTCGAAGCACTGGCGAAAGTATTCCGCGAACATCCGAAACTCCGGGGATCGATCGAAGCGTGTTTCATGGGAGCCTTCAGGGAAGAAAATAAAAAATATATTCAACAATTAAACCTGCAGGACGACGTAGTAATTCTTGGATATCTCGATCATACCGAATGTACAAAATATCTCCTCGCGTCGGATGTTCTCTGGATGATGTTGAGTAAATCGAAAGGATCCGACATGATATCAACCGGCAAGCTCTATGAGTACATCGGAGCAGGGAAACCGATCTTCGGATGCGTCCCCGACGGCGTTGCACGCCAGACCATTCTCGAAGCCGGAGGTGTTGTTGTCGATCCAGCCGATATTGACGGAATTGCCGATGCTATCCTTGATTTCTATGAAAAATATAAGAAAAAAAAGTTGACGGTTCCATCGGAAGAGGTCGTTAAGCGTCATGATAGAGTCTTTCTTACAGGAGAAGTCGCACGGTTGATGGAATTCCTTGTCGACTATTCCCACCAGATAGAAAAGGTCTCGGAATGAAAATCCTCGTTGTCGGTTCCGGCGGCCGTGAACATGCGCTTGCCTGGAAACTCAAACAGAGTCCTAACGTCACGGAACTCTATTGTGCACCGGGGAACGCAGGAACAATGTCTCTGGCAACCAACGTCCCGGTGAAGGCAAATGATATACAGGGCCTTTTAAAATTTGTAAAGAGCAATCGAATCGATCTGACGGTCGTCGGTCCCGAAGTGCCTCTTACCGAAGGCATAGTCGATATATTCGAGCCGGAAGGATTATCAATATTCGGCCCGACAAAACTTGCCGCGGAAATCGAGGGGAGCAAAGTATTTTCCAAAAACTTCATGAAGAAGTATTCTATTCCGACGGCGGCATATGCTGTGTTCAGTATTGATCAACGCCGTGAGGCTGAACAGTATGTCGGAGCGTCTCCGCTGCCGTGTGTTGTCAAAGCGGATGGACTCGCTGCAGGAAAAGGAGCGGTCATATGTGAATCGCGCGACGATGCCCTAAAGGTGATCGATGAAATGATGGGACAGAAAATATTCGGATCGGCGGGCGAGCGAATTGTCGTCGAAGAATTTTTAACCGGTGAGGAAGCATCGGTGTTTGCACTTTCGGATGGAGAAAATTTCGCCCTTCTATCGCCCGCGCAGGATCATAAGCGGATTCTCGATGGCGATCAGGGTAAAAATACCGGCGGTATGGGTGCATATGCTCCGGCACCGGTGATGACCGCAGAACTCATGTCGCAGGTTGAATCAACGATAATTATACCGACAATAAAAGGAATGGCTGCAGAAGGAAGAACATATAGGGGGTGCTTGTACGTCGGTATAATGGTGACTTCAAGCGGCCCGAAAGTTGTGGAATATAACTGTCGTCTGGGAGATCCTGAAGCACAGGTCGTTCTCCCGTTGATCGATGGCGACCTTGCGGATATTATGATGGCAGTATGCCACGGAAATTTGAAGAATTATCACGTCAAGCTTCATGATGCCACCGCCGTGTGCGTGATTATTGCCTCCAGGGGATATCCCGACAAGTACGATACGGGGAAAAAAATATACGGACTTGATGCCAGTCAGTCGACAAATGATGTCGTGGTGTTTCATTCGGGTACCCGGTATGAAAATGGAGATATTGTGTCTTCGGGCGGGCGTGTTCTTGGAGTCACAGCAATTGGTTACGGGCATGGGCTCGAGCGGACAATCCGCACTGCATATTCAGGAGTGCGACAAATTACCTTCGATGGTGCGTATTACCGCAGTGACATCGGGCAAAAAGGGCTGCGTCATCTCCGGCAGTAAAAACATAATAGTCTGATTACGAGGTAGGTATGAATATTCTTGTCACAGGAGGAGCCGGATTCATCGGTTCGCATGTTGTTGATGCATATATCGAAGCAGGTCATTCGGTATTTATCATTGACGATCTATCGACAGGGCAGCGGGAGAACATTAATCCAAAGGCGCATTTTTTTCAGATAGATATCCGATCGTCTGAAATTGAATCCATTTTCAAAATGTATCCGATTGAAATTGTGAACCACCATGCTGCACAGATGGATGTCCGGAAATCTGTCGCCGAACCGCAATTCGATGCTTCCGTCAATATCGTTGGCATGCTGAATCTGATGGAAAATGCGATACGAAATGGGGTTAAAAAAGTGATCTTTTCATCGACAGGTGGAGCGATCTACGGTGAACAGGATTATTTCCCAGCCGATGAAGATCACCCGACATGTCCTCTCTCTCCCTATGGAATTGCAAAACTTGCAACAGAAAAATATCTGTATTATTATGGAGAGGTTTATGGACTTCCCTCGATCATTCTTCGGTATGCAAACATCTATGGCCCGCGTCAAAATCCATACGGCGAAGCGGGTGTGATAGCAATATTTACGGATAAATTACTTCGGGGTGAACAGCCGGTCATAAATGGCGACGGCCGACAGACGCGCGATTATGTATATGTCGGCGATGTTGTCGAAGCAAATGTGCTTGCGCTCACGTGCCAGAATTCGGAAATTTTCAATATTGGGACAGGGATCGAAACGGATGTCAATACTCTTTATGCGTACGTCCAGGCTGCCGTCGGTTCTCATATGCCCGAGATTCATGGTCAGGCGAAGAAGGGAGAGCAACTCCGAAGCGTCATTTCATCAAAAAAGATCGAACGTCTTCTGGGTTGGAAGCCATCGGTCGCCGTCCGGGAAGGTATTCTGATTACTGCGAATTCCTTCCAATCGAGGTTGTCACGTCCCACATGAATAATGAAGTAGAAATTTCAGTATGCTTAGTAGTTTTTATGGTTAATTAAATCATTGCGAGGAGTTATGAAGAACCAGAATATCCTTACCGTTGTCGCTTTGGCATTTATCATTTCTGGAATTTGTGGATTGATTTATGAGGTTGTGTGGGCAAAGTATCTTGCGTTGTTTATCGGGAATACAACATATGCACATACCGTTGTGTTGGCCACATTCATGGGGGGATTGGCTGCGGGAGCGTATTTCTGGGGGAAACGATCTGATATCACTTCGTCACGGCTACGGTTGTACGGTTTTCTTGAAGTAGTCATCGGTCTTTATTGTTTCTTTTATCCTCCGTTTCTTCGTTTGCTCGAAAAGACATACATCGCCATTGTTGCAGGTGTCGATGCTCCATCCGACGGAATACTGGTCCTTTCGTTGAAACTGGGTGTGAGTGTTGTATCGCTGTTCCTCCCGACTTTTTTAATGGGCGGGACTCTGCCGGTTCTGGCTCGTTTTATCACGAAAAAGATCGATGAAACGGGCAAAGAGGTCGGCATTTTATATTTCCTCAACAGCTTTGGGGCGGTCGTGGGTTCTTTCTTTGCCGGCTTTTTTCTTATTGAAGCGTTTGGATTGAGCAATACCGTCTATATCGCGGCAATCATGAATTGTATCATTGGCTCCGGAATGATCGTTCTTTCATTTTTCTGGAAGGAAGAAGAGCAGTTACCGGAAGCAGCGCCGGTCGAGACAGCGGTCGAAGGGAATGTAGAGCCGGCTTATATTTTTTCATCGCAAGAGATACGAATAGCCCTGCTGACGGCGGCTCTATCGGGTTTTGCTGCCATGGTCTACGAGTTGACCTGGATTCGATTACTCACTCTGATCCTCGGTTCATCGGTATATTCATTTTCATTGATGCTGATGGCCTTTATTTCTGGAATCACGATCGGAAGCTATATCGTATCAAAAATCGTTCAGCGCCTGAAAAACCTCTATACATTTTTGGGGATCTGTGAGCTTGCCGTCGGTATCTCGATGCTGCTTGTTCTTCCGCTCTATCAGCGCCTGCCGTATTACTTCTGGGTTATCGGGGACATGGTGAGTCGAACGACAGAAGGCTATTATTTCTTTGTCATTATTGAGTATGTATTTTGTTTTCTTCTTATGCTTCTGCCGACGGTCTTTCTTGGAATGGCATTGCCTCTCATCAGCCGGATCGTTGCGACAGATATTCGATGGATAGGAAAATCAGTCGGAAGTGTCTTTTCGATAAATACCCTGGGGACGGTTTTCGGTTCACTATTGACGGGATTACTTTTCATTCCATGGATTGGTGTCCACCGATCGATTCAATTGGGAATAGCCATCAGCCTTCTGCTCGCGACAATCATTCTTCTGACAAGCCGGGAGAAAAACTTCAAGCGATGGATACTCGCCCTCAGTGGTTGGACACTGCTGCTGGGGTACGGAATTATCGCCCCCGCATGGAGCAACCAGGCACTCAGTGTCGGGGTATTCCGTGAACGCCTTCATTCACCCGTGCCGTCGTCATATAAAGAGTTTGTCGAAACATATCAAAATAAGAAAATACAGTACTATAAGGAAGGTGTTCATGCAACAGTTGTCGTGACAGGTGAAGAACCCGACCTTTCGCTTGTCATAAATGGGAAAGTCGATGCGAGCTCACGGGGTGATCTTGGCACA
The DNA here is from genome assembly GCA_050011775.1 of Bacteroidota bacterium. Taxonomy (GTDB): domain Bacteria; phylum Bacteroidota; class Ignavibacteria; order UBA10030; family CAVZMI01; genus CAVZMI01. The sequence continues at coordinate 22,714 of JBEKIL010000004.1, read as the reverse complement.
CAATTAATTTCCAGTCATATAGCGGCGGTTCTCTCCACCAAATTCGATTCAGTCCTTGTCATCGGTTTAGGAAGCGGTATTACAGTCGGGGCCGTTACCCGTCATCCGGTTCGTCATGTCGATGTGATCGAGATATCTCCGGAGGTGAGAGAAGCTGAAGCACTATTTCATAAACATGATTATAATGTATTGTCCGATCCTCGCGTAAAATTGACCATAGAAGACGCAGTAACGTTTCTGAAAACTTCAAAGAATAGATACGATGCTATCATCAGTGAGCCATCGAATCCCTGGATTGCAGGAATCGGCAATCTATTTACCAAAGAATTTTTCGAGCTATCAAAACAGCGGTTATCATCTTCCGGATTGATGGTTCAATGGATTCATCTCTATGAACTGGATAATGAATTATTCGGACTCGTCCTGCGCACTTTTACACGGGTGTTTCCTTATGTCAGTATCTGGATGACAATGCGAAATGACGTCATTCTGGTCGGTTCTATATCTCCTGTCCAACGAGATTTCAACGAGATGGAGCGTATTATCGAACAGCCGTTGGTGGCTCGGGATCTCGGCAGAGTTCAAATTCATCATTTACTCACTTTACTATCCACACAGATGATCGCTCCGTCTATGAGCAAGACAATCTATCCATTCGGAGCATCCAATACGGAAGAATATCCTTACCTTGAATATATGGCCCCGCGTGCATTCTTTATGAATAAGATTGCCGATGTGTGTTATAATTTTGATTCACGATATCAATCCTCGGATACAACACTATATATCAATAAGTACTTGTCTTCTCACAGATGTCTTCCCGAGGAATACCGTGAGCTGGGTTTTTTTTGTAGCGGATCTCATCGGTTGGAATATCGACTGGCTGAACATGCATTCGAGAAATACCTGGAATTGGATCCGGAAGATATTGAGGCATCTTTGATGTATGCGAGCGTCCTTGAACAATTGGGAAAAAGCGAGCAAAGTAGGTCGGTATTGAAACAAGTAATCGGCCGATCTTATCCAAAATTTAATTCAATTATATCTTATGCGAGAATGATATATCAACGGCTCGAAGAACAATCGTCGTTTCTTGTACAAACTGATCCCTCGGAACTTGAGAAATTGATTACGGAAGGACAAGCCGTTGGAAAAGACAGTACACAGGGTTTCTTGGTCTTACAGGCACTGCTGGATTATCATGAAGGTCATTATCGGAAAGCATTGAAGGGATTTCGAGCAATCATGAGTTACCGCGAAGAAAAAAATTTGGATGATCCATTATTAAATGATGAGCGAATGCTTGCATATGCGGCGATGGCTGCAGTGGAGTCAGAAAACGATATTTTAGCTCTTATCTATGCCAACCAGGCGCTTGAGATCAACCCGAGGAATGTGCTGGCAATGAGCGTCTTTTATAAAGTAAGACAAAGAGCGGTACGACCCGTGGCACCGTAGCAGGGTGCACGAAAGGAAAACACACGATACGGATACATTTTATTATCTGTGGCATTATTTTCCTCATACCGGGGAAGGAACTCTGCTCACAAGAGATTCGCATCCTTGATTGTCCGACGCGCGCCGATTCGCTGTTGCTCTATGAGCCGGAACGCTCTATTCTTCGATCTGTCGCCGAGTGGATACTTCCTGAAAGCGTGTCCGGCATACTTGCGATGAAGGAATTTATTCGATGGGATGCTTTTCAATCGTTTCGTCGCGACTCCGGGGATCGACAGGCGGTGGATCTGATTTTTCAGAAAGGACTTCAGATCGCACGGGGAGATATTGACGCAGCTTTGTTTCTGTGTTTCGTTGGGACTACAGATCATGCAAAAGTCGGAGTTCGCATGCCATTATTTGGATTTGTGGTAGTTATTCCTCTGACGACTGAGTCGGATCAATATTTTCAAAAACGGCTTGATCATCTGCCCTCGCACTTTTATACCGATAGTCCAAAATGGAAATCTGGTGATCAGGATAAACTCCAACATTTTTTCGGATCAGCTTTTTTAGCCTATCTCAGTGGGAGTGGAGCGTATGCAAAGACTCTCGGTGATTGGACCGAGGTACTGGAACAGCGTTACATTGTCGATGGACTTGACGATCCGCGTGATCGCCGGGCAAACAGTCAGGGAGTCCAACTTGGAAAGATGTTGTTCGACGGAATGAAGGTCCTACCCAGTGAAGTTCTTGTTGATTCTGTAAAAATTCGAGAAATTGAAAAATAGATTTATCATGAAGGCCTACGGCAATGAAAACCATTCTTGTTGTTGATGACGAGCGCAGTATTCAGGAATCGCTCACGATGATTCTGGAATACGAAAAATTTACAGTCGATTGTGCATCGTCGGGATCCGAAGCGCTGGAGAAATTACAGTCAAATGGATACGCTGTTGTCCTCCTCGATGTTAAAATGCCGGGAATGGATGGTCTGGAAACCCTCGATAAAATCCGTCAGCTCAATCCGGATCTTCCGGTCGTAATGATTTCCGGGCATGGTACTATTGAAACCGCCGTAGAAGCTACAAAGCGAGGCGCATTCGATTTTCTCCAAAAACCTCTCGATCGGGATAAAGTCCTGGTAACTATCCGGAATTCTATTGAACGGACTCTCCTTGTAAAGGATTATAAAAAAATCAAGGAAACACTTGAAGGACGGGATACCATTATCGGGAAGAGCAAAGTCATGATGGATATTCTTGCCCTAATCGAGCGGGTTGCTCCCACCGATTCCCGCATCCTAATCACCGGAGATAACGGGACAGGAAAAGAACTGGTCGCGAAAGCAATCCACAGGTTCAGCCGCCGCGCCCGGAAGCCGTTGATCGAAGTCAACTGTGCTGCGATTCCGACAGAGCTTATCGAGTCCGAGCTCTTCGGCCATGAGAAGGGTTCGTTTACCGGTGCGACTACACAGCGCATCGGAAAATTTGAACAGGCGGATGAGGGAACAATATTCCTTGATGAAGTCGGTGATATGAGTCTGCCGGCTCAGGCAAAAGTACTCCGGGCACTTGAGGAGGGGAAAATTGAAAGGGTGGGAGGGAATAGAACGATATCGGTCGATGTACGGATCATCGCAGCAACAAATAAGAACCTTAAGGAAGAGATTGCTAAGGGACAATTCCGCGAGGATCTTTATCATCGTTTAAATGTCATCCCGATACACGTTCCTGCGCTCCGCGAACACAGAGAAGATATACCTCTGCTTGTGAAGCATTTTGTCGACGATATTTGTTCCCGAAACGGTATGCCGGCAAAACAGGTGGAACATGAGGTATTGAAAGTTCTTGAATCGATGGAGTGGGGCGGGAATGTCCGGGAACTTCGAAATATGGTCGAACGTCTGGTCATTATGTCGCCCGGGAATCGGATTGATGTGCAATTGATCCAGCCGTCTCCTGCTGCGATAAAAGGTGAATTTGACGCCATGCTTACTACAAGTACAACATTTCAGGAATTTAAGGATCAGGCAGAGAAGCTGTTCATCAGAAGTCAGCTCGAGCTTCATCAGTGGAATATTACAAAGACCGCCGAGGCACTCGATATACAGCGTAGTCATCTCTATACGAAAATGAAGCGGTACGGATTGATGAAGGAGGAATAGAAAAGAAGAGAATTGTGAATTTCGAATTGCGACCTGTCCGCCGGATCCCGACCCCGACGAAGTCAGGGGGAGAAGGCGGAATTGTGAATGGAGAGGAAAATCTTTTAAAGGAAAACCATGAATAGTAAAACTACGGCAAGAGTTAAATCCACAGTCGCAGCACGAGTAATGGTGAATCAAAGATCCGAGTACAGTTGGTTTATTGTATATTGAAACTCAGACTTGTCCAAAATAGATATCGCACCCCTACAGGGTGCAGAAGTAACTTTCTTTTGACATTTCTTGGGATTTCATCCCAAGCCGGAGTATCTAACCCTTACAGGGTCTGAATGCAACGTAATTATTGAATTTCGCAGTATGGATATGCCTTTAAAAACCACCCCAACACTGAAGTACCATCATCCCGATTCTATCGGGATTCAGGCGGGGTGGGATATATCCGCAAGGGGCGTAACCCCTTGAATCTTTAAAGAAAGAACATCGAAAAAACCCTGAAGGGGTGAGATATTTCTCAAGGTGGATCATTAATCATATTTCCTTTCTTGAATGATTCTTTCTACCATGTTTTGGACAGCATGCCGGGGCCTTCTATGCAATGCTGGCATTACCATGTCCAATACTTCATGTTTCAACGGTTCTTCGACAATTATTAATTTATTTTGGAAAGTACTGATAACCCATGATCGGTAGATCCCCGGCATCAGAAGCATCGTTTTTTCCCGCAGTTATCGGTTCGGGGATTGAAGAGCAGTCCAATACCCGTTTCGAAGGCCGAACCGAAATTCGGCGTCACACCGACAAGGAGTCCGAGCTCGAAAAAGAATTCGAGGGGAACGGTGTGCGGTTCGACCGTGAGTTCTGCCAGTCTGCGAGCCCCAACGCTGATCCCGTCAGTAAGATTACGGACAGGTATGCAGACTTGCTCAGTATGATGCACTTCATTACATAAAATTCCAGTTCAGAAGATGCGCCTCTGACAGCCTTCATAGAGGTTCACATTCTATCCATGATCTCATTAGCGATAAAAAAATAAACTGCGTTGAGACATTAAAATATCGCGAATTCGAATATTTTTTACATTATCTATTGACAAATAACGTGAATATTAGTACAATACCAGCGAAAGAAACATGAATTCATCGCACCTCCCGAAAAAGTAGGTTAAGGTAAAGGTATAGGTAAAGAGTCTGTTTCTAGTACGATGAATATGTGCAGTTGATTAATGAAGAGATGTTTCCTTTCGATTTAACACCCAAACTACTGTCTAAAAATACATTTTAGACAGTACCAGCACTCCGACAACCTGTCCGCCAAAACGAAGTGGAGGCGGAAATTGGGGTGCAAATAAAAAGAGAAACAAGCAAGAATAAGATTTCATTCGTACGCGGGCATGAAGCCCGCGGCTACCGACTCAGCTAAACGGTAGGCGCACCCCTTTGGGGTGCGTAAGAAATAGAAAAAAAGAACACTGAGATCTTATTCATGCGTGGGCATACACTAAAGTGCCATCGTCCCACAACCCCACTCATCCCACAGACAACGTGGGACATGAAAAAATGGAACGTGGGGCGTAAAAAAGATTCAACGTCACGCTGCACTAAAGTACCACTACGTGGAGCGACCCGCCGAAGTCCCGACCCCGACGAAGTCGGGGGGACGCAGGCGGAGAGTCGAAGGGTATTTGAAGACTATTATTTAGTAGTGTGAATATAGCTTACGATTTAACCACTCCGGAGGTCGTATGAATCACCGCACCATATTTATTGCCGCCATATTTTTCTATGTCGTATCATCTCTTATCGCGCACCTGTGTGCCGGAGCGCACTACGGTGCGCAGGCACAGACAATACCACAGTTACCGCTTAATCCGTTTCTGGTCTACGGGCCGAAAAAATTTGAGCGTTCGAGCGGTCCACCTGTAACGCAGAGCGATAGATTCTCAGTTCCTCAGACAGCATCAAGCCCGTATACACTCTACGTTTTGAATGGATGGATTGATGGGAGTAAACGCGTCACAAGCGCGACAATTAAAATAAACGGGAAGACAGTCCTCGATCAGAACGACTTCAAGAAAATTATACCACTCATTATTAAAACGGTATCGCTTAATAAAGATAATGAGATACAGATAACGATCAACGGCAAACCCGGGACGTTCATTACGATCGCGATGACGGGAACGGACAAAAATCCGCCGAAGATCGTAATAACAAATCCGGTAAACAATCTAGTCACGCGTGAGCTTCAGGTTACATGCACGGGAACCGTGACCGATGAGACTATTGCAATTCTCACAATAAATGGAAAGCTCGTCTTGCTAAGATCAGGCGGTGCCTTCACATATAATGTGCAGCTTTCCGAAGGCGTTAATACGATCAACTTCGTTGCCCGGGATATATTTGGAAATACTTCGAAAGAGGTCCGTAGTGTCGTCAGAGATACGAAGGCTCCGGTCGTGACTCTCACTTCACCAGCGGATGGGATGAGAACACCGGCATCTACAGTCCTTGTCAGCGGATCGGTGATCGACGCAACACCGGTTGTCGTGACTGCAAACGGGCAGCAGCTCGCCTCGCGAAGCGGGATTCCTGTAGGTTCCAATAAGACGTTTTCAGGACAGATTCCACTCAATGCCGGTATGAATCAAATAACTGTAATCGTGACTGATGGAGCCGGCAATCAGACAACGATAATAAGAACCGTCCACCGTACAGGTTCTGCACCGGTGCTGAAGGTAACCAGTCCCGTGGATGGTTATATAACTAAAGACGGCGCGATTACCGTTCAGGGCACTGTGATCGATTCAAGCGGGACGGCAGTGACGGTAACTGTTAATGGCGTTCAGGTTCCACTTAATACAAACGGCTCGTTTAATGGAGATGTAACATTAATTGAGGGAACAAACCGGATTACTATAACGGCGTTGAATGGTCTGGGACAAAGTTCCACGGTATTGAGAACAGTTCGCAAAGATTCGATGCCGCCAGTGCTGGTGGTAAATAATCCGGTAGATGGATTGCTGACAAAAGATAGTGTCGTAGCGGTTTTCGGTTCGGTGAAAGATTCTACTAATGTCACACTAAAAGTCAATGGTCAGCTTGTCGTAATAAATCCTGATGGCTCATTCAGCATGGAGATGGCGCTCGTTGAAGGGATGAACACCGTCGAGATAAAAGCGACAGATGCAGCGGGCAATAGTACAATAGTTCAGAAGTCGGTGAGGAAGGATGCAACTCCGCCCGTAATGGTAATTACGGCTCCGGAAGATAACAAAGTAATAAGAGACAGCATAATCACAGTTAGTGGATCGGTCAGCGATTCTACAAGTATAACGGTAACGGTAAATGATAAAGCCGTTATACTCAACCCGGATGGATTGTTCAGTGCTCAGGTGATACTTGATGAAGGGATTAATCAAATTAAAATTGAAGCGACGGATTTCTTAGGCAATAAAACGACCATATTGCGTTCGGTTCGAAGGGATATGCAGCCGCCGGTACTGATGATAATAAGTCCTATTGATAGCCTTGTTACAAGAGACAGCGTCCTATTCGTCCAAGGTACAGCCTTTGATTCAGTTGGAATAACATTAACCGTCAATGGAGATACAGTAGCAATCGGCGCTGACGGAGCATGGAGTAAGCAGATAACACTCCGGGAAGGTAAAACCACGATTTCAATTGTTGTGATTGACCTTGCAGGGAACACTACAACACTCACGCGTCATATCACGCGTGACACACTACCGCCGGTGATAACGATAAGTACGCCTAGCGACGGTTTTATCACAAGACAAACAAAAGTCGAAGTTACAGCCTTAATTCAGGATTCGACGAAGGTGTCGGTAAAAGTTAATGATTCGACCGTAAACGTTACGGCAGGTGGGGTAGTAAATACAGATGTAATGCTTATCCAGGGAACCGATACGATTAAAGTGTCTGCAGTTGATGCAGCTGGTAACAGTTCTGAGCGCCGTTGCATAGTGGTATGCGATACATTGCCTCCAGTGTTAACGATAACTGCACCGGCTGATAGTGTCGTTTTAAGGAAAGATACTATTAGCATTTCCGGTACCGTTCTCGATTCGACGGGTGTCAATGTCAAGATTAACGGCGATTCTGTATCGGTTGAAGCCGATGGTTCTTTCAGCAAGAATGTGAATGTAATGGTAGGAGAAAATATCTATACCATCACAGCGACCGATCTTGCAGGAAACACGACAACTGCCGTGAGGCATGTAATACGCGACACATCGTCGGCGATTATTTCATATGATGAGCTTGTCGACAGTCTCACGGCTGCTTCGACGGGAATATCAGATCCATTTTCAGTAATCAGTAATATTTGCGAGAAAAAGGAGGGGGCGATACAAGCGCTCGACGAATTATTATCCCAGGACGTGGTGTCGGATTCAGGAGATACATTGAGTGATAAAGATACACTTCTTGCACACCGTCCGAACTCGCTTTTAGCGGTTCAAGTGGTTGAGTTGATAGGCACACCATCGGCATGTGAAATTTTATTGCAGGTGGCGCAGTTACACCACGATGTCGAGGTAAGGGGAATGGCACTCAATGCGCTTTCCACATCCTATTATCAATCGGTCTGTAATAATCCTGAATCAAGTTCAGGATATGATCCGGATGTAAACATAATTCACGTACTGCTGAAAGCCCTTGACGATTCGACGAAGGTTATCGGCCTTGACAAGAAAATTGGTGAGATAACGCGTGAGGGTTTTCAGAACTGGACCGGTGTTGATACCGGCGAGCCGGGTGATAGTAATTCGACGATAACTGATCCCAATACGGGAGAGACAATGACGGTTGCCAAATACCGTGATAAGTGGTGGAGCGAGGTTGGGGTAAACATGACATGGAATGCCGCGGCGATGCGGTTCCAGATTCCATAACTAACTTGAAGATCATTTTTATATTCAAATATATTACGGAAGGAGTTGATTTTCATGAAAATCCTTTTAAAAAGAATCACCAATCTTTCAGCTCTTATTTTTTGTAATGTGATGTTGGTATTTGCACAGTCTACCCCAACATTTATGGAATATCAGAATCGTTCAATGGCGGAAGTTTCAAAAAACGGTTTATTGCCGCAGGCAAAGCTTTTATATTCACCACAAAAAGTTGAAGTGAATGCCACAGGAAGTTTTCACCTTGGTCTTCCATTGATGACGGTTCCTGGACCGGGCGGTTTAAATTTTGACATTACCCTCAATTACACGCCCGGCATCAAGGTGACAGATGAAGCGTCATGGGTTGGCCTTGGATGGAACTTGGATGTGGGATGCATTACAAGGAATGTCGAAGGCGGTATGGATAATACAATTAACAAAACACACTATAGAGACCTGGATGATGAAAAAGTTTACTCTGATGATCAGATGAGAGATATCTATTCGATATCTTGTCCCGGTGGGTCCGATAGAGCTATGCAATTTCTTAATGGTGACCAATATACTTTTATGCTTGAAGAATTGCGACCCTGGAGAGTTACATTCGAAGATTCAAAACACAGATTCATAGTTTTAACAGAAGATGGAACGACATATGTATTCGGCTTAGCTGTCCCCGGCCTTAGTTACAATGCTTTCGGAGATGCGATCAAAGGCAGGCTGATTTATGGAGTACCATGGGAGAATCCCTTCATGCAATGGTACCTCACTGCCATTATTGGTCCAGATTATGTGGATGGAGGTGGCGATCCACTTGATCCGCTCGACGGTGATCTTCCTAATAAAGGAAACTGGATTGGAATAAGGTGGACATATGATGGTACTAGAGATTTTAAAAAATACTTCTATAGAGAATGGAATCTGCCCAATTATCATTACGGACGTGATATCAGTCTTACTTCGATGACATATCCTTTATATATCGTAACGCCTACTTACGTCGCAAAATTTGAGACAGAAGATGAATTATGGAATCCTATAAGTGAATTACTTGACACCAAGTGGGGAGATTTTTCCAGAGGAGGTTATGGGTGGCAATGGGATTATAACAGTTATTTTGCATCGGATGGAGATGATCCTCCAGGTGTAGGCCAGGTAAAGAAGAGGCTTAAAAATATAAAATTGTATCGTAACTATATAGGCAATGGCTTTCGAACAATTACTGCTGATCAGACGATATTACAACAAGTAGATTTTATATACCAAGGCCATGATCCTTTGTATCCTGATCAGCCTGCGCCCATGGAAAATGGATATAAGGAGAAGAGAAGTTTATTGAAATCTGTTATTATTACTGCTGGTGATATTACAATTCCGGATTATACATTCGATTATTATGATTTAATCGGCAACAACGATCCGTTCAATCATTCGTGGACATATGACTGGAGTAGACAGAACTATGCTGCTGCCATGTTTGATCCGAATTATGCCAGAGTTGGGTTTTTAGGTTGGTACAATAGTACCGATGGAGGCCTCGAGGGAAAACTTAATGAATTTAATTATTTCATTGGAAACCAAACCGACGGGAAGATGTGGAATCTTGAGAAGATAACTTATCCAACTGGAGGATCGCTTGTATTTGATTATGAGAGTAACTGTTATATGGTAAACTTTTCTTATCGGGGAGCTATAGATCCAATCACCGGTGAAGTGGCTCCAATTGTGTCGGGCGCTGGATCAAGATTAACTTCTCAAATTGTTAATAGCGGTAATATCGATTCTCCTTCAGGTATATATACATACGAATACGGCACTGATAACAGTGAGTTCGATCCTACTTTTAACCTTGGTGTAGGAAGAATGTATGCCGATCCGATAGATTACTATTCAGCTTTTCCCCTTTGTGGTGGGATAAATTGCCGTTCGACTATTTACCCTCCGCAAAATGATTGGTACTTCCATCAGACGACTCATCAGGTCTTATATCAACAAGTATTAGAACATCGACCCGACGGCTCAATAGTGAAATCCTACTATGGAACTGCATATCTATGTGAAGATATTGCACCGTCTGGAGTAGGTGATGTCACAAGCAAAATGATTTTTGACAATACAATGAAGCGAAGAGGGTTATTGGCCAAACGCGAATATCTTAGCGCATCTCGGGAAAATCTAATAAAAAAGGAGGAATTTAGTATAGACGAGATGATGGCAAACTCTCTCATGTTAAACGGTCCGATATTTTCCTACGTGAAACTATCCGATGGTAAAATAACAACACAAGATAGAGTTGTGTCATCGGTTACTACTGAGTATTCATATACTCCTGGAATTAATGATGCTATTCCGAATAGGACAATAATAACGGAGACCAATAGTGAAGGTTCAAAGAAATATACATACCTAAAGTATCCGGGTGAGTTTTACCAATCTAACTACGCAATCGCAGGACTTGTCAGTAAAAATATCGTAGATGTTGTTCTGGTAAAATGGATTGATGACGGGAATAGTGTATATGCTGCAAACGCTGTTGCTTATAAAGATTTCGGTCCAAATGATATTCATAATATCTTTCCTCATCCATACAGACTTTTTAATTCGCGTAATCCCGAACCCATATCAGACAGAAATTATTTTGATACAAGAGACTATGACATGTTTCAGGATTGGGATACCGATATGAGGTTTGTTAGAACACAGACCTTTGACGATTACGATAATTTTGGTAATCTTCTTCAATCGACGGATGCCAACGGAAAAACTACAAAATATGTATACGATCATAATAATGGAGTACGCATTGCGGATTTCCAGAATTTGTCTGCTGGACCAGTATACGCGGATAACTTCGATGATGGCAGTATCAGCGATAACAATCCATTCAGTTGGACTACTACTGGTTTATGGGCACTTTCAAATGGAATTCTTAGATCGACCAACAGTGCTTATGCCGGCAATCATACTGTTGAATATCAGAATTTCACAACTGATGTAACATTACACATCGTAAATGACTACGGCAGTGCTGCAAACTGGGCTGGTATTTATTTTGGAAGTATATCAACCGGCGATTTTAGTAACGGATACATCCTGTCTTACCAGAATAACGGAGTTCTCAAGCTGTACAAAGACGGTGAAAATCTAATCTCTGTTTCAACATCCCTGCTGCCCAATGTTTGGCGTCGATTGTCGGTTTCAGTAAATGGAGACAATGTACAGGTGTATGTTGATGGAAAGCGTTTTATAAATTATAAGCTTTCTAGTATAGCAACCAGTGGTTATATCGGTCTATGCACGTTTGATACAGATACAGAGTTCGACGATTTTCGAAGTTATCCGGTTGGTGCTCTTGCACGATCATATTCCTGCGACCCAGAGAAATTGCTTGTGATACGTGCAACAGACGAAAATAGCATATCAACAAATTACAAATATGATGCCCTTGGTAGAGTGCATAGTATGTTGGATTATCGGAAAAATCCTCTTCAGGAAATAGATTATGCGACAGATCTTCGTTCAATTCGAACGATTGATTATCTGACACCGAACCTTATCAAAAATCCGAGCTTCGAAGACCAGCGAATGATATACCGACATGAACAGAGTAATAATCAATTACTGCCGGAGGAGTGGTTGCTTGAAGGATGCTCAAGTATCTCAGACAGCATGAGAGTGACCTTCGAGAAAGGATACCATGGATCGTGCGCATGTTTGTTTAATAAGGGTGATAAGAACTCGACTTTTAGGTTAATACAAAACATTGGGAAATTGAAGGTAGGAAAGTCTTATAGATTCATCGGCTTTCTGGATGGGGGTGCATATATAGACGTTTACTACTCTGACGGAGTACATATATTATCCTCATCCGGCACATTTAATTTTTCATCGCCGATGGACTATACATTTACGATCAATAGAGATGAAGATGTGTTTATCGCTCTTTATCCATCAACCGATATTAATTGGGGTGCAGCATACGATTATTTAGGTCTTTTTGCCGTTGATGATCAATACACGTCGGGAAGTCCGATAGATTTACTTCCAGGATATTCGGAGACGCGTAACGATTGGCTGGGAAGAGAAATCCAGAGCATTGTGCAGCAAAAGGGTGGGGAATCAACATCACGTGGATGGATAGAGACAAACAAATATTACGATTACCTAGGACGGCTTACACTTTCAGGTTTTCCATATCTCTCTACCGAATATCCGGATACGCGCTTTGAATTATTTCGAAATCAAATCGCTTATACGGACGATCCACTTAATCGAATAAAGGAACAAGGGATTGATAATTCTTCCACTTGGGGAGTAGGAACAGATCATTCAGTAAAATATTTCTATAGCTCGAATGCGGATGATGATCCGGAATATTCTGGACCCGGTACTCTCTATAAGACCAGAAAGATTAACGAAAATGGAGTCTCTAGGGATACGTATACCGATGCTTTTAATAATACAATTGTAACCATTGTCGATCCGGATGAGTTGAGTCTTACGACTTCATTTGAATATGACATCATGGGAAAACTGATTCGTTCAGTTGACCCCACAGAATTATCAAGCAACTATTACTACAACACACTCGGCCAGATGAGAGAGAAGACCACATCCGATGCAGGTGGTGTTCGGTATCTCTATGATAAAAAAGGTAATCTGCGGCTCATCAAAGATGCGGCACATACTATCACTGGAATTCCGACCTCAATCAAATCTACACCTTCGAGTAAAATTCCAAATAGTGGATCAATGGTTCCAACAATTTCAGGATATAATGATGCGATCGATATAACAGGAGGGAGAAACGGCGTATACACGAAATTAGAATCTGTATCTATGCCCCGTCCCGGCAGGATTTACATTCATCTTCAAATGCAATATCCGTTGAACGGCGGACTCAACATAAAATTGATATCTGGTAATGGAACCGTACTCCTCACCAGTGCAACATCTGTATATTCAAATTCATATGATGTTTCAATGTATTTGCCGAAAGGATCGTATACATGTGAATTCCAATCCACGACAGCAATGACTACATCATACAGTATAAAATGCTCTAAGTGGTGTGAATATGTGTATAACAAGTACGATGAGTTCGACCGTGTTATCGAAACAGGTGAATTCGAAGCGCCCTCAGAAGAGGACGATTTCACGCAGACGAATGCCGACAATGTTACCTTCCCGACGGACAGTTGTTTCGTAAGTAAACGGTTCATATATGATACTCCGAGCACGAGCAATTGCATCGACGACAATTTATTCTTATGATGAGTTTGGCAGGGTCGAGTGGGTTATTCAGAAAGGATTGAATCCGGCTAAGAAAATTACGTACACATACGATCTGCAGGGGAACATTACAAAGAAAGGCTATATCGATCCTGCAAATTCGAAATTCTGTCTTTATACGTTCTATACTTACGATCAAGCCGAACGGCTTTGCCGGGTAGGAACGAATCAGAATCCGAAAGGAGTGCCGGTTGAGGATGTTGAATATACGCTTAATGCGAGCGGAAAGCCGAGTCGTGCAGTTTTGGGCGGGGGGGTGCATACAATCGATTATTTATATAATGAGCGAGATTGGCTGACAAGAATACAGAGTCCTATGTTGGACATGACACTTGATTACAACAATGGTACTCAACCGCAATATAACGGTAACATAAGCTCTATATCATATCGTATGCAGGGAGTAAATTACACACCGCCTTCAAGTCCATCAGTCTCGACTGATAAAGTGGGATACGATTACAGCTATGATGGAGCAAACAGGCTAACTGGCGCCCAATTTCGGTATTATTATTCAAATCAATGGGACTCGACCAATTCTTACGGTGCGCAGTATACTTACACAGGAAATGGAAACATAAACACTGCAAAGGTATACGGATATGCGGACAATGTACTGATGGATGATTTGCAATACAAATACGCAAGGGGGAAAAATTGGTTAACGTATATCAAGGACGCTGCGCCTCCGACGGAGTATACGGGAGATGTAGAAAATCAGGAGTACCGGAATTACGATTACGATGGTAACGGGAATATGAAACAGGATTTGATGAGCGATATCGGCTTCATCATTTACGACATTAATAATCAGCCGGTAACGATATATAAAAAGTCCGATGGGAGATGTTATATTTATTATTACGACGCACAGGGTAATCGAATACGCAAGAATGCGCTGACGACGGAGAGTTACATTTTGGGCGCGGACAATAAAACGGAGACTGTGATCAAGTCTGATAACCTGCATGCGACGCATAATATCTGGGGGCTGGATCTTTTAGGTCAAGTGAAACGCGATAAACAGAATTGGAACAGATACTATTATCTAAAAGATCATCTTGGTACAATCCGTATGACGCTTGACGCTTCTGGTGGTTTGAAAAGCTATGACGACTTTTATCCGTACGGCATGGTGATGGAGAATAGAAGTGTGAATTTGGGGCAGAGCGATACCAGATACAAGTTTACAGCGAAAGAGCGAGATATTGAAACAGGTTTGGACGATTTTAGAGCGCGGCCTTATCTTTCATCGATCGGGAGATTTTTGACTCCTGATCCGCACGCTGTTAAATATCCAGGAATGAGTTCGTATGCGTATTGCGGTAATAATCCGATATCATTTATAGATCCGATGGGAACTGATAGCATAAAGGCGAATAACGCGTTCAATAATATTGTGACTTGGTTTACAAATACTGTAAGTGCAATGTTTGCTAGTAAAAATACAACTGATCAAAATACTCAAGATGAACAAAATAATAATAATGGTACCATACTAGACGGTAATGGAACAGTGGTAGCTATGGACCAAACTGCCCAAGTGATTGAAAATGCCGGAGATATTGGAGTTGGTGTGGGTTACGGCTCGGCAATCGGCCAATCTAACCTAGTAGCCTACAGTTCTTCATTAGGGCTAAAGAAATCTCTGAAAGGCTACACATCAATCACCGGAAATATTAGTCAGGTATTAGCCAGGCAGACTGTAGCCTCTTTGTCAGTAGAAAAACCGCTCTCTGGAGAAGGGGGAGGTCAAGTAAATTTTAATATTTTTAGTACCAGTAATAGTAATATTTCAGGAATAACTGTAGGAACCGGAGTTGTTTCTGTTACGACAACTGCTAGAGTTGATGCTGTATCCACTCGTACAACCTATGGATTAACGGTGTCCGTATTTGGAATATATGGAAATGTATTTTTGACTACCCCCAAAAATAGAAATACATATTAAATTATGAAAGATTACGGAAGATGATAATATCACCATTGACATACAATGTATTTGATATAATCGGGTTTCTTTTTTTAGTTATTGCAGTTGTGTCAGGAATAGTACATCGAAAATTATTGAATAAAAGTATCATGCTTATTGTGCCATATACAGTGTTGGGTATATTGTTTGTCTTAGGGCTTTCAGCATCATATACGCTTAATGATGTTACATTGTCTACTAACTTAAGCCTGATCTTTGTCAATGGTTATCTAGTTATTCAAAACTCTTACCTTGCATCAATCGGAATTATATATTTTAAGGTAATAGGGGCCCGTGAGATGGTTTTGAATTATGAAAAGAGCTTTAGCTCTTTTAAGAATTTACCCTATTGGTTCATACCAGTAATAGTTCTTTCTAATAGTCTATATTCTTGGCTTATTTTTTCTATATTTGGCAGAGTATTTTTTAATACCTCGAATGGCATTATTGAACGTGTACAAAATATTATGTTAGGAAGTATAGGAGCGGTCGCTGAAGAACTATTAATAAGACTTTTTTTATTGGGATTAATCGTATATGTACTACGCAATTCGCCATATAAATGGCTTATTGCAATTTTATTATCGAGTATCTATTGGGCACTTCTTCATAATGTAGATGGTCCGATTGATTTCGTGAGGATTATCCAAATATTTCCGCTAGGAGTTGTACTTGGATACACAATGAAGAAATATGGATTCGAGGCGTGCTTATCAATTCATTTGATCACAAACATATTTTTTGAAATTATACCTTAGTAAGTAATATTATATCGTGAGACTTGTATGCCAACACGGGATTGAAAATAAATATGGCTGAATAGATAATAAACCCAACCAATTATTGCTAATTGGGATTTTCCTTTAGTGTACGTAACAGGGACAAGATCCCAACATCCCTTCTACGATATCAACAATCAACCGGTAGCTATATATAAAAAATCTGGTGGGACATGTTACAATTATTATTACGATACGCAGGGCAACCGTATACGGAAAGACGCACCGATCCTTGACTATTATGTCATTGGGGCTGATGGCAAAACAGAAGCTGTGATAAAATTTAATAACCGTCAGGCGACACATAACATCTGGGGATTGGATCTCGTCGGGCAAGCGAACAGAGATAAGGAAACATGGAAACATTATTACTATATAAAGGATCATCTCGGATCTATAAGGATGACGATTGACTCAACAGCAAATATAAAAAGCTATGATGATTTCTATCCATATGGCATGGTAATGGAGAATAGAAGTGCCAATATTGGTCAAAATGATACGAGGTATAAGTTTACAGAGAAAGAAAGGGACGTCGAGACCGGTATTGATTACTTTGGTGGACGTTATTATCTGCCGAACGTTGGACAATGGATATCGGTCGATCCTTTGCAGGGAAAATATAACAATACAAGCCCCTACAGTTATGTCCATAATAATCCCGTAAACCGGATCGATGAGGATGGATTAAGTGATATCGTCTTTCACATTAAACGCAGAGAGACTACATGGTTGTCAGCAGCAACGATCGGGGATATTCAAATGACAATAAATGGAAGATATGTACTTTCTGGATATACACTTGAACTCCCATAGCGATATAATAGAAGAAGTGATGACCCTAACGTAGCAAGTAGGGTCCGAGCTGGAACATATCCGGCGATTTTTAGTTTATTACATAAAGATGAACCTAATGAAAGATGGGCATTTTTATTGCTTCATACGAGGTCACGAAAAGGAATATATATGCACTCGGGAACGGATCCTTGGAATAAGACAACGGGATGTATTCTATCAGGACTTACACTTATCAATGGGAGTCAAATTGGAGGAAGTCAAGAATTTAACGAGAGGGCATTAGCGCGTGCGTTCTTTGCAGCCTGGATGGATACTTGGATTCTTGGTGAGACGACTACTATGACATTCGAAATAGAAAATCCCGATGAAAATACCGTTGAAAACGAACCGCCTTTTCCTAGATTCACTCTGCCAGAAGCTGAGGAAGCAAGACAGGATAGAACGAAGACGCATCAGGATCTACATCAATTGGGTGAATCAGAGACCCGCGGATGGGAAGCAGAACATGCATTACCACCGTGGTGAAAACAATAATTGGGTTATTGTCTTGATTTTTACATTTAAACTTTAAAAAGGAAGGAATGAGCATGAATAACCTATGGCGAATAGGGCAATTTTTATTACTTATGGTCGTACTCACATCTTGCTCAGGGGCACAAATGAATTTGAAAGAGAAAGAAAAAATTTTAAATTGGGATACGCTTGAGGTATACTGGAATAAATATATTGTAATGGATTCCTTGAAAGCTGCGAATGATCTGTATAATTACTTAATTGAGCGTCTGGATATAGATTCTGGAGATTCAGGGAAAGCCGAAACGGTCCATAACCGAATGTATAATTCTCTTTTTGTATTGCATCAAAGGATTAAAGCCCACGATTCAAACGCTGTCAATATATCATTTGCTTTGCTAACAATTGCCGACGGTGCATTCATGGAAGATCTTACTACAGATATAGGTGATCTGATTATAATAGATCCTGGAATGTTTCTTACACAATTTAAAAAGCATAAATATCTAATACAAAATCCAAAAAGTATTCTCATTCCACAAATTGAGGATTACGATGAAGATAGAGATAAAGCGAGGAAAAAAGAAGAGGAAGAAATAATAAAGAGAATTGATGCGCTGAAGTCCGTGAAAATTCCGGATTTGAATTCATTGCGAGATGAGTGCATCAGAATTCTTGAAAAATGGATCAAAGAATATTAATCAATAAGTATAATACTTGAATTAAGGACTGATAAATTCCTTGCTTAACGAATTATTAATTGTATGAATATAAACTGTGATAGCTAAGATATTGTTTTACAATATTTTCTCACCCCGCTACTTTTTCGGCGGGGTTTTATATAGTATAGATACGGATAATTTTGTAAGTTGCAAAAACCGATATCGGTGTATCGGAAATCGAAATGGATATGCATTAATTACTATTATTACGATGCACAGGGCAATCGAATACGTAGGAGTGCGCTGACGACGGAGAGTTACGTGACCGGTGCCGGTGGTAAAACCGAGACCGTAGTCAAATCGGATAACCTGCAGGCTACGCATAATACCCCCACCGAAGGTGGGAGTACTGTTTCACCGTATCTGAGGTTTAGATTTAATCGGCCAGGCGAGGAGAGATAGATCGACGTGGAAACGCTACTACTATTTAAAGGATCACCTCGGCACAATACGAATGACGATCGATTCAACGGCAAATATTAAAAGCTACGATGATTTCTATCCATACGGTATGGTCATGGAAAAGAGGAGCGGAAATATTGGGCAGAATGATACGAGATTTAAATTTTCAAGCAAAGAACGGGATGTAGAAACTGGATTGGATTATTTCGGGGCGAGGAGCTATGATGCGAGGATAGTACGGTGGTTGGTTGTGGATCCTTTAAGGGAGAAATATTTTAATTGGAGCCCTTATATCTATTCTCTTGACAATCCAATTAACAGCATAGATCCCAATGGAAAGTGGAGTATAAAAGTAGTCGTATATGATGATAGGAGTGCTACCTTATGCTTATTCGATAAAAACGGAAACTGTAAAGGGTATTTTGAAGCTAAAGCAAAAGGAGAGTCTAGCGATAGAATGGCTCAAAAAGGAGATACGCCATTTGGTACTTATTCGATAGAAGGATGGATTATCCCAAATGATAAACAGAGTGCCAAGGATAAAAAAAGCTATGGACCAAATCCAAGATTAATTCTTGATCCAAAAGAGGGAGAAGCAGTGGAAGCAGAGAATAAAGGTAGATGGGGATTTAGAGTTCACGGAGGAGACCTCGATGAGAATGAAGACCTAAGATCGACATGGGGATGCATTAGAATGAGTAATTATGATATGAGTACTCTAAATTCTATTACAAAAGAAATGGAGAGAGCTGATAAAGAAGAAAGACCGACAGAACTTGAAGTGGTGGGATTTGAATTAACGCCGCGCCAAAAAAAGATTTATGAACGGGAAATAGTTCCAGCTAACTTTTAATATAGAAAGGTTTTACACTATGATACCATATAAAAAGCATGTTATTCGACAAATAATTATTATTTTAATTTTAAATACAATTATCGGATATCATTTATTCTGTCAAACAAAAATCAATTATTCTTTAATACCAAAATGTAGACAGATGCCTGGTAAATTGATCAGATATCCAGATTCTTCTAATGCGGTAGAAGATGGATGTCAGATAAATTCAGAATATTTCCTTATTCCTCTTTATGATGTAAATGAGCCAAATTGGAAATCAGACTATGATCTTTATATAATAAGAGGAGATTCTATAAAGGATTTATCTCAAAGGATTAAGAATGGTCGACGTGGAAAACTATCTTGCCAAATTAATGATTCTAGTAAAGTAATCATTGAGTTTGATATCTATCGATGGGATATAGATAGTATAGTATTTGTGTCCGATTCTCCTCCTTATGATCGACTTTTTTCGTATTCAGAATTATGGGTATATTCCTTGGAGGACTCTCTTCTAAAAAGGATTGATCAAGACGATTGTGAATACGAAAATTTTTCACTGAAGGATAATATTCTATACGTTAATGTTAAAGATAAATATGGAAAAAAACTTTATTTGAAAAAATAATCAAGTCATGTTAGATTTTTTCAGTTTTAAACTGTAATTGATAAAATATTATCTGACGAAACAAATTATTTACATAATTCACCCCGCTCTCAATCCGGAGCGGGGTTATCATTATATAGCAATTACAAATGCCGTTTGAAATAGATAGTTGGTACATAACTAACTGGTTGCCATCTATAAAAAGTCCGATGGGAGATGTTATATATATTATTACGATGCTCAGGGTAATCGGATACGGAAAAATGCGCTGACGACGGAGAGTTATATAGTCGGAGAGGATGGAAAAACAGAAACTGTAGTCAAGTCGGATAATCTTCAGGCAACACATAATATTTGGGGGCTTGATTTATTGGGACAAGTGAAGCGCGATAAACAAAATTGGAGTAGGTATTTTTATCTCAAAGATCATCTCGGCACAATCCGAATGACGATAGATGCTTTGGGAGCGTTGAAGAGCTATGATGATTTCTATCCATATGGGATGGTGATGGAGAATAGGAGTGGGAATGTTGGGCAGAGTGACACGCGATTTAAATTTACAAGTAAAGAACGGGACGTAGAGACAGGTTTGGATTATTTTGGGGCGAGGAGCTATGATTCGAAGATATGCCGTTGGATAACAGCAGATCGATTTGCAGGAAAGTATCCTATGTGGAGTTCTTATGCATATGTCTTATGTAATCCATTAATATTCATTGATCCGAATGGGCTTTGGACTGATCCTGTCAACAAGCCGACATATAGAGCTTATTATGTGGAGTCAGGAAATAAAAATTGGGCTCCAGAAAAGAGTAAGTTTGGGGTAGGCGTTCGTGAAGGGGGGAAACGTAGTCATCAGGGTGTTGATCTTAAGGCAAAGGTTGGTACGGAAGTAAAGGCGGTAGAGGGTGGTAAAATTGTAAAGGTATATGACTCGCAAGATTTTGGTAAAACAATGATGCTAGAGGTCAAGGGAGAAAATGGTAAGACCTTATACTATCAATATTCACATCTTTCGGAGAGTTCCATCAAGGAAGGGCAACAAGTTAAAGAAGGTGAAGTATTAGGTAAAACTGGGAAAACCGGGAATGCGGCAAACCTTACAGAAGATGAAGAGCATCTTCATTTCGGGGTGTCAACAACAGCGACTCCGCAAACGGGAATGGATACATACAAAAATCCGGAAGATTATATGAAAATAGAGACACCAGAGAAACCAAAAGATGAAAATAAAAAGAAGGATGAGGAAAAATAGTAATCTAGAAAGAAAAACCATTAATTGTCATAATCATAGAAAGATTATAGTATGAACTCTTACTGTCTCGTACTCATGGCATTGTGTATAATTCAGTCCCCTTGTCTTGCTTTTTCTCAGATAAGTCTCCAGAATATAAATAAATCACATATCATTTCCGTTAACGCGAAGGATACTTTATACTTCGCTCTCACAACTGAGAATCCTAATCTACGATCGATGGGACGAATGGTATTCTTTTACCTTAAAAGTTCAGATATTTATACGTCAATTTTGTCACACTCGTTTGAAGACTCGTATACTATTGACTATTTAATTGATGATTTTGATCACGACGGAATTAAAGATGTTTTGACTATCGATAAAGATGAAACAAGCTATAGCATTACTATCTATCGGACTAATTTTATTCGTCACAAATACCAGGTAAAAACGGTTTTCAAAAAGGAAAATCTTTATCTCACGCATAAGGACATTCCGGGATCAATTAATGGTATTTTTAAGGTCAAGAGACATAAGGGCATTGTGGAAAGTCTTCTCTTCTTTGAGGGAAAACGGAATGGCAGTATTTCTTCATTTGGAGTTAGATACAATAGGGTGAAGAAGAGATTTGAGGTGATAGCTGATTAAGAACGAGTCTACAATTTTTTAAAAATTGCAAATAATTTTGGTAAGGTCCTGTTATCAATACGTTGATACTAAACACCGCCGAAAATTATCTGGGTGGGGTTATTGTTTTATTGTGATCTCGACACACAGACAAATGCCGACAATGTATCTTTCCCGACCGACAACTGTTTCGTCAGCAAACGCTTCATATACGATACTCCGAGCACCGACCCGATGGCAGCAAATCAGCGAAATATCAAAGGGAGACTTTCTACCGCAATTTCATATCGGCTGGGAGCAATTGCATCGACGACAATTTATTCTTATGATGAGTTTGGCAGGGTCGAGTGGGTTATTCAGAAAGGATTGAATCCGGCTAAGAAAATTACGTACACATACGATCTGCAGGGG